>NZ_CP033898.1:0-1200000 GCF_003814005.1 Corynebacterium pseudopelargi | reverse complement strand
TGCAAACGCGCCAAGAACACCTTCTGTTCCTGATTCACCTCAACGCCCTTGCGGCCTACCACCACGGCCTGCGAATCCACCAAAGGTTCGCCAAAAGGCTCCAGGCCTTGTTTGCGCAAGGTTCTGCCAGTAGAGACCACATCGGCAATGGCATCAGCCACACCCAATTTGATGGAAATCTCCACCGCACCATCTAAGCGAATCACCTGCGCCTGAATCCCGCGGCGCGCAAGATCTTGGCGCACCAGATTCGGGTAGGAGGTAGCAACCCGCTTGCCTTCTAGCTTTTCGACGTCCCACGCTTGGTCCTTAGGCGCGGCATAGCGGAAGGTCGATGCGCCGAAACCTAAGGTCATCACCTCATCCACGTCCGCCTTGGAATCAGCCGCAAGATCCCTGCCAGTGATACCTAAATCAAGCTGCCCACCTGCAACATAAATTGCGATGTCTTTGGGTCTCAGGAAAAAGAACTCAACGTCGTTGGCCTTGTCCAATACGGTGAGCATCTTCGACTCACCTCGGCCGACGTACCCGGCTTCTTTGAGAATCTCCGAGGCAGCCTCAGACAATGAACCCTTATTGGGAATAGCAACCTTCAGCACGTGCTTCGGGCCTTTCTCTTTAGAGGTATTTATAAATATCTTCCGGGCGCAGACCGCGCTTGAGCATGATCACCTGAGACCAGTACATAAGCTGGGCGATCTCCTCAGCCAAGGCCTCATCAGATTCGTGCTCGGCAGCCAGCCACACCTCGCCGGCTTCTTCAATCACTTTCTTGCCCAGGGTATGAATGCCTGCATCCAGTGCTTTCACGGTGCCGGAACCCTCCGGGCGGGTCTCGGCGCGATCTAGGAGCTCTTCAAACAGGGAATCGAAGTTTTTCACGATGGCTAAGTATGCCACCTTCTTGGATCCACTTCAGGCGTTAGTCCCCCATTTGCAGGGCATCACACCAAAACGCCAGATCTCCGGCCTGATCAAAATCAAAGTCGATCCCGCCCACCAGTGCTCGCATCGAGGCAGCTCCCTGCACAAGATCCTCCTCGCGCTCAGGTAAGCCCACCACCGTTGCCTTCGCGGCCAAAGCTGCACGCATTCCTGCTTGGGAATCTTCAAAGACCAAGCACTGCGAAGGAGCTACACCAAGCAATTCGGCGGCGCGGTGATAGATATCGGGTGCCGGTTTGCCTTGAGGCACCTCATCGCCACACACCGTGGCTTGAAACAGCTCCGCACCCAGAAACGCAATGGCGGCATCGGCTACCTCGCGTTCTGTATTAGTGGCAATGGCCATGGGCACCCCGGAGGCTTTGAAGCGTTGCAGCATCGTGGCCACACCCGGGCGCAGTGTCAGTTCTTCTGAGAACATCTTGCGCATGTTCTCAAAGGCAAAGCGGCGCCAATACGCTTCGTCGAAAAGCTCTACACCAGCGTGCTCGGCACACAGGCGCGCGGTGTAGCTAAAACTCGCCCCAACCGTCTGAGCCTGCAGCTCAGGGGTGAGCCTTTTGCCCATGGCCTCGCTCATCGCAAAGGTGCCCCTGGCCCAAAGCGGTTCGGAATCGACCAGGGTGCCGTCCATGTCCCAGATCATGGCGCTAAACATTGAAGTACTTTGCCTCTGGGTGATACAGCACGAAGGCGTCGGTGGATTGCTCAGGATGAAGCTGAAGCTCCTCACTCAAACTCACACCAAGGCGCTCAGGTTCAAGCAACTCAACCAGCGTTGCGCGGTCTTCCAGATTCGGGCAGGAGCCATAGCCGAAGGAATAGCGGGCCCCACGGTATTCGAGGTTGAAGAAGCGCTCGGGGTTCTCGGCATCTTCATCGCCTGCGGAGGTGCCATCGCTTAAGGCCAAGTCTTGGCGGATACGCGAGTGCCAGTATTCGGCAAGCGCCTCGGTCAGTTGCACGCCTACGCCGTGAACCTCCAAATAATCTCGGTAGTTATCCGCGGCAAAAAGCTCATTGGCAAAATCTGCGATGGGTTGGCCCATCGTGACCAACTGCATGGGGAACACATCCACCTGGCCGGTTGCTTCAGCCAATTCGCGATCCCGGATGAAATCGGCAATGCACAAGAACTTTCCGCGCTGCTGGCGTGGGAACTCAAAACGAGCAACCTCGGCAGCCTTCGGATCCGGCTCGGCAAGAAGGATCACCGTATCGCCTTCCGAAACGGCAGGATAGAAGCCATAGACCAACGCGGCATGATCGAGCACACCTTCTGCCTTGAGGCGATCAAGCCAGTAGCGAAGCCTTGGGCGGCCATCGGTTTCTACCAACTCCTCATAGCTTGGGCCCTCGCCACCACGAGTGCCCTTCAAGCCCCAACGGCCCATGAACAAAGCGCGCTCATCTAACAGCGGCAGATAATCAGCCAAGGGGATGCCCTTGACCACACGCGATCCCCAAAATGGTGGCGTTGCCACCGGCACATCGCGGGCCACGGCGGAACGCTCCGGTACCTCCACTGGCTCAAGTTGTGCCTTGCGCTCTGCAGCAATGCGCTTGGAACGCTCGCGGCGAGCCTTGCGCTCTTCGCGCTTTTCCTGGGTCTTGATGGCCTCGGCAGAATCCACCGCCGGAGCATCGCCGTTGATCCTGGCCATGAACTCCTGCATCAGCCTGAGAGATTCGAAGGCGTCTTTGGCGTAGTGCACATCGCCTTCATAGATCTCAGCTAAGTCGTCTTCAACATAGGCGCGGGTGAGCGCAGCGCCACCGAGGATCACCGGGAAATGGGCCTTCGCCACGGCATTCATCTCCTGGAGATTTTCTTTCATAATCACCGTGGACTTCACCAACAACCCCGACATGCCGATGGCGTGCGCATCGTGCTTTTCTGCCGCCTCCAAAATATTGGCAATGGGTTGCTTGATGCCGATATTGACCACGTTAAAGCCGTTATTAGACAAAATGATGTCTACGAGGTTCTTACCAATATCGTGCACATCGCCCTTAACGGTGGCGATCACGATGGTGCCATTGGAGCCGGAGTCGTCTTTGGCCTCCATAAACTGCTCGAGGTGGGCCACGGCATGCTTCATGGTTTCAGCCGATTGCAACACGAAGGGAAGCTGCATCTGCCCAGAGCCAAAGAGCTCGCCCACCGTTTTCATGCCCTCAAGCAGATCCTCATTGATGATCTGCAGCGGTTCCTTTTCCTTCATACCTGCGTCGAGGTCGGCCTCGATGCCGTTTTTCTCGCCATCGATCACGCGCTGTGCAATGCGCTCAAACAGCGGCATGGCGGCAAGCGCCTCGGCGCGAGCATCCTTCGAAGAGGCCGCTGAAACGCCTTCGAAAAGCTCCATGAACACCTGCAGCGGATCATAATCCTCAGTGCGGCGGTCGTAGATCATATCCAGGGCTACTTCGCGCTGGCGATCCTCAATGCGGTTCATGGGCAAAATCTTGGAGCTGTGCGCAATCGCAGAATCCAAACCAGCTTCCACGCACTCATGCAAGAACACCGAATTCAGCACCTGGCGCGCCGCAGGGTTCAGGCCAAAGGAGATATTGGAAAGGCCTAAGGTGGTGTGAATCTTCGGGTGACGGCGCTTCAGCTCGCGGATCGCCTCGATCGTTTCGATGCCATCGCGACGTGTTTCTTCCTGGCCGGTAGAGATGGGGAAGGTCAAACAGTCGACGATGATGTCTTGCTCACTCAAGCCCCAGGTACCGGTGATATCTGTAATCAGGCGTTCGGCGATGCGGATCTTATGCTCGGCGGTACGAGCCTGGCCTTCCTCATCAATGGTCAATGCCACCACGGCGGCGCCATGGCGCTGCACCAAGGCCATGATCTTTTGATAGCGAGAATCCGGGCCATCGCCATCTTCAAAGTTCACCGAGTTCACCGCACACCTACCACCGAGGTGTTCCAGGCCAGTACGAATTACCTCAGGCTCGGTGGAGTCGATCATCACCGGCAAGGTGGAGCTGGTAGCAATCAAGGAGGCCAACTTGGCCATATCCTCGGTGCCATCGCGGCCAACATAATCCACGCAGAGGTCAATCATGTGGGCGCCATCGCGGGTTTGCTGCTTGGCAATATCAATGCAGGTTTCCCAATCGCCGCTCAAAATGGCCTCGCGGAAGGCCTTGGAGCCATTGGCGTTGGTGCGCTCACCGATCATGGTGATGCCGGTATCTTGGCTCAGCGGTACCGAGCTGTAGAGCGAAGACACCGAATCAAGCTCAGGGGTCTTGCGCGCTGCAGGTGTTGCCTTGCCCACCACGGCATCGCGCACCGCAGCAATATGCTCCGGGGTGGTACCACAGCAGCCGCCGACCATGCGCAAGCCATAGTCTTCTACAAATCGGTACAGTGCATCGGCCAAACCCTCTGCACCCAGCGGATACACAGCGCCATTGGGTCCAAGCTGCGGCAGGCCGGCATTGGGCATCACCGACACTGGCATATTGGCGTTTTGAGAAAGATAGCGAAGGTGCTCGCTCATCTCATCGGGGCCGGTAGCGCAGTTTAGGCCAATCATGTCTACGCCCAAAGGCTCAATGGCGGTCAGCGCCGCGCCGATTTCCGAGCCCAACAACATAGTGCCGGTGGTTTCCACGGTGACGTGGCAGATCAGCGGCAGGGTTGTACCGAGCTGTTCGAAGGCGAGCTTGCAACCATGCACCGCGGCTTTGACCTGGAGCAGATCCTGAGCCGTCTCGATCAAAATGGCATCAGCACCGCCTTCTACCAGGCCTAGGGCAGCCTCAAGGTAGTAATCACGCAGGCGTTCAAAGGGAGCATGCCCGAGGGAGGGCAGTTTGGTGCCAGGGCCTAAAGAGCCAACCACAAAACGGCGCATCCCATCGCGGCCAGGACCTAAATCATCGGCCACCTCGCGGGCGATCTTGGCGCCTTTATAGGCAAGCTCACGGCAGCGATCTGCGATGTCATAATCTGCCAGGTTGGGAAGGTTACAGCCGAAGGTATTGGTTTCTACTAAATCGGCACCGGCCTCAAAATAGGCTCGGTGAATACTGCCCACCACATCAGGCCGGGTGTGGTTGAGAATTTCGTTGCAGCCCTCGAGGTTCAGGAAGTCTTTTTCGAGGTCGAGCTCGAAACCTTGAAGCTGGGTGCCCATGGCGCCATCGCCGATGAGAACGTGGCGCTGGAGCGCGTCGAGGAATTCAGATTGCTGTGCAGTGCTCGCGGTAGTCATCGAGTAGACAGCTTAGTATGTTTGTGGGCTCGAACCCCAAGCCCGCCCTATTCTTCTTCAAAAAGCGGGAAGGCGTCTAAGTGTGCAACCTCTACCCCACCGTAGCGAGCAATTTGGGCAATGAGCTGGTTTAATTCTTCGTGCTCTTCGGGTTCAATCACGGCATCGAAGTGCTGAGAATTAAATTCAAGCAGGCTGCGTTCCAGATCCTTAAGCCCAGCATCAAAGGCCTCCGCATCGAGGCTTTGGGGCTTAGTGGGCTTTTCGGGCGTTTGGGCAAGGCCTTGCTCGCGCACAAAACCCATCAAAATTTCGCGCAATTGCTCAAGCGCTTCTACGGCAAAAGGTGGTTCCCAAAAGGTGCGCTCTTCCGGCTTGAGGTAGGTGCCGGTGGCGAATTCCTCCAGGCTGCTGATCCAAGCGTCAATCTGTGCTTCGGGGGTGGTGCTCATGCGTTCCTCCTAGAGTTTGATGCCAAGTAGCGCGTCAGCACATGCCACTACCTTGAGGCCAGCAGGCGATAGCTCCGATTGCTCAATTCGAGGTGCGTGCTGCTTGCTTGCAGCTTGGCCCTGTGAGTCAAGTGTGGTGCGCGCCCAGGCGTCGATAAGCTCGATGGCGGCCGGGGTATCTAAGTCATTGGCCAAAGCCTGCGCCACCTGCTGGCAAAGCTGTGCTGCTGCCTGGGCATCTTCGGCCTTCAAGCAGGCCTCACGCCATAGCGATAAGCGCTGCTCTGCAGTCTCAAGCACGCTATCGGACCAATCCCTGTCCGAGCGATAATGCCCAGCAAACACACCAAGGCGAATCGCCGCCGGATCGTGGCCGGCTGCCGTGAGCTTGGATACAAACACCAAATTGCCAAGCGACTTGCTCATCTTGACCCCATCAAGGGCGATCATGCCGGCGTGAGCATAGTGGCCAGCCATGCGAGGACACCCCAGCGCAGCCTCAGCATGGGCAGCGGAGAATTCATGGTGCGGGAACTTCAGATCCGCCCCGCCACCTTGGATAGCAAAGTGCTTGCCAAGGCGGTTGGTGGCGATGGCAGAACATTCCACATGCCAACCGGGCCTGCCGGCACCAAAGGGCGCATCCCAGGAGGGCTCGCCTTCTCGTGCCGCACGCCAAATCAGTGCATCGAGCGGATCGCGTTTACCCGGACGCTCTGGATCGCCGCCACGCTCAGCAAACAAGGTTTCCATGGTGGCGCGGTCGTAATTGGACTCGTAGCCAAAGTGATCAGTGGCCTCAATCGAGGCATAAATATCGGCATACTCGCCCTCGGTGATGTACGCGGCCCCTGCATCTAAGAGCTGTTGGACCATGCGCACCACCTCATCCACGCTTTCCATCGCGCCGATATAATCCTGCGGCGGGATCACGCTTAAGGCTTCCATATCGGAGCGGAATAGATCGATTTGGCTTGTGCCAAGTTCGCGCCAATCCACACCATCGCGCGCAGCACGCTCAAAGAGCGGATCATCAACATCGGTGATGTTTTGCACGTAATGCACCTGGTGGCCTGCAGCAAGCAGGTGCCGAATGGCCAAATCAAAGCTCAAATACGTCGCAGCGTGCCCAAGGTGCGTGGAATCGTAGGGAGTAATACCGCACACATATACCCCGAGCGGTTGTTGGTCCGTCTCAACTTCCTTGATGCGCTGATCGGCGGAATCATATAAACGCAGCGGAGGAACGGAGAAATCCAGCGTGGCTATTTCGGGCTTGGGCCAAGAATGCATGCCAACCACTGTATTGCATCGGGCTAAAAGAGTTACAGCGAGGACCATAGGTAGCACTGCCTTGAGGCAGGCGCGCCGATAAAAAGCCCTGGCGTTGGCCTAGATCGGCTGGAGCACGCCTGTGGCGAGCAGCGCCATCACACCAAGGCCAACCGGGATGCGGTAAGCCGCAAACCAGGCAAAGGAGTGGTGAGAAACAAAGCGGAGCAACCAAGCAATGGAGACATAACCCAACACAAAGGCAATGCCGGTGCCAACCAAAAGCTGAGCTCCCGAGGCCGCCTGGCCAGCTTCAGGGTTAAAGGCGTCTGGCAGTGAGAAAAGCCCCGAGGCAAGCACTGCGGGGATGGCCAGCAAGAAGCTAAAGCGCGCGGCTACCTCGCGATTGAGGCCGACGAACAGACCGGCAGAAATGGTGCCGCCGGAGCGAGAAACACCAGGGATTAAGGCCAGGCACTGGGCAAAACCCATGATGATTGCATCTTTCATGGTGAGCTGCTCAAAATCGCGGCGTTTGCTGCCGAGCTTTTCAGCCAAGATAAACACGAAGGAAAACAGCACCAGCACGCTCGCGGTGATCCAGAGGTTGCGCGCGCCTTCACGGATTGCGTCTTTGAACAACACGCCCATCAAAGAAACCGGGATCGTGCCTACGATGACCATCCAGCCCATGCGGTAATCGAAGTTCCTCTTGCTCTTATCTGCAAGGCCTTGGAACCAGGCTTTGAGGATGCGCCAGATATCTTTGGCAAAGTACACCAGCACCGCGGCTTCGGTGCCTAGTTGCACCACGGCGGTAAAGCTGGCGCCGGCATCTTCGCCCCAAAAAAGTTCAGAGACGATGCGAAGGTGGCCGGAGGAGCTAACGGGCAAAAACTCGGTGAGCCCTTGAACGATAGAGAGCACAATGGTTTGAGCCCAGGAGAGATCGCTCGTGGCTGCGGCATGCAAAGTTTGGCTGTGTTCAATCACGTAGGGCAGCGTACTACTAATCTGGTTAAGCGTGAGAGAAGCAACGATTGGCGCCAGCGGTTTAAGAGTATCGAGCCTAGGTCTTGGCACCGAAACCTGGGGCAAGGGCACCGATTGGGATCAGGCCCGTGCGATTGTGCATACCTTTAAGGATGCCGGAGGCACGCTTGTCGACGTCTCCCCTGGCGCCGTTGCTATGGCGTCTAGCTTGCTCGATGCTGAAGACATCATCTCCGTGGCTTCGGGAGTCAACCCCGAAGCACCGATGGGAAGGCGCGTGGACTGTTCGCGCCGCAACCTCATCTCTCAGCTCGACGCAATGTTGCGAGCACTTGGCCGCGACCACATTGACCTTTGGAGCGTGGGCTTCTGGGACCCGCACACCCCAGCCTTTGAGGTAGCCGACACCCTCGAACAGGTGGTGCGCCAGGGCAAGGTGCGATACGCAGGGGTGCGCGGCTACCAGGGATGGCAGCTTGCACTTACCCATCGCCCCTCGGTGGTTGCCGCCATTACTCCCTATCACCTTTTGCACCGCACTCCAGAAACCGATTTGTTTCCCGCCGCTGAGTATTTAGGAGTTGGCATCATCGCTGGTGCTCCCCTAGCCCAGGGGGTATTAAGCGGGCGTTATCAGCGATCATTCCAGGCTAAGGAAAATCCCCAGCGCTACGCCGAGGCCCATGGCTTGCTTACCGGCAGCGAGGCGGTAGTTGAGGCCTTGCGCACCGCAGCCGAGGGCTTGGGCATTTCCATGGCCATTGCTGCAGCAGCGTGGGTGCGCCACCAATCAGGAGTGTCAAGCATCTTGGCCACGCCACGCACCGAAGAACAGTGCGCCGAGCTTATTGCAGCAGAGAACGTCACCTTGCCCCGGGCCATTGCCAAAGCGCTTGACGACGTCACCCTCTAATCCAACTTTCGGCTGGTAGTGTTATCGGCTGTGAAGATCGCTGCAAAGACCCTTGGAATCGCACTGAGCACCATCACGCTGGCTGCCTGCGGCACAAGCGTGAGTGAAGTCGCCGATGACAATCAGGCTCCCGTCGGTAACGCCACCCCCGCCGCCTCTGCTACGCAGAGCAACCCCGATGGCGAGGTGGTTGCGATGAAGGCTATTGAAGATATCGAGCATATTGGCAATACGCTGGCTATCCGCACCCAAGGCAAGCTGCTTCTCGGCGGCATTGAAAACAAGGACTTCCAGCAGGCCCATAGCGTAGATCTTGATAGCTCCTGTGGTGATCTGACCGCAGCAAAAGACGCGTTTATCAGCGCCTGCGGGGATGAAGTAAAAATCATCTCCCCAGAAGGCCAGGTCGATACCAAAAAGCTCGAGCACCCTGCCACCGTGGCGGTACAAACCTCCGATGGCACCTTGATCACCGGCGATGATCAACAAGCAGAGATCTGGATCTACCGCCAAGGCGAGGACCCAAAAAGCGTTGGGGTGGAAAAAACCACCGATCAGATGATCGTGGTGGAAAACGGCGATTCCCCCGATGCGGTGGTGCGCATTAATCGCGAGTACTCCATCATCCAAGATGTGCACTGGCAAGACAATAAGCAAGGCCCCATTTTGCGCGTTGGTTCAGGCGTAGGCCAGATCGCTGCGGGCACCAAGGGCGTATTGCTGGCCAGCGATACCGTCGGAGATCAGCTTGCACTGTATAGCGCAGAAGAGATCATTCGCCTGCACCAGACCATCCCCACTCCCGATAGCCCCTGGGCTGTGGCTTGGGATAAGAAGCATCAACAGGCCTGGACCATTGCTACCGCCGAGAACAAGGTAATGGTGTACTCGCCGCAAAGCGGCACCCTAGAGCTGCAGCGCGAGGCCAATGCTGTAGCCGATGCCACCAGTTTGGTGGTGCTTGATAATGGTGTTGCTGTTGCTGGTTCATCTTCTGGTGCCGGATTGCAAATCCTTTAAATAACCGCCTCCTTTTTGCCACCTCGCTCACGAGAAAGTCTGCATTGCCATGGTTGAATCCCACCCCTTACGCAAAAAAACCTACGGTCTTCTGCTCAAGGGCATGTTCCGTATGTCTCCCGAACAGATCCACGGCATCGTCTCCACGGGAATGGGAGCCGTCCAAAGCGCCTCGCCCTTAAGGGGGCTGCTGCACAAGGTCTTGCCGGTTCGCGATGAGATCCTGAGCCAGGAAGTCTTCGGCGTGCGTTTCGAGCGCCCCCTAGGCCTTGCCGCTGGCTTTGATAAAAACGGCGAAGCCCCAAATGCTTGGGCTGCCATCGGCTTCGGCTATGCAGAACTCGGCACCGTTACGGCTTCTCCCCAACCAGGTAACCCCACGCCCCGGTTATTCCGCCTGCCAAAAGACAAAGCTATTTTGAACCGGATGGGCTTTAACAACGTCGGTGCCGCTGAAGTTGCCGGCAACCTGCGGCGTCGCGCAGCCAGCGATGTGGTGGGCATCAACATTGGCAAAACCAAGGTAGTAGCCCCAGAAGATGCGGTGGCCGATTATCAACGCTCCGCATCACTGCTTGGCAATCTTGCAGACTATGTGGTGGTCAATGTCTCTTCCCCCAACACCCCTGGCCTTAGGGATTTACAGGCCGTGAGTTCTTTGCGCCCGATTTTGCAGGCGGTACAAGAAGCCACGAGCTCTCCCGTGCTAGTAAAAATCGCCCCGGACTTAAGCGATGAAGACGTCGATGCCGTGGCAGATCTTGCCCTCGAGCTGGGATTAGCCGGCATTGTTGCCACCAACACCACGATTAGCCGTGAAGGGCTAGAAACCGATGCTAAAGAAGTTGAGGCTATGGGCGCAGGCGGAATCTCTGGCCCGCCGGTAGCAGAGCGCGCCCTTGAGGTACTTCGCCGCCTCTATGCCCGTGTGGGCGAGGATTTGGTGCTCATTGGTGTAGGTGGCATCAGCACCCCGCAGCAGGCGTGGGAGCGCATTGCTGCAGGGGCAACGCTGCTGCAGGGTTATACCGGCATGATCTACGGTGGCCCGGACTGGATCCGCGATATTCACCTCGGCATCGCAGAGCAACTACGCGCACATGGCCTTGACAATATTGCTCAGGCAGTTGGCAGCGAGTTGCCCTGGATTGACCAGGACTAAGCGCACAGCAACGCCCCCGCTAGTTATCTAAGCGGGGGCGTTGCAGTATTTGGCTGGCAGATCTAGCGAAGCGTGCTGCGGCGGATCACCAGACCGCAGGCGATGGCGGCAAGACCATAGGCGGGAAGCCAGTACTGCTGCCAGATCATCAACGGCTCTTGAGGCAGCAAACGCCCCAAAAACACCAGACCTACGGCTAAGGCAAGGGCGCTTACTTGTGCCCTGGAACCGGGCTGGCGCTTATCGGTGGTAGCGAATGCACCCAAGAACCCGGCAGCGAGCACGATGGCGATAAACGACCAGGTTACGGGAAATGGCACCATCCAGCCCTGCACGAGCACCTGGACCAGCGTGAGCAAAAAGAGGGCCGCGCCTACGGCAACGAAGGCGCCACCGACTCTGAGGGCATTACTCATTCTCGAACCAACCCCAGGTAATTGCGCGTCCCAGGGAATGGAAATAGAGATTGAAGCCCAACACCGTGGGGGTGTTGTCTTCTTCTACCTCAAGCACTTCGGTGTCCACGGCGTGTACCGCGAAAAGGTAGCGGTGCGGGCCATGGCCGGCCGGAGGTTGGGCGCCATAGTAACCCTTCGTGCCGGAATCGCCGGCGAGGGTGAGCACCTGGCTGTACTGAGCAAGCACCTCGGCTGCCTTGCCGTGAGGAAGCTCGCTTACTTCTACCGGAATATTCAACACAGCCCAGTGCCAGAACCCTGCGACAGTGGGTGCATCTGGATCAAAACAGGTGATGGCCAAAGACTTGGTGCCCTCTGGAAGATCAGACCAGCGCAGGTGCGGGTTCTCGTTATGGTCGGCCGTGAGCGATTCTGGGAGCTTGTCTCCATCATTGAAGTCATCGCTGTGCAGCGGGAAGCTCGGCAAATCTTTCAGCGGAGCATAAGGGTCTGGGCCGGGGAATCGTGGATCGTCATAAGAAGTCATAGCCCCTTTTCTACCTGATTATTGTGACGATTACTACCTCCTTGCCCACGCTTTGGCCTGGCTCACCCATGCGTGCAACGTGCACGGCACCCATTCCAAAACCCTGACCATTTTCATGCTTTGAGCAGGCAATTTGTCTAGATCAATCAGGCACCCTATAGTAATGCAGGTGCCCAGCCGAAAGGCTGAAGCTTCACACCCTGCCCGGGTGGCGGAATGGCAGACGCGCTAGCTTGAGGTGCTAGTGTCCTACTAATGGACGTGGGGGTTCAAGTCCCCCCTCGGGCACAACGAAAAACACCGGAGACTGCAAAGGTCTCCGGTGTTTTGCTCTATCTATTCAGCTTCAGGTGCATCAAAGGCTTGCAACACACGCTCAGCGGCCAGCGTTGGCGTGATGTGGGCATCGCGCAGTTGAGATTCCACCAGTTGGCGAACCTCCTGCACCTTCGGTTTAGTGTTCAAACGCTGCAACAGCGTCTCATGCACCATCGACCACATCCACTGCACCTGCTGTTCGCGGCGGTTGTGTTCAAAGCGGCCAGATTCGAGCATCACCTGGTGGTGTTCGAGTACGTGGTTCCAAAACTCATCTACACCCTGATGCTCCACTGCAGACATCGTCATTGTTGGCGGATGCCACAGCTCATCTTCTTGGCGCACCATCCGCATGGCAGCACCCAGCTCCCTTGCTGCGCGCTTGGCGTTTTTTAGGTTCGGGCCATCGGCTTTATTAATGGCCACCAGATCGGCCATCTCAAGCACACCCTTTTTAATGCCTTGCAACTGGTCGCCAGCGCCGGCCAATGCCAGGAAGGTAAAGCAATCCACCATCTGCGATACAGCCACCTCAGACTGGCCCACGCCCACGGTTTCTACCAGGATCACATCAAAGCCAGCGGCCTCGAATACCACCATCGATTCGCGGGTAGCCTTTGCCACACCACCAAGCGTTCCGGCTGAAGGCGAAGGCCGGATAAAGGCATCGTCCTCGCGCGCGAGCTTGGCCATGCGGGTCTTATCGCCCAAAATGGATCCGCGGGTGCGTGTAGAAGAAGGATCCACGGCCAACACCGCCACCTTTTTGCCTTCGCCGATCAGGTGCATACCTAAGGCCTCGATAAAGGTGGACTTCCCCACCCCGGGCACGCCGGTAATGCCTACACGCAGCGCATTGCCGCTAAAGGGCAAGAGCCGCACGAGCAGTTCCTGTGCGAGCACCCTGTGGGCGGCTGCGGTGGATTCCAATAAGGTAATAGCGCGAGACATCAAGGTGCGATTGCCGGCCCGCACGCCCTCGAAGAGCTCGTCCACGTCGATCCTTCTTCGAGCCCGCTTCACCACCTCGGGGGCTACAGCGGTGACTTCGCCTAGATCAGTGCCAGCGGTGGTCATCAAAGAGCCAAGGTGGTGTTCGAGAAATTCATTGGAATCCGACATCGCAATCCTTTCTATATTCCGCTTTCCATTGTGCAACACAGCGGGAGTTTCTGAAATAGGAAATGCGCCCCGTTTTCACGGAGCGCATTTACTTCATGCTGCCTCGTTGTGCCCTAGGCTTGCTCTGGCTCGGGCAGATCAATGCCGAGCTGGGCAGCGAGCTTATTCATCATGTCGATAGCGGAATCGGCAATGACGGATCCGGGCGGGTAGATGGCAACCGCGCCGTCGTCGTAAAGCTCCTGGAAATCGCCGGGAGGAATCACGCCGCCCACAACGATCATGATGTCTTCACGTCCGAGCTTGGCCAGCTCTTCCTTGAGTGCTGGGACCAAGGTGAGGTGACCTGCGGCGAGCGAAGACACACCCACGACGTGCACGTCGGCATCCACGGCCGCCTGAGCAGCTTCTGCCGGGGTCTGGAACAGCGGTCCGACATCCACGTCCATGCCAAGGTCTGCGTAGGCAGAGGCGACCACTTTTTGTCCACGGTCGTGGCCGTCTTGACCCATCTTTGCAATGTAGATGCGGGGGCGGCGACCTTCTTCTTGCTCGAAGGCATCAGCCATAGCGATGGCACGCTCGACGTTGCCCACTTTGCCCTCCTTGCCAACTTCTTCCTTGTACACACCGGAAAGGGTGCGAATCTCAGCCTCGTGGCGGCCGAAGACCTTTTCCAGAGCATCGGAAATCTCGCCCACGGTGGCCTTTGCGCGAGCAGCGTCCACCGAAAGCTTGAGCAGGTTCTGCTCGAGATCGCCGGGCTCTTTATTCTCGTTGCGAGCAGCCTCGGTCAGTGCATTCAATGCCTTTTGCACGGCATCTTCGTCACGCTCAGCGCGCAGCTTTTCCAGCTTGGCAATCTGTTCGGCACGCACCTTGGTGTTTTCAACCTTGAGCACTTCAATCTCTTGGTCTTCTTCCACCACGTACTTATTCACACCGATCAAAGCCTGGCGGCCGGAATCGATACGAGCCTGGGTGCGTGCGGCGGACTCTTCAATGCGCAGCTTCGGAATGCCTTCGATGGTGGCCTGAGCCATACCACCGGCTTCCTCCACCTCTTCGATGTGCTTGCGGGCACGCTCTGCGAGCTGCTCGGTAAGCCACTCGATGTAGTAGGAACCAGCCCAGGGATCAACCGGGCGAACAGTGCCGGATTCCTGCTGCAGGAGCAACTGGGTGTTACGGGCAATGCGTGCCGAGAAGTCGGTGGGCAGCGCCAGTGCCTCGTCGAGTGCGTTGGTGTGCAGCGACTGGGTGTGGCCCTGGGTAGCAGCCATTGCTTCGATGGCGGTACGGGGAACGTTGTTGTAGACGTCCTGAGCCGTCAGCGACCAACCGGAGGTTTGAGAGTGGGTACGAAGCGATTGAGACTTCGGGTTCTTCGGATCGAACTTCGCCACCAACTCGCTCCACAGGAGGCGACCAGCACGCAGCTTGGCAATTTCCATGAAGGTATTCATGGAAATACCCCAGAAGAAGGACAAACGCGGTGCGAACTTATCCACATCGAGTCCAACTTCCTTACCAGCACGGATGTACTCGATGCCGTCGGCAAGCGTATAGGCAAGCTCAAGGTCGGCGGTAGCACCGGCTTCCTGGATGTGGTAGCCGGAGATGGAAATGGAGTTAAAGCGCGGCATCTTCATCGAGGTGTACTCGAAGATATTGGAGATGATGCGCATCGAAGGCTTCGGCGGATAGATATAGGTGTTGCGCACCATGAACTCTTTGAGGATGTCGTTCTGGATGGTGCCCGCCAACTGCTCTGGAGCAACACCCTGCTCCTCGGCGGCAACGATATACAGCGCCAGAATGGGCAACACCGCACCATTCATGGTCATCGACACCGACACAGCACCAAGGTCAATGCCCTCGAAAAGCTGACGCATATCCAAGATGGAGTCGATGGCCACACCGGCCATACCCACATCGCCTACCACGCGCTCATTATCCGAGTCATAACCACGGTGGGTTGCCAGGTCGAAGGCCACCGAAAGGCCCTTCTGGCCGGCAGCCAAGTTGCGACGGTAGAAGGCGTTGGACTCTGCAGCCGTGGAAAAGCCCGCGTACTGGCGAATGGTCCAGGGCTGGTTGGTGTACATGGTTGGGTATGGTCCGCGCATAAATGGCGGCATGCCCGGGAAGGAGTCGAGCTGCTCGGCGTCTACGGTGTCGTCGCGGTCATCGCGGGTAAACACGCGTGGCACATCGATGCCTTCGGGTGTGGTCCATACCTGCTCGCGCAGCGCCTGGGCATCGCCAGCATCCTGCGATTCAGCGGAAGCCGAGTAGTCTGCAAAATTCGGAATCTTGGTCATGATGTCTTAGGCTCCCAACTTCTCGAGCAGCTCGGCAAGGGTTGCGGCTGCGTCGATCTTGAGGTTCAAGTAATCGTCTGGCTCGAAGCCGTGGCCGGGTGCGCCTGCCAGCAACACCGTTTCAACGCCTTGTTCGCGCAATGCCTCCAAAGCGGCTGCGCCATTGGCGTCGTATTCAGCATCGGTGCCACAGATCACGGCAATCGGTGCGGACTTTGCGGCTTCATTAAAGGCATCGGTGCCTGGGGTGAGCTCGCCTGGGTTCAAGGCCTCAATACCGCCGGTTCCCAGCAGGTTGACCACAAAGCCGGTGCGCACATTGTGCTTGGCCAGCGGACCAAGCGGGATCAGCACTGCGCGCGGGCGATGGCCTTTGACTTCCATGAAGGCATCGGAGCGGTTGCGTAGCGCCTCGAACTCAGCAGCCCAACGGCGAACGTGCTTCGGCTCCACGCGAAGATCAGCAGGAAGCGGTGCCTCTGCGAGGTTCGGGAACTCATTGATGGCGGTGAGCTTCTTTACTCGGTGGGCAATGTCGTTGCGCACGGCCTCATGAGACGCATCGAGCAGCTCACGAACCTTGCCAGCCTCAACGGTCTTTTGCAAACCGCCCTCAGCCTCAATCTCCTGGAAGATGGCCCAGGCCTTTTCGGCCATTTCAGAGGTGAGTTGCTCAACGTAGTAAGCGCCACCGGCAGGATCGATCACGTGGCCGAGGTGGGATTCTTCGAGCAGCAGCAGGTTGGTGTTGCGTGCAATGCGGTGCGCGAAGGTGCGAGACACCTTAGGCAGGCCACCGGTGATGGCCCAGTCGAACACGAGCACCTCTACGTCACTTGCTCCACCAACACCGGCAGCAAAAGCTGAGACGGTAGAACGCAGCATGTTTACCCAAGGATCGCGCTGGCTAAACATCACAGGCGCAGTCAGAGCGTGCTGTGGGGCCGAGCCGTGCTCGGGCGCATCGAGGATCTCTGCCACACGAGCCCACAGCGCACGGGCGGCGCGCAGCTTAGCAATCTGAGCAAATTGATCATCGGTGACGGCGAAGCGGAAGGAAAGCTGATCCAATGCCTCTTCAACGCTCAAACCGGCATCGTTGAGCGCACGCAGGTATTCCACACCTGCTGCAAGCGCAAGGCCGATCTCTTGGGCGTCGGTGGCTCCTTGGTTAGAAAAGGACACGGCATCAACCAAGATGGCGCGCACATTCTCGAATTCCTTGGCCTTGGTTGCCAATGCAACGGCAGTATCTAGATCCACAGACGCGGAGCCATCAACGGCAGAAGTTAGCGGCGATGCACCGAATTCAAGCAGCTTTGGCGCACCAGATTGGCCCTTGGCAAGTTCCAGAAGTGCCTCGGCCTGCTGCTCGGTGTGCTTGCCGGCGTTCAGGCGAACTGGGGCGTGCTCAAACAGGACGTCTTTCAGCAGTGAGGAAAGCTCGCAGTTGCCGTAGGCAACGATATTGGTGGTGCCGTTGTTCAGCGCGCTGAGCACCTGTTCATTGGTGGCATTGGCGCCGAATGCTTCGGTAACGCCCCAGCCCACGCCTTCTTCCGTGCCTACTCGTTGGCCACCGCGGGTAAATGGGAAGGTGCCTGGAAGGGTCTGTTCTTCCAATTCCTGGCCGCGGTTGTAGAGCGGATTAACCTCAATGCCGTCGTAGGTGGTTTTTGCCAGCTTGCGCCAGACGTCCAGCGGGACGTCGGCAATGTCTTTCTTTTGTACGCGTGCAAAGACCTTGGCAACGGCTTGGTACCAAGCCTGCTCCTTGGCCTCAAATTCTTCGGTTCGGGCGAATCGTGTTTCAGTCACGAGTAAGACCCACTCCCCTCACATAATGTTCGGCCGCTCCGAACGAGGCTTGCCTCTGGTGCGACACCGTGATGCTATTGAGTACGTTTTGCTGTTATGTGACGCAAGACGCAGAATCCGCGGGGAATTCGTGCATCTCACAACATGGCTACAGTCTAGACGCCCGACCACAGAACTTCCCGCATATTTGCCGACTCTTTTAGCTAGCCGTCTAAGGTGAATTGGCGTGAGCAGTTTCTTTCGGCGAGTTCTTGGCACCGCCCGTGATGGATTAAACACTTTTTCCGTGTGGCCTCGCTGGCGTCAAGCTGCTGCGATCATCGCGGTGATTGCCTTGTGCGTCATCGTCGCCTTCGTCGATGCCCCGAGCCTTGCCACGCTCCAGCAATGGGCAACGTCTACCGGCGCCTGGTTTCCGGCCTTGTTTTTCCTGCTCTACGTCCTAATCACCCAGTTTCCCATCCCCCGAACGGTAATGACGCTTTCTGCCGGCGTGCTCTTTGGCCCAAAGCTCGGCATTGCCCTGGCTCTAGCTGCCACCACCTGCTCGGCGGCATTGTCGCTGCTATTGGTGCGAAGCCTGTTTGGCCCGGTGGTGATCCCCTTGCTTCGCCACCCACAACTAGACAAAATCAATGCCCGTCTCGAGCAGCGCGGCTGGTTAGCGGTGACCTCACTGCGCATGATCGCCGCAGTGCCGTTTTCCATTCTGAACTACGCGGCTGCCTTTAGCGCCGTGGGTGTGGTTGCATTCAGCCTTGCCACCTTGATCGGCTCGATGCCCGGGACGGTCATTACCGTCATCCTTGGCGATTCTTTAATTAGCAGCGCCAACCCAGTAGCACTGCTTGCGGTAGTCATGCTTGCAGCCCTAGGCGTGCTGGGCATCTTGCTGGATACCCGCATGCCAGTCAAGGCTGAACCATAGACTTTTGCTAGGCTTGGGGCATGAATGAGCTCGGTATCTACGCCCGCTATCGTGGCCGCGAGCGTCGTCGCGCTGAGTTGGTGCGCCGTTCGGCCCAGGCGCTTTCCACCCTCGAAGGCGCAGGAACCTTCCAGGTGCACCAGGTAGAAGATATTGCTGCCTCACCTAGTACGGCTTCAGGGCTTGTCGACGCCACCATGGCGCTGCTTGCTGCTGGCGATTGGGCCATCGGCGCCGCCTGTGGCATAGAGGCTGAATATAAGGCGCAACGAGCACTTGGTGCTCGCCCAAGAGCAGGGCATGTGTACATCGACGCCGGGGGTTTTTCATCCGATATCCAAGCGACCTTTGCGCTGCTGCAATTTCTACTATCAAAAAGAACCAGCGAAGGCCGTGAGGCTACTTCACTGGTTCGATCAGGTTTGACTCAAATTGAGGCCGCAGCCTCGCTCGGTATTTCTAAGCAAGCCATGAGCCAACGCCTCCAAGCCGCTGGCTGGCAGGCGGAGCAATCAGGCTATGGGCTCGCAGTGAGCTTGTGGCAACGAGCCTTGCGCCAATAGCGCCTATTCAGCGTCGTTGGCTTCCAACTCGCTGCTTGCTTGAGCCGAAGTACCTGGCGCCGCTTCGAGGTTGCGCGGCGCCTGCGGCTGTTCTACTTCTGGCTGCTTTGGGCGTTCTTGAAGCGGCTCATCATCTACCGGCTTATTCGCCACAGCGTTTGCAGCCGCAACCGCCGCTGCAATTTCCGGGTTGGATTGGGTATTAAACCAATCTTCATGGTCGTCCGCAGAGGCAATATCCTCGCTGCGCTTATCCACCTCTACTGGCTCATAGCGGAACACGCCGGCTTCATCGCGCTGGGCAAATTTCTTGGCAAAATCTTCAAGCGCATCGCCAAATTGCGAAGGGATCATCCACATTGTGGAGGCCTCTCCTTGGGCAAGCTCCGGGAGCTTTTCTAGGTACTGATAGGCCAGCACCTCTGGAGTAACCTGCGCAGACTTGATCGCAGCATTGACCTTCTGAATGGCCTTGGCCTCACCTTGGGCCTCTAGGTAACGCGCGGCGCGCTCACCTTCGGCACGCAAAATGGTGGCTTCACGCTCGGCTTCAGCAGCCAAAATTGCGGCATGCTTTTCACCCTCAGCGGCAAGGATCTTTGCTTGCTTTTCGCCCTCGGCGGTGCGGATATCGGATTCCCTGCGGCCTTCGGCAGTAAGAATCATCGCGCGCTTTTCGCGATCGGCCTTCATCTGCATCTCCATCGACTGCTGGATCGATGGTGGCGGATCAATGGCCTTGAGCTCGACTCGGCTAATTCTCAAGCCCCACTTGGTGGTGGCAGCATCCAGCTCGCCCCTTAAGCGACGGTTAATCACCTCGCGAGAGGTCAGCGTTTCTTCCAAGGTCATGCCACCGACAACATCGCGCAGCGTAGCCACGGAGATCTGCTCCACACCCACGATGTAGTTATCAACGCCATAAATGGCACGGGCGGGCTCATTGATTTGGAAGGTCACCACCGTATCAATCGCCACGGTGAGGTTGTCTTGGGTGATAACTGCCTGAGGAGGAAACGACACCACGCGTTCGCGGGTATCCACCTTGGCACGAACACGGTCGATAAAGGGCACGAGCAGGCTAATGCCGCCGGAAATGGTGCGCGTATAGCGCCCGAGCCTTTCCACGATCGCCGCCTCACCCTGGGGGATCACCACGATGGTCTTGACCAAAATCAGCACCACCAGGGCTATGAGAACGGCTATAAAGATTAAACCTTCCATTGACTAAATCCCTTTCCACACCACAGCCGTGGTGCCTTCAATATCAACAACATTGACCACTTCCCCCACGCCGAAGTGTTCGTCTGCGTGTAAGGTGCGCGCAGACCAAATACCGCCATCGAAGCGGATCTGGCCGCCGGTAGCATCTACTGGCTCAAGCACTTCGGCTGCTTGCCCTAAAGCGGCGCGCGGGGAGGTATCCAGTGCAGGCGCTTGTTGCAGTCTGCGGCGAGCCACAGGCTTGACCACCGCCAAGAGCGCGATGGAAACAATGGCAAAAACGATGACTTCGAGGTACATCGGTGCATCAAATAGCCCCACCCCGCTGGCAGCCAGAGCGCCGCCTGCGAGCATGAGAAAAGTGAGCTCACCGGCAAACATCTCTAGGCCGGCGAGCACTAATGCAATGACAAACCAAATAAGTGCTCCCACAGGTGCCAGGATACGCATAGGGGTATCACTGCGGTAGGGCAGCCTAATGCTTCGCCCTTAGAGCAGGTCTTGCTTGCTCAACTCCGGGTTGCATACAAAATCAACCAGGCGCTCTACTGCTCCGATGAGGGAGGCATCGACGTCGCGGAATGTCTCTACTGCGCGGTAGACCCGTCGCCAGCCTTCCTTGGGATCAGACCAGCCCACCCGGCGGCAAACGCCCTGCTTCCAATCTTCGCCATAGGGCACCTCAGGCCACGCAGAAAGCCCGAGCTTTTGGGGTTTGACCGCGGCCCAGATATCGATATAAGGATGGCCGGTGACCAGCACATTGGGGCCAACCGCCTCGGTCAAGCGGCTTTCTTTGGAGCCTTCAATGAGGTGATCGGCAAGCACACCCACCCTCCGCTGGGCAGTGGGCTGGAATTCTTCAAGGCGCTGCTGGAGATTATCAAGGCCTTCGAGGTACTCGACTACCACCCCTTCAACGCGAAGATCATGCCCCCAAATCTTTTCCACGATCGCAGCATCGTGCACGCCTTCAACCCAAATGCGAGAAGGCAGGGCCACCTTTGCCTCTAGTTGTTCAACTCTGCGCGAACCAGAATTGGATCGTTGCGGCTGCGCCTTTGGAACATAGCGGGTTAATGAGACACGCTGGCCGTCGATAAGAAAGGCCCCCGGGCGCATCTTAAACAGGCGCTCTTGGCCATAACGATCTTCAAGGCGAACGAAGTCCCCGTCATAGGTTCTTTCGAAAGCGATCACTGCTCCAACGAAGCCGTCGGCAAGCACTTCAACAACCAGATCCGGGGTAGCAGGAACTTCTGGGAAGGTGGGCGCCTGCTTCCGTCGATGCCCGCCAAGGATGTCGCCACTGTATCGGTCGTCAAAGCTCATAGCCGCCTACTTTATCGGCTAGGATGACTCGCCTATGCACTCGCCATACTATGTCTACTCCCCTGCCCAAAATATCGCCTTGTGGGTGCAGCAGTGGGTCTGCGGCAGGTTGCCTTTAGACGAAGCCATCGATGCCCTAGCCGAACTTGGTGGCCCGCACCGCTTAGAAGATGGCAGCGAAATTGCCTATGTGCTCCGGGAATTTCGTGCGCACTGCACGCCTTCTTCGCGCTATCCCTGGCTGAGCCTGGTGCTACCAGGACCAGGCCAGGCGTTGCTTGCACACCTCGATGCACCGGCGGCCTTGGTGCTTCGCCACGATCCGGCAGGCAGCGCAACCCTAGCTATTCCCAATAACCATCGCGGTGCAACGCAGTGGGAGTTTTCTGATTCAGAGGTGCCGATGCACCTGCAGTCTTTTCTTATGCCCGGTGATGCAGATACCCAATTGCGTCTCGCCATTGATCGCGCAGCCAATGCAATTGCCGCCCACGGAATGGCCTTAGATGGGGTGCAGCAGCCGAGGCTACGGGTAGGCACGCTCAGGGATTTTTATGAAACCCCGGGTCTGCCGCCGGAGATCCCAGAACGTGCAGCCAAGCTCATTGCACGAGCCGACTATGCTTCAGCAATTCTAGAGACGGTGCTCAGTGGCATCGGTGAACACCGCTTTGACCCGGAATTGCTCAGCATTGGCAACGCCATTCGCGATGCCCGCATGGCCGCGGTGGCGTATTGCGCCATTGAGCTTGGCCGCGAGTATGCCTAATTAGCCTTGCTGGCACCGCCTCATGCCAGTGGGATTGCTTGGGGCAACGGGTGTGGGGATTGGACAGAACGGATGCAGATGCTTTCCTGGTTACTAGATCTTGCTGCCTTGCGACGAGGTGAGCGCACAACAAGGGCCTAGGAATTTAGGAGTCAGAAACCTGTTTCATGGTCCACTTAAAATCTGGTTCTGAAGAAACCTCTAGGCCTTCAGGGTATCCCCCATATAGGACGTACATTTTTTCTATTTCCTCACCAGCATCGGTGAAAAATTTTGAAGGAAACAGTACGGAAAAGCCGTCGTACCCGGAAGAGTTTCTCTTCGCCCACTCGATAACTTCGGAGACATCTTCTGCGTCGAAAATCCTGCACCTATCGTCAATCGAAAATGTTTCCTCTGATTGAAGGGTCCAGAAGAATACGCAGTAAACCGGGTTACGTAACTCGCCAGAAGAATCATCATCGGGCGTCGCTATAACGCCTTCGATCGTTCTAACTACCTCCATTTACTACCCTTTTCTCGATTTGAATATCTGCTGACCTAGTGGCTGGGTGTTTCCAAGCTCTTTCTGAATAGGCAGCTCAGGAGTGTTGAAATGCTCCGAGTTTGCCAGCTTTTTAAACACGCTTTTTGGCCATTCGCAAAACCCTATTTGTTGGATGCTGAGCACCGATGCACCGATGCACCGGTGCATCTAGGAATGCTTGTGGCTATTGGCTGAGCCGTGCTGTATTAGGCCGGGCGCTTTGGGCTTTGGCAACAGCCCACTTCGCAGGCAGCACCATTGAGGGTGCAGCCCTTTGAGGCCACATTGCCTAAGTGCTTCGGCGCATCCACGCCAATAGACTCGGCAATCAGATCCACCACCATGGCGGCAAAGCTGTCGGTATGGCCAATGGTATCGGCGCGCACTACCTCTAATCCGAGGGGTGTTACGGCATCTTGGAGCTCGTGGTCTAGATCCCACACCACTTCCATGTGGTCTGAGATAAACCCGATGGCCGAGACGACCATTTTCTCAACACCCTGCTCGCGCAATGCGGTGGCGTGATCGACAATGTCTGGCTCCAGCCAAGGGATCCTCCCATTACCTGAAGCGGATTGCCATACCACGTCGTAGTCTTCGAAGCCGAGGCGTTGAGCAACCAGACGGGCTGCCTCGTTGATTTGCTGCGAATATAGAGCACCGTCTGCTTGGGTGCCGGAGTGTTCATTGGCTACCACCGGGATGGAATGCGCCGTAAAGACAAGCCTTACGCCTTGATTTTTGGCTTCCTCTGGTGTCAGCCCCCAGTGCTGGAAGGCTTTTTCCACCACTTCGACTTCTTCATCAATGAAGGTAGGGTGATCAAAAAACTGCCGCAGCTTCAGAAATTCAATGGGCTCCACACCCACGGACTCAAGATGCTCACGCATTGCCTGGATATCTTCACCGTATTGCCTACACCCTGAGTAACCGCCCCAGGCAGAGGTGGCGAATACTGCGGCCTTTTTCACTCCGTCCTGCGCCATCTGTTCGGCAGCATCGTTGGCAAAAGGTTTCCAGTTGCGGTTGCCAAAATAGACCGGCAAATCGATGTCGCGGCGTTGAAGCTCCGCTTCGACATTGGCGATGATCTCACGGTTGAGGTCATTCAACGGGCTTTTGCCATCGAAGTGGTAGTAGTGCTCGCCTACCTCGTCCAGGCGCTCAGGCGGAATGCCGCGGCCGCGGGTGACATTTTCAAGGAAGGGACGTACTTCATCTACGCCCTCTGGGCCGCCGAAGGAAAGCACCAGCAGTGCATCGATATCCTCAAAAGAGCTAAATTGTGCCTGCGAAATCGCGTCCGGTTGCTGCATGTTCAATAGGGTAACACCGACACTTAGAACACCAACATCGCTGGTATCTACCAGGTTGCCCGCCAGTTTGGCAGCCTATTTTCCTGCAGCCTTGGCGGCTAAGTGGCTACCGTCGTTCCACCTTGAAGCCATAGACTGAGAAAAGGAAAGCAACAGGCGGGCAGTGCGCATCAAGCGTCACTGCCCGCCTAAAACCTGCAAGCTCTTAAGCCCTGCTTAGACCCTGCTTAGATCATGCGAACCACATAGGGGCTCATGCCCGACCAGCGAACCGGAGAAACCTGCACGGTGGAGCCGGATTGGGGTGCCTCGATCATTTGGCCATCGCCGAGGTAAATGGCCACGTGCTGCTCGGCATTGGGGCCGTAGAAGATGAGGTCGCCGCGCTGCATGTTGGCAGGTGCCACCTTGGTGCCACGCTGATACTGGTAGCCGGTGTAGTGCGGTAGTGCGATTCCCACGCCCGCAAAGGCGTAGACCACCAGGCCGGAGCAGTCGAAGCCAACCTTGTTGTAGTCGCCATAGGAGTCTGCAACGCCACCATCGCGGATACCGCGGGTAGGTCCGTTGGCGTTGCCACCACCCCATGCGTAAGGAACGCCGAGTTGCGACATGGCGCGGGCAATCACTGTCTCAATTTGAGAGCTTCGAGATCCATCGGTGACCGTTTCAGAGGCTTGCTCCGAAACGGATTCGTTCGTCTCAACCTGGACGCTATCGACGGCCTCGTTGCCGCTGGCCTGGGTGCCTTCAGGGTTTTGGATGGCATTGCCGCCTCCATTGCCTTCAAGCGAGGTGTGATCGGGCTGGGATGCCTCGATGAGCGCGGCTGCTGCCTCAGTGGATTTATCCTCAGAGGTCTCCTGTGCCTGCTTTGCCTCGTCGGCCTTTTCAGCTTCGGATTCCACCTTGGCCTTGGCTGCTTCGGCGGCCTTTTCTGCAGCTTCGAGGCGCTTTTGAGCCTCGGCCTTCTTGGCGGCGGCAGCCTTCTTTTCCGCCTCTGCCTTCTCATCAGCAGCCTTCTTCGCCTCAGCTTCGGCTTGCGCCTTCTGTGCTGCCTCGGCTTCTTCCCTGGCCTTCTTCGCAGCCGCTTCCTTGGCGCGCTGTTCTTCCAGGGCCTTCTGCTTGACTGCCTCGGCGGCCTTGGCGGCTTCTTCGGCCTTCTTACGCTCTTCTTCGGCCTTGATGTAGTCCTGGTATTCCTTGCGGTCGGATTCCAAGGCGCTTACGGTACCGCGGGCCTTATCCAGCTCTCGTTGGGCACGATCGCGTTCTGCCACCAGTTCGGCGCGCTTACGGATGTTTTGGTCGAGCTGCTTGGAGGCATCTTCGATCCGGGCCTCGGCCTCGTCCTTTTTCTCCTTGGCAATCTGCTCGCGGTCTTCGGCAATGTTGCGTGCCTCGCGCAGCCTGGATTCCTCATTGGCCTGCTCGGTGCGCAGTTTATCGAGCTTTTCGACGGTCTCCCGCTGCTTTTCAGCATTCACGCGCTTGAAGGTCTGACGGTCGAGAGCATCTTCGCTGGCTTCTGCACCAGCTAATTCAGAGACTCCGCGGTTGTTGCCACCTTGACGGCGGTACTCCGAACGCGAGATCTCGTCGAGGACCTTTTGGGCTTCTTCGATTTCCGCTTGAGTTTTGTCCAGATTCGCGCGGGCGCGCTTGACGCCTTCGCGTGCTTGCTCGGCGGAGGTTTCGACATCGTGGTAATCCACCAGTGCCTTGTTTACCGACTCGCGTAAACCACCCATCTCCATTTCGAGTTGGGAGATCTCGGCATCGGAGGAACTTACCTCGCTGACAAGGCTGGATACGCGACCCTCTGCCTGACCTGCCTCGGTGGTGGCCTGTGCGATTTCCGTATCAGAGGGGTTCCTCGGCTCAGCACCTGCGGGAAACGCGGTGCTTACTGCGAGCGAGGTCGAAAGCGTAAGTGCTGCTGCCACGCGAACCGCGGGGTACTTCGACGCAAAGCTTGACACAAATTCTCCTGTTCGCACGGCCCACACGCAGAAGGCTCCGCCGAGAGTAAAAGGCAGGCGTGAGTTAAGCATTCAGCGCTGTTCCGAGCAGGTTGTACACGTTGCACAGCTCGTTGAGGCAACCGCGAACATGCCTTTGTGTCTTGAGATCTCACTGCGTGCTTCCCCACATGCGCGACATCTGAAGTTGAAAGTCAAGGTTCTACAGTCGACTCACGAGCCGATAGCTGAACCATAAAACACATTGGCCACTTTGTCTGCATCTTCCCCTCCAGATCACCCCAGTAACATTGGTACTCAACTCCAACATCTAGACGGCAATACGGTGCTCACCCGCGGAAACTGTTATCAAAACGTCATAAATGTATCGTTGGTCACATTTTGGAAGATTATCGGCGTGGCAACCCCGCTTAGAGGAACGTCGAAAAGCTAAAAAGGCAAAAGAAAAGCCCACAGCCTTGACTTAAGACCGTGGGCTATGAAGGGGAAGTTAGTGCGCGCTGCGCCTTGCTCGCAGGAAAGTCACACCGGCGGTGAGCACAATGGCAATGCCGGTAATTCCCACCATGGTGATACCCGGCACCGGGTCCTCATCGAGCAAATGCGGCATGGCCTGCAACGCCACCGCACTATTGGGCTCATTAGACATCGGCGGCTGCAAGGACTCGATCTGCGCGCGGGTGAGTTCATCACTGACAATCACGGCAAGATCTGGCGACTTCACCACCACCGTGTCTACATCGTGTGCATCCTGCAGCTTGGTGGCCAGATCCCTAAATACATCGCTGCGCTGGCCTACATCGTCTAGCACCAGCACTTCCATGTTGCCAAAGGGGCGATCCTGCATCTGATCCACGATGCCCTGCAACTCTTCTTGCAAGGCGGGATTGGGAGATTCCAAGACGACGTCATGATCCTTCAAAGGCTCTTGAAAGCGATCGAAGTATTCCTGCGGAGTGGTCAACCTAGCTCCCCTGCTCGTTCAATGCCCGGTCTGGACCAGGCCTAATCTTTTGCCGCTGCCTTCACCACAACAATATGGAAAGGCAAGTTGTAGATCAGCTTTACATAGCTTGGCCGCCAAAATGGCGTGCAACGCCGGAAGAAGCCGAAGGCGACACGATCACCTAGATGGGGCTAGTAAACCCAAACAGAACGAACGTACTGTTAAAATACGCGTCAGGCGACGCTGCACCCGCTTTTACGCGCTAGGCTTAGTGCTACGAGGCGATGATGTTGCAGCGCCCGTAAGCTCGCAAACCAGCACACCTTGCTGGGGGTTCGGGTTTTGAAACAACATTCACGATAAGGAACTGGAGCTCACTGTGACTGAAAGCAAGAACTCCTTCAACGCCAAGCAAAAGCTTGAGGTTGGCGATAAGTCCTATGACTACTTCGCCCTCAATGCTGTTGATGGCCTGGAGAAGCTGCCGTACTCCCTGAAGGTTCTCGCCGAGAACCTTCTGCGCACCGAGGACGGCGCCAACATTACAACCGAGCACATCGAGGCGCTTGCACAGTGGGATCCCTCGGCTGAGCCGAATGTGGAAATTCAGTTCACTCCCGCGCGTGTGCTCATGCAGGACTTCACCGGCGTGCCCTGCGTGGTCGACCTTGCCACCATGCGCGAGGCCGTGAAGACCTTGGGCGGCGACCCCGATCAGGTCAACCCCCTCAACCCCGCCGAAATGGTGATCGACCACTCCGTGATCGTCGAAGCCTTCGGCTCCTCCGACGCTTTGGAAAAGAACGTCGAGATTGAATACGAGCGCAATGAAGAGCGCTACCAGTTCCTGCGTTGGGGCGCAGAGAACTTCTCCAACTTCCGTGTGGTTCCCCCCGGAACCGGCATCGTGCACCAGGTAAACATCGAGTACCTGGCACGCGTGGTCTTCGACAACAACGGCCTTGCCTACCCCGATACCTGTATCGGCACCGACTCCCACACCACCATGGAAAACGGCCTGGGCATCCTCGGCTGGGGCGTTGGCGGCATCGAGGCAGAGGCTGCCATGCTCGGCCAGCCTGTGTCCATGCTGATTCCTAAGGTTGTTGGCTTCAAGCTCACCGGCGAAATCCCGGTCGGCGTGACCGCTACCGACGTGGTACTCACCATCACCGAGATGCTGCGCGAGCACGGCGTGGTGCAAAAGTTTGTTGAGTTCTACGGCAATGGCGTGAAGTCCATTCCGCTGGCAAACCGCGCCACCATCGGCAACATGAGCCCCGAGTTCGGCTCCACCTGTGCGATCTTCCCGATCGACGAAGAGACCACCAAGTACATGCACCTCACCGGCCGCCCCGAAGAGCAGATCAAGCTCGTCGAGGCCTATGCCAAGGCACAAGGCATGTGGCTTGAGCAGGACGCTCCCGAGGCGAAGTACTCCGAATACCTCGAGCTGGACCTTTCCACCGTGGTTCCCTCCATTGCAGGCCCCAAGCGCCCCCAAGACCGCATCCTGCTGTCTGAGGCTAAGGAGCAGTTCCGCAAGGATCTGCCCACCTACGCCGATGGCGAAATCTGCGAGGAAGACGAAGGCCTCCAGGCTGTACGCATGGGCTCCGAGGGCGAGGACCAAAACGGTGACGAAGAAAACCTCGCACCGAGCTTCAACTCCTCCCGCGAGGGCCACGGCGAGACCCTGGCTACTAACGCCAAGGGCCGCCAGTCCAAGCCGGTTACTGTGCAGTCGCCTAATGGTGGCGAGTTCACCATCGACCACGGCATGGTTGCCATCGCTTCGATCACCTCTTGTACCAACACCTCGAACCCCTCGGTGATGATTGGTGCAGGCCTGATTGCCCGCAAGGCCGCCGAGAAGGGCCTGAAGGCAAAGCCATGGGTGAAGACCATCTGTGCTCCTGGCTCCCAGGTTGTTGATGGCTACTACCAGCGTGCAGACCTCTGGAAGGATCTTGAGGCTCTCGGCTTCTACCTCTCCGGCTTCGGCTGCACCACCTGTATTGGTAACTCCGGTCCCCTCCCGCAGGAGATCTCGGATGCCATCAACGAGCACGATCTGGCCGCAACCGCAGTGCTGTCGGGTAACCGTAACTTCGAGGGTCGTATCTCCCCGGATGTGAAGATGAACTATCTTGCATCCCCGATCATGGTCATCGCCTACGCCATCGCAGGCACCATGGACTTCGACTTCGAAAACGAAGCACTTGGCCAGGATCAGGATGGCAACGATGTCTTCTTGAAGGACATCTGGCCTTCCACCGAGGAGATCGAAAAGACCATCGCAGAGGCCATCTCCCGCGAGCTCTACGAGGCTGACTACGCCGACGTATTCAAGGGCGATGAGCAGTGGCAGAACCTCGACATCCCCACCGGCAAGACCTTCGAGTGGGATGAGGAATCCACCTACATCCGCAAGGCTCCTTACTTCGATGGCATGGAAGTAGAGCCCAAGCCGGTAGAGGACATCAAGGGCGCACGCGTGCTGGCTAAGCTGGGCGACTCGGTCACCACCGACCACATCTCCCCCGCTTCTTCCATCAAGCCCGGCACCCCGGCTGCTCAGTACCTCGACGCCAACGGTGTGGAGCGCAACGATTACAACTCGCTGGGTTCCCGTCGTGGTAACCACGAGGTGATGATGCGTGGCACCTTCGCCAACATCCGTCTGCAAAACCAGCTTGTCGACGTCGCAGGTGGCTACACCTTGGACTTCACCAAGGAAGACGCACCGCAGTCCTTCATCTTCGACGCTTGCGAAAACTACAAGGCTGCCGGCACCCCGCTGGTGGTACTCGCAGGCAAGGAGTACGGCACCGGTTCCTCCCGTGACTGGGCAGCAAAGGGCACCAACCTGCTCGGCGTGAAGGCCGTCATCACCGAGAGCTTCGAGCGTATTCACCGCTCCAACCTCATCGGCATGGGCGTGATCCCGCTGCAGTTCCCTGAAGGCGAGTCCCACGAGTCGCTCGGCCTTGATGGCCACGAGACCTTCGATATCACCGGTATCGAGGAGCTCAACGAGGGCACCACTCCGAAGACTGTTCACGTGACTGCCACCAAGGAGTCGGGTGAAACCGTCGAATTCGATGCAGTGGTTCGCATCGACACCCCCGGTGAAGCTGCGTACTACCGCCACGGCGGCATCTTGCAGTACGTGCTACGCCAGATGATCAAGGGCTAAACCCTGATCGTGTTGCAGGGGATCGGACACACCGGTCCCCTGCACTTTTTGTTTCAAGTTCTCCCTATTTCACCCAAGAAAGCCCCACCGCCATGCCTGTGGTTAGCAACGCCGAACTGAGCTCGCGCCGCCAAGAAATTCTCGAAGGTGCCAGGCGCTGCTTTGCCGAACACGGCTACGAAGGCGCTACCGTGCGTCGTCTCGAAGAAGCCGTAGGCAAATCCCGTGGGGCTATCTTCCACCACTTTGGCGACAAAGAACACCTCTTTTTAGCCCTGGCACGCGAAGATGCAACCCGCATGGCGGAAGTAGTAGCCCAGCACGGTCTGGTAGACGTCATGCGCGACATGCTCGCCCACCCAGAGCGCTATGACTGGTTTTTCACCCGTCTAGAGATCACCACCATGCTTCGCACTGACCCAGCATTTCGCACTCGCTGGCAAGAGCACCAAAGCGTTCTGGACAAAGCGGTTCGCGAAAGGCTCGAGCACAATGCCGCCCTTGGGCGCATGCGTGATGATGTGCCAATCGATGTGCTTCACCTGTACTTAGAGACCGTGCTCGACGGGTTTATTTCTCGCCTTGCCGCAGGTGAGAAGCAAGAACGCCTAGAGAGCATGCTCGATTTGGTTGAAGAGTCGATCCGCTTAAACACCGCCTGCAACCCTTAAGGTGCATCCGCAAAACTTTCGCAATCTAGACCAAGAGGTCTAGTATGGCTACATGCTCAATGTGCTGCTAGTTTCTGTTCGCACCGGCGAAGACGTGATCCAGGCCGAATACGAGGACATCCTCGACACCACCGGCTTGGATCCCCAGCAGATCACCCACCAAATTATTGACGATCCAGAAGACTCGATCGATCTTTCCGTCAAGGACTTCGATGGCATCATCGTTGGTGGCAGCCCGCTGAACGTCACCAACGAGGAATACACCCCCTGGCAGCACACCGTGCACCGTGAGCTTCGATCCCTGATTCACAGCGATATTCCAACGCTGTTCATCTGCTACGGCAACTCCTTTGTCACCGACGCCACCGGCGGCGTGGTGCGTAGAAACTTCCCCGAACAAGCAGGACCTAGCATGGTCGAAATCAGCCAGGCCGGCCAGCGCGATCCCCTGCTTGCAGGCCTACCCACATCCTTTTATGCCCTAAGCGGACACACCGAAAGCGCAGAAGAGCTACCTGGAGACGTCACCTTGCTCGCCAGCGGCCCGCACTGCCCTATTCAGGCCATCCGCGCCAATGCCACCACGTGGGCTACGCAGTTTCACCCAGAACTCACCCCAGAAGGCTTTGTTAAGCGCATCGGGTTTTATAAAGACTACGGCTACTTCAACGCCGCCGAGTTCGAACAGGTAGCCGATCGCGCCCGCAAGGTGGATACTCAAGCTGCCAACCAAATCATGCGCAACTTCCTCGATATTTGCACAGCTCATCGCAGCTAAACCCGCCACTGCTTGAGCGCGGCGAGCCCAAGGAGTTGATCCTCGGATAGGGCGTAGACACATCTGGCAGTAGGATGCTCGATATGTTTGCCATCATTTCTGTTACCGGTAAGGATCACACCGGCATTATCGCAGCGGTCTCAGCGGCCTGTGCTGAGCTGGAAGTAAATATTAATAACGTCTCTCAGACCATCATGGATGGTTACTTCACCATGATCCTGCACGTGTCTTTCGACGAGGAAGCCACCAGCATCGACGCCATCCAGGAGCGGATGCACCAGGTAGAAGAGCAAGAGGCGCTGGTGATTCGCATCCAGTCGCAGGCCATCTTCGACGCAATGAACACCATCTAGGTGGCCGCGATGCAACAACCAATGACCACCTTGCACTCCTCTTCCAATATCCTCGACACCATCGAGATGATCGAGCAATACCGCCTCGATATCCGCACAGTGACCATGGGCATCTCCTTGCTCGATTGCGTCCGAGGTTCCATGGAGGCCACCTGTGAGGCAGTAGAAGCAAAGATCACCCGCCTGGCTGCACGCCTGGTTCCCGAGTGCGAGGCAATTGAACGCGAACTCGGCATCCCGATCGTGAATAAGCGCATCTCCGTCACCCCAATCGCGCTGATCGCTGCCGCACACGAAGAATCCCCGGTTCCGCTGGCACATGCCCTCGACCGCGCCGCCAAGAAGGTAGGCGTGAACTTCGTGGGTGGCTATTCCGCGCTCGTAGAAAAGGGCATGACCCAGGGCGATCGCCGGCTGATTGCTTCTATCCCCGAAGCCTTGAGCCAGACCGATGTGGTGTGCTCTTCGGTCAACGTTGGTTCTTCTCGCGCAGGCATCAATATGGACGCCGTGCGCGAGCTCGGGCTCGTGATTAAGGAAGCTGCTGAGCTCACCAAGGACCGCGACGCCATCGCCTGCGCCAAGCTGGTGGTTTTTGCTAACTCCGTTGGCGATAACCCCTTTATGGCCGGTGCCTTCCACGGCGTAGAAGAGCCCGATTGCGTGGTAAGCGTGGGCGTTTCCGGCCCCGGCGTGGTCGATCGCGCACTCGGTTCCTTAGAAGGTGCAAGCCTCAACGAGGTGGCCGAGGAGATTAAGAAGGCCGCTTTTAAGATCACCCGCGCAGGCCAGCTCGTTGGCAATATGGCCTCTGAGCGTTTAGGGGTGCCTTTTGGCATCGTGGATCTCTCCCTCGCCCCCACTGCAGAGTTGGGCGACTCGGTAGCTCATATCCTCGAGCACATGGGCCTTGACCAAGCCGGGACCCACGGCACCACCGCTGCCCTGGCGTTGCTCAACGACGCAGTGAAAAAGGGCGGCATGATGGCGTGTTCGCGCATCGGTGGCCTGTCTGGCTCCTTTATTCCCGTGTCTGAAGATAAGGGCATGATCGACGCAGTTCGCGCCGGCAATATCTCTTTGGACAAGCTCGAAGCCATGACCGCGATTTGTTCTGTGGGCCTGGACATGGTGGCCATTCCAGGTGATACCACCGCCGCTCAGATTTCAGGCATGATCGCCGACGAAGCGGCAATCGGTGTGATGAACCATAAAACGACCGCGGTGCGCGTGATTCCTGTGCCCGGCACCAACCCTGGCGACGAGGTAAACTTCGGCGGCCTGCTCGGCTACGCACCGGTGATTCCCGTATCCAAGGTCGGCAACGAGGAATTCATTGCCCGCGGCGGCTTCATCCCCGCCCCGGTTCACGGTTTCAGAAATTAGCTTTTCGACGTCCAACGGCACCTATTTCCGGCCAAAAAGCAAGAACGCAGGCGAGCCCACACCATTGATCAAGGTGATGGGCAACCACCAGCCTTTCTTGCCGCGAATCTTTTCTGCTGGCAGGTGATACAGGTAATGCCAGGCAGCCAGCTTGGCCACAAGGTCGGCTCCTCAAATCACGAGGATGCCGGCCTTTTGTGTTCGGCTCAAGCTATTCCATTTGTCCTTGTTGGAACACTTTTTGCACTTCATGCTGATGAGGATACGCCTGCCTTAGCCAAGCGCGACGTGGCTTGGCCAGCAGCACTAGACTCGGCGTTATGTTTGAAGGATTTTCATTAGAGACGTTTCGTTCCCGCATCGATGCAGCCAAACAAGCGGCTGCAAAGGCTGGGTTGGACGGTGTCCTGATTACTCCTGGTCCTGACTTTGAGTACCTGTTGGATTCCAAGATGCATACGCATGAGCGCTTCGCCGGCCTCGTGCTGGGCGAACGCGACTTCATTTTTGCCCCTGGCGTAGACGTAGCCGATTTGAAAAGGTCCAAAGCAGGCGCGCTCGGGATCGAGATCCGCGGCTGGAATGACGGTGAGGATCCCTATAGCTTCGTGCCAGCAGGCAAACTGGCCGTGAGCGCAGCGATGACGGCCGATCACCTTATCGAGCTGCAAAGCCGCGGTGTGGAGGCCTTCAACGCCACGAAGGTGCTGGCAGAAACCTTTGTTAAAAAAGACGATGCCGAGATCCGGGAGCTCACCCGCGCAGCCGAAGCCATCGACGCGGTGCACCGTAAGGTTCCCGAACTCTTGCGCGCTGGTGTGACCGAGCGCGAGGTTGCCGATAAGCTGCGCGAGCTCATCCTTGAAGAGCACGTGGTGGTGGACTTCATCATCGTTGGCTCTGGTCCCCACGGCGCCGATCCGCACCACGACTTCTCTGATCGAGTGATTGAGGAAGGCGACATCGTGGTGGTCGACATTGGCGGCACCTTGGATTCTGGCTACCACTCCGATTGCACCCGCAACTATGTGGTGGGTGAACCCACTGATGAGCAGCAAGCAACCTACGACGTGCTGCAACAGGCACAGGAGGCAGGCCTGGCCTTTGCCAAGCCCGGCGTGCGCGCCGGCGAGGTGGACCAGGTGGTCCGAGACATCATCGAGGATGCTGGTTATGGCGAATTTTTCATCCACCGCACCGGCCACGGGATCGGGCTTTCTTGCCACGAAGAGCCCTTCATCATTGCTGGCAATGATGTGGTGTTACGCGAAGGCATGGCCTTTTCCATCGAACCCGGTGTGTACTTCCCTGGCCAATGGGGTGCCCGTGTAGAAGACATCGTGATCCTTGAAGCCGATGGCGCTCGTCCAATTAACCTCACACCACACGAGCTGCAAAGAGTTTAAGCAATACTCCTGATCTTCATGCGCCTGCAGCACTCGGTTGCAGGCGCATTGTTGTATGCACCGGATACACAAAAGGCAGGAGCCTGCCCAACACCTCCGAGAATATTCGGTGGGATGTAAAGGGAAGGCTCCTGCGGTGATGTGCCTGGTATATGCCTAGTGGTATAGACCTAGTGCACGTCGATGAACTTGCGGTTGATCCAGCCGCGCATGAGGAACATGATCAAGCCCACGCCTGCGGCACCGGCACACAGCGCCATGAAGTATGCGCGCTCTGCTCCGGCATCATTGGGATCGTAGAAGGCCGCCAGCGAACCAGACAGTGCGGTACCAAGGCTCACGCTGAGCATCCACAAGGCGAACATGCGCGTGGGGAATGCTGCCGGTGCAAGGCGGGTTGCCATGGAGTTACCCACGGGGCTTAGCAGCAGCTCTGCCATGGTGAGCAGGAAGAGGATTAGTGCCAGCACCCAGAAAGGCGTGGAGTTGGCTTCTCCGCCTGCAAAGGGCAAGAAGATGAGCATGGTCAGACCGGATACCATCAGCGCCAAAGCGAACTTCACGCCATAGGTGGGCTGCCTATTGCCGAGTTTGGTCCACATGGAGGCAAAGACGCCGGCGAAGATGATAATGAACAGCGGGTTGATGGACTGCACCATGCCTGGTGGCACTTCCCAGCCGAAGAGATTGCGGTTGAGGCGTTGGTCGGAATAGACGGCGAGCACGGTGAATTGCTGCTGGAAGATGGAGAAGAACAAGACGCCGGCAATAAACATCGGGATAAAACCGATGAGCCTGGAGCGTTCGTCGGCAGTGACAAGATCAGAGCGGTACATCTCTACCCAGAGGCCAACGGCAATCAACAGCGCGATCAAGGCCGTGATGTTAGAGAGCTGGTTTACATGCAGCACGCCGCTAACAAAAAGCATGACAAAGCCGAGAATCACTACGGCTGCGCCGATAAACACCGGCAGGTACTTGCTCTTGGGAAGCGGGTTAGCAACCTCGTGGCCGGCATCTTTGATGGTTTGCTTACGCATCAAGATGTACTGGATCAAGCCGATGGCCATCATCAATGCCGCGGCACCAAAGCCCCAGTGGAAGCCCTTCCAACCCCACAAGGCGTTGGTGATCAGCGGGCCGAGCAGGCCGCCGATATTCACGCCCATGTAGTAGATGGAAAAACCGCCATCACGGCGAGGATCCTCGCGATCATAGAGCTGGCCGAGCACCACCTGCGAGGTGGTCTTGAGGCCACCTGAGCCCACGGCAATGCACACCAGACCGATTGCTACGCCAACAAAGCCCGGCAAAATAGCCAGGCTGATGTGACCGCACATGACCAAGATGGCGGAATAGAACAGGGTGCGTTCTGCCGAGAGGATGCGGTCTGCCACCCAGGCGCCGGCAACGCTGGTGAGGTACACCAGACCGCCGTAGGCGCCGACGATGGACAAGGCCGTCGATTCCTGCATGCCCAGGCCGCCATCGGCCACTGAGTAATACAGGTAGTAGGCCAAGAGTGCCTGAAGGCCGTAGAAGCTGAAACGCTCCCACATCTCTACGCCGGAAAGGTTCGCTAGACCCCAAGGATGACCGAAAAACTGACGCTCGTTGGCAGAATGTGCTGCCGATGGGTCAGGTTCATGTGTATCGGAGCGCACAAGAAACTCCCTTGTTATGTGTTCGTGCAGATCATCGAACTATAACACTCAAGTGAATACGCCCACGATTCAGCCCTCCTGTGACCCGGATTGCCAAGCGTGCCGCCCTTGCTTGGAGGAGTTGCGCCGATTACAGCGCCGGCCAAAGGGTGGATCTCCACCACGGGTTTCTTAGGCGAGCTCGACAATCTCCATGTACTCGTCATTCCACAAGTCCTCATCGCCATCTGGGAGCACGATGACTCGTTCTGGTTCTAAGGCACGCACTGCCCCAGGATCGTGGGTTACCAGCACCACGGCGCCTTGATAGCTTCGGAGTGCGTCGAGTACTTGTTCTCGCGAGACTGGATCTAGGTTATTGGTTGGCTCGTCAAGCAATAACACATTGGCGCGCGAGGACACGAGCGCGGCTAGGGCAAGGCGAGTTTTCTCACCACCGGATAACGTGCCGGCAGGTTGGTCGAGCTGTTCTCCAGAGAACATGAAGGCACCGAGTAGGCCTCGCAGGTCTTGCTCCCCTGCTTCTGGGCAGGCCTCAATGGTGTTTTGCCACACCGATTTTTCAGGATCAATGGTGTCGTGCTCCTGGGCAAAGTAGCCGATCTTGAGCCCATGGCCAGTAACGATCCCGCCTTCACCATCGGTGCGCTCTACCCCGGCGAGCAATTTGAGCAAGGTGGTTTTACCTGCGCCATTAAATCCAAGCACGACCACCCTGGATCCTTTATCAATGGCAAGGTCGACGCCAGCGAATACTTCGAGGGAGCCATACATTTTGGTCAGACCCTTGGCGTGCAGCGGTGTTTTGCCACAGGGTGCCGGCGTGGGGAATTGGATATGGGCCACGCGATCTTGTTGGCGCACCTCATCTAATGAGCCCATCATGCGCTCAGCGCGAGCCAGCATCTGTTTTGCTGCAGCAGCCTTGGTGGCCTTTGCACCCAAGCGTGCGGCTTGATCCTTTAAGGCCGCGGCCTTCTTTTCGGCATTGGCGCGCTCACGCCTACGCCGAGCCTCATCCGTGGCGCGGGCGTCTTTGTATTTGGAAAAGCTCATGTTGTACACATCAGCCTCTGCACGCACCGCGTCTAAGAACCACACCTTATTGCACACGGCATCAAGCAGTTCCACGTCGTGCGAGATCATGATCAGGCCACCTTCATGCTTAGTAAGAAAATGGCGCAACCAGGTGATCGAATCAGCATCAAGGTGGTTCGTTGGTTCGTCGAGAAGCAAGGTTACTTGCGACTTTCCCGAACCTGCGCTGGCGGCAAACAGGATCTGTGCCAACTCCACTCGGCGACGCTGACCACCAGAAAGAGTGCTGAGTTTTTGGTCGAGGATGCGGGCAGGAAGCCCGAGGTTATCGCAGATGCGAGCGGCCTCGGAGGAAGCCTCATAGCCGCCGAGGGCGTGGTAGCGCTCCTCTAAACGCGAGTATTTGCGAATAGCCGCGTCTCGCTTGCTGGGCTGCTCGGTTGTTTCCATGATCTCTTGTTGGCGTTCCATGGATTGCACGATCTGATCTAAGCCACGGGCAGATAACACCCTGTCGCGGGCAGTCTGCTCGATATTGCCTTCCCTGGAATCCTGCGGCAGATAACCAATCTCGCCACTTCGGATCACAGTGCCCGCATAGGGTTCGGTCTCGCCAGAAAGGATACGCATGGTGGTGGTTTTGCCAGCACCATTGCGCCCCACAAGCCCGATGCGATCTCCTGGCTGGACCCGAAGATGTTGGCCAGGGGCATGCAGCAAGGTTCGAGCGCCAACGCGCACTTCCAGATCATTGGTCACAATCACGAGGCAAGAGCCTATCAGGCTGGAAAAATTGGCAGTTTCACCACCTACGGTGGGCGTCGAAAAGCAAAAAGCGCCATCACACAGGATGCGATGACGCTTTCGGGGGGGGTGTTGAGCTATACCGAGAATCCGAGGGCTCGAAGCTGCTCGCGGCCTTCCTCGGTGATCATGTGCGGACCCCACGGTGGCATCCACACCCAGTTCAGGGTCAGGGACTCTGCTACACCATTGCCCACGACTGCTTGCTGCGCTTGGTCTTCTAACACATCGGTAAGAGGACAAGCCGGAGAGGTAAGCGTCATGTTCACGTGCGCGTGCGTCTCGTTTTCCATCCAAATGTCGTAGACCAGACCGAGGTCTACCACGTTGATGCCGAGCTCTGGGTCAATCACGTCGCGGAGGTATTCTTCTACATCCGCTGCCTTAGCCAGATCGGCCTCAGACTGCTCGGGGCGTTGCGGTTGTTGTTCTTGTGCGTTATCGCTCACGTTATTGCTCCTGTGCTTCTAGTGCCTCGGATGTCGCTGCTTGAAACGCTTTCCAACCAAGCAGGGCGCATTTCACACGCGCCGGATATTTCGATACCCCGGCAAAGGCGATGCCGTCGCCAATGAGCTCATCATCGCCTTCCACTTTGCCGCGGGAGGTGATCATCTTTTCAAACTCCGCGAGCTTTTCCATCGCCGCCTCTACAGGCTGGCCCACGACCTCTTCTGCCATCACCGAGGTGGAGGCCTGAGAAATCGAGCAGCCTTCAGCGTCATAGGACACGTCTTCTACCGTCTTGCCGTCCTGAGAAAGATGCACACGCAAGGTGATCTCATCGCCACAGGAAGGATTGACGTGGTGGACTTCTGCACCATAGTTTTCCCGCAAGCCAGCGTGGTGCGGGTTTTTATAGTGATCCAGGATCACTTCCTGGTACATAGACTCAAGGTTCATGATCTACTCATCCTCTACTTGGAAGAAGCGTTTCGCGTAGACGATCGCATCGACCAGGGCGTCGACTTCCTCCTTGGTGTTGTACAGGTAGAAGGAGGCGCGGGCTGTGGATTGCACCTTCATGCTCCTGTGGGCTGGCCATGCGCAGTGGTGTCCTACGCGGATGCACACGCCACGATCATCGAGCACTTGGCCTAAATCGTGTGGGTGCAGGCCTTCCACCACAAAGCTCACGGCGGCGCCGCGGTGATCTGCAGTGTTTGGGCCGATGATTCGCAACCCCGGAATCTGCTGCAGGCGTTGCAGTGCGTAGGCACAAAGCATGTGCTCATGGGCCTCAATGCGTTCCATTCCCACTTCGTTGAGGAATTTCACGGCCTCTCCAAGGCCTACCACCTGGCTATTCATCTGGGTGCCGGCTTCAAATCGTTGCGGTGGCGGTGCGAAGGTTGAACCTTCCATCTTCACCACTTCGATCATGGAGCCACCAGTAAGAAATGGCGGGAGCTGGGCAAGAATATCGCGCTTGCCATAGAGCGCACCTACACCTTGAGGCCCGCACATCTTGTGCCCGGAAAAGGCTGCGAAGTCTACATCCAGGGCGTGGAAATCCACGGGCATGTGTGGCACCGATTGGCACGCATCCAGCACGGTCAGTGCTCCTACCTCGCGTGCGCGAGCCACCAATTCGGCCACATCAGCCTGGGCACCGGTCACATTCGACTGGTGGGTAAAGGCCACCACCTTCACGCTTGGGTCAAGGCTAAGCGAATCGAGGTCGATGCGCCCGTCTTCGGTGGCGCTGTACCACTTCAGCTTCGCGCCGGTGCGGTGGCATAGTTCCTGCCAGGGCACCAGATTGGCGTGGTGTTCGATCTCGGTGACGACCACGGTGTCGCCTTCGCTTACCGCCAGATCCCCTGCCCGTTGGTCTCCGAGGACATAGGCCACCAGGTTCAACGCTTCGGTTGCGTTCTTGCAAAAGGCAAGCTCATCGCCATCGGCGCCGACGAAGTCTGCGATGGCGTCGCGGGCGTCTTCGTAGGCGTCAGTAGCTTCTTCTGCCAATTGGTAGGCACCCCGGTGCACTGGTGCATTGGTGTGCAGCACGAAGTGTTCCTCAGCGCGCCAGACGCGCTCGGGGCGCTGAGAGGTAGCGCCCGAGTCGAGATATACCAGGGGCATATCATTGCGCACTGTGCGCTTCAGGATCGGGAATTCGGCGCGGATCGCTTCAACGTCGAGCGTGCCGTCTTCAAGGCTAAAGCGGCTCATGAAATGAACTTGTCGTAGCCGTTCGCCTCAAGCTCGTCGGCAAGCTCGGGGCCACCGGATGTCACGATCTGGCCGTTGGCAAAAACGTGCACGTGATCGGGCTGCACATAGTTCAAGATGCGCTTGTAGTGGGTAATCATGATGATGCCGCCGTTGGTTTCTTCCTGGTAGCGGTTGATTCCCTCGGACACGATGCGCAGGGCATCCACGTCCAAACCGGAGTCGGTTTCATCCATCACTGCGAACTTGGGGCGCAGCAGGTCAAGCTGCAGCACCTCGTGGCGCTTCTTCTCGCCGCCGGAGAAGCCCTCGTTGACCGAACGCTCGGCAAAGGCCTTGTCAATGGCGAGCTGATCCTGGGCCTGACGTACTTCTTTGACCCATTCGCGCAGCTTCGGTGCCTCGCCGCGCACAGCGGTGGCTGCGGAGCGAAGGAAGTTTGCCATGGAAACGCCCGGGATCTCCGTGGGGTACTGCATGGCCAGGAACAGGCCGGCGCGGGCGCGCTCGTCTACCTCAAGGTCGAGGAGGTTTTCGCCGTCGAGCAGCACCTCGCCTTCGGTGATCTCGTAGCGGGGGTGGCCGGCCAAGGTGTAGGCCAAGGTGGACTTACCGGAACCGTTGGGACCCATGATCGCGTGGGTTTCACCGGAGTTCACGGTGAGGTTGACGCCCTTCAGAATGGGCTTGGGCTTAGCGTTTTCGTCGGCGGGGATAACCTGGGCGTGCAGATTGCGAATTTCAAGTGTGCTCATGCGTATCGTTTTCTTTCAGCTTTGTTGGGGATTCGTTGGGGCTTAGCGCGTTTTTGCTTTGAGGGTGTCGAGTTCTTCTGCCACTCGTCGCTCAAGCTCCTCGCGAATATCAGCAACGGGGATGCGGCCAATGACCTCAGAGAAGAAGCCACGAACAATCAAGCGGCGAGCTTCTTCTGCGGGGATGCCGCGTGAACGCAAGTAGAACTCTTGCTCATCATCAAAACGACCCACGGTGGCGGCGTGGCCTGCACCGGCGATCTCGCCAGTTTCAATTTCCAGGTTCGGAACGGCATCGGCGCGCGCACCCTCGGTGAGCACCAGGTTGCGGTTGGCCTCATAGGTGTCGGTGCCTTGGGCATTGGCGCGGATCAGCACGTCGCCAACCCAAGCAGTCCTGGCCTCAGGCTTATCGGATTCCTTATCGGCCTGCAGCGCACCCTTGTACAGCACGTTGGAGCGGCAGTTGGGCACCGCGTGATCCACCAGCAGGCGCTGTTCAAAGAACTGTCCGTCATCTGCGAAGTACACGCCGAGCATCTCGGCGTCGCCACCGGGAGCACTAAAGCGCACGCGGGGAACGATACGGACGATCTCGCCGCCGAATACTGCGACGTTGTGGCGCAAAACCGCATCGCGGCCAAGGACGGCTGCCTGGCCAGAAAGGTGCACGGCATCGTCATCCCAGGAAGCGTCGACGATCACGGTGAGCTTTGCGTTGTCCCCAACAATGAATTCCACATTGTCGGCATGCGTGCCGGAGCCGGTATAGCGCAGGTCTACTACGGCCTCGGCGCCTTGAGCCACGTCGATTACGAGGTGGCCAAAGCTGGTTACGCCTTCACCTTTGCCCTGCACATGCACGGTCACAGGCTCGGTGTTGTGGGAATCCTTCTCGAAGTGCACATAGCGAGCTTTTTCAGCGGAGCTAAATGCTTGGGCACCAACGCGATCCACGGCGCCTCCGGTGCGGCGCAGGCGCTCGTCGCCAGGCTCCAAGATGGCAGTCTCTACACCTTGAGCACCTTCGGGCACGGTGATCTCTACGTTGGGGACCACGGCTTGGGCGAATTCGCCATTGTGCAGCCCGCGCAGGCGGCGCAGCGGCACAAATTGCCACACCTCATCTTTGCCGTGAGGGACGTCGAAGTCTGCAACATCAAAGGAGGTGAACAGGTCGCCCTTGTTGTTGTGGACGGTTGCGTTTTTTACAGTTGCATCGGCCATGTGGATTAACCCACCGATCCTTCCATCTGCAGTTCGATCAAACGGTTGAGCTCCAGGGCGTATTCCATGGGCAGCTCCTTGGCAATGGGCTCGACAAAGCCGCGAACGATCATGGCCATTGCCTCGTCTTCGGCGATACCGCGGGACATGAGGTAGAACAATTGCTCCTCGGAAACCTGCGACACGGTGGCCTCGTGGCCAAGTGAGACGTGGTCATTACGGATGTCGTTATAGGGGTAGGTATCCGAACGCGAGATGTTATCTACCAGCAGCGCGTCACATTCCACATTCGAGGTGGAGTGGTGAGCGTTGGCGTTAATGCGCACCAAACCGCGATAAGCCGCGCGACCGCCACCACGGGCAACGGACTTGGACACGATGTTGGAGGAGGTGTGCGGGGCCATGTGAGTCATCTTCGCACCGGTGTCTTGGAATTGGCCTTCACCAGCAAAGGCAACCGAGAGCACTTCGCCTTTGGCATAAGGGCCGGTCATCCACACTGCCGGGTACTTCATGGTCACCTTGGAACCGATGTTGCCGTCCACCCATTCCATGGTCGCGCCCTCTTCGCACTTGGTGCGCTTGGTCACGAGGTTGTAGACGTTGTTGGACCAGTTCTGGATGGTGGTGTAGCGGCAACGGCCACCCTTTTTCACGATGATTTCCACCACGGCGGAGTGCAGCGAATCCGACTTATAAATCGGCGCGGTGCAGCCTTCCACATAGTGCACGTAGGCATCTTCATCCACGATGATCAGCGTGCGCTCGAACTGACCCATGTTTTCGGTGTTGATGCGGAAATACGCCTGCAGCGGAATCTCGACGTGCACGCCCTTGGGCACGTAGATAAAGGATCCACCGGACCACACTGCGGAGTTGAGTGCGGAGAATTTATTGTCGCCGGCAGGGATCACGGTGCCGAAGTACTCCTTGAAGAGTTCTTCGTGCTCGCGCAAGGCGGTGTCGGTATCGACAAAGATCACGCCTTGGCTTTCGAGGTCCTCGCGAATCTGGTGGTAGACCACCTCGGATTCGTACTGGGCGGCCACACCAGCAACAAGGCGCTGCTTTTCAGCCTCGGGGATGCCGAGCTTGTCGTAGGTGTTTTTAATGTCTTCGGGCAGGTCTTCCCAGGTGGTGGCCTGCTGTTCGGTAGAACGCACGAAGTACTTGATGTTGTCGAAGTCGATATCCGACAAATCGGCACCCCAGGTAGGAAGCGGCTTCTTATCAAAGATGCGCAATGCCTTGAGGCGCTGTTCAAGCATCCATTCGGGCTCATTCTTCTTGGCAGAAATGTCCCGAACGACGTCTTCGTTTAATCCGCGGCGCGCCGAGGCACCGGCGGCGTCGGAGTCATGCCAGCCGTAATTGTATGGGCCGATGGACTCGATGATCTCGTCGTCGGTCTGCGGTGCATGTGACGTCGCTTGTGTCATGAACCGCTCCTTTCTGTGGGGTGATGTTCTTCGGGTGTAACTATCGGGGTGATTGGAATATTGGTCGTGCACAAATCGTGACCATCAGCGATCGATGCCAGCGGTTGCACATGGTGGCCCAGCAAGGCCGCGATGGCCTCATGCTCTGCCTCGCACAATTCTGGAAACTGTGCGGCCACTCCTGAGATAGGACAGTGATGCTGGCAGATCTGCACGCTGTGTCCAGCATTACTCAATGTGGCCTCGTGCCCGTGGCTGCATAGCGCCTCGACTAGCTTTTCGGCGATCTGCTCAATGGCAGATTCCTCGGCAGTTGCAGGCTTTTCGACGCCAGCGAGCAGCTCTTCAGCGCGTTTGCGGGCAAAGGCGCGAACAGCGGCATCCCCGCCGGTTTCTTTCAGCGTTTGCAATGCCTGATAAGCCAGCTCATCGTAGCCATGGCCGAATTGGGCGCGGCCTTGGTCCGTAAGGCGAAAGGCCTTGGCAGGCCTGCCACGTCCTTTGTGGGCACTCCCGCGAGGCGGGGCTACTTCTGCCAGGCCATCTTCGATGAGGGCATCAATATGGCGGCGGATCCCCGTTGGGGTGAGTTCAAGCCGAGCGGCGATGGCCGAGGCGCTAATGGGCGCATCTTTGAGCATCACGCTCATGATTTGGCGCCTAGTTTCACCTTCTACGCTTCGCGTTTCTTTCAGGCTTTCACTCGACTTTGCCATTGGGGATCCACCTCCTTCATGCTGCCGGCTTCTTGGCTCTCAAGTCACGACGGTGCAATTCCTGCGTGCACCTTTTAGCAACACTAATATGTCGCTATTTCTTCCGCCAACAGCAACACGCCCGAGCTGCAACAACAAACATGCAGGTTAGGGTGCCCTTATCCGAATGTGCGTCGAAAACTCCGAAGGCAGACGCCTGCCCTAGGCCTCGCGCCCATCGGCCGCAGTACCTCATCGCGGATTCGCTAATATGAGCCTCGTGCACAAAAAACCCGGGAACCTCCAGCGAGCCATCTTGCGGCCTTTGAGAGCACTTCGCCGGGAACTGCCAAGGATCGGCGCTGCAGGCTCACGCTCAACCACCCTGCATATCGACGATGCCCCCTCGGGTTTAGCCACCCGAATCGTGGCCGAAGCCCCACCGAGTAGCTCAGATGCCACCCTGGTGGCCACGGCGACCGGCGCCGATCTGCTGGATCCAGCCCACCACGACGAACCTTCCCCCATTCCCGCTGCAGCCCGAAAGCAATCTGCCCCACAGCCACTGCAATTGAGTTATGCGGAATTGCGGCGCTTTGCCATCTTGCGCTGGATGGGCACCGTGGGCGCTTTGCTCTTAGGTCTTGGCGCCTTAGGTGCTGGGGCGTTGCCGGTGCGCGAAAATCCCTATAACGGTTTCCCGCTCGGTTCTTTGATGGGCAGGATGCTGCAGGCATCCACAGTATTGAGCTTTATTGGCATCGGATTGATCGTGGCCGCCTGGTTACTCATGGCACCGTTTACCGGTGCCCTATGGCGCCCAAATCAACGCGCCGCTGGGCTGGTATCGAGCTCCATGCTCAAAAGAACCTTCGTGGCATGGACCTTCCCAATTTTGCTCAGCGCCCCGATGTTTACCCAAGACATCTACTCGTATCTGGCCAACGGCAAAATTATTCGCATGGGCCTCGACCCCTATAGCGCAGGCCCTATTGATCTGCTCGGTGCCGGCGACATCCTGGCGCGCAGCGTGCCATTTATCTGGGCGCACTCCCCTTCCCCTTATGGCCCAGTTGCCCTCGGGCTCGCCTCAGCCATTAGTTGGCTTACCCAAGACAGCATCGTCTGGGCGGTGGCGGTACATAGGCTCTTCGCCATCGCGGGCGTAGCCCTTGCGGCCTGGGCGGTGCACCGGCTTGCTCTGCGGTGCCACGTCACCCCACAGGCGGCGTTTTGGCTCGGAATTCTCAACCCCATCACCATTTTGCACCTCATTGGAGGTATCCATAACGAGGCAATCATGCTCGGCCTGGCCATGGCCGGCATGGAGTTTGGGCTCAGGGCAAGTGATCGCATCGTGCTCGGGCGCGTGCGAAGCGCCATGGGCTTTCTCATTCTCTCCGGCGTGCTGCTGAGCTGCGCCGGGATGGTGAAGGTGACCGGATTTTTAGGGCTGGGCTTTGTGGGCATGTCCTTCGCCCGCGCCCTTCATGCTCGCGGCTCAAGGCACCTAACTGCCATTGGCATCGCTGCTGCTGCCTATCTTGCTGTGCTGCTGTGCAGCATTGCGCTGATCAGCGTGATCACCGGGATCCCCCTTGGTTGGATCAGCGGCCAAGGCGGGGCGGTGTCGATCCGAAGCTGGATGTCGATTACCACCGCCATCGGCGTGATCAGCGGCGGCTTGGGCATGCTGCTGGAATTAGGTGATCACACCGAGGCCATCCTCACAGTGACACGAGCAGCCGGGCTCGTAGTAGCCGCCGCATTTATCCTGCGCATGCTCCTTGCCACCTACCGCGGCACCATCGCCGCCATCGGCGGTCTCGGCGTGGCCACGTTTGTCTTGGTGATCTTCTTTCCGGTGGTCCACCCCTGGTACATGCTCTGGGCGATCATCCCGCTTTCTGCCTGGGCCAACCGCGTGATCTTCCGCTGGGCGGTCACGGCCTATTCGGCGCTGGTGAGCTTCTTCGTGCTTCCGCGAGGTTTATCGCTGCCACCAGGAACGGTGCTGAGTATTTATCTTTCCGCTGCGGTGGCTTTTGGAGTTTCTTGGTGGTTTTTGCGGTGGGTATTCAACCGCCCGAGCCGTCGGGGCTTAAACTAGTGTGCCGTGATCGCTCAAAGCGCAGAATTAGCCCTGGAATTAGACACGGTAACCAAATCCTTTGGAGCCAAAACGGCCGTGAACGGTCTTTCGCTGCGCGTTGCTCGCGGTGAGGTCCTAGCCCTGCTTGGCCCAAATGGTGCCGGAAAAACCACCACCATTGAGATGTGCGAGGGCTTCCTACGCCCCACCAGCGGCAGCATCCGGGTGCTCGGGCTCGACCCCAGCCGCAGCCCCGATGCCCTCAGGCAAAGGGTGGGCATCATGCTCCAAGGCGGCGGCTCGTATTCAGGTGTGCGCGTAGAAGAGATGCTCAAGCTCACCGCCAGCTATTGCAAAGACCCGCTCGACGTAGAGTGGCTGCTTGAGCTCCTCGGCCTAACCGGGGTGCGCAAAACCACCTACCGGCGCTTATCGGGCGGCCAGCAGCAGCGACTTTCCCTTGCCTTGGCACTGGTGGGGCGCCCCGAGCTGGTGTTTTTAGATGAACCCACAGCCGGTATGGATGCACAATCGCGCTTGGTGGTCTGGCGGCTGATTCATCAGCTCCAAAGCGATGGCGTGACCGTTGTGCTCACCACCCACCTCATGGACGAAGCAGAGGCCCTGGCCGATGCCGTAGCCATCATGGATCGCGGAGTGCTCGTTGCAAGCGGTACCCCCAATGAGTTGCGTCAGTCGAGCAACCAGGCGGCGTCGATAAGCTTCCAAACCACCGCACCGCTGGATGCCTCAGCGCTATCGGATCACTTGGCCGAACACCTCACGCAGACGCGTCCTTTGCACTATCACCTTCGCACCACCCCCACCCCGGAGCTTGTGGCCGCGATCTGCCAGGCGGCGGCGGCTCAAGACGTGCTGATTCACCACTTAGATACCGACACCCCCACCCTGGAAGATATCTTCCTTGACCTCACTGGCCGCGAGCTCAGGAGCTAAGACCATGGCAACACGCAAACGCACCCTCGATGCTCATACCTTCGAACCTGGCACCTTCAGCCCCAACCCCGCCCGCGCCTCAGTGGCCTCGATGCTTCGCGCCCAAGGGGTCATGGAGGCCAAGCTTTTCATGCGCCACGGCGAGCAGTTGCTCTTAAGCTTCATCATTCCCCTGGCAGGCTTGGTTGGCTTGTACTTCTTCCCGGTAGCGAATACCGAAATGGACAATGTGGTGCCGACGATCCTGGCCATGGCTGCCATGAGCTCAGGGTTTACCGGTCAAGCCATCTCCCTTGCCTTCGACCGCCGCTATGGCGCGCTGAAACGCACCGGTGCCAGTGGCGTGCCTGCTTGGACGATCGTGCTAGGCAAAATCATCGGCGTGCTTGCCGTGAGCTTCGTGCAATTGCTACTGCTTGGCTCCACCGCGATGTTTCTTGGCTGGCACCCAGATGGCATTGGCATCGTCTTCGGTCTGATCCTCTTTTTCTTCGGCGTTGCCACCTTCACCACCTTCGGGCTGCTCATGGGCGGATCACTGTCTTCCGAACTCGTTTTGGGCTTTGCCAATTTGCTCTGGTTCGCCCTGGTCGGCGTCGCCTCGATCGCCATGATCAGCCCTACTCCCCCAAGCATGGGCCTAGAACTTGTGCCTTCCGTTGCGCTTGCCGACGGCCTCAGGACCGCATTTTCCGGCTCGATGCCAGGCCCACAGCTCGTTATTTTGGCCGGCTATTGCGCCATCGGCGGCCTCGGTGCCAGCCGCTGGTTCAAGTTCAACTAAGCCCCTGTGTCCTATTCCACTCGCCATGTCCGTGGCGGGATCTGCGCGGCAAGGGGCGGCGATTGTTGCCCATTTTCGCAGATAACACAGCCTTTGTGGCCCTCACAGCCTGCGCTGCCACAGCGAGGTGCCACTGCGACGCGCGAGCCGGGGATCACGCCAAAGCGCATAGCGCAGCAAGGTAGAATCGTTGATCGTGGCTACACAAACAACTTCTGCTCAAAAACCTTGGCTACAGCGCATCCGGCGGCATAAGACTCAAAGCATGCTGGCGTTTTTGCTCATGGTGGCCCAAGGCGGCATCACCGTGACCGGTTCGATCGTGCGCGTTACTGGCTCAGGCCTCGGCTGCAATACTTGGCCAAATTGTCACGACGGCTCGCTGGTTCCCGTAGAAGGCGCAGCTCCTTGGATCCAGCAGCTCATCGAATTTGGCAATCGCCTCTTAACCTTCGCCCTGATCGCTATCGCCATCGCCTTGCTCATTTCGGTGCTCAAGCGACGCAAAGAGATCATCGTGTACGCACTGCTGCAGTGCTTTGGCATCGTGGTCCAGGCAGTTATTGGGGGTATCTCGGTTCACCTAGACCTCAAGTGGTGGGCCGTTGCCCTGCACTTCCTGCCCTCCATGATCCTGGTGTGGCTGGCAGCAGTGCTGTGGGTGCGAGTAAATCAGCCAGATGAGGGCACTCCTCGCGTGATCATTCCGCAGTCGCTGCGCGCACTCGCCGTCTTCGGCGCCATCTTGCTTTCCATCGTGCTGGTAACCGGCACCATGGTCACCGGCGCGGGCGTTCACGCCGGCGATACAGGCGTTGGCATGGAAGGCCGCCTCGATGTAGACCTCGGACTGATGGCACACATCCACGCCTGGGTCATGTACGTCTACTTGGCTGTCACCATCGTGCTCGTTGGCGCCCTGGTGGCAAAGAAGGCCCCTGCGAATCTCCAACGCACCGGCTGGCTGCTGATCATCATGATCGTGGTGCAAGCCGGCGTGGGTATTTTGCAGTTCCGTCTCGGTGTACCGCGTTGGACCGTGCCCGTACACATCGGCCTCTGCTCCTTCGTGGTGGCATGCTGTGCCGTGCTGTGGGCACAAGGCAAGGTGCGCGAGGTTCAAGCCTCCCGCGTGCAATAACACTTGTAGCCCAGCCAGGGCTGCACAACAGCAAAGCATCGAGCTCAACACAGGCCGCGTAGCGTGGAACATTCGCCCACCCTGCGCGGCATTGTTGTACCCAGCACAGCAGCACACAGTGCTCCCGGGCGAGCCTGAGATGTACGGCGGTAGAGGCAGCACAATCAACCGCAGTGCGTGCATTACAGTGACTGCTATGGATTGGATGTTTTGGTTGACCCTTGTTTGTGTCTTCAGCGCTGTGTACGTCACTATCACCGAATTGCGCCGAGAGGCATCAGCAGCACAGGTTGGACTCTGGGCGGCAGCCTGCCTGGTATTTCCCATCCTTGGCTTTATCGCCTGGTTCATCATGCGCAAAAACGCCTAGTTTTTTAAGCCGAGCACTTGGCCTAAGTGCTCGAAGTAATCAAACACAACACCGCCGCTTGAGCATTGAAGCATCAAACGGCGGTGTTGTTGGCTTTTAGCTGCGCCTTAACGGATCTAAACGCACAAACGCAGTGGCGTTTAAAGCATCTGCGAGATCTGTTCGAGCCCTAAAATCGCATCGAGCGAGAGGCCAACGAACAGTGCAGCCAGGTAGTTATTAGAAAGGATAAACAGTCGAAGCGGGCGTACATGGGTGCCGTGCTGGACACCTCGGTGCAGTTTGTGGGCTACCACAATAAACCACACACCAGCGATAATCGCGGTGGCCGCATAGAGCCATCCGGCGGCGGGGATGAGCAGGAAGGTTATTAAGACAGTGGCCCAGGTATAGGCCACGATCTGCTTGGTCACCTGTTCTTCAGTGCGCACCACCGGCAGCATGGGCACACCGGCTGCGGCGTAATCGTCCTTATATTTCATGGCCAACGCCCAGGTATGCGGCGGGGTCCAGAAGAAGATGATCAAAAACAGCACCACTGCCTGCCACCAGCGAGCCGGGGTGCCATCGGGGAGGTTATCTACAATCGCGGCCCAGCCCACTACCACCGGCATGCATCCGGCGGCGCCGCCCCACACGATGTTCATGTGCGTGCGACGCTTGAGCACCTTGGTGTAGACGAGGATATAAAAGCCGATGGTGGCCATCACAAACAGCGCTGCGCTGAGTGAGTGGCAGACAAGCCATAGCCACAAGAAGCTGGCTACCGTGAGCGTCCAGGCGAACACCGTGGCTTGGGAGTTGCTCACGGTGTGTCGAACCAGAGGTCGCTTGGAAGTGCGCCCCATTTTTTGGTCGATATCCGAGTCGGCCACCATGTTGAAGGTGTTGGCTGCCGCCGCGCCCATCCAGCCGCCGAATAAGGTGGCCAACATTAATCCGAGGTGAATATTGCCACGATCTGCCTGCAGCATCGCGGGAATGGTGGCGACTAGGAGGAGCTCAATGACCCGTGGCTTTGTCAGCGCGAGGTAGGCCTTGATTCTCTCCAAGGGAAATCCCTCCCATAGCTCGTGGTTCTATTGCAAAAGTGTTGCCCGTCGTGCTTGTACCCACATCAAGGCCTGTACCAGCAGCACTCCAGGTGGAGGCCACGTGCTTTTGGTATCCCCGCGATCACTCGAAAGGAGGCCAAAGTCAGTAGTCGGCTGCGTTGGGCTAAAAGTTCCGCCTAGAAGCAAAAAACTTTTGCCACAACAGCGTGAAATCCCTGCAGGCCCTTGTTAGAAAGCCGCCAGGGATCGTGCTTGCCGCCGCTTACACACCGATCACCATGGCAGGCCACGGCAATTTGGTGCTTCACATGAGTTATGGGTACCAGCTCTTGAGAGCAAGTAGGCTTCCCATCCTAGCTGCCAGGTGGAAACTTTCCCCAACGCCACTCCGTATTTCACCCCTCTTCCCCTTGGTGCTGGTTCTAGTTGGAAAAGCCTATTGCCGCTCCATCAGGGAAGCTCGTCTGTATTGTGCTGCGCCAGGAATATGCCAGAAGCACCAGGGCCTTCCAGCTATTTTCTACAGCGCAGACCGGCAGCTCCTGGGCGCGCTGCTGCCGAAACTGTTAAGCATGAATGGCACTTAGCCCGGCTTGGGGCGTTGATCGCTACTATGGAGGCAGCGATTCTCGTTTCGCGCCTGCGATGCTGCGGCTGGGTCACTTCAAGCTTGATCCTGAACGCTTTGGGTTTCAGGTGCGCGGTGTCGTGAAAACACCATGTTCTAAACGATGATTAAGGACGGCCTTTCGTGACTTTGGCTCCCGAACTTCAAGCATTAACCAAGCGAAACTACCCCTCGGACTGGACCGAGGTGGATACCCTCGCCGTGGATACGGTGCGTGTGCTGGCCGCCGACGCGGTTGAAAACTGCGGTTCCGGCCACCCGGGTACTGCCATGAGCTTGGCTCCCCTGGCTTATACGCTGTATCAGCGCGTGCTTCGCCACGACCCCAATGATGTGCACTGGGCTGGTCGCGACCGCTTCGTGCTTTCTTGCGGCCACTCCTCTTTAACCCAGTACATTCAGTTGTACTTGGGTGGTTTCGGCCTTGAGCTTGAAGATCTCAAAGCACTGCGCACCTGGGGCGCAAAAACCCCTGGCCACCCTGAATACCACCACACCGATGGCGTAGAGATCACCACCGGCCCTTTGGGTCAGGGTCTTGCCTCTGCCGTGGGTATGGCAATGGCCTCGCGTCGCGAGCGCGCGTTGTTCGACCCCGAAGCCGCCGAGGGCGAATCCCCCTTCGACCACTTTATTTACGTCATTGCCTCCGATGGCGACCTCGAAGAAGGCGTCACCGCCGAGGCTTGCTCCCTGGCTGGTACCCAGCAACTGGGCAACCTGATTGTGTTCTGGGACGATAACCGCATCTCTATCGAGGACGACACCCAGATCGCCTTTACCGAAGATGTAGCCGCCCGCTACCGCGCCTATGGCTGGCAGGTCATTGAGATTGACGGTGGCGAGGATGTCGCCGCCATCGAGCAGGCTGTGGCTGAGGCTAAGGCTGACACGGATCGCCCCACCTTTATCCGCCTTCGCACCATCATCGGCTACCCCGCCCCCACCATGATGAACACCGGCGCAGTCCACGGTGCAGCTTTGGGTGCCGAGGAAGTAGCTGCCACCAAGCGCGAGCTCGGCTTCGACCCCGAGGCTCACTTCGCCGTGGAAGATCGCGTGATTGAACACACCCGCAAGCTTCAACAACGTGGCCAGCAAGCCCACGAGGAATGGCAAAAGCTTTTCGACGCCTGGGCGCAGCAAAATCCCGAGCGCAAAGCATTATTCGATCGCCTTTCCCAGCGTGAGCTGCCCGAGGGCTTCGATGCTGACCTGCCCTCCTGGGATGCCGATGAAAAAGGTATTGCTACCCGCAAGGCCTCCGAGGCGGTATTGCAGGCACTGGGCGCCACCATGCCTGAGCTTTGGGGTGGTAGCGCAGACCTAGCCGGCTCCAATAACACCGTGATCAAGAACTCCCCTTCCTTCGGACCGAAGGAAATCACCACGGATACCTGGACCGCACAACCGGGTGGCCGCAACCTGCACTTTGGTATCCGCGAGCATGCCATGGGCGCGATTCTCAACGGCATTTCCCTCCATGGCGGCACCCGCCCCTACGGCGGCACCTTCCTGATCTTCTCCGATTACATGCGCCCTGCTGTTCGCCTGGCAGCACTGATGAATGTGGATGCCTACTACGTCTGGACGCACGACTCCATCGGTTTGGGCGAAGACGGCCCCACCCACCAGCCTGTAGAGCAGCTTGCTTCGCTGCGCGCCATCCCGAACATGTCCATGATCAGGCCTGCAGATGCCAATGAAACTGCTGCTGCTTGGCGTGCTGCCTTGCAGTACAAGGCCGGCCCGAAGGGCCTGGCACTCACCCGCCAGAACGTCCCTGTGCTTGAAGGCACCAAGGAAAAGGCACGCGAAGGCGTGGTGCGTGGTGCGTATGTGCTTGTCGAGGCATCGAAGGAAACCCCCGATGTGATCTTGATGGCCACCGGCTCCGAGGTGCAGCTTGCAGTAGAAGCCGCCAAGAAGCTCGAAGCCGATGGCGTTGCTGCCCGCGTCGTGTCCGTGCCGTGTCTTGATTGGTTCCTCGAGCAAGACGCCGAGTACCAGGAATCGGTGCTGCCCGCTCAGGTACAGGCCCGTGTTTCTGTTGAAGCCGGCATTGCTATGCCTTGGTACCAACTGCTTGGTTGCCACGGCCGCGCGGTGTCCCTGGAGCACTTCGGCGCCTCTGCTGCGTACCAGAAACTCTTCGAAGAATTCGGCATCACCGCCGATGCAGTGGTTGAAGCCGCTCGCGCTTCGCTGCAAAGCAAGTAGGAGCGTTTGGCTTTCACTTCCAAGGTTGAAGCTGCTCACAGTTAGCGCACGATGCCCATGCCCGCAAAGAAAAGCGGTAGCATGGGCAACGTCTTTTTAAGGCCACAGATACCTCAATCAGAAATGATGATTTTTACATGAACGCTATTGAACAACTTGCACAAATTGGCACTTCCACCTGGTTAGATGATCTTTCTCGCGATCGCATTAACTCAGGCAACCTCCAAGAGTTGATCTCAACCAAGCACATCGTTGGTGTGACCACCAACCCCGCGATTTTCGCGGCAGCCATGTCCAAGGGCACTGCCTATGATGAGCAGATCGCTAGCCTGAAGGCAGAACAGGCAAGCGTCGATCAAGCCGTGTACGCCATGAGCATCGACGATGTGCGCAACGCCTGCGACGTGTTCGAGGATGTGTACAAGCAAAGCGAAGGCAAAGATGGCCGCGTGAGCATCGAGGTTGATCCGCGCATCTCCGAGGATCGTGACGCCACCATTTCCCAGGCTCGTGAGCTGTGGTCGCGAGTGGATCGCCCCAACGCCATGATCAAGATTCCCGCCACCGAGGGCTCCCTGCCTGCGATCGTGGATGCGCTGGCTGAGGGTATCAGCGTGAATGTCACCCTGATTTTCTCGGTGGCACGTTACCGTCAGGTCATCGCCGCCTATAAGGAGGGCATCCAGCGCGCGGCTGAGAAGGGCCTGGATGTATCCAAGATCCACTCCGTTGCTTCCTTCTTTGTCTCTCGCCTTGATACCGAAGTAGACAACCGCCTTGAGGCCATCGGCTCCGAGGAAGCCCTCGCGCTTCGCGGCAAGGCTGGTGTAGCGAATGCTCGCCGTGCATACCAGGTGTTCCAGGAGGCATTTGCCGATGCCGAGGCACTGCCAGCAGGTGCAAATGTGCAGCGTCCATTGTGGGCCTCTACTGGTGTGAAAAACCCCGACTACCCCGCTGATCTGTATGTCAGCGAACTCGCAGGCCCGGACACCGTCAATACGATGCCGGAAGCCACGATCGACGCCGCGATCGAGGCAGACAATATTCACGGCGATACCCTCAGCGGCACCGCTGAGGAAGCTGAGCAGATTTTTGCACAGCTTTCAGCAGTAGGCATTGACTTTGAAGACGTCTTCGAGGTGCTTGAGCGCGAGGGCGTGAGCAAGTTCGTGGATGCCTGGAATGAGTTGCTGGAATCCATGCAAGAAAATCTCCGCTAAGCTGCCCCAGGAACCAAAGGTGGCGATCAAGTGATCGCCACCTTGAGCCGAGTTCGCAACCGTGCAAAAAGGAAGAAGTTAGCCCCACGTGAGCAACCCCTCTCTACCCGATCATTATGAAGCCGATGGCTGGGAAAACCCCTTGCGTAGCGCCTTGGATAAGCGCTTACCTCGCATTGCAGGGCCTTCGGGCATGGTCATCTTTGGTGTCACCGGCGATCTAGCCAAAAAGAAGCTCTTGCCGGCCATCTATGATCTTGCCAACCGCGGCCTATTGCCCGCCGGATTCTCCTTGGTCGGATTTGGCCGTCGCGACTGGAGCAAGCAGGATTTCGAAGACTACATCCGCAGTGCCGCTGAGGCAGGAGCTCGAACGGAGTTCCGCGAAAACGTCTGGCAGCGCTTGGCAGAAGGGATGCACTTCGTCCAAGGCAACTTCGACGATGATGAGGCGTTTGATCGCCTCGCCGCCACGCTGCAGCGTATCGACGAATCCGGCGCTACCTCCGGCAACTGGGCCTTCTACCTCTCGGTGCCACCAAACTTCTTCTCTGATGTATGCCACCAGCTTCAGCGCTCCGGCATGGCGGAGGCCAAGGGCAAGAGTTGGCGCCGCGTGATCGTCGAAAAGCCCTTTGGCCATGATCAAGAAAGCGCCAGGGAGCTCAATAAGATCATCAACTCGGTGTTTCCCGAGCGTTCGGTGTTCCGCATCGATCACTACCTGGGCAAAGAAACCGTGCAGAACATTCTGGCGCTGCGCTTTGCCAACCAACTGTTCGACCCACTGTGGAATTCCCACTACGTCGACCATGTGCAAATCACCATGGCCGAAGACATTGGCCTAGGCGGGCGCGCCGGCTACTACGACGGCATCGGTGCAGCGCGCGACGTGATCCAAAATCACCTGATCCAGCTCCTGGCACTCGTGGCCATGGAGGAGCCGGTAGATTTCACGCCTTCGCAGTTGCAGTCGGAAAAAATCAAGGTGCTTCGCGCAACCAGGCCGGTGGAACCATTTTCTAAGACCACCGCTCGCGGCCAATACACCGCCGGCTGGCAGGGCTCGGAATTGGTCAAAGGCCTGCGCGAAGAAGAGGGCTTCGACCCGGATTCCAAGACCGAAACCTATGCGGCCTGCACCTTGGAGATCAACTCTCGGCGCTGGGCAGGTGTGCCGTTTTATCTTCGCACCGGCAAACGCCTTGGCCGCAGAGTCACCGAGATCGCCTTGGTGTTTAAAGATGCGCCCCACCAGCCCTTTGCCGCAGGTACCAGAGATACCCAAGGCCAAAACGTGGTGGTGATTCGCGTGCAGCCGGATGAGGGCATGTTGATGCGCTTCGGCTCGAAGGTGCCCGGATCTGCAATGGAAGTCCGTGACGTCAATATGGACTTCTCGTACTCCGAGGCCTTTACCGAGGAATCCCCCGAGGCCTATGAGCGCCTGATCCTCGACGCACTCTTGGATGAGGCAAGCCTCTTTCCTACCAATGAGGAAGTGGAGCTCAGTTGGCAGATCCTCGACCCGATCCTGCGCTTCTGGGCAGATCACGGCGAGCCGGAAGATTATCCTGCCGGCACTTGGGGCCCGCATTCAGCCGACCGCATGCTCGAACGTGTAGGACGTTCGTGGCGCAGGCCTTAATGCGGATTCCTTGGATAAGCACACAGCACCACTTTCAGCCCGGAACTTAGCCCCACAACGGATTAAAGGCGCACCATGATCTTTGAACTGCCCAATACCGATACCCGCGAAATTTCTAAAACGCTCGTTCGTGCACGGGAAACCGGTGGACAAGTCACCACCAGCCGCGTGCTCACCTTGATCATTGTGGCAAAACAGCGCGATGACATTGAGGCCATCACCAAAGCCACCACCGAGGCCTCTCGTGAGCACCCCTCCAGGGTGATTCTGCTGGTGACCGGCGATGAGGATGCTGAGTCCTCCCTCGATGCCTCAGTAAGCATCGGTGGCGATGCTGGCGCATCAGAGCTGGTGATTATGAAGCTTGCCGGCGAAGTATCCAAGCATTTAGTGCATGTGGTAACTCCCCTGCTCTTGCCCGATACGCCCATCGTTGCATGGTGGCCATCCTCGGCACCGGTAGACCCGGCCGAAGACCCAATTGGCAAGATTGCCCAACGCCGGATCACCGATACCTATAACGATCCGCCTGCAGATGCTTTGTATAACCGCCGCAATAATTACTCCTCGGGCGATTCAGACTTGTGCTGGGCAAGGCTTACGCCCTGGCGTGGCGTGGTTGCCTCCTCACTTGATGTGCTGCCCCATGAGGAGGTTCATGATGTGCGCGTCTATGGAGCTGCCGAAAACCCCAGCGTGGAATTAGCCGCCGGCTGGCTCGCAGATCGCCTCGGTGTGACGGTCACGCGCTATACCTGCGATATGGACGATGCCATCGATGAATACGGGCAGGCAGCGGTACCGGTCAAGCGTCTTGAGCTCGACCGGGCCTCTGGCACCGTGGTTCTCGAGATGCAAGAAGATCAAGCCACCTTGGCTTTGAGCATTCCTGGTCGCGATACCGCCTTGGTTGCCATTAACCGCCGCTCCGAGTCTGATTGTTTGGCTGAAGAATTGCGTCACCTCGACCCAGATGTTGCGTATGCCAACACGCTCAAAAGCCTCAACCGTATTGAATTCGCAGCCGATAAGCCCAGCGCTTAAGGCCAAAGAGGGATAAGGAAGATTGATGAGTGCTCTGATCGTTGAAGAACTCCCCGACCTACACGCCGTTATCCGCAGCGCTGCCGACGGCATTGAAGAGGTACTCGAACGCGCCCGTCAGGGCAAGGGCCTCTATGAAGACGGCATGGCCAGGATCGTATTAACCGGTGGTGGCGCAGGCATCGGCACCCTTGAAGAGCTTGCGCGGCGTAAGACGGATCTAAGCAATGCGCACTTCTTCTTCGGCGATGAGCGCAATGTTGCCAAAGATCACCCAGACTCAAACGAGGGTCAAGCAAGAATAGCGTTGCTTGATGCAGCCGATATTCCAGAAGAGCAGATTCATGGCATGGGGCTTGGCTCGGTGGACATGGACTCAGCGGCACGCGCTTATGAGGATGTCCTAGCTACATTCGCCCCGAAGGGCTTTGATCTTCACCTGCTTGGCATGGGCGGTGAAGGGCACATCAACTCTCTATTCCCCCACAGCGCTGCTACCAAAGAGCAAGAAAAGCTGGTGGTGGCCGTGGAAGATTCTCCCAAGCCCCCTGCGCAGCGCGTCACGCTCACCTTGGCAGCGGTCGCTTTGGCTGATGATGTGTGGCTGCTTGTGGCAGGCGAGGAAAAAGCTGAGGCGGTGGCATTGCTTAAGGCAGGTGCTCCGGCGGTAGAACTGCCTGCAGCCGGTGCCCACGGGCGCAAGTCCACGGTGCTGAAAGTTGCCCGCAACGCCCTATAGGCAGTACTAGAAAAAGCATCCCTGCAGCGATTTTCGCTGCAGGGATGCTTCTAGTGTTGGGACTTGTTGTCGCCCTTTATGCGTACACCTGGATCAGGTTGAGTGCGATGATGCAGGCAATCCAGATCAAGCCGGTGAAGATGGTAACCCGGTCGAGGTTTTTCTCCACCACAGTCGAACCGGAAAGATTAGACTGCACGCCGCCGCCGAACAGGCTGGACAAACCGCCGCCCTTGCCACGGTGTAGCAGCACGAACAGCGTCATGATCACGCTGGCGATCACCAGTACGATCTGAAGAGCTAAAGCCATAGGTGCATCCTTGCCATGTTGTAGATAGCTAAATGGGCACAATGAGGTGCCATACCGTGCACACTATACACCCATTACAGCCAAGCGTGCCCCAGCGACTCGCTGGAGCACGGTTGAGCGTTGTGTGTCGAATTTAGACTGCAGAAGCAGCGTTGGCAGAAAGCTTGGCAAATGCCTCGCCGTCGAGCGAAGCACCACCAACGAGGCCGCCATCGACATCTGCCTGGCCGACGATTTCTGCCACGGTTTCAGCCTTGACAGAACCTCCGTAGAGGATACGGATGTTCTCGGCCACGGAGGCGTCGGCAAGCTCGGCGATGAGCTTACGAATCGCGGCGCAAACTTCCTGAGCATCTGCAGCCGAGGCAACCTTGCCGGTGCCGATAGCCCACACAGGCTCATAGGCAATCACGGTGTTGGCCAGGTCCTCGGTGGACAGACCTGCCAGGGATTCGCGGGTCTGCTCCACAACATAATCAACGTGGGTGCCTTGTTCGCGGATTTCCAGTGGCTCACCGACGCAGACGATGGGGTGCATGCCCTGGCCCAGGGCTGCCTTGGCCTTTGCAGCCACGAGCTCGGAGGTTTCCTGGTGGTATTCGCGGCGCTCCGAGTGGCCAACAACCACCCAGGTGCAGCCCAGCTTGGCCAGCATCTGTGCGGAAACTTCGCCGGTGTAGGCGCCGGACTCGTGCTGAGACACATCCTGTGCGCCGTAGGTGATCTGCAGCTTATCGCCTTCTACCAGGGTCTGCACGGAGCGCAGATCGGTGAAGGGAACGGTGACGGCTACATCGACCTTCTCGTAGTAGTCCTTGGGCAGTGCGAAGGCGAGCTTCTGCACGGTGGCAACTGCCTGAAGGTGATCGAGGTTCATCTTCCAGTTGCCGGCAATCAAGGGAGTGCGTGCCATAAGTGTGTTGTATTCCTTTCAGTACGGCAGCACCAATGGCGCTGCCATGACGTGGAGTGAAGCGGTCTTAGCTTTCCAGGACCTTAACGCCCGGCAGCTCCTTGCCTTCAAGGAACTCCAGGGATGCGCCGCCACCGGTGGAGATGTGGCTAAAGCCATCTTCTGCCAATCCGAGGGAACGAACGGCTGCAGCAGAATCGCCGCCACCTACCACAGAGAATGCGCCCTGCTCGGTTGCTTCGATGATTGCCTTTGCAAGACCCTTGGTGCCGTTAGAGAATGCCTCGAATTCGAAGACGCCCATTGGGCCGTTCCAGAAGATGGTCTTGGATTCGAGCAGTACCTTTTTAAAGCGTTCCACGGTCTCGGGTCCGACGTCGAGCGACATCCAGCCCTCGGGGATGGCATCAAGCGCAACGACCTTGTGCTCGGCTTGAGCGTCGAACTTTTCTGCGGCCACCAAGTCGGTGGGCAGCACGATCTTATCGCCGTAGGTGTCGAGCAACTGCTTGCAGTTATCGATCTGCTCTTCCTGCAGCAGGGATTCTTGAACGTTGATGCCCTTGGCAGCCAGGAAGGTGTAGCACATGCCGCCACCGATGATGATGTGGTCAGCCTTGGAAGCCAGTGCTTCAATCACACCGAGCTTGTCGGAAACCTTGGCGCCACCGAGTACCACGGTGTAAGGGCGCTTCGGATCTTCAACAACAGCCTTGAGCACGTCGATTTCCTTTTCGACGAGCTTGCCGGCGTAGTGAGGCAGGCGCTTTGCTACGTCGTACACCGATGCCTGTGCGCGGTGAACCACACCGAAGCCATCGGAGACAAAGGCGCCGTTCTCGGCGGTTAAAGCTACGAGCTGATCTGCGAACTCGCCACGCTCGGCCTCATCCTTGGAGGTTTCGCGGGGATCGAAGCGCACATTTTCCAGCAGCAGCACGTCGCCGTCATTAAGACCATTGGCACGCTCGTGGGCATCCTCGCCCACGACGTCTGCGGCTAATGCAACGTACTGATCAAGGGCCTCGGACAGTGCTTCTGCCACAGGTGCCAGGGAGTACTTCTGGTTGAACTCACCCTTGGGGCGGCCAAGGTGCGCCATGAGAATCACGCGGGCGCCGCCATCAACCAGTGCCTTGATGGTGGGCAAGGAGGCGTTAATGCGTCCAGCGTCGGTGATCTCTTGATCATCGTTGAGTGGGACGTTGAAGTCGGAACGCACCAGCACGTGGCGGCCTTCGACGCCTTCGTTGAGCAGATCTTGAAGGTTCTTTGCGGTCATTGAAAACCAGACTTTCTGTATATCGTTGCTTGCTTTTTGTGCCTGCCCCTTATCCCCCAGCAGGCCAGGGGCACCAGGTGGTGGCACACACCTTCGAGCCTAGTCATCTCCAGCACAGTGTGTGGGTGCTGTGTGTTGCACCTCAAAGGCGGTAGCGCAACGCAAGTGTGCGCTTATGCAACAAAGCCCGGGGTGTACCAGGGAGGTACACCCCGGGCTTCGAGGTGAGTGCCGCAACCGAGTGCGGCGCTCTTGAGTCAGATTAGAGGCGCTCGCCTACGTACTCGGTCAGGGTAACGAGCTGGTTGGAGTAGCCCCACTCGTTGTCGTACCAGGACACAACCTTGACCTGGTCGCCGATGACCTTGGTCAGGCCAGCGTCAAAGATGGAGGCGTGAGCATCGGTCACGATGTCGGTGGATACCAGCGGATCCTCGGTGTAAGCCAGCACGCCCTTGAGCTCGCCTTCAGCAGCCTTCTTGATGGCGGCGTTGACCTCTTCAACAGTTACTTCCTTGGAGCAGGTGAAGGTGAGGTCGGTAGCGGAGCCGGTGGGCAGCGGCACGCGCATTGCGTAGCCGTCGAGCTTGCCCTTGAGCTGCGGGAGCACCAGGGCCACAGCCTTGGCTGCACCGGTGGAGGTGGGCACCATGTTGATGGCAGCAGCACGGGCGCGACGCAGGTCCTTGTGAGGAGCGTCGAGCAGGCGCTGGTCGCCGGTGTAAGCGTGAACGGTAGTCATCAGACCACGCTCGATGCCGAAGGCATCGTCGAGCACCTTTGCCATGGGGGCAAGGCAGTTGGTGGTGCAGGAAGCGTTGGAGATGATGTTGTGGTTCTCGGGATCGTAATCGGTGTGGTTCACACCAACGACGAAGGTAGCGTCTTCGTTCTTTGCAGGAGCGGAGATGATGACCTTCTTGGCGCCAGCCTCGATGTGAGCCTTTGCTGCCTCAGCATCGGTGAAGAAGCCGGTGGACTCGATTACGATATCGACGTCGTTCTCGCCCCACTTGAGATCCTTGGGGTCACGCTCTGCAGAAACCAGGATGCGGTGGCCATCAACGGTGATCGACTCATCGTCGTAGGTGACCTCCTTGCCCAAACGACCCAGGGTGGAGTCGTACTTGAGCAGGTGAGCCAAGGTCTTGTTGTCGGTGAGGTCGTTGACTGCAACAACCTCGATGTCCGAGCCGCGCTCGCTGAGAGCACGGAAGAAGTTACGTCCGATGCGGCCGAAGCCGTTGATTCCTACGCGAATCGTCACTGTTGTCTCCTCAAAATAGAGTGATCGTTATTGGAGGCCAGGTTCGGCAATTCCGTGTTGCCAACTGTGTTGGTTTATATCCGGATTGCTTCCGTTTTTTCCTGGCGCAACCTCAAGTCCGAAGTGTACCGAGCAAAACGGAAGTGTGCAGAAGTTTGTTTTCTGTGGGTTCTCAATTGCGGCGCTCCCCCAGAGGCATTCGGGGGTGCATAAGGCGTTGCGGGGGTTAAAAAGTTCAACTTATTGCCCGTGGCTAGGCAGACTTTGGGGTTTTCGCCCCTCAAATGGAGGTGCTTATCCCACACCACCTTCGTGCCCATCGTATGATCTGAAATGCAACCCTCAGCACAAAGTGATTCTCAACACATTCCGATCGGGCAAAGCAAACACCAAGCAAAAACCCAAGCAAGCAAAAACAAAAGGCGCTTCAGGGGCCACTGCCCCATCTGCGCCCAACGCGGTGCCAATGCCCTTAAGCCGATGCGCTTAAAAAGGCATCTGATCTATGAAGAAGGCTCCTGCTTTTCCAAACCCTTGACCCTCGCGGTGGTATCTGGAATGCCCAATTCCTCTGCACGCTTATCCGCCATGTGCAACAGACGGCGAATCCGCCCAGCAATCGCATCCTTTGTCATCTGCGGATCTGAAAGCCGGCCTAACTCTTCAAGCGAAGCATGGCGATGTTCCAAACGAAGCTGGCCTGCTTGGGCGAGATGATCCGGAATATCATCGCCAAGGATCGCCATTGCCTCTTCTACCCTCGCCGCTGCATGCATGGCAGCCCTGGCAGATCGACGCAAATTAGCATCATCGAAATTGGCCAAACGATTCGCACTCGGTTTCGCCTCACGCTGCACGCGCTTTTGATCCCAGAGCAACCTGGCCGTGTGCGCTCCCATGCGAGACAACATCGCGCCTACGGCCTCGCCATCTCTGACGCTTACCTTCTCAATACCTCGAGATTCACGCGTTTTTGCCACCACACCCATGCGCCGGGCACACCCCACCAAGGCCAGTGCGGCCTCTTGGCCAGGTGCTGCTACATCGAGCGAAGAAGAACGGTTGGGATCCGAAAGGCTACCTGCCGCAAGGAAGGCGCCGCGCCACGCCGCCTCGGCCACCTCAACAGTGCCCGAAACAACCTGCAAAGGCAGGCCAATAATCTGATGGCCTCCAGGGCTAACCATCCCTGTACGCCGGATCAGTTCCTTTGCCCCACGTTCTACGCGCACCTCGTAGAGGTAGCCGCGCTTGGGCGCCGGGGTTTCTACAATCTGCGGCAAAGCACCGACGATGTGCTGCACCTCTACTGCAAAGCGCTGCGCTACTACCTGCAGCTCGCTGCGAAACACCACCACTAAGCGCTGCTGCTCCACACTCAACTCGCCGCCGAAGCGAATCATGCCTGCAAGCTCTGCCAAACGCTCTGCACCATGTTGGGCTTGAACGCGAACGAGCTCAGTTTTTGCCTGATCCGATAACGCCGACATGAGTCTCACTTTCTTCACTAATAGGTGTGCGCCGCCTTGGCTGCCTTGACTTTCTGGCTGCCCAGGTACTTGAAGCGCCTCGCGGGCTTGGCACACTGCTGCCTTAGGCTACCTCAACTACGTCGCGCCACGGTGGTTATTGCTGGTACTCGCTCAGCAGTGCTGAGGCAAGCTTGGCTGGGTCATGGCGATCCAGCAGCAGGCCGTCTTCGTCTTCTTCTCGTAGATCATAAAAACCGATGCGGGCCCCCAGGGATTTGGCTGCGCGCTCAAGGTGCACGCGATCGGATTGATTGGGAATCATCTGCGAATCCACAATCACCACATCGGCACGCAGGCGATGATCGTGCTGGGCAAGAATATGCAGGTGGCGTTCTGCGCTAAACCCTGCGGTTTCTCCGGGTTCGGCGCTCAAATTCAATACCACCACCCGCATGGCTTCGGTGCGCGCTAGGGCTTCGGTGATGCCGTCGACAAGCAAATGCGGGATCACGGAGCTAAACCATGATCCAGGCCCTAAGGTGACGATGTCTGCCTGCTCAATTGCTTGCAGTGCCTCGGGCGCGGCTTTGGGGTGTTCGGGAATCAGGCGCACCCTTCTGACTGTGCCTGGCGTGGAGGCCACGGCCACTTGGCCGCGCACTTCACGCATGATCCTTGGGTCATCGTCGAGCCCAGATACTTCGGCGGCGATATCGAGCGGCCGGGCACACACCGGCAGCACCCGCCCCTCGGCGCGGATCGTTGCTCTTAAAAGGTCCAGCGCTTTGATTTCATCACCGAGGACGTCGACAAGCCCGGCGAGCAACAGGTTTCCTACGGCGTGCCCGGCAAGGGCACCGTGGCCACCAAAGCGGTGCTGGAGTGTTTCTTCCCAGACCTGCCCGGTGTCGTCGAAAGGCGCAAGGGCTGCAAGCGCCATGCGCAGATCCCCAGGGGGAACCTGGCGCAATTCTTTGCGGATCCTACCGCTTGAACCGCCATCATCGGCGACGGTGACGATCGCGTCAATGCTTCGATGATCCAAAGAGCGCACGGCGCGCAGGGTTTGGAATAGTCCGTGGCCACCGCCAAGGCAGGCGAAGGCCGGCGAGTGTGGTGTTTTCATAACTCAAAAGCCTCCAAGCAGGCTAATTGCGGGAGATATCGCGGTGTTGGACATTGACGTCCAAGTCGCCGCGCTCTCTTAGGCGGCGGCCAATTTCCTCGGCAATGGCCACGGATCGGTGATGGCCTCCGGTGCATCCGATGGAGATGGTGATGAACTTTTTGCCCTCATGTTCAAAACCTGGGCGCATATCGTCGAACATCTCCATGAAGTGCTCAAGGAAGGGCTCGGCCGCGTCTTGGCTCAGCACATAATCTGCCACTGGTTTATCCACACCACGGAATGGCCGCAGCTCCGGCACCCAGAAGGGGTTTGGCAAAAAGCGCACGTCAATCATCACATCGGTGTCGCGTGGAGAGCCATGTTTAAAGCCGAAAGACTGCACCGTGACGTGTTGGCGTTTATTGGCAATGGAGGAAAAATTCGGTTCGATCACGCGGCGCAGGTCGTGCACGGATAGATCAGACGTATCGATGATCACATCGGCGGATTCCCGCACACCTGAGAGCATCTCGCGTTCGCGTTCGATGCCCACCATGAGCGTGCCGCTGCCCTGTAGCGGGTGGGTGCGGCGCAGATTATCAAAGCGCTTAATCAGCACATCATCGCGCGCGTCCATGAACATCACCAGCGGCTTCATGCCGCGCTCGGAAAGCTCGGCAATAATTTGTTCCAGGCTTCCCACAAATTCCCGCGAACGCACGTCGGTGACCACCGCTACCTTGTCTACCGGCGAGGTTGGGTCCGCGATCATCTCTGCAAGATGCACAATCAACTGCGGTGGAATGTTTTGGGTTACAAACCAGCCCATATCTTCAAGCACCCGCGCCGCGGAACTTAAGCCCGCACCGGAAAGGCCTGTGATCAATACCGGTGGAATCTCGGTGCGCGGTTCTACATCGGAGCGAAGATTCATCATCATAGTGGCCAGTCTAGCTTTTCGACGCCCCACCATCAGCACCATGCAGCGCCTCAAAACAGGCCTGAGCGAGTTTCGGCCCAAAGCCTTTCACCCCAGCGATCTCCTCAACACTGGCGGCCTTGAGCTTTTTCACCGACCCGAAATGCTGCACCAACGCCTTCCTACGCGCCTGCCCTAATCCCGGTACGGCATCAAGCTCCGAGGCGCGCATACGCTTGGAACGCTGCTGGCGGTGAAAGTTAATGGCAAAGCGGTGGGCTTCATCGCGAAGCTGCTGAATTAAGTACATGGCCTGGGAATTTCTAGGCAAAATCAAAGGCTCATCATCGCCTGGAACCCACACCTCTTCAAGGCGCTTGGCAATACCAATCAAGGCCACATCGACAATGCCGAGCTCATCAAACACCGCCTGCGCGGCAGCTACCTGCGGGGCACCACCATCGACTACGAAAAGCTGCGGCGGATACGCAAAGCGACGCTGCTGCTCCTGCTCCGGATTCGCCTCATCTTCAAAGCGCGCCTCATCGGCTTCATCCGGCAACGCCCGCACATCCTCTTTGTGGCGAGCAAAACGCCGCCTGGTGACCTCCGCAATGGAAGCCACGTCATTGGAATGCCCATCGCCTGCGGCCTCTTTGATGTGATAGCGCCGATAGTCTTGCTTTTTTGGCAAGCCATCTTCAAACACCACCAGAGATGCCACCACATCGGTGCCTTGAATATGCGAGATATCAGTACATTCGATGCGCAAGGGAGCCTGCTCTAAGCCCAAGGCCTCCTGCAATTCCTGCAACGCCTGGGAACGAGCACTCAAATCCCCAACCCGCTTCATCTTGTGCTGGCGAAGCGCATCCTTGGCGTTTTTCTGCACCGTTTCCATCAGCGCGCGCTTATCGCCACGCTGTGGCACGCGAAGATCAACAGCAGCACCCCTTAGCGTGCCGAGCATTTCTTTGGTGCGCTCAAGATCGAGTGCCTCGCGGTCGATTAACACTTCCTTCGGCACCACCCGATGGATCCCATCATCTCTGGTCCACGGTGTGCTCTGGTGGCTTTCTTGATCAACGCCACGGCGGTCAATCTTTTCTTCTAAACCAGCAGCGCTTTCTTCTTGTTCAACCGCATCGGAATAGAACTGGATTAAAAAGGTCTGCAGCAGCTCAGCTAGGGCTTCGTCACCGTCTTCGGTGCGTTCCACCACCCAGCCGCGTTGGCCTCGAATCCTTCCGGCACGAACGTGAAACATCTGAATCGCTGCTTCGAGTTCATCAGCCCATACACCAATAACATCGGCGTCGGTGCCGTCGCCAAGCACCACGGCTTGTTGCTCCGTGATCTTTTGCACTGCCTGCAGATCATCGCGCAAACGCGCCGCACGCTCAAAATCCATCTCGGCGGCCGCTTCATGCATCCGGGCATTTAAATCGCGCACCACGGCATCGGTATGGCCTGCCATAAAACGCAAGAAACCCTTCACAATCTCGCGGTGCTCCTGCTCACTGACCTTGCCCACACACGGAGCCGAGCATTTATCGATGTAGCCCAATAAGCACGGCCTTCCCAGGGACTCGTGGCGGTTATACACACCCTTGGAGCAGGTGCGAACGGGAAAGACGCGAGTAAGAAGATCAAGCGTTTCCCGCACCGCCCACGCATGAGAATACGGGCCGAAATACCGCACACCCTTGCGCCTTGGGCCGCGATAGAAAAAGGCCCTCGGAATGCGCTCCCCGGTGCTTACCGCAAGAACTGGATACGTTTTATCGTCGCGATACTTCACATTGAAGCGCGGATCGAAACGCTTAATCCAGGTGTATTCCAGCTGGAGCGCCTCCACCTCACTGGCCACCACGGTCCACTCCACCTGGGAGGCGGTGGTGACCATCTGGCGCGTGCGCGGATGCAGTTGCGAGAGGTCTTGGAAGTAATTGGACAAGCGTGCGCGAAGGTTTTTGGCCTTGCCCACATACACCACGCGCCCAGAAGGGTCACGGAATTTATATACCCCCGGTTCCGTGGGAATGGAGCCGGGGGCGGGACGATACTGTGCCGGATCTGTCACGAGAGCAATCTTCTAATCTTCAGGCATATAACGAGCTTCGAGTGCGCGGAAGGCTTGGACATCGGCCACGGCCTGGGCTCCATCGGAGGCCTGCAACGCCCACAGTGCTACGTACTCAAAGTCGGGCAATTCAAGGCGCGCCATCTTGGCACCCTCGGGGAAGTTCAGCCCGTAGATCACCACCCACGGATAAAACTTGGTGCCCAAGAAGTTGCGCACCTCTACCCCGTCCTCATTTGCTTGCACCCGCGGGCGCCACAGCGCGATAAAGACGATGGCGGCAAGCAGCACGCCAACGAGGAAGTATCCCCACTGATCGATCACGGTTACGGTGGTACCGGTGTCGCCAATGGCAACGACTATTGCAAGAAATACGTGCAGCAACACAATCACCGTCGCGGCGATGATTGCCCAGAGTCGCATCTTGCGAGACACAATCGTCAAAGTCCAAGGCTTATTACTGGTCAGTGCAGCATCGGCTGCAACATAACGCTGTAACTCCTCGTCACTGAGACGGCGATTGCTCAAATTTTCCACGTCACTCATCTCGTTGCTTCTCTATCCATGTTCATTGCTGTGGGCAGCGTTGCAAGATCTTCTGGCCAAGATATCCCGATCCATCTTAGTACCGAGCAATCCTAGAGCCTCATTGCCCAGCCTTAGCCCGGCAGGGCGTTGAGCGCCTTGGCGCTATACAGTGCTGCGAGTGTGGCCTCAGCACCTTTGTCTTCTTGAGAATCCTCAAAACCGGCACGATCAACGGCCTGCTGCTGCTCATTACAAGTCAGCACACCATTGCCCACTGGGGTTTCGGCGTCGAGGGCTACACGGGTAAGGCCTTGGGTTACCGAATCGCACACATAGTCAAAGTGCGGTGTACCACCGCGAATAACGCAGCCTAACGCCACCACCGCATCACAGGTGCGGGCAAGCTTTTGGGCTACCACCGGAAGCTCAAGTGCACCGGGCACGCGCACCTCAATTACCTTCGCACCAGCCTGTTTTGCTGTCGCTTTGGCGCGAGCGTGGAGCTGATCGCAGATTTCCTGATTCCACATCGCGGTGACAATGCCCACCGTATAACCGGGAGTTTGGATCTGATCTAGCTGCGGTAATCCTGCTACTGCCATCTTCGTTTCTTTCCTAGCTCTCGTCGGATTGTGAACCGGACAACCAAGGCAAGCGATGCCCCATCCGGTCGCGCTTGGTTTCTAAATAGTGGCGATTATCCTCATGCACCCGCACTTTCAGAGGCAGCACTGCATCAGTGACCACCCCATAGGCCGCGAGGCTATCTTGCTTTTGAGGGTTATTGCTTAACAGGCGAATGCTTTCTACACCCAAATCCTGCAGCATCAACGCCGCTACCCGATAATCTCGCGCATCCGCAGGAAGCCCCAGAGCCAAATTGGCATCGACGGTATCTGCGCCTTCGTCTTGGAGCTTATAGGCACGAAGCTTTGCCAAAAGCCCAATGCCGCGGCCTTCATGGCCACGCAAGTACAGCACCACCCCTTTACCTTCTGCTGCAATCTGCTCAAGTGCAGCGTGAAGCTGATCGCCGCAATCACAACGCCTTGAGGCAAACACATCGCCAGTCAGGCATTCCGAGTGCACACGCACCAGCACCTGATCTGCGCCAGCAACATCGCCCATAACCAAGGCAACATGGTCGGTTTCCTCGGACTCATCGCGGTAGCCGAAGCACTCGAAGGTGCCGTAATCAGTGGGCAAGGTGGTGTGTACCACCCGTTGAAAACCTGCATCTTCTTGCTCGATCGGAACTGACTGCGCTGCAGGATCGTGGGCCTTGCGCCAAGCAATGAGCTGCTCGATGGAGATCATCTTCAACCCGTGGCGATCAGCAAAAGCACGCAGCTCCGGCGAGCGGGCCATATCGGTGGGATCTTCCTCGCTCACCAGCTCGCACAACACGCCCACTGGCTGCAAGCCTGCCAAACGCGCTAAATCAACTGAGGCTTCGGTATGCCCATCGCGCACAAGCACCCCGGCTGAGCGGGCACGCAGTGGCACCACATGGCCAGGACGGGTGAAATCCTCCGGTTGGGCTGAAGCATTGGCAAGCAGGCGCAGCGTCTCCGCGCGGTGGGTTGCCGAAATACCCGTAGAACCATTGGCTGCGTCCACCGTGATGGCATAGGCAGTGCCGCGTTGATCCTCGTTGCGTCGCACCATCGGCGGCAATGCCAGGCGGTCGAGATCATCACCTTCAAGCGCCGCGCAGATATAGCCGGAAGAGTAACGCACCATAAAGCTCACCAGCTCCGGGGTGGCGCATTCTGCGGCGAAGATTAAGTCGCCTTCATTTTCGCGGTCGACATTGTCTACCACCACAACGGCTTCGCCTTTGGCAATTGCCTTGATGGCGTCTTCTACCGAGTCGAGTTGGATGGAATCGTGTTCGGCTTGGGTCACGATGATTTAGCCTAGCTGCAAGGGTGCTCAGGCGATTGATCGGGGTTCAACATCGCCATGCGCTCTACGTATTTCGCCATCACATCCACTTCGATATTGACCGGCTCGGATACAGCAAGGGTGCCTAAGGTGGTGGCTTCAAGGGTGGTGGGAATTAAAGAGACCTCAAACCATCCATCGGCACAGGGATCTGTTTCGGCACTGATCCCACTGACGGTAAGCGAGGTGCCCGATACACAGATGGAGCCCTTTTCCACCACATAGCGCTTGAGGGCTGCAGGAAGACGAAACCTCAGCACATCCCAGTGCTCACTAGAGCTTCGCTCTATAAGCTCACTGGTGCCATCGACGTGCCCCTGGACCACATGGCCACCGAAGCGCCCATTAGCAGCCATGGCCCGTTCGAGGTTTACTTCATCGCCAACCTCAAGCTGGCCGAGGCTGCTGCGATTGAGGGATTCTTGCATCACATCGGCTTCGAAGTGCTCAGCCGTTTTATTGGCCACCGTTAAGCACACGCCGGCCACGCTAATGGAATCTCCTAAGTGGGCATCGCCTAACACCTCAGGTGCGTGGATGCGAATCCGCGCTGCATCTTCGAGGTGCTCGATGCGATCCACAGTGCCTTTGCATTCCACAATTCCGGTAAACACTAGGTTGTTCTCCTCATCACCACAGCCACATCCTGGCCAAACATTTCCGTTGCTTCTACATAAAACCGCGTTGCGTGCTCTAATGTTCCAGCCACATGACCCACGCTGCTTTTACCTGCGCCTAACAATAAGGGCGCCAGATACAGATGCAGCTCATCTACGAGGTCGAGTGTGAGCATCGAGGTAATTAAATCCGGACCACCTTCTACCAACACCAGGCGCTCGCCGTGATCCCACAACCAATCCAAAGCCTGTGCTGGAGAAGAAAACTGCTCTACCCCTCGCTGCCACAGCATTGCCTCGGAAGGAATGGTGCGAGTACCAACCACGATGGGGCGCGGTTGTTTTTCCAATTCATTGCCGTGCCCATCGCGAGCACTCAAGGTGGGGTTATCGGCTAAGACTGTTCCCGTGCCAACCATGATGGCGTCGGCTTGAGCACGAAAACGATGCCCCGCCTGGCGCGCGGCAGCACCGGTGATCCATTGGCTGCTGCCATCTGCCGCAGCGACGAAACCATCGGCGCTTTGGGCGATCTTGGCTACCACATAGGGCCGTTGGGAGTGTTGGGCATGCAGCCAAGGCTGCAGCGCCTTGACCGCCAAGCCGAGGTATTCGCTTTCCACACCGGCGTGTTCTAAGACCTGTGCTCCACCCCCGGCAAGTGCAGAGGGGTCTTTGTGGCAATACAGCACGCGCGCGATGCCGGCATCGATGATGGCTTGGGTACACGGGCCCGTGCGGCCGGTATGGGCACAAGGCTCAAGGGTGACCACCATCGTGGCTCCCTCGGCCTGGGCGCCGGCTTGACGCAAGGCCATCACCTCAGCATGAGGGCCACCAACGGGTTCAGTGGCACCCACACCAACCACCTCGCCATCGAGGGCGACCACTGCTGCACCTACTGGTGGGTTGGGGCTGGTCGTTCCTTGGGCTCGATCACCGGCAGCCACCGCGAGTGCCAGCGCGCGCCGTAGTTCTTCATCAGCAAACCATTCGCGCTGCTCCACCACGATCGCGTCGTGGCTGCGAAGACTACTTAAGGGCAGTGTGAGCGGATTATCGTGCACTGGCGGCGAGGTTTCTCAGTCGATCTACAGCAGCGCCAGGATCTTGATCCCGGTACACGGCAGAACCTGCAACAAAGGCATCACAACCGGCGGCCGCGGCCTGGGCAATGGTGTCTTCACTGATGCCACCGTCGATCTCGATGGTGACGTCTAGGTTGTGGGCATCAATATAGCTGCGCAGTGTGCGTACTTTTTCCAGTTGCTCTGGCATAAAGGATTGGCCACCAAAGCCAGGTTCCACGCTCATCACGAGCACCTCGTCAAACTCTCCCAGGTGCTCCAGCATCGGCTCAATAGGGGTTGCTGGCCTTAGAGAGAAGCCGGCGCGAACTCCTTGGGCGCGGATATGGCGCGCTAATTCGACCGGCTTATCGGTGGCCTCGATATGGAAGATCACACAGGATGCACCGGCCTCGATATAGGAATCCACCCAGCGTTGAGGGTTCTCGATCATGAGATGCACATCGAGCGGAAGCTGCGTTACCCGCGCAACGGCCTTGGTGATGTCGGCACCGAAGGAAAGGTTGGGTACAAAGTGGCCATCCATGACGTCCACGTGTACCCAGTCGGCGTTGGCGATCGCCTCGACTTCCTTGCCCAATACGGTGAAATCTGCCGCCAAGATTGAAGGTGCGATGATCGGAGCGCGTTGTTCAGCCATGAGCCCAGTCTAGCGAGAAGCGCTAATCGGCTTGCGTAATACCGCAAAGAACATCGCGTCGGTGCCATGGCGGTGTGGCCACATCTGCACCGAAGCTGCCGATCCGGTATCGGACATCGTGGGAATCAAGGCCTTCGCATCAAGCTCGACGGCGGCGCCTTCTTTCAGTACTGCGTCCACCACTTCGCGGGTTTCGCGCAGATCGGGTGAGCACGTGGAATACACCACTACTCCCCCTTCACGGGTGAGCTCGAGGGCGCGGCGCAACAAGGCAAGCTGGAGTGGGTGCAGCTCGTCTATATCGTGCTCTGCTTTGCGCCAGCGCGCCTCCGGCCGGCGTCGCAACGCTCCAAGGCCGGAACAGGGGGCGTCGACAAGCACTCGGTCGTAACTACCTGGGGTGCCGAATTCACGCCCATCACCTACCTGCACATTCACAGGAAGCCCTTCGACGGCACCTCGCACCAAACCGGCGCGGTGCTTGGATACCTCCACGGCATCCACGGTGGCTTGATCAATCTGAGCCAACGAGCCGATCAGCGCGGCCTTGCCACCAGGGCCTGCGCATAGATCCAGCCATTTGCCGGTATCCGGGCCTTCCACCGGAGCCTGAACCAACGCATTGGCAATGAGCTGGCTGCCTTCATCCTGCACTGCGGCCATGCCTTGCTGGACCGCTTCGATCGCACCGGGATCTCCGCCTGGCAGCTTCACGGCATAGGGCGAATATTGGCCTTCTTCACCACCACTGACCAGGGCTAGTTCCTCCGCGGTGATCTCACCGGGGCGCGCTACCAAATGCACGCCCGGGCGCTCGGAATCTGCCTGCAGCGCACGCTCGAGCTCCTGGGCATCGTCTGTGCTGAGCAAGGTCGGATCCAGCTCCAAGGCCCTAGCAAAACTGCGCGCAATCCACACCGGGTGGGCATGCTGGAAGGCTATTGCAGCCAAAGGTGTGGCAGGGCTCAAGCGCTCAATCCACTGCTCAGGGCTGGTGCGTGCAACCTGACGCAGCACACCATTGACAAAGCCTTTTGCTTGCTCGCGGCCACGTTCTGCCACGATATTCACGCTGGTATCAACCGCGGCATGCGCCTCAACGCGAGTAAAGAGTAATTGATACACGCCTAAGCGCATCGCATCGAGCACCTCGGGGCTGATCGAATCGATGCCTTGTGCGGCAAGGTGATCAATGACGGCGTCGATAATGCCTTGGTTACGCAAGGTGCCATAGGTGAGCTCGGTGGCAAAGGCAGCGTCACGGCCTTTGAGCTTGGCCTCTTTGATCAACGCAGGCAGCGCCAAGTTGGCATAGGCACCCTCATCACTGACGCGACGTAGAGCCTCGAAAGCCACCGCACGCGGGGTATCCACGGAGCGCAAAAAGCCACCACGCTTGGAGTATTGGGAACCGCGTTGCTGACCTCTGCCTTGTTTCCCCCTGCCTTGGTGCTGGGGGTTTGAGCGCTTTGGATTCGGCACTTTTGCGCCCTTGCTACGAGAACGAAAGCCTCCCTGGCTCATGCGAACACCTTGCTTTCTAGGCCGTGTTGTCCACGCGCCCAATCGATAGCGGGCATGTATTTCTTGCCCGGAGGTTGAATATGTCCAAGCACCACTGGGTGTGAGCCGGTGCCAACGAGCACGCGACGCTTTTCTACCTGGATGCTGCCTGGGGCTAAGGCGGGGCCGTCTTCGAGCACGTCGATCGGGCCGAATTTGATGCGATGTTCTCCCACCATTGCCCAGGCACCTGGCTGCGGAGTCAATGCCCTAATGGTTCGATCGAGCACCTCGGCATCTTGGGTGAAGTCGAGGCGCGCATCCTCAACGCTGATTTTGCCGGCGTAACTTGCTTCGCCTTCCTGGGGCTTTGGGCTAATCTTTCCTGCTTCCAGGGCGTCCATCGTATTGACCAGCAGCGTGGCACCCTGTTCGCTGAGGTGCTCGAGCAAACTTTCAGAGGTTGCCCGCTGCGGCATTGGCTCGGCGAAGGAATCAAGGATTGGGCCTGTATCGAGGCCTTGTTCAATTTGGAATACGCTTGCCCCGGTGTGCTCATCGCCGGCAAGGATCGAGGCTTGTACCGGTGAGGCGCCGCGCCAGCGTGGCAGTACAGAAAAGTGCAGGTTTACCCAGCCGTGGCGTGGGATCTCTAGCAAGTTCGGCCCAATTAAGTTGCCATAAGCCACCACCGGGATGCAGTCTGGCTGCAATGCCTCAAGGCGCTGTACTAATGCATCGCCGTCTTCGGTGCCGGGGCGAAGGCTCGTTGGGGTAAGCACCTCAATGCCGTGGGCTTGAGCCAGGGCTTTGACAGGTGATGGGTGCAGGGTGCGCCCACGGCCGCGCCTGGCATCGGGGCGAGTGATCACGGCTATGACCTCGTGCTTGCTGCGCAAGAGTGCTGCTAAAGCGGTGGCTGCTGGTTCGGGGGTGCCGGCGAAAACTAAACGCATGGATAAAACTTCCTGGTTGCTATGAGAAAGACCTGCTCAAACCTCGGGTGTTGGCCTTGGTGTTGGCTTTGGTGTTATTGCTGGAACCACTCTGCAGAGCGAATTTCGCGCATGGCCTCTTTGCGCAGTTCCGGGCTCAGGCGCTTTAAAAACAGCACACCGTCGAGGTGATCGGATTCGTGTTGAATGCAACGAGCCAAAAGCCCAGAGGCGAGGATCGTGACGGGCTTGCCGTAAATATCAACACCACTTACTTCTACGTCTTGGGCTCGCTGCACATCGTATTGAATATCTGGAATACTCAGGCAGCCCTCTGGCCCAAGCTGTGTTTCTTCGCCGATGGCTTTCCAGGTGGGGTTGATAATGTGTCCGCGCATTCCACCTTCGGTGTGGGTGGTATCGAAGACGAACACCCGCTTCAGCACACCGATTTGATTGGCTGCTAGGCCAACGCCCCCGGCTGCATCCATTGTTTCGAGCATGTCTTGAACCAGGGTTTCGAGTTTGTGATCGAATACCTCCACTGGGGCCGCGGTGGAGGTAAGTACTGGATCACCGAAAATGCGGATATTGCGAACTGTCACTACGTTCAGGCCTTTCCTTTCAGGGGCTTTTTTGCAGGGCTTTTCTTGCACCAGCGCGATGGATGCGAATTGCTTCAGCGTACAGCAGGGTGCCAGCACCCCAGATGCTGCTTTCTAGATTAGCCAACCCGGATCGGATCAATCTGGATTCTTAGCGGCAGGTCGTTTTTCCTCGCTACTTTGCTGGCCCTGGCTCTTCTGAGCGCCTCGCCTAAGGCGTTGCGATCATGCAGCGGGGTGCGCAACAGCATCCTTTGTGGCGGCCCAAACAGCTGGTGATCATATTCACCGGGCAGTCGGGTATCCCTGGGCAAATCCACAGGCCCCAGCACTTCGGTATCTGGCGGTAATTGCGCCAGTGCTAAGAAATCTTCCAGTGCCGCGGTTGGCGCGTCCACTGCTGCCATGTGGAATACCGGCGGGAAATGCACCTGCGCGCGTAAAGCCAGTTCCCTTTGAGCCATGCCTACTACGTCCCAGCGCAGCAGCGCCTGCACCTCGGGTAGGGCGTTTTCTGCGGCAATAATTACCGTGCCTTCTCTTTCGGCCGGCTCGGCTAAGGCGATAGCGTTTGCCCAAATGGCCACCAGATCTTCTGAGGCCCTGAGGTCTTCCCTGGCAAGCATGAGCCAGGCATCGAGCAACACCACAGCACCGTAGCCGCCGTGGCTTGGACGAGGTTCAGCACCAGGGGTGGCCACGACGATCTGCGCTTTGTGCTCGATTTGATCAATGACTCTGTTGCCGCCGGACACTACCACCGGGGTTCCTGCAAAGGCACGGCCGATTTCTTCCGCGGTGCGCTCGCTGCCGCGAGTTTGTGCCCGCACCTGATGGTTGCCGCAGTTTACGCAAGAAAAATTCGTTTCTGGGCGCCCGCACCAACGGCAACTGAGCACATGCACGCGGTGTTGTTCGCTATCGGCATAGCTCAGCGGCCCATTGCAGGCACGGCAACGAGCTGGGGTGCGACAGCGCGAGCACGATAAGCCTGGCATATAGCCTGTTCTGGCTACTTGGACTAGCACCGGGCATTGTCTACTGAGTGCTTGGCGGATTGCCCGGAACGCCATCGAGGGCACTCTGGAGTGATGGGCGTGGATATCCCTTGCAAAGGCATAGCTTGAATCTTCAATGGCGTGGATAGAAGGCATGAGTGCTTTGAGCACTTCTGGCGGTGCTAGAAGATCATGGCACCAGCCCGAATCCACCAATAGTTGTGTCTCTGCTGTGCGCGCATGCGATGCAATGACTAAGGCGCAGTGTTCCTGGGCGCTGCGGGTAGTGAGCACCTCGCGGGCGTGATAATAAGGTGCGCGCGGTTCTACGAGGTTTTCATCGCCATCGTCTTTTATCACCGCAAGACGCAGATCATCAACGGGCGCAAAGCAGGCGCTGCGAGTACCAATGACGACTCTGCCTTGGCCATGCAGAATTGAAAGATAACGCCGATACCGGGCCTGATGGCCTTGAGAAGCACTTAAGACCGTGACCTGTTTTGCGCTCATGTACTCACGGAAATGCTGTTCGAGGTAGTCCACATCTCGCTGATCTGGCACAACCACCAGCACCCCGCCGCCCTCAATAGCTACCTTCGTGCCAAGGGCGGCAATCTGCTGAGCCCAATCATCACCCGGGGCGATCTGCCACGCCGCGCGTGCGGCCTGGCCTGCAAGGACTGCATCGACAAAGCTTTGGCCATGGCGATAACTGAGCCACCCCGAAAGATCCGGCTCGGAAACCTGCCCCAAAGATTCCCAAGAGCTACGAACATCGGCTTCTTCTGCTTTGGCGTGTCGAGGTGGCACCACCAAGCGGATGAGATCAGAGGTAATAGCGGCATAACGCAACGCCAGCGACTCAACTAGCTTCCGGGTTTGCGGCGGGTAGACCACCTCGGGGGAAATGACGCGCTCAACCCATGCCAAAGCGCCCTTGTGCTCTTGTTCATCGCTGCGCTCGAGGAGGATGGCGTCGACAAGCCTGCCGGAAAACTTCACCCTTAAGCGAACGCCCGGCTTGGCCTGCTCATGTTGATCTGCACTCAGGCGGTACTCGAAACTGCGATCAAGATGCGAAACCCCGAGCAAGGGCAGCACTTTGGCTACCGATTGCTCGGGCGCAGGTTCGCGGGCATAGGACATGCTGCGCATTGTAGCGAAGCACCCCCGAGCGCCCTGTGACGTCGTGCCCAAACCAGTGTTCGGGCGTACCGGAACCTAGTTCAGATTCAACGCAGCCTTGAGGGCCTCGGCGCGGTCGGTGCGCTCCCAGGGCAGGTCCAGGTCATCGCGGCCAAAGTGGCCATAAGCGGCGGTCTTGGCGTAGATGGGACGCAAAAGATCAAGCTCACGAATGATTGCCGCCGGGCGCAAGTCGAATACCTCGAGCACGGCCGTCTGGATGGCTTCATCATCAAGACCATGCTGGGCAGTGCCGAAGGTCTCTACGTACAGTCCCACCGGCTTAGCACGGCCGATGGCGTATGCCACCTGCACCTCGGCGCGTTCGGCAAGTCCTGCGGCCACGATATTCTTAGCCACCCAACGCATTGCATAAGCACCCGAGCGGTCCACCTTGCTGGGATCCTTGCCCGAAAATGCACCACCGCCATGACGAGCCATGCCGCCATAGGTATCCACGATGATCTTGCGGCCGGTCAGGCCAGCATCACCCATGGGGCCGCCGACCACGAAGGAGCCGGAAGGATTAACTAGCAGGGTGTAATCGCTTACATCGAGGCGCTTGGACACACCGGAATCTTCTAAGACCCACTCAACCACGTGCTCTTGCACCTGCTCGCGCAGCCAGTCCTGGGTGATTTCGGGATCGTGCTGGGTAGAAACAACCACGGTATCTAAGGCGACGGGGCGGCCAGCTTCGTCATAAGCAAAGGTCACCTGGGTCTTGCCATCGGGACGCAAGTGGTCCACGATGCCTTCTTTACGCACCTGGGTAAGCCTGCGGGCCAAACGATGCGCAAGATCGATTGGCAGTGGCATCAGGGTGGGCGTTTCATTGGTGGCGTATCCAAACATCAGGCCCTGATCGCCCGCGCCAGCTTGGTCTTCTGCATCTTGAGAACCAGATTCGCGCACCTCCTGGGAGGTATCCACGCCGGAGCCGATTTCCGCCGATTGTTCGCCGATGCTGACTGAGACACCACAGGTGGTGCCGTCGAATCCCACATCAGAAGAAGTAAAGCCGATTTCGCGCAGGCGTTCACGCACCAGTCGCGGAATTTCTACATAGCCGGAGGTCCGCACCTCGCCTACGACGTGCACTAACCCGGTGGTGGCGACGGTTTCTACTGCCACACGCGCGCCGGGATCGACGCTGAGCAGCGCGTCGAGGATGGTATCGGAAATCGAGTCACAGATTTTATCGGGGTGGCCTTCGGTGACTGATTCGCTACTAAAGAGCCTGAGCTTAGAGGTTTCGGCGTTCACGCTATGTGCTTTCTGTTGGGAGTGCTTGATTCTTCGAACCAAGATAGACCAAGCTGTCTAATTTGGCAAGATTGGTGGTCTACTCACCTGCTGTGTGCACCTGCTCCAAGCAGCGTGCGAGCTCATCCAAGATCACCCCAGCCACCTCAAGTTTGGAGCCATCGGGCACCTCGCGCTGTTTGCCATCCCGCGATAACAACACACCGCGATTACGCTGTTGCCCAAAGACTTGATTATCGGAGACTTCGTTGAGCATGAGCAGGTCACAGCCCTTGCGCTCAAGCTTTGCTTGCGCCAATTCCAAAGCGGAGTGCTCAGCATCTCCAGTTTCTGCGGCAAAGCCGGCAATCACGAGCTTGGGGTCTACTTCCCCACGCTCACGCGCTTGTACCAAGCCACGCAAAATATCCGGGTTTTCCTCCAAAGCCAAGCTCTGCAGGGACGCTTCATCGCGACCCTTTTTCAGCTTCGCATCCGCGGGGTGAGCCGGACGCACATCGGCCACAGCGGCGACCATGATCACTGCATCGTTGTTTGGAGCATGTTCCATGATCGCTTCTTGCATCTCTCGTGCAGAGGTGACCTTGTGCATCGTGGCGCCTGCTGGAATGGGAAGCGCATCACTATTGGCCACCACCATGGTGACTTCGGCGCCGCGCTGCGCGGCCATCTCTGCAAGCGCAAAGCCTTGTCGGCCTGAAGAGTGGTTGCCGATATAACGCACTGGATCGATGTGCTCTTGAGTACCACCGGCGCTAATGAGCACCTTGGTGCCGGCAAGGGAAGACTCAAAAGAACTTCCCTGCGCAGCCGCTAACGCGAGATCCACGATCTGTTCAGGATCAAGCAAGCGGCCAGGGCCACTATCGCTTCCGGTAAGCCTGCCATGAGCAGGGTGCAACACCACGACGCCCCGCTCGCGCAAGGTAGCAACATTGGCTTGGGTGGCAGGGTGTTCCCACATTTCTGTATGCATGGCTGGAGCTACCACCACAGGGCAGGTAGCAACGAGCAAGGTGGCGGTGAGCAGATCATCTGCACGGCCTTGCACCATTCTTGCCAGCAGATCAGCGGTTGCTGGGGCAATCACGATCAGGTCTGCTTCTTTACCAATTCGTACATGCTGGACTTGATCTACAGCGTCATAGACGGTGGTGCTAACCGGATTGCCAGACAATGCTTCAAAGGTCGTTTTACCCACGAACTCCAAGGCAGCCTCAGTGGGAACCACGCGCACTTCATTACCCAGTTCCTTGAAGGCTCGAATTACGTGGCAGGCTTTATATGCCGCGATACCCCCGGCAACGCCAACGACGATATTTTTTGAAGCTGTTTCCATCAACCTACATCCTTATAGCATTGCGCCACTATCCATTCACTGCTGATTGCATGCAGCAGGACTGGATCGAATATTTCTAGTGCCATGGTATCGGTTTGAGCCTATGGCGCTGGGTAGCACCCGGTAAACGCAAGCACAATGCCGTATTGAGGCCTGTAAAAAGCAGCGACTGATTTCAGCTTCGCCGCGGCACTCACACCACCACTGCACCTACCGAGCCCCGCAACCAGTAAGCGCAAGGCCTTCTTCACTCGCCACCGCCTAGAAACAGCGAAACACCCCTGCACCACGTGTGCGGTGCAGGGGCTTAAATGTCTCTGAGAAGAGGTTGGAAGGCGTTGAGGCCTAGCCTTCTTCGTGCTCGAGCAGCCCTGCGTCGATTTCGCGCAGTGCGATCGACAGCGGTTTTTCCCCTGCTTCGGGGGTCACCAAAGGTCCGACGAATTCGAATACTCCGGGCTCGTCGTCCTGGTAGTAGCTATTGATCTGGCGAGCGCGCTTTGCGGCAAAAATCACCAGAGCATACTTCGAGGACACTCGCTTGAGCAGTTCGTCGATCGGCGGAGCGGTGATGCCGGTTGGCGTGTCAAACACGCTGTCGTTGTTCTCAATCACGTTGCTTTCAAGCACCTTTTCTTATTAAGAAAGTTTGTTTCGTACGCAGTGTTTTTAGCGACCTTCGAGGATACAGCGCAGACGCTGGATCGTTGCCTCGAGATCGTCATTGACCACTACATGTTTAAACTCGTCGCTGCTGGCTAGTTCTTTGCGGGCAGTTTCGAGTCGGCGCTGGATCACGTCCTCTGGCTCAGTCCCCCGCCCAGTGAGACGGCTGACGAGCACCTCCCATGAGGGCGGCGCAAGGAATACGGTTTCAGCCTCCGGCTTGAGTTTGGCCACATTGCGTGCGCCTTCAAGATCCACCTCTACCAACACCGGCCGACCTTCGGCAATTGCCTTGTCGACGGGCTCCGCAGGGGTGCCGCTTCTTTGCAAACCTCCGTGGATCTCTGCCCATTCGAGCATTTGACCACTGTCGATATTGCTTTGAAACTCCTCCGGTGACACGAAGTAGTAGTCCTGCCCGTGCACTTCACCAGGACGCGGCGCCCTGGTGGTCATAGAGACCGAGAAGTACAGGTTAGGAACTTCCTCGCGCAGGCGATGAACCACCGTCGATTTCCCTACGGCTGAGGGGCCAGCCAGCACCACGAGCCGACCCTGTTGGTTATCGCCTTGCATGAATTAGCCCTCGAAGCCGAAGCGCTCGAGCAGAGCGCGACGCTGACGCTCACCCAGGCCACGCAGGCGACGGGTCTGAGCGATCTCGAGCTCGTCCATGATCTCCTTGGCCTTGACCTTGCCAACCTTGGGCAGGGACTCGAGCAGTGCGGAGACCTTGGTCTTGCCGATGATCTCGTCAGAAGAGGCCTTGTCAAGAACCTCCTTGAGGGTGATGTCTCCGCGCTTGAGCTGTTCCTTCAGCTCTGCACGTGCCTTGCGGGCCTCTGCAGCCTTCGCGAGGGCTTCCTTGCGCTGCTCGTCAGTCAACTTGGGAAGGGCCACGGGGTTCCTCCGATTCAAAAGATGTTCGTTTTGGTTATAGATCTGCGCGTGGGCGCCGGCATTCAACCATACACAGATGCAGCAAGCAGGAAACAATCCCACGCAGCTTCATCCAGATGTGTCTGCACGACAATCACAGCACGTATGCAGCCAGGCATTACCTGCCATTGATTGGCTACAGCATTCAACGCTTGGCGCTGACGTCCGACTTAGTCTAGCACCTCTTGGCAAAACACTAGGTAATCCGGGGTATGTGCGGCAAAAGCCCAGGTAAAACGCCTGCCACTTCGCCACACCCACTACCCTGCTGAGCTGGGAAATTACAGCGCTGAGATTCCGGGGTACTCGGCGCTGGCCTGAACAAGTGCGCCGCGCAAGGCTGCTACATCCGGGCCGTGTTTGAGCACTGCTCGAGAAATATTTGGAATTGCCAGTGCCTCATTGCCGCGACAAATCCGGTTGACGTCTTCGGCAGTAGCACCTTGGGCACCAACACCGGGCAACAAGATCGGGCCGCGAAGCTGATCTAATGCCGGAGGCTGATCCAAGGTGGCACCAACAACCACACCAACATTGCCAAAAGGAGCACCTGTTGCAGCATTTTCTGCAGCACAATCATCCACGATTTGCTGGGCGATGCTGCGCCCGGTGGCGTCGCGCTGATCCTGCAACTGGCGTGCCTCCGGGTTCGAGGTGGCTGCAAGCACGAACACGCCTTTGCCCGTGCTGTGTGCCTGCTCCAGGATTGGCTTGAGAGAACCAAAGCCTAGATAGGGCGAACAGGTGACGGCATCGCAGCACAGCGGGGATGAATAATCGAGCCACGCGGTGGCATAGCCTTTCATGGTGGTGCCGATATCACCACGTTTGGCGTCGGCAAGCACCAAGGTGCCTGCTGCTCGAAGTTGCGAGATGGTCTCTTCTAACACAGCAAAACCTGCCGCACCGAAGGCCTCATAGAAAGCCACCTGGGGCTTGACTAAGGCACAGTGCCCAGCGAATGCTTCCACGCAACGCCTCGAAAATTCTGCTAAGCCTTCAACCGTATTGCCAAGCCCCCATTGCTCAAGGAGCTGGGCGTGCGGGTCGATGCCAACGCAAAGCCTTCCGTGGCGCTGGGTGGCTTCTAGTAAACGCATACCGAAGGTATTCGTGTGCACAGTTGTGATCCGTTTCTTTCTTTGAAGAGCTGATATATCAAAGCGCCCGGTGCCTTCACAGCAGCACCGGGCGCAGCACGCCACGAGCCTGCGGCTTAGGCGTTTACGGCATGGTCGAGTTCTTGCAGCGCCCGCACGGTGATGTCACCTTGGCGCAGTGCTTCAATGCCCTGCACAGCAGCGGTCACGCCCTGGACGGTGGTCACAAGCGGCACGCCAACATTCACGGCGGCTGCACGGATCTCGTAACCATCGTGGCGAGCTCCCGAGGAACCAGCCGGGGTGTTCAAGATCAGATCAACTTCGCCGGCCTTGATCATGTCCACGATCGCACGCTTATCGCCTTCACCCTCGCGGGCCTCGGTCTGCTTGAGCACGGTTTCGCACTCCACACCATTGCGGCGAAGCATCCCTGCGGTGCCACCGGTGGCGAGGATCTTAAAGCCCAGGCTGGCAAGGCGCTGGATGGGGAAGATCAGGGTGCGCTTATCGCGGTTGGCCACCGACACGAAGACGGTGCCCTGGGTCGGTAGCGCCCCGAAGGAGCCCTCTTCTGCCTTGGCGTAGGCTGCACCGAAGTTATCGGCCAAGCCCATCACCTCACCGGTGGACTTCATCTCAGGGCTGAGCAAGGTATCCAGCATGGAGCCATCGGGGCGGCGGAAGCGGTTAAAGGGCAGCACTGCTTCTTTCACCGCGATTGGGGCATCAAGAGGCAGGGATCCGCCATCGTGGGAGGTGGGGATCATTCCTTCTTCTTGCAACTGCGCAATGGTGGCGCCAGTCATGATCCGAGCGGCTGCTTTAGCCAGGTGCACACCCGTTGCTTTGGATACAAAGGGCACGGTGCGAGAAGCACGAGGGTTGGCCTCAATCACGTACAAAATGTCGTCTTTTAAGGCGTACTGCACATTCATCAGACCCTTTACACCAATGCCGTGCGCTAGGGCTGCGGTGGAACGGCGTACCCGCTCGATGTCTTCTTTGCCCAAGGTCATCGGCGGCAAGGCGCAGGCGGAGTCACCGGAGTGAATGCCCGCTTCTTCGATGTGTTCCATCACACCTGCAAGGTAGACATCTTCGCCATCACAAAGGGCATCGACGTCGATCTCGATGGCCGAATCCAGGAAGCGGTCAACCAACACCGGGTGATCGCTGGTGATCTCGGTGGCGCGCTCAATATAGCTTTGCAGCGCTTCTTCGTCGTAGACGATTTCCATGCCGCGGCCGCCAAGCACATAGGAGGGGCGCACCAGCACCGGATACCCGATGCCGCTGGCAACGTCCTTGGCCTCGGCAAAGGAGGTGGCGGTGCCGAATGCGGGTGCGGGAAGGTTGGCCTTGCGCAGCACCTCTCCAAATTCGCCGCGATCTTCGGCCAAGTCGATGGCCTCAGGGGTAGTACCAATCACCGGCACGCCGGCGTCACGCAAACGCTCTGCCAAACCAAGTGGCGTTTGGCCACCAAGCTGGACGATCACACCTGCCACATTGCCCGACTCAGATTCAGCGTGATAGACCTCCATCACGTCTTCGAAGGTCAAAGGCTCAAAGTAGAGGCGATCGGCGGTGTCGTAGTCGGTGGAGACAGTCTCGGGGTTGCAGTTGACCATCACCGTTTCATAGCCGATGCGCGAGAGCTCCAGGGCTGCATGCACGCAGGAGTAGTCAAACTCGATGCCTTGACCAATGCGGTTCGGCCCGGATCCAAGAATGATGATCTTGTCTTTTTCACGCTGCTCGCGCACCTCGGACTCCGCGGCGGGATCGAGCTCGTATGCAGAGTAGTGATAAGGCGTGGTGGCCTCGAATTCTGCGGCACAGGTATCCACCGTCTTAAATACCGGTCGGATTCCAAGCGACCAGCGCAGGCGGCGCACACCATCTTCACCGGCAAATTCTGGGCGCAGCACTGCGATTTGGGCATCGGAAAGGCCATAGAATTTTGCCCTGCGCAGCAGCTCTTCGTCGAGCACGGGGGCGTCGATAAGCTCCTGGCGAAACTGCACCAAAGCCTCAAGCTCGGCAAGGAACCAGGGGTCAATACCGGATGCCTCGTGGACTTCCTCCACGCTTGCGCCAAGACGCAAGGCCAGCTCAGCATCGTAAATTCGGCCTTCTGTGGGGCGCTTGAGATCTTCGAGCACTGCCTGCAGATCGTCTGCGCGATCACCAGCGAAGGTCTCATCCGGCACGGTCCAGAACCCGGCCTGCTTATTTTCAAGCGAACGCAGCACCTTATTCAAAGCGCTGATGTAGTTGCGGCCAAGGCTCATGGCCTCGCCCACCGACTTCATGGTGGTGGTCAGCGTGTCGTCTGCGCCAGAGAACTTTTCAAAGGCAAAGCGCGGGGCCTTTACCACCACATAGTCCAAGGTGGGCTCGAAGGCCGCGGGGGTAACGGCGGTGATGTCGTTGGTGATCTCGTCCAAGGTATAGCCAATGGCCAGCTTTGCGGCGATCTTGGCAATTGGGAAGCCGGTGGCCTTGGAGGCCAAGGCCGAGGAACGCGACACGCGCGGGTTCATTTCAATGGTGATCAGGCGGCCGTCTTCGGGGTTTAAGGCAAATTGGATATTGCAGCCACCGGTATCCACGCCCACCTCGCGGATAATGGCAATGCCCTGGTCACGCATCTTCTGGTACTCGCGGTCGGTAAGTGTTAGGGCGGGGGCGACGGTGACCGAGTCGCCGGTGTGCACACCGAGTGCATCCACATTTTCAATGGAGCAGATCACCACGACGTTATCGGCGCCATCGCGCATGAGCTCGAGCTCATATTCTTTCCACCCGAGGATCGATTCTTCGATCAGCACGTTCGCCTCAGGCGAGGCTGCCAAGCCGCCGCCGGCAATGCGTTCGAGGTCTTCGTTATTAAACGCCAAGCCGGAGCCGAGTCCGCCCATGGTAAAGGAGGGGCGCACCACGACGGGAAGGCCGAGCTCTGCCACGGTTTCGTGGACTTCTTCCATGCTGTGGCATACGCGCGAGCGGGCGGAATCGCCGCCGATTTTGGCCACGATGTCTTTGAACTTCTGGCGATCCTCGCCGCGTTCGATGGCATCAATATCGGCACCGATGAGCTCTACGCCATACTTTTCCAGGCTGCCGCGGCGATCAAGCTGGATCGCTGCATTCAGTGCGGTTTGGCCACCGAGCGTTGCCAGCACCGCGTCGATGGGGTGGCCTTGCTCGATTTCTTTTTCGAAAATCTTTTCAATGTATTCGGGCTGAATCGGCTCGACGTAGGTGTGGTCGGCGAACTCAGGGTCCGTCATGATGGTGGCGGGGTTGGAGTTAATCAGTGTGACCCGCAAACCCTCTTCTTTGAGCACTCGGCATGCTTGCGTACCCGAGTAGTCGAATTCACATGCCTGGCCAATCACGATCGGTCCGGAACCGATGACCAGGACGTGCTGCAAATCGTTGCGCTTTGGCATAAATCTTCCTTTTATCTTCCTGATCTCGGCTTAGTTGGCTTCTGCTTCATTGCTTTTCGACGCCCCATGACGCTCAATCAGCTCAACGAACTGATCAAACAGCGGGTTAGCATCGTGCGGGCCTGCGGCAGATTCTGGGTGATACTGCACCGAAAACGCCATGCCATTTTCTAGGGCCACACCTTCGACGGTGTCGTCATTCAGGCAGGTGTGCGTGACCTGGGCTGTGCCATAAGGAGTCTGGAAAGGCTTGCCGGCTTCGCCTTTGAGCGCAAAGCCATGGTTTTGTGCGGTGATGTCGATAACGCCAGTGAGGTGGTTGAGCACCGGCACGTTGATGCCGCGGTGGCCAAACTTCATTTTGAAGGTCTCAAGCCCGAGCGCGCGCCCGAGGATCTGGTTACCAAAGCAGATTCCGAAGAAGGGAATCTTTGCCTCAAGCACATCCTGGACCACAGCCACCATCTCATCTGCGGTGGCAGGATCGCCTGGACCATTAGAAACAAAGACGCCGTCGGGGTTGTACTGCTTGATCTGTTCAAACGCAGTATTGGCCGGAACCACCACGGTACGAATGCCGCGGCTTGCGAAGTTACGCGGCGTATTGGTTTTAATGCCCATGTCATAGGCCACGACGGTAAAGCGGTGCTCCCCTTCTGGCTCTACAACATAGGGTTCTTCCGTGGCTACTTCCTTGGCCAGATCAGCGCCTTCCATCGAGGGCTGGGCCTTGACCTCGGCGATGAGCTCTTCATCGCTGCGCTGAGCATCTTCACCGGAGAACACGCCTGCTGCAATGGAGCCGAAATTGCGAAGGTGGCGCACCACCGCGCGGGTATCAACCCCTGCGATACCGACGATGCCCTGGGCAATCATTTCATCTTCAAGCGAGCGCTTGGCACGCCAATTGGATACACGCACGGAAAGATCGCGGATAACCAGGCCTGCGACCCAGATTTTGTCGCCGTGGGATTCGCCATCTTCATCATTCCAACCCGTATTGCCAATTTGCGGGGCCGTGGCCACCACGATCTGGCGGTGATAGGAAGGATCCGTCATGGTTTCTTGGTAGCCGGTCATGGCGGTGCTAAATACTGCCTCGCCCAAGGTGGTGCCCACCTTGCCAAAGCTGGTGCCCCGGAAAATGCGGCCATCGGCGAGCACGAGGGCTGCCGGGTAGCGCTTGGGCGCTTGGCTTGTTTGGGAGTTGCTCAAGACTTCTTGCCTTTCAAAAGATTCTTTGTGCTCGTTATCGTTGTTCGCGGCGCTTAATTTCGCGGTGCCGAGGCTTTGCCATCCACACTGCTTAACCTGCCGCGCAAGATTGTTGCCTTGACTTTGGCACCAAAGTTCATGCCCTCATACGGGGTATTGGATGCTTTCGAAGCCAGCGCTTTGCCCGAAACGGTCCACGGCTGCTCCGGGGTAATGATGGTGAGATTGCCTGGCTCGCCCTCGGCGATGGGCCTGCCTTGATCCTGCAACTTCAGCAGTTCGGCCGGGCGTTCACTCATCACCTTGGCCACGAAGCGCCAATCGGCCAAGCCCGATTCGACAAAGATTTGGGCGATGATCGCAAGCGAAGTTTCCAAACCGAGCATGCCTGGGCGGGCGTGCTCAAATTCGCAGCACTTTTCTTCCGATCCATGAGGCGCATGGTCGGTGGCTACGCAGTCGATGGTGCCGTCGAGCAGTGCTTCGCGCAGGGCGAGGGTATCTTTGTGCTCGCGCAGCGGCGGATTGACTCGGTTTACACCATCGTAGGTTTCGAGCCTTTCATCAGTGAGCAAAAGGTGATGCGGGGTCACTTCCGCACTCATGGGAATGCCCTGCTCTTTTGCCCAACGAAGCAGCTCCACGGTGCCTTCCGTTGAGGCGTGGCAGATGTGCATGCGGTTGCCATAATCGCGGCACAGCAGCGCATCGCGGGCCACAATGGATTCTTCTGCTACTCGAGGCCAGCCGCGCAGACCAAGGCGTGCGGCGATCTCACCTTCGTGCGCTACTGCACCTTCGGTCAGGCGAGGATCTTCGCAGTGCTGCGCCAAGAGCACATCCAAGCCCTTGGCGTATTCGATGGCGCGGCGCATGATCAACGGGTTATCAACGCACTTGCCGTCATCAGAGAACATCCGCACCTTTGCCTCTGAGCGTGCCATCATGCCGAACTCAGTGAGCTCCTTGCCTTCAAGGCCCTTGGTAATCGAGCCCACCGGATATACATCGCACAAACCAATGTCTTGGCCTTTGTGCCATACCGCCTCGGCGATCACCGGCTGATCCATCACCGGTTGGGTATTTGCCATGGTAAATACCGCGGTGAAACCACCATTGGCTGCGGCAGCCGAGCCGGTGGCAATGGTCTCGGTATCCTCGCGGCCTGGTTCACGCAGGTGGACGTGCATATCCACCAGCCCCGGCAGGAGCACCCCGCCTTCGCCGTCAATGCTTGGGCCATCAAATTCAATAGAGGGAGCAATCTTGGCAATCACACCATCTTCGATGAGCACGCTGGTGGGTTCGCCTTCGCCATAGGGGCGCACATTAAGAATCAAGAGGGACTCTGCGTGCGGGGTTGCCATGAGGTTTGCTCCTTGAGTGTTGTCTTGATTCATTACAGTGCTCCTTCCCCACTGGCCACCAGGCTAAACAGCACGGCCATTCGGGTATGCACACCATTATTGACTTGCTGTAGCACCGCGGTGCGTGGTGCATCTGCAACGGAATCCGAAATTTCCATGCCACGCAGCATCGGCCCTGGGTGCATCACCACAGTGTGCTCTTGCAGCATCGCTTCCCTTGCAGGCGATAAGCCATACAGCGTTGCGTATTCGCGGTGGGAGGGGAAAAAGCCTCCGTGCATTCGTTCCTGTTGGACTCGTAGCATCATCACTACGTCGGCGTCGGCAAGCTCTGCATCCATATCGAAGCTGGTGCGCACAGGCCATTGCTCCACGCCAAAGGGCAACAGCGTGGGAGGTGCCACGAGCACTACCTCTGCACCAAGGGTGCTTAAAAGATCCACGTTGGATCGCACCACGCGGGAGTGCAGGCAATCGCCAACGATCACCACTTTGCGGCCTTCGATGTTGCCGAGCCTTTGGCGCATCGTCACAGCATCGAGCAGGGCTTGGGTTGGGTGCTGGTGGGCACCATCACCAGCGTTGATCACCGAAGGACCATCGCCATGAGGGGCAACCCACTGTGCAAGCTGCTGCGCTGCACCCGAGGCGGGGTGGCGCATGATAATGGCATCAGCGCCAATGGCCGAAAGGGTCAAGCCCGTATCCTTGAGCGATTCGCCCTTTTTCACCGATGAAGAAGAAGCCGAAATATTGATCACATCGGCGCTCATCCACTTACCGGCTGTTTCAAAAGACGAACGCGTGCGGGTGGAATTTTCATAAAACAGCGTGAAAATGGTCCGCCCGCGAAGGGTGGGAAGCTTCTTGATTTCTCGGCCAAGCAGGGCTTCGCGGAAACGATCCGCCTCGTCCATAATCCCGAGAATTTCGTCTTTGCTTAGATCCGAGATGGAAAGCAGGTGTTTCACTTGGTATTGCCGCCTTGTCGATACAACTCGACGGCATCCACACCGTCGATATCGCTAATAAGTACGCGCACATCCTCGTCGCGTGCCGTGGGAAGATTCTTGCCCACATAATCGGCACGAATAGGCAGTTGCCGATGGCCACGATCAACGAGAACTGCAAGCTGAATCATCTCTGGCCTGCCCAAATCACGCAGCGCGTCAAGTGCAGCTCGAATGGTGCGGCCGGAAAAGAGTACGTCGTCGACAAGCACTACCGTGGTGCCATCGACGCCCACCGAGGGGATCCGGGTGGGTTGCAGTGCCCTATGCGGCTTCGTGCGCAAATCGTCGCGATAGAGCGTGATATCGAGCGAACCCACCGGGATATTCACACCGGTGAATTCTTCAATCTTTGAAGCAAGGCGATGCGCGAGGGGAACCCCTCCGGAGGGAATGCCAAGCAGGAGAACTGGCGCTGCGTCTTCTGCGTCTAGCGCCGTTTTTTCAATAATCTGGTGCGCGATGCGTGCGATGGTACGGGCTACATCTTCGCTGCTTAACAACGTGCTTGTAGCCTGTGAGTCTTCACTCATCGTGACCTCCTTCCCCGCCTCTCTGTGCGGTCCTTTAAAGGATGTCGAGTCTTATGTCGCCGGGCAGCGCCATAAGATCATGCCAAATCAGCATTAGTGTTCACCTTAGCACCTCAAGCCCACAGCTACCCCCGGATTCTTCAAAGCCTAGCCACAGCCAAAGCCACAGCAACCTCCAAGCCGATCCGACTACACTCGGGCAAACAGCATCCGCCCAAACCCCACTGGCGGTGCAGGCAAGGACCACTTGCACCGCGGGCGAGGATGCTAAAAGCAGCAGCCTTGATCCAACGCGGCCAGGCTTTTATAAGGAGCGTGACACCACCTTGACCCTACAGATGAGCCATCTCGTACCCGCACCACGTGAGACTGTGTGGCAATGGCACTCGCGGCCAGGCGCGGTTATCCGCCTCACCCCGTCCTTTTTGCCAATGACCCCACGAACCCAGGCAGAAAACCTCGCAGACGGCACCACGATCTTTGACCTGCCGGGAGGCTTGAAGTGGGAGGCAAAACACGAACTAGCTGGCTATGTGGCTGGCTATCGCTTTACTGATCGTTGCGTCACCGCACCCATTGCCACCCTGGCCAAGTGGCGCCACGTACACGTCTTTGCCGATGCTGAAGACGATCAAGGCCAAAGGCAATGGACAAAGATCACCGATTCTTTGGATACGCGCGTTCCAAAATCGGCACTCACCAGCGCTTTTGCCTATCGCCAGCACCAGCTTATCCAAGACATTGAGGCCAAAAACCGCTTCGATGCGCTCAGGAAAGCCCAAGGCACCGAGGATGCATTAGTAATTGCCATGACCGGCGCGGGAGGTTTGGTGGGCACCGCCTTGGCAGCACAATTGCGCACCCTAGGCCATGAAGTCATTGAATTGACTCGCTCCAATCCCGGTGAAGGCCAACGCCTCTGGAACCCTGAGCACCCGGCCGATGACCTGCTCGACGGCGTGGATGTCCTAGTCCACCTTGCTGGCGAATCCATCATGGGGCGTTTTAGCGATGCCCATAAGCAGGCCATTTATGACTCCCGCGTAGGCCCTACCAAACGCCTCGCGCAATTAGTCAAAGCCTCTGATCGTTGCCATACCTTCGTTAGTGCCTCTGCTATTGGTTACTACGGACACGACACCGGGGATCAGGCCATGGATGAATCCGATGGACCTGGCGAAGGCTTCTTGGCCAAGGTGTCGAAAGATTGGGAAGCAGCGGCCTTGCAGGCTCAAAGCGATTCCAAACGAGTAGCCCTCATTCGCACAGGCATCGTGCTAAGTGGCGCCGGTGGTTTATTGCCGGTGATGAAGACACTGTTTTCTGTGGGACTTGGTGGCGAACTCGAAGGCGGAAAGCCGTGGTTTTCTTGGATTGCCATCGATGATCTTTGCGATCTCTACTGCCGGGCAATTTTTGATCAGCGCGCGCAAGGCCCCATCAATGCAGTGGCACCAAACCCCGTGCGCAACGCCGAATTTACCGAGGCACTAGGCCAACAGCTCAATCGCCCAACCTTCATCCCGATCCCAAGCATTGGCCCGAAGCTGCTATTGGGTGAAGAAGGCGCAAAGGAACTGGCACTGGCGAATCAATTAGTAAGCGCGAACGCCGCTGAAAAGCTCGGCCACACCTTCAGGTATCCGGAGCTGAACCAGGCGTTAGCCCATGAACTCGGCGGAGAATCACTCGTGCATCCCCCGCTGCAGTAGGCCTTTGGAGCCGAGCAGCCAGCGTCTACAACTAAACAGATGCTGAATGTTTAAAAACCCACCTTCTGATGAAGAAGGTGGGTTTTTTCTCCGCTTAGAACTACTTGCGGTTATTGCTGCTCTTGGGAAGCTCCGGCAGCATCTTCAGCATCCTGCGAAAGCTCAGGCTGTTCGCTTGGCGCTTCGACGGCCTCGGGCTCATCCACGCCTAGCGTTTGCTCAGCCTCGCTGGGCTCGAAGGCGAGATCCGATGCTGCTGCCACTGCCTCGCTGGGCTCAGCTTCTGGCTGCTCAGCTTCCGGCTGCTCAGCATCAGGCTGCTCATCTTCATCCGCCGTTGTGTCGCTTTCTGCACGCACATCTTCAATGCGCGAGGCCAAACGGTCGAGCATCGCATTGATGTACTTCGGCGAATCTTCCTGCGAAAGCTCCGAGGCGAGCTCCACTGCATCGGTGATCGCGGTTTCTTTGGGCACCTCGGGGTTAAACACGAGCTCCCAAATAGCCACGCGCAGCACCGCACGATCAACGGCAGAGATGCGATCGAGCTCCCAATTGCTGCTCAGGTGCGCGGCGATGAGTTCGTCGATGCGGTCGAGTTCCTCGGCTACGCCTGTGACAATTTCTTTGCCATAGGGCGCAATCGAGGAAATGCCCTCGACATTGGCTTGGGCCAGTGCCCTGCGATCATCGGCGATGCCAACGGGGTCTACGTCGCGAAGCTCTGCTTCATACAAAACTTCGACGGCTCGTAGTCGAGCCCGGTAGCGGGCACCGTGGCGCCGCCTCGGGTCTACGCGTTTGGAGGTGTTGGGTGTATTGCTCACTGCCACGACTTAGTTGTTCACGCGGGAGAGGTAGGAGCCGTCGCGGGTATCAACGCGCACCACGTTGCCGGTTTCGATGAACAGCGGCACCTGGATTTCTGCGCCGGTTTCCAAGGTGGCGGGCTTGGTGCCACCGGTGGAGCGATCGCCCTGCAAGCCGGGATCGGTGTGCTCGACGCGCAGATCGATAGACACCGGCAGTTCAGCAAACAGCGGCTCGCCGTCGTGGAAGGAAACCTGCACACGGGTGTTTTCCAGCAGGAAGCGGCCAGCATCGCCGAGCAGGTGAGGTGCAAGCTCGAGCTGGTCGTAGGTCTTGTCGTCCATCACCACGTAGCTTTGGCCATCGTTGTAGAGGTAGGTCATGTCGCGGCGATCAACCGTTGCAGTTTCTACCTTGACGCCAGCGTTGAAGGTTTTATCGGTGACCTTGCCGGAGACAACATCCTTGAGCTTGGTGCGCACGAAGGCAGGGCCCTTACCCGGCTTCACGTGCTGGAATTCAACGATTTGCTGCAGCTTGTTGTCGATCTTGAGCACAAGACCATTCTTGAAATCAGCGGTAGTTGCCACGCGTTTCCAACTTCCTTTTAAACGTATAGATAATGACTCAGCCTATAAAGGCTACGCTGCACAGGCTACCTGGAACAATTTCTCCAGCACGCATCACTCCCCCGTGCTGAACATGATGCCCTCTTGGCAGCATATTCACTCGCGTAGCGCTATGGGTTGATGATGCGCAATTCCTTGTCCAACTTGGTGAGGTTCTCTGGACCTCCTGCGCGAATAACGAGCGTATCTTCGATCCTTACCCCGCCTTTACCTGGCACATAGATGCCGGGTTCGATGGTAAGCGTCATCGATTCTTCCAACTCCCCCGCAGAGTTCGCGGCAGCCGAGGGAGCCTCGTGCACATCGAGTCCAACGCCGTGGCCGGTGGAGTGAACAAAATATTCTCCATAACCGGCTGCTTGAATGATGTCCCTACATGCTTTGTCTACCTCGTGGGTTGGCGTTCCTGGCATCGCAGCCTTGACACCTGCACGTTGGGCTTCGAGCACCACTTCGTAGATCTCGCGGGCAAATTCACTTGGTTCACCCACCATGACGGTCCGGGTGGTATCGGAATTGAAGCCTGCTTGGAATGCGCCGAAGTCGATGGTGACAATATCGCCTTCTTGGATCACTCTTTCGCTCGCACCGTGGTGCGGCTTGGCGGAATTTGGCCCGGAGGCAACGATGGTGTCAAAACTGGTACGCTCCGCACCTTTGAGCCTCATGCGGTATTCCAGGCTGGCCGCCACATCGATTTCGCGTACACCTGCACGCAACTCCCCTGCCTCAAGCATCTCTTCAAATGCTTCATTGGCAAGTGCGGCTACTGCTCGCAGTTTTTCTAGTTCCACTGCGTCTTTGCGCACACGGATGTCCTCGATAACCTGCTCAATCGGGATCAACTGCACATCTTCTGGGCAGGCTTGTTCAAGGCGTTGCAGCTCTGCAACGCTTAAATGTGCTGCCTCGTAGCCCACTCGACGTGGCCCTTGGATGCTGGCGAGGAGATCAGCAGCAACCTTGCGGGTAATGGTGGCCTCGATATCGGGAACTTCCTCCGCAATCTGGGTGGTGTAGCGCCCATCGGTAGCGATGCTGGCGGATAGATCTTTATGCACTAACAGCGCACCATTGGATCCGCTAAAGCCCGAGAAGTAGCGCACATTGGTCATGTGGGTGACCAGCATGGCGTCGACGCGCTTCGCGGCAAGCCGTGATGCTAGGGCTCGGCGGCGGGTTTCAAAACGTGAATCAGAAAGCATAGCTATCAAGCTCCTCGAGCAATGTATTTAAGGTGTTTTCAACAATAGAAAGTTTTCGGATCCGGTACGTGCAGGCTACAAGCAACAGCCAATGCACCAGCCGCGGATCGGCCACACAACGCCTGCCACGCACAGCGCCGGCTAGACCCAACGCAGCGCGCTCAGGCTGCCACCCACAACTCCGGCCACGCACAACACAGCGCTGCTGGCGTGAGGCCCTAGCGCTGCTGGGCAAGATAGCGAAGTGCAAGCTGATAGCCCTCAACTCCAAGCCCGGCAATCACGCCGGTGGCGATGGGGCTTAAGTAGCTGTGGTGCCGGAAAGGCTCGCGGGCATGCACATTAGAGATGTGCACCTCGATAAAGCCTTGATCATCTGCTACTTCGGCCAGGGCATCTCGCAGTGCCACGGAGGTATGGGTGAAGCCACCGGGGTTAATGATCACTGCCATGTGCGCATCGGCGGCTTGGTGCACCCAATCAATCAACTCACCTTCGTGGTTGGACTGATGGCACTGCACTTCCACACCGAGCTCTTTGGCAAGCTGGGCTAAGTCAGCTTCAACATCTGCCAGGGTGGTGCTGCCATATACCTCAGGTTGGCGTTTGCCCAGACGGTTCAGATTGGGCCCATTGAGCACCATAATGTTCTTGCTCATCCACTGTCCTTTCCACATGCGGCCACACCTTGGAGTGCACGGCAGGTGCCTTTGGGCACCGGTGTTGTTATGAGTGCCAGTCTAGAGCGCTTAGATCATAAGTACCGGCGCTGCTATCTTGCTGCGGGGACAAGCCCCGAAGGTTTAGCCAGAGATAGCCTCATAGGCTTGGGTTAATTCCTCTACGCTTGGGCCTTCAATCCTGGTGGTTTCGCCTACTGCGCGAAGGCCTACAAAACGAATGGCGCCATCGCGATTTTTCTTATCACGCGTCATGGCGTGATAGAGCTGTTCAAAGTGGCCAGGCTCGTAGCTGGTGGGTAAGCCAACAGAGGCGATGATCTGTTTGTGGCGATCGACCACGGGGGCGTCGATAAGCCCTCGGTTAAAGGCAAGCTGGGCCACGAACATCATCCCTACCGCCACGGCATTGCCATGACGCCAGCGGAAATCCTGGTGCAGTTCCACGGCGTGGCCAAAGGTGTGGCCGTAGTTCAAGATCTCTCGCAGGCTGGATTCCTTAAGGTCCTTGCCCACTACCTCTGCTTTTACCGCCACCGAACGATAAATCAATTCCGGCAAATGCCCATCTACCCGCAAACATGCTTGAGGGTCTTGCTCATATAGCCGCAGAATTTCCTCATCGGCGATAAAACCGGTCTTAATAATCTCAGCCGAACCGGAGATCAGCTCCTCTTCAGGCAAGGTGGCCAGGTAGTCCATGTCGATAAACACCGCAGTGGGCTCGTGGAATGCGCCAACGAGGTTTTTCCCGGCAGCGGTATTAATGCCCGTTTTGCCACCCACCGCGGCATCCACCATGGCCAACAAGGTGGTAGGCACCTGAATCACCTTCACCCCACGCATCCAGGAGGCGGCAACAAAACCTGCCAGGTCGGTCACAGCCCCACCGCCAAGGCCAATCACGATGTCTTTGCGGCTAAAACCTGCAGCACCGAGCGCATCCCAGCACTTCCCTGCTACCTCTAAGGTCTTTGCGGCCTCTGCATCTGGCACCTCGATGGCGAGCGTTTCTAGCCCAAGTGCCTCAAGCGTTGCGCACAGGTGCTGCTGGGCCATGTGCATGCTCGGCTGCGAGAGCACCGCCACTTTGTGTGCCTGCTGCTCTTTGACGCAGGCAGCCACGGCCTCGCTGAGATCTTGGCCAATATGCACCCGGTAGGGGGCGGCGCCGTTGACGTCGATGTGCTGTTGCATGGGCTGAAGGCCTTTCGTCGAGGTATTAGAGGCATTGCTTGCACTGGCATATAACGCCCAGTGCTTCAAAAGCTAGGTGGCGTAGCGCTGTGGCTACACCGCGGTTAGGTGGATGGAGGTAGGTGTGCGTGCTGTGGCTTTTGGTGCTGGTCAAAGCCTTGGCCTGGGAAGCTCTCGCGGCCCTTGTGCGCTTGTTCGCTGCGCTCAAGGGTGTGATTGCTGCTCGCTGGGTCTGCTTCGTTGCTGAGCTCATCATCAAAGGCATCGAGGATATCGGCCACAACCCGCTGTGGGCTGCGATTATGGGTCCGCACCCGAACCTTAGAGGCTTGTTTGAACAATGGTTCGCGTCTTTGCAGCATCGCGGCATAGGTGGCGGCGCGATCATCGCTTTGCAGCAGTGGCCGCGATGGGTCATTGGTGCGTCTGAGGCCTTCTTCTAAGGAAATATCGATCCAGACCACGTTGTGGTCTTGCAGCATGTGGCGCACTTTTTCCGTTTCCACCGCACCCCCGCCAAGGCTGACCACACCTTGAGAGCGCAGCGCTTCGGCTACCTTGCGTGCTTCTAACTCACGAAACGCCGGCTCGCCGCGGGTCTGAATGATCGAGGCACAGCTTTCGCCTTCCTGCTGCTCGATCAACTCATCACTATCGACAAACGTGGTGGATAAAGCCCGAGCCAGCCTGCGCCCCACCGTAGTTTTACCGGCACCCGGAGGCCCGATGAGCACCACGAGGGGGTAGGTTATTTGGCTTTTCGACGGCCCAGGGTTGGGGTTCATCTCCCGCCTCCTTAGGTCTTAGCTACTAGAAGCTCAAACGTTCAGCGATACGCTGCTGATAGGACTCCACATTGCGCTTGGTTTCAGCCAATGAGTCCCCACCAAATTTTTGCAGCACTGCGCGGGCAAGCACCAAAGCCACCATCGCTTCGGCCACCACACCGGCAGCAGGAACTGCACACACATCGGAACGCTGGTGAATACCCGTTGCGGCACCACCGGTGGCCATATCGACCGTTTTCAAGGCACGCGGCACCGTGGAGATCGGCTTCATGGCGGCACGAACCCTCAAGGCCTCCCCATTGGTCATGCCACCTTCTAAGCCACCGGCACGATTGCTCAAGCGGTGCAGGCCTTCGGCATCGCGGACCATCTCATCATGTGCCTGCGAGCCGCGGCGGCGGGCTTCTTCAAAACCATCGCCGATCTCTACGCCCTTGATGGCCTGAATGCCCATCAGCGCGGCAGCCAATTGTGCATCGAGGCGATCATCGCCTGAGATATGAGAACCTAATCCAATGGGCAGCCCGTCTACTACCACCTCGATGATGCCGCCGAGGGTATCGCCTTGCTTCTTGGCCTTTTCAATCTCGGCAATCATCGATGCTTCAGCATCTGCATAAAAGGCACGCACCGGCGAGGCATCGATGGCCTCAATATCGCTGGCCTTGGGCGCCACTGGGGCTTGCTCACCTGGATCATGCAAGTCGGAGTTGCCAATAGAGACCACATGGGAGAAGACCTCAACACCGAGCACTTCGCGCAGGAAGTTTCGAGCAACCGTGGCGGCTGCCACGCGGGCTGCCGTCTCGCGGGCAGAGGCACGCTCAAGCACTGGGCGGATTTCTTCTAAGTCGTATTTGAGCATGCCGGCAAAATCAGCGTGCCCAGGCCTCGGGCGCATCAAGCGCGCGCCACGGCCAGAGGCCATCGCGGCGGCGACGTCTTCATCTTCAAGATCAATCGGGTCGGCCGACATAATCGTGGTCCACTTCGGCCACTCAGTATTGCCGATCATGATGGCAATGGGGCTACCCATGGTTGATCCGTGGCGCACGCCGCCGAGCAGGGTCACCTCATCTGCTTCGAATTTCATGCGTGCTCCGCGACCGTAGCCCAGGCGACGCCGGGCGAGTTGAGCACTAATATCTTCGCGAGTAATCGGCACCCCAGCAGGCATGTGTTCCACCATGGCAATCAATGCCTGACCGTGCGATTCTCCAGCAGTTGTCCATCGAAGCATGGTGGAATTATGCCACGGCCTGATTTTTCGCATGGCATTACTACCCCAACCAACCCCCACTGGTGGTGCAACACCTAGGTACTGATCCACCACGCGATGGCGCTAGCAAGCAGCATGCCCGGGCCATGAGCCACACCCTTGGCCTGGCCTTGGCCGACACACCTAGAGGCAATGCCCAGCAGCAGCGTTAATGCAGACGCTAAGACGATGGCAAGCAGCACCGCCTGGAGTCCAAGCGGTGCAAGCAGCCAGCCAAGCGTTGGGGCAAGCTTGAGATCGCCTCCTCCTACCCCACCTTGCAGCACAACGGCCACGAGCGCGTAAAGGCCAAACCATAAGAGTCCGGCCACGATATACCCAGGATCTTGCATCATCCGCCATGCACCCACACCCAGCGCAGCCGGCAGCGTGGCGTGATTTGGCAGCCGGTGGCTGCGTAGATCCCAAGCACTCAAGTACATCGCCCATAAGGCGAACACCAAACCCCATATCCCCATAGGCGCTACTCTAGCCAGAAGTTGTGGGTTGCTCAGCTTGAAAAGTCCGTAGCGGCCTTATTGCCACACCCGGATACTGGGCAAGGACCAGCCTGAGCGGGGTCAACGGGGCGTGGTTTAGCTGATCCCCAGATCGCGTTCGAGTGCGCTTCGCATCGCCTGTTTTGGCGCGGGCTGGCCGGTAAATTGCTCGAACTGACCATAGGCTTGTTCGGCGAGCATGACATGGCCTCCCACATAGGGCACCTGTTGTGCCTTGGCTGCAAGCATGAGCGGTGTTGGCCAGGGATCATAGATCACATCCACCAGCGGAATCCTGGCAATGGCTTCTGCCTGGTTGGCAATAGCGTGAGAAGGCACGGTCGATACCAACACTTCAGCAGCATCCACCGCGGCGTTCAGCTCAGCCATGGGCTGGAATTCCAGGTCGATGCCGAGCTGTTGTACTAAATCGCGGAATTCTTCCTTACGGTCGCTTCTATTTAGCACCACTACTGAGCGCACGCCGAGGCTGGCAAGCGCATACAGTGCTGGCCTGGCTGTTCCTCCGGCGCCAATAATCACTGCGCGTGTGGCATCAAAGCTTCCGCCGCTAAGCTCTTGGAGCGCGCCTTGAACTCCATCAACATCGGTGTTATCGGCAAACCAGCCGCCATCCTGGCGCACCAAGGTATTGGCCGATCCAATGGCTTGGGCTCGTTGGCTTATTGCTGTTGCCGCTTCGAGGGCTGCAAATTTTGCCGGCATGGTTACCGAGCAGCCGCGGTAGCGCTGATCGAGCTGATCAAGCAGGCCTGGCAGTTGCTCGGCTGAGCACTCTTTGCGCTCATAGTGCCAATGATCCATGCCAAGGGCTTGATACCCGGTGTTGTGCAGCAGTGGGGATCGTGAGTGTTCAATGGGCGAACCCAGCACCACGGCCTTGTGCGTAATGCTGGGTTCTTCTACACGCTGTTGGTTCATGTTTAGCGGTTGCTATCGAGCACGCCGTTATCCAGAGACTCCTTGGTGGCCTCTTGGTGCTCATCAAAGTTTCTGGTGAACACGGTGGTGCCGTCTTTATCCACGGTGACAAAGTACAGCCAATCGCCTTCAGCCGGGTTTTCCATGGCCTCAATGGCCTGGATGGAGGGGCTTGCAATTGGGGTGGCAGGCAGGCCATCCATGGCGTAGGTGTTCCAAGGAGTCTCGCGGGCACGATCCTCATTGGTGGTGGCCACTTCTTGCTCGGAAAGGTCGTAGTTGACGGTGGAGTCGAATTCGAGGCGCTGGGGCTCTTCCAGGCGGTTCAAGATCACTCGTGCAACCTTGTCAAAGTCACCCTCGGGTGCTTCGCGTTCCACCAAGGAGGCGGCGGTGACCATCTCATAGGGGCTCAAACCCACGGCCTTGGAACGGTTGACCAAATCGGTGTCTGCATAGGTCTTCGCCGAGCGGGTAATCAGATCCTTGAGCACGGCCATGGCATCGGCGGTGGGGTCAACGACGTATTGGCCTGGCACGATCAGGCCTTCGAGGCGGCGAGGATCATCGCCGCGGGCGCGTACTGGGTCGATGGCCCAATCCGGCACACCGAGTTCTTGCAGGTCTGCGGTAGCACCGACACGCTGCAACTCTTCGGCGCTAATGCAGTTGCCCTCTGGCTGGCCGCAGGAAACCTGGGAGATCATCGAGTAGATGCCGTAGCGAGTATCGCCTGCCACGACCTTGACGTCCATGAGTGTGGCGCCACCTGGGATGTCGAGCATCTCCACGCGGTTATCGTCGCTGAGCAGCGCACTCACGGCCGATTTGGCGCTCATCTTTTCTTGGAGCTTATAAAAGCCGGGCTTGAGCTCCGCTGCAGCTTTATTGCTGTAGGCGGCTGAGGCGAAGGTATCGGCATCTGCCACGACCCCCTTGGCCTCCAGGTCTGGGCCAAGCTGCGACATGCTTGAACCTTCTGGGACCTCCACCAGCACGGTGGTGCCGTTGCCTTGGCCTTCGAAATCACTATTGCCGGAGTTCATATTCACACCGATATACACCACGGCGGAGACGAGAAGCACTAAGGCAGCAACCAGTACGGCCAGACCGCGTTGGCGTCGCTTCACATACTTCGGTTCCATTCGCATTAATGGAGCACCTTTCTTTGCAAATCCCGGAGTCTAGGTGAGCCCACCGGGGTCGTAACGCATAGTCGTGCCTATGCAATGTTGCAGATCAGTCTTTAACGATACCTTTTCTCGGTCCGGGTTTGGGTGATTGCCTCCGCATAGCGCTTGCTCTTTCATCCAACCAGCTTTGCAGGATCTCCACCGCGGCCGCCTGATCGATGCGTGAGCGGGCCTTTTTTGCCGAAACACCGGAACTTCGCATGGCTTGGGTTGCCACGACGGTGCTGAGGCGTTCGTCGCCAAGCTGCACCCTGGCACCTTTTGGCAAAACGCCTTGTTGTTTGAGCTTTTCGACGCGCCCCTGCAGCCTCTTGGCAATGAGTTGGGCGTGCTGCGCGCTGGCAGATCCTTGGCCGGCGAGGGTTCGTGGCAGACCCACGATCACCTCTTTTACCTGGTATTCCTGGATCAGTTGAATGATGCGCTCAATATCGGCTCCGTCTTCATCCCTAAAGCCGGTAACGCGAGCGACAGTTTCGACCGGGGTGGCCAGGCGGGCATCACTATCGGATACGGCAATGCCAATGCGCACCGTGCCTACATCGATGCCGAGTCTGCGGCCTGGGCCTGGATCGGCGATTCCTGGACGATCCGGCTGCGGAGAATGATCAAACACTGCTGCTCCTGAGAATTTTTTGCATGAACCACAAACACGGCCGCTGCCTAAAAGTCTTCTGCAGCGGCCGTGAATGCAACACCCTTAGCTGTTCAATGCCTCACGCACGGCAGCTACTGCCTGCGAGAACCCACCGATCTGTGCACCGGAACCTTGGGCCATATCGGCCTTACCGCCGCCGTTGCCATTGACGTACTGGCCAACCACAGCAGCAAGCTCCTTGGCGCTCAGGCCCTGATCAATCGCGACCTTGGTTACGCCCACTACAAAGGGCACGCGCGAACGGGCATCCTCGGCGCCAAGGACCACTACGCCGGGTGCGCCACCAAGTTTCTGCTTGAGATCAGTAGCCAGGGTGCGCAGGTCCTTGGCCTCGGTGCCCTTGGGAAGCTGCTGATGCACAAACTGCACACCGGCCACGTCCTCGGCACCGGCGAGCATCTCGGCAGTACCCGAAAGTAGCTGCTTGCGGTGCAGCTCTGCGATCGTCTTTTCGGCCTCCTTGAGCTTTTGAGTCAAGGCCGCAACGCGTTCTGGTACTTCTTCAGACTTCGCCTTCAAGGAGCTGGCCACGCCCTCAACCAAGGCGCGTTCCTTAGACAGGTAACGGAAGGAATCCAAGCCCGAGTATGCCTCGATGCGGCGAACACCGGATCCCACGGAGGATTCTCCAAGCACTGCCACCGGGCCAATCTGCGAAGAATGCGAGACGTGCGTGCCGCCACACAGCTCCATGGAAAATGGTCCGCCGATTTCTACAACGCGAACGACCTCACCGTAGTTTTCGCCGAACAGTGCCATAGCACCCATGGCCTTGGCTTCTTCCAAGGAGGTTTCGATGGTGTTGACCTGCCAGTCTGCATCCACTGCCTGGTTGCTAATGGCCTGGATCTGCTCAAGCTGCTGTGGGCTCAACGCATCGGTGTAGTTGAAGTCGAAGCGCAAATAACCAGGCTTGTTCATCGAACCGGCCTGTACCGCTGTGGGGCCTAGCACCTCACGCAGGGCAGCGTGGATGAGGTGGGTTGCAGAGTGCGCCTGGCGTGCAGCGTGGCGCCAAGCAGGATCCACCAGCGCCTGCACATCGTCGCCGACGATCAAACCGCCCTGCTCCACGGTGGCTTTGTGCACCCAGAGCTTCTTGCCTACCTTTTGCACATCGCCCACGCGCAACACGGTGCCGCCGGCTTCGATGGTGCCGCGATCGCCCAACTGTCCGCCGGATTCTGCATACAGCGGAGTGACGTCCAAGATCACTTCCACTTCATCGCCTTCGGCGGCTTCCTGTACCTGCTGGCCATCACGGATCAGGCCAAGCACCTTGGAATTGCTGTTGAGCTCTTCAAAACCAGTAAATTCCGTGGGGTGCTCATCAACGAATTGGCGGTACACGCTGAGGTCTGCATGGCCATGCTTTTTCGCCTGCGAGTCTGCCTTGGCGCGAGCAACCTGCTCAGCCATGAGCTTATGAAAGCCTTCTTCGTCTACCTTCAGCCCAGCTTCCGAGGCCATCTCCAAGGTCAAATCGATGGGGAAACCGTAGGTATCGTGCAGCGTGAAGGCCTCTTGGCCAGACAAGGTTGCGCCACCTTGAGCCTTTACCTGGCCTGCGGCCTGCTCAAAGAGGTGCGTGCCTGATTCGAGGGTGCGCAAGAAGGCAGTTTCTTCTGCCAAGGCCACCTTGAGAATGCGCTCACGCTGTTCAGCGATCTCCGGGTAAGAAGGCGTCATGGTGTCCATGATGGTGTTCATGAAACGCTCCATGGTTTTACCCTGGGCGCCAAGCAGGCGTGCCGATCGAATAATGCGGCGAAGCAGGCGGCGCAGGATATAGCCACGGCCCACATTGCCGGGGGTCACGCCATCGAGAATGATCATCATGGCGGTACGGGAGTGATCGGCAATCACCCTGAAGCGGATGTCGTTGATGCGATCGGTATCTGGATCCTCGTACTTGGTGCCGGTGACTTCTTCAGCCACATCGATAACGGGGCGAAGAAGGTCGGTTTCATAGACGTTATCTACGCCCTGCAAAATGCAGGCAACACGCTCCACACCAAGGCCGGTGTCGATGTTCTTCTTTGGCAGGTCTCCGAGGATCTCGAAATTGCCCTTGCCAATGCCCTCACCGCGTTCCTTTTCCATGAAGACCAAGTTCCAGATCTCCATGTAGCGGTTATCGTCGGCGATGGGGCCGCCTTCTTTGCCGTATTCCGGGCCGCGGTCGTAGTAAATCTCCGAGCAAGGCCCGCAAGGGCCAGGAATGCCCATGGACCAGTAGTTATCCGCCATGCCGAGGCGCTGAATCCGCTCGCTGGGCACGCCGATGTGTTGCTCCCAGATTTCTGCAGCTTCGTCGTCGTCGAGGTAGACCGTCACCCAAAGACGCTCCGGGTCGAGCCCATAGCCGCCTTGTTCCACATCGCCGGTAAGCAAGCTCCATGCCTGCTCGATGGCACCTTTTTTAAAGTATTGGCCGAAGGAGAAGTTGCCGGCCATCTGGAAGAAGGTGTTGTGGCGGGTGGTGATGCCGACTTCTTCAATGTCGAGGGTGCGCACACACTTTTGAATGGAGGTGGCTTTGCCCTGAGGGAAGGGAGGGTTTTGCTGCCCAAGGAAATACGGCTTGAAGGGCACCATGCCAGCATTGACAAACAGCAGGTTCGGGTCATCAAGAATCAGTGAGGCACTCGGAACCGCCTCGTGGCCTGATTGGACGAAGTGTTGAGTAAACCGTTCCCGAATCTCATGGGTTTGCACAGCGAAACGCCTCGTTAGCTTTCTTCTCGTAAATGGTTCTATCAATGCCCACGCTTTGGCAAAAGGCAGGCAAGTACAGGAGTACTCTACCGCAGATTATCCATCATGCTTGGCACGGATTATTTTGCGCAGTCTTGGCCAAAGTGTTGCGAGCTTTCGTTCCTCGCCGTGCTCGCTGGGCTGGTAATACTGCACCTGTTCCATGCCATCTGGCAGGTACTGCTGGGCAAGCACTCCATTGGGGTGATCATGGGGATAGCGATAACCCACCGCATTACCCATGGCTTTTGCGCCCTCATAGTGGCCATCGCGAAGATGCGCTGGCACAGGACCTGTATGACCTTTGCGCACATCATCTAAGGCAGCATCAATGGCACGAATCACCGCATTAGATTTTGGCGCGGTAGCCAAGTGGATGGTGGCCTGAGCAAGATTGATCCTAGCCTCGGGCATACCGATCAACTGCACCGCCTGCGCTGCAGCAATGGCGCTTTGCAAGGCGCTCGGATCAGCCATGCCGATATCTTCACTAGCGTGGATTACTAATCGACGAGCCAAAAACCGCGGATCTTCTCCGGCCTCGATCATCCTTGCTAGATAGTGCAGTGCCGCATCCACATCAGAGCCACGGATTGATTTAATCCAGGCGCTCGTAATGTCATAGTGCTGATCGCCGTCTCGGTCATAGCGCACCACTGCCCTATCAATGTGTGCGCTCACCGTGGCAGCATCGAGCACGGCTCCGGGAGCAACGGCCTCTGCCGCAGCCTCTAGATAAGTCAAAGACCGGCGAGCATCACCACCTGCAAGGCGAACCAACTGCTCAATGGCTTCTTCGCTTACTTCAAGCTCTCCGCGATAGCCGCGTTCATCTTCGATGGCGCGGCTTAACACCTTTTTAATGTCGGCATCTTCAAGCGAACGCAGTTGCAAAATCAGCGAACGCGAAAGCAGCGGAGCCACCACTGAAAAGGAAGGGTTTTCCGTTGTGGCTGCCACCAGCAAGACCACACGATTTTCCACCGCGGCTAGCAGTGCATCCTGCTGGGTTTTAGAAAAACGATGCACCTCATCAATAAACAGCACCGTTTTCTCGCCGTGGATTTGGCGCCTCCTGGCCTCGGCAATCACCTCGCGCACTTCCTTCACGCCAGCATTAAGCGCTGAAAGCCCGACAAAGTGATGCCCGGTGGCGGCACTAATCAGCGAGGCAAGGGTGGTTTTTCCCGTGCCAGGTGGCCCGTACAAAATAACGGAGGCATCCCCTGAACCCTCAATCAACCTGCGCAAAGGCTTGCCCGCACCCAGAAGATGCTGCTGGCCTACGACTTCTTCGAGCCGTTGCGGGCGCATCCTTGCCGCCAAGGGGGCATGAGCCCCCGTATCGGGCAATGAGGAATGGCTAGGGTTGGCGTCGAAAAGGCTATCCACGACGATCCACGCGCAACGCTTCTACCACCGCGCCTGCAAATTCGCCTACCACCGGGAAACGATAATCGGCGTTTCTTTGGGCAAAACGCTGGACAGACTCGAACGTCTCATAAAGATCCTGCCGGATCAGGTCATAATCCTCGTGGCCTTCCATGGCCTCCTGGAGGATGTTGAAGTGGTGCTGCTCCAACATGCCAAGCACCGTATCGGCATCGACGGCCTCGAGCCCCTCAAGTTGAGCAAGCTGGTAAAGATCCGCAAACGCCGTGGTCATCGAACCAATGTGCATCATGGCAAGGCTAGAAAATGCCCAACCAACCAGCGCGATCAAAATGCGCGCCTGTAGGCGTTGATGGTTGCGAACATTCGGCCAGAGATCGCCAACCTCATCCACCCACGCATCAATGAGCGTATCGGCCTCATCATCACTGATTGGGCGCGAACTCAGATACTGCGGGAAACCGGCAATCACGCAGGCAATATCGAAGGTGACATCCCGGAAGCCCGCCCATTCATAATCCAAGAAATGGGTGCTCTCGGAGACGATGATGTTGTCCGGGGAAAGATCAAAAGGCGTAAAGGCACGGTGCTGACCGCGAAGCAAACGACGCTTCGACTCAGCCGCCATCTCCGCGACGATCTCTGGCACCGGGATACCCGCCTGGGCCACGATCTTCATGCCTACCTCGATAGACAAGCCCAGCAGGTGTTCTCTAAAGCGGTGCATCTGCTGGATTTCCGGATGCTTTTGCAGCATGCGGCGCAGCAAAATATCGAAGTGCTGCTCTTTGGTCGCGGTACCTGCGTGCATCTTGCCCAGTGACTCGCCAAGATTACGCAGGATCTCCATGCGCAAGGCTTCCTTAGAGGTAGAAAGCAGCTCGGCAAAGGTATCCCCATCACCAGAATCGGAGATGACAATGATGCGAGCATCCACGTCATAGGCCAACAGCACCGGCCCAGGACGAACATCCGCGTTTAAAGAGGTGGTGAATTGATAGGCAATGACCTCGCGCAAAAACATCGAGGCATCAATGAGCTCCCCAGTTTCTGGGACGTGCTTGATCACCACAGAACGAGCCTGCAAGAAGGGCGAAGGGGCCACTTTTGCCCGCGCCACCACGGCAGTACCCGAGCCACTGAGTCGAGTGACCTCTTTGAGCTTTTGCACCCCGCCGAGGCGCTTACTCAGCACATCCTCTGCGGTACTTACGATGGCGTCGAGCTGCGGTTGTTGTTCTTGCACGCCTATGCTCCATTTCCATTCACAATCCTGGCTTTGCATCTTTGCCCCAACAACGACGGTTGAAGCAGCAAGCCTGGGCGCACCGAATCTCAGTGCGCAAGTGCTCAAGCATTGGGTAGGCCTGGCACTGCTACGTGTTCAGCCAGAACACGATGCAAGGCTCACGGTGTCTCCCGTGAGCCTTGAGTGGATCGCGCTTGTGCGCGCATCCATCGGCAATCAATGGCCTACCCTATCACTTATATGCAGTAATGCCTATATCCGCGATGTTGCCGCAACACTGCCGCCAAGCAGTGAGTAAACCTGGGCAGGCCACCAGCCTTATCCACTATTTACGCTGGTTATTTATCAGCTTCTTGCTTTTTCTTCGGCTTGAAATCCACGCCCGTTTCACGGCGCTGCTCCAGAGGAATCGGCGCAGGCGCGTCGGTGAGCGGATCCACGCCACCACCGGACTTCGGGAAGGCGATCACATCACGGATGGAATCAAAGCCGCCGAGCAGTGAGACGATGCGGTCCCAACCAAAGGCGATGCCGCCATGTGGCGGAGCACCGAAGGCGAAGGCCTCGAGCAGGAAGCCGAACTTCTCCTGAGCCTCCTCATCGGTGATACCCATAACCTTGAACACGCGCTCTTGCACATCGCGGCGGTGGATACGAATGGATCCGCCACCGATCTCGTTGCCATTGCACACAATGTCATAGGCATAGGCAGTGGCCTCGCCGGGATGCTCGTCAAAGCTATCCATCCACTCCGGCTTCGGAGAGGTAAAGGCGTGGTGCACAGCGGTCCACTTGGAGTGTCCAAGTGCCACATCGCCGGAGGCGGTGGCATCAGCAGCAGGCTCGAACAGCGGTGCATCAACAACCCAGGTAAAGGCCCAGTCGCCTTCCTTGATCAGATCCAGCTTGCGGGCGATCTCCCCACGGGCAGCACCCAGCAAGGCTCGAGAAGACTTGGTATCGCCTGCTGCAAAGAAGATGCAATCGCCCGGCTTTGCGCCCACATGCTCTGCAATGCCGGCACGCTCTGCTTCGGTGATGTTCTTGGCCACAGGACCGGAAAGCTCGCCATCTTCGCCGACGAGGATATAAGCCAAGCCCTTGGCGCCGCGTTGCTTTGCCCACTCCTGCCATGCATCGAGCTGGCGACGAGGCTGAGAAGCGCCGCCTTCCATCACGACTGCGCCAACGTATTCATTCTGGAACACGCGGAAGGTGGTGTCCTTGAAGAACTCGGTGCACTCGGTGATCTCAATATCGAAACGCAGATCCGGCTTATCGGAACCGTACTTCTTCATGGCCTCGGCATAGGTCATGCGAGGAATCGGCGTCGTAATTTCATAGCCGATCAAGCTCCAAAGCTCTTTGAGGATTTCCTCTGCAAGCGCGATCACGTCTTCTTGATCAACAAAGCTCATCTCCACGTCGAGCTGAGTGAATTCAGGCTGACGATCGGCGCGGAAATCTTCATCGCGATAGCAACGAGCAATCTGGTAATAGCGCTCCATGCCAGCCACCATCAGCAACTGCTTGAAAAGTTGCGGGGACTGCGGCAGCGCGTACCAGGAACCTGGCTTGAGACGAGCCGGCACCAGGAAGTCTCGAGCACCTTCTGGGGTAGAACGAGTCAAGGTGGGAGTCTCGATCTCTACAAAATCGTGGCGATCCAGCACTCGACGGGCAGCCTGGTTGGCCTTGGAGCGCAGGCGCAGTGCATTGTTTTGGCTGCTACGACGCAAGTCGAGGTAGCGGTACTTCAGGCGAGTTTCTTCGCCCACCTCACCCGACTGCGAGGGATCATCGATCTGGAAGGGCAACGCCGCCGACTCATTGAGCACCTCAAGTTCGGTAGCGCTTACTTCAATATCGCCGGAGGCCAGGTTGGGGTTCTCGCTACCTTCGGGGCGCGCCTCGACCACACCGGTGACCTTCACACAGAACTCGCTGCGCAAGTGGTGTGCCTGCTCAGCCACGGAAGAATCGCGGAACACAACCTGAGCCACGCCAGAGGCATCACGCAAATCGATAAAGATCACTCCGCCGTGATCACGACGGCGCGCCACCCAACCACTTAGCGTTACGGTTTGTCCGACCGCCTCTTTGCGGAGGTCACCCGCGAAATCTGTGCGAAGCACTTCGGCACCAAATCCTTTCCCTTTTTCTCTGTTCTCACGCCACTTGGGCGCATAAAGGCATACTAAGCCATTGATCTTACCCTTTAAGCCCACAGCACCTGCTGCCAGCCCTGCCATGGACCAGTGCCTGCAGCAACATTCGATATTGCCCAAGCTATGGCATGATCAGCACATGACCTTTCGTGGTGGCATTGATAAGCCAGAAAACCTCGCTCGTACCGGCGGCGGTGGCGGTGGACGCATTGCTGTAGGCGGCGGTGTGGGAACCCTGCTTTTAGTCGGGCTCTTCTTACTCATGGGCGGCGATCCCTCACAGCTCGGCGGACTCATCGGCTCGGATACTCAGCAGCAGCCTCAACAGCAAAGCGCACCAGGCGAGTTGGAACACTGCAAGACTTCCGACGATGCAAACCGCTATGCCGATTGTCGCGTGGAATTTACCGGCATCTCCTTAAATCAGGTGTGGAACGCTCAGCTTCCCCGGCAGGCAGATATCCCCTATACCAAGCCCAACTTGGTGGTGTTTAATGCTCAAACCTCCACCGGGTGTGGCGTCGCCTCATCTGCCACCGGGCCGTTTTATTGCCCTGCTGATCACACGGCCTATTTTGATGTCAGCTTCTTCGACTCCTTAGAGCGCTACGGCGGGCAAAACGCCCCCTTCGCGCAGGAGTACATCGTGGCGCATGAGTTTGGCCACCACATCCAAAGCCTCGAAGGAACCCTTGGGCTTTCCGATTACAACGACCCAGGCCCAGATTCGATGGCTGTCAAGATCGAGCTGCAGGCAGACTGCTACGCCGGCATCTGGGGTCATTTTGCCGATAAAGGCGAGGATGCCTTCCTGGAACCGATCACCCAAAGCCAAGTTGAGCAGGCAATTGATGCTGCCCGCGCAGTTGGCGACGATAATATTCAGCAACGAGCTGGTCGTGATGTAAACCCTGAATCATTCACCCACGGCACTTCCAAACAGCGCCAAGAAGCGTTCTTGCAGGGCTATCGCACCGGTTCAATGGCAAGTTGCGATTATCTAGACCGCAACGCCTATAGCTAGACACCGGGAGACCTGAATGCGAATCGATGCGCAACGGCGCCGTTCAAATATTCTTGCTGCTGGCGCACGTCTGCTGCTCTGCCAAGGTGATGCGATGACCTTAGAGGGCGTGGCCAAACGGGCAGGCGTAGGCATCGCCACTGTCTACCGCCACTTCCCTACCCGCGCGGCGCTCGTAGATCAGATCCTGCTCGATATTGCCCTCCAGGGCATTAACGATCTTGAGCAATTAGTAGAGCAACCGCCAGCAACTGAGGCCGAAGGCGAGGCCATGCTCGCCCGCTTGCTCAACTTGATTAATACCATCGGCCTCAATGCCGTGATCCCAACCCTGCTCAGCACCGATGAGCACAAACTCAACCAGGCCTCGCTTGATGCCAAAGCACGCCTGCTTGAGCTGCTTACGCAAGTAGTACAAGAGCTCAAGGCGGTCCATGTAATCCACGAAAGCATCGAGGCGCTTGCCTTCTATAACGGGATCGTGCGGCTTTTAGGCAACCAGGATGGTGGTGTGCACTCCGACTTTGAAGCCAAGCAGCAAGACCTGTTGAATATTTTTCTTGCAGGGTGTCGCCACGGAGTAGCCACCAAAGCTGTGCGAAGTTAGCCCTGTTCACAGCCCTGCGCCTACACTAAACACCCATGCGCACTTTGACGATTATCTCCGGTGGTCTTGGCGAGCCCTCCAGCTCCCTGGCTCTTGGCAACACCATTGCCGAGGCCGCGCAGAAGGCAGTGCAAGGTTGTGGCTCTGATTTAGAGGTGCATGCTTTAAGCCTGAAGGATCTCGCCTTCGATCTGGCGCACTGCATGACGCACAATGGTGAGCTCACTCCAGCGCTGCAGCGAGCAATTTCGCAGGTGAAATCCTCCGATGCCCTCATCGCCGTCACGCCAGTGTTCAAGGCCAGCTACTCGGGGCTTTTTAAGATGTTCTTCGATGCGCTCCAGCCTCAAGACATCAAACAAATCCCGGTGATCATCGCCGCGAATGCAGGCTCCCAGCGCCACGCTTTGGTGCTTGAGCACGCAGTGCGCCCCCTGTTTAGCTACCTCAAAGCGGCGATTGTTCCCACCGCCATTTTGGTGACTCCCCAAGACACCACCGAGGAAGCACTCCCAGCGCTGAATAATCGCATTCACCGCGCCGCCAATGAATTGGCCATGCTGATGATCCCCGAATACCAAAAGGGCACCCACCAGATCTAAAGCAGCAAAACGGCACGAGTTGGCCTCACTATGGCAATACGCCCACAGCTACATGCTGTGGGCGCCACGCTTTTTGGCTCTAACTTGCACGCTAGGGCTGCACGTTAGGGCGCGTGCGTTCTAGCCGGCGAGGAGGCGTTGGACGTATTCCACCAGGGCGTTTTGTTCCACCATCTCCTGGGTGTGTTCACGAAGGTTCTTTACCGCGATCACGCCTTGTTCTAATTCGCGATCGCCCACCACGAGCGCACAGGTAGCTCCTGCCCTATCGGCGCCCTTCATGGCACCTTTAAGGCCGCGATCGCCATAGGCCATATCGCAACGGATACCTGCTGCACGCAAAGTGTTCAACAGGGGCATGAGCGCCCGTTTAGCGTCTTCACCCATGGCCACACCGTAGACATCCACACGGTTGTGCTTACCGAATTCTTTGGCCTCTGCATCAAGGGCAAGCACGCAACGATCCACGCCGAGCGCGTAGCCGATGCCGGAAAGTTCTTGGCCACCAAGTTGTGCCATCAGGCCGTCGTATCGGCCACCGCCACCAATACCAGACTGCGCACCCAGTCCATCGTGGACGAACTCGAAGGTGGTCTTGGTGTAATAGTCCAAGCCACGAACAAGGCGCGGATTAATGGTGTAGGCAACGCCGAGATCATCAAGCACACCAGTGACGGTTTCGAAGTGCTTCTGGGATGCTGCAGAAAGGTGGTCCACCATCAGCGGCGCATCGGCGGTCATTTCCTTGACCTCCGGGCGCTTATCATCGAGCACACGCAGCGGGTTAATCTGGGCGCGCTGCTTGGTGGCCTCATCCAGCGGCAGCTTGAACAAAAATTCCTGCAGCTTCTCGCGGTATTCGGGGCGGCATGTAGCATCGCCTAAGCTGGTGAGCTCGAGGCGGTAGCCTTCTAGGCCGATCGCCTTCAGGCTTGCATCTGCAAGGGCGATTACCTCGGCGTCCAGATATGGATCATCCACGCCGATGGCCTCAACGCCTACTTGTTGGAGCTGGCGGTATCGGCCTGCCTGGGGGCGCTCGTAGCGGAAAAATGGTCCGTAGTAGCTCAGCTTCACCGGTAGCTGGCCGCGGTTGAGATTGTGCTCGATTACTGCTCGCATCACGCCAGCGGTGCCTTCGGGGCGAAGGGTGACAGAGCGCTCACCGCGATCGGCAAAGGTATACATTTCTTTGCTTACTACGTCGGTGGATTCACCGACACCGCGGGCGAAAAGGGCGGTATCTTCAAACACCGGCAACTCGATGTGCTCGTAGCCTGCCAAATGCGACTGGTGCGCAAAAGTGTCGCGCACCTGCAAAAAGGTTCGCGATTGGGGTGGCAGGTAATCGGGCACGCCCTTAGGCGCGGCAATCGTCGGGAGCTTTTTCGCGTTAGTCACGCCTGCTATCTTAACGCCCCGCCATGTGGCGACTATTGCAGGGCTTGGGCAAAGAGGTTTCGTGGAATGCTTTCGGCCACGCCACGCTTTGCCTTCCCAATGCCTTGAAAAGGACTACTTCAAGGAAGTAAGGAAGGGATTCGTTGCAAATTCTGCCCGCGCCGTGGTGGCTGCTCCGTGCCCTGGGAGGATTTGCAACGCAGGATCAAGGCGCAACACCTCATCGCGCAACGATTGCTCCATCGCCTCGGGGTCCGATTGCGGCAGATCGGTACGCCCAATTGATCCTTGGAATACAACGTCGCCGCTTATACACAGCTGCTTGCCCACAAAGAGCACGGAGCCGGGCGAATGGCCTGGTGCATGACGCACCTCGAAGGCTTCGCCACCAAGCTCGATAGTTTGGCCATGTTCGAGGTAGCGCAGGTCTTTGGCCTGCGGCATGGTGTGTGCCTGGAAGAGCACCTTGGATTGTTCTAGCACTCCATCGCCTGCTTCCAGCATGAATGCATCATCTGGATGAATCCACAGTGGCACATCCCATGCATTGGCTAGTGCTGCTGCATCTCGGGTGTGATCGATATGGCCGTGGGTGAGCACTACGTGTTCCAGGGTGCGGTTGTGTTCGCGTAGGTATTGTTCGACCACGGGCTGCGCTTGCATGCCGGGGTCGATCACGCTGAGCTTGGCGCCATCGTCAAAGAGGTAACAATTGGTTTGATACGGCCCTGCAACAAATCCGAGAATATCCACCTTTGCAACTGTAGTCTCTGCAGCTACCGGGCAACCACAATGAGCAAACCCCCAACGCATCCAGGCGCTGGGGGTCACGGTGTTTATTGCCGAGTTTTTAAGAGGCCGTGTCGAGTGCTTCTACCGCGGCGTCATAATCGGGCTCGGTGCCGATTTCTTCTACCAACTGGGCGTGGAGGATGTTGCCGTCTTGATCGGCCACCACAACTGCACGCGCCATGAGTCCCTCAAGCGGGGAATCTTGGAGTTTTACGCCGAAGTCTTGAGCGAAGTTGCTACGGAAGCCGGAGGCGCTGACGACGTTTTCAATGCCTTCTGCACCGCAGAAACGAGCCAGCGCGAAGGGAAGATCCTCGGAGACGCACAATACGGTGGTGTTGTCCAGTGCTGCCGCGCGCTGGTTAAATTCGCGCACGCTGGCGGCGCATACGCCGGTGTCGATGGAGGGGAAGATATTGATCACGAGGCGTTTGCCGGCGAAATCCTGGTTGCTGAGCTCTTTAAGCTCGGTGCCTACCAGCGTGAATTCTGGAAGTGAGCTGCCAACCTCGGGAAGGTTGCCATTGGTGTGTGCTTCGTTGCCTTGGAAATGAGTTAATGCCATGTGCCAAGCCTAAGTGCTGTGTTGCTATCTCGCCACCCCTGCTTGCAAGCTAGGCTCAGCCAGCTTGAAGCGCTGGGTAAGTCTTTATCGCTGCTGCTTTTAGTACCTATATCGCTTATGCAATGCGCTCCAAGGCGCCGTTTAAGGCTATGCTGGGTGGGCATTGTTGCCCCGAGCTTGAGCGTCTTAGCGCTTATACGGCCCGGGGATGGTTCATACATAGAGGAGTTGACAGTGAGCAACCAACAACGCCGCCGCGAGGCGATGGAAAAGCTCGAACATCAGGTAAAACGAAATGAACGTAAGCAGGGACGTTCCACGCCGATGGCCATTGGTGCTATCGCCGCCGTAGCTGTGTTGTTGGTTGGTGGTTACTTTGGTTACCAATACTTCAACGAAGATGAGCAAGAACCTCAAAGCAACACCCTGGCATTAAGCCGTGAGACTGCGCTTGGCGATACGGTCAATTGCGAGTACCCGGATGCCGGCGAAGCGGCAAAGAAGGTAGACAAGCCAAAGACGAAGGACGTTGCCGCAACCGGCACCGTGAACATCACCTTTGATACCACCGCCGGCGAGATCCCGCTGAGCCTGGATCGTGCCGTTTCTCCTTGTACCGTCAACGCGATCGAGCACCTAGCAAAGTCCGGCTTCTACGACGACACAGTCTGCCACCGCATGGTCACCGAAGGCCTGCACATCTTGCAGTGTGGCGATCCCACCGGCCAGGGCACTGGCGGCCCAGGGTTTAGCTTTGCCAACGAGTACCCCACCGATGAGGCTGAAGATCAAGCAAGCCCCGTGGTGTACCCGCGTGGCACGGTGGCCATGGCTAACTCTGGCCCGGATACCAATGGCTCACAGTTCTTCTTGAACTACGGTGACTCTCCCCTGCCTCCTGCCTACACCTACTTTGGCAAGATCGAGCAGCCCGGCCTTGACACGCTCGACGCTGTTGTTGCCGAAGGCGTTGATGGTGGTGGAAGCGAAGGCGCTCCTAAGAAGGAAGTAAAGATTACCTCCGCTAAGGTGCAATAAGCTTTTCTAGCAATAACGCCCAAGCACATGATGTGGTGCTTGGGCGTTGTGTTGTATTTAGCCGCCGGCGGTGACGCGGTACACGTCGAATACGCCCTCGATATTTCTTAGCTGGTTCATGAGCGTGCCAAGCTGCTTGGTATCCGATACCGAGAAGGTAAAGCGCACCACGGCAACGTGATCATCGGCGGTGTGGGAATTCATCGCCACCACAACCACCTGTTGCTCGTTGATCACGCGGGTGAGGTCCATGAGCAGGCCATCGCGATCGAGCGCTTCGAGCTGCAAGGTGGCAGCAAAAGCGGTGCCGCCTCCTTCTTGGGCCCAGGAGACGTCGATAAGCCTTTCTTGTTCCTCTTTGAGCTTCTTGGCGTTGGTGCAATCCACGCGGTGTACCGACACGCCTCCACCACGGGTGATGAAGCCGAAGATTTCATCACCGGGCACCGGCATACAGCATTTAGCGAGTTTGGCCAGCACATCGGGGCTGCCCTGCACCAATACCGCCTGGGAGCTTGTGCCCTGATGCTCGGGGTGAACGAGCTCGCTTAAAGGGGTACGCGACACGAGCGTGTCCACGGCATCGTCAGTATCGCCAAAGCGCGCCATGAGGCGGTGGGCCACATTGGAGGCCGACACATTGCCCGAGCCGATCGCGGTGTAGAGCGAATCGATATCCGGATAGTGCAGCTCAGTTGCCACCTGCTTCATGGTGGAGGCAGTAAATAGCCTGTGCATGGGCAAGCCGCCACGCTGGACTTCTGCCGCCAGCGCATCCCTGCCGGCCTCGAGGTATTCGCCACGACGTTCCTTGGCAAACCACTGGCGGATCTTGGTCTTTGCCCTGGGCGAGACCACAAAATCGCGCCAATCTTGGCTCGGGCCAGCATTCGGATCTTTAGAGGTAAAGATCTCTACGCGGTCACCCGATTTGAGCTTGGATTCCAGCGCCACCAATTTGCCATTGATCTTCGCACCGATGCAGCGATGCCCCACCTCCGTGTGAACGGCATAGGCAAAATCCACCGGCGTTGAATCCACCGGGAGGTTCACCACATCGCCTTTGGGGGTAAACACAAAGATCTGCTTGGCAGTGAGGTCATAGCGAAGGCTATCTAAGAACTCATTGGGATCCGCTGCCTCTTTTTGCCAATCCAATAATTGGCGCATCCAGGACATCTGATCAATTTCGGCTTGATCGCCCTTAGAGCCTTTCAGCTCCTTGTAGCGCCAGTGGGCTGCGATGCCATATTCGGAGTTGAAGTGCATCTCGTGCGTGCGCACCTGCACCTCAATGGGCTTGCCACCATCGCCCATCACGGTGGTATGCAGCGACTGGTACACCCCGAACTTCGGTGAAGAAATATAGTCCTTAAAACGACCGGGCATGGCCGAATACAAAGAGTGCACCACGCCGATGGCCGCGTAGCAGTTATTCACGGTATCGACCAGGATGCGCAGGCCGACGAGATCGAAAATCTCGTCAAAATCTTTGCCTCGCACAATCATCTTTTGGTAAATCGACCAATAGTGCTTCGGCCGGCCCATCACCTCGGCGTCAATGTGATTATCTTTGAGCGCCTGCTGCAGCTCCGCAGATACTTCTTTGAGGTAGCGATCGCGCGAGGGCGCACGATCGGCCACAAGGCGCACCACCTCGTCGTATTTCTTGGGATACAGGATGGCAAAGGAGAGATCTTCTAGCTCCCACTTCACGCTGGCCATACCAAGGCGGTGCGCCAAGGGGGCGATCACCTCGAGGGTTTGGCGAGCCTTCTTAGCCTGCTTTTCTGGGGGCAAAAAGCGCATGGTGCGCATGTTGTGCAGGCGATCGGCCACCTTAATTACCAACACGCGAGGATCCTCGCTCATGGCAACGATCATTTTGCGGATCGTTTCAGCCTCAGCAGCGGCGCCGAGTGCAACTTTATCGAGCTTGGTTACGCCGTCGACAAGCCTGGCTACTTCCTCGCCAAAATCCCTGGTGAGATCCTGCAAGGAATAGTCGGTGTCTTCGACCGTATCGTGCAAGAGTGCCGCCACCAAGGTGGTGGTATCCATGCCGATCTCGGCGGCGATGGTGGCAACCGCAAGCGGGTGGGTGATATACGGATCGCCGGATTTGCGGAACACCCCTTCATGCAAGCGCTCTGCCGTGGCATAGGCACGATCGAGCAACTCGGCATCAGCCTTTGGGTGAAACTCACGGTGAATCGCCATCAAAGGCTCTAGCACCGGATTAATGCGCACTCGCGTGCCCGTAAGACTACGAGCCAAGCGCGCCGACATGCTGCGCATAGTCGTCGGCTGTTTTTGGGGCTTCTTTTCCACCGTCACGCCCAAGCTCCTTCCCGCTATCTGTGGCAAATTAGCACATCTACTCCCACCAGAGTGTGCGTTTTTTCGGTCTCCACCGCGCTTATGCCCACACCTTGATGTACAGGTGCAAACACCGCGTAACTCGCCACTATTTCCTTATTGCTTTTTGGAGCTAACCTTCAGTGTTTTGCTGGTTCACAACGTACAAGGGCACATCGCCTAGACGTTCGCGACCACCTAAACCTGCTACCTCTAACACTACGGCGCAGCCGACTACCTCACCACCACATTGCTCAATCAACTTAATCGCAGCGCTCAGAGTGCCGCCGGTGGCAAGCACATCGTCGACCACCATCACGCGCTTGCCTGTGAGGTCAAGGTTTTCAGCCGGCAACTCAAGCGCTGCCTTGCCGTATTCAAGATCGTAGCTTTGGGTATGCACCGGTGGAGGCAGCTTGCCCTGCTTGCGAATGGCCAAAATACCGCTATCGGTGCAATACGCCACCGCCGAGCCCAGGAGGAAACCGCGGGCATCGAGCCCACCAATCAAATCAACCTCGGCCTTCGCGGCCTCGGCGGCGACGTCGTCGATAATCAGGCGGAAGGCCTCTGGGTCTGCCAACACTGGGGTGAGATCTTCAAAGAGCACCCCCTCGACCGGGAAGTCTGGCACCAGGCGAGTCTTTTGCTTGAGTGCATCAATAGCGCTGGTATAGCGAGGGCTGTTGCTAGTCATGTGAACATCCGTTTCTTGGCTGTGATTGGTTTGGGCTAAGGCATGAGAGGGTGAGGTCATGTGCTGGCCTAGGGCTGCTTGGTGCTCCAGCGATCCATATTCCAGCCCACGCCGGAGGCATTGGTATTGGGCACTACATGCAAGACATTGCGGTCGTACATCTGCACTCGCGGTTGCGTAGCCAACGGCACGGTGGTGAGGTTGTCCCAGGATGCGGCTTCATCTTTACGCAAGCCTTCAATATCTGCACTCGACTTTGCTGCTCCGCTGAAATCACTTACAGGATCGACGGCCAATAACAGCGCATCCAAGGTGGCGTTGGCGTGATACGCACCGGTGCCATCGGTGCCAACCCACTGCAGTTGATCAAAGGTGCCGCCTTGCTTAGATGCATCGACGATCTCGATCCCAGCCGGTGCACAAGATTTTTGTATGGCTTTGACCATGTCGGCTTTGCGCTGATCCGGGCCGCTATAACCAATATTGATGGTGGTGCCGCCGAGAGCCTTGGCCTGATCAATATTGGTGCCGAGGTGAGGATCGGTGATGTCTTTTAATTGCGTGGCGGATGGATCGCCTGCGCGAAGCATTCGGGTAACAACTGGGGTAACGGGCACGCCGCTGGCTTTCTCGGAGGCTTGGGCTACGGCGGCCTGATCAATGCAGGCTGCAAATGCTTTGCGGTTTTCAGCGGTTGCGAACACTCCCGTATCTGAAAGCAGCAAGGAATCAGTCATCACACCTTCCATTGCCGCTACCTCTACCGGGCGCTCCACATCATCGCGGTCAAGCCAGGAAAGATCATTCAAGCTGGTGCTATCGGCAACGCGAAGCACACCGTCCTTGCGCAATTGCTCAAGATCAGATCCCCGTGGCCACACCACCAGTTCGGGTTCTTCTGCCTGCGCACCTGCGTAATACTCGTTGCGTTCCAGGATCACCTCGCCTTGATCCCCAACGGAGCGGATCTTATAAGGGCCGAGGCTTTGCTGGAGCGAAGCATTGAAATTTTCTAGCTCATAGCCCTCATTCCACACCTGGGCTACGCCTTCGAGCATGCCCCACTGCTGATTGCTCAGCGCAGTGTTGAGTTCTTCCATGCTCAGGCCAGCTTCTCGGGCAATGGCGTGCGCAGGAAGTAGCGTGCCCGCGGGGAAGATTTGGCGCCACCTCGGGCCAAAGCCCTGCTTGAACACCACGTCAACGCTTCTGCTATTTGGTTGGCACTCCACGCTTTCTACCTCATTCATCAAAGGCATATAGGAGTGAAATAGCGAGGGCATGGTGCCGGCACGGAATGCCAGTAGGAAGGAATCGCAGGTCAGCGATGCTCCATCGGAAAACTTGGCTTGCTCGTTGATCTTAAATTCTGCGCGTTGCTGCACCCCCGGCAGCAAGTGGCCTTCTGCTACGTCGCGGTTGGGAATCCACTGTCCCTTAGGGCCTTGGGTAAAAGGCCCTGGGTACAGTCTGGTGCTCAAGGCTTGGGCGTCGATGGATGCTCCAAGGGAACTACCCGCGTTGGTGGTTTCAAGCGGCACATCTACTGCGTAGCCAAAAAGCTCATTACTTGGGGTGGCTTGCTGCTCATCTGTATCGCTGCTGCAGGCTTGCACGCCTAAAGCAGTCAGCGTGGCCGCAGCCAGGAGCGCGAAAATGGTGCGCAAGCTTCGTGCCCGCGGAGAAGGTGCCGATTCGACAGTCACGTAGGGGCAACCACCTTTCTTTTTCCGGCCATGCAGCCGTTGCTAAGTTGTTGCGCAGCGTCTTGACTAGTGCGCACATGCGGTTCGAGCATTAAATGCCGGAGCGTTTCCACTTGTGTAAGCCTTCGTTGTGTAAGCCCTAGCAGCCTCCGCATGACAGCAATCCTGTTCAGTATAAAACCCAAAAGTTCTGCTTCCCGAATCAGGTGTAATCCCCGAAGGCATCCGCACATACTTTCTAAGCACAACACCCCGCCGTAGCGGGGTGCTGGATTGGATACCCGGGTGTTTAGCCTTGGCCTGGGCGCCAGGTGGCACCGGTAGAAGGAGGCGTTTGGGGTGTGTCCGTTTCTAGGCGATCTTCGATGATTGCTTCGTCGATAGCCTCGTCTTCTGGATCTTCTACATGCTCGCGGGCTCGAAGCACCTGGGCGTTATGCGCCTTGACCTTAGGTTCGCGCTCTTTTAGCGATACCAGCAGCGGCGTGGCAAGGAAGATGGAGGAGAACGTACCTTCAATCACACCGATGAGCTGTACCAGTGCGAGGTCTTTCAGCGTACCCACGCCCATGAGCCACACGGCCACCACCATCAGCGCAAGGATGGGCAGCGCCGAAATGATCGTGGTGGAGATCGAGCGCATCACTGTCTGGTTCACAGCCTCGTTGGCCAGCTCCCCATAGGTGCGACGACGATTCCCCAGATAACCGGCGCTGAGCTCGCGGACCTTATCAAAGACGATCACCGTGTCGTACAAGGAGAAGGCCAGCACCGTGAGCAGGCCGATCACGGTGGCAGGGGTTACTTCAAAGCCCACCAGTGAGTAGATACCTGCGATTACGACCAGGTCTACCAGCAAGGCGAGCATGGCAGCTACGCCCATCTTCCTTTCGAGCCTCAGGGCGATGTAGACAAAGACAGCAGCCAGGAACACGCCCATGGCCAGCAGCATCCTCGAGGTGATGGTAGAGCCCCAGGATTCCGAGACGGTGGAATCGCCAATGGCATCAGGGGTTTGCTGCCCGGAAGCATTTTCGGGCTTGTATTCCTCGTAGAGGGCATTGCGGGCGGCATCGATTTGGTCTTGGGTGAGTCGCTCTGAGGTGATCTCGAGGATGCGGCTATCCCCTGCGCCCACGATTTGCACCTGCTCGGGAGTAACACCGGTGGCGTCTTCGAAGGTGTGCTCCACCTTCTCGGTGCTCAGTTGTGCGGCGGGCATATTCATTTTCGTGCCGCCCACGAAATCGATGCCGAGGCTAAAGCCGCGAATACCGATGGCTACCAGGCACACCAGCAAAATAGCGGCGGTAATGGAGTACCACTTTCGGCGTTGGCCAACAAAGTCGAGGCCACCGTCGCCTGTGTAGAGCTTGCTTAGCAGATTTTTGCTCATGGTTAACGCTCCTTTTCGGTGTCGGCTGCCCGAGCTTGTCGACGCTTCTGCTCACTAATCTTGAACATCTTGCCCAGACCATTGGCGCCTGGGCGTGCCGTCCAGGGTTTCCTCGAAGCCAGGATCACCAAAGGAGCAGTAAAGAGGAATACAACGAACAGGTCGAAGAGCGTGGTCAAACCAAGGGTGAAGGCAAAGCCCTTCACCGAGCCCACCGCCAGGAAGTAGATCACCACGGCACCAATCAGCGTCACGGCGTTACCGGTAACGATGGTCTGTTTTGCTCGGTCCCAGCCGCGCGGCACGGCAGAACGGAAGGTTCTGCCCTCACGCACTTCATCTTTAATCCTTTCGTAGAGCACCACGAAGGAGTCGGCAGTCGTACCAATACCGATGATCAAGCCGGCCACGCCTGCAAGGTCAAGCGAGTAGCCGATCCAGCGGCCAAGGAGCACCAAAGCTCCGTACACCAGCGCAAAGGATGCGCACAGTGCCACCATGGAGATCACACCGAAGAAGCGATAGTTAATCAGCGAATACAGCGCCACTAAGAGCACGCCGACCAAACCGGCAATCAAGCCGGCCTTCAGCGATGCCGCACCAAGGGATGCAGGCACGGTGGTGGTAGTGCCGCCGGCCTCGCCGTTTTCACCAGCAAAGCTCAAAGGCAGCGCACCATAGCGCAGGTTGTTCGCCAGCTCTTGTGCTTGCTGCTGGGTGAAATCACCGGTGATGCTGGTACCAGAGCCCACCGGCGTGGCCGAACGAATCACCGGAGCCGAAATAATCTTCGAGTCCAAGGTGATGGCAACCTGCTGGTTGATGTAGTCGCTGGTGAGCTTGGCCCAGGTTGCCGAACCCTGGTTGCCGTTATCAGACTTGAAGGAGAAGTTGATCTCCATCTCGCCGTTCTGCGGGTTCAAGCCACCATTGATCGGACGGTTGGTGTCAATCTCATCGCCGGTGAGGCGCTTGCCGTCTGGCTCTTCTTGGCCAATGAGCAAGGGGCTTGGATCAAGGATGTAGATGCTTGGCCCTTGGTCATCACTTTCTGGGGCGCAGGCAACCAGTGGCTTGGAGGGATCATCAGCACCCTGGAGCGGATCCGGCTTGCCTGCCTCACACTGCATGAGGCTGCTGGCAGCAATCTGGATATTGGGATCGGTGGATTGACGATCCTTCTTCAGCATCTCCAGAACTTCTTTGCGGCGCTGTTCGGCCTCAATGGAGTTCGCCGGCTCCTTGGGAGCTTTTGCCGTGACCTTCTCGGGCTTTGCCTCATCGGCATTTTTGCCCTCGGCCTGGGCTAGCAATTGAGCCTGTTCTTTGAGCGCATCGTTGGCTTGCTCTGGGGTGATCACGCCCGCTGCAACCCAACGATTGGCCATATCCACCATGTTCTTTTCCACTGCCTCACCATTCGGTTCTTGAGGCTGGGCAACGGGGCGGAACAGCAACTGCGAGGTTTGGCCTAAAGCACGAGCCTGGGACGTATCGGTGCCCGGCACCGTGATGACCAGTGTTTTGCCATCGGCAACCACGGTGGCGCCGGAAACACCCATGCCATTGACGCGGTTTTCCAAGATGTTGCGCGCCTGTGCGAGCTGATCATCGCTGGGGTCTTGGCCCTGCGGCACCAGCGTGACTCGGGTACCGCCTTGAAGGTCAATACCTAACTTCGGCTTTGGGCTGCCATCACCAGTGAAAAAGATCAGTGCATAGATGACGGCCAGGGTGGCAATAAAAAGAGCGATGGCACGTTTGGGCCACGTTCTCCATTTTGCCCCTGCGCGTTGTTGCGAAGGCAATGCAAATTCTCCCTTGTTCTTGCGCTATCCAATAACGCCCTGGGAACCGACACGCTGTGATAGCCAAGCTGGCTCCGTGGGTTCCGGTGTTATCTCATCGGCTCATACTACGACATGACCCCGGATCAGCGTGCACCCCGTGGCACAGAAAACATTCGCCGGGCATAGAAAAAGCGGCTGCAGGGTTTCGTTTTTCCTACAACCGCTTGGGAATTCAGGTGACGGGCTTAACGCTGTGGCTGTTCACCTGGGTCTTGTTCGCTTCGCAATGGTGCCTCGGGTGCTTCTTCTACAGGCTGGGCTACCTGCTGGGCTTGAGCGCTTTCTCGCTCATCCTGGCTCAGGTTGCGAACGATCGCTGCCTTTTCCCACACGCTGATATTCGACGGGGAGGTTTCAAGTTCCACCGTGGTGTCATCGATACCGCGAACCACTGCGTGCAAACCGGCATTGCTCACCACATGATCGCCAATCACCAGATCTTCTTGCACCTGTTGGATGCGTGCGAGCTCACGGCGCTGACGACGCTGCATCATCATCGTTGGCAGGATCAACACAACCAGCAGGAGGATCAGTAGTAAAAGATTCATAGTGTTCTAGTGTGCCAGATCATTCAAGATCGAGCATGCCAAGGGTTCCCTCTGGAGGTTGCAACCCTAAGTGCAACCAAGCAGCCGCCGTGGCCACGCGGCCACGCGGTGTACGCGCGATCATCCCGGCACGAACCAGGTAGGGCTCGCATACTTCTTCTACCGTGCTCGGCTCCTCGCCCACGGCAATGGCCAAGGCATTCACGCCCACAGGACCGCCACCGTGACCTCGAATTAGGGCGTCAAGCACTGCCCTATCCAGGCGATCAAGGCCGCGTTCATCAACATCGAAAACGAGCAGCGCAGCCTTGGCCGCCCCTAGATCGATGCGCCCATCGGCATGGACTTCGGCAAAATCTCGAACGCGGCGTAATAAGCGGTTGGCAATACGCGGTGTACCGCGGCTACGCGAGGCGATCTCTCTTGCAGCGTCATCGCTGATGCTGACACCGAGGATCTTTGCGGCGCGCAGCACCACCTTGGTCAGATCATCGGTGGAATAGAACTCCATTTGCGCGGTAAAGCCGAAACGATCGCGCAGCGGGCCGGTAAGCATGCCTGAACGGGTGGTGGCTCCAACGAGGGTAAAAGGCGCTAACTCCAGTGGAATGGAGGTAGCCCCTGGGCCTTTACCCACAATCACATCGACGCGGAAATCTTCCATGGCCATGTACAGCATTTCTTCTGCAGGCCTGGCCATGCGGTGGATTTCATCAATAAACAGCACATCGCCTTCCATCAAATTAGAAAGCATGGCTGCTAGATCACCTGCTCGCTCAAGTGCTGGGCCTGAGGTCATCCTGAGCCCGGCACCGAGCTCATAGGCAATGATCATGGCCATGGTGGTTTTACCCAGACCGGGCGGGCCAGAAAGCAGCACATGGTCCGGTGCTACCCCACGGTGTTTGGCTCCGCCTAGCACCAAGTTGAGCTGATTACGAACTTTGGGTTGGCCAATAAATTCTTCGATGCTTTTTGGGCGCAAGGAGCTTTCAACATCGCGCTCGCCGTCTTGCTGCGTGGGCACCACAGCATCGCGCTGTTGTGCAGGGCTTGGTTGTTGCGCCGAGCCAGCGATGTTGAATTCGGTCTTTTCAATATTGGCCATTACTAACGGGTACTTCCCTTCTCCGCTTTTAAACAAAGCGTCTTGCCGCTCAAGCTTATCGTCTACCCAATACGTTCAAGGTGGCATGCAGGGCGCGAGAGGCATCCATGTCCGGTGACTCTTGCAGCACTGCCTCCAAGGCGGGTTGTGCCACTTTTTCGCTAAAGCCCAGACCGATCAGGGCTTCGAGCACGGCCTCGGATACTCCCGGTCGTGCGCTTTGCGTCGCCGGGTTCTGCACCGGGGCTTCGGCGTCGACATAGTTGCCGACCTTGTCTTTGAGATCCACCACCATTCGCTCTGCAGTACGTTTGCCCACGCCGGGGATCTGCTGGAGTGCTTTGGCGTCGCCTCCGCGGATGTGCTGGGCGATTTCCTCGCAGCTAAACACAGCCTGCGCCGCCAGGGCGAGGCGCGGCCCGAGTCCAGAGACTGACTGGAGCAAATGGAACATTTCTTTTTCTTCTTGTTCCAAAAAGCCATAGAGCAGGTGTTGATCTTCCCTGATCACCTGGCTGGTAATCACCTTGGCTTCTTCACCGCGTTGCAGGCGCCCGAGGGTGCGAGGGCTGCACCAAACCTCATAGCCCACGCCGGCGCATTCGATCACCGCTCGGTCTAGAGCAATCTCGCTGATAATCCCTCGCAGATAGGCAATCACGGTGGCTTCGCTTTCTTTGTTTTGTTCTAGTTGGCTGCTGTGCTGTTATTTCAAGGTATTGGATCGAAGGCGCTGTTCGTAGCCCAAGGTTGAAGCTCGCCAGCAATGGCACACCCCTAGGGCGAGTGCATCGGCCGCGTCTGCCGGTTTTGGGGGCTCGCTCAACCCTAAGATTCGGGTGATCATGGCCGTCATCTGTTTCTTATCGGCACGGCCATTTCCCGTGACGGCCTTTTTCACTTCACTTGGGGTGTACATGTGCACCTCAAGCCCGCGCTGGGCTGCAGCCAGCATCAACACCCCCACGCCGTGGGCGGTATGCATCACGGTAGAGACGTTGCCTCGTTCAAAGATGCGCTCGAGGGCAACCACGTCAGGCTGATATTCATCGAGCCATTCATTGACTGCCTCGCTGAGCTCCAATAAACGTTGGGTGAGCTGCTCACTGCTTGGGGTGCGCACCACTCCCACCGCCACCGGTATCACCTGCCGGCCATGTCCAGCATCTACTACTGAGAGCCCGCAGCGGGTAAGACCGGGATCGATCCCCATTACTCTCAGACCTTTGGGCATGGACTCACTTTCTGCATCGGGTGTTGTGGGCGCAGTAGCACCACAATCACTCTTAAATTAGCACAGAGTTGCGAAAACCGGGGCACCTGCCATTTTTAGGCAGGCACCCCGGTTGCAAGCGTGCTAGAGATTAATCGTCGAGCTCGGCGAGCACCTCATCGCTTAAGCTCATGTTGGTAAACACATTTTGCACGTCGTCGGATTCTTCCAAAGCATCAATCAGGCGAAGGATCTTGCGAGCATCTGCTACACCCAGATCAACCTCGACAGAGGCGCGGAAATCTTGGTCTGCTTCGTCTACCTCAATGCCGGCTTCGCCAAGCGCGGCCTTGACAGCCACCATATCGCCGGGTGCACACAGGATCTCGAATTTATCGCCAACCTGGTTGACTTCCTCGGCGCCTGCGTCGAGCACGGCCATCAGCACATCGTCTTCGCTGAGATCGCCCTGCTCTACTAACACCACGCCCTGGCGGCTAAATAGGTAGGACACCGCGCCGTTTTCTGCCATATTGCCGCCGTTTTTGGTCATGCGGGTTCGCACCTCGCTGGCCGCACGGTTGCGGTTATCGGTGAGACATTCAATCATCACGGCCACGCCATTGGGGCCATAGCCTTCGTAGAAGATGGTCTGCCAATCGGCGCCACCGGCTTCTTCACCAGAGCCACGCTTACGGGCGCGCTCGATATTGTCGTTGGGAACGGAGGCCTTTTTGGCCTTTTTAATCATATCGTCGAGGGTGGGGTTAGCGGCAGGGTCGCCACCGCCGGTACGGGCTGCTACCTCGATGTTTTTAATCAGCTTGGCAAATTCCTTGCCACGCTTGGCGTCATTGGCCGCCTTCTTGTGTTTGGTAGTAGCCCATTTTGAGTGCCCTGACATAATTTCCCTTCTGTCACTGCGTATATAAACAAATAAAGTCTTGAACCGGCGCCATTATACGCCCGCACCACAAGTGTGCGAGAGCTCGACCCGGCAGCAATGATGCTTTGAAGCTAGTTGCCGGAGTTTTCTGAGTTGTCTAAGCCTGCGATAGGAATTTCCGCCTTCCCCTGTGCGAGCGTGCGGGTCAGTCCCTCTTGGGTGGTCACAGCCACCAAATCGCCCTGCTGGTTAAAGATGCGACCGTGGGTAAGCGCGCGCCCTGCATGCGCCGAAGGCGAGACTTGGTCATATAACAGCCACTCATCAGCGCGGAAAGGACGCAAGAACCACATTGCGTGGTCAAGCGATGCCATTTGTACAGGGTGATTTGGGTGCGGCACGAGGGAGGAGTGCAGCAGGGTCATATCCGACATATAGGCCAAGGTGCAGACGTGGAAGGTTGGATCGTCGGGAAGCTTGGTTTTCGACCTAAACCACACCACCTGTTGGCTGGCGGTATAGGGATTGTGCTGGAAATCCTCATCGGCGACCTTGCGGATATCCCAATCGCTCCACTCTTCAAGCACCACCCGCGAGCTTTTGGGAATCTGATCCATATCCATGGTCACTGCCTCGGGCGCGGGCACTTCGCGCATCAGATCGGAGTGCTCGATGCCGCGGTCATCGGTGCGGTGGAAACTGGCTTGCATGACAAAGATCGTTTCGCCATCTTGAATGGCGCGCACTTGGCGTGAAGCAAAGGACTTGCCATCGCGAATGCGCTCGACAAGAAACACCGTGGGTTTGCGGGCATCGCCTGGACCTACAAAATAGCCATGTAAGGAATGCACGGCTTTGTCTTCAATCGTGTTGGTGGCCGCTACCAGTGCTTGTGCTGCCACCTGCCCGCCGAAGGTGCGCTTAAAGTTCGAGGGAACAACGCTGCCTCGGAAAATATCTTTATCAATTGTTTCGAGCTCAAGAACATCGAAAATAACACTCATAACTTCAGGCTTCCTTCCTCCACAGATGGCCTGTGAATGCTGGGCGGTTGCCCCAAAGCTTATCCAAGTGTGCAGGCTTTAAAGATAGAATCGTCCGGGTGCAAGCAATTTCCAATGGACGCTGGTGGATATTCTGGGTGCTCAGCCGCATCGCGGTGGTGGCACTCGCGCTTCGAAATCCCTGGACGCAGGGCGATCCGCAGTACTACTTCGAAGAACTCACCTCCGGTGAGACGCTGGCACTCGGAGAGTATCCGGCCGTAGCCGTATGGCCTTTGCGCGCGCTGTTTTTCTTCAGCAACGGCCACGAGGGATTGTTTATCGCCTTATTCAGCATCATGTGCCTAAGCGTTGATGGATTGATGTTCTTCCTGGTGCAGCGTTATGCACGAAGTGCCGGACCAAAGGCCTTTTGGATTGCTTCTGGCCTGCTCATGCCGGAAGTCTTGTTGTGGCGCTTTGATATTTTGCCAGGCGTGCTGGTGGCAATGGCCGCGCTTTTTGGCTACCGCAAGCGCAGCGCCATCTTTCTTGCTACCGCAGCGATGATGAAGCTATGGCCTTTTGCCCTGGTGCCGGCCATCGGTGGAAGATTGCGCTCACGCGCCACCAGAATACAGATCACCACGTTTTTGGCCACGGTGGCCATCTTGAGCCTGCTAAGCATCGCCTTCGGTGGTGTGCAGCGCCTGCTGAGTCCACTGACATATCAGGGTGCTCGCGGTTTACAGATCGAGTCGGTGGCGGCCACTCCCCTCATGCTTGGCGCTTTGATCAGCCCTGAGCGTTATCGGGTGGAGTACGCGGCGTCGAAAAGCTTTGAAATCACCGGCCCTGGCGATGCAGCCATGCAGTTCCTCTCCTCGGTGCTCATGCTGTTATGTGCGGCGTTGGTGCTGCTGTGGCTGTGGAATGTGCTGCGCGAAGGTATCACCCAAGAGCTCCAGGTGGCGTGGATGATCCTGGTGCTGCTCGTGCTGCTGTGCGCCAACAAAGTGTTATCGCCGCAGTATCTGCTGTGGCTGGCCCCGCTGGTGGTGGTGGGTTATCTGCTGCAGCCTTATGGGAAGGCCAAAACGCTGGCGCTGCTGTGCTTGCTTTGCCAGGCCTGCACCACCTTGGTGTATCCGATTACCTATGACCACATTGATCAAGTGCCTTTCGACGGCGCGTTTGCACCCCTGATGTTGGCGCTGAGGAATCTGTTGCTCGTGGCCATGGTAGTGGTGGCAATCCTGCACGTTCGCCAGCAACAGCAGGTCTTCCGCGAGAAGCAATTGCGCGAAGTTGCCGCCTGATGCCTCAGATGTGGAAGCCAAAATTGAACAACGTTTAGCCTTTTCAGGCGGGAGGTGACGCTACACTAAGCCTTTGTGAGCTTCTATAGCGTCAAGATGCGCGCAGCCAAGCAAGGCCTGCACACCTCCGGAGCAGAAACCATTTGCACCGATCTGGAACAAGCCAATGCCACCGCGCAGGCATACCTTTTGCGTGCCATTAATCATGAACATGGCAGCCCAGACGACCTCAACATCAGGATCGCAGAAATCCGCGACGAGGTGCGCATCGTAGACAGGCTGCGGGTAGAAGCAATCGAGTGTCAGAATCCAGCCCAGGCCAAACGCTGGATGCATACACAACTCAACGATCTTCCAGCAGCAGCCCAAGCCATTGAGATGCTCTACACGCTGCGACGACTCCGCGGCGCAGCACTCGTCGATGCCCACAGCGGCCAGCGCCTGGATCCAGATCAACGACGCGGGGTTCGCGCCTCCACCTTTGGCAGCGCGGCTCCCAGCGGCACTAGCGACACCGGCAGCACTAGCAGCGCTAGCGACACCGGCAGCGCCGGCAAGGATTATCACCATGAGGCACTCACCTTGGCCTCGAAGGTGGCTGCCTGCCCCCATATCGTGGCCGAGCTGTGCATCTCGGATGATCCCGCCTACACCACCGGCTACCTTGCGCGCGGGGGCGTGTACTACCGAATCCCCAACGCGAAGGCGCTGGGGCATCCCTCTGGCGGGCGGGTATTTCTCATCGATGCAGCAACAAATCCCCAGCAGCGCGTGCAGGACGCCATCACATTTCTTGAGCATCAGGCGGTGTTGGTGCGATGAACGTTCAGCACAACAGCATTGAGGCTTTCGCTTCGGCCGCGAACAGCACCTGGCAAGCCCGTGGGCTTGAACGCCACGTTCGGGCGTTTTCCAGTACGCAATTGCGCTGCGAGATCAATGGCCAACACGTCTGGCAATTTGCTTCTTCTGACTATGCAGGCCTGGGCATGCACCCTGCGCTTCAAGCTGCTGCTGCTCACGCCATTGAGGCCTTTGGTACTACGTCGGGTGGTTCGCGGCTTACCACGGGCCTGCAGCTTCACCGGGATGCCGAAGCGGCGTTGGCACGCTTTTTCGGCAGTGAGGATGCGGTGTTATTTGCCACCGGTTTCCAAACAAACGTCTCGGTGCTACAGGCGATCAGCGATGCGTCCTGCACGATTTTTTCCGATGAGCTCAATCACGCCTCGATTATCGATGGCGCCCGCATGAGCAAGGCAAGCACCACGATCTATCCCCACGGTGATGTCGAGGCGCTTGCCCGCATGCTTGAACGCCACGCGCGCGAATCGAGCAATCAGGCCATCGTGGTCTCAGACGCCGTCTTTTCCATGACCGGCGAGGTGATCGACCTTCCCGCCTTGCGCGCTGTATGCAGCCAATTTGGTGCCTGGCTTTTGCTTGACGACGCCCACGGGGTAGGCAACCTCGGTGGCGGCAGGGGCATTATCGGGCTATATCCCCAACGCTATGAAAATGAAGTGATCATCGGCACCGCCAGCAAAGCCCTCGGCGGCATCGGCGGTTTCGTGCTCTGCGGCAGCGCCCTTGGCCATTTGCTTCGCAATCGCGCCAGAAGTTTCGTCTTCTCCACCGCCAATACTCCCGCCAGCACTGCCGCTTTGATCGCAGCCTTAGATGTGCTGAGCAATGACCCAGGCCCACTTACTCAATTGGCGCTGAATATCGCGACCGCCCATGAGCACCTGGGCCTTTCGCCCACTGGGCCACAAAGCGCCATCATTCCCGTGGTGGTTGGCAGCACCGAGCGAGCCTTGGCACTGCATGAGCAGTTGTTTGATCAGGGCTGGTTTATCCCCGCTATTCGCTACCCCACCGTGCCAGATGGCGAGGCGATGCTGCGACTGACCATTACTGCGAGGCATCCGCGCGAGGTGGTTGCCGAGGCCTGCTCGGCCATTCGGCAGCTACTCTGAAGCTCCGGTCGTTAGCATTCGGTGTATTCGAAATACTCAGGCAACTGCGCCCTGCCGCCAAGTCGGGTGATGCGTACCAGTGGGCGGGTTCTTAATGCCCTGGTATCGGCTACTGCCTCGTTATAAAAGCGGTGGGCAAGCTGCAGGCGCACTTCTGCATCTGCGAGCGGTGCAGGGGGTTGTTCACCCAATTGGGCAATAGCAGCAGAGATGGGTCGTTCTTTTTCTATCCGCTGTGCAAAATTGGCGTATTCCAAAGGAACTTGTTCAGCAGCGTGGGCTTGGGGTGCGATATCTGGGATCAGCACTGCGGCAATCGCTGCGCGCCGATCCAGGGTCGCCTGTAAAGACTGCAATGCTGCGTCGGTGCGAATATGCAGGCGATTGAGCCTTTGTGCTGTGAAATACGCCCACAACAGCGCGATGGTGATAGCGACGCTCAGCAGCACCAGCAGAAGTGTTTGCATGCGTTATGCCTGCACTTTCGTTCCATCGGCCACGGTTTCATACACTCGCTCCACCTCGTCGGCTACCGTTTGCCAGTCATACAATTCAGCGCGCTTCTCGCCACTGTGTACCAGGGCTTCGCACTGCGCGGGCTGATCGATCAGCGTTTGCAAGATCCGGCGAAGCGCATCTGGGTCACCGGTGCTAAATAGCGCACCAGCGGGCTGTTCGCTTTCGGCATCACACACGGCAGCAAAGGCCTCTAAATCGCTTGCCACCACGGCGCAACCGGCGGCCATCGCCTCTACTAATACGATGCCAAAGCTTTCTCCGCCGAGGTTCGGGGCAACATAGATATCGGCGCGGCCTAAAATCTTGGCTTTTTCTTCGTCACTGACGCGCCCCACGTAGCGCACCTGCGGATGCGGGCGTGGTTGTCCAGCGCCAATGACCGTCACCTGAACGTTGCGGTCCAAACCATCAAGGGCCTTGAGCAACACCGGAAGGCCCTTGCGCGATTCGTCGATGCGACCTAAGAACACGATCTCGCTCACATCATCGCTACATGTTTCGTTGCGGTACTGGGCAAATGCGTGGGTATCAACGCCGTTGGGAATCAGCACCGGATCGCCACCGAGCATCTCTACTTGCCAGCGGCGCGCCATCTCAGATACGGCAATGCCGCCGCGCACTTTCTCTAAAGGCCCGCGTAGTACGGGCAGCAACAGCTTTAACAGCCGCGACCCGGAAGATGATGCGTGGTAGGTGGCAACGATGGGCCCTTCGGCAATGCGCAGCGCTGCCATGGAAAAACTTGGAGAGTTCGGCTCGTGGATGTGCAGCACATCAAAATTGCCCTGTTGGATAAATTCTCTGGTGCGCTTAAAGGTTGCTGGGCGCAATGAGATGCGGGCAACGCTGCCGTTATATGGCACGGGAATACTTGGTCCGCCCTTGCATACAAAATCTGGCACTTCGGTGTGCGCTGAGCAAGGCCCGAGCACCGATACGCTATGGCCTCGCTGGATCAACACCTGCGCTAAGTCAAGGATATGGGCTTGAACTCCGCCTGGTTCGTCGAAGGAGTAGGGGCAGACGATGCCGATATTCATACCTACTCCCTTCTCACAATCCTCACAGCACCGTTGGGGTGCATCCGGGTGCGCCAGCGTATTGTGCTGACCCACGCGGGTTGATGGCCAATGCATTAGTTGGCAGTGTAGCCCACCCTAGGTAGCTAACCCGCGAAGATAACGCTGTTGATCAAGATCTTCAATCCACAGCGGCTGCAGCATGTGCCAATCGGCGGGGTGAGCGGCAATGCCCGTGGCAAGTGCATCGGCGACGCGCTGCACGGTGGGTGCAAGCTCTCCTACCTCGATTGCCTCGCCTACTTCAAAGCCCCAGCCGCCTGGCTCAAACCACAGGTGCACTGGGTGCAAGGCCGCACCGGTTTCTTGCGCTAGCTTCACAGGCCCTGCCGGCATGCGCGCGGTGCGCCCGAAGAAGTTCACCTCTACCCCGCTGCGTTTGAGGTCTCTTTCTCCCAGCAGGCACACCACTTGGCCGGCCTCAAGGGCAGCTTTGAGCCCATGGAAAGGCTTAGGCCCACCGCTTAGTGGCAGCACCCTAAAGCCCAAGGCTTCGCGATAATCCACAAACGCTTGATACAGCGATTCGGGCTTCAGCCTTTCGGCCACGGTGGTGAATTGACCGTGAACGTGCACTAAGAGCACCCCGGCCATGTCCCAGTTGCCGCTATGCGGCAATACCAGCACCACGCCCTTGCCCTTGTCGAGGGATGCCTGGAGCCGGTCTAAGCCTGTAACACTTTGGAGCAGGCGCTGGTGCAAGTCGGGATCTTCGGCAATAGCTGGCAGTTGGAATGCCTCACGCCAATAGCGTGCATAGGACCTAGCCGCTGCACGCACCAGTGGCTTATCTACGCGCTCTTCCCCTACGACTCGGGCGAGGTTCTTGCGCAGTTGCGGCAATCCCGCGCCTCGCCGCGACCAGCAATCAGCAGCGAAGTTAAAAAGCGCATCGGCAACACCGATTGGTAAGCGCCGCACGAGTTTCCATCCGGCAATATAGGCCTTGGCGCTGAGTGTTTCTCGTGCACTCATGCGCCAGGAAACTCCTTGGCACCGGCCGGAGGCGCGATGATTTGTTTCGCCTGAGGCGATTGCTTGACCATGTGCAGGCGCTGCCAGACGGTAAAGATGCTGCCCAGGGCAAGAATCCACAAGGCAACGTCAATGGCATAAGGCACACCGAAACCTTGAAGCCCAAGACCAACTAGTCCGATGATGAGCCTTTCGGGGCGTTCCACTAAACCGCCATTGACCTTGAATCCCGATGCTTCGGCGCGAGCCTTGACATAGGAGATCACCTGGGAGCACACCAACACGATCAGTGCTGCCACCACCAGTGGCTTTGGGGCGTCGTAGGTATAGATCAGCCACCAGGTAATAGCGGCAAAAAGTGCGCCATCGGTAAGCCTGTCGCAGGTGGCATCCAAGGTGGCACCGTATTTGGTCCCGCCACCGCGAAGCCTGGCCATGGTGCCATCAACCATGTCAAAGGCGGCAAAGAGCCCTGAGAGCAAGGCGGCCGCGATCAGGTGATTCGTGGGAATCAAAATGACGGCAATAGCGATGGTGATGGCCGCGCCGATGGTGGTCACGGCATTGGGGGAAATACCCGCTTTGGCAAATAGCTTTGCCACGGGTTCAACAATCACGGCAGCAGGCTTGCGGCCTCGGACGCTAAGCATGGGCTTCTCCTGGTAGGCCTTCGATAGACGACCATGTCTGGGCAAGCAGCGAGCGCGTATCGCGCAGCAACTGGGGCAGCACTTTGGTGCCGTCGATGATCGTCATGAAATTTGAGTCTCCGCTCCAGCGCGGAACGATGTGCATGTGGAGGTGCTCGGCAACAGAACCGCCAGAGGCCTTGCCGAGGTTAAATCCCACATTGATGGCATCTGGATTCGATGCTTGTTTGAGCACACGAATAGCAGCCTGGGCAAAGGCGAACATCTCAGCGGATTCCTCTGGTAAGAGATCCTCCAAGTTCGCTTCTTCGCGATACGGCACCACCATCATGTGCCCCGCGTTATAGGGGAAGAGATTGAGCACGCAATATACGCTTTGACCACGCGCGACGATCAACCCGGTGGCGTCGTCAAGCTGGGGAATCTGCACAAAAGGATTGCTCCTAGGCTTTGTGGTGTCTTGCCCATCTTGGCGGATATACCCCATCCGGTAGGGTGCCCAAAGCCGCTCAAGGCGATCCGGCACCCCAACGCCGGTGTCGTGGTATTGCTGCACGTGCGTGCCCTTTCTGTGTGTTCTAGCGTTTTGCTGCTTCTAGCCCCAAACTACTGCAGCAAGGCCTCCACGGATTCCTTCGTGGGCGCCTCATTGTTGCGCTGGGCAATCCAGTTCACAATCAAATCCACCGCCTGATTCACCGGCACACCATTGACCTGGGAACCATCGAGGAAACGGAAGCTCACAGCATCTGCTTCCACATCGCGGGCACCGGCGAGGAACATGAAAGGCACCTTGGAGGTGGTGTGATTGCGGATCTTCTTTTGCATACGGTCATCCGAAGTATCCACCGTTGCGCGCACCTGACGCGCCCGCAGCTTCTCGCACACAGCCTCGAGGTGAGGGCTAAAGCTATCGGCTACCGGAATGCCCATCACCTGCTGCGGAGCCAACCACGCCGGGAACACACCCGCGTAGTGCTCAAGCAGCACGCCAAAGAAGCGCTCGATGGAGCCGAACAGGGCGCGGTGCACCATGATCGGGCGTTGCTTGGAACCATCGGGGGCGGTGTATTCCAGGTTGAAGCGCTCAGGCAGGTTGAAGTCGAGCTGCACAGTCGACATCTGCCAGGTACGGCCAATAGCGTCGCGGGCCTGGACGGAAATCTTCGGACCATAGAAGGCCGCCCCGCCTGGATCCGGCACCAAATCAAGACCGGAGGCATCGGCTACGCGCTGCAAAATCGCAGTGGAGCGCTCCCAAATCTCGTCCGAGCCAACGAACTTGGACTCATCCTTGGTAGAAAGCTCCAGGTAGAAATCATCCAGGCCGTAGTCGCGCAGCAAGGAAATGATGAATTCCAACACCGTGGTGAGCTCTTGCTCGAGCTGATCCTCGGTGCAATAGATGTGGGCATCATCTTGGGTAAAGCCACGAGCACGGGTAAGCCCGTGGATCACACCGGACTTTTCATAGCGGTACACCGTGCCGAATTCGAATAGACGCAGCGGCAACTCGCGGTAGGAACGCCCGCGGGATGCAAAGATCAGATTGTGCATCGGGCAGTTCATCGGCTTGGCATAGTAATCCTGCGGCTGCTTGATCACATTGCCATCTTCGTCGTATTCCCCGTCGAGCTGCATCGGTGGGAACATGCCATCGGCATAGAAATCCAGGTGGCCAGACTTTTCAAAGAGCTCGCCCTTGGTGATGTGCGGGGTGTTGACAAAGGAGTAGCCCTCAGCGATGTGCCGGCGACGCGAGTGCTCTTCCATTTCCAGGCGAACAATCGCGCCATTGGGGTGGAAGACGGGGAAACCAGAGCCGATCTCATCCGGGAAGCTAAACAGGTCGAGCTCCTGGCCGAGCCTGCGGTGATCGCGCTTTTCGGCCTCCTCGATCATCATCTGATACTGCTCAAGGGCCTCCTTGGATTCCCAAGCAGTGCCATAGATTCTTTGCAGGCCAGCCAGCGATTGATCGCCGCGCCAATAGGCAGCAGAAGAACGGGTCAGCGCAAACGCCGGAATGTACTTGGTGGTAGGCACATGCGGGCCGCGGCAGAGGTCATACCACTCCACCTCACCGCTTCGCGGATTGATGTTGTAGTAGCCGGTAAGCTCCCCGGCGCCAACCTCGGTCGCCTCATCGGAATTGGGGTCAACGTTGCCCTTATCCTGAATCAGCTCCAGCTTGTAGGGCTCATCCTTGAGGGCCTCGGTGGCTTCTGCCTGATCGGCATAGACCCGGCGCTCGAATTTCTGGCCCTGTTTGATGATCTTTTTCATGCGCTTTTCTAGGCGCGCGAGATCTTCAGGGGTAAATGGCTCTGCTACATCGAAGTCGTAGTAGAAGCCGTTTTCGATGGCAGGGCCGATGCCGAGCTTGGTGCCGGGGAATTCTGCTTGCACAGCCTGCGCCAAGACGTGGGTACAGGAGTGTCGGATGACCGCACGGCCGGTGGCGGTATTTGCGGGAACCGGGGTGACGTAGGTGTCTTCTTCCGGCACGAACGCGAGATCGCGAATGGTGCCGTCTGCTTCTTCTACGCACACAATGGCCTCTGGGCCTTTGTTTGGTAGTTCAAGCTCTCGCATTGCGGCGCCGGCTGCGGTGCCGGCGGGCACGAGGAAGGGTTGGTGAGGGTTCTGCACCGGCTCGATGAGGTGTGCCATAAATAGCTGCGCTCCTTTACTTGCGCTCAAGCATCGTTTGCGTCATACCTGGACGCGAACGTTGGACATTGGAGCACGAAGGTGAAAAACGCCCCACTGGCATGTGGCGTGATGCTATGGAAACCACCGACGTGTCATAAGCATCCTACCGCCACGCTCTTAGCCCTCAAGCAACGAGGCTGCCCAGTAGGGTTCATCGCCGTGTTCTTGGGTTCCCGGCACAATCGCGTACATGGCGGAGCCTGTGTGGGTAATCCACTCATTGAGCCTGTCGCCGTCGTTGAGGCGGCGTTGGATCGGGATGAATTGCTTGCGCGGGTCTTTTTGGTAGCAGCAAAACACCAGTCCGGCATTGGAAAGCTGCTCGCTGCCAGCAGTAGGCGCAGCATCGTAGTTATAGGCGCGCCTCAAAAGCTTTTCTTTGGGCTTGTCACTTGGGGCTGAGGCAAGTGCCATGTGGCTTCTTGGGTCGATATACGGCAGGCCGTACTCGTCGGTTTTGTCGTAGTCGGCCTGGTCAAATTCATCTTTTTGGCCAAGGGGCGCCCCGCTATCGAGGGTGCGGCCAATGGCGAGTTCTCGGGACTGGCGATCAAGTTGTTCCCACGTATCCAAATTCATGGCGATGCGTCGCACAATCAGGCAGCTTCCGCCTTCTAACCAGGCGGGTGCATCATCATCGCTATCAATCCAGACTTGTTGCTCGAATTCTTCTTCGGAGCGCGGATTGATGGTGCCGTCTTTTTGGCCGAAGAGATTTCTTGGTGTGGCTTTGGGGTCTTTGACCCCTGGGGCGTTGAGGAATCCCTGCTGCAGCCACTGCTGCTGCACATAGTCCACGCCTGCTCGCAGCATGTGGCGGGTGGCAAAGGCGAGCATCACTGGGTCGTCACAGCAGATCTGCAACACCAGGTCGGTTTGCCCCCACTCTGGTTTGAGTTGGTCTTTGGAAAACTCCAGGTTTTCTTCCATCCAGGCCGGGCGTTGATCTTGTTTGCCCACAATGTCGAAGAAGCGGGAGCCAAGGCCGCAGGTAATGGTGAGGTTGCTTGGGTGTTGCACCATTTCTGGTTCAAGGCTGCCAAGGGGGTTCTTGCCCTGCGTAAGACGGCGGGCGTCTTCTGTCCACAAACTCATCAGGCGCTTGGCGTCTTTTTGAGTAACGCCGGCGCGAAGGTTTAACCCCAGCACATTGAGGTGCGCTGCAGGAACAGTTTGCACACCTGCTTGGTGTTGAGCGTCGAAAGGCACCGCCTTTGATCCCACTTCGCAATCTGCTCCCGATTCCGGTTGTGGCGCATTGGCCAACGCCACCGCCGGTTGCAGCATGGCTGCACCCCCAAGCACCGATGCTCCTCCGAGGAAACTTCGGCGTGAAAAGTGCAGTGGGCATTGCGAGGACTCAAACGACTGTGAAGGTTCCATGATCCTTATTTCGACGATTGTGTGTGCTGGGGTGGTCCTGCTTTTTCAGGCTTCAGGCTCGCTTAGTGGTGATGCTCGTGATCAGCGCTAGCGCTTTCCGATGCGCCCATGTCCTTCATGCCATCGGCATCGGAGCCGTAGTTTTCCTCGCCTGCGCCGATGGTACGAACGGGTACGTCAGGGACGTTGACGGTGGAGCCGTCGGCAAGCTCTAAGGTGAGCTCGACTTTGTCGCCGGCCTTGACGGGTTCGGTTACTCCAAGGACCATCATGTGCTCTTTGCCGGGCTCAAGCACCAGGGATTGTCCTGCGGGAATACTGAAGCCGCCTTCTTTTTCGCGCATTTGGCCGTCGACAACCTCGTGCATCTCAAATTTTTCGGCGTCGATGGTGGCGCTAAAACTGGTGATGGTGATTTCGGCATCACTGTCGTTGTGCAGCACACCGAAGATGGCGGTCATGTCCTTATCCCCCTCCATCGCCTTGACGTAGGGGTCGGTGACAGTGAGCTTTGCCTCGCTGGCTGCCTCGGTGCTGGTGTTCTCAGCACTGGTGTTCTCAGCGCTTTGGGTCGCGCTGGTCTGGCTCGACTCGGTGGAATCTTGCTCATCATTGGAGCAAGCAGCCAACACAAGCGCAGCGGCGCTCATACAGGCGATGGATTTCAGAGCAATGGACGATACCTTCACGGTGTGTGCCTTTCTTGAGAGAGAAACGAACCTGTGCCTGGGGCTAACGGCGACGGCGAATGGCCAGTACCAAAATGCCAATCAGCATCACTGCCGCAGCAATACCGGCAATGAGCCCAAGATTCTTCGAATCTTCTACACCCGTTGCATCTGCGGCTTGATCATTGTCTTGTTGGGTTTGCTCGCTTTGGTCTGCGTCATCTGATGGTTTGCTTGCAGCATCGGATTGTGTGGCATCGGTTGCGCCACCATCGCTTACTTCAAACGCGATTTTGCCTCGGGTGGCGTGTCCATCAGAGGAAGTAATTTGGTAGCCGAGCTGGTACTTGCCTTCGCCACCTCGCTTATCTGCCGGGATGGCCAGCGAGGCATTGGGGCCGTCGACTTCAGGTTCGCCTGTATAAAGTTGTTCGCCACTATCAAGATCGGTGATGGCAAAGGTGTTGAAGTCCGGCTTAATCATTCCGGAAAACTCCAAAGTGACTTCCTCTGGGAATTCCTTTATCACCGCGCCATTTTCAGGGTTGGAATCCAGCACAACATCATGGGCCGAAGCCGGCAGGGGCACTGCAATGAGGGCAGCCATCGCGGAGGCCGCTGCGAAACGGTGCAGGTTCTTCGCCTTAAACGAGGGGATCAACACGCCTCTCCTTGAACACAATCGGGTACGCGGACATTGGCGGCATAACGGCCATGGCGCTGCTATGCCTTCACGCCTCAAGCCTACGCGGGTGGAGTAGCCCAGCCCGACGGTGATCTTGATGCACGAACAGTCACTAGTCGCAGCCAAAGTGTATGAAGTTCCACCAAACACCCCGCCTGTGGCATTTGCCACCTCTGCAGCGCCCCTCGCCGACATTCCTAATGCTGTGATTGCTTTTCGACGACCCACGTCTGCATCCCCCGGCAAATGCAGCACCGCGCCGTGTGGCCTGATTGAAGGCATGAAGAAGCACCCCACGGTGATGGGGTGTGAGGTGGTGGTCCCAGCTGGGATCGAACCAGCGACCTTTCCGGTGTGAACGGAACGCTCTTCCACTGAGCCATGGGACCAAACGATGGCTTCGAGCATTAAGCCCGCTGCCGTGTTTGCGCGTTTAAAATTAGCACGAAGCAAATATTTCCACCTAATTGGCATGTCACTCCCCCTTTTAGCCTCCAACACCGCCGGAACCCCAGCGCCAAAACGATCGGCCTGATACTGGGCAAGGAATTGATGATTAATTCGCGCCCAACACGGGATCGAAGGTGCATCTAACAGCGGATTTGGAGGTTCAGAACTCTTAAGGCTAATGTTTGTGATCGCAACAGCAGTTGTATGCGGATGTAGCGCAGTTGGTAGCGCATCACCTTGCCAAGGTGAGGGTCGCGAGTTCGAGTCTCGTCATCCGCTCATTTCCATTCTTTGGAAAAACCCGCGCGTTTAGCTCAGCGGGAGAGCGCTTCCCTGACACGGAAGAGGTCACTGGTTCGATCCCAGTATCGCGCACATAGTGGTGAACTCACTAGCTAAAAAGTTCATGCGGATGTAGCGCAGTTGGTAGCGCATCACCTTGCCAAGGTGAGGGTCGCGAGTTCGAGTCTCGTCATCCGCTCCGGTACAAAGGGTGCCAGGCGGCAACGCCGTTGGTGGAATGGCCGAGTGGTGAGGCAACGGTCTGCAAAACCGTGCACACGGGTTCGATTCCCGTTTCCACCTCAAGACCGGCGCGTTTAGCTCAGCGGGAGAGCGCTTCCCTGACACGGAAGAGGTCACTGGTTCGATCCCAGTATCGCGCACCAAGCAGTACACCACTGCCATGGGTCTTAAAAAAGACATGCGGATGTAGCGCAGTTGGTAGCGCATCACCTTGCCAAGGTGAGGGTCGCGAGTTCGAGTCTCGTCATCCGCTCCAATACGCGGCGAAGGATTTAATTCCCTCGCCGCGTTCTTTTTGTATGGGCTAGAAAGGTGCACACATGGCGATCCTGAAGGCAGCAGACCCTCACCCCCAGACATTCGCACAGTCTTTCCTAGGGCCGGATAACCCCAAGGAACTGCGCCTGATTGCCATCAGCAGCCTCAGCGGCGCAGCCACCATCGACGGCACCTCCGGCGCGCTCGGCAATGCCCACGACTCCGCCTTATTAGCAGCACTTCGCAGTTGGTCCGATGCCGTATTAGTCACCGCATCCACCGCAGCCAAAGAATCCTATGTGGCACCAACATCCTTAGAAGAAGATGCGCAGCAAAGAATCCAGCGCGGCCAACTCCCCCACCCACACCTGGTGGTGCTCAGCAACAGCCTTCAATTCGATCTACCGCGGGCCGGCAAAGTGATCGCCCTCTCCCCCTGGCAAGCACACCAACAATGGCAGCAACGCCGCGAGCAACTCATCGCCGAAGGCCACGAGGTATTAAGCTACCGAGGAAGCATCGCCAACGCCATTCGCACCCTGCACCACGTTGGTATTAGAAGGATCTGCTGCGAGGGCGGCCCATGGCTGTACACGCAACTAAGCCAAGCAGATTGCATAGACAAGCTCTATTTCTCACTCGCGCCTGTAGTGTGCACTCCCGTCCAACACCCCCTATTCCTCGGCGGAGACGGGCATACCCAGCAACAGCACATGCGCCTGGAAGCCGGACGCAACACCGAGGATGGCTTGCTCTTTCTTCGCTATAGCACCAAGAGCTAGGCAATGTGTTTGTAGATGGAATAAAGAACTCATCCATCCTCGGCGGGTAAGCCAGGCAGGCATGCTTGAGTGCTTTAGGCTTGTCCACGTGAATACGAGCGTAGATCGAACACACCAGGCCTCGCTGCTTCGCCCTTATCGCTTTGGGCAATTCCGCCCCGAGCGCAGCCCTTGGCGCCATAATGCCAAGGCAAATATGGCGCTATGGCCAATCGCTGTGCTGGTGGTGCTTCAGCGCGTATTCGTGATGGGCGCCAATGGTGGGATCACCGACGACTACTCCACCGTCTACGAGGCACTGCGCCGGGCAATCGACGGTGTACCGATCTACTCAGAGGACTACTCCTCCGTAGTCCCGCACTACCTCTACAATCCGGGCGCAACGCTACTGCTCATGCCACTGGCCTGGACCGAGCAGATCCAAACTGCGCGGCTACTGTTCATCGTGCTCAACGCAGTGTGCATCGTGCTAGGCCTTTGGCTGCTGGTCAAGCTGTTTGGTTTCCGCGCGCAAAGCTGCGTGCTTCCGGCCAGCATCATCATCGCGTTTCAGACCGAGTCGGTCCAAAACACCCTCATCTTCTCCAATATCAATGGCGTGCTGTTTTTAGGCCTCATCGGCTTTTTGTGGGCGGTACTTAATAACCGCAAGGGGGCAGCCGGTGTGATTCTCGGCTTCATGGTGCTGATCAAGCCAGTCTTTGCTCCCCTGCTGTTTATCCCCTTGGTGTTGATGTGGTGGCAGCCATTCGCATCTTCAGCGGCAGTGATCATCGGCCTGAACATCCCCGGTTTCCTCTTCCTTCCAGGCACCGGCGAATATCTCACCCGCACGGTGCCCTATTTGAGGATTGTTCGCGACTACGCCAATACCTCTTTAAGAGGCATGGGCGTATATTTCGATACCCCTGCGTGGATCATCTACCCACTGTGGATCGCCTTCGCGCTGCTAGCACTTGCCGGCCTTGCAGCGCTATTGAAGTTGCGTGAAAGCGAGCCCCTATTGTGGATTAGCTGCACCAGTTCCCTGCTGCTTGTCTCTGCTTTCTTCCTTTCTTCTTTGGGGCAGATGTACTACTCCATGATGCTGTTCCCGCTTCTATTTACGGTGTTGCTGCCCCGCAGCCCCATGCACAACCCCTTCGCATGGATCGGCGCATTTTTATGCCTCTCGGCTCCTGAGTGGTACTCGAACTTTTGGGATTGGCTCAACCCGAGCCGCTTTTTCGAGCTCTTCCGCGGCACTTATGGCTGGGGCATGCTCATCATCGTCGTCGCAGTTACGGCCATTACCTGGGCGTATGAATCATCCAAGGCAAAGCACTCGCCAGTGCGCGCGACCACGCCCCCAAAGCCCGCGGAGGCGTAGCGGCGCAAACTGCTAGCATCGCCGGCAGGCACCTCATTGAGGTGTCTGGAATACCAAGAGCACAAAGGAGCCAATCATGATTGATGCCACCGGCATCACTGAGCAGCAGTGGCGTGAAAAACTCAGCCCAGAAGAATATCGCGTGCTGCGCGAAGCTGGCACCGAAGCGCCATTTCGTGGCGAATACACCGACACCACCACCGAAGGCGTCTACTCATGTCGCGCCTGCGGTGCTGAGCTGTTTCGTTCCCAAGAAAAGTTCCAAGCCCACTGCGGTTGGCCGGCATTTTTCTCACCCTTGGCACAAGACCGCATTATCGAGCGTGAAGATCTCTCACTCGGCATGCGCCGTGTGGAGGTGTTGTGCGCCAATTGCCATTCGCACCTCGGGCACGTCTTTGAGGGCGAAGGCTATGAAACTCCCACCGATCTGCGCTACTGCATCAACTCCATCGCGTTAAACCTGCAGCCGGCGCAGGATTAACCCAAAAAACACAACGCCCTGCGAGCAAGCGTGCTCGCAGGGCGTTGGCCTGTGTTGGTTTAGGGCAGGATCTCAATGAGTTCTGCTACATCGTCCACGCGACGGCCGGTGAGGAAGGGGATCTCCTCGCGCACGTGCAGGCGAGCATCGGTATAACGCATCTGGTGCATCAGATCGACAATGCGGTGCAGCTCGGGGGCCTCGAAGGCCAGGATCCACTCGTAGTCGCCCATGGCAAACGCCGGGAGGGTGTTGGCGCGCACATCGGCGTAATCGCGGGCTGCCATGCCGTGTTCTGCCAGAATGCGGCGGCGTTCCTTCGGATCCATGACGTACCAATCGTAGGAACGCACGAAGGGATACACCGCGCACCAGCGGCCTGGTTCTTCGCCCATGATGAAGCTGGGCAGGTGCGACTTATTAAATTCCGAAGGACGGTGCAAGGAGTTGCCAATCCAGAACACTTCGCTGCATTGGCCAAGCACCGTATCGCGGCGGAAGGTGTTGTAGGCGTACTGCAGGTCGGTGAATTCTTCGGCGATCCACCAGATCATGAAATCAGCTTCAGCACGGCAACCGGTGATGTCGTAGACGCCACGGATGGTGACTTTGCCTTGATCAGCGAGCGACTGGAAAAATTCGCGGGCCTGCTCAATGATCTGCTCGCGCTCGGTGCCAAGGGCTCCGGGAATGACGCGGAAGCTCACCACCTGCGAATAAGCCTGAATAGCGTTGAGCTTGTCAAAATCCAGTTTTTCTGCCACTAGAAATCCTTTCGTGGGTGCCACCGGCTGGTGGACGCATAGAAGTCGGCAGTGTCCCGAGTGGCCATCAAGCACATTGCCCCGGCCTTCGGTTGGCACTGCCATCAATCATAAGGATGATGTTTCTGCTTTGCCAATACGCCGGTCGTGTCACCTCCTGCCTTCGGGCGCGTGCTGAACATGCTTCGCACTTCTCGGCGCGCCTCCCCAGAATGTGCTTCACAAACGCCTACCTTTGTCCCTGTGAATGACTCTCAAGCGACGACGAGCAACGATGCCCAGCCGGAGGCATTCGCCCGCGCGGTGGAATCCATGCACATGGCGAAGCTTCGGCCTGAAATTTCTTTGAGCACCGTGCGCCCGCCCCAGCGCCTGGCACCTTTTAGCCACGCCATTGGCCTTGAAGTCATACGAGAAGAAAACGATACGCAATCAGGCGACGCCTTCGGCCGCCTCATCGTGCTGCACGACCCCAAATCCGATGACGCCTGGGCAGGCGACATGCGGATGGTGGCCTATATCCAAGCGGATATGGACGATGCCTTAGCCGGCGATCCCCTCCTGCCCAACGTGGCGTGGCAATGGCTCAACGAAGGTCTCGAAGAAGGCGCCGCGGAATTCCGCAACCTTGGTGGCACCGTAACCTCCACCGCCTCGGAACGCTTTGGCGATATTGGCGGCCCAAGCCGAGCATTCCAATTAGAAATGCGAGCATCATGGACCGCAACCTCTGAGGATCTCAGCCCCCATGTCGTGGCCTTTTCCCGCGTGCTCGCACTATTTGCCGGCATGCCCCCAGAAGGCGTGGCCGCATTGCCTAAGCAGCTCTAGAAAGCGAGTGGCGTCATGGTCACGACGCTGAGCACGCCACGCGATGGCTTACCGGCCCTTTGCACTACTCCCAGCCAATTACGCAAGGCAGAACGAACCCTTGCCAAGGGCACTGGCGCCATTGCCGTTGATACCGAACGTGCCGGAGGTATCCGCTACAACGATCGGGCATTTCTGCTTCAGCTTCGCCGCGCAGGCTCTGGCACCGTGCTCATCGATCCCGAACCGCACCGCGAGGTGGTAGGCCCTGCCCTTGAACCGGCGCTTTCCCAGACAACGTGGGTGCTTCACGACGCAGCCACGGATCTACCAAGCCTCTACGCCCTAGGGCTCTACCCTGCCGACATTTTCGATACCGCCGTCGCCGCAAAACTGCTGAATATCACGCCCTATCGCCTGCCGGAGCTCAGCGCAGCGCTGATCGGCTACACCATGCACAAGTCGCACGGTGGCGAAGATTGGTCGCGGCGTCCCCTGCCAAAAGCGTGGCGCAACTACGCGGCTTTAGATGTAGAGGTGTTGCTCGAGCTTGCCCAAGCCTGCCAAAAGCGCCTCGATGCCGCGGGTAAGAGTCAGTGGGCAAAAGAAGAATTTGAGTTCATCCAGCACAAAGCAACGCCGCTTGCGCCACCGAGGTGGGAGGATTCTAAAGCTGCCAATAGCGTGTCCAAGCCCCAAGAACTCGCGGTGATCCGAGCCCTGTGGCATCACCGCGATGCCCTGGCCATGGCCATGGATGTTGCCCCGCACCGACTCCTGCCCGATAAGGCGATGGTAGCGATCGCTACGAAGCGTCCTCGCTCGGTATCCCAATTGATGCGTCTGAGTGCATTCCCGAGAGACCTTCGCGGCCATGCGGGCGAATGGCTGAACGTGGCTCAAGCCGGTATTGCTGCACAACCTTGGCCGAAACGGCCTCGGCGCCAAAGCACAATTAGCGCGAGCGCATGGAAGAAGCGCGATCCTTCAGGCTTCGAGCGTTTACTCGCAGCCGAGACGGCATTAGAGCAGGTGCAAGCCGATATCAACGTCGAAGCTGACACACTGATGTCGCGTCGTACACTGCGCAAAGTGTGTTGGGCGTGTATCCACCAAGGCGAAGAGCTTGAGCAGGCCCTCGATCAAACGCTGCTGCGCCCCTGGCAAAGAGAACAAGCCCAGCCGGTGTTTCGCGCCGCTGGGCTGTGTTAGAGACTATTGCTGGAACAGCTGTGCTGCCCACTGCCAGGATTGCTCAAAAATGCCTTCGGCATCAAGGCCTACTTCGTTGAGCAATTCATCGCGGCTTTGGTGCAGCGGGAAGATCTCAGGAAACGCCAAGTTGCGGATCGGTGTATCAACTTCTGCGGCATGCAAAGCAGAGCCGATCAAAGATCCAATGCCACCGTTGATCACACCGTCTTCTACGGTCACTACCAGGTCGTGATCATCAGCAAGCGCAATCAAGCTCGGAGCAACTGGAACCACCCAGCGAGGATCCACCACAGTGACATTGAGGCCAGCGTCTCGCAGACGCGATGCAGCCTCGAGCGTCGGGGTTGCCATGGCACCCACTGCCACCATGAGCAGGCTGGGAGTGTCCTCATCTTCATCGGCATCGAGGTAGCTTAAGACGTCTACGCCGTCTTCGAGTCTTTGCACCGCAGGGATGGGCTCAGGCAGATTGCCCTTGGGGAAGCGAACCACGCTGGGACCTTCGATGTCGAGGGAGGCGTCGAAAAGCTCCTTTAACTCTTCACCATCTCGCGGGGCTGCAACGTGAATGCCCGGCACCACGCTGGTGAGCGAGAAATCCCATACGCCGTTGTGGCTGGCGCCATCAGAACCCGTGGCACCTGCCCGATCGAGCACGATCGTTACCGGCTGGTGCAACAAGCCAACATCCATGAGGAGCTGGTCAAAGGCGCGATTTAAGAAGGTGGAATAGATAGCCACAACCGGGTGCATCCCGCCAAGCGCCAAGCCCGCAGCCGAGGTCAAGGCGTGCTGCTCGGCGATGCCGACATCGAAGAAACGTTCCGGGAAGCGCTCCCCAAAAGCAGAAAGCCCAGTCGGCCCCGCCATCGCCGCGGTAATAGCCACCACATCGCTTCGACGCTGCCCCGCTTCTACCAATGCTTTGCTAAACACGGACGTCCAGCCAGGGCTTTTCGTGCCAACGGGCTCACCAGTTTTTGGATTAATCACCCCGGTGGAGTGCATCAACTCGGCCACATCATTTTCAGCCGGGGCATAACCACGACCCTTTTCGGTGACCATGTGCACAATGATCGGGCCTTGGTACTCACGGGCATAGCTCAGAGCATTTTCCACTTCCTCCATGCTGTGACCATTAACCGGCCCGATGTATTTGATGCCCAGTTCTGGGAACATCTGGGTGGGAAGCACGGTGGATTTGAGGCCTTCTTTAAAAGCGTGGAGAGCCTCGAAGGTGCGCTCGCCAAACCAACCCATGGATTTCAAGGTGGACTTACCTTGTTCCATGACCTTGTCGTAGAACGGCATGGTGCGAAGCTCGGCCAGATTAGCCGCCAAACCACCAATCGTGGGCGAGTAGCTGCGGCCATTATCGTTGACTACCACCACAACATTGCGGGTGTTACCACCGGCGATATTGTTCAAAGCCTCCCAGCACATGCCGCCGGTCAAGGCACCATCGCCAACCACTGCAACGACCTTGCGGTCGGCCTCGCCGCGCAGCTCGAATGCCTTGGCTAAACCATCGGCATAAGAGAGGGCGGCCGAAGCATGCGAAGATTCAGTCCAGTCATGCTCGGACTCATCCCTGCTGGTGTAACCAGACAAGCCATCTTTTTGGCGAAGCTGATCAAAACCCGCACGGCGCCCAGTGAGGATCTTGTGCACATAGGACTGGTGCGAAGTATCAAAGATGATGGGATCGCGCGGCGAGTCAAACACCCGGTGCAGCCCGAGGGTGAGCTCTACAACGCCCAGATTTGGCCCCAAGTGTCCGCCGGTGGCAGATACCTTTTCCACCAGAAAATCCCGGATTTCCTGCGCGAGAGTGAGCAATTCATCCTGGCTCAAAGCGCGCACGTCGTTGGGGGTGGAAATGCGTTCAAGAACACTCATGGGCGAAAAAGGCACCCTTTCTACGTGGCGTCGTCGGCGAGGTCATCGCCTTCACATGGTCGAGCTCCGCGGTTGGTCGCGTTGGACGCGAAGACTTTGTTTCATCTTACTAGGCTTGCATACCGCTCTAAGAATCTCCCTGCTCGCTGGCAGCAGAAACACTCGGGCGAATCAGTGCGACGCACTCGCAATGATGCGTGCCAGGGAAGGCATCAACAACGATCAACCTGTCCATGCAATAACCCTGCGCCTGCCAATAGCCAAGATCACGGGCGAAGGTGGCTGCATCACAGCCGATATGCACCACCGCCGAAGGCCCGGCGCTCGCAATCGCTTCAATCACATCCTGCCCGGCGCCGGTGCGCGGCGGATCGAGCACCACAGCTTCTGGCTGAGGCAATTGCGGCACAAGTTTTGCCACGTCTGCGGTGTGAAACTCCACTGCATCGCGCAGGCTGCTCTTGCTAAAAGCCTGTTGCCCAGCAGCCGCCGCGGCACGCGATACCTCCACGCTATGAATCGTGGCCTTCGGAAGTGCTGTGGCAATCGCCGGTGCAAAAGCACCCACGCCTCCATAAAGGTCCCAAGCACACGATGCCTTTTGGTTCTTGGCATCGTGACCCAGCGCAGTCTGGAGCATGTCGGTGATGATGTCGCTATAGCACTGCACTGCTTTGCTATGTGCCTGCCAAAACGCTGTTGCGGGCAGCTTAAAACTGACATCAGCGATGTGTTCTTGCACCAAGGAGGTGCCGCTTAATGTTCGCTCAATGGTTTCTCGCCTACGCCCGCGGGCTGCTTTGCGAATTTCTACCACGCTGATCGCGCCATCGCCGTCATAAGCAGCCACCACTTCTGCACCTGGGGTGACGGTGCCAATAGCAGCGATTGCCTCTTGCAGCTCCGGTACGGCCTGCGAACAAGGCGTATTTGGCACGATCTCGCTCGAACGCGCCTTACGCATACCCACCTGGCCCTTGGCGTTCGTGCCTAAACGCATCCTGGTACGCCAGCCAGTGGGTTGGGCAAAATCCACCACGGTGACTTGCTCAGGTGCAAGCTCGATGCCTGCTAAGGCAGCAAGTTGGTTGAGCACCACATCGCGTTTCAGCCCTGCCTCCTGGGCCGGATCAACCGATGCAAAATCGCAGCATCCTGCGCCTGCGGCCGCCGCCTCGCATCGTGGGGCGGTGCGTATTGGGGAAGGCGTGAGCACTTCGACAACGCTTGCTTTGGCAAAGCGCTTTTTTACTTGCGTGCATTCGGCGCGAACATGATCGCCGGGTAATCCGCCCCGAACGAACACCACACGGCCGTCGATATGGGCAATGCCCTCACCGCCATAGGCCATGTCGGTGATCTCGAGATCTAGGTATTGGCCTTTGGCCAGGGTATTCGTCACTACTGTTGATCCTGCTGTTGCGGCTGTTGCGGCTGTTGTTGGGCCTGCTGTTGCTGTGCCTGCTGTTGTTGTGCCTGTTGGCGGCGCTGCATTTCTTCTTGGACCTGCTCAGCAAGGGGCGCAGGCAGTGCCACAGGCAGCGATTCACCGGCGAGGATGGGGGTATCGCCACGGTTAACAAAGCTACGGGCAATCACCTCTCGGGCAAGCTCGGCTGCTTGGTCTGCCGATGCTTCAGGTGAGGCGATAGTAAAACGCAGCATCCAGCGCGGACCATCGACGCCAATGACGCGAACAATATTGGATTGCTCGGCATCCAAACGGCCTACCACTTCGCGCCCGAAGGGGCCGTATTCGGTGACCACGCGAAGGCCGTCGGCACGCATGCTTTCTGCGGTGTCCTTAGCCAGTTTGCGCCACTGCCCTCCTGATACGGGCGCTGCAAAAGCTACGGGAGTAAAGCGGCCGTGCTCGGTAAGAATGTGCAGCATCTTAGGTCCACGCTCTCCCATCTCCACCTGCACCTGGGAATCATGGGGCAGGGTAATAATCATGGAGCCTAAGTTGAGCGCTGCATGGGAGAAGTCGCTGAAGTCGAAGCTTTGAAAATCATGCTCTTGGGCGTCGTAGGGACCTTCGGCGCCGAGGCGGCCTTGGTAAGGCTCGTCGTTGACGTCTACTCCCTCAACGCTTTCGATATCTACTGCGCCAACTTCTTCCGCCTCGGCAGTATCGGGTTCGGTGTCGTTGAACTCAGCAGAGGTCTCTGCGATGTCCTCGTTGCGTTCTTTGTCTTCTTTTTTGCCAAATGGCCACAGTGCCATAGTGCTTCAGCCTTTCTATTTTTTATGAGGTATTGCTGGTGGTGTGCTCTTTGTTTAGGCGTTGCCGCTGCGGTGTTTCAAGTGTTGCATTATCCAAGGCATCCGCGTGTTCGCTGCCAAGGCATCCGCGTGTCCGCCGCCAAGGCATCCGCGTGTTGGCCGCCGAGGCAGGCAGGCTAGACGCCCGTAGAGCCGTAGCCGCCTTCGCCCCTGGTGGTGTGGTCAAGATCGTTTACTTCTTCGAAGTCCGGCAGGGCCACCTGCTGCACCACCAATTGCGCAATACGATCACCGCGTTTGATTTCGATTGGGGTTTGCTGGTCAAGGTTAATCAGACACACTTTGATTTCGCCACGGTAATCAGCATCAATGGTGCCGGGGGTATTCACAATGCTCAGCCCGTGGCGTAAGGCCAAACCTGAGCGCGGGTGAATAAGCCCCACGGTACCCAAGGGCAGCGCGATAGCGATCCCGGTTCCAACCAGGCTGCGCTGGCCAGGTTCGAGGGTGCAATCCTCAGCCGCGTACAGATCAACTCCAGCGTCGCCCCGGTGAGCCCGCTTGGGCATGGGAAGCTCGGGATCTAGACGCTTGAGCGGAATGGTGAATTCGGTGTCATGCATACCGCTACCCTAGCGGAGCTGCCCGGTGGTGTTCGTAGAAGGTAAGGTAGTTGCCTGTGAGTTCCAAGCAACAAAGTTCTGCATCGGTGTTATATGAAGAGCGCCACTGGGTGCCTTGGTACTGGTGGCTCGTGGCCGCAGGCGTGGTGGCGCTGATGACCAGAATGTTGGCCATGAACCGTTCTGCCATCTGGCTGTATGCACCAGCAGTGCTGCTCAGCGCCTTGGCGTTGTGGATTCTGCTAAGCTTTTCTTCTACTCGTTTGCGCGTAGAACAAGACCCAGATGGCACCCGTTGGCTTACCTCGGGCGAGGTCAATCTGCCGCACACGGTGGTGTCTAAGTCCTTGGTGGTTCCAGAAAGCGCCAAGCGCAATGCGATGGGCCGGCAGCTCGATCCAGCAGCCTTTCTTATCTCCCATGATTGGGTCAAGGAAATGGCAATGTTCGTGCTGGATGATCCAGAAGATCCAACCCCCTACTGGCTTGTCTCTTCTAAAAACCCAGCGGCCTTAGTCCAGGCCTTTGTGCCGGATCAGGCAGAAGCTGCGCTTCAGGCCTCAAAGCGCTCCTGATTTTGCGCGGATACAACAACAGGCGGCGTTCCCCCTTTTTAGGAGGAATCGCCGCCTTTGTGCTGGATCACTGTGCGTTTAGGCGCAGTCTTGGCAGATGACCGAGCCGTCGTCTTCGACGTGATCGATGCGGTTTTTGCGCTGAACAATAAAGCAGCTCGAGCAGGTGAATTCATCTTGGCGTCGTGGCACCACAGGACCGGAGAGCTCTTCGCCGCTGAGATCTAAGGTGGGCAGATCAAAGGACTCAACGATTTCGCCGTCATCATCCATATCGTCGAGGGAGGCCTCGGCACTTTTCAGGCCCTCGAGGGAGTCGGTCTCCAGCTCATCTTCCACGCCCGCGCGGGGGGCGTCGTAGTCCTTAGCCATGCAGCTCGCTTTCTCCAAGTGGTGATGCGCACTTCCTACAACGTGCCACCACGTGCTTTCGCTTAACGTGGCGCATATTAAGCCATCACTACACTGTTGTCACTTCACTTTCGGGCGTGTCGGGCACGGGGGTAATTTTCCCCTCCCCCTTTTTGGAGCGTTTTCCCACTACACAAGGCTAATTGCCTGCGTTTCAGCTTCACGCTTCCAATCACCGTTGGGGTAGTAATCACACTGCCCTAGTGGCGCTTTACACTTTCTTTTTCCGTCACCTGAGACTTCACCCAGACCGGGTGGAATTGCCGGTTTACAAAGCCAGATCCGCCACATGGGCTGCGAGCCAAAGGCGATGCTTTGTACACTGCAAAACCATGACAAACATTGGCTTTGGTATCGACGTTGGCGGTTCTGGCATCAAAGGTGCCCGCGTAGACCTCGACAGCGGGGAATTCATTGGCGATCGCATCAAGATCCTCACCCCTCAGCCTGCAACCCCCGACGCAGTGGCTGACACAATCAAGGAGATTTTAAGCCGCGCTGAATGGGATGGCCCGGTGGGCATCACGCTGCCGAGCGTGGTTCGCGAGCAGCGCGCCTTGAGTGCTGCCAATATCGATGATGCATGGATCGGCACCGACCTCCAAGCGTTGTTTGCTCAGCATTTAGGCGCTGAGCGTGAAGTTGCCGTGCTCAACGACGCCGACGCCGCGGGCCTTGCAGAGGCGCAATTTGGTAATCCCAAGGCTCGCGAGGGTGCGGTGATTCTGCTCACCTTAGGCACCGGCATTGGTTCTGCCTACCTTATCGACGGCACCTTGTGCCCCAACACCGAATTGGGCCACCTCATCGTCGATGGCAAAGAGGCAGAGCATCTCGCTTCTTCTGCTGCAAAAGACCGCGAAGAGCTCTCCTATACCAAGTGGGCTAAGCGCGTAACGAAGGTGCTGCGCGAATATGAGCGACTGTTTTGGCCTTCGCTGTTCATCGTTGGCGGTGGCATTTCCCGCAAGGCCGATAAGTGGGTACCGAAGTTGAATATTGACACCCCGGTTGTGCCTGCTGAGCTGCGTAACCGCGCCGGCATCGTCGGTGCCGCTATGGCCGCCCAGCAGCAGCTTCGCCCCTAGCGCAACTGCCAAAACGCCAAGCACGTTGAGGGGCTTGCTGGTTACTTTTCCATGCGAGCCCCTTGCGTTCGAGCCTGTGCTTAGGCGAGAATGAAAACGAAATCTCGGCGGAACTGATACTTGACAATAACGCCCTACGCAACACGCGTGGGCGTTTTGCTTTATAATGGCGCTTTGTCCATCGCACGGCAGCTTCTCGCGCGCATTTTGCGCGCGTTGCAAGTTTTAGCGGAAGTCGGCAGCACGAGCCAATGTCTTCCCTCTTTTAAGGCTCGCCGGGCGTACATGAGTGAGAACAGCAACCGAAAGGGCGTACGTGGCAGCCACTGAGCATTCAGATTCTTCCGCAACGGCACGCACTCAAAGCGAGGCCTCCGTTGCCGAGACTGGTAATGAGGCTCCGAAAAAGGCCGTGAAAAAGACTGCGGCTAAAAAGAGCGCACGCAAAGTCGCGCGCAAAGTAAGCCCCAGCACCACCACCGCTGCGGCAAAGGATGCAGAGTCCGGCGATCAGGCAGATACGGCTGCTGGTGCCGACGCTGCCAAGGCGAAGGCCGCACCGGCGAAAAAGACGGCAAAAAAGACCGCAAAGAAGGTAGCCAAGAAGGCCGCGAAAACCACCCGCAAGGTGGTAAAGAAGGCCGACGAGATCACGGCTTCGCAAACCGATGCCACTGAAGCGCCGGCCGAGGAGCAGGAGGTAGCCGAGCAGGCTGCCCCGAAGAAGGCTGCGAAGAAAGCCACGAAGAAGACAGCGAAGAAGGCTGCAAAGAAGACCGCCAAAAAGACGGCGAAGAAAACTGCCAAGAAGGCTGCAAAGAAGGCGCCTAAGGCAGAAGAAGAACTCGAGCTTCAAGACGACGAAGATGTGCTCGACTCCGACGCCATCGATGAAGATGACTTGCCAGGCGCCGACGAGGACCTGGACGAGGACATCAATGAAGATGATCTCGAAGACGACGAGGATGAGGATTCTTCCGAGGAAGACGAAGACGACGGCTCCTCCGTCTGGGACGAAGACGAATCTGCCGCGCTGCGCCAAGCCCGCAAGGACGCAGAGCTATCCGCCTCTGCCGACTCTGTTCGCGCCTATCTCAAGCAGATCGGCAAAGTTGCGCTGCTGAATGCAGAGCAGGAAGTGTCTTTGGCTAAGCGCATCGAGGCCGGTCTATACGCCACCTATCGCATGGAGCAGATGGAAGAGGCGTTTAATAACGGCGATAAGAACGCAAAGCTCACCCCTGCCGTTAAGCGCGATTTGCGTGCGATTGCCCGCGATGGCCGCAAGGCGAAAAACCACCTGCTTGAGGCTAACCTCCGCCTCGTTGTGTCTTTGGCAAAGCGTTATACCGGCCGTGGCATGGCGTTTCTTGATTTGATCCAGGAAGGCAACCTGGGTCTGATCCGCGCGGTAGAGAAGTTCGACTACACCAAGGGCTATAAGTTCTCTACCTACGCCACCTGGTGGATCCGTCAGGCCATTACTCGCGCCATGGCTGATCAGGCTCGCACCATCCGCATTCCTGTGCACATGGTGGAAGTTATTAACAAGCTCGGCCGTATTCAGCGTGAGTTGCTGCAGGATCTTGGCCGCGAACCTACGCCTCAAGAGCTTGCCAAAGAGATGGATATTTCCGAGGAGAAGGTGCTGGAGATCCAGCAGTATGCTCGCGAACCTATTTCCTTGGATCAAACCATTGGCGACGAAGGCGATAGCCAGCTCGGTGACTTCATCGAGGATTCCGAGGCCGTGATTGCAGTCGACGCCGTCTCGTTTACCCTGCTGCAAGACCAGCTTCAAGATGTTCTGCACACACTTACCGAGCGTGAAGCCGGAGTAGTGAAGTTGCGCTTTGGGCTTACCGACGGCATGCCTCGCACCTTAGACGAAATCGGCCAAGTCTATGGCGTGACTAGGGAGCGCATCCGCCAAATCGAATCGAAGACGATGTCGAAGTTGCGCCACCCCTCGCGCTCCCAGGTGCTTCGCGATTACCTCGATTAATCGCTGCTAAGCACGACAAAAGCGCCGGTTTCCAAGGAAACCGGCGCTTTCTCTTGTTGCGCTAAGTCGTTAGAGCCAGCAGCGCTTTAGACGCCTGCTTTTTCTTCGATGCAGCGCTGGACTTCTTCTGCGGTGTCATAATCTGCGCACTCACCAAACACATTGGCAAGGAACACCAGGGTGATCACTCCGAAGATAGTGACCAGGGTGCCGAGCACGATGGCGCTGATAGCAAAGCCTTTGCGCTTGGCTTTCGGGTCTGCGTATTTCTTCGCCTTCACCAAAGCCACAATGCCAAGCACCACAGCGATCAGGCCAGGGATCAAAGCAAAAGAGCCCATGAGCAAGATCGAGAGCAGCGAGACAACGGCTACGCCAAGAGCCCAGGCGGCAATGGTGTTGCTGCCTTGATTCTGCTGCAGAGGCTCGTTGTTGTCGGGGTACTGGGCAGGATAACCGGGCTGAGTCATAAGAACCTTTCTCTAATGAGATAGTTGTTTCATGTGAGGGACGGCTACCAATGTAGCGTATTTAGCAAAAACACAGTGGCCTATCCCTCCAGCCCGGCTTCACGGGGCACTGCTACCAACGACGCAGATAGTCGATGCGCGCTTGCAGCTGTTCTGCCGAACAAAGTGCAGTAGGAGGCCCACCGCATTGGGCGCGCACCTCGGTATGAATTGCCCCATGAGGCCGACCCGTCCGAGACGCTGCAAGTGCAACAAGGGTGTTGAGCTCCTTGCGCAGCCTAGGAATCTCCTGGCTTGCTACCGCTGCTGCTTCCTTTTTCTGCTCTTGAGCAGGTGGCGGCGCTGGTGTGTTTGATTGGGCGTCGCGACGATCGAGTTGCTCGGCCTGGCGTTTGCGCAGCAGCGCGCGCATTTGTTCGGCATCGAGCAATCCTGGCAAGCCCAAATAGTCTGCTTCTTCGTCGCTACCTGCTAGCGTGCCGGTGCCATAAGAGGAGCCATCATAAATCAACGCATCGAGTTCGGCCTCGGCGCCGATCGATTCATAGCTGCGCTCTTGAAGGTCTTTTTCGCTTTCCTTTTTATTCGCAGCAGCCAGCAAATCATCATCCCAGCCTTCCTTGGTGCGATCAGGTTTACCCAGCACGTGATCGCGCGATGTTTCCAATTTGGAGGCCAGTTCTAGCAGCACCGGCACCGAGGGCAAGAAGACGGATGCGGTTTCACCTTTGGCACGCGAACGCACGAAGCGGCCGATCGCCTGCGCGAAAAATAGCGGAGTCGAGGCACTGGTGGCATACACCCCGACAGCAAGCCGCGGCACGTCCACGCCTTCAGACACCATACGCACCGCCACCATCCACTCATCGGTGGAGGCGTCGAATTGCTTGATGCGCTCAGAAGAGCCGGCCTCATCAGAAAGAATCACTGCCACCGGAGTAGACGACAGCTTCTCCAGGATCTTGGCATAGGCACGAGCGGTGGTGGTATCGGTGGCGATGACCAATCCGCCGGCATCGGGAATGGTGGCGCGAAGCTGCATCAACCGGGTGTGCGCAGCCTGGAGCACAGCCGGAATCCACTCGCCTTTGGGGTCAAGGGCAGTTTTCCATGCACGAGCCGTTTGCTCCGGGCTCATGATCTCACCAAGCCGGGCGGCGTACTCCTCCCCTGCGCTGGTACGCCAGCGAGCCTCACCGGAGTAAGCAAGAAAGACCACCGGGCGCACTACGCCGTCGGCAAGCGCATTGGCGTAGCCATAGGTGTGATCTGCTTGGGAGACCAAATACCCTTCGGAGGTTTCCTCGTAGCGCACGAAAGGGATGGCCGAATCATCGGAGCGGAAGGGCGTACCGGTCAGCGCGAGCCTGCGCTCTGCGTCCGAATACGCCTCGCGGATGCCATCGCCCCAACTTTTTGCATCGCCGCCGTGGTGGATCTCGTCCATGATCACCAAGGTGCGCTTGGCGGTTGCCAAAGCGTGGTGCTTAAAGGGGTGCATTGCCACCTGGGCATAGGTCACCACGGCACCGTCGTATTGGGGGTTGAGCGCGTCGGTGTTTTTAAACTTCGGGTCGAGCGAAATGCCCACGCGTGCTGCCGCTAAAGACCACTGCACTTTGAGGTGCTCGGTGGGGACCACGACGATGACGCGGTCGACGATGCGCTTAGTTTTCAGCTCGGTGGCTACCCGAAGCGCGAAGGTTGTTTTACCCGCACCGGGGGTAGCTACGGCAAGAAAGTCTTGAGGTGAACGTTCCAGATATTTTCGCAGCGCCTGCTGCTGCCATAAGCGGAGATCAGAACTCATTTCTTGCGCAAGCCTCGGTACACCCGCTCGCAATCAGGGCACACAGGCGAGCCCGGTTTGGCTTGTTTGGTTACCGGGAACGTCTCGCCGCACAGTGCTACCACCATTTTTCCGGAGACCGCGGAATCTACGATCTGATCCTTTTTTACGTAGTGGAAGAACTTAGGTACGTCTTGATCGTTGCCCAGATCTTCCCGAATTTCTGGCCGTTCGATGGTTTGGGTGCTCGTACTCACTCGATCTATCTTGCACCAATCGACCCCCCTTTGGCTACGCGGACTAGCATTAGACACCATGGACGGCAGAAGCCAGCAGGAACACGATGCTTTCGACGGCAGTGTGCACGAGACACACGCCGCCGAAATTCGGGTTTCACACGCCAAGCGCGCGGTGCTTCGGCTGAAAGGACACAAGGCCGAGCTTGTTACCGACGCCCACCAAAGCCCTGAAGAAAATCGACTCCACCGCGAAAAGGTCTACGCATGGCTCCAAGGGTTGCGTGTGCCCTTCCTCCTTGCCTCCGGCGTGGCGTATGTGTGGTGGCATTCCATCTTGCTTTCGGCAGTGTTGTTTGCCATCTCTATCCCGTTGCCATGGGTCGCCGTGGTCATTGCCAATGGTGTAGGTGAACGCAGGGATCCGCGCACGCCAGCGGTGTACAAGCCGGCGGTGGCTCGCGAATACCAGGCATTTGTGTTGGAGCAGCACAATCAACAACGCGCTCTAGCCCAAGGCAACAACGAGGCACATGCATCCGAGCAGGATTTTCAGGTCGTAGACCATAACGACGCATCCGAAGGTGGCTCGCCGCCACGGTAGGTAGGGTGTTGTATTCATCCGGACAAGACGTGGCAAGGCGCCACTGAGTATGTGCAGAAAGGCATCCCATGAAAGCAGTGCTTACCCGCGTAAGCGAGGCATCGGTACGCGTCGATGGTGAAGTAGTCGGCGCCATCTCCTGCCCGGAGACCGGTGGCATTTTGGCACTGATCGGGGTTGGCCGAGAAGACGATGAGCAGGCTGTGGCAACCATGGCCCGCAAGATTGCAGAGCTTCGCATCCTAGAAGGCGAACGCAGTGTTGAAGAAGCAGGCGCACCAGTGCTGCTTGTGAGCCAATTTACGTTGATGGGCCGCACCGCTAAAGGAAGGCGCCCCTCGTGGTCAGATGCCGCCCCTGGTGAGGTGGCGTCGCCGATGATTGATCAGATTGCCTCGCTGTTGGTTGAGCGCGGCATCGAGGTAGCTCAAGGCCAGTTTGGCGCGATGATGGAAGTCGCCTCAGTCAACCAAGGGCCTTTTACCGTGTTGGTGGAAACCTAAGCGCCAGATGCCACTGGCCTTTTAGTGCAGGTCAGAAACGTTTTATTCTCTAGCGATCAAGGCCAGGAACTTTTTTCAACCCTCTTGCGTTACACCCACGTACGCGCCGATAGCTAGGAGGTCTTTATGACGAGCTCTTCCCTCAAGGATTTCGAAACGGAGGAAGTAGACCGCGGGAGTCGTCGAGGACAGACCAACGACAATCCCTCTGCAGACCTAGTCAGGGTATATCTCAATGGCATCGGCAAAACGGCGTTGCTGAATGCGGAGCAAGAAGTTGAGTTGGCCCAAACCATTGAGGTGGGCTTGTACGCCGAGTACCTGCTCAACGACAGTGACCGGCATCTGACTCGCGCCATGAAGCGCGACCTCAAGCACTTAGTAAAAGAAGGGCGCAAGGCGCGCTCGCATCTTCTTGAGGCGAACTTGCGCCTGGTGGTATCGCTGGCGAAGCGTTATACCAACCGTGGCATGCCGTTGCTCGATCTGATCCAGGAGGGCAACCTCGGGTTGATCCGCGCGATGGAGAAGTTCGATTACACCAAGGGATTTAAGTTCTCTACGTACGCCACCTGGTGGATCCGCCAAGCCATTACCCGCGGCATGGCAGATCAGTCTCGCACCATTCGTCTGCCAGTGCATCTTGTAGAGCAAGTGAATAAGCTCTCGCGAATCAAGCGCGAGATGTATCAGCACCTCGGCCGTGAGGCCACCAATGAAGAGCTGGCAGAGGAATCCGGCATTGATGAGGCCAAGGTAGAGATGCTGCTGCGCCAATCACGTGATCCGGTGAGCTTGGATATGCCAGTCGGTGCCGACGAGGAAGCGCCTTTGGGCGACTTCATTGAAGATTCCGAGGCTACCGATGCCGAGACGGCGGTGGTTGCTTCGCTGCGCCACTCAGATATCCGCATGGTGCTTGGCACGCTCGAGCAGCGTGAACAAGATGTGATTCGGATGCGCTATGGCCTCGACGATGGTGTGCCGCGCACCCTCGATCAGATTGGGCGCCAATTTGGCCTTTCCCGCGAAAGGGTCCGCCAGATTGAGCGTGAGGTGATGGCCAAACTTCGTGATGGCGACCGTGTGGAGAAGCTCCGCGCCTACGCCTTCTAGCGTTTTTTGATACCCATCAAAGCGTGGCCATGTGGCCACGCTTTCTTTTTCTGACCAGCAATATCACTCTTTCTTATTGAGTTCTAGATATTGATTGGCATATACTTTAAGAAGCGTTGCCTGAGTACGCAGGCGCATGGGCGCACGCTACGATGGACTACATGGCTTGGCATGTTCGCCAGCATGTTGACGCACCGCACCAAGTATTGGCTGGGTAAGCTAATGCAAGAAGAAGGGTGAAATTTTATGCGAGATCTTGTCGATACCACTGAGATGTACCTCCGCACCATTTACGAGTTGGAGGAAGAAGGGGTTACTCCCCTGCGTGCCCGCATTGCTGAGCGCCTCGAACAGTCTGGCCCAACCGTAAGCCAGACCGTAGCCCGCATGGAGCGCGATGGATTAGTAAAGGTCTCCTCCGACCGCAGCCTGCACATGACGCCCGAGGGCCGCAAGCTGGCCACCGCAGTGATGCGCAAGCACCGCTTGGCTGAGCGCCTGCTTACCGACATCATCGGGATGGATATCCATAAAGTGCACGACGAGGCATGCCGCTGGGAACACGTCATGAGCGAAGAAGTCGAGCGTCGCCTGGTGGGCGTGCTTGATAACTTTGATAGCTCTCCTTTTGGCAACCCCATTCCCGCCTTGGAAGAAATTGGCGTAGCCGAACATGCCGCCCCGGAACCGGGCAAGCGCGTTGTCGATATCGCCACCGAAGAACCCCAGCGCGTCACCCTGGTGCAGATCAACGAGATCTTGCAGGTAGATCCAGATGCCATGCAAGCACTCCTCGATGCAGACATTGCCATCGGCGATGAGCTGGATCTCTGGCTCGATGGTGGCCACGTTGTGCTACGCAAGGGTGAGAAGGAAGTAGAGCTGCTTGACGATATCGCCCATGCAGTGCGCGTAGAGCCTCAGGCTTAAACCGCGCACAGCGCCTTATATTGCCCATCTCAAAAGAAAAGACGGTGTGATTTTTCCATGAAGCTCCTGGTTACTGGCGGTGCTGGCTATGTTGGCAGCGTGTGCGCGACGGTATTGCTCGAACACGGCCACGACGTCACCATCATCGATAATCTCAGCACAGGTAACCGGGACGCTCTCCCCCAAGGCGCCACCTTTATCGAAGGCGATGTTCGAGACCTCGCCGATGAGGTGCTCGCCGCAGAATCATTCGATGCCGTCCTGCACTTTGCCGCTCGCTCTTTGGTAGGCGAATCCGTAGAGGTGCCTGAAGAGTATTGGCAACACAACCTCGTTACCACCCTGGTGCTGCTCGATGCGATGCGCGAGCACGGAGTACAAAACCTCGTCTTTTCCTCCACTGCAGCAACCTACGGCGAGCCAGAGGAAGTTCCGATGAAGGAATCGGCTCCCACCCAGCCAACCAACCCCTATGGTGCAACCAAGCTCGCAATCGACTACGCCATTACCTCCTACGCAGCAGCTCATGGGCTGGGCGCCACCAGCTTGCGCTACTTCAATGTGGCAGGTGCCTATGGCCTGGTTGGAGAAAACCGAGTAGTGGAAACGCACCTTATTCCCCTGGTGCTGCAAGTAGCCTTAGGCCACCGCGACAAGATCTACATGTTTGGCGACGACTGGCCCACCCCCGACGGAACCCCGATTCGCGATTACATCCACATCCTGGATCTCGCCCATGCCCACATGCTTGCCCTTGAAAGCAACACCCCCGGCAAGCACCGCATTTTTAATTTAGGTTCAGGCGAAGGCTATTCCGTCAAGGAAGTAATCGAGATGTGCCGAAAGGTCACCGGGCACCCGATTCCTGCCGAGGTAGCTCCCCGCCGCGCCGGCGACCCGGCCGTGCTGGTTGCATCATCAGAAAAAGCCAAGGCAGAACTCGGATGGGATCCGAAGCACACCGATTTGCACACCATCGTGCGCGATGCCTGGAATTTCACCTCCCAGCTAGGCGATGCCGCCCATAGCGCGCATCGTTAGCATCTGGCCAAGGCACGCTTGGCTACGCAGCCACCTCATCACCGCGCATCGTCGCGAGGGTGCGGTGGCTTCCGCGTACTACGGCACCGATGACCACTTCCCCATCACCGCGCCGATACCCAAGCTGGAGCAGGTGCGTAAGCCGGTGGCCTGGGCTAGTTTCGATCGCGCACTCTAGGGCAAAAGGCACCCGGAAACTCGCGGCGGTGCCTAAGGCGCACACTGCATACATGCATAAAGCATTGGCTCGAATCTCGCCTTCATAGCAAGAAGCCACTGCTAGTGCTGCCCGGCGCCCCAGCGCCCTATCGCGCATGAATGCTTCCACGCTGGCGTCGCGAAGCGATACGGTACTGAGCCATTGGGCTAATGGCTTTACGTGCTTGGCGCGAAGCTGTGAAGACGCAGGTACGGCAGCGAGGTTGATGCACAAGCGCTCGATGGCGATATCGATGGAGGCTACTCCTTCGAAGAAGTTCGTCTTCATTATCGCCCCCTCCTTCATGGCTTGCTGGGCGGCTTTTTCGCGCCAGGTTCGGTGCGCCCATTTGGGTCGGCTGCAAAAGTAGTCCTTGGCCTCTTGACGGTTGAGCATGGGAAGCTCCCCGAGGGTAAGCATGGCGTGCAGTGAGGTGCTGGCGCAGATATCGGGGATGCTGCCGTGGTTCCATCCGGGAGGCACCGTGGTGTCCGCTTCGATGGGAAGGTGGCGATAGCGAGCCCCGCCTAAGATTTCTTTGACGTGCCAGCAGTGTTGGATTGGTAGCAGGCCGCATCCCGATAGTGATTGCAGCAGGGCCTGGAGATCGTTGAGTTGTTCTGCGTCGAATTCTTCGCTGACTACGAAGGCGAAGGCGATGTCGATATCGACGTTGGTTAGTGCATCTCCTAGGTCATAGGCGTAGCGAAGATCGCTCAGATCAAGGCGAAGCACCGGTCCTACGTGGCGTCGGCCGCCAACAAGCGGGCCGAGTGTGACAACGACGAGTGATTCTTGTGGGTAGTAGCCCAGAATTCCTGGGATGTTGGCGAGCAGTGTTCCTGGTGTGTTGTTTTCTGTCATGGCAGGAAATGTGCCAGGTTTGTACGCATATCGCCGGATATGGCGGTTCTAAGCCGCACACTTATCCACAGCGTCTCGCGTGTTGTGCTGTTGGTGTTACATTAGCCAGTTTTTCACCGCCCACTTTGGCGTTACAGTTGCGCCGATCAAGCCGCTGATGCAGGCTTGCAAGGTTGAGGGGAACAAAAATCTCGGCCTTGGCGTTGTGTGCAGTAACGGCTTGAACGTCAATCGGCCACTGCCGACACACTGGTGAAGCGCTGGTGCGCAAGGTGCACAAAGCCCACTAGGCTAGTGGCCATGGAGTACCTGCAGCTATACAGGTACATTGCGCCGCTTTTGCACCAGAGACCGCCACAATTGTCTTAAGGAGGAACCCAGAACATGCCGCAACATGGAGATCGCATGTACGAACTTGAGTTTCCTGCACCAGAGGTCAAAGGTACTGCCCAACAAGGTCCGACACTCATCGTGGCACTCGATGGCTACGCCGATGCTGGGCTTGCGGTCGACGCGAGCGCTCAGCACCTGTTGAGCGCATTGGATCACCGGCTGGTGGCTTCTTTTAATAACGATGAGCTCATCGACTACCGCTCGCGCAGGCCCGCGGTAGTAATTGACAATGACACGGTGGATCAAGCACAACCGCTTGATCTAGGTATTCAGGTGTTAAAGGATTCCGAGGGTAAGCATTTCTTATTGCTATCCGGGCCTGAACCAGACCTTCGTTGGAATGCCTTTACCCAGGCCGTGGGCGAATTGGTGGAACGTTTTGGGGTTCAGCACACCATCTGTTTGTATGCAGCTCCCATGACGGTGCCTCACACTCGCCCATTGGTGGTATCTGCGCACGGCAATGATGAGAAGCTGGTGGGCAAGCAATTTAAGCTTGATTCCACCATTACGGTTCCAGGTTCTGCCTCGCTGCACTTAGAGCGCCACCTGCATGCCAAGGGCCACTCGGTGGCAGGATATACCGCCCACGTGCCGCATTACTTGGCTGCTTCTGGCTACCCGCAGGCAACGCTGAGCTTGTTAGAAACCATCACTTCTACCACCGGTTTGCGCTTCCCTCTTGGCAGTTTGGAACGAGATGCCCGGAAGGTGGCTCAGCAGGTAGAAGAACAGGTGGCAGGATCGCGCGAAATTGAAGCTGTGGTCCAGCAGCTCGAGCAGCAATACGATGAGGAGCTCGAGCGTTATCGCGAGCAGCATCCGCACGCGGTGCTACCTGGTGAGCAAGACGTACCGAGTGGCGAAGAACTAGGCGCGGAGTTCGAGGAGTTTTTGGCTCACCTCGATGATCGTTCATTAGGCAGCGCAGATCAGGATGAGGATCCAGAAGACCAGGCTTAAGGCCAGCCAGGCTTAAGGCCCGCCAGGCTTAAGGCCCGCCAGGCTTCCAAGGCTTCCAAGGCTTCCGCGGCCGGCGTGGAGGCCACTGCGATGGCCAGCTTGCAGCCGAGGCGGTGAGCGCCAAGCTTTCTTGCTTGGCACGCACAGGTACGCTTGGTGCTTGTGAACCTCACCGATATGCTGCCCGATCTAGAAGAAGTGCCCGAGTCGCTGCTCGATGAGTCAATCTTCGACGCTTTTCTCGCATGGACTCGCCAACGTGGCATTAGCCTCTACCCTGCCCAGGAAGAAGCTGCCTTAGGGGTGCTTGCCAATGATCATGTGATCTTGTCTACCCCTACGGGCTCGGGTAAGTCGATGGTGGCGATCGCCGCGCATTTCTTTGCCATGGCTCGTGGCAAACGCAGTTTTTATACTGCCCCGATCAAAGCGCTGGTGAGTGAAAAGTTCTTCGCCTTGTGCGAGGTCTTTGGCCCTCAGCAGGTTGGGATGATGACTGGTGATGCAACAGTCAATGGTTCTGCCCCAATTATCTGCGCTACTGCTGAGATCGTGGCCAATATTGCTTTGCGTGATGGTATCCGCGCGGATATTCACCAGGTGGTCATGGATGAGTTCCACTATTATTCGGATCCCGAACGTGGGTGGGCCTGGCAGGTGCCTTTGCTCGAGCTCGAGCGCGCACAGTTTGTGCTGATGTCGGCCACGCTGGGCGATACTCGCTTTTTGGAAGAAGACCTCAAAGCCCGCAGCAATCGTGGGGTCACCATCGTCGGTGGCACCGAAAGGCCGGTGCCGCTGGAGTTCGAGTATGTCTACACCCCGGTGCACGAAACCATTGAGGCGCTGCTTCAGGCTAATAAGGCACCGGTGTATGTGGTGCACTTTTCTCAGCGCGAAGCAATTGAGCGTGCGCAGTCGCTGCTGAGCATGGAAATTGCCACCAAACAAGAGCGCGAATTACTCGCCAAAGAAATTGGCGATTTCCGCTTTAGCACCACCTTCGGCAAAACGCTTTCGAAATTGCTGCGCAAGGGAATCGGCGTGCACCATGCCGGCATGTTGCCGAAGTATCGCCGCCTGGTAGAAAAGCTTTCTCAAACAGGGCTGCTGAAGGTCATTTGTGGCACCGACACCCTTGGCGTGGGCATTAACGTGCCCATTCGCACGGTGTTGTTTACCGGCTTGGCCAAATTCGATGGTCAAAAGCAGCGCATTTTGGCCTCGAGGGAATTCCACCAGATTGCCGGGCGTGCTGGGCGTGCTGGTTATGACACCACCGGTTATGTGGTGATTGAGGCACCGGAGCATGAAATTGAGAATTGGCGTTTAAGGCAGCGCGCCGGTAGTGATCCGAAGAAGTTGAAGAAGCTTCGCAAGAAGTCTGCTCGCGATGGTGAAGTCACGTGGGGTGAGCGCACCTTTGAGCGGCTCATGCAGGCCGAACCGGAATCGTTGAGCAGCCAGTTCCGGATGAGTAATGCTGTGTTGCTCAATGTGATTGCGCGCCCCGGTGATGGCTTTGAGCACATGCGCAAGCTGCTGCGCACCAATCACGATAGCCGCGAGAAGCAAAACGCCGATATTTTAAGCGCTATTGAGTTGCTTCGCGGATTGGTTGCAGCCGGCATCGTCGAACGCCTTGATACCCCGGATAATAGCGGGCGAACCTATCATCTCACCCAGGATCTGCAGCGCGATTTTGCGCTGAACCAGCCGCTTTCTCCTTTTGCTGTGGCGGCGTTGGAGCTGTTGGATGAGCAATCGCCGGATTATGCCTATGACGTGATTAGCGTGTTCGAAGCGATTTTGGAAGATCCTCGCCCCTTGCTCTTTGCCCAGCAAAAAGCTGAGCGCGCCAAAGAAATTGAGGCGTTAAAGGCCGAAGGTGTGGACTATACCGAGCGCATGCGCATTGTGGAGGACATCACCTGGCCGAAGCCCTTGGAGCAGACGTTGGAGCAGGCCTTTGATATCTATAGCAAAGGCCACCCTTGGGCGCGTGAGTTTGAGCTGCACCCCAAATCCGTGGTGCGCGAGATGCTGGAAAAGGGCATGACCTTTAGCGATCTCATTGCCACCTATCAGCTTGCCCGTGCAGAAGGGGTGGTGCTGCGCTATCTCACCGATGCGTGGCGCACGCTGCGCCATTCGGTGCCGGAAGACGCCAAGACGGATCAGTTGGAAGAGATCGTGGAATGGCTCGGCGAGCTCATTCGGCAGGTGGATTCTTCGCTTGTCGACGAATGGGCGCAATTAGCAGATCCAGACGCACCAATCGATCAGGCCACATTGGATCGAGAGCTCGCTTTTGGCGTGGAAGATCCCGATGCTTTATCGGCAAACCCCAAGGCTTTGACTGTGATGATTAGAAACCTCATGTTCAAGGCGGTGCGGATGTTCGCCTTGGAGGAAGAAGATGCTTTTGCTGACACCTTTGATTACTTAGAGCAGCCTGTTGATTTAGGCGCTGCGCTGGATGCCTACTTTGATGAGTACGCGGATGTGGATCTTTCCGCAGATGCCCGCGGCCCGGAGTATTTCCAGCTTGATCGCACGGAGCCGCGGCGCTGGACTGTTCGGCAGGTCATTAAGGATCCAGAAGATGATCGCAGCTTTGCCTTCAACGCTGTGGTTGATCTCGATGCCAGCGATGCCGCCGGTGAAGTGCGATTAGCGCAGCTTTCTATCGAGGGCGCATAAAAAATCGGCACCTGGAATAAGGTGCCGATTTTTTCGTCGAAAAGCTTAGCGTGCAGCTTCGATCTCTACTGCCTGGGCAACGCCTTGGACGGTAGCGGCGATCTTGACTGCCTCGAAGATCTGCTCCTTGGTCAGGCCTTCGTTGCGCACGGTCTTCTCGTGAGCGATGGTGCAGTGCTCACAGCCGTTGATGGTGGACACAGCCAGCGACCACAGCTCGAAGTCGACCTTTTCCACGCCGGGCTTGGCAATGATGTTCATGCGAAGGCCCATCTTGACCTGCGCGTAGTCATCGCCGAGCCAGCCCTTGGCGCGGTAGGCAACGTTGTTCATTGCCATAATCGATGCGGCACCGAGTGCGGCGTTGACGGCCTCTTCGCTCAAGTGCTCCTTGGCTTCCTCAGCGATCTCGGAGAACACTGCCTCGTTGCGGGTTGCGGCTGCTGCGGCAAGGAAGGTGCCCCAGAGCTGCTGCTCGGAAAGCTCGGTAGAGCGCGACAGGGTGCCGAGGTTGAGCTTGAGGTCCTTGGCAAACTCGGGCAGGCCGGACTTGAGGTTATCCAACGACATTTACTTCAGACCCTCCTGAAGCTCGGAGAACTTGTCAATGTTCTTGGTGGGGTCGTTCTTCTGCCAGTTGCAGGCGCACACTTCTTCGGACTGCAGGGCGTCGAGCACGCGCAGAACCTCGTCAACGTTGCGGCCAACAGCATCCGGGGTAACAGATACGAACTGGATAATGCCGTCGGGGTCGATAATGAAGGTAGCGCGATCGGCAACGCCCTCAGCGTTTTCTACACCCAGTGCGCGGATGAGCTCGTGCTTGATATCAGAGAACATCGGGAAAGGAATTTCCTTGAGCTCTGGGTGGGTTGCGCGCCAGTTGAAGTGTGCGAACTCATTGTCGATGGAGCCGCCGAGGATCTGGGTATCGCGATCCTGGAATTCCTCGTCGAGCTTGCCAAAGGCGGCAATCTCGGTGGGGCAGACGAACGTGAAGTCCTTGGGGTAGAAGAAGACTACCTTCCACTTACCCTCGTACTTGGCCAGGGATACCTCTTCGAAGTAGTCCTCGGGCTGAGCGGCGTTGACCTCGTGCAGGTCGCCGCCCTTGAGTGCGGTGAGGTTGAATTCTGGGAATGTGTCGCCAACGGTCAAAATTGCCATGGGATCCTCCGTAGTAATGGAAGTTTGAAAATCGTTCTTCGTACTTATGGCCATTGGCCTCGATAAAGCGGCACCTGAGCACTGCTAAATGTTTGAGGCTTTTAATGGCCTGCAACTGATTATGCAACACAATTAGCGCCGCGTCAATATGACTTCCCTTCAAAGAGACTGATAACCTATAAACATGAACTATAAAGAGTACCGCCCGACCCTGGCTCAGCTCAGGACGTATGTCACCGTGGCTGAAACGAAACACTTCGGCGCCGCGGCGACACGCCTAGACATTTCCCAGCCCTCCCTTTCCCAGGCGCTGGCCGCCATCGAACACGGCCTCGGCGTGCAACTTATTGAACGTTCCACCCGCAAGGTAATCGTCACCCCAGCCGGCGAGGAACTCCTCCCCTACGCAAAAGCCACGCTCGACGCCGTGGATTTGTTCCTTGCCCACGCACGCGGAGCGGTGGGAACGCTTACTGGCCAACTCACCATCGGGATCATCCCCACGATCGCGCCTTATATCCTTCCGAATTTGCTGCGCCTAGCAGAAACGACCTTCCCGGATCTGGAATTAAGGATTATCGAAGATCAAACCCAGCACCTGTGCGAGCTATTAAGGGACGGCCATATCGAGTGCGCCTTGCTGGCGTTGCCCATTGAGGATAAAAAGATCAACCACATCCCCCTCTACCACGAAAACTTCCACCTCGTGGTGCCCGAGGATGATCCTTTTGCCGGGCGCAGCGACCTCACCTTAGAAGATCTGCGCGACCTCAACTTCTATTTGCTTGACGACGGCCACTGCCTCAGGGATCAAATCGTCGATCTCTGCCGCCGGGCCGATGTACACCCCGAGCAATCTCAAAACGCAAGCACCCGCGCAGCAAGCCTGACCACCGTAATGCAGCTTGTAAGCGCAGGACACGGGGCAACCCTTGTGCCAGAAAGTGCCGTGAGCACCGAAGGACAGCGCCCAGGCATCGCCACTGCCACCTTCAACCCTGGTGTGAGTGCCGAACGCGAAGTAGCGATTGCCTATCGCACCTCTTCAAGCTCGCGGGAAGAAGAATTCCGACAACTAGGGGCACTCATTACTCGAGCCTTCCACGAAGTAGCCCGCACCGAGGCTTAAAAGCACAGAAGTACAAGGCCGCCAAAGCCGATGTGCACCTCGGTGCCGTTCTCCTGTGGCGCCTGCACCAGAGCTTTGAGTGGCTTGACTAAGCGCAACAATAAGGGCCTGCATCCAAAAAGGTGCAGGCCCTTATTCAATATCTCCTGGCGCATCAAGCAGGTGCGGTAGAACACGAGCTTGAAGCCATCACAGGCTTGTTAGCGCATATCGGGAACAGCGCCACCGCTTACCTGGCGGTACATAAATGCGGCGGCGTTATACGCCTGGGGAATCGCAATGATACTGCCCAAACCGCAGGTAAAGAGCGTGAGCGCACCAGTGATCAGGCCGTTGAGAATGGAATAGCCAACCAGGGACCAAAGATGCGGGCGCCCCTGCTGCCAGGAAGCCTGGATAGCTTCAACCGGGTTCAGGCCTTGTTCTGCAGCAAAATACGTTGAAAGCACACTAATCGGAACCAGCGCAAGTGCAATCACAATGGCGACCACTACCGCAGCGAGCAACAGCAGGCCCTGGAGCACACCGAACTCGTCGCCACCGGTAGAAAATGCCAGGAACACCAGGATGCCTACCGGCACCAAGATGGCAACAACTTCAATGATGCCCACCAAAATGCTGGTAAACAGGGTCTTTCCGTAGTTGCCCTGCGCCACACGGCGTTCTTTACCCAGCGGACCACCATCAACCTGTGCCACAGCCATGGCAACAAGGATGGGGCCTAACAGCAGCATGACAATTCCGAAGACCACGTTCAGCATCTGGCTTTCCCAGCTTTCCTGCGCGGTGGCCTGGAACGAGGTGGCATCCCAGGAGGAACTCGAGCTGAAGCCGGAGAAGACACCGGGCAAAATGATGCCAATCACGGCGAGGCCAACACCCCAAATCAACCAGGGATTGGCTCGCTTAAACACGATCTTGAAGCCATACTTGATCGGGTTCCACACCGAAACATCACGAACCGGCTGCACCATGGTGGTCTCAAGATCCGGGTGCACATGGAAATTCATTCCAGCATTGCCGTACCCGGCGTACTGGTTGGAATCTGCACCGGGAGCACCAGCCTCAAACTGCGAGCCGTAAGAAGGCTGCCCACCAGCATTGTTGGCATCTGCAGCACCGTGAGTATTCGCGGAATCAGGTTGTGCGCCGGGCTGAGGGTAACGCGGCGGCTGCTGGCCGTACTGGGGCTGATCTTCCGGGTGGTTCACCGGAGGATAGGGCTGAAAGCCGTCGTCTTGAGGCTGGCCGCCTTCGCGATTATCGCGGTCGTTGTGTTCGCTCATCTTTTTTCCTTTTGGATTTTCTTTGCGATCAATCTCGCCTTTGGCATCAAGGTGCTCCCCTGCACGCATGACCTGGAAGTTCAAGCCACGCAGTTCTTTTTATAGGAAACAAACTCAATGCCTCCATCAATGTAGCAAGGCAACCCTTGCCAGGAAACGGTGCATCGAAAATCGTTAGCAAGTTGGTATGAACGCCCAGCGCGGTAACATTCCTTAGAATCATGAGTTCTCGCCAACGCCACGCCATTCCCGAAGACATTCAGGAGCTTCTAGCACAAGCTCCTTATTCCTTAGTGCCGCGGTTTCGAGCACGCCTGAAAAAGGCACGCTCTGCAAAGGCCTTCGCCGCTATTACAAAGGATCTCCGCGACGCTGTAGCGCAGGTCGAGGCACGCCAGGCGGCCATTCCGCCGATGACGTACCCCGAAGCTTTGCCGGTGAGCGCATATCGCGAGGAATTGCTCGACGTGATCGAGGCAAATCAAGTGGTGATTATTGCCGGCGAAACCGGTTCGGGAAAAACAACGCAGATACCAAAGCTTTGTTTAGAACTTGGCAGGGGCAGGCGCGGGCTGATCGGCCATACGCAGCCTCGCCGGCTTGCTGCCAGAACCGTTGCTGAACGCATTGCAGAAGAACTAGGCCAAGACATTGGCGATTCTGTTGGCTACGCCATCCGTTTTGATGATCGCGTATCTGCCAGCACCTCGGTAAAGCTGATGACGGACGGCATCTTGCTGGCAGAAATGCAACGAGATCGCCTGCTTCGCGCGTATGACACGATCATTATTGACGAAGCCCATGAGCGCAGCCTCAATATCGACTTCCTGCTTGGATACCTCAAGCAGCTTTTACCTAAGCGCCCCGAATTAAAGGTGATCATCACCTCCGCCACGATTGACCCAGAGCGCTTTGCCGAGCATTTCTGTGATGCTGAAGGCAACCCAGCACCGATTGTGGAAGTCTCTGGGCGAACCTACCCAGTAGAGATCTTGTATCGGCCCTTGGAACAAACCAAGGGCGAAAAGACCATCGATGTGGACCCGCTCGATGGGCTCATCCAGGCCTGCAAGGAATTGATGAGTTATGGGCCAGGCGACATCCTCTGCTTCTTTGCCGGCGAATCCGATATTCGCGATGCAATGGAGATGATTGAAAAACAGCACTGGAAAGGCGTGGAGGTCACTCCCCTGTTTGGTCGCCTTTCCAATCAGGAACAGCACAAAGTGTTTCGCCCGCATGCCGGCCGGCGCATCGTGTTAGCCACCAATATCGCCGAAACCTCACTTACTGTTCCAGGCATCCACTATGTGGTTGATACCGGTTTTGCGCGCATTTCACGCTATTCCACCAGGACGAAGGTGCAGCGGCTTCCCATCGAGCCGATCTCTCAAGCCAGCGCGAATCAGCGATCCGGCCGCTGTGGCCGTGTGGCCGATGGCGTGGCCATTCGCCTGTATTCGGAGCAGGATTTTCAATCGCGCCCGGAATTTACCGATCCGGAGATTCTTAGGACCAACCTTGCCCAAGTCATCTTGCAGATGGCGTCGCTCAAACTTGGCGATATCCAGGAGTTTCCCTTCATCCAAGCACCAGACACCAAAGCGATTCGCGATGGCCTGTTGCTCCTTCACGAACTCGATGCGCTCGAACAACGAGACGCCGCCGAACCAGTGCTAACTGCTATTGGCAAGCAATTAGCCCGGATCCCCTTGGATCCGCGCTTGGCGCGCATGCTCATTGAGGCTCAACGCCTCGGCGTGCTCTTTGAGGCCTATGTGGTGGTAGCGGCGCTTAGCATCCAAGATGTTCGCGAACGCCCCTTGGAGTTCCAGGCTCAGGCAGACCAAAAACATGCTCGCTTTAGCAATAAGCGTTCGGACTTCTTGAGCTACCTCAACTTGTGGCGCTATGTCCGTACCCAGCGCGATGAGCAAAGCGGCAATGCGTTTCGCAAACTCATGCAGCAGGAGTATCTGCACTATATGCGCATCAGGGAGTGGTTCGATCTCGTGCGCCAGCTGCGCAGCATTGGCGAGCAATTAGGCTGGATCGACGTCAAGGCGCTTCCCGGCAATATCGACGCAGATGCCGTACACAAGGCTGTGCTATCTGGATTGCTTTCCCATATCGGTATCCGTGATGGTGAAAGTCGCGAGTACCGCGGAAGCCGCAATACTCGTTTTGCTATCTTCCCCGGTTCTTCGGTGTCGAAGGCAAAACCAGAGATGGTCATGGCTGCCGAGATGGTAGAAACCTCTCGGCTGTGGGCGCGCGATGTAGCCCAAATCGATCCGGCTTGGGTGGAAAAGCTTGGGGCTAACTTACTCAAGCATCAATATTCCGAGCCTTTTTGGTCTAGTAAACGGGCCCAGCCGATGGTGCATCAGCGTTCCACGCTCTACGGTGTGCCGGTGGTGGAAGATCGTGTAGTTGGCTATGCAACGGTTGATAAGGCCGCTGCCCGCGACATGTTTATCCGCGAAGCGCTGATTGCCGGCAATTGGCAGACTCACCACAGCTTTTATCACCAGAATGTGCAGAAGCTTCAGGCGGCAGGTGATTTAGAAGAAAAGGCACGCCGCCGCGACATCGTTGTTGATGAAGAAACGCTCTTTGATTTCTACGATGCAAGGCTGCCTGAGCGCATCACCTCTGGCCGGCATTTTGATCATTGGTGGAAAAAGACCAAGCAGCAGCAGCCAGATTTGCTCGATTTTGATCCCGAGGCATTGGTGGCTGAACATGCAGCCGCTGTCACCGAAGAGGCGTTTCCTGATATTTGGCGTCAGGGATCGTTGGATTATAAGTTGAGCTATCAATTTGATCCGACCGCGGCGAGAGACGGCGTGACCATTGAGATTCCGGTGCCGCTGCTTGGCGGCTTGCAGCCCGAGGGCTTTGATTGGCTGGTTCCCGGGCTGCGCGAGGAGCTGCTTACCGAGCTGATTCGCTCGCTGCCCAAAGCTTCTCGACGTTCCGTGGTACCAGCACCAGCGTTCGCACAAAAAGCCGCTGAACTCATCACTCCTTATCAAGGCACTGTGGAAGAACAGCTCGCTCAGGCCCTGCGCAGTTTAGGTGGCAGCGGCATCCAGGCCAGCGATTTTCGGGTTGAAAAACTCCCAGCGCACCTTCGGTTTAGCTTTGCTGCAATGGATAAGCGCGGCAAGATCATCGATTGGGATAAAGATTTAGCCCAGCTCCAGCAACGCCAGCGCCAAAAGATTCGCTCTTCTGTGTCTAAGGCTGCACGCGAGTCTGAATCAAAGGCCTATAAGCAGTGGACTGAGGATACGATTGGCGCGCTCGAGCCGGAGGTGCACACCTCAGTTGAGGGCCAAATGGTCACGGCCTATCCCACATTGGTGCGCACCAAACAAGGCATTGCCCGCAAGGTCATGCCAACGAAGGCGCAAGCAGATGCGCAGCTTTTTAGCACCACGTTGACCATGCTCGCCCAGGATCTACCTCAGCAGGGTGCTCAGATGCTCAAAGGGCTGCCGCTTCGTCAGCGCGTGGCGGTGGACAAGTATCCCCATGGTGGCGCTGAGGGGTTATTGCGCGATATCCGTATTGCAGCCATCCGAGATTTGATGCAAGAAGCCGGTGGCCCCCAGCGAACCCCGCAGGGCTATAAGGATCTCCAGGAGTTTATCCGTCCGCGTCTTGCCTCGGCGGTGCGACAAGACACCGTGGCTTTGGCACCAGCGATCGCGGCTTGGCTCGATGCCCAGCAGCAATTAGCAGACTGGGAAGGCCCAGCGATTGAGGATATGCAGCGGCAATTGCAGCTCATGCTTCCAGAACACGCCGTGACCAAGCTTGGAAGCCAAAGGCTTAAGCATATCCCCCGCTATGCCAAAGCGATTGCGCTGCGGTTAGAAGATATGGAGTTGCACCCAACCCGAGATGCCGAGCGCCAAGCGGTGGTCAATGGTTTGGAGGCACGTCTTGCCCGTGCGATCCAAAATCGAGGCAAAAAGCCTCAGATACCTGCACAGACCTTGTATTCCTTGCAGTGGCAATTGCAGGAGTTAAGAGTGAGTTTGTTTGCCCAACGTCTTGGTACCGCCCAGACGGTTTCAGAGCGCAAGATCCAAAAGGCGATCGACGCACTCTAGCAGCTAGTGGGGTTGTTGAGCCTTGCGCCCAAGCGCTTAGTAGCTTTGGCGCTCTTGGCGGCGCATGGCTCGAATCTCGCTTTCGAAGTCTTCGGCATTTTTAAAAGACTTATACACAGAGGCAAAGCGGAGGTAGGCAACCTCGTCGAGTTTGCGCAGAGGCTCGAGGATGGCCTCGCCAATTTTGTGCGCTTCGATCTGGGAGCTAGCTACCTTGCGCACCGCTTCTTCAACATCCATGGCGAGTTCTTTAAGGTCATCATCGCTGACGTCTCGGCCTTGGCAGGCGCGTCTTACGCCAGTTACGACCTTCTCGCGGCTAAATGGTTCAGTGACTCCGGAGCGCTTGACCACGAGCAGTTGGGCTTTTTCAACGGTGGTGAATCGTCCGGCACATTCGGAGCACTCGCGCCGGCGGCGAATAGCTGAGCCGGCGTCTACCACGCGCGAATCTACAACGCGCGAGTTGGGATTGCGACAAAAAGGACAGTGCAATGCTCAAGGTCTCCTTGTTTAGCCTTGTGGCTTTTTGTTGCGTTGGCTAGGTGTTCGACCTGCCTGCGCTACTGCTAGCGCGCCACAGTACTGCTGTACCTAATTTAGCGCGAATCCCCTTCAAGCGAAGCCACCACCTGCTGGGCATCTTTTGGTGCTGTATCTTCTTCACCCTGAGCTGCACCTAAGACGCTAAAGACCATGACCAAGCCGAGTAATGAGCCCATGAGGAACTTCTTGGCACTTTCTTTGCCTTGAGAAGTTTCAGTTGCAGCTACGCCATTTCCGCTATAACTCGAAGATCTGGAAGTAGGGAAAGCGCGAGCTGTTCTCATCTCTTGGGATCGCCGCGGTGCATGAACAACAGGAGCAAGGGTTCTAATCTGCCCAGCGCTATGGCTAGTGGGCCGTGAGTCAATCGAAGGAATATCCCACACCTGCGCCGGCTGGGTAATGCGCGATCCAAGACGACCTTGGTGGCCAGGAACGTTGCCGTTGCTACGAGAAACTGTCAAAGTCATGTCTTTTTCTTTCCGTTGAGGTCTTAAACGCATCGAGGTGCCTTGGGATTGTCCTGCAGCACTTCGAACACTTGTCTATCGAACGACCCCCGACTTTCGAGCGTGAAGCATGAATGCTCGTTCGCCTACCTGTTCGAGAGATCATCTGTTCGAAAGTATGCACTCGAACATGTTCGAAGTCAAGTGTTCGCAGTTAATAGACCCAAAAGGGTGAATGTTCGAACATGTGTAGCGACATCTCCCCGGCTACGCTAGGGTTAGAACACAAGGCTTGCCAAAGCTCCAATAACTTTCGAACAATCACCAGCGCTCGGCACGAGGAAGGCCAACGATGACCCCCACCCCAAAGCAAAACAAGGCAGAGCTCAGCAAACGCCAGCAAAAAATTCTTCACGTGATCGAGGCGGCCATTATTGACCGCGGCTTTCCGCCCACCATCCGCGAGATCGGCGAGCGCTGCGGCCTGAAATCCACGTCATCGGTGGCCTATCAATTAAGTTGCCTAGAAGAAAAGGGCTTTCTAAGGCGCGATGCCAACAAGCCGCGCGCTGTAGAGGTTCGCAACCCAACCAGCGGTAAACGAACCACGAGCCCCATGATGCAGCAACAGCAGGAGCTTTCTTCCGACCATCCGGTGGATGTCTCTGCTACTTCAATGGTGCCCTTGCTCGGCCAGATTGCCGCGGGCTCCCCCATTACCGCCGAGGAAAATCTTGCCGGCTATTACTCGCTGCCTGAGGAACTCGTTGGCCAAGGCGAGCTGTTTATGTTGAGCGTCAATGGTGATTCGATGAAAGACGCCGGTATTTTCCACGGCGATTTGGTGGTGGTGCGCTCTCAGAAGGAAGCGAACCTTGGCGATTATGTGGCGGCAATGATCGATGGCTCTGCCACAGTAAAGGAATGGCACCGCGATGCAAGCGGGACCTACTCCCTTATGCCCTGCAATGAAGACTATGATCCGATCCCAGCTGATGATGCAGAACTGATGGGCAAAGTGGTAACAGTATTGCGCCGCGTGTAGCAGGCGCCCGCCTCCAACTTGTCTTACAACACCCCCGGTTAGCTGCTGGCAAGCGCTAGATAGCGTACTTTTAAGCCACCCTCTACCGGGGGTGTTTGGCGTACTTATCGTCACACATGGTTCATCACACAATCAGACACGAAACCACCCCTGAGCTGAAATTACCTGCCCACGTTGCACGTTTTCATGTCCGTTCTTGAAGTTTTCGCTTCCGATCTCTGTGCTTTTTTGGGGTTTTTAATGGAACAATGTGAGTAATAGGTGCACAACACAACAGTGGAAGCACGCAGCAATCCACAGCGTGCTCTTTTGGTTTTGTTTGAAAGGACAACAATGTACTCGGAGGAACGTCGCCGCCAAATCGCATCCCTTACTGCGGTCGAAGGGCGAGTGAACGTCACCGAATTGGCATCCCGTTTCGAGGTGACAGCGGAGACGATCCGCCGTGATCTCGCGGTACTCGACCGCGAGGGCGTGGTGCACCGCGTGCACGGCGGTGCTGTGGCAAACCAAACCTTCCAAACCACCGAATTTAGCCTCGATACCCGTGCACGCTCGGCCTCTGGAGCCAAAAACAGCATCGCCCATGCGGCACTTCGCTATCTGCCCGATATGCAAGGTGGCATGTTCCTTGATGCCGGCACCACTACCGCCGCACTCGCCGAGCTGATTTGTGTGCAGCCTGCCGCGAAGCATTGGTCGATTGTGACCAATAGCTTGTCCATTGCGCTTACCCTTGCCAACTCTGGCTTGGATGAGATCCAATTGCTCGGCGGCAGCGTCCGCGCTATTACCCAGGCCGTGGTTGGCGATACCGCCTTGCGGGCCTTGGCGTTGATGCGCGCAGATGTGGCCTTTATCGGCACCAACGCACTGACCTTGGATCATGGCCTTTCTACTGCGGATTCCCAGGAAGCTGCGATTAAGTCTGCCATGATCACCAACGCCCACAAGGTGGTGGTGTTGTGCGACTCCACGAAGATGGGCACCGACTATTTGGTGAGCTTCGGATCGATCGATGATATTGATGTGATCATCACCGATGCGAATGCTCCTGAATCCTTTATCAAGGCACTGCGTGAGCGCGACGTCGAGGTCGTCATTGCAAACGGCTAAAGCAAAAAAATTGAACCGCCCGCCAGATCAGATCTGGCGGGCGGTTGTGTTGTAGAGCTCAGATACTCTTAGGCGGGCTGAATGATGTCACGCACGGCTGCGCGAGCCTCCGTTGCACCTTCTGCATCGAGCGCTGCAGCAGCGGCGCGCTGGCAGGTTTCGAGGTCTACGGCTGCAAGCTGAGCACCAACACCGGCAATGGCGGTGGAAGCGCAAGACAGCGAGTTCACGCCAAGACCGGTGAGCACGCATGCAAGCAGCGGATCTGCGGCGGCCTCGCCACAAACACCTACTGCGGTGTCGTATTTGCGGCCTTCTTTGCAGGTGTGATCGATCAGGCGCAGCACTGCTGGCTGCCAGGGGTCGGTCAGGTATGCAAGCTGCGGCGACATACGGTCGGCGGCCATGGTGTACTGCGTGAGGTCATTGGTGCCGATGGAGACGAAGTCCAGGTGCGGCATGAGCTTATCGGCCATCAACGATGCTGCCGGAACCTCGATCATAGCGCCGGCGGTAAGGCCACGCTCGGCGCACAGGCCAGCAAACCACTTGGCTTCGCGTGCGGTAGCCACCATGGGAGCCATCACCCACGTCGGGGCGTTGTCTGCGCGGTCGAGTTCTTCAACTGCCTTGGCCACGGCATCGAGCTGACGGGTAAGCAAGGCCTCATTGGCACGAGCCACACGCAAGCCGCGAACGCCAAGGGCTGGGTTCATCTCATCTGCCATCGAGGCAAAGGGCACTGGCTTATCAGAGCCGGCGTCGAGTGAGCGAACAACCACCTTGGATTCTGGGAATTGCTCGAGCACCTTCTTATATACCTCGGCCTGCTCAGCAACGCTGGGCTCTTCGGTGGCGGTGAGGAAGCATAGCTCGGTGCGGAACAGGCCGATGCCCTCAGCCTGGCTTTGGGTTGCAGCGATGCGAGCTGCTTTGCCGTCTTGCACATTGGCCAGCAACTGCACTTTGTGGCCATCTTTGGTTTGTGCAGGTCCGCGCCACTGGGCAATGCGCTCTGCAAGCATCTTGGATTCTTGTTCTGCAGCGCGTGCGGTTTCTGGGTCTGCGCCAAGGGTGACGGTGCCAAGTGCACCATCGACCATGACCGGCTCGCCGGCTTCGATCTTGTGCACCTTCTCGCCTACAGCAACGATGCAGGGCACGTTGAGCTGGCGGGCGATGATGGCGGTGTGGCTGGTAGGTCCGCCGAGTTCTGTTACCAAGCCTACGAAGTAGTCAGTATTTAGCGCAGCGGTATCTGCCGGGGAGAGATCGTCGGCAAAAAGCACGACTTGCTCATCAACCTCGGGCAGGCCGGGTTCTTGTTCGCCTCGCAGCTCTGCAATCACGCGGTCGCGGATATCGCGAAGGTCCGTGGTGCGTTCTGCCATCACGCCGCCGGCGGCTTCAAACATGGTGACGAACTTCGTGGTTGCTGCCACAACAGCGTAGTCGGCGGGGTGTCCGCCCTTGATGCCCTTGTGTACGGCCTTGCGCCAGCCACGGTCGTTGACCATGCCTGCGGTGGCCTTGAGCACCTCAGATGCGGCACCTTCTGCTTTGGTGGAGCGTTCGCGCAGGCGCTCGGATACTGCATCTGCAGCTTCATTGAAGCGCTCGAGTTCTGCTTCGCGCTGCGATTCTTCGATTACCGCACCGGCCTGGGGAAGTTCGGGGCGGGGGCTGATCCATACGGCTTTGGCGTAACGAACGCCGGATACGACGGCCGTACCCTTGATTACCGTGTCATTGCTCACATTTTCCAATGTGGGTCACCTATCCTCACAAAACGTAGGGTGTTTGCATATACATCACCACAAAAACAACAATCCCGCAACTAATCAGACAGGCAAATGTTGCCTTTCGGACACAACCGGGCATACAATGTGGGGAGAAACCAACATTTTTTGCAATTTGCGAGAGAAAGCCACAAGAAAGCAAATCCAAAACCCCTCTTAATCGGGCGTTTTCGGTCAAGTCGAGACGGTGGCTGCAAGGTGAGGTGAAGATGGCCACAGTCGAAGAAGTTGCCCAGCGCCAGCGGGCAATCGCCGAGCAAACGGCGCAACTTGGCCACACCAGCGTGGCTCAACTCGCCGCTGCATTCTCAGTGACCACAGAAACGATCCGGCGCGATCTCAAAACCTTGGAGCACCAAGGAGCACTCCGCAGGGTGCATGGTGGCGCGGTTGCCTTAGAGCAGCAAGCCGCCAGCAATGCCCAACGCCTCCATGCAGGCATGCAAAGCGAAGCCACCCACCTGCGACACCGCCAAGCCATTGGCCTGCAGGCAATGCAATTTGTGCCCAAGCCCCAGGCGGAGATTTTTATCGACGCCGGTGCCACCACCGAGGCCTTTGCCACGGTGCTCGCCCGGCATTACCTTGGCCAACGCTGGCACGTGGTAACCAACTCCCCGGTGGTGGCCAAGATCATGTGCGCTGCCAATATTCCTGATGTCTCGGTCCTTGGCGGCACGCTTCGTGGCCATGGCAAGGCATTAACTGGCAAGGCCGCGATCAGCGCTTTGCAAAGGCTGCGAGCCGATGTTGCGTTTCTTGGCACGAATGCGGTTGAAAGCGAGCGCGGTTTTGCCACAAGCTCCGAGCCCATTGCCGAGGTCAAGCGCGAGATGCTACTACGCGCACGCCATTCGGTGATTCTGAGCGAGTCTTTTAAAGCCCATTGCAAAAGCGAAGTTCCTTTCGCTTCCTTTGAAGAAGTAGGCACCGTGATTAGCGAACGTCCCTTGCCTGCATCCCCACTGCGTTGCCTTCGCGACGCCAATACCCAGGTTGTGATCCCATGATTTTGACGCTTACCCCCAACCCCAGCATCGACACCACCTTGTCGCTTGGAGGAGCTTTTCGACGCGGCGTAGTCCACCGGGTAGATGGCACCCACAATGCCGCAGGTGGCAAGGGCATCAACGTCGCCCTCGCAGTACACCGCGCCGACGCACCAGCGCTTGCGCTTTTTCCGGCTGCCGCCGATGATCCCTTCACGCACCTATTAAAGGAGACAGGGATTCCCTTCGCCTTCGTGCCCTTGCATGGCGCTGTACGGGTGAATACCGCCGTGACAGAACCAGACGGCACCACCACCAAACTCAATGGCAAAGGCCCACGCCTTGAAGCAGAAGACTTAGACAACATCGAGCAAGCACTACTTAGGGCCGCAACAGACGCGGAGTGGGTTGTGCTGGCCGGTTCTTTGCCTCCGGGAGCGCCTGAAGATTGGTACACGGTGCTCGTCGAAAAGCTCCAAGCCACATACCCTGGTATCAAAATCGCCGTCGACACCTCCGATGGGCCTTTAGCAAGCGTGGGCAAAAACCTGGAAAGGGCGGCCCCGACGATGCTCAAGCCCAATGCCTTCGAGCTAGGCCAGCTCACCCAACGCGATGGTGAAGCACTTGAAGCCGCAGCCGAAGAAGGCGACGTCAGCGGTGTAATCGAAGCAGCCCAGCAGCTCATTGAGCGCGGTCTGGAGCAAGTGCTGGTCACCCTCGGCGCGGCAGGGGCTGTATTGGTAACCAAAGAACACACCTGGGTTGCCACCCCTCCCCCAGTCACCGTCGTATCTACCGTTGGCGCAGGCGATTGCACGCTCGCCGGATACTTACTCGCGCTCAATGCCGGTGAAGACACCGCCAAAGCACTGCGCATTGCCGTGGCCTATGGCTCGGCTGCTACCGCACTACCTGGAACTTCCATCCCAACGCCCGATCAGCTCGACGTGGCACACACCAGCGCCACCATGCTGCAGGGCGAATCCCCCACCCAAAAAGGACGTAGCTGATCATGCAACAGCACGTAATCACCCCTGAGCTGGTTCGCCTCGACCAGACCATGGGCAACTCCCCCGAAGAGGTCATTGAACACCTAGCCTCCCTCCTCCAAGAAGCAGGGCGGGCAGACAACGCCACGCAACTGGCACAGGATGCTAAGAAACGAGAAGCCAAATCTCCCACCGGCGTGCCCGGTGGCGTGGCAATCCCCCACTGCCGATCAGAAGCCATTAGCACCCCGACGCTCGGTTTTGCCCGCCTGGCAACACCGGTAGATTTTGGCGGACCGGATGGCCCTGCAGATCTCGTCTTCCTCATCGCAGCACCGGCAGGAGGTGGAAAAGAACACCTCAAGCTCCTATCCAAGCTGGCACGGGCGCTGGTGCGCAAAGAATTCCTGGCGCAACTTCGCGCAGCCGATAATCCGGCAGCCATCGTCGAATTGATCCAGGAAGTCCTTGGCACGTCTGAAAGCAAACCAAAGGCACAAGGCAACGCGCCTGCCCAGGCGGCTAGTGCGACCAACGATGCGCCCCAAGGCCAGACGCTAACACTGCTGGCCATTACCGCTTGCCCCACCGGCATTGCGCACACCTATATGGCAGCAGATGCTTTAAGCCAGGCAGCAGAACAGATGGACAACGTAGAACTCCATGTGGAAACCCAAGGTTCTTCATCTGTCACCCCCTTTGCCCCCAATGTGATCGAAGCGGCCGATGCCGTTATTTTCGCCACCGATGTTGGGGTGAAAGATCGTGAGCGCTTTGCCAACCTGCCGGTGATTGAATCGGGCGTCAAACGCGCCATCAATGAACCTGAAGTAATGCTCAACGAGGCAGTCGCTGCAGCCTCCAACCCGAAAGCACGCCGCGTGCAGGCAACAGCCAACAGCGGCGGCAGCAAAGAAGGCGCAGATCAAGGCTTAAGCACCGCCAAGAAGGTACAACAAGCCGTGATGACTGGCGTGTCCTACATGGTGCCCTTTGTTGCAGCAGGCGGGCTCTTGCTGGCCCTGGGCTTTCTCATTGGCGGCTACGACATCGCCAACGGCTGGAAAGTGTTGGCCACCGATTACTCCCTAGGCAACCTGCCAAGCCACGAGGTGATGGTCGATGGCGAGCTCATGCGCTTTGATCGCGCCGGGCTTGCGTTATACCTGGGCGCGGTGCTGTTTGCCACCGGGCAGATGGCCATGGGCTTTATCGTGGCAGCTCTTTCTGGCTATATCGCCTATGCCCTAGCCGGTAGGCCAGGTATTGCGCCTGGTTTTGTTGGCGGTGCGGTGTCGGTGATGATCGGTGCTGGCTTTATCGGCGGCCTGGTCACAGGCCTGCTCGCCGGTGTGGTGGCCATGTGGCTAGCGCAGCGCAAGGTCCCGCGCGTGGTGGCCTCGCTGATGCCGGTGGTGATTATCCCGCTGCTGACCTCGCTGATCGTGGGTCTTGCCATGTTCTTGCTTCTAGGGCGCCCCTTGGCCGGGGTGATGACTGGACTGCAAGACTGGTTAGCCTCGATGTCCGGATCCTCCGCAGTGTTGCTTGGCATCATCCTTGGGTTGATGATGTGCTTCGACCTTGGCGGGCCGGTAAACAAGGCTGCATATCTTTTTGCCACCGCCGGGCTTTCTACCGGTGACGATGCCAGCATGAAGATCATGGCCGCTGTCATGGCCGCAGGCATGGTGCCTCCGATCGCGTTGTCGCTTGCCACCTTGATGCGCAAGCATCTATTTACCCCGGCAGAACAAGAAAACGGTAAATCTGCCTGGCTGCTGGGATTGTCCTTTGTATCCGAAGGCGCTATCCCCTTTGCCGCGGCTGATCCTTTCCGCGTGATCCCCTCGATGATGGTCGGTGGCGCAGTCACCGGTGCCATCACCATGGCCACGGGCACGACCTCCCGAGCACCCCACGGTGGCATCTTCGTGCTCTTTGCCATCCATCCGCTCTGGGGCTTCTTGCTGGCCTTGGTGGCCGGAACGATCACCTCGGCGGTGCTGGTGGTAGCAGCCAAGCAGTTTTGGCCCAATAAGGCGCTCGAGGCTTCCGCTCGCGCCGCGGCTACATCGGCCTAAGCATCAGGCCTTCCTTTCCAACCGAGGAAGGCCGGACGTGATTCAGGCAATACTGAAAATGTGACTGATCAGGCGTCGCAATCGTGGCGAAAGTTCGGATCACACCCTAGAATCGGACATAGATTTTTGATCGGAAGGCTTGGACGGGTGAGGTTTCGCCCGAATACCCGCCCGGGCCGAACGTTCAGGAAGCACATCTCAACATGAAATCGCTAGTGGTGGCTTGCGTATAACCCCTAGAGCAACACCACGCAATGAAAGGAAACCGCAATGGCCTCTAAGACTGTTGTTGTCGGCTCTGCTGTCGGCCTCCACGCTCGTCCCGCTTCCATCATCGCTGAAGCAGCCGGCGAATATGATGACGAGATCTTCCTGTCCATCGAAGGAGGCGACGACGATGAAACTGATGCTGCCTCCTCGCTGATGATCATGGCGCTTGGCGCAGAAAAGGGCGATAAGGTCACCGTGACCTCCGATAACGCCGAGGCAGTTGAGAAGATCGCCGCCTTGATTGAAAAGGACCTCGACGCCGAGTAATTCCGGCTTCCGCCTTGATCGGCGCCACTTTCCTCGCGCCGATCGAAAACGAGCAAACGCCCCCGGCTTGCACAGGCTCCAAAAACTTGGAGTGACTGCTTGCAAGCGGGGGCGCTTTGGTTATTCAGGCACTTACCATCTGGCCTGTTTGCCTTCGCCTACGTGGATGTAGAGCCACTTGAGCAAGGGATAGCCCACGATAATGCCCACCGAACCCCAGGCAATGCCTTCGAGCTCAATGCTGCCGATGTGCAAGGTGAGGTTGCCAATACCGGCGATCAACGCCACGGCCGCGGCAGTGAGATTGACCGGGTTATTAAAGTTCACGCGGTTATCCTGCCAAATACGAATACCAAGCATGCCGATCAAGCCGTAGAGCACCATCGCAGCGCCACCCAATACGCCTTGAGGGATACTAAAGATCAAGGCCCCGAATTTGGGGATGAAGGCCAAGATAACGGCAGTGGAAGCAGCCACCCAGTAGGCGGCGGTGGAATAGACCCTGGTTGCAGCCATCACACCGATGTTTTCTGCATAGGTGGTCGTACCAGAGCCACCAAAGCCACCAGCCAAGGTGGTGCCCAGGCCGTCGGCGATGAGTGCATCTCCGGCGAGATCATCAAGATCCCTACCCGTCATCTCACTTACGGCTTTCACGTGGCCGACATTTTCAGCGATTAGCACGATCACCACAGGCAAGGTGATCAAAATCGCCGAGGCCGTGAATTCAGGAGTGTGGAATTGCGGCAGACCCACCCAATCAGCCGCGGCGATCGATTCTTTAGAACCTTCAGCAAGGTTGCCGGTGGCAGCGGCGAATACCCAGCCAATCACCACACCCACCAAAATGCCCAAACGCGCCAACATCCCGCGGGCTGCGACGGTAATGACCAAGATGGAAATCATGGTGACAGCCGCAACGAGGGGTTGGGCCTGGAAGTTGCCCACAGCAGAGGGTGCGAGATTTAAACCGATCAGAGCGACAATAGCGCCAGTAACCGCCGGTGGCATGACCAAGTCCAAGACTCGTTTACCGGCCTTTTTCACCACAAAGCCCACTGCCATCAACGTGATACCTGCAGCAACCACACCACCGAGCTGTACTGCGATGCCCTCGCCTTGGGTGGCCATCAAGGGTGCGATAAACCCAAAGGAAGAACCCAAATACGATGGCAGCCGGTTGCGGGTGATGAGCAAAAACACCATGGTGCCAATGCCCGAAAACAGCAGTGTTGTGTTCACCGGGAATCCGGTGAGGGTGGGCACCAACAGCGTGGCACCAAACATTGCAATCACGTGTTGCATACCGATGCCGATCGTTCGAGACCAGCTCAATCGCTCTTCAGGCGCCACTACTGCGCCTGGAGCAATTGTTTTTCCGTCACCGTGCAGGGTCCATCCCCATGAAGAGCTACTCACGGGGCAATATTGTTCTAGGTGTGAAGGAATTCCTGCAACTCTGCGGCAAGCGACTGGGGTAGGCGAACATCGATGACGGTGCCGTGCTCGGAGTATTCCTCGCTTAACACCGTGCCATAGGTATGCACCCTGGACACCACATCGCCTCTGGTAAAGGGCACCAAAAGCTCAACGTGGGCATCGAGGCTATTTAAAAACAGCTCTACGCGGGCTTCTAATTCGGCAATGCCTTCACCAGTTTTGGCAGAGACGAACACGACATCATCTAAGACGTGGCGCAATTCCGCCAGCACCAAAGGATCAGCCTGATCGATCTTGTTTACCACCACAATTTCCGGCGGTGCGGGCACATCGAGCTCGCGGATGATCTCCGCCACCACACCGTTGACCGCTTCGATCTGCTTGAGTGGGAAAGGATCGGAACCATCAACCACATGCAGCACGAGGTCTGCTTCCACCACTTCTTCCAGCGTGGAGCGGAATGCTTCCACCAATTGGGTGGGAAGGTGCCGAACAAAGCCGACGGTATCGGTAAAGACCACGGCGCGGCCGTCGGCAAGCTTTGCCCTGCGTGTGGTGGGGTCCAGGGTGGCAAAGAGGGCGTCTTCAACCAGCACACCCGCGCCCGTCATCGCATTAATCAAGGAAGATTTTCCGGCATTGGTGTAGCCGGCGATGGCGATTTGCGGGATGGTGGAGCCGCGACGCTGCGAGCGCTTGACCTCGCGGGCCGTTTTCATTGACTGGATCTCTTTGCGCAGCTTGGCCATATCTGAGCGCAGGCGACGGCGATCGGCCTCAATTTTGGTTTCACCGGGGCCACGCAAACCCACACCGCCATTAGAACCTGCTCGGCCGCCAGCCTGGCGCGAAAGGGCACCGCCCCAACCACGCACGCGGGTAATGAGGTATTCCATCTGCGCCAGCGCCACCTGGGCTTTACCCTCTTTCGACTTCGCGTGCTGGGCAAAGATATCCAGAATGAGCATGGTGCGGTCGATCACCTTAACGTCTAAGGCCTTTTCCAATGCAATCATCTGGCCGGGGCTGAGCTCACCATCGCAGATCACCGTATCCACGCCGGTATCTGCCACAATGTCACGCAATTCCGCTACCTTGCCGGAGCCGATATAGGTTCCCGGGTTTGGTTTATCGCGCTTTTGGTAGAGCATCTCTGCAACCTCGGAACCGGCAGTTTCTGCCAGCGCGGCGAGCTCTTCCATGGTGGCTTCGATCTCTGCGGTGGTGCCGTGCGTCCACACACCAACCAAGATGACGCGCTCAAGGCGGAGCTTTCGATACTCCACGTCATAGCCATCGTCTTGATCGGTGGCATGAATGCTCGATCCCCTGCTGAGCCTTCGAAGGCTAGATCGCGCTTCAAGGTCGAGTTCGCCCACCGTGGGCGTATGGGATTCGGTGCTTAAAAGCCCGGATTCATCGCGGCCGGGATCCTCCGGCTTTGAGGTCGGGCGGTGATCTGCAAATGCTTGGTCGAGTAAACGCTCGACTGATTCAGGGGTGTGATTCGTCATTATTAAGGCTCATTGTTGCATGCACCTGGCGGTTTGGCTAGGTGGATGCATCCATGTTCGCTGCTGACGAACGCACCGCGCCAAACACTGCCTTCTTGCGCCCCGCCCAAGTTTTTTAACGGCAACACTCGGGGCTAAACTCGATTGCTATGAGCACAGACCTGCGAAGCATCGGTATGAATTACCCCAAGTGGCAAGACGCGGTAGAAGCCGCCATTGCCACAGAAAACCTCAGCGTTACCGGCGAGGTTCGTGGCGGCCAGCTCATTCAATACTCCGATCCTTCCGGCGCACAGATCAATATTTTGGCTGTTGAGCCCTTTGCCACCTTCGCGGGCTTTGAATCGATTACCAAGTGCTTCGCGCACATCTCCATGATCGATGACGTTTTGGCCCTGTGCCAGATCGTTGATTACAACGATCAAGAAATCGCACTGCTGACCCTCAACCTGGCCCAAGGCCCCTTGCTTATCGACGAACCCGAGCAGCGTTGGCAGGAGCTCGGAGTCACCGCCTTGGCCGACGAGGTCCACACCTATAGTTCCCCCGAGGCCTTCGAGGCCGCCGAGGGCGAAATGCTTGGCACCTTCCACAGCGAGGGCGCCGAGGTGATCATGGCTGGCGATGGGTCCCGCACCCCCGATGCAGCCGCACGCTTTAGCGCTCGTGTGTTAAGCGCCGGGCTCAGGCGCAATGAGCTCAGCGGCGAAGAATTCATCCACGTCACCGTCGACGGCGGATTCCCCTTTGACGTGTGCATGCCGGCTGATCAAGCAGTACCGGAACGAGGCAGCGTGATCGCAGGCCGCGCGGTGATGACCGGTGCCGTGGCAGCACCTGCCGCCGGTGGCTGCGGTGGCGGCGGCTGTGGCTCTGGTGGTTGCGGCTGCGGTGGACACTAATTTCCGCCAAGTGTTCAGCACCTGTGCAGCCATGTTGCGTTAGCAATTCTGCTGCACTGGTTTTATTGTTTATGCTCTAAGCAAACACACACCTACTGCCGGAACAATTCCGGCAGTCGTGCCGTTTAACCCGATATGCAACAATCCACCATCTCTCGCATTGCACACCATGCCTGATCGTTATCTTCCCGAAGAACCCAAGCAGCCCCGCTGGCTGCTCTGGGCACTTCTGCCTATCTGTGTGGGCCTGATCGTGGTGCTTAAAACCCAAGGCGTGTTGCTTGCTGCGATTTTGGTGGGCGTGAGTATTGCTGGATTGAAGTTCCGACCGGACTCCCAGGAAATCAAGTCGGTGCGAGCCTCCCTCGCATTGTCTTTAGAAGATATCCAGCGCGTGATCTCCGAATACGAACGCTTCGGGCAAAGCGAAGACGCAGAGGAGGTGGCCGATCGCACCCTCTTGCGCCCTGCCCTTGCAGATGAATCCAGAACGGTGCCTGAAATCAAGCAATTCCACGAGACGCGTAAAACTGCCGAACGCTTCTGCGCCCGCGTCCAGGCCCGGCTCGAGGGCAATGTCTCTGTGGCACACCTGGAGCGTTTGCTGGTAGCCACCGACCGCCGGGCGGCAGAGCTCCAGCACTCCTGGAACCAGGCGCGCCACACGGCGAGAAAACTCTCGCCCTAGCGCTTTTAGCTCCCGCTAAAGGGTGGCGGTGTGGATCGTGCCAGTTGCCACCAAGGCAGAAGGACCTCGAAGCACCGAGCGCTCTCCATCTAGGGTCACCTGCACTTCTCCCCCAGGTACCACCACAGTCACCTCGCCGTCTACTGCGCCTGCATCGGCAAGCGCACTGCGAGCAGCAGCAACGGTGCCGGTACCACAGCTTCTGGTCTCGCCTACGCCGCGTTCAAATACGCGCATGTGGGTACGGCCTTGTGCAAGGGGCGTCAAAATTTCCAGATTCACCCCATGGGGGAAGAATTCCGGATCGATCTGCGGTTGGCTCAACTCAATTTCGGCCAGCTTTTGTGCATCGAGGCCAGGGATCACGCAGGCCAGGTGAGGATTACCCACATCAACACCCAAGCCCGCAAAGTGCTGGGCACCTACGGTGCAGGTAGATAAACCAGTGACTTCTGCCTGCCCCATCTCCACAGAGACATCGGCGCTGGTGTCGTTATATTCGTGCACCACCACCGGCTTTGCCCCAGCCCGGGTGCCAACCACAAATTCCCGGTCTTGCTCATAGCCCTGCAGCGCCACCCAGTGCGCAAACACTCGCGTGCCATTGCCGCACATCTCGGCGGTGGAGCCATCGGCGTTGTAGTAATCCATGAACATCGTGGATGCTTCAATGCCTTCTTCTAAGTGCTCGAGCACACCGGCGCGAAGCAGTGCACCGGCGCGGGCTACTCGAAGCAGCCCGTCGGCGCCGATACCTGCGCGGCGATCGCACAGGGCGGCCACCGTGGCTGGGTCTAAAGGCAATTGCGCGTCGATGTCATCGAGGATGATGAAGTCATTTTCCGTGCCGTGGCCTTTGGCAAAAGGCAGGGTGTGAGGTAGCGATTCGTTCGTCATTGCAGTAATTCTAGTGCTTGTTCGAGTGTGTCGCCGCTGGCATCAATCCACTGCACGCGTGGATCTTTTCTAAACCAGGAACGCTGGCGTCGCACATACTTCCTCGTGCCGGTTACCGTGCGCTCTTGTACCTCAGACCAGGCAAGCTCGCCTGCTTTTGCGGCCAAGATCTGGGCATAGCCAATCGCGCGCCCCGCGGTGGAATCAGCCTTGAGCCCGGCTGCTAAAAGCTCATCTACTTCTTGGACAAAACCGCGTTCAAACATCATCGCGGTGCGCTGCTCAATGCGGGGGTTGAGCCACTGCGGCTCAGTGCTCAGCCCAACAAGCCTGGTGCCCCAGCGTGCCGGGGCATCCTTTGGTGGCTGGCTGGCCTGAAATGGCTTACCCGTTAGCTCGATTACTTCCAGCGCGCGAACCGTGCGGCGGGGATCTTGATCTTCAATGATGCTGGCGGCTTGGGGGTCAAGCTCTGCTAATTCTCGATGCAATTGGCTAATCCCCACCTGCTGCAAACGAGCCTCGTATTTGGCTCTAACAGCGGGATCGGTGGGTGGGAAACGCCAATCGTCGATAAGCGATTGCACATACAGCATTGAGCCACCGACGAGAATAGGCACCTTGCCGCGGCTTTGGATGGCCTCTACATCTGCAATGGCATCGTGTTGATAACGCGCCACCGAGGCCTGCTCACTGATCTTCCACACATCGAGCTGGTGGTGGGCAATACCTTCGCGTTCCTCGGGCATGAGTTTGGCGGTACCGATATCCATGCCCTGATATAGCTGCATGGAATCCACGTTGACGATCTCTCCGCCAAGATGCTGAGCCAAGGCGATGCCGAGTGCTGATTTACCCGAGGCAGTAGGCCCAATGACTGCGATCGGGGTGAGGTGATCTTGAGCTTCACCTTGCTCTTGATGGCGCTGTTGCTGCACGGTTGCTATTTGGCCTTTCTTTCTCGACTCCACCAGGCTACACAGCGACCTACGCCAAGACTGTGCTCGCGATACACCAGGGTGCGCTTGAAATCAGCAGCACCGGGGCTTGACGCACAGCGATACAGCTCCAACCACATATCTGGCTCGAACACGCCACCTTTGGCCAGCGCATCCGCGCTTTTTGCATCAGGCAACTCAGCACCGAGGAGGTCCTCACACCAACGTTGGGTTGCTGCTGCACCGTCGAGCTGTGCCAGTGGCGCCTTGGGGTGAAGCCCAGCAGAGCCATCGGCTACCACCACGGTTAATACACCGGGGCCTAAGGCTATGGCATCGGCAAATTCAATGGGACCTAGGGGGAAGTCGTTGCGAAGCGATGCCTGCTCCAGCAACCAGATGGCAAGAAGATCGCCAAGGTAGTGGCCTTTGGCTACCACAACATCCGGTGCGCCCCAGGCGCGGAAACTTCCCTCATGAGCGGTGTACCACTGTGGATTGCGAGGCGATACCACCACAATGCGTGAAGGATGCCGCGCCAAAGCGCCACGAAGTGCCTCTAGTGTTGCCTGCACCAGCGCATGTGAGGGCGCGTGGTTGGGGGCAAGGGCAGGAATTTGGGCGGGGCTACCCGAAACCACCACTACCTCACCGCCGGATGCAGCACTTTCAGAATTGATCACGCAAACCATCCTAAGCAGTGAACATGAATGTGCGCGAGCAGGTAAATTGAGTATGGGATCCAGTGCACGTCCAGTGCTACTGGAGCGCTGGTGTACATACCTGCGTGTAGGTAGGTGCACCATTGGCAGCCGCGCCGCGTGGCACGTTCATACGCAACAGGAAGCAGGATCATGACAACGTCCAACACACCCAAACCAGGTCCGCGCCCGGGTGCGCACCCAGGCCCGAAGCCAGGACCTGTGCCCGGTCAGCACGCAAAGAGCCACCACACGCCCACCCCTGGTGTGTTTGCTCATTCACACGGAGATGATCCACTTCGTTTTGGGCGTGTGGATGATCAAGGCAATGTGTTCTTGCGCCGTGGTGATAACGAGCGCCAAATCGCCTCCTGGCAGGCAGGCACCCCAGAAGAGGGGCTGCGCCACTATGCGCAGCGCTATGAGGATCTCGCCACCGAGATCGTGCTGCTTGAAACGCGCCTCCAAACCCACCCCGGGGATGCGGCGCACACCAAGCAGCTTGCCCAGGAGCTTCGAGATGGCTTAGATGACGCAGCCGTGATCGGCGATATCGACGCCCTCGATGCAAGGCTTGCCTCCATCATTGACCACGCCGATGATGCCGGCGAACAGGCAAAGGTGGAAAAGGCGAAACGTCGAGAAGCTGCCATTGCCAAAAAGGAAGCACTCGCTAAAGAAGCCGAGGACATTGCCGAGCATTCCACTGAATGGAAGGCCGCCGGCGATCGCATCCGCGCGATTCTGGAGGAATGGAAGGGCATCCGCGGCATCGATCGCAAGACCGATGATCAGTTGTGGAAGCGCTATTCGCGTGCACGCGATGCCTTTAATCGTCGCCGTGGCACCCACTTTGCAGAGCTCGACCGTGGCCGCGCCGCCGCGAAGCGCACCAAGGAGGCTCTAGTTGAGCAGGCCGAGGCAATCAAGGATTCCACCGATTGGAATGAAACTGCCCGCGCCTTCCGTGATCTCATGGATCAGTGGCGCAAGGCTGGCCGCGCACCGCGCGAGGTAGACGATAAGCTGTGGGCTTCCTTCAAGGCCGCGCAGGATACCTTCTTCAGCGCCCGCAATGCCGTGCAGGCTGAGCGCGACCGCGAGTTTGAAGATAACGCCAAGGCCAAAGACGAGCTGCTGGAGATCTACGGCCCGCAGATCAACCCAGCCCTTGATTTGGAAGGCGCAAAGGAGAAGCTTCGCGAGCTGCAAGAAAAGTGGGAATCCATCGGTTTTGTGCCGCGTGCTCGCATCCGAGAGTTCGAAGATAAGATCGCGAAGATCGAACGCGATGTCGCCGGTGCTGAAGATCAGCAGTGGCGTCGCACCGACCCTGAAGCCCAGGCTCGTGCAGCGCAGTTCCGCGCGAAGGTAGCCGAATTTGAGCAGCAAGCACAGCAGGCTGAGGCCAAGGGTAAAAATAAGAAGGCTGAGCAACTGCGCGAGCAAGCAAAGCAGTGGCAGGAGTGGGCCGATGCCGCCGAACAGGCAGTAGCCGACCGCTAATCCACTAGCATTGGGGGCTATGCCCACGCTCTTTCGCCTGATTGCACCGGAGCCACACACCGACGTAGGTGATGCGCTCCGGTCTTTCGTGTTTTCCGCCAATCTCTTAAGCCAAGATCTCAGCGGAGATACCGCGCTATCTACCACCGCCGAGGCCGTGGCTCAGACCTTGCGATGTTCACCGGAAACCGCCACCACCATCTATATGCTCAGCGAGGAAGATACTCAGCCTCAGCCAGCGGTTGATCCACCCGGTTTCGCCTTGGGTTTCGTGCAAATCTCCGAGCCCTTGCGCGCCGATACCAACACCTTGGACTTCCAGATCGTGCTCAATGCTGAATTGCAGCCGCTGCCTGAAGAACAACCAGATGCCGAAGCCCAGGCGATTATGCTCCAGCTTTTCGACGCCACCGTCGCCCATGCCAAACGCTCTGGCAGGAAGATCCTGCACACCTGGATTGCCGATGAACAACAGCACCGCACCATGGCGTGGCTGGCCGCAATGCTGCGCGACAAAGGCTTCGAGCCGAAGTTGCAGGAAACTCACGGCTGGATCGATGTTGCCGCAGTAGCACAACCGGCGCCCCTAGAAGCACCGCTGGAAGCTGTGTTCATTCACGATTTCCAATTCCCTGATGCACTCATACCGGGTGTGGCCCGCCTGTTAGAGGTTGCAGATCAGGATGTGCCCCATGGCGGTTTGAGCACCGAACCCGCCCCGTGGAACCCGGAGCGGATTCACAGCGTTGCTCAAGTGCTTCGCGATCGCGGCAATCAATCCCTTGGGGTGGTGTTGCTCGATGCACAGAAGGTAATTGGCTATAGCGAGGTGGTTCGCTACAGCACTGGTGAGGCCAGCGTTGCGTGGCAGGGTGTCACCGTGCTGGATGAGCAAGCCCGCGGCAAGGGTTTGGGCTTAAAGCTTAAGACTTTGCTCTTTGCAGGTGTGCGTGAGCACCTATCGGAGGTGCGCAGGGTGTGCAGCGAAATCGCTATTGATAATCACCGCATGTTCAAGATTAACCAGCACCTCGGGTTTGAGCCCCAAACCACCTGGACCGCGCTTGAGGGGCGCGTGGATTATCAGGCTTAGTCCTCAGCGCTTCGTTGATGCTTCTCGGCGGCACGCTTGCGGCGGTCGTCGATAAGCAAGGGATTCGACTCAGCCGGATCAACGCCCCTAGAACGCATGGATTCTTGCTGCGCAAGCCCCACAGAATCAAGCTCATTGTGCTCTGCACGCATGGCGGCGGCAGTGCGCTGCTCTTCGCTCCTGGCAAAGATCACACAGCTCATTGCGTAAATCAGCACGATAATGGCCACTACCTCAAGCATGAGCCCAATACCGATGCCGGTGGAACCGTCGATCTCCTTGCTTTGTAAACGCATCCACAGCGCAAACAACGAGAACAATAAGGCGATGCCACCAATGAGGTACTGGATATTCGCCACCGCGGTTCGGCGGGTGATCAGCACGATGGCGTTGAGCACCACCGCAGCAGTGGTGCCAAAGAGCACGAAGATCGTCTCTGCAATGCGAACATCGCCTTGTTCAGCGCGCTGATTTTGCAGCAACACATCTAGGCCTCGAACATCACCTGAGTGCGAAAGCAACAGGCCAAGGACAAAGGCAATCAGCGATGCAAGCATGAACCAGCGGTAGTGCCGCAAATCAATCTTTTTTGCCGCTTGTTTTTCCGCTGCTGCGTAATCCATGCTTTCCTACCTTTTCTTCGTGCACATTGCGATGTGATGAGCCCGGCTGATCGGCTAGAAAACCTAGCAGCCACACCCCTGAGACTTTAGCGCTTTCGACGCACCGATTTTTGGCATGCCAAGACCAACGCCCACCGGGGCCGTGGTCGGCACCTTGCCGGCAGCACTCATATCGCCTGCCTTGGTGCGACGGTGGTGCAACACTCCCCCATCGGCGATAAGGAAGTGCGGCTTCGCCTCGGTGATCTCAACCTTGACAACATCGCCGGGGCGCACCTCAGTATCGATGGCGCCAACAGGGCTAAAGTGCACAAGGCGGCCATCGCGCGCACGACCACTGACACGGTGGGTGCGGTTATTCTTCCTGCCACCATCGGCTTGAACGAGCAGCTCGACTTCGCTACCAACGAGCTTCTGGTTTTCTTCCAAACTGATGCGCTCTTGCAAAGCAATGAGGCGCTCATAGCGTTCTTGCACCACTTCTTTGGGAATCTGCTGCTCATACTCGGCGGCAGGCGTACCTGGGCGCGGCGAGTACTGGAAGGTAAACGCGGAGCTGAATCGTGCGCGTTCTACAACATCGAGGGTGGCCTGGAAATCTTCTTCGGTTTCACCAGGGAAGCCGACAATGATGTCGGTAGTGATGGCTGCATGAGGCAGCTTGGCGCGAACCTCATCGAGAATGCCCAAGAACTTCTTGGAGCGGTACGAACGGCGCATCTCTTTGAGCACCTTGTCTGATCCCGACTGCAAAGGCATGTGCAAATTGGGGCAAACATTCGGCGTTTCTGCCATCGCATCGATGACATCCGAGGTGAACTCAGCCGGGTGCGGGCTTGTAAAGCGCACCCGCTCTAGGCCTTCGATCTCACCACAGGCACGCAGGAGTTTCGAAAATGCCGAGCGATCGCGCTCCATATCCGGATCCACGAAGTTCACACCATAGGCATTGACGTTTTGGCCAAGCAGCGTCACCTCGGACACGCCCTGATCCACCAAGGCCTGCACCTCGGCGAGGATATCGCCTGGGCGGCGATCTACCTCTTTGCCCCTGAGCGAAGGCACGATGCAGAAGGTACAGGTGTTGTTACAGCCCACCGATACCGAAACCCAGCCGGCATAGGCCGATTCTCGTTTAGCCGGCAGGGTGGATGGGAATTGTTCGAGGGCATCGACAATTTCTACCTGGGCTTTACGGTTGTGGCGTGCACGCTCTAAAAGCACCGGCAGCGACCCAATGTTGTGGGTGCCAAAAACGACGTCTACCCAGGGAGCCTTTTCGACGACGGTGTTTTTGTCTTTTTGCGCAAGGCAACCGCCAACGGCAATCTGCATTCCCGGGTGCTCTTCTTTGGCAGCGCGCAGATGCCCGAGGGTGCCGTATAGGCGCATATCAGCGTTCTCGCGCACCGCGCAGGTGTTGAGCACCACCAGGTCGGCGGCCTGCTCGCCCTGGGATTGCACATAGCCAGCATCTTCTAGAAGACCCGAAAGGCGTTCGGAATCGTGAACATTCATTTGGCAGCCGAAGGTGCGCACTTCATAGGTGCGTGGCTGTGCTTGTTCGGAGGATGGGGCTAGAGAAATGCTATTGGGCTGTGACACGAGTGGCCATTGTAGTCAGCTTGGCTAAGAAGCCCTAAACGACACTAGGCCTGCTCTCGTAGCTGCTCAATTCGTTGTTCCAGGCTTTGTTTGGCAATGCCAAAAGCCGCGGATTCTTGGAAGCCTCGACGCGCCAACACTCCTAGGATTCTGCGTAGGTTCTTGTCGTATTCCGCCCTGGATGTTGGGATGGATTTGATGCTTCGCGCCTTCTTTTGGGCAAGGCGCCACGCGAGTGCATCTTCGCTTTCCTGATCAATTTGATCCAGTGCTTCGTGGCGCAGATGCTCGGGCACGCCTTTGGTGATGAGTTCGCGGTTGAGCACCGTGCGGGATTTTCCGCGGCGTTCATGCCGCTGGCGCACCCATTCCTTGGCAAAGGTGGCGTCATCGAGGAGCTTGCTTTTGGTGAGATCATCTAAGACCTCATCTACTAGCGCTGCATCGAATTCGAGCGCAAGCAGGCGTTGCTGAAGCTCGTGGCGCGAGCGTGCCCGCTGGTCAAGCAGAAGCAGCGCCCGGTGGCGAACTTTTGCTTTGTGCTCCTCACGGGGGACGTCGAAAAGCTCGCTGCCGTTTCGCTCATAGTCTTCGAATGCGGCCTGTACGGTGGCCATCCGCTCCTCGAACGTAGCCATCGACCTTAGGCTTCGTCCTCATCGTCGAAGTCGACGTTGGGAACCATATCGATCGGCTCATCGCTTAAATCATCCTGTTGGTTGGCGAACTCACCAATGCCAAGCTTTTTTAAGATCTTCGTCTCGATCTCGTTGGCCAAGGCCTGGTTTTCCTTCAGGTTCAGGCGCACCTTCTCTTTGCCTTGACCAAGCTGATCGCCCTCGTAGGTAAACCAGGAGCCGGACTTCTTCACAATGCCGTTATCGACAGCCATGTCGATGATCGACGATTCCCTGGAAATGCCTTCGCCGTACATGATGTCGAATTCGGCGATCTTAAAGGGAGGCGAAACCTTGTTCTTTACTACCTTCAGGCGGGTGCGGTTACCGATGGCGTCTTGGCCGTCTTTGAGCGTTTGGATACGGCGCACATCGCAGCGAACCGAGGCGTAGAACTTCAGGGCTTTACCGCCGGTGGTGGTCTCTGGGGAACCGAACATCACGCCGATCTTTTCGCGCAACTGGTTAATGAAGATCGCGGTGGTGCCGGAGTTGTAGAGCGCGCCCGTCATTTTGCGTAGCGCCTGGCTCATCAAACGAGCCTGCAGGCCAACGTGGCTATCGCCCATCTCGCCTTCGATTTCGGCCTTTGGTGTAAGGGCCGCTACCGAGTCGATCACGATAATGTCGATGGCACCTGAACGGACCAACATATCGGCAATTTCAAGGGCCTGTTCACCGGTATCGGGCTGCGATACTAACAGCGCATCGGTATCGACGCCGAGCTTCCTGGCGTATTCGGGATCCAGCGCGTGCTCAGCATCGATAAAGGCAGCGATGCCACCATCGCGCTGCGCAGACGCAATGGCGTGTAGCGCAACGGTGGTTTTACCCGAGGATTCCGGCCCGTAGACCTCGACGATCCTGCCGCGGGGAAAACCTCCAATGCCCAGTGCCACGTCGATCGCGGTATTGCCGGAGGAGATCGCCTTGATGGGCGGACGGTTATCGTCGCCAAGGCGCATCACAGCACCTTTACCAAAGTCCTTCTCAATCATGGCGAGTGCCGAATCGAGTGCCTTTTGGCGGCTATTTGCGTCGTTTGCCTTGGCCTTGGTGGTCTTTTTCGCTGCCATCGTTATGCTCCTTGAAGCTGTGTGTTTTGTAACGTTAAAAGATTGATCGTGACGTTGCTGTGGATCCGAAGGCGCAGTGTGCACTACGGCCTACATAAGAGTTAGACGTAGTTTCTACGCTTGGCGTTCCCCCTTGAGAAGAATTCCTTGCGTTTAGCATCATGGCTAGCACTCGGCGCTCCTTCTAAGGTGTCAATGAGGACTGTATCCAACAACCCATGATTGCTTAGCTTCTCTCAGCCACACTTTAGCAACTGTGTTCGAAGTTGGGAAATTCAACACACCGAATGTTCGAGATTTCCCCCAAAAAGACGAAAGCGCCCCGAAGCGATCCAAGCATTCTTCTAACAGAATCCCTGAACCCTCAACGGGGCGCCGTTGCCACAGGCTTTAGGCCTCGCCGCGCAATTCACGCATCTTACGAGCCACGGCATCATCAGCGGCCTGCACGTTGGGCTGCTCAGCCTTATTGTCTTGTGCAGACTGTGCCTGGTGCTCAATGGCCTGCTGCTGTGGTGCGCTTTCTAGCGATCCGCTCATTTCTGCTCGAATCTGCTCCAGGCGGGAATGCCCCGCCATCTGCACGCTGGCCTGCTCAACTTCGGCCATGCGCCCCTGCACAGAGTTCTGCGCAAGCTCTGCGCTACCGAGAGCGTTGGCATAACGACGCTCGATCTTCTCGCGCACCTGATCCAGGTTCGGGGTATCGCGATTGCCGATGGAATTCATCGACTGCATGGACTCGGCGACTTTCTCTTGCATCTTGGCCTGCTCAAGCTGGCTGAGAAGCTTCGAACGCTCGGCGATCTTTTGCTGCAGCACCATGGAGTTTCGCTCCACGGCCTTCTTGGCGGATTCTGCCTGCTGCAGCGCCTGGTCGTGCAACTGCTTGGTATCTTCTACCGACTGCTCGGCAGTAACAAGCTGCGCAGCAAATGCCTCAGCGGCGTTTTCATACTCCACGGCCTTTTGCTGATCGCCCTTCGCACGGGCTTGATCAGCCAGCTGCAGCGCTTGGCGGGTATTAGCCTGAAGCTTTTCAATCTCACCAAGACGACGGTTGAGCTGCATTTCTAGCTGACGCTGATTGCCAATGACTGCAGCCGCCTGCTGGGAGAGCTCCTGGTGCTGGCGCTGAGCATCTTCAATAGCCTGCTGTATTTGCACCTTTGGATCTGCGTTTTCCTCGATCTTGTTATCGAATAACGCCATCAGGTACTTCCAGCCTTTGCTAAAAGGATTCGCCATTGAGCTCATCAAGCCTTTCTACGCCGAAGCCATAGGCTTCGAACATCGTTGTGCGGAGATTTTTCTTGCACCATTCTACCGGCAGGCCTTGCTTTTACATGGCCTGCAAAATTAATAGTGCGGTTGGTTTAAACGTGGGCCAAGTCTGCATCGCGCAGCGCCATCGTGCCCGCTGCCTCGATCAGTACATCGGGAACGGTGGTGCCAAGAGCGCTACATACCGAAGCCAGCAATTCGCTTGAGACTTCCTTGCGGCCACGTTCTAGCTCGGAGAGGTATCCGGGAGACACTCTGGAAGCTTCTGCCAGCTCTCGTAGCGTGATGCCCTTATCGGCACGGAAAGAGCGCAGCGCTGCTCCAAGAGCCTCACGCAACAGCGGTTGTGGCACTGCCTTGCGCGCGGGAGTTGCCACCGGCTTATCAAGTACTGCGGTGTATTTCATCATCACTTCCTCTAACGCGCGTGCTCTAAGATTTGTTCCCCAACAACATCAATCGCCCAATCAATGGCCAAATCCACGCTCTGCGCCCGGATCTCATTGCGATCACCTTCCAAGCCGGATACACCACCAAGTTTGAGTGAGCTGGCTGCCTGAGGCCCGGCAATCCCACACCATACCGTGCCAACCGCGTGGCCGTCCTGGGTGGCAGGGCCAGCGACTCCGGTTAGCGCGATGCCATAGTCCGACTCGCAGCGCACACGCGCACCGTGCGCCATGGCCTCTGCTACTTCAGCAGACACCACGGTGTGATCCCTAATAAGACTTGGATCCACCTTAGCCAGGGAGATTTTGAGGTCCGTGGCATAGGTAATAAGCCCGCCGCGCAGCACCGAGCTTGCCCCAGGTACTTGAGCCAAACTCGCAGCGAGTAAACCAGCACTGAGTGATTCACACGTTGCGATGGTGCGGCCGCGAGCCTGAGCCAAGCGGATCAGCACCGCCGCTTGGCGGGCAATGGATTCTTGAAAAGGATCGCTCATTGAAGGTTTCGCTTCGGCTTTTTGGCCTGCTGAGAATCCACCAAATACTGCACACCGGTAAACACCGTGACTGCCACTGCAGCGAGCATGACCAAAAAGACCGGGATATCAAGCCAGCTTGGCAGCGGGATCAAGTACAGCGACACCGCGAGGGCCTGCAACGTGGTTTTAATTTTGCCGCCCTTCGAGGCGGGAACCACGTGGCCTGCGCGAAGTTGGAACATTCTCCAAACAGTGATGCCGAGCTCGCGGGCTAAGATCACCACGGTTACCCACCACGGCAGGGCGCCTGTGATGTTGAGGCACAGCAGGGCTGCCGCCATTAGGGCTTTATCTGCGATGGGATCCGCGATCTTGCCAAAATCGGTGACGATGCCGCGCGCTCGGGCGATATCGCCATCGAGCTTGTCGGTGATCATCAGCAAGGCGAACACGATGAATGACCACCACATCCACCCGGTGTGGAGGTTATCGCCTTTTAGCACCAGCCAGGCAAACAACGGAATGGCAATAATCCTCACACTGGTGAGGACGTTCGGCAGATTCCAATTGGATTGTTGCTTCACGCTTTGCGCGGCCATCGGACCCCTTTCTTCCTAAGAAGTACCCTACCCGGATTGCTCTGGTTCGCATTACGATGGCACCCATGAACGTCTTTGCTATCGAATACACCTACAGCCCCGACAGTGAGGCGATTACGCAGATTCGCCCGCGTCACCGCGAGTTTTTGCGTGAATTGCTCGAAAGCGGCAACCTGATCGGCTCTGGCCCTTATACCGATGGCGATGGTGGTGCACTGATCGTGATCCGCCTGCCTGAGGGCTCGTCTATCAGCGACGCCGAGCAGTTGATGGACAAAGACCCCTTCTTCCTCGAAGGCGCACTCGAAGCACGCACATTCCACACCTGGAACCCGGTGCTCAATGTGTTCAAAGAACCTCACGCCGAGGCCTAACACCGCCGTATTCCAACCCTTGCTACTTCCGGCATTGGGGTGACTTGCCAGAAAAAACCAAAGCCCACCAGTGCTTCAATATCAGCACTGGTGGGCCTGGTCTAAACAGCGCGGGCTTTTAGCTCCTTGGGCGCACACCGCCCATATTTTCATCACGCTTGGACTTAATCAGTGAGGCAATCGCCGTGACGGCGAGCACGCCCACAATCACAAACAGTGACGTGACGGTTGAGACCTCTGGGACGTGGAGCGGCTCACCGTTGTTGATAAATGGCAGGGTGTTTTCGTGCAGGGCGTGCAGCAGCAGCTTCACGCCGATGAAGGCGAGGATCACGCCAAGACCATAGGAGAGGTACACCAGGCGATCCAGCAGACCGTCGAGCAAGAAGTACATCTGGCGCAGGCCCATCAGGGCGAAAGCATTCGCGGTGAACACGATGTATGGATCTTTGGTTAAGCCGAAGATCGCGGGGATCGAGTCGAAGGCGAACATCAGATCAATAAAGCCCACAGACACAAGGGCAAGCATCAAAGGAGTTACCACTCGCTTGCCATTTTCTTTGCTAAAGAGCTTGTCGCCGTGGAATTCATCAGACACGGGGATGATCTTGCGGGTGAGCTTGACCATCAACATGTCGTTGACTTCGGTTTCTTCCTCGTCGCGCACCTCATCCACGATGAGTTTGATTGCGGTGTAGAGCAAGAAGATACCGAAGAGGTAGAACACCCAAGACCATGCGGCGATCGCAGCGGCGCCGATGCCGATGAAGATGCCGCGGAAGATCAATGCCAGTGCGATACCGATGAGCAGCACTTTTTGCTGGTATTCGCGAGGAATTTTGAAGCTGGAAATGATCAGCGCGAAGATGAAGAGGTTGTCAATGCTCAACGAGAGTTCGGTGATATAACCTGCGAAGAACTCCACGCCCTTGGAATGATCTCCAGAGCTACCTCCGCCGAAGTACCACAAGAATCCGCCGAATAGGCAGGCGAGGATGACATAGAACGCCATCCAGCCGCCGGCTTCTTTCATGGTGGGCTCGTGCGGCTTGCGCACATGTGAAACAAAGTCGAAGGTGATAAAACCGAGCAGCACGACTGCGGTAATCACCCAAGTAATGGCGTGTACTTCCATTGAATCCTCCGGTTAAAAACTGTGCAATAAACCGGAGGTCTCCCCCACTTCGCTTGGGTTAAGCGAAGCCGACACGACCGGGGCCATACGCCCCGAGGGGGGTTTGGCAACCGTGTTGACGATCAATGCCGCGGGCGGGGTACTCCCCTCCAATTGTCGAGGGGCAAGTGTAACCCAACCCCGGCTTGGATGCACACCCGGCAACGCTTGGAAAAGCTAGAAGGCGTTGCCGGTAGGGTTGACCGTCGCTTGCACGGTGGTGGTGTCGTTATTGGATTGATCGCTTTCTTTGGGCGCCTCGGCTGGATCTGCGCCCTTGATCATCCAGATGATGGTGTCGAGCTCTTCGGGCTTGACCAACACCTCGCGGGCCTTGGAGCCTTCAGAAGGACCAACTACGCCGCGAGTTTCCATCAGATCCATCAAGCGGCCTGCCTTGGCAAAACCGATACGCAGTTTGCGCTGCAGCATGGATGTAGAACCAAGCTGGGAGGTGACCACGAGCTCAACCGCCTGGAGCAGATCTTCGAGGTCATTGCCGATATCTGCGTCGATATCCTTTTTGGCCTCTGCTGCCTTATCTTCGGTCACGCCCTCGGTGTAATCGGGTTCGCCTTGTTCCTTGGCTGCGGCGACAACTTCATAGACCTCTTCATCGCTTACAAAAGCACCCTGGAGGCGTTGCGGCCTTCCACCCTGGGGAATGAACAGGCCATCGCCCATGCCGATGAGCTTTTCCGCACCGGCCTGGTCGAGGATCACGCGAGAGTCGGTCAGCGAGGAAGTAGCAAAGGCGAGACGTGAAGGAACGTTCGTCTTGATCAAACCGGTAACCACATCCACCGATGGGCGCTGCGTTGCCAGCACGAGGTGAATACCTGCCGCGCGAGCTTTTTGGGTGATGCGCACGATGGAGTCTTCGATCTCCTTCGGTGCGGTCATCATCAAATCTGCCAGCTCGTCTACCACGCACACGATATAGGGGTAGGGCTTGTACTCGCGTTCCGACCCCATGGGGGTTTCGATCTGACCGGCTTTGACCTTCTTGTTGAAGTCCTTGATGTGGCGCACCCGAGCAGACTTCATATCCATGTAGCGCTGCTCCATCTCCTCTACCAACCACTGCAAAGCAGCCGAGGCCTTCTTTGGCTGGGTGATAATCGGAGTGATCAGGTGCGGAATACCCTCGTAGGGGGTCAGCTCCACCATCTTCGGATCCACCAGGATCAGGCGAACATCCTCAGGGGTGGCTCGGGTCAGAAGCGACACGAGCAGTGAGTTAACAAAGGCTGACTTACCGGAGCCAGTAGAGCCGGCCACCAGAAGGTGAGGCATCTTCTGAATCGAGTGGGTGACAAAGGATCCTTCAATGTCTTTACCCAAGCCAATGAGCATTGGGTCATCATCACCTACGGTCGCAGGTGCGTTGAGCACATCGCCCAGGCGCACGATTTCGCGATCTGCGTTTGGCACCTCAATGCCCACGGCCGATTTGCCAGGAATTGGCGTAAGCAAGCGCACGTTGTCTGTGGCAACTGCATAGGCGAGGTTGGATTGCAGGTTGGTGATTTTAGAAACCTTCACACCTGGGCCAAGTTCGATCTCGTAGCGCGTGACTGTTGGCCCGCGGGAAAAGCCCGTGACGTGTGCATCGACCTTGAATTCTTCAAAGACGGCGCTGATCGCCTCGATGATGCGGTCATTGGCAGCAGAATGCGTCTTGGCTGCAGCACCTGGAACCAAAAGGCCGGTGCTTGGAAGCTGATACTGCTTGCTATCTGCGCCCGCTGCTGGCTGTGCTGTCTGCTTCGGCTCATGAGCGCTGCTGCGAGATGCAGCGGCGTCTTCTACTCGCTTCCTTCCGGCAGCTACCACATCGCGGGCGGCTTCTGCCGCGGCGACTTTGCTACGGGATGCTGCTTGGGCAGCAGCACCGGCAGCACCGGCTCCAACGGCCGCAGCACTTGCTCCTGCGGCCGCAGCCGAACCCATGGCAGAGGCGGCATCGCGCGCAGGCGTGGCCGCATTGCGTGGACGCGGGGTTACTCGGGTTGGCTCCACCGCGGGCATGGATTCCGTATCGGCATCGCGAGGAGGTCGTGACGTGGAAGAAGCACCGAAGAGGGTCTGCTGCTTTGGTTCCTCGTCGAGCGGGTATGCCTCCATCGGGCTCATCCGCTGCTGTTGCTCGGGGCGCGAGGCATTGCGCGGCTGCACACGCTCGCTGGCGCCGCGGTAATCGGGGCGATCTAGCACCTCGGTGGGCTCTACTACCTCGGTGCGAGGCTCATAGGATGTTTGAGTCCTGCGATAGGACGGAAGTGAAAAGTCGTCTTCATCCTGGTCGAGCCCGTCGAGCTCCTCGACAGTTTCATAGGAATCTTCGTAGAAGTCATCGTCTTCGGCAAAGCGGGCCTCTCGGGCATCTTTGCGCTCGGCGATGAAGTCGCGGATGGCGTCGACAAGCTCTCGAACAGTGATATCCGAGGCCTTCAGGGCACCGAAGAACAGAATAATGACAAGCAATGGCACCGCGATTACGCTGCTAAAACCTGCTGCCAGAGGCCCGCCAACGATGGCGCCGAGCGCGCCGCCGGCCTCCATGCGCTGCGACCATTGGCTGGGGTTGCCGGCAAATACGTGCACAAGGCCCAGCATGGATATAACGATCAAGGCGGTGCCGATGGCGATGCGGGTGCGGCCCTGAGCATCGGGGCGGTGCCCAAGCATCAAGGCGATGGCCAAGGCAAGCAGACCGAGTGGCAACACTAAGGCGCCTGCGCCGATTGCAAGGTGGACGAGTCGCGCGATCGCTTCGCCGATAGGACCTGCGATATTGAGCCACACGGAGGTGCCGAGCACCACGGCGAACGCGATGAGGGCAAGGCCGATAGCATCGGCGCGCTGCTGGTCCATCTGTTGCGGGGCTGCATCTTCACCCTCGTTGGCTACAGCGCTTGTCTGCTGGGTTCCTCGGGTTGTTTGTGCGGGGTTGAATTGATCCTCTTCTGAAGACGCTTCTTCGTCCTGGCTTCGAGCAAAGGGCTTTGCTACCCCTCTGGTGAGCTTGCCCATGCCACGGGCGGTGGCACCGAACACGGATGCAATGCCGTGGCCTACGGGCTTGAAGGCTGAACCGGTGCGTTCGCCGGAAGAATCTGCGGCGCGCTGGGATGCGGCCACCATGGAGGTCGTGGGGGTATTGCCGCGTTGGCGGTTGCTCGTCGATTTCCTGCCTGGACCTTTTGAGGCAGCCGTAGACGAGCCGCTGCGTTTCTTGCGACTCGATCCTGGCGATGGCGACGTGGAGCTCCTGACAGTCATGCCCTCCACTCTAGACGGTCAAATCACAACAATCACATTTGCAACACCGAGCGCAGCAATAACTTTTTGACAAGCCTAGATGCTTGACCTCTTGATTGCCTCTTCGGGTCCGTGGATCTCTACCTCTGCAATATCGCGCCCAAAGACCCACAAGAGCAGCTCGCCAAGGGCACCGCGCACGTGCACCACCTGATCGCCCTGCTCACTCACACCGCGTTCATCCTTAGCTACAACCCTGGCCATCCCTTCTGGCTCAAGCACCACCGGGGCGGTTGAGGCTTTTAAGAAGCGCGGCGCGGTCATCTTCAACGCGCGGTGAAGCTGCTCGGCATCGTCACCAACGAAGCTACGCGGCTGCTCGCCATTGGCACGGCGCACATCCTCGTGGTGGATGAAGTGCTCTGCAGCATTCATCAACGCATCCACATAGCGAATCGGATTGAGCTTTCCAGGGCCACGTTCCCAGTCGGCCACAAGCTCTTCGTAGTCGCGAGCCTTTTGCTTGTTCGTGGCCTCTTGGAGCTTCTCATCAAAACGATCAAAGAACATGCCCGCAGCCGCAAGTGGTTGGTGCTCACGGATATACAGATGGGCTGCCATATCGCGGCAATCCCAGCCTTCGCACAGCGTAGGCGCATCAGGGCCAAATTGACGCAGGGATTGAGCAAGGGCGTGGCGTTCTTGGGAAGCAAAACTCATAGTGCCGAAGTGTACTCCCATATAAGCAATACCCCATGAATCACAGCAGCAGGCTTTCCCACCAAGGCTGATTTGCCCAGCCCACTGCGCTAAAAATCGACGCTCATACACACCAAAAGCGCCTCCCAGAACCAGGAGACGCTTGAGGTATGAGACCTTCTAGCTAAAGGTAGGCAGCAAGCCTTGAAATGCTAGAGGCTTTCGCGCGATGCGTAGATTTCTTGATCATTGGCCTTTACATCGGTAGCCGTCATGGGGATCACCGTAGGCATGATCATCGGCTTACGACGCCACGTTTGCTCCACATAGCGCGATACGCGACGGCGAAGCTGACCCACCATGCGATAAGGATCATTTTCACCCTCGGCTGCCAGGTCATTCATGGTGTTAAAGGCAAGCTCGGAGATCTCGGGCATCATGGCCACGGCATCTTCGGAGAAGCCCTTGGCCTCTACCCTGGGCTGCTCTAAAAGCTGGCCAGTGCGGTTATCAATCACGGCAGTAATCGAGATCAGGCCGCCTTCGCCCAAGGAGGCACGCTCTTCGAGCACCTCGGCATCGATATCGCCCATGGTGACGCCATCGACGTAGAGGTGACCAACCGGGATCTGCCCAACAACGCGGGCACGGCCATCAACCAAGTCGACCACCACACCATTTTGTGCCAGCACCACGCGGTCACGCTCCACACCGGTGGAGATGGCCAGCTCCTTATTGGCGCGCAGGTGGCGCCACTCGCCGTGAACCGGCATGGCGTTGGTGGGACGAGCAGCGTTGTACAAGAAGAGCAGCTCGCCGGAGTAACCGTGGCCAGAGGTGTGCACCTTGGCATCCTTGCCAGTAATCACGGTGGCACCGATTTGGGCCAGCATGTTAATCACACCGAACACGGCTTCTTCATTGCCGGGCACCAGCGAGGAGCTCAAGATGATCAAGTCGCCGTCGCGAACCGTAATCTGACGGTGCTCACGTCGAGCCATACGCGAAAGCGCGGCCATCGGCTCACCCTGCGTACCAGTGGTGATCAGCATGACCTTATGCGGAGCCATCTTGGCTGCATCATCCATGGTCACGATGGTGCCGCGAGGGGCTTTGAGGTAGCCCATCTTTTCTGCAATTTCCATGTTGCGAATCATGGAACGGCCATTGAAGGCAACCTTGCGGCCCGCGGCCACGGCAGCGTCCACGGCTGCCTGAACGCGGTACACATTCGAGGCAAACGACGCGAGAATCACGCGCTGCTTGGCCTCAGCTACCAGGCGCTTGAGGGTAGGGGCGATCTCTGCCTCGGAACCAGAAACACCTGGTGTGGTGGCGTTGGTGGAATCGCACAGCAGGAGATCCACGCCTTCATCACCGAAGCGGGAAAGTGCAGGAAGATCCGTTGGGCGACCATCGGTGGGAGTCTGATCCAGCTTGATATCGCCGGTGTGTACCACCAGGCCAGCGCCGGTCTTAATAGCCACACCCAGGCAATCCGGGATGGAGTGGTTGACCGCCCAGAAACGGATATTGAATGGTCCATAATTCACATTGGACTGCTCATTGACCTCCACCAGCTTCGGACGCTGACGGTGCTCGCGGGTCTTCGCGGCGATCAAGGCCAAGGTGAATTTCGATGCGATGATCGGAATATCGTGGCGCAGTTTCAGCAGCCAAGGAATGGCACCAATGTGGTCTTCGTGGCCGTGGGTGACCACGAGGGCTTCAACGCGATCCAGGTGTTCTTCGATCGGTCCGAAGTCAGGCAGGATCAGATCCACGCCCGGCTCACCCGATGAGGGGAACAGTACGCCGCAGTCCACGATGAGCAGACGGTTGTTGTATTCGAACACCGTCATGTTGCGGCCGATTTCCGAGATACCGCCGAGTGCGTAGATACGCAGACCGTTCTTCGGTGCCTTCGGCGGCTGTGGCAGGCGTTCGCTGAGGTCGGCGCCCTGCATGGACTTCACCACATTGCGACGTCCACGGTTGTTATTGGAACCGTTATTGCCGCCGCCGTTGTTTTGGTTGCGGTTGTTGCGGTTGCCGCCATTTCCGCCGCTATTGCCGCCGTTGTTTCGCCCACGGCCTTTAGCGTTCTTGCCGTTACCGCGGCCTCGGCCGTTGTTCTTCTTTTCGGCCGATTGCTTCTTCTCGTTTTGGGCTTTGTTCTTGTCTTTTTGTTGCTCAGGTGCCGAATCTTGGGCGGGTGCTTTGAATACAGGCACCTCTGCCTCTGGCGATCCGGCCTTGCGGGTAACCCTACGAGAGCGGTTACGGGGTTCAGTCATATTTATAAAACTCCAGCTTGTTCCATATCACGGCGGAGAGCCTCGAGTTCTTCCTCGTTAGGAGCAACGATGGGCAAACGAGGATCTCCAACCTCAATACCCTGTAGCCGCAGCCCGGCCTTTGCCAGACTTACGCCACCCAATCGTCCCTGGGCTGCTACAAGATGTGCCAACTTGGCATTAATTTCACGAGCGCGGACCAAATCGCCTGCGCTAAACGATGTGTGAAGTGCTCGCAGCTCGGCGGGAGCAAGGTGCCCCACAACGGAAATGAAGCCCGTTGCACCAACGCTTAACCATGGGAGGTTCAAAGGATCGTCACCCGAATACCAGGCAAGCCCGGTCTGGTCGATCAGCGTGGTAGCCGCTGCGATGTCCCCTTTAGCATCCTTGACTGCGCGGACGTTTTCAAGTTCAGCGAGTCGGAGCAAGGTTTCGGTACTAATTGGAATGACCGAACGCGGGGGAATGTCATATAAGCAAATGGGAAGCTCAGTGGCCTCAGCCACGGCCTTGAAGTGTTGGTACACGCCCTCCTGGCTCGGCTTGGAGTAGTAGGGGGTAACAATAAGTAAGGAATCTGCACCCGCAGCTTCAAAATCGCGGGCGAGCTTCACTGAGGTGGCGGTGTTATTGGTGCCAGCTCCGCCAATGAGTTTGACCCCGGAGCCTACAACCTCACGCACAGCCTTGAGCAAGGCCAACTTCTCTTCGGTGGTGGTCGTGGGCGACTCACCTGTGGTGCCAGCAAGCACCAACGAATCCACACCGGCTTCTACCAGGTGGGAGGCAAGCCGCTGACCAGCATCAAGGTCAAGTGCGCCTTCAGAATCAAAGGGGGTGACCATTGCTACGGAAACGGTACCGAAGTGCTCGCTTCCGTTCTTTGCCGTCAATCCATTGCTCATGACCATTCAGAGTACCTTGTACTCCCCCGCCACCGCCGAAGACCTACCCAATAAGGTGCGAGTAATCCTCGCACCCTTTCGCACACACCCCGGCAATGGGTGGATTAGTCGGTGACGTAGGGGCTGGTGGCCATCCACGTGCCGTCGGCAAGCTTCGATACTTCGAAATCATCAAAGACCACCGGGGCCTGTTGCTTGAGCAAGCTCAAACACTCCAGGGCCAATTGGCGGATCTCTAAATCTGCGTGCTCGCTGGCTCGCATGCCAATGAAGTGGCGCCACGCGCGGAAATTGCCGCTGACCACCACGCGCGATTCGGTGGCATTGGGCAAAATGGCGCGCGCTGCTTGACGCGCCTGTTTTTTGCGCAATAGCGCATTGGGCTCATCACTCATGCGTTCTTCAAGGCCTTGGAGCAAATCCTCATACACAAAACGCACATCATCTACTGCATGAAGGAAGATCTGACGTAGCTCAGGGTCTTGGGCAATCAGGTCCGGGACCACCACTTCTGCTTCTTCGGTATGCACAAAGCGTTGAGAAAGCTGCGAGAAGGAGAAGTGACGGTGGCGCATGAGCTCGTGGGTTGCCGAGCGCGAAAGCCCGCGAATATACACCGTGGCCGTGGCGTGCTCGAACAAGGCCGTGTGGCCTACTTCGAGAATGTGCCGAAGGTAGGCGGCATTGGTGGCAGTTCGTGGGTTGGGCTTATGAAAGGTCTCATAGCAAGCACGCCCGGCAAATTCGATCAATGCCTCGGCGTCGGTGGCCTCAGCCGGCCGTTGCCATGCAATATCTGCTGGAGGATGAAAGCTCGAGCAGGCAATCAGCTCCACCGATAGTTCGGATTGTTTCGCCATTAGATATCGAGGTAGTGATCCAGGCCCACCGTGAGGCCATCGTGCTGCGCTACCTTACGCACGCCGATGAGCACACCTGGCACAAACGAGGTGCGGTCATAAGAATCCTGGCGGATCGTCAGCGATTGACCTTGGGTACCAAAGATCACTTCTTCGTGGGCCACCATGCCGCTCATGCGCACGGCGTGCACTGCTACCCCATCGACGTTGGCGCCACGAGCACCTTCAAGGCTTTGTTCGGTGGCATCAGGCTGAGCGCCCATTCCAGCTTGTCGACGAGCCTGCGCGATTCCTTCGGCGGTGTGGATGGCGGTGCCAGAGGGCGCATCGAGCTTATTGGGGTGGTGATACTCCACCACCTCTGCAGACTCGAAAAAGCGTGCAGCCTGGCGGGCAAAACTCATGGTCAGCACCGCAGAGATGGCAAAGTTGGGCGCAATAAGAACATTGGCCTTACCACCTTCGCACCATTGGCGAACCTGATCGAGCCTTTCACTATCAAAGCCGGTGGTGCCCACCACGCAGTGAATGCCGTTGCGGATACAAAACTCAAGGTTATCCATCACAGAACCGGGCGTGGTGAAATCGACGATCACCTCGGTGCCGCTATCTACCAGAGCCTGCAGATCATCTTCGCGGTCTAGGGCTGCCGAAAGCTCAAGGTCTTCTGCGGCCTCAACACCTTGGACTACTGCTTGTCCTACACGCCCTTGAGCGCCCAATACGCCCACCTTGATAGCCATAAGTTTTGCTCCTTATACGGTGTTTTTTAGTTCTCCTTGCAAGCTTCCACCGTAGCAGCAGCACGCACAAGGCTCAGAGAATACCAAAAGGCGCCACGAGGATACGTGGCGCCTTGTGTTTTTAGGCAAATTATTCGTTGACAGGTGCCAAGGAAATCTTGCCGCGGTTGTCGATGTCGAGGATCTCAACCTCGAGCTTATCGCCAACCTTGACTACGTCTTCGACGTTTTCAATGCGCTTGGAGCCACCCAGCTTGGAGATGTGCACCAGGCCGTCGCGGCCGGGAACCAGCGAGACGAAGGCACCAAAGGCAGTGGTCTTGACCACGGTGCCAAGGAAACGCTCGCCCACCTTCGGAAGCTGCGGGTTAGCGATCGAGTTGATCTTTTCAATCGCAGCCTCTGCAGCTTCGCCGGAAGCAGCAGACACATACACGGTGCCATCGTCTTCGATGGATACCTCTGCACCGGTGTCCTCGGTGATCTGGTTGATGTTCTTACCCTTCGGCCCGATCACCTCGCCGATCTTGGATACCGGCACCTTGATGGAGGTGATACGCGGTGCGTAATCGCTCATCTCATCGGGGGTGTCGATGACCTCAGCCATGGTGTCCAGAATGGTCAAGCGGGCCTCGCGGGCCTGCTCGAGGGCGTCGGCAAGCACCTTGGAGGGAATACCGTCGAGCTTGGTATCCAATTGCAGGGCGGTAATAAATTCCGAGGTACCTGCAACCTTGAAGTCCATATCGCCGAAGGCATCCTCAGCACCGAGGATATCGGTGAGCGCCACATAGCGATCCTTGCCATCAACTTCATCAGAGACCAGACCCATGGCGATACCCGCCACAGGAGCCTTCAACGGCACACCGGCGTTGAGCAGCGAAAGCGTGGAAGCACACACCGAGCCCATGGAGGTGGAGCCATTGGAACCGAGCGCCTCGGATACCTGGCGGATGGTGTAGGGGAAATCCTCACGGGAAGGAATCACTGGCAGCAGGGCGCGTTCAGCCAAAGCACCGTGGCCGATCTCGCGACGCTTCGGGGAGCCAACGCGGCCGGTCTCGCCGGTGGAGTACGGCGGGAAGTTGTAGTGGTGAATATAGCGCTTGGAGCTCACAGGAGTCAGCGAATCGATGTGCTGTTCCATCTTGAGCATATCCAGGGTGGTTACACCAAGAATCTGGGTTTCGCCACGCTCGAAGAGTGCCGAACCGTGGGCGCGAGGAATCAGCTCTACTTCCACAGAAAGGTCGCGAATAGCGGTCACGCTACGGCCGTCGATGCGGTAGTGATCAGTCAAGATCATGTGGCGCACGATCTTTTTCATCACAGCATTAAAGGCGGCGCGAATTTCCTTCGCCAGCGCTGCATCTTCTTCACCATCGAGCAGATCCTCTTCGATCTGCGCCATGTACTCGTTGGTAGCGTCGTCGCGCTCCTGCTTCGAGGCAATGGTCAAAAGCTTGCGAAGACGCTTCGAGGCTTTCTTCTCAACCTTCTCGTACACCTCTTCGGAGTACGCGGGGAACAGCGGGAATTCTTGAGTTTCCTTAGCGGCACGCTTTGCCAGGCCAGCCTGGGCCTTGCACAGCAGCTCAATAAAGGGCTTTGCGGCCTCAATACCTTCGGCCACAACCTTCTCGGTTGGGGCGGGCTTGCCTTCTTGGATCTTCTCGGCAACGCCCTCGGTAGCACCGGCTTCAACCATCATGATGGCTACATCGCTGCGCTTGCCGCGACCGCGGCTCTTTTCTACCAAGCGGCCAGCAACAACCAGCTCAAACAAGGCATCTTCATGCTGCTGGTGATCCGGGAATGCCACCCACTGGCCCTTGGGGTGATCCTCATCGGCGATCAGCGCAACGCGCACGCCGCCAACAGGACCAGACACAGGCAGGCCAGAGAGCTGCGTTGCAGCCGAAGCGCCGTTGATGGCCACGACGTCGTACATGTCCTTGGGATCAATGGACAAGACGGTGACAACAACCTGAACCTCGTTGCGCAGACCCTTGACAAAGGTGGGGCGCAAGGGGCGGTCGATCAGACGGCAAGCCAAAATGGCCTCAGTAGAGGGGCGGCCTTCACGGCGGAAGAAGGAGCCGGGGATCTTGCCGGCGGCATACATACGCTCTTCTACGTCAACAGTCAGCGGGAAGAAGTCGAAGCCTTCACGCGGCTGGTTCGATGCAGTGGTGGTGGCCAGCAGCATCGTGTCTTCATCAAGATAGGTGGTAACAGAGCCACCTGCTTGGCGGGCCAATTGGCCAGTTTCGAAGCGGATGGTACGAGTACCAAAATCACCATTATCAATGGTGACGGCTGCTTCAGTGATACCGAAATCGGGATCTTCAATGTATTCGATCAGGTCAGCCTGATTGCTCAAAATGCACGTCTCCTCAAAAAATATCGTGCGCAGCGGTCGTCGGTGCCGCTGGTCGTGCTCGTTGTTGCAAATGCTTCTTTCACATCTCGCAATTGTCACAGCCTAGCACGTCTAGCTCGAACAATGTGGTTTCTTCTCGCTCCTGGCAGCAATGCTTTGAAGCCGACCGGATCAACAAAGGCCCAAATCCAAGCAGCCCCCAAGGCTTCCTAGGCCCAAAGTTCCCCGGCTTAAGGCTAGAGGCGCAAAGACAAAAACAAGGGCCCTACCCCGCAGTTGAGGTAGGACCCTTGTTGGGAAAAGCGAAGCTTAGCGACGCAGACCCAGGCGAGCAATGAGATCACGGTAGCGATCAACGTTGTTGGCAGCCAGGTACTTGAGCAAGCCCTTGCGACGACCAACCAGCAACAGCAGACCACGACGGGAGTGGTGATCGTGCTTGTGCTCCTTGAGGTGCTCGGTGAGCTGCTTGATGCGTGCAGAAAGCAGTGCAACCTGCGCCTCGGGGGAACCGGTGTCCGTCTCGTGCAGACCGAACTCCTTGAGGATCTCTTTCTTCTGCTCAGTGCTCAAAGCCATGCGTATATCTCCTATTTCAGTACCACATCAACGTTGCCAAAAAACTTGGCAGTTCAGGACTGCTGTGGACTGCAGTGAGCTGAACCTGTCAAAGGATAGCACCAATGCCTAGGCTGCGCCCAATCAGCACCTAAGCACACCAGCCCTAGGCGCCCACCGCCTCGCCACGAGCCACGCGGCTTAGACGAGCCATGAATTCCTCCAAGAAGCGCTCCACATCCACGGCTACCGCAACCCTTGAGGTCTTTTCTTCTTCATTGAGGCGAGTCTCATCACCAATGGTGCGCCCGCGGGTGGCGCCTTCTGTATCCACCTTCAAGTTAATGGGCAAAAGCTGCACCAGGCTTGGGTCTACCGCTACTGCGACGGCCAGTGGGTCATGCAGACCGCAGCCACCCAGGTGCGGAGCCACGGTGTCGTAGGCGCGGATGTAGTAGTCGGTGGCGTCGGCAAGCAAGGTTGCTTGAGGCGTTCCAAGTTCACGCCAAGCACCGGTTTCTTTGTAGGTAAGCAGGGTTTGCAAGGTCACATCCAGGCCGATCATGGTCACGTCGCGGCCATGTCGCACCATATAATCGGCGGCCTCGGGATCCTGGTTGATATTGGCCTCAGCCCAGGGCGAAACATTGCCCGGCACGCTCAGCGCACCACCCATAAACACAATGTGTGCATTGCGGGCAAAGGCTTCACTGCGCTGCATCGCGGTGGCAATATTCGTCATCGCACCGGTTGGCACAATCACCAAATCATCGCCATAGCGCTCCACGGATTCGATCAGGAAATCAACCGCGGATTGCTCTTGAACCCCAGCGGCGGCATCGGGCACCTCGGCCTCTCCGATGCCATTTTTGCCGTGGATAAAAGCCGAGATCTCCAGCACTTCGAAATCATCTTTGGCCAAAGCATGTGGCTCGCCTAGATACACCGGCACATCGGGGCGTCCGAAAAGTTCCAGCAGGGCAAGATCATTGCGGGCGCCATCGCCTACAAGCACATTGCCGTAGGTTGCTGTGACACCGATGAGGTTGAGTTCTTCACTGCCGAGCGCATAGGCCAGGGCGAGTGCATCGTCGATACCGGTATCGAGATCAAGAATGATGTTTTTTGGCATTAGTGTTCTTCCCTGTTGTTGAGTACGTTTCGGCAGTGCTCTTTGCTTATTTCGGTTGCCTCGGCGATGATCTCGCGGGCTTGAGCAACATCGCGGCCCATGGCTTCTAAGAGCTGGTCTACGCCATCGAATTTCTCCATCCCGCGAATGTGACCAATAAAGGCCACCTCGACAGTATGCCCATACAGATCCGCCTCGCGGTCGATGACGAAGCTTTCTACGCTTCGGCGTTCATCACCAAAGGTGGGGTTATGGCCTACCGAAATCGCCGCGGGATAGGCCACCCCATATTCCATATCCCCTTCGATTGGCGCCTGGGAGGTGACGGTAAGTAGTCCTGCATACACGCCGTCGGCAGGCAAAGCCACGCTATCGGGGAAGTAGAGATTCGCGGTGGGATACCCCAGCTCGCGCCCGCCTCGCCCGGCGCCACGGACCACCTGGCCGCTTACGCTAAACCAGCGCCCCAAGCACCAATTGGCACGGTGCACATCACCGGATTGCAGCGCCTCGCGGATCACCGTGGAAGATAGTACGGTGCCATCTTCTGCGAGCAGTTCTCGCACAATCACCTCGACGCCGTAGCGATTTCCGAGTTCGATGAGGGTATCTGTGGTGCCTGCAGCTTTGTGGCCAAAGGTGAAGTTCTCCCCCACCACAATCACTTTGGCGTGTAGGCGTTCGACGAGGATATCGCGGAAGAATGCTTCGGGTTCCAGGCGTGCAAGATCAGCGGAAAAGCTCATGGCGAGCATGTGGTCAATACCGAAGTCTTGGGCGAGTTCAGCTCTAGCGGCTACGGATCCAAGCATGGGTGGCATTTTGTCTGGGCGCAGCACTGCCATGGGGTGTGGGTTGAAGGTCAGCAAAATGCTGGGGATGCCCAATGCGTGTGCGCGTTCTGTTGCCTCGCTAATCAGCGTGCGGTGGCCGCGGTGTATGCCATCGAATACGCCAATGGTCACGACCGATGCCTGCAGGGTCTGAGGGATCTCGTCGAATCTCTGCCAAATATCCACGCCCACAACCCTACGACATACACTTAGCTTCCATGACTGATCCCCTTGCTAACTCAGGCCTCGTGGTTGTAGATAAGCCACAAGGTATGTCCTCCCATGACGTGGTTGCTCGCCTTCGCCGTTTCTTTGGCACCCGGCGAGTAGGTCACGCCGGCACCCTCGATCCGATGGCTACCGGTGTGCTTGTGGCTGGCATTGAGCGCGGCACGAAGTTTTTAGCCCACATGGTGGCCGATACCAAGGCTTATGAAGCCACCGTGTTTTTGGGTGCGGCTACCTCCACCGATGATGCCGAGGGTGAGCGTGGGGAACTTGCCGACGCCACCGCGATCCAGGCCATCACTGAAGCAGAGATCGAAGCTGAAATTGCCCGCCTCCGTGGCCCGATTATGCAGCGCCCTGCTGCCGTGAGCGCCATCAAGATCAATGGCAAGCGGGCGTATCAGCGTGTGAGGGAAGGTGAGGCCGTAGAGATTCCCCCACGCCCGGTCACCATCGAGCGCTTTGATGTTCTAGCGCAGCGCAGGTGCAGCGACCACATTGAACTCGATGTGGTGGTGGAGTGTTCTTCTGGCACCTATATCCGCTCTTTAGCTCGTGACCTGGGCGAGGCTTTAGGCGTGGGTGGGCATTTGACTGCGCTTCGCCGCACCGCAGTGGGCGCTTTTGAGCTTCAAGATGCCCTGACGCTAGAAGAGCTAGAACAGCACCCTGCATTGAGTGTCTCTTTGGATCAAGCCTTAATCCGCTGCTACCCGGTATTAGAGGTAAGCGAGCAAGAAGCCGCTGATTTAGCGATGGGCAAATGGCTTGCTCCCCGCGGCCTTCGCGGAGTGCATGCGGCTGTGGCCCCCGATGGGCGTGCGGTGGCGCTGATCAAAGAACAGGGCAAGCGGCTTGCCACGGTGTTTGTGGCACGGCCTTCCACGCTCTAGCACCGTGGCAGTGGCATCACTGAAGATTTAAGCACTGGTCACTGCGGTTGCTGCCACCACGTAGTGATCGCTCATCTTCCACTTGCCTTCAATAAACGGCACCGGTGTTGGCCGCACCAAGAGATATGACACGAAGGTGCCATCTGGACGTATATCAATTTCTGCTTGATCAAAACCAAGCCACCGGTGGGTCAGCGGGAACCAGGCCTTATAGGTGGCCTCTTTTGCACAAAACAGCAGGCGATCAGCGCAGTGAATGCCTGCGTCTTCTAAGTTGCTTAATTGGCGGCGCTCCCCCGGCCTAGAAATTGAGTCGATCAAACCATCCGGGAGCGGTTCTGCTGGCTCTGCATCAAGGCCCATGGAGCGCACAATCAACCTTGGCGCTACCACAGCAGCCCGGAAGCCTTCGGTATGCGTTAATGATCCGCTGACTGCCGCAGGCCAAATGGGCATGCCGCGCTCACCGCGCAAAATGGGCTCGCCGCTATCTCTTCCGAGTTGCGCGAGTGCATCATGGGCGCACCAGCGCGCATCACCGAATTCTGCCTTGCGCGCATCCACGGAGTGCGCCACCAAAATCCTTTCCAAGGGGTGCAGGCGCTCAAAGTGCTCAAGATTGTGGCCGTCTTTTTCAACCACTAAGGAACTAAAGCGCGCCGATGCTGGAAAAAGCGATGGGTCAAGCACCATCGGGCACCTCCAACACTGCTACCGGCCATGAGCGCGAATCTAAGGTGTTTCGCCACTGCTTTGGGTAGCCCAGTGAGGCCTCGATATGTGGCACACCGGCGATAGTGCTGCGACCTGGAAGGTGGAGGTGCCCGTACACCACTGCGCGGGCCTGGTAGCGCTCTGCCCAACCTTTGGTGTGTTTGGTGCCGCACCACATGGCCATCTCTGGCACACCAAGAGCCTGGGTCAGTTGGGGCTCTAAAGGCCAGTGGTTCATCAGCACCGTGGGACCTTCAACGCGGCCTACTCTATTGACCGAATAAGAAAGCCGCTCCCAGCACCAGCCGCGGATATCAACAAACGGCGCGATGAACAGCTCATCGGAAAGCATCACTTCCTTGCGTTTGGCTGATTGCAAGGCTTGTTCCACCGTGGTGCCTTGGGGGCGCAGGGAGTAGTCGTACAAGGTAAAAAGTGGAACCACTGTCACATCGCCAAAGCGCGCGAAGGGATCTTCTGGGGTAAGCACCCCGAGTTCTCTGCAGCCTCGGACAAGCTCTTCGTATTTTTCTCTTCCCTGAGCCTGCGCGCCGCCTTGGCTAAACAGCTCGTGGTTGCCGGGAGACCACACAACGGTGTGGAAACGCTGGCGCAGCGTAGCCAGGGTTGCTAAGACTGTCTCGGTCTTTTCGGCCACATCGCCGGCGACCAACAACCAGTCTCCAGGGTTGGTGGGCTGCACCCTATCGAGCATCTCGGCATTAGCGGCCACTGAGGTGTGCAGATCAGATACAGCCCAAAGTGTTTTCACCACGGCGGCACCTTCCTTGCATCCACGACTGCCCTTCGAGGTTTCATGCTAGCCCAAAGCCGTCCAGGGTTAGACCGCACCTGGTCCTTGGGGTGCAGGCGCGAGCCGTGATCGGCGCTAGGGCTTGCTGGTGGGAGGTTATTGGCCAAGCGTTGCCCAGCGCATCGAACGAAAACGCCAGATGCCTGCCACCATGCGGATGGCGATGAAGGCCACGATGCCCCACCAAACACCAACAAGGCCACCATCAAGCCACAAAGAAAGCCACACGGCTGGGAGGAAACCTAGCACCACCGAGGCGATGGAGGCGGTTCTTAAAAAGGCCGCGTCGGAGGCGCCGAGTAACACGCCATCGAGTGCAAAGACCACACCGCCGAGCAAGATCAGCAACACCAATTGCCACCACGGACCCTGCATGCTTTCAAGCACCGGGGCGGAGTGGGTAAAGATGCGCGGAATGCGAGCATGGCCAATGGCGAAGATGGCAGCAAGTACGAACGAAAACGCACTGGAATACGCCAAGAGTTTAGTACCTGTGGCCCTGGCGATTGCCACGCTGCCTGCCCCCAGTGCGGCCCCAGTTAAGGCCTGTGCAGCAATGGCGAGGGAATCGAGCACCAGGGAGAGGAAGTTCCACAATTGCAGCAGCACTTGGTGGGCTGCCAGCGAATCTGCGCCGAAGCGCGCGGCCACACTTGCTGCGGATAAAAAGGCCACCTGGAAGCTTAAAGAACGCAAAATCAGATCGCGGCCTAACACCAATTGGCGCAGCATCACCTTGGGTTGCGGTGCGTAGCTACCCCGGTGACGGTGCATGAGGTAGGCAACAAAACAGGCGGTGGTGATGATCGTGCCGATTAAGTTCGCCCAGGCGGAACCCACCACCCCGAAGCGGTGCACCAGCACGGGCACGAGTATCGCCCCCGGGATCACGCCTGCGAGGGTAAATAACAACGGCAGGCGGGTGTTTTGAATACCTCTTAACCACCCATTGCCGGCCATCACCATCAAGATCAATGGAATGCCAAAAGAGGTCACTTTTAACCAGGAGGTGGCGGTGGCAGCTACGTCTGGGTTATTTGCCAGCCAGAGGCTAAACCAGGGTGAACCGAAAAACATCGCTGCCCACAGCAGCGCACCAACGATGATGGCAAGCCAGGTGGCTTGCACGCCTTCTGCAATGGCGCCTTGTTCATCACCAGCGCCATATTTGCGTGCCGAACGCGCCGTGGTGCCATAAGAAAGGAAGGTGAGCTGGGTGGTGACCATCGAATACAAGGTGGTGCCGGCACCAAGGGCAGCAAGCGCCACCGTGCCAAGCCTTCCCACCACCGCGGTATCAAGCAGCAGATACAGCGGCGTGGCAGCCAATACACCGAGCGCGGGCAGGGCGAGCCCAAAAATGGTGCGGGCATTCACTTCGGGGATATGGGTTTGAGAGGTCACTAGCCTAAACCGGGATGCCTTCCTTGAGTCGGTGGGGCTATTGCAGCAATTGGGCAAAACTTCAGGGATCAAGCCTGCGGGAAATGCGCGATGGCGTTGAGCACCTCTGCTAGAACGTGCTCTGCGGTGCCGAAGGTGGAAAATCCTGCGGCGCGCACATGGCCGCCACCGCCGAGGGTGCGGGCGAGCATGGATACGTCTACCACATCACTGCGCAGGGATACTGCCCAATCTCCGGGCTGGAATTCTTTGGGCACCACGATGATTTGGGCTTCGCTCATCCCGCGGATCGTATCGGCAATTTTATCCACCGCCCCAAGCGAGTGGCCTGCGATGCGATCGTTGCTTGCCAAGGCGATTAACACCGTCCAAGGGCCTGCGTGTTCCACCCTTAAATCGGCCAACACGGTGCCGAGCATTTGCAGATCGGCCACAGAGCCGCCGTCGAAAAGCTGCTTGCTAATCGTTCGGATATCGAGGTTATGAGCCACGAGCTCCTGGGCAAATTCGTGCATCTGCGGCCGACCCCAGCGAAAACCTCCGGTATCGGTGGCTAAGCCGGCGTAGAGCGCATGCGCCATCGCATCGGTGATATCCACGCCGAGGTAGCGAAACCACTCCCTTAACACCGTGGTGGTAGATTCGGCCGCATAGTCCAGCAGATTGATCCCGGCGAAACCACGGTTCGAGGCATGGTGATCCACCAGAATCACCCGCGAGGGATCGGCAATCACCTCGGGCTGCAAGGTGCCGGTGCGGCCCAATCCACCGCAGTCGACCACCACGATCAAGTCGCACTCAGGCAAGGTATCCACGCAGCGGATCTCCTGGGCGCCGGGGATATGCAATAACGCTGGGTCAATCGCATCGCGCTGGCCGATCACCCCAACACCGGTGTTGCCCAATTGCTCGATCGCCCCCAGCATGGCGCACACACTGCCAATTGCATCGGCGTCGGGGTTTTTATGCCCCACAACGCAGACGGTTTTGGCCTTTTTTAGTTTGCGCGTGGCCGCAATGTAATCGGCTCCGCTGGGGTGAAGATCGCGCCAGGGCTGCCTAGTCTTCTGCATGCTTATAGGGATTCGCGTCGCCGGCAGGCTTGGCGTTTTCGCGCAACTTTCGCAGCTCCTCGTCGCGCTGGCGTGCGCGTGCCAACATCGCCTCCATGTGGGCCGATGCCTCGGGCACGGTATCTAGCTCAAAGTTCAACGTAGGGGTAAAGCGTACCGAGAGTTGCTCGCCGACGATCCTGCGCAAGGTACCGCGGACCTTTTCCAACGCGGCAGCGGCTTGCTCATGATCTGGGGCTTCTTCCAAGGTGCGACCGCGGACGGTATAAAACACCGTGGCGTCGTGCAGGTCACCGGTGACGCGGGCGTCGGTGATGGTAACCAATTCGAGGCGACGGTCTTTGATCTCGCGTTCGATGGCGGTTGCCACGATGGTTTGGATGCGCTTGGCCATGCGGGCTGCGCGGGCGTGGTCTGCCACGGTGTGCTCCTTCGCTTTGTTGTGCTTGATTCTTTATCCCCCAATCTATCGCGGACTGCTCTGCCACGATGTGGGGGTGAAAACCCGCCCCCGTAGCGTCGCTTTTCGACGTCCACGGGGGCGGGCAGTGGGCTCGGTGCTTGTTTTAAGCGCCCAAGCCCGAAGGCGCTTTAGCCTAAGCAGGCGGGATGCCCCGCACGAGGATTAGTCGCGCGGAACTTCTACCATTTCGAAGACCTCGATGATGTCGTCGACCTGGATATCCGGGTACGACAGCACCATACCGCATTCGTAGCCTGCAGCCACTTCGGTAACGTCGTCTTTTTCACGACGCAAGGACTCGATCTTGGCGTTGTCGGCCACCACGGCACCATCGCGCAGCAGGCGAACCTGTGCATTGCGACGCACCTTGCCGGACTCGACCATACAACCTGCGATAAGACCCACGGCAGAAGCCTTGAAGATGGCGCGGATTTCGGCGCGGCCGATTTCCTTTTCCTCGTACACCGGCTTGAGCATGCCCTTGAGAGCCTGCTCGATCTCCTCGATAGCGCGGTAGATCACCGTGTAGTAGCGGATATCCACGCCCTCGGCGTTGGCTTCCTCGGTGGCCTTGCCTTCAGCGCGAACGTTGAAGGCAACGATCACGGCGTCGGATGCGGCAGCCAAGGTGACGTTGGTTTGGGTTACGGCACCAACGCCACGGTCGATGATGTTGAGCTGTACCTCGTCGTCCACCTCGATCTTGAGCAGCGCCTCTTCCAGTGCTTCCACGGAACCGGCGTTGTCGCCCTTGAGAATGAGGTTGAGCGTGGAGGTTTCCTTGAGCACCGAATCCAGGTCTTCCAAGGACACGCGCTTGCGGGACTTCGCAGCCAGTGCATTGCGCTTGCGGGCATTGCGCTGGTTGGCAATCTGACGTGCCACGCGGTCGTCTTCAACCACGAGCAGGTTATCGCCGGCACCAGGCACACCGTTGAGGCCTTGCATCTGCACGGGGCGGGAAGGCCCAGCCTCGTCCACGTCATTGCCGTGCTCATCAACCATGCGGCGCACGCGACCATAGGCATCGCCTGCCACCACAGAGTCACCCACGCGCAAGGTACCGCGGTGAACGATCACCGTTGCCACAGGGCCACGGCCGCGGTCGAGGTGCGCTTCGATGGCTACACCTTGAGCGTCCATGTCCGGGTTTGCGCGCAGATCCAGGGAGGCATCTGCCGTCAGCAGCACAGCCTCGAGCAGCTCGTCGATGTGCAGGCCTTGCTTTGCAGAGATGTCCACGAACATGGTGTCGCCACCGTATTCTTCGGGCACCAGACCGTATTCGGTGAGCTGGCCGCGGATCTTGTCCGGGTTCGCGCCTTCCTTATCGATCTTGTTTACTGCAACCACAACTGGCACGTCGGCGGCCTTGGCGTGGTTGATTGCTTCCACCGTCTGCGGCATAACGCCGTCGTCGGCAGCCACAACCAGCACTGCAATGTCGGTGGCTTTAGCACCACGGGCACGCATGGCGGTAAAGGCCTCGTGACCTGGGGTATCCAGGAAGGTAACGCGACGATCTTCGCCGTTGAGTTCCACGTTGACCTGGTAGGCACCAATGCCCTGGGTAATACCGCCGGCTTCGCCCTCGCGGACGTTGGCCTTACGGATCGAGTCGAGCAGTCGGGTCTTACCGTGGTCGACGTGACCCATCACGGTCACCACTGGCGGACGCTGGGCGAGGTCTTCTTCATCGCCTTCATCCTCACCGAATTGCAGGTCGAAGGACTCAAGCAGCTCGCGGTCTTCGTCCTCTGGGGAAACGACCTGAACCTTGTAGTTCATTTCTTCGCCCAGCAACTGCAGGGTTTCTTCGCTCACCGAGGCGGTCGCGGTGACCATCTCGCCGAGGTTGAACAGTGCCTGCACCAATGCTGCCGCATCGGCATTGATCTTTTCTGCGAAGTCCGAAAGGGATGCACCGCGAGCCAAACGCACGGTTGCGCCGCCGCCATCGGGCAGGCGCACGCCGCCGATGACATTGGGTGCCTGCATGGATTCGTACTCGTTGCGCTTCTGACGCTTCGACTTACGACCCTTGCGTGGAGCGCCACCTGGGCGTCCGAACGCACCTGCGGTACCGCCGCGACGTCCACCACGGCCGCCTCCGCCACCGCGGAAACCACCGGGACCGCCCGGACCACCGGGGCCGCCACCGGGACGTCCGCCACGGTTGCCGCCACCGGATGCACGGGTGGGCATCTGAGCGGGATTCGGATGGGTAGGCATCATTGCCGGGGTTGGACGGCGTCCGCCACCCTGGCGTTCCTGGCCACCTTGGCCACCACTGCGCTGGCCACCCTGGCGCTGAGCGCCACCGCGACCGCCACCGGGACGAGGCGCGCGATCTTGCTGGCCGCCACGACCACCGGGACGTGGGCCGCCACCGGGTCGGGGTTGGCCGCCAGGACGTGGGCCGCCGCCGGGACGAGGAGCCGGGCGCTCTCCACCGCCGGTGGAGAAGGGGTTATTGGCTACGCGCGGCGCACGGCCACCAGGCTTGGGGCCTGGCTTGGCTTGGGGGCGCGGCATGGATGCAGGCGTCGTCGCTGGCGTGGCCGGCTTGGCTGCTTGCTCGCCAGGCTTTGCCTGAGAGGTCTTGGCAGCGGGCTTGGCCTGCGCGGGGGTTGCTGCACCTGGTTTGGGTGCATTCTTGGCAGCAGGCTTTGCTGCTGCGGGTTGTGCTGCAGGCGCAGCGGGCTTCTTTGCCGCCGGCTTTGCAGCGGCAGGCTTGGCTGCCTTCGCTGCTTGCGCGGGGCTTGCGGCACCTGGTTTGGGTGCGGCTTTTGCTGCGGGGCCGGGCTTTGCAGCCGGCTTCTTTGCAGCCTTGGCTTGGTCTGCTGGGCTTTGGGCAGCAGCCTTCTTTGCCGGTTTTGCGGCGGGCTTTTCTGCCTGCTCGCCAGCATCGGCCTTGGACTCGTAGTAGGCCTTCATCTTCTTAATCACCGGTGGTTCGATGGTTGAAGATGCGGTTTTGACGAACTCGCCTTGCTCTTTGAGCGTGGCAAGCAGTTCTTTGCTGGGCACACCAAGCTGTTTTGCTAGCTCATGTACACGTAGCTTTCCGGGCACTTCTCTCCTTGGGTTTTAAGGCAAGGAATCGAAGGCCAAAAAGCCTGATCGATCCCTTTACCTGTGTGCGTTGACGTTCATCGCTGATGCTTCATCGTGTGCTCATCAGTGTTGTGTCTTCCTTACAGTGTCAGGGTCGTGCGCTGTGTGCGCGGCGAGATATTCTCGCAAATGACCTGTGTCTACTGGTGTAGACACCCGAAACGCGCGGGCAAATGCTCGCCTGCGCGTCGCTTGTTCCAATGCCTCGATTGTTGGGGTAATCCACGCTCCCCTGCCGCCGAGTTTGTGGGCTGGGTCGGCAAGAATGTGGCATACCCCTTCGTGCTGCCGTGCACTCAGGCGAAGCAGCGAATGTGAAGCTGCGGTGGTGTTCGTTGCGATGCAGGTGCGCTGCGGCACATGTGCGTGTGTTGGCATCTGCTTTCGCACAAACCACCTTTCCACTTTTCGTTGCGCTTCCTTCTGCTGCTTCTAGGCAAGCACGTTGATACTTTCCACGCCGTTTTCGGCATGGCAGAAGTAATCAAGGGCCATCGGCCAGTGTACGCCAAAGTTGTGATTTGGCGAATCTGCCTGCTTCCTGGCGCCGAATTTGCCTGATTGGTTACTTAGGCAAGCGCCAAAGAAACTGGCAGATATTTATTCAGCGTCTTTATCGGAGCGGATATCGATTTTCCAACCCGTCAGGCGTGCAGCCAGGCGAGCATTTTGGCCTTCTTTACCAATAGCCAAGGACAGTTGATAATCCGGAACCGTCACCCGCGCCGTTTGGGCCTCAGGGTCTAACACCTCAACGTGCACCACCTTAGAAGGCGCAAGCGCATTGCCAACATAGGTGGCTGGATCATCGGAATATTCGATGATGTCGATCTTCTCGCCTGCGAGTTCCTTCATGATGTTGTTGACTCGCTGGCCACGCGGCCCGATGCAAGCACCCTTGGCGTTCAAGCCCTTGGCGTGTCCGCGCACCGCCACCTTGGAGCGATGGCCTGCCTCACGGGCAATAGAGATGATCTCGACGCTGCCATCGGCAACCTCTGGCACCTCGAGCTCGAAGAGGTGACGCACCAGCTCGGGGTGGGTGCGCGAGAGGTTGATCTGAAGGTTGGTGGGTGCGCGGTTCACGCCAACCACATAGGCCTTGATGCGCTGGCCGTGGGTGAGCTTTTCACCAGGGATTTGTTCCGCGGGGATCAAGATGCCGTCTTGGCCATCCAATTCGGTACCAAGGTGGACCACCACGATGCCCTTTTCTTTGGCAATGGCATCGGCCTGCACCACGCCGGAGACGACCGTTTCTTCGTACTCGGAGTAAGCGTCATAGGCCTTGGAGGTGGTGGCTTCGCGCAGTTTTCTCAAGATGGTATCGCGCACTGCCTTTGCGCCGATGCGCCCGAAGTGCGAGGGGGTGTCGTCGAACTCCGAGGTCACCACGCCTTCCTCGTCAAGCTCGGAGACGATCACGCTGACTTCGCCGGTGTCTTGATCGATCTCCACGCGCGCACGTTGGCCGCTGGTATCGCTTTCTTCCTTGTACTCCAGGTAGGCATGACGAAGCGCTCCCGCGATCGTGATGAGCAACTCTTGCACAGAGATGCCATGTTCCTTTTCGATCGCACGGAGCGCCTGGATGTCAATATTCACTTATTTAGTGTCCTCTCGCCACTGTATGGCTTCGTCGTAGCTGTAGCGCACCAAGGCCATCTGTTCTTCTGGTGCTTGGGCAAATTCAATTTCTACCACCGCTTCGGGGTGCTTGGCTAGTGCAATGGTGTCGATTTCGAGATTCTTTCCCACCTTTCGCACCACAACGACCTCATTTTCTTGCTCATTGAGTGCGCCGATGCGCCAGATTTCTTTCTTTCCGTCCACGGTGATTGCCACCAACCGCCCGCGATTGCGGCGCCAATGCCTTGGCAATTGCAGCGGGCGATCTACCCCAGGGGTGGTGACTTCCAGGGTGTAGCCTGCACCGAAGTTCAGCTGGCCTTCGGTTTCTGCGGCGTCGAAAAGCTCTGAAATTTCCTGGGAAGCTACCTCGAGGGTGTCTAAATCGGGGCGGGTGTCACCGTCGAGCATGACGGTGACGGAGGATTTCTTGCCTGCCTTATTCACCTTCACCGCTTCCACATCGAGGTGGAGTCGATCGGCAATGGGTTGCAGTATCGTGCTGAGTTCTTCGGGTGTGGGAAAAGCCATGCTGGCCATGCTAGTAGCTTGGGGTGACTATACTTGCTCGGCGATGCGTGTTTCTGCCCTAGCCCTCCCCCTTGCCCTCGCGCTTTCGCTTGGGTCTTGCAGCCTGGTTCAACAGCCTGAGCCCAATGCCACTTTGATCGACCTTGCAGCTCAGGCGCGGTATGAGGCCGATACTTATCAGACCCCGGCATTAAAGCAATTGCGAGCCGAGGATGCCGAGGAGCTTATTGCCGAGGCCATGCGCGCCTGCGGGCATCGCGAAAATGGCGAGCAACCTGAGCATTGTTCCTATGAGGCCATCGAAGACGATATTGAGCAAGCGCCTACCGATCAGCGCCAAGGTGTGGAGCTTTTCGACGTCTCCGCGCAGCTCATCCTCGACGCCACCGCCGAGGCACCTCAGGATGCCATGCCGGTGCTAGTCCCACAGATCATCGATTTGGTTCAAGCCGGCGCTGCCGCACCGGTGGCAGGCGCAGCCCAGTTGCAGCCAAATAAGGAGCTCAAAGCCCAAGGGATCAAATCCGGCGATATTGAAGCCGATGCAAGCGATGCTCGCGAGGCTTTGAAGGACGAATATGCGGCTCGCTATGGCCTTGGCGTGGCCTTGGGTTATGCCGATGCGACTGGGAAACAGCGGATTAGTGCCCTGCTTGCAGCTCACCAGCAGCGCATCGATGTGTTAGAGGCAAGCCTGCAACCTACCGCCGAGGTTCCTGTTGCAGAGCCCGCCTATCGATTCGCCGGTACTACCCCAACTGATCCCGCAACCGCGCTCGAGGCTGCAGACATGATTCAAGACACAATTTCGCAGCAATACAGCCACCTGGCAAGCAAGGCGCGCACTCCCTCCTGGCGAGAGCTCAGCACCGCCCTAGCTGCACAAACGGCTGCTGAATAGCGAATAACCACAGGCACTGTCGCACCACGCTTGTAGCTGTGACACCCTGCGCATGCGTGCAGAACTTAAGGTTCCCTTGCCTTAGTATGGTGTCCATGTCAACCAACTCCACCGCTGAGCAGCCAACAGCGGCTGCACAAAAAGCCAAACGATCGCGATGGCTCGCGCTCGTTTTATTGATCATCGGGATCGCACTGATGGCCATTGGCGCCAAAGATGTGCCGACCAATACCTATGGCAACCTGCCCGAGGGATCCGACTCCCTCGCAGTTGCGCGCACCGTAGAACAGCTCGAAGATGACGCCGGCGATACCACCGCCATTGCCGTGCTGGAACAATCCGGCGGCATCAACATCGCCGAGGCTCAATCACTGGCATCGTCTATCGGCGGCAAAGCCGTTCCAAGCGAAGACGGCGAAGCTGCCCTGATCTTTAGCAACATTGAAGGCGGCACAAGCGCCGAGGTTGCCGAGCAAATCAATACGCTGCGCGAAGACCTCAAGGCAGACGCACCCGAGGGCATGCAAGTGCAGGTAACAGGCCCTGCAGCAATCCAGGCTGACCTTGCCAATGTCTTTGACGGAGCAAACTTCCTCCTGTTAGGTGTCACCGCCATCATCGTGGCGCTGCTGCTGATTATCACCTACCGCTCCCCCGTGCTGTGGCTGATCCCGCTGGCCGTGATTGGCGTTGCCGATCGCGTAGCGGCAACGGTATTTACCTGGGTGCTCAGCGCCCTTGGGATGAGTTGGGACGAATCCACCGCTGGCATTTTGTCGGTGCTCGTCTTTGGTGCAGGCACCAACTACGCATTGCTGCTGATCTCTCGCTATCGCGATGAATTGCGCGAGCACTCCAGCCGCTTTGAGGCCATGGCCAAGGCATGGTTGCCCACCGCGAAGGCCTGCGCTGCCAGCGCCTCGACTGTGGCACTCGGCGTGCTCTGCCTGCTGCTTTCTGCAGCACCAAATACCCGCGGCTTAGGCGTTGCCTCGACCGTTGGTGTGATTATCGCCTTGACCTTTGCACTATTCGTACTCCCCGGCGCGCTGGTTACCTTCGGGCGCTGGGTGTTCTGGCCAAAGACCCCCGCCGTGGGCACCGAAGCGCAGCACGGCATCTGGGATCGAATTGGCAACTTTGTGGCCGGCCGGAAGGTCGCCGTGATCATCGCTTCTTTGGTGTTGCTCGGTATTGCTTGCGCAGGCTCACTGAACATGAAGATTGGCCTTTCGCAGGCGGATCAGTTTATTGATACCCCGGAGTCCATCGCCGCAAGCGAGACGTTGGAGGCGCACTTCCCCGACCAAGCAGCCACACCCGCGACTGTATTGGTAGAAGATCCTTCCCAACTGCAAGAGGTAGAAAAGGCACTTAAAACTGCCGGCGCCTCGGTGCAACCGGGCCAAGAAATTGGTTCTGAGGTGACGCTGAATGCTTCGGGCTTAGACACTCAAGCACTGCGCGATGCGCTCTCGCCTTATGCCACCAAGGTTGGCGGCCCTGATGCTGAGTTGTATGACCAAGCCGAATACGCGGCAGCAGACCGTCGGGTGATCTTCCCTGCAGTGCTGGCCGTGGTGTTGCTGGCATTGATCGTGCTGCTGCGAAGCCTGGTGGCCCCGCTGGTGATGGTGTCGACGGTGCTGCTGACCAATATCGCCGCCATGGGTCTTGGTTGGTGGGTATTCCAGCACATTTTGGGCTTTAATTCCCTGGCAGACCTCACCCCGCTATACGCCTTCGTATTCTTGGTCGCCCTGGGCGTGGACTACAACATCTTCCTAGTCACCCGCGCCAAAGAGGAAGCGGCAAAGAATCCTGATGCGGATATGAGTGCCCATGTGCGCAAGGCTTTGTCCACCACCGGTGGTGTGATTACCTCCGCCGGCATCTTGCTTGCTGCCGTTTTTGCCGCGCTTGGCGTGCTGCCACTGGTGGCGCTGGCACAAATTGGTGTGGTGATTTTCCTCGGCGTGCTGCTCGATACCCTGGTGGTGCGCACGATTTTGTTGCCGGCCGTGATGATGGTGTTTGGCCAGAAGTTCTGGTGGCCTTCAAAGCCAACCCACCAATCAAAGGCTTGAAGCCCTTGGATTAAGTTGAGCTAGAAAGCACCAAGCCCCGTAGGTTATATCGCTTTGACCTACGGGGCTTTTTGCTGCGTGCTGTTGTTATGCGCGGCTAAACATCACGCAGGAAAATGGCCCGAGCGACAGATAGGCATCGGGGCCTTCCATATCGGAGGTTTCGTGGTTGCCAAATAGCGTGGAATAGGTGTTGGCATCGGAATTAAAGCGCACCTTCCAGTGCCCCTCTGGGATGGTGACATTGGCGGCACATTCCGTGCGTGAGAAGTTCACGGCCACCAGCACAGCATCTTGGTCGAGGGTTTCGCGGCTAAAGACGAGCAGCTTGGATTCATTGTCTTGGTGGTGGATTCGGGTGACAGGTCCTTGTAGCCCGGCGCTGCTGCCGTCGAGGTTGCGCCTTAGCGCAATGAGGTCGGAAAACATCCTCGCAATATCCCTAAACGCCCATGCTTGCCCCCAATCGAGCGGCACGGTGTCGCGGAACCATTCATCTTCAAGGAATTCCTGGCCTTGGAATAGCATTGGCATGCCTGGGGCGCTTAAGACCAGGCAGGCACCAAGGGTGGCACGTTTTTGGGCATCCCAGCCGTCTGGGTTATCGCCTGCAACCTCGGTGGTCACGCGTGCTGAACCATTGGCTACCTCGTCATGGGATTCGGTATAGATCACGCGATCAAAGGGATTGAGGTATTCGTGGGTCACCGCTGCAGCTACCGAGTCGATGTTGCGGGAGGCATCATCGTTGGTGATGAGCGCTTCGCGGACCGGGTGCACGAATTGGGAATCCCACTGGGCATGCATATTGCCGCCATCTGGTTCTGTGGAGGACACGGCTGCGAGATTGTGCAGATCTTCTGCGATCGCGATCCTGCCCGGGAACTCCTCGCGCACGACCCGACCGACCTCATGCATCATGGTCCAGCCTTCTGGGATGTCATCGGAGAAGCCGTCCTTGGAGCGCATATAGGGCGTCATATCAAGGCGCAATCCGTCTGCGTGGTAGTCGCGCAGCCACATGCGGGCGTTATCGGAGATGAAGTCCCGTACTTCTTGGCGGCCATAATCGGGGCGAGTATCGCCCCAGGGAGTAGAGCTGCGCCAATCTTGGTAGAAGTAGATTCCGCCCTTGTCGTTTTCTTGCCAGCCGTCGAATTGCCACAGGGACAAATCGGAAGGTCCGAAGTGGTTGTACACCACGTCGATGATCACGGCGATTCCGCGGGCGTGTGCTTCTTTAATGAAGTGCTTGAGCGCATCGGGGCCACCATAGGAGGATTCCACGGCGAAGATATTGGCGGGGTTATAGCCCCATGAGTAGTCGCCCGCGAATTCCATGAGCGGCATGAGCTCCACGCAGTTGATATTGAGCCCCACCAGGTAGTCGAGCTTTTTGGTGAGATCTTCAAGATTCGCCGGTTGGTGCTCATCGCCGTTATCGACGAAGGAACCGATATGGGTTTCATAAATCACAAGCTCGTGCTGGTTTGGTGTGGCGAATTCATCGCCGGACCAGTCAAAATCCTCGTGGTTATACAGCACACCATTGCCCACGGAGTTGGTCACCTTGAAGGCTCGGGGATCGATGCGCATGAAGGTGTTTTCGCCATTGCGAATGGCAAATTGGTACTCCTGGCCGGTGCGCGCCTGAGTGACAACCCCGTAGAAGTTGCCTGATTCTTCGCGCTCGAGCACATTGGCTTGCTCGTCCCATTCATTGAAGTCGCCGACCACGGCAACCGAGTCTGCATTCGGAGCCCATACTCGAAAGGCGTAGCCCTGCTCGAGGGGGATGGCACCCATGCCGGGTACGTGTTCTTGCGCGCTCATCGTTGCTTGCTTCTTTCCTTGTTGGATCTCACGGCCTTCGGCCGAAGTGTTGTCCATATCCTAACGCCAAGCCGGCTGCGCGCCGATTCTTTATCTGGGCAAAGGTGGGACTTTTTCGGCATTGGCCTGCAGAAATAGGAGTTCTCTGAACACTTACTGTGCTTCAGAATTGATTACTTACAACGCATTACTTATACTTTATGCTTGTACCGTTACTGATACTAAGAAAGGACGCGTAACCTCATGCGCCGTTTCACCAAAGCCTCTATCGCCATCGCCGCTGCCGCTTCCCTGGCACTGTCAGCCTGCAGCGACGACAAGGATGAAGACGAAGTTGTCGTCACCACCACCGAACAAGACGGCACCACCGACACCACCGTGGTAGAGACTGAAGATCGCGACGATCAAAACGACCGCGATGATCGCGATGACCGCCAGGATGATCAAAACGATCGCGAGGATCTGGAAGATCGCCTCGACCCCCAAAACGATGGCGACGATCACGACGATCACGATGATCACGACCACGATGATCACGACGATCACGATCACTAAGCCTGTAGCTATAGGCAATTGCACACGCCCCGCACTTTCATGCGGGGCGTTTCGCATTGGGCACTTAGGTAGATGAGCCAGCTTCAGAAGGTGCTGGCTGATAGCTGCACGAATCCTTATACTTGACGTGTCCGTCTTATATTTGAAGACCCCCGAAGAAAGGACGCGTATTTATGCGCCGTTTCACCAAAGCCTCTATCGCCATCGCCGCCACCGCTGCCCTAGCCCTTAGCGCCTGCAGCGATGACAAGGATGAAGAGGAAGTCGTTGTCACCACCACCGCCGAAAACGGTGCTACCGACACCACCGTGGTAGAGATCGAAGAGCACGATGATCACGACGATCACCACGGCCACGGCGCCCACAAGACCGACGGTGGCGAAGCACCAGCCGGCATGAAAGAAGCAGAGAATCCTCGCTTCAAGGTTGGAGAGAAAGTTCGCATCGATGCTGAGCACATGCCCGGCATGGAAGACGCCATCGGTACGGTCACCGGCGCTTACACCACCACCGTGTATGAGGTGAACTACGATCCCACCGATGGATCTCCAAGGGTTGAAGACCACAAGTGGGTCGTACAAGAAGAGCTGCAGGATCCAGGCGCCGAGCCCTTGCAAGATGGCGATCCCATCGTGATCGAGGCTGATCACATGGACGGCATGAAAGGTGCGAAGGGCACCGTCGAAGACGTGGAGCAAACCACCGTGTACATGGTTGATTTCGACGCCAATGGCAAGCACTTCAAAAACCACAAGTGGGTTACCGAGGATGAATTAGAAAAGCTCTAAGCATTCTCAAAGCCACCTCAATTCCACCAGGCGCCACTTGGGCAAGTACTGCCCGAAGTCGGCGCCTGAGGTGTATCCACCCCCTTACTACCCCCATTTAGGCAGCTTTGTGTGGCATAAGGTGCGCACATCGTTGATGCTTAGGGCAGAATTCTAAGACAACTCCTCAACCCTTAGAGCACTTCACACAAAAGGAATCGCAATGAAGAACCGTCTGAGCGCCGCTGCCGTTGCCACTGGCTTGGGATTAGCCTTTCTTAGCGGGGTGGCCAACGCCCAAGACAACGAGCCCACTGACTCGGTAACTGTCACCGACACCACCACGGTGACGGCAGAACCTGAAGCCTCTGAAGATCAGCCGGCCACCCCTGGCGATTCTGAGGAGTCCGACAACGACGCCGACAACACCGATGGCGCCGATGCCGACGATCAAAATGACGCTTCTGATCCAGAGGATGCTGCTGATCAAGACGACGCCGATGCGGCTGATGACGCAGACACAGATACGGACGCAGATGCATCTGATCAGGACGCAACCGATACGGATGCCGCAGAAGACAAGGATGAAGCCGAGGCTGTAACAAGCGAAAGCCCTTCGGCGGAAAAGTCCTCCGAGGCTTCCCACGCACCGGCTGATAAGGATCACTCCACCCCGCAGCGCTCGCTCGCTAATACCGGTGCATCGGTGCTTGGCATTGTGCTTGCCGGTGCGGCGCTGGTTGGCCTGGGCGTGGCGCTTGTTTCACGCAATCGCAAGCGCGGCTAAAAAAGCAGTAGCGATTGCACTTTCAGGCTCCTGGGACTTTCCCAGGAGCCTTTTGTTTTTAGCTGAGCTTGGCGGCTGCGCGAATCAGGGGTAGCTGCAGTGGCAGTCGTGCCAGGGAGATCACCTTGCGCGAGGTATCTTCACCAGCGAGTGCTTGACGCGCCATTTCAAAATTGGCCGGCCACACCGCGAGTAGCAAGGCCACCGCCGCTTTACCTCCGAGGGCTCGGGTGCCTTTATTTGCAATGAGCCCAGCCACGGTCAGCTCGGCTACGCCGCTGAGGTAGGTCCAGGTACGAGCCTTGGAGGGCATGTAGGGCGGGATGATGGCGTCGAAAGGCTTCGGGGCCACAAAGTGCAAGATGCCCATGGAAGCAAAGGCGCCGGACTGTAGTGCGTGAGATTTGATCTTCATGCCTGCCATCTTACAGGTGCGAAAAACCGCATGTGACCAGTAGTTTTGTTGTAGATAGCGAGTTTTTACTTGCACTGTTTGCGGTTTAGGATAGTGGTGTAACCGTATTCCCTCATTCCCCCTTAGGACGCATCTGATGCTTTCTACTACCGCACGCCGCGCCATTGCCGTGCTGGGCGCGGCCGCTTGCGCCGCAGGCCTTGCTACTCCCGCCTCCGCGGCTCCCGTACCTGCAGGTTCGAAGTACGTGGCCCTGGGCGATTCTTTCGCAGCCGTGGGCAGCCTGAGCAATATCCAGATTCCGCCGAGCCTGCTGTGTGGCCAGGCAAGCGATAACTACGCACATGTGGTTGCCGAAAAACTTGGCCTTTCGCTTGACGACGTCACCTGTGGCTGGGCTACCACCGAGGATTATTGGATCCCCCAGCTTCACCCCTTGCCAGGCACCGCATTTGCTCCTCAACGCGATGCCGTGACTGCCGATACTGACCTGGTCACGCTCACCTTCGGCGGTAATGACAACTTTGCAGATAAGTACATCGGCGCATGTATGACTGGCTTCGTCACCGGTCTTGGCCCCACCTGTCGCGAACTGATCGAGCTGCCAACCGCTGCCGCCATTGCCCCCATCGGCGCAAAAGTCCAGGCTGTGATTGAAGACGTACAAGCGCGCGCACCGCACGCCAAGGTGATGGTGGCCGGCTACTACGAGCTCACCAATGCCAATGAGGAATGCTTCCCTAACATTCCAAAGCGCCCAGAAGATCGCCAATTCGTGGCAGATTTCATCGGCGCTCTTAATACTCAACTGCAGCGTGCAGCAGGGGCCACCGGCGCCACCTTCGTGGCAGCACCGGAAAACGGCAGCATGTGCACCGATTCCACCACCTTGCTCGGCGTACCTGACAATGCTGTGGGCTTCCACCCCACCGCTGTAGGCCAAGCCCGCATGGCAGATGCGATTATCGCCGCTATGTAGTGTTTTTAGGTGAAGAAAAAGCGGGCGCAACTACGCGCCCGCTTGCTCTTTTTCTACGCCAATAACCAATCATTCGGGTGGAAGAGCTCAAAGTGCAGTTGTTCTGCGGGAAGATGGCCTAATTGCTCGCGCATCGCCTGCAAGAAATCAGTGCCGCCGCAAAGATACACATGGGCATCCGGGGCAACCTCAAGGCTGAGACGTTCGGGGCGATACGCCACCGTGTGTGAGCTATTGGCAATGCCTTTGAGATAGCGTTCGCGTTGGGGACGTAGGACGTCGGCAAGCTCGCTTTTATCCTGGTGATACACCGCCACCTGCTGTTGGGAACCCTGCAGGGCGGCGAGCATGCCCACCATTGGCGTGGCACCAATGCCGCTGGATACCAAGACGATGCGTTCGTGTTCACCGAGGGTGAGATCGCCGGCAGGTAAGGAGATCTCCAGCTCATCGCCTACCTGAAGGTGCTGGCAAAGCTGGGTGGATACCTCACCCTGGGGATCGTCATTGACCTTTCGCACCACAAATTCCAAAGGCGTACCAGGTGCATTGACCAGCGAGTACTGACGCAACTGCTGTGCACCATCGCTTAAGGTTTGGCGCACTGAGATGTATTGGCCCGGCTTGAAGTCCAAGGTGGTATCGAGCTGGAAGCGCACCGTATTTGGGTCGAGCTCTTCGCGCTTTGCCACCACGGTGTTGAGAAAAACCTCCCCTGGAGCAACCTCGCGCTCCTGGTAGAGATCACTTTCGAAGTCGATCAGGACTCGCTCCATCTCCTTATATACGGCATCCCAGGCGGCTCGAACCTCACCCTGGAACACCTCGGGAGTAAGCACCTCCTCGATCGCATCAAATAAATGCTTGTGCACAATCGGGTACTGATCTGGACGAATCCCCACCGAGACATGCTTGTGCCCAATGCGACTCAAGAGGGAATCCGGGCTCTTGGTGTTTTCGCTAACGAGGTAGGTGGCAAAAGTTGCCACCGATGCAGCCAGTGCCTTTTGCTGCGCGCCTTGAGCCTGATTGCCGCGGTTGAAAGTATTGGCCAAAAGCTCCGGGTGCGCTGTGAACATGCGCTGGTAGAAGTTCTTGGTGATGTCTTCAATAGCCGCGCCTACCGCTGGGAGCGTGGCCTTGATGGTCTCGGCTTGTTCGGCATTGAGTGCTTGAGGAGAGATCTGGAAACCCTGCATGTGAAAGCCTTTCTGATTCACGTTGGCTTCACCATACATTTAATCCGAGTATCAAATGCGCATTAATGTGACGGGGGTAGCAAAATCAAACATTTCGCTACACCACTTCTGCGATCTTCACCCCATCAAGGGAGGCGAAAAAAGCCTCCTGAGCTCGAGCAAGATGGCCACGCAGCCCGCAAGCCCCACTTAAAGCACAGGCCTGGCAATCCACCACTTCCCCCTGCTCGAGCTGGCGAATCAGCGCACCTAACGATCGATCGAGCGCATCGGGCATCAGTGCGATGCCGCCACCACGCCCCTTAGCCGAATCCAAATACTGCAAGGAAGCAAGCGTGCTTACCACCTTGGCCACATGAGCTTTCGACGCCCCTAAAGCCTCCGCAACCGCCGCCGCGGTTGTTCGCTGCCCCGGCCCCAGGTGCGCAATAAACATCAGCACCTGCAAGGATAGATCGGAAGACTTTTTAAGCTGCATAAGCATTATCTTAGGAAAGCCAAAATAGCCTTAAACCCAGAGGGCTCGCACAGCGGCTGAACTCGGCAACACCCAGCGCGAGGTGTGGAGGTTTTATGGCAGCTTTATGGCTTATGGTGGCGAAATTCGACACAAGGCCATCTTTTAAGTGCCCTACATCACTTCAGGAAACACACAGCAAGTTCAACACAAATTGAAATATAAATATGCATTTACGCTTAATAACCGATAACCTCTGTTGGCATGACAACTTTGAAAGATCTCTCCCTCCTGATCGGCCGTGTCCTGCTCGGCGTCATCCTCTTTGCCCACGGTTGGCAAAAGTTCAATGACTGGACCATCTCCGGTACCACCGACGCATTCCGCGACATGGGTGTTCCCTCCCCCGAACTCGCGGCTACCTTCGCCACTTACTTCGAGATGATCGCCGGCGCCCTGCTGATCCTGGGTCTGCTCGTTCGCTTCGTTGGCCCCATCCTTGCCATCCAGATGGCTGGCGCTTACTGGTACGCACACCGTGACGCCGGCATCTTCGCCTCCGATGGCGGCTGGGAAGTAGTGGCACTGATCGCCGCAGGCGGCCTGCTTATCGCCGGTGCAGGCGCTGGCCGCTTCAGCATCGACCACCTCTTTGTTGCGCCTTTCCAGGCTCGTCGCCGTCAGAAGAAGATTGAAGAAGCACGCGAGAAGGGCCTTGCCGTACAGCATGCCGACGGCACCGTCTCCTACCCCGCTGATGCCGCGCCTGTAAACAACACCCAAAACGCCGCTGCTGCTCCTGCAGCCGCTGCCCCGGCCGCTGCTCCTGCTGCCGCCCAGCAGCCAGCTCCTGCTCAGCAGCCCTCTGCTGCTCAGACCGAGCAGCCAGCAGCTCAGCCGCTGAACCAGAACAAGGTTGCGGATAACGATGGCCACACGGTGATTGCAGATCAAGCACCCACCAACAACTTCAAGCCTGAACAGCGCTAACCATCCTTGTAACCCAAGCACTGCCCCATGCTCAAACGTTTTGAGCATGGGGCAGCTTTGCATCTTGTTCCCTTAATCGAGCCAGGCAGCAGGGGTGTTATCCGAAGTACTGCTACACCGCTTGCGTGTTCAACTCGCCGCGCATCGTTACTAAGGCTAGGATTGTTACACGTTGTCGCCCCTCAAACGTTTTGGAGAGCTTGTTCATGCACAAAAAGCTGCTAGTAGGCATTATCACCGCAGCAATGTTGGTGCCGACCGGAGTTGCTTATGCAGCACCAGAGCCGACGACCAAGGTGGAATTGAATGTAGAACCCGAGCAATTCATTGCCCAGGAAGTACGCTTTGATCCTTCCACCGGTCGCACCGAAGGGCTCGAGGCGCTGCGCGAATTGCGTGGCAAGATGTGGGATATTAACCCGAAATTCCAAGGCTTTGGCTATGAGGGTTATACCGGCAAACTGCGTGACGCCGCCAAGGCCGAGGGGTTGAATTCTAAGGCCGAGTACATGGACGTGACCATGGATGCCGATCTTGCGTGGATCGCTATTCAACGCGCCTACGAGGCTTCCGCTGTGTTTTCACACAAGCGCCCCGATGGCAGCGACATGGCCACTGCCACCATCGCAAGCCACGCGGTATCGACTGAGTCTTTGGCCGCTGCAACTGACTCTTTAAGCACCGCTATCTTGCAGTCCTGGGGCCAAGATGAACTCAAAGCACTCCAGCAGGCAAAAGGTGTGCGCAATGCCCAAAACGGCCACCTGGTAAATCTCTTACACCCCAAGCAACGCCACTATGGATTCAGCGCCCTTAGCGTCGAAGGCAGTGAGTACGGCACGTACTACGTTGGCGTGAGCAGCGAGGTACCCGCAGGTGAAACCGATAGCGCCGACCACACCCCGGCAGGTGAGCAAACGGTGATCTTGCACCGTGCCGCGAAAGCCGATGAGACCCCCACCGGCCTTGCAACCGCCAAGAAGGCAGAGGCTGCTGACGGCACCAAGGATGAGGCTGCCGAGGATGAGCAGGCAAACAACGAGCGCCCGCTGGTGGAAGTAAAAAAGATCGACGAGATCTTTAAACCACGCAAGTAGCTTTTAAAATCCCCCACTCTCCCGCGTAATCCGCGGGAGAGTTTTTTATATCCGGTTGAGGCTAGTCCACGTTTGGCTGGCCTTGTTCGTCATAATCATAAAAGCCCGCGCCTGCCTCAACACCGAGGCGGCCTTGCTCGATATAGTCACGCATCACCACCTGGGCGAGTTCACCAGTGCCGGGAATGCCCTTGGCTTCGCGGCTTTTCAGCACTGCATACACCGTGCGCATACCGATTACGTCGAGCACTTTAAACGGCCCGAGCGAATCCATGACGATCTCCCAGGTCTTATCAATCGTCTTTGGATCCGATACGCCAGCTCCCCAAAGTTCCAGCGCGGATTCCACAAAAGGAATCAGCAGACTATTCAGGATGTAGCCAGAACGCTCCTTGAAAATTGGCAACGGCACCATACCCACCTGAGCGGCGAATTCCTTGGCCTGCTCAAACACGCCAGCATCAGTACCTGGATGGCCCATGATCTCTGCCGCTGGGCGTTTCCAGATCTCATTAGCAAAGTGGATGGCAACAAATTGCGCTTCATAGGGCAGTAAGGGCGCGAGATGGCTAGGTAGCACCGTGGAAGAATTTGTGGCCACAATGGTTTCGGGCTGAAGGTGGGGCCTCATCGCCTTATAGATGGCCGTTTTGGCCTCGGTGGTTTCTGCCACGCACTCAAATACGATATCGACTGCTCCAGCACGCTCGATCTGCGTGGTGTAGTCGATGCTTTCAATAGCTTCGGCCACTGCCGAGGCATCAAATTCCGTGTCTTGGGTATAGGGCGTGCGGAAACGCTCGACCCTTTGTTTCGCACGAGCGATGGAATCTTCACTCCTGCCGTAGATGGTGACCTTTTTGCCGTGCAGGGCGAATTGCAGAGCAGATTGTGCACCGAGCGTGCCGCCTCCGGTGATGAGCACAGAATCAAGTGATTGCACGAACATTGCCTCCTAAAAATTTGGCTAAAAAACTATCTGAGCTGCAGATATTTACTTTTTCAGTGTAGATGGCAATCTGGTTTTGCCTCCGCGAAGCATCCCAGCCATATACGACGCTGGCGCCTTATTGTTCGCAGCTACTGCATGTGCGCTGCCATGCCTATGCAGGCGAGATCATGCCCTGGGCGCTTCGTGCACCGCTTTAGAAAGCAAGCGAGAAGTTCGAGGTTGCGTGAGTAGACACACACGTTTTCTCAAGTGATCGGCTACGGCTTGCTTGGAGGCGAATCCGACGCAATCGCCGGGACAAACTACAATCAATCCAGGCAACTTCGCAGGAGCTTCGAGCCTGTGGCCGTCCGGTAATCCTAATTAGAAAAGCGAGCTTTGCAGCAGTGATGGCGTTATTCGCGATCGCCACGATCGCCTTGATCTTTTATCTCATTGATCACTTGGTGTATCGCGGCCAAAAAGATCTCAGCCCCACGACCTTTTTAAAGGTTCTGGCAAACTTCATCCTCATGGCATTAACCAGCGGAGTGTTCCTCTTGCTGGTGATGTTCGTGATTCTTACTACCGTCGCGCTTGCCGATACGACCATTGATAATTTCTCACAAGAGCAGATGCTCGACCACATCAATGGCACCGAGATGCTGTTTTTCATCTTCGTGATCATCTTCGTGGCGGCAATCCTGCACTTCTTGTTCCGCGAACGCTTGATCAAACACGGCCTGGTGTTTCGCTATCGCGATGATGACTACGTGATTAACGAGTACCTCATCCAGTGGTCCACGATCTACCTCGCGGTGTATCAATTCATGTTCGATGGCGTAAAAGATGTGGCAAAAGAGCTCGTTTCTTCCGATAGCACGCAGCAGATCTATAACATCGTGCTCTCGCCGGAAAACATCAACCTCGCGGTACAACCTTTGCTCATCTGTTCCTGGATCACCTTGGTGATGGAGCGGCTGCGTTTCCGAAAAGGCCTAGGCGTCCATGCCGACCTCGACCAAGTCACCATCGCCCACGATGAGCGATAACGCCTAGGGCTGCTCGGTGGTTGGTGAGTGATCCCCGAACCTCGCTTGGAGTAAGAGCGAGGCAACCTCATGTGGGGCAACGTGTGCCGGCCAAGAAGGGGTTTGGCCATCTGGTGACCAACAACTAAGCCATGAGGCTCGCTCTTGGGGGCTATCACCACCGTGGCCGCCTTCGTCGAGGTGCCCGTGATCGCTGACGCCTACGATAAGCCAGCGCTCCGCATACTGCTCATAGCGTTGAGTCACAGCTTGCATGATTCTTCCCAGGTGGGCATCGACTCGAGCAATGGCGTCGCGGTATTCACGACCCTTTAAGCCATAGACGTGGCCGGCATCGTCTACGTCGCAGCAGTAGCAAAAGCCCATATCGAAGCCGCCTTCCCTAACGGCGGCGAGCGTAAAGTCCACCACTTCGGCGTCGACAAGCTGATAGCCATACACCTCACCATTGCGGATCACCAGCCTGTGCAAGCCTGCGTATTGCTGCTCGATCCTGGGATGAATAATTGGACCAAGACCTGCAGGGTCTACCAGCACAGGCCAGCCTGCAGCCGCGAAGGTTCGAGTGCTCTGGTCGCGGTAAAAGGCCTGGGCAAGCACATCAGGATGCTGCCAGTTGCGCCCGCCCACGCAGGAATTATCACGAAAACCATGCTCGGCGTGAGTAGTGCCGCTAAGAATACTTGCCCACCCAGGTGCAGAGATCGTGGGAACCTCCATCTCCATTTCGCGCCACTGCCCCTGATCTGCCATGCGCTGCAAATGCGGAGCAACGCCAGGTTCGGCGGCGATATCCCAGCGCAAACCATCGATGCCAAAAAGCAGCACCCGAGGTTGAGACGAAGCGGTGTCGGAAGTATCCGCAGGATGAGATGCGACTGCGGGCTCAGAATTGGTGTGTGGGTTTCGCATCTAGACCCCAGCCTTGTTATAGCCGCTCAAACCGGTGTTCTTGGTGCTTGCAAGAGCGTCGAGTTCACGGAGTTCTTCAGGGCGGATGGCATCGACCACAACTTCCGAGCGAGAAAGGTGCACATCCACGAACTCCCCAACAGCAATGTTTTGAGCACGCCGGGTAGGCATATCAATGCGAATCGTGCCGGGCGTGCGGGTACTTGCAACGTGCAAAGCGCTAAAGGTGCCGCGAAGCTGCTTGCCCATCACCTTCATGTCACCATCGGTAGCGGGGCACACATCGAGATCCTCCGGGCGAACCAACGCCATGCCTATCCCCTTGTTGCTATCAACCTCATCACTATTGACCACACTGCACACCCGCCCCAGAATCTCGATGCCGCCGCGGCGCATCTGGCCAGGAATGCGATTGGTTACACCAACGAACTGCGAGACAAAGGCGGATTGGGGCTGCTGGTAAAGCTCCTCCGGTGAAGAGATCTGGACAATTTTGCCCTCATTCATCACACCCACCCGATCAGCCATGACCAGGGCCTCTTCTTGATCGTGGGTAACTAAGAGCGTGGAGATGCCTTGAGAAAGCTGCAGTCTGCGGATTTCATCGCGAAGCTGCCCACGCACCTGCGCATCAAGCGCCGAGAGCGGCTCATCTAATAACAACACCTCGGGCTCAAGTGAAAGCGCACGAGCCAGCGCCACGCGCTGTTGTTGGCCACCAGAAAGCTGGGCGGGGAATTTATCTCCATGACTGCCCAAACCAACCAATTCCAGCAAATCCTCGGCGCGCTTGCGGCGAGTTGCACCTTTCACCTTACGGATTTTGAGCCCATAGGCAATGTTGTCCAGCGCCGTCATGTGCGGAAACAGCGAGTAAGCCTGAAACACAATGCCCATATTGCGTTTCCTAGTAGCAAGGTTGGTGATGTCTTTGCCACCCACCTCTACCCGACCAGCATCAGGGCTTTCTAAACCAGCGAGGATTTTCAAGGTGGTGGACTTACCACAACCCGAAGGCCCTAGCAGCGCCACCAACTCAGCGTGACCGATAGTGAAGTCGAGGTTATTAAGCACTTGGCGGTCCCCAAAGTGCTTATGAATCTGCTTGAGCGCGATATTGGGTTCAGACATTTTGAGATTCTTCCTGTGGTCTGGGTGGTTGCGGTTGGTTGTTGTGGTTCGTTGTTTTTTGGGGCGGGGACGACTACCCGGCGCTTGCGTGGTAGCGGCTGGGCTTGGCTCCTGCGTGGCTGCCCGGCGCCCGCCTGACTGCCCGGTCCCCTCACCCGGCGCCCGCCTGGCAGTCTTGCGCCAATTCGGCGGGGCTGTGGGTTAGGGCTGCTTCTGGCTTCTCGAAAGCCTCGAGATGCTAGCGAGCAGCAGCCAGGTGATGACGGTGGTGATAAACGACAAGGCTGCGATGCCTCTGGGGTTGGTGGAAGAAATTTCGACCATGTACACCGGGAAGGTGTAGTGCAGCAGTAGCGAGGCCATGGCAAATTCGGATAGGCACATCGCAATGCACAGCAGTGAGGCCGAAAGAATTGAGACTCGCAGGTTCGGCAGTACCACGCGGATCAGGGTGCTCCACTGTGTGTCTCCCAGGGAGGCTGCAGCGGCGAATAGCGTGTCCAGGTGGAGTGTTTTTACTCCGGCATCAATGGCGCGGTAGCACAGGGGCATGACCAAGATTACGTACAGCGGCACGAGTGACCAGCGCGAGTTGATAAATCCTGGCAGAAGGATCCGGTAGAACTCCGAGGCGCCGGAGACTAGGGCTACTGCTGGCACCACCAGTGGCATGACCGAGACCATTTCTACAATGGTGGCAAGTTTTGGTGCTTTGAGGTTGACAAACACCACCGTCGGCACGAGTAACGCAAGCATCATCACGGTGGTTGCTGCGGTGATGAGCAGTGTTTCTTTGATGGCCTCAATGCCGCGGGGGTTGGTCAACGCCTCTGTTGCCGGTGTGAAGGTTAGGCCTTCTCCTGGGCGGCTAAAACCGAATGCTGCGGCTGCGATCCATGGGGCGAAGAAAAACACCAGTGCCACTAGTAGTACGGCGATTTGTATCCACGATGTTTTGGCTTTGCTGGAACGAGCTGTTCCGAGCATCGCGTTGATCCTGCCTTTGGCTGCAGGGATCGTGGCTATTTGTTGAGCCATCGAGAACTCCGTTTCACAAGTAGCAGGCGCAGGCCCATGGCGACGACGATGATCAGCATCATCCACGTCACCAGTGCTGCAGCTAGGCCGGGGTCGAGGAGGACGTTGCCGCTGATCATGAATCCAATGAGGATTGGCACGAGGTTCAGTGAGCCGCCGGCGAGCGCATAGGCCGTGGCGTAGGCGGCGAAGGCGTTGGCAAAAAGCAGCAGTGAGGCACCTGCGATGGGCGGCCATAGGATCGGTAGCGCGATATCGCGCAGGTATTGCCATGTGGTTGCACCCAGAGATGCGGCTGCGGTTGGCCATTCTGCTTTCATGCCACCAATGGCCGGCAGGATCAATATCACCATCAATGGGATTTGGAAGTAGAGGTACACCACTGCCACGCCCCAAAATGATGTGAGGGTGTAGGCATCAGCAATATTGGGCGCGATCTTTCGGATGGCGCTGGTGAGTAGTCCTTGGGTACCAGCGAGTGCTACGAAGGCGTATGCCAGTTGCACACCACCGGCCTGGGAGGCGAGGGCTGAAAAGCTGCGAACCATTGAGCGCAACCACTTTGGCCCTTTTGCACTGCTTAGTGCCCAGGCCACGATCAGTCCGATAAGCCCGCCAATGACTGCGGTTACTACCGAGAGCTGGATGGTTAGTACAAAGGCTTGTTTATTCTCGGCGCTCATCGCCAGCTCGAGCGTATCGAGGGTGTAATTGCCCGAAGCGTCTTGGAATGAGCGGTTGATATTGGCAATGATCGGCAGCACGAGAAATGCGGTGACGAAGATGAAGAAGGGCATCGCGGCCAGAAGTCCTGCCAGGTTGATCCCTTGGACACCGCGCCATGTGCGCTTTTTGCCAGGTATTGCTGGCGATACGCGTGGTGTTTGCGTATCGCGTTCGGCGGTGGCGCCTTTCACTAGTACTTCACCTTATTAGTCCACTCAGAGGCGATGACTTTGTTGGCGGCATCGCCCTGTTCTGGGGTGGGAAGCTGAACCTTTTTCAAGGTCTCGGCATCGGGTAATGCTGCCTGTGCCTCTTCAGAAAGCTTGCCTTCTTCGACCAACTGATTAAATCGCGCTGGCACTGCGCCGCCGAGGGCGTATTGTTCGGAACCTTCATCCGAGGTGAGCCAGTCCAACCACAGGCGTGCTGCGTTTGGGTGTGGAGCATCGGTGGTAATGGATTGTGCGTAGTAGGTACCAAATACACCGTCTTCCAGCACCTTGGATTCGAAGTCCACGCCGTCGGCACGCAATGTATCTTCTGCGCCCTTCCAGTTGTAGTTCCAGTCGAATACCACGGCGGCTTCACCGGTGCTCAGCGCGCTGACTGGGTCGGAGGTGGGCACAAGGTTGCCACTTTCAGCCAGCTTGGCAAAGAAGTCAATGCCTGGGGCGATGTCATCGAGGGATCCACCGTTGGCCAGTGATGCGGCAAAGACCGTGGCAATCGAAGATGCTCCGGTGCGTGGATCTCCTGGAAGCGCAATTTTGCCCTTGTATTTAGGGTCGAGCAGGTCTTTAAAGCTATTTGGCACCTCGGCGTTTTTCTTATTCACACCCACGGTGATCACGCCATAGTAGGAACCCACCCATTTACCGTCCGGGTCTTTGAGGTTATCGGGGATACCGTCCCAGTTAGACGGCTTATATTCGTCGATGAGGTTTTGTTGTTTTGCGGCGTTGGTAAAGGAATAACCAATGTCGATGGAGTCGGGTTGCTTGGGTTGGCCTTTGAGGTTTTTCACCGCCTGCAGCTCTTCAGCAGAGGACGCGTCTGGCGAGTCGACGGTGTAGTTCACTCCATAGGTTTCCTTGAAGTTTTTTAGCTGCCCGCCGTAATTTGCCCACGTTTCAGGAAGCGCAATGAGGTTGACCTCGCCTTCCTTCTTGGCCAGCTCGCTAATCTGCTCGAGGTTGGTGCCGATTTCGGCATTAGTGCTTTCACTCGAAGACCCGCATGCTGCCATCGGTATTGCAAGTAGCAGGCTGGCACCAAGGGCCGCGATCTTATTCAACTTCATTGCAAAGGATCCTTCCTAGCTTGTCGACGCCCCCGCTTTCACCCCAAACGTTCTTCTAGGGAGCCGGGCGCTTTTCTTTTTGCCACCGAGGATTCAAACAGGCGTACATGGCGCCAAGGTGCCAGCAAGTTGAACAGCACAAGAATGATTTTGCATACCTTTAGCTATCTCTTCCAAGCCTTTATGCCAACACGCTAAGGTGGCGTGCACTCAATCTGATAGAAGAAAGTAAAGGTCTAAAACCCAATGAACCCACCATCTAACCTTGTTGAACAGGCATTATCTTTTGAAGGGTGGTTGCTCGATTTCAATGGCACCCTCAGCGACGATGAGGCCATGCTGCAGGAATGCTATAACAAAGCCCTGAGCGCTTTGGGTAAACCTTTAGCCCCTGGCGAATACCTAGAAGTGTGCGGTTTAAGCGAGTACGACCTCGCCCGCACCGTCCTGCAGCGTCGTGGAATCAGTGAAGATCACATGCAGGCGTTTATCCAGCAGGTAGCCGGGTACTACCGCGAGGCTGCCCTGGCTCAGCCACCGATTACGCACGCAAGCGTCAAGCTCATCCATACGTTGCTGGATCAGGGATTTCCCATTGCCATTGTTACCGGCACGATTCGGCCGATGATTTTGCCGGTACTCGAAGCTGTTGGCTTGCAGGCACTGATCCCCACCCTCACCACGGCAGAGGACACAAGCGCGGGCAAACCCAACCCTGAGGGCTTTCTTCGCGGTGCACAGATTTTAGGCATCCAACCAGCGCGAATCTTGGCTTTTGAGGATTCCTCCGACGGCATGGCAGCAGCGAGCGCTGCAGGCATGCAATGCGTACATATTGGTGGCGATACCACAGCGCTTCACGCCCCAAGTTTTGATTCCTTCGCCCAGGAAGCACTGCAACACCAATCAATGACCAGCAAGGATTACCCCTCTGGTGGCTGATTCGTTGCTACTCTCACGCGACCGACGTCTCTGCGCAGCACATCTACTGAATACTCAATAGGAATGCCCTCGGCATCGTAGGCTGTTCGCATAATCCGCAGCACCAATTCCTTTTTCAACAATTGCAGGCGCTCGCGCTGCCATGCATTCGCCGTGGCAGGCACAATTACTTCGCGTTTACTGTGCGGGGCGCGATGAAAACGGCGATCGAGCAGCTCATAGAGCGATTGCGTGAGGTCTTCTTTAAGGAGTTCCGGAAACGCTGTTGCTGGAAAAACCGAATCTTCAATTAATAAAGGCACCCCTTCTACCCTGCGTAAACGCACGATTCTAAACACAGGGCTGCGTAAAGGAACCGCTAGCTGTTCGGCGTGTGTTGCAGTGGCGTAGTCAAGGCTGGCACTGAGTAATTCCGAGGCCACACTTAAACCCTTCAAGCGCAGCTGTGGCATAAAACCAGACATTTCGTTGAGGTCTACCTGTGGCGGCTTTGCCTGCACGAACGTTCCCCCACCCCTGCCTTGCCTGCGAACGATCAAGCCATCTGATTCGAGCAGTTCGAGTGCTTTGCGGATAGTTGAGCGAGAAACGTGAAACTGTTCTAGCAGCGCTCTTTCAGATTCGAGCTTGCCGCCGCGTTGGTAGTGGTCTGCCTCAATACGGTGGCGCAGCTCTTCTGCAACTGCTAGATATCGCTTTGCCAACTCGTATTCACTACTCCTTGATCATTGCATTGCACTTGATTTGCCTTTAGATAGCTCAGGTATTTCTTGGCAATGGAAGGCCTTGGTTGCGGCTTTGAACATCATTATTTCTTTTCTCAACCGCGCTAGCCACCGTTATTGCTTCAAAGGCGAGCGTTATACGCGAACACGCCCCAGACAAGCTGGGGCGTGTTGCTTCATAGTCGTGGTGCGAGGCAGCGCTAGGAAGCGATGTGATCAAGCACCTCGAGGGTTTTCTTTGCCGTGGCTTTGGCAGAACCTGGGTTTTGGCCGGTGACCAATCGGCCATCAACCTGGGTGTAGGAGGTAAACGGAATCAACGCCTTGGAGTAGTTCGCTCCGAGGTCTTTGACTCGTTGTTCAACGTTATAAGGCACGAGCTTTGCCACGCCTGCAAGTACTTCCTCGCGCCAGGAAAAGCCAGTGATGTCGCGGCCTTGTACCAGCGGCTTGCCGTCGCTGAGTTCTACTTCAAGCAAGCCACAGTAGCCGTGGCACACCGCGGCAACCACGCCGCCTTGTTCGAAGATGTCGCGGGTGAGTTCCTGCAAGCCTTCGCTGCCTGGAAAGTCGTACATAACGGCATGTCCGCCGGTGAAAAAGATCGCATCATAATCTTCGGCACGAACCTCTGAGGGGGCCTTGGTGTGCTTGAGCAGTTCCATGCGCTCAGGGTTGTTGTGCCAAGCTTTTGCCGAGGCATCGTAGGTGGGGAATTTAAGCGAGCGTGGTTCTAGTGGCGAGAAGCCACCAAGTGGGCTCACGATATCTTGCTCATAACCTGCGGCTTCAAATTCGTCGTAGGAGTGCGTGAGCTCGGAAAGCCAAAGGCCGGTGGGATGGGTTGGATCTGATTCGTATGCCGGCACGTTGGTAACAACTTGCAGGATGCGTCGGGTGGGTTGCTTTGCCATGATGGTCTCCTTAGCGTTTCTCGGATGGTTTATTTGTTGCGGGTTTCAAGCCACTTGGCGTAGTTGCGATTGTGATGTTTCGTTGCGATGCCGTTGAGCAGGAACGGTATGCGCGGATCGAGCCAAAGTTGCGGGTTTTTATTCTTTGAGAGCCGGCTCATCTGCCAACGAACCCATGCCATCGAGGCTGCCGAGGCCAGTGCTTTATTACTGATCTTGGTGTGTGGGATGGCTGGCGCAGTCTCATGTCCTTGTTTCCACTGCCTTGGCAGATCAGGGTCGGCTGCTAACGCAGTACCGATACCTACCAAGGCTACACCGGAATCCAATACCTGCTGGGCCACGCTGGGGCGCACGATGCCGCCGGTGACCATGAGCGGAAGAGCAGATGTGGCAACAAGCTGTTCGGCCATAGACAGGAAATAGGCTTCCCTGGCGCGGGTGCGATCATCGGCAGCGTTGCCGGTCATGGCTGGGCTTTCGTATGAGCCGCCAGAGAGTTCGACGAAATCTACGCCGCGCTGGTTGAGCATCTCAATCACCTTGGCTGCATCTTCGAGGCTAAAGCCACCGCGTTGAAAATCCGAGGAATTCAGCTTCACTGCCACGAGGAAATCTTCAGGCACTCCCGCACGAATCCTGGAGACGATCTCGAGCAGGAGGCGTGCTCTGTTATCAAGGCTGCCACCCCACTGGTCGGTGCGCACATTGGCTAGTGGCGAAAGGAATTGCGATAGCAGGTAGCCGTGTGCTGCGTGCACCTCTACCCCATCAAATCCAGCTTCTGCTGCACGGAAGGCCGTGGTACTGAACATCTCGATCACTTCTTCGATTTGTTCTTGGCTCATCTGCGTTGGCTCAGCGAATTGTGCGCGCTTGCTGCCAACTTCCACCTTGATGGGGCTTGGTGCCCAGGCCACGCCCGGTTGATCGGCAAGCACCTGGCGGCCTGGGTGGTTGATTTGCATGATGATCTTTCCTTCGTGGCGGTGCACTCGCTGTGCCCACTGCACGAAGGGATCAAGCGGCTGATGCTTGTCTAACACGATGGCCTGTGGGCCAGTAAGTGCCGCATCGTGCACCATCACGTTGCCGGTAATAACGGTGCCCACACCACCTTGAGCCCAACGTTCATACAGGTTGAATACGCGCTTGCCGGGTACGTGTTGATCAGTTCCCAGTGATTCTTCCATCGCTGCTTTAACCAAACGGTTGGGCAGGGTGGCTCCAGAAGCGAAAGTGAATTCGCTGAATAGTTGCTTCGACATTGTTCCTCCAAAGGCGTAATGTTTACGGTGTAAACATGAAGGTATACTAGGATGTGAACGGTGTCAACATCGAATCGAGAAAACTACCACCACGGCGATTTAAGAACAGCGCTACTACAGCGCGCGCTGGCGATGCTCCAAACCTCACCCAGCCTTTCTTTACGAGGCCTAGCCAAGGAAGAAGGAGTGAGCCCAACGGCGGTCTACCGGCACTTTTCCGATAAACAAGCGCTCGAATCTGCGCTCGCAGCACATGGCTACAACCAGCTCCACCTCAAGCTGCAACACACCAATGCAACAATTGAGCGCGCTGAAGATCTGTGGCGCATGGCCTACACCTACGTTGTGTGGGCACAAGAAAATCAGCCACTGTTTTCACTGATGTTTACCACCGAATGCGACCCCACCGCGCCAGAGCGAGTAAAAGCAGTACGAGAAATCACGAGCTTTTTAGCCAGCCAAATTGCCCATTGGTACCCGAAGCAATATGACGAGGCGTTTCTAAGTGCAATTTGGTCACTGGTTCACGGCATGGCCACATTGGCCATGCAAGGCAAAATCTTTAGCCCCACCCCAGCCATCCCCGCTGAGCAAAGTGCAGAAGAACTCCAAGAACATGTCCGCACTTGCTGGCAAGCGTTGATGGCAACCGCAAAATGATGATCTCTAGAGGTCAGCACCAGACTTCGATGGTTCGGAAGATCTAAGAAAAACAAAACACCCGAAAATGCCCGTTGGGGTCAGCCCCCTTTGAGCATTTTCGGGTGAGTACAGATACCGCTTCTGGCTACTTCAGCAACCCAACCAGGGTTTGAGCAACATTCGAAGCATCGACTTCCTCAGCCTCCTGGCCCGCGCGGCGCAACTCGACCTTGCCGTCCTTGAAGGCGCGACCAAGCACCACAACGTAGGGCATGCCAAGCAGTTCGGCGTCTTTGAATTTCACACCGGGGCTGACTTTGGGGCGATCGTCGAAAAGCACATCGATGCCTGCTGCATCAAGATCAGCCACAAGCTGCTCGGCGGCCTCGGCTGCCTCCTTGTCCTTGTTGGCAACCACCACGTGCACCTTATAAGGCGCTACCTCTACTGGCCAGTTCAAGCCCTTATCATCGGCACGTTGCTCTGCAAGCACACCCAGCAGGCGGGTGATACCGATGCCGTAGGAGCCCATGGTGGGGATGGAACGCTTGCCGTTTTCATCCAGGATCTGCACGTCGAAGGCCTCGGTGTACTTGCGACCAAGCTGGAAGATGTGCCCGATCTCAATACCGCGTTCGAGGGTGAGCACGCCCTGGCCTTCTGGTGCCGGGTCGCCCTCTTTAATTTCAGCAGCCTCAATGTATTCGTCGATCTCGAAGTCACGGCCGACGGTCAGCCCAACGACGTGGCGCTGCGGCGCATCAGCACCAGTAATCCAGGAAGTACCACGCACCACGCGAGGATCTGCGTAGACCTTCACGTCATTGGCAATCAGCGCACGCGGTCCAACATAGCCCTTGACCAGGAAGTCGTTTTTGGCAAAATCTTCCTCGGAGGCAAGCTCAACCTCTGCAGGTTCAAGCGATGCCTCGAGGCGCTTCATGTCTACTTCCCTATCGCCGGGCAGCAACACGCCAGCAAGTTCCCATTCCTTGGCACCGGGCTGCTTGGTCTTGACCACGATGCACTTCAGTGTGTCGGAAGCTTCTACCGCACGGCCTTCTACCTGCACGCCGGCATCATTGGCCCACTGCACCAAGGCGGCGATGGTTTCAGACTGCGGCGTGTCATGCTCTACTGCTTCGGGGGCCTCAGCGGGATCACGCTCAACACCGGGTTGAGTGACCACGGCCTCCACATTGGCGGCGTAATCACCCTCGGTGGCACGCACGAACGTGTCCTCACCTGCAGGCGAAATGGCGAGGAATTCCTCGGAGGCGGAACCACCCATGGCGCCGGACGTCGCAAAGCAAATGGCGTAATCCACGCCAAGACGATCGAAAATCGCCTGATAAGCCTTGCGGTGGTTCTGATAGGACTGCTCAAGGCCTTCATCGGTCATGTCGAAGGAATAGGAATCCTTCATCACAAACTCGCGGCCACGAAGAATACCTGCGCGGGGGCGCTCCTCATCGCGGTACTTGGTCTGAATTTGGTACAGGGTGACAGGGAAATCCTTGTAAGAGGAATACATGTCTTTTACCGCGGTGGTGAACATCTCTTCGTGGGTAGGCCCAAGGAGATAATCAGCCTGCTTGCGGTCTTTCAGACGAAACAGCGAATCGCCATACTCAGTCCAACGATTGGTCTGCTCATAGGGCTCCTTTGGCAGCAGTGCAGGAAAGAGGAGTTCCTGGGCGCCAAAGCGATCCATTTCCTCGCGCACAACTTGTTCAATATTGCGCACAGTGCGCAGGCCAAGGGGCAGCAAGGTGTACACGCCCGGGGCCACACGGCGGATATAGCCGGCACGAACCAGCAGCTTGTGGCTTAGAACTTCAGCATCTGCGGGATCCTCGCGCAGCGTGCGCAAAAACAGGTTGGAAAGGCGTGTAATCATGGTTGGGGATTCTACCCGACGCCAAGGTGCTGGTCTGCTTGGCTCGACCACTGAGAAGAAGCCTTGCTCACAGCACCCCTAAAGCAGGCAACTATTGTGGTGGCATGCTCATCGTCCTTCCTCCCTCAGAAACTAAGGCCTCCGGTGGCGAAGGCGCACCGCTGGATTTCGAGTCGCTTTCCTTTTCAAGCCTGAACGAAACCCGCCGCGCAATCGCCCGCGACCTCGCCGCACTTCCCGTTGATCAGGCCTTGGAAGTCTTGGGCATTTCAGAAAAACTTCGCCCCGAGGCCGAGGCCAATCGCGCACTCATGAGCGCCCCAACCATGCCCGCAATTCTGCGCTACACCGGGGTGCTTTTCGACGCCCTCGATGCCCCTTCCCTACCCAAGCAATCGTGGGAACGCCTCGCCATTGGTTCGGCGCTGTTTGGTGTGGTGGGTGCTCAGGACATGATCCCCAAGTATCGACTTTCCGGAGGCACCAAGTTGCCCACCTCAGACGGGCAACTACCCACCATGAAGAAGCGCTGGGGCAAAGCAATCACTGAGGCGCTACAGGAATCTGAGGAGCTGATCTTGGATTTACGTTCAGGCACCTATCAGCAACTTGGTCGCGTACCGGGCGCTGTGACCGTACGTGTGGAATCCGTACAAGCAGATGGCTCACGCAAAGTGGTCAGCCACTTTAATAAGCATTACAAGGGGCTTGTAGCTAGGGAGCTGGCATTGTCTGATGCCCAGCCTCAAAATTCCTCCGAGGTTGCCGCCGCTGCGCGGGATGCCGGCTTTGTTATCGAAGAAAACGAAAAGAAACCACTGGAGCTCACCATGGTGGTGAAAGGTTAGCAGTCCGATAACCCAATCATCTGGTAGCTCGTCTCTGCCGATCATCCGCCTGAACAGGCACACCGCGGGTCTTATGGCATCAGGATTTCAACCTGCAACCTAGGTGCCCGGCGCGTTGCTGGGGCTTCACCACATTCAGAAATTGATTAAGACAGAAATTGATTAAGACTGAGGTTCCTCACAGCTAGTCGCTGCTCTTGCCGCAGAAAGGACTCTCTCCAAAGCCGCTTTGTTTCTATCATTTTGCGTAATTGAGTCGATAACTGGGCGCTCGCTTTTTAGGATGGCGCCATGATTGAGATCTTCGATGGTTCGTTCGTGCAAGTGTAATTTCGACTCGAATGTAAATATTTTGGTCGGGTGAGAGACAGCGAACTCCTTTACAACCCAGGCATAACGAGAGTCTTCGACCAGCTGATATTCAATTGCTCGTTTCACCAGCGCACAGACCCAATCGGCGAATTGGATGTTCGTAGAAAGTTTACTATCAACGTGCATCGGCGGTTCCAGAATGCGCCACATCTCCGGAAAGCTAGATCCACGACCGTAGATGTGGGCATACATGCCCGGTAGGCGCTGTTTTCTGCTCTTTTCATTGATTTGATCCATGAGGACCAAGATATTTTCTTCTTCATGTGCAGCATGCCGAGCGAGTCGGTTTAATGATTCGCGCATTGCGGATTCTTCACGCTGCTTGAATTCAGCCGGCCCACAGTTCGTTTCTTTTGGCGTTCCCATAGGTTTTTCTTCAGCGTAATAAAACAGGTGTCCCCCCAATTGCTGAAGCCTACGAAGGAGCCTTTTCAAAATTCGCAAATTCTGACGGCGTTCCAAATGAGCCTTGGCGAATAGCAGATCAGACCCCTTGAGCTCCCATTGCCCAGGTACTTCAGCTTGACTGAGCTCTTTGCTGAAATACTTTTTCTTCAAATTCACCACGAAGGCGCTGAACTCCCGGGCCCGGTTTTCGGGGATTACAAATCCTCCATAGCCGAAGGCGGGGCTGTCGGAATAACGCTTATGCGATGGATGAACAAAAGCCCCCGTATGGCCGATTTCGTCTAAGTACGCCAGCAACACACTGGGAATTATATAGACGCGGCCCCCTATCGGGGGCCGGAGTTGCTGCCCGGAGCGTTCTTGCTTTCGCTCAACTCTGGCGTACGGCGTTTAGAATATCAGCTGCAATGTCAGATTGCCACGGCAACCACCGAGTTTTCGCTCTTTCGAGGTTTTCAACGACGATGATCTCGAGTGCCGAAACTCAACCCAGCCCCACCTACAGCCCCGCGACCTCGCCAATCACATACACAGCCGGCGGCTTGATCTCGTGCTCTTGCATCGTTGCCCCAAGCGTGCCCAGCGTGCAGCGCACCACGCGTTCGGCTTCGGTGGAACCTTCCTGGATCACCACCACGGGTGTGTCGGCATCGCGGCCAGCCTCCAGCAGTGCGGTAGCAATTTTCGGTGCGTTCTTCACGCCCATGATCACGCTCAGGGTGCCGCCGGTGCGGGCCAGCGCCTCCCAATCATTCAGGCTCTTTTCGTGCCCTGGGGGCAGGTGCCCGGAAATGACGGTGAAGTTATGCACCACGCCTCGCTGCGTCACTGGCACTCCGGCAAGCGCTGGCACCGACACTGCGCTGGTCACACCTGGCACTACTTCGCAGGGCACCCCAGCCTCGGCGCAGGCCTGCAGCTCCTCGAAGCCACGGCCGAAAATATATGGGTCGCCGCCTTTGAGTCTGGCTACTTTTTTGCCTGCCAGGGCGTGTTCGATTAGCAGTTCATTGATGCGTTCTTGGGCTACTTGTTTGCCGTAGGGCAGCTTGGATACGTCGATGATGTGCTTCGTGGAGACGTCGACAAGCTTGGAGAGCTCGGCGGTCGGTCCTAGGTGATCGGCGAGGATGACCTCGGCTTCTTGCAGCCTATGCATGCCGCGCACAGTGATTAAGTCCCAGGCGCCGGGGCCGCCCCCGATCAGTGTGACAGGGTGGATTGGCTGCAAACGTTCATTCATGGGTTGTAATTCTAACGCGCTGGCTTAGGCTTGCATCCATGCTCTCGCATTCCTTCGCCACAGCCCTGCCCAATTTTGTTAGCCCTTGGCGCGTTGAGGCATGGCCAGATGCCCACATCAAGCTGCTCAACCCGGATTTTCAGCTTGACGACGCCACCCTGTGGCAACTCCTCAAACAAGAAGGACATGCGCAGGCGTATGCAGGCCACCAGTTCGGCCAATTTGTTCCGATGCTCGGCGATGGCCGCGCGGTGCTGTTGGGTGAGATCGACACTGCCTTTGGCAATAAAGAAGTACACGTCAAAGGCTCCGGACCTACCCCCTATTCCAGGCGTGGTGACGGCAAAGCGCAGCTTGGCCCTGTGCTTCGCGAATACCTCATCAGCGAATTCATGCACGCAGTGGGCATCCCCACCACCCGCGGTTTGGCCGTGATCACCACCGGGGAAACCATCGCGCGGCAAACACTCCAGCCCGGCGCGGCCTTGGTGCGCGTGGCGGATTCCCACCTGCGCGTGGGCACGTTCCAATTAGCCGCGATTCGTGGCCGCGAGCAGGTCCTTGAGGTACTGCGCTATAGCGCGCAGGTATTAGATGTGGAGGCAGACACCGAGGAAGCAACGGCCGAGGCGTTGTTGCTTCGTGTGATGCAATCGCAGGCAACCCTGGTGGCCAAGTGGATGCGCATCGGCTTTGTGCATGGGGTGATGAATACCGATAACTGCTCTCTTAGCGGCGAAACGCTGGACTACGGCCCGTGTGCGTTTATTGATGCGTTTGATGGCAACGCCGTATTTTCTTCCATTGACCAGCAAGGTCGCTATAGCTTTGGCAACCAGCCGCATATCGCCGCGTGGAATATGGTGCGGCTTGCCGAATGCTTTGTGGGCATCCTCGATGTCGATACCCTCAATGCCTTGGTTCAGGAATTTCCCGCTCTCTACCGCCAGGCCTGGGTCGATGAGATGGCTCCGACAATCGGCCTATCATCATCGCCTGAAGCACTTGAGCTTCTCGACGATCTCCTGGTGTTGCTTCAAAACCACAATCCCGACTATCACAGCCTCATATTGAAGCTGCGTAATAATCCCGAGGGAGCACACCAGTGGCTGCAGCCTTGGATCCAGCGCTGGCAAGCACTTGAGCCGGATCGGGAGTTGATGCAAGCGCACATGCCTAATTGGATTCCGCGCAACCACATTGTGGAGCAGGTGATTCAGGCCGCATTGAACCAGGACTGGGATGTTGTGCGTGAACACCTCATGTATGCCCGTGACCCCTTCAATGCGCCGGTGGCAAAGGCACCAGAGAATCCCACCCCTTATGTCACCTACTGTGGCACCTAGGCTTGAAACTGTGCTGCTGCCTGCACAAAGTTTCGCACGGCCTGCGGTGTAGCCGCGGGGTGCACGTGAAGGTAGGAGGCGTGGATATTATCCCGCACGAATCCTTCGCGGGCTGCTTTGCCATCCCAGAGCTTCCAGCCCCACGCTGGTGCGAAACCGGCCACGTGTCCTGAGTCCAATTGGGTGTGGTGGAACTCGTGGCCCATCACCCGTTCGCCTGCGCGATACAACAGTGAATCTGTTAGCGCCACAGCCTCGCGGTAGCCAAGGGTAAGCCTTCGTCCCATCGCAGCCTTGGTGCCGATCACACCTAACATTGGGTGATCTCCGAGTGTGTCGAGCAGCCATAGCAGCCCAGCACACTCAGCATGCACTGGCATGCCTTGTTCGATGGCGTGGCGTACCTGTTGGCGAAGCTGCACCCTCGAAGCTAACGCCGCGCAGTGCTCTTCAGGAAAACCCCCGGGGATAATCAAGCCATCGCAGGCAGGCAGATCCTCATGCAGTGGATCAAAATCCACCACCTGTGCTCCTGCGGCACGCAGCACCTCGATGTGTTCGGCGTAGGTAAAAGAAAACGCAGGGCCGCCAGTCATGGCGATGCGCGGTTGGCCGGCCACCGGCTTGATCCCTGGGGTCCAAGCAGGCGCAGGTTTCGGTTTGCGCGCAAGGGCGACCACGGCATCGATGTCCACGTATTCTTCCACCATGTGCGCCATGGCGTCGATCGCCTCGCGTGCTTGCATCAGCTCCCCGGAGGTAACCAGCCCTAGATGCCGCGAAGGCACCTCTGCATGATCTACTCGCGGGATTGCCCCAAGTACTTCTACCCCTTGGGCTTCGACTGCCTTTCGGCAGACTTCAGCGTGGCGCGGGGTGCCCACCTTGTTCAGGATCACCCCGGCGATGCGTACCGAATCCTCTGCGGTGGCAAAACCACGGACGATAGCGCCCACCGACTGGCTGGTGCCACGCACGTCCACCACAAGCACTACCGGCAGCCCGAGCAGGGCTGCCACCTCTGCCGTGGAGCCTTCGGCAAGGGCCTCGGTGTGGGTGGGCTCGGCGGTGATGCGGCCGTCGAAAAGCCCCATCACACCTTCTACAACCGCAATATCCCTGCCTGCAGCGCCGTGGGCATACAGCCCTTGGACCAGCGAGCGCCCGCACATCACCGTGTCCAAATTGCGCCCACGACACCCAGCAGCCATGCCGTGATACCCAGGATCAATGTAGTCTGGGCCGACCTTGAAAGGGGCCACCTTCATGCGCTTTGCAAGGGCTGCGATCAGCCCGGTGGCGATGGTGGTTTTCCCCGAGCCGGAACTGGTTGCAGCGATAACGGCACCGGGGGCAGCCGCTACCATTCGATGCCCTTCTGCCCCTTACGGCCAGCGTCGAAGGGATGCTTGATCTTGGTCATTTCAGTAACCAGGTCTGCCACCTCGATCAGCTTCGGGTCCGCATCGCGGCCGGTGATCACCACATGCTGCTTGCCGGGGCGCTGCTGCAGCGTTGCTACAACGTCATCGATATCGATCCACCCCCACTTGATCGGGTAGGTGAACTCGTCAAGCACGTAGATATCGTGAGCCTCGTTGTCCAGGCGGCGCTTGATCTCCTCCCAGCCCTCAGCGGCATCACGGGCGTGATCCTCATCAGAGCCCTGCTTTTTAGCCCAAGACCAGCCCTCGCCCATCTTGTGCCATTCCACTGCCCCGCCCTCGCCTGTTTGCTCATGCAACTGGCCAAGACGCTTAAAAACGCTCTCCTCACCCACGCGCCACTTGGCGGATTTTACAAACTGGAACACCCCAACATTCAAGCCCTGATTCCAGGCGCGCATCGCCATGCCAAAGGCTGCGGTGGATTTTCCCTTGCCCTTGCCGGTGTGTACGGCAGTAATGGGCAGATTGCGGCGCTGGCGTGTAGTGAGGCCATCGTCTGGGATATTTGCGGGATCAAGTTTGCCCTGTGCCATCAGTTACGTCCTCCTATGCGCCTTATTTGGCGCCACCATTGTTCTTGATTCCACCAGCCGGATTCTTCCGCGCCGACCAGATAACAAAGACCACGATAGCGATCACCACATAATTGGAAATCTTTGCGTACTGCTTGAGCAGATCCACCGCAGGTTCACCAACGGCGTAGCCGAACCAAAAATACGCACCGCGCCACACCAAGGCGGAAATGTAGTTAAGAACTAAAAACCACCACAGCTTCATCCCCCGGATACCAGCGACGGTAAAGACCACCAGGCCAATCGGCAGCGGGATCGGCACATAGGCTAGGAAAAAGCCGAAGGCACCAACCTTGTCCACCACCCGCTCGGCGCGGGCGTAGTTGCGTGCAGCACGCTTAGAAGAGCTCGCCCACATGTTGATGATCTTGCGTCCCCAAAGCTTGCCCGCCCACCAGTAGACGAAGTTGAACTTAATCAACATCAAAGCGCCCAGCACGATAGGCCACAGCACGGGCAGATCTTCGCCAACTTTAATCGCCGAGCCCAAAGCGGCAGTGCCGGTACCCGAGCCTGTGAGCGCCACTAGCCAGGGCAAACGCGAAATCTCTGCCAGCATCCAGGCACGCAGCGGCATGATGGCCAAGCCATAAAGGCCAGCCACCAGCATCAACCCTAAGCACCAATAATCAGCCTTCGTGGGATTGGCTGTGAGCATGGCAAGCGGGTTTTCCTCGCTTGGCTGCGTTGTTTGCGCCGGGTCTTCTGTGGGCTGTTCTCCCGAATGCTTTTCTTTCACGCTGGGAAGTATAGGGGACAAACTCCATCAAGCCGCGTTGGCAACGAGCACCCAAAGCCGCTGCCCTTACACAGCGGCCACAACCTCACTGAGCGCGTCGGCATTTAAGGCTTCGAGCTGCACACAGATGCCACCAAGTTGTATCGCAAGCTCCTTGGCAAGGCCGAGTTTGATCCTCTTGCCTTGCTCGGCATCAATGACCACACTGCCCGCCAGGCCGCGCTGGGCGATGATGCCAGCAGCTTTTCTGGCACCTTCGATGCCTGCGGCCCCGGTTGCCCTGCCATCGGAGAGCACCACCAGCAGCGCCCGGCGCCCGGGTTCTTTGCGGTATTCACGCAAGATCAACTCATGGGCAGCCATGAGCCCTTCGCCTAAGGGCGTGCGCCCGCCGGTTTTTAAACCCTCGAGCCTTCGCACGGCAACATCAATGGAACCGGTTGGTGGCAACACCAACTCTGGTTGAGCCCCGCGCACCGAAATCACCGCCACTTTATCGCGGCGCTGATAGGCATCCTGGAGCATCGACAACACCGCACCGGTAACCGATTCGAGGCGATCTCTCGCAGCCATTGATCCAGAGGCATCGACGAGGAATACGATCAAATTCGATTCCATCCCTCGGCGCAGTTGCCCGCGGAGGTCACGGCCTTGCAAGCGCAGCATCTCGCCATCGATCACAGCGCCGCGCTCGGCGGCTGCACGGACAGTGCCTACCAGGTGCAAGCCGTGCCCGCCTTTGATGGCGCGCACGCTCGCGCCCTGAGCAGAATAGGCTTTAGAACGCCTTCCCGGTACGCCTTCTTCGCCAATACCGCTACGACGAAACACCTGGGGTGCGAAAGGGAGCGCCCGATGTGGCGCTGTCCTCCTTGCCGTCTTGGGTGGGGGTATCGGTGGGTTGTTCAGGCTCTGGCGATTCCGGCTGCTGTTGCTGCTCTGGTTCTTGTTCTTGCTCTTCTTGCTGCTTCGCCTCCGATTCATCCGGATGCTGCTGTTGTGCCTCATCCATAGCATCGTCGAGCTGTTGTTGATCTAAGCCTGGTTCATCAAAAGGATTACGGCGCTTGCGGTGCGGCAGCGCGAGTTCGGCAGCGATGCGAATATCTTCGTCTTCTACCTTCGAGGCCCCACGCCAGGCGGCATGAGCCAAGGCAGTACGGGCAATCACCAGATCAGCGCGCATGCCATCAACATCAAAAGAGGCGCACAAGTGCGCGATGCGGGCAAGGTTGACATCGGAAAGCTGCAGGGATCCAAGACGCGATTGTGCAGCAATGATCTGATCAGCCAGCGCCGCATCTTGAGCTGCCCACTGGGCTACAAATTCTTCCGGCTGCGCCTCAAAAGCCAGCCTGCGGCGCATCACTTCTGCGCGCACTTCCACATCCCGAGAGGCCGTCACGTCCACCGCTAGACCGAAGCGATCGAGCAACTGGGGGCGCAATTCGCCTTCTTCTGGGTTCATGGTGCCAACCAGCACAAAATTGGCAGAGGAGCTAAAAGAGACGGAATCGCGCTCCACCGTCACCACACCGGTGGCGGCTGCATCCAATAGCGCGTCCACGAGGTGATCGGGCAGCAGATTGACTTCATCTACATACAGCACTCCCCCGTCGGCTTCTGCAAGCAACCCCGGTTGGTACTCGGCTTTGCCTGTGGTGAGCACCGTTTCCATGTTGATGGAACCAACCACGCGGTCATCGGTGGCGCCGATGGGGAGGTTGATCAGGGGGGCGTCGAAAAGCAGACGTGCAAAAGCCCGCACCGTGGTGGTTTTCGCTGTGCCTTTTTCCCCTCGAATCACCACCCCACCGATGCGGGGTTGGATGGCGCTAAGAATCAGCGCCAATTGCAGGCGTTCTTGGCCAACTACGGCCGAGAAGGGAAAGAGGGTGCGCGAGTCTGCCACGAGTGCGGGCTCCTTGATCGACAACGGTTGAGCTATTGCGCCGCGCCGACCAAGGGCAGGCGGACCTTAGTCTTGGTCGAGCTGCAGCGTCTTTTGAGTGTACTCCCACATCTCTTCGAAGAGCTGCTGATCAGTTGCAAGCTTCACGCCATAAGAGGGGACCATTTCCTTGATCTTGTCGCCCCACTCCACCATGTGATCGCCGAAGCAACGCTCCAGCAGCTCAAGCATGGCAGCCGGTGCGATCGAGGCGCCAGGAGATGCACCCAAAAGACCAGCGATGGTGCCGTCGGCAGAGTTGATCAGCGAGGTACCGAAGGCCAGCTTGGAGAAGGTCGGGCCAACCACCGGCTGAATGGCCTGCACGCGCTGACCTGCGGTAACAAGCTCCCAATCCTCATCGCGAGCCTCGGGCATGAATTCGCGCAGGGATTCCATGCGAGCTTCACGGCCCTTGAGCACCTCGGTGATCAGGTACTTGGTCAAGGCCATCTCCTGCACACCAACGCCTGCATACGACAGCAGGTTGGTGGGCTTGATGGACTTCAGCAGATCGAACCAGGAGCCCTGCTTGAGGAACTTCGGGGTCCAACCAGCATAAGGGCCAAAGAGCAGGCCCTTCTCACCGTCGATCACGCGGGTATCGAGGTGCGGAACCGACATCGGCGGTGCGCCCACCGAGGCCTTGCCATAGACCTTTGCGGCGTGGCGTTCAATGATCTCCGGGTTGGTGCAGCGCAGCCACTCACCGGAGACAGGGAAGCCACCCCAGCCGCGAATTTCGCGGATGCCGGACTTTTGCAGCAAGGGCAGCGCCATGCCGCCGGCACCAACGAAGACGAACTTGGCGCGCACGACCTGCACATCGCCGTTGTGGACGTTTTTAACTTCTACCTTCCAGCCGGAGCCATCGCGGTTGATATCGCGAACCTCATGGCCGTAGCGAATTTCGGTGCCCTTTGCCTCTGCGTCCTTCAAGAACTGCTTGGTCAGCGCACCGTAGTTAATGTCGGTTCCGACATCGGTCCAGCTCACCGCCACCTCTTCGCTGGCGGGGCGGCCCTCAGCCATCAAGGGCAGCATCTCGGCGAACTTCTCGCGATCCTGGGTAAATTCCATGCCCGGGAACAGGGGGTGCCCAGCCAAAGCGTCGTAGCGCTTCTTCAGATACTCCACCTGGTCTGCACCGCGGCCGAAGGATACGTGCGGCACGGGGTTAATCCACTCGCGGGGGCTCGGCAAAACGCCCTGGTTTACCTGGTAAGACCAGAACTGACGCGATGCTTGGAACTTTTCGTTCACGCCCAGCGCCTTGGAAATATCGATCTTGCCGTTGACCTCTGGGGTGTAGTTCAGCTCGCACAGTGCGGAGTGGCCGGTACCGGCATTGTTCCAAGGCGAGGAGGACTCCTCGGCTGGGCGATCCAGGCGCTCGAACACAATCTGGGACCAATCGGGCTGCAGGGTACGCAGCATGGCGCCCAGCGTCGCGCTCATCACGCCGGCGCCGATGAGGACAACGTCGACTTCGTCGCTCACCTTGGGGGTGGTCTTCTTGGAAACTGACATCTTCAAACTTCCTTGAACTCTTGCGTCTTCGAAACCGCGTGCGGCCTGGGAAAACCCTTCATCTTTTCCAAACCCATCGCCACGCCCCGGGGGTGATTTTGAGAAAAATTCCCCATCACCGTTCAGGCGCAGGCTTCGGTTTGCTGTCTGCCCATTTTACCCCTCAGCACCCGAACAGAGTGCACCCATGGCCGCAATCTTGCGGATAGATGCACTTTTTAATGCCTGATATGGAAGAACAACATCCACACCCAACACCCCCGTTTGGGGCAGCTTTTCGACGCCCAACGCCCACATCACCCGATTCTGGCACCCAACGATGCCGCCGTGATGAGCACTAGCATGGGCAAGCATGAATCACGCACACAGCGCACCCGAGCCAACACCGTGGTATCCCGATGCCTTAGGCCCGGATTTTCAAGCGCGCACCTTTGATCTAGGACACGACCCCGATGGCGAAGGCCATGTGGCAGCAGTCCTCGTGCGCTACCTGCCTGAGTCTTGCGATGATTTTGCTCAACGCCCCGCCCTCTTGCTGATCCACGGCATGACCGACTACTTCTTCCATCAACACATCGCTAAGCGCTTCCACCAGGAAGGTTTCGCCGTGTATGGGATCGACCTGCGCAAGTCAGGCCGGGCGCACCTCACCGGCCAGCGTTGGCACTACGCCAGCGATATGCGACTGTATTTTGAAGAACTCAACACGGTAAGCGCACAGCTTTTAGCCACTCACCCAACGATGGTGCCCATCGCGCACTCCACCGGAGGGCTGATTGCTGCATTATGGATGGATGAGTTGCGTGGCAGTGATCAGCCAACACATTCGGCAATTCCGGCACTGATTTTGAATTCGCCCTGGTTAGATATGCAGTTCCCGCCGCTGATGGTCAAGGCCTTACGTGGGGTACTGCACTCCCGGCTGGGCAACCGGATGCTGCGTGGCGGCTTTGGTGGAAAACTGCCCAGTAACTATGGGCGTTCTTTGCACGCCAGTGCCGAGGGCGAATGGCATTACGATCTGCACCTCAAACCTATCCGCGGCCACAAGAAGTACCCTGCGTGGATCAAAGCCGTGGATGCCTCCCAGCAGCGCATCCATGCCGGGGCGGTGGATGTGGGTGTGCCGGTACTGACATTGCATGCCAAGCGTTCCTTTTTTCATACCCGCTTCGCCGAGCAAGCTAAACGCGCCGATACGGTGCTCGATGTAGAGCAAATTCGCAGGCGAGCCCCGCTTTTAGGCCAGGACGTGACGGTGGTTGCCATTGATAATGCCGTCCACGATGTCTTTTTATCCAGTGATAAACCCCGCAACGATGCAATACAAGCCTGCCTAAAGTGGTTGAAGGAATTAGGCCTGCCAGACACACTGGCACAGTAGAGCCCTATTGCCTTAGGCCTCCACCTCAGAGGCCTCTTGGCAGGTGTACAGCAGAATATCTAAGGAGCAATCTTGAGCAAGCACTATGACCTCATCATTATCGGCACCGGTTCCGGTAACTCCATCCCTGGAGTAGAAAACCACCACAAGTCCATCGCCATTGTGGAAAAAGGCCGCTTCGGAGGCACCTGCCTGAACGTCGGCTGCATCCCCACCAAGATGTTCGTTTATGCCGCTGAGGTTGCTCGCACCATCAAGGAGGCAGAGAAGTTCGGTATTAGCGCCAAGATCGAAGATATTGACTGGCCTTCGATTGTCTCTCGCGTGTTTGATAAGCGCGTCGATCCGATCGCCGATGGTGGCGAGGAGTATCGGCGCGGACCGAAGACCCCCAATATCGACGTCTACGACCAGCACGCTCGCTTTGTAGGCCCGAAGACGATCCTCACCGGCCAGGGTGACAAGGAAGTAGAGATCACCGGCGATGAGATCGTCATTGCCACCGGTGCGCGCCCCTTTATCCCGGATACCATCACAGATTCCGGGGTGGAGTACTACACCAACGAAAACATCATGCGCATCCCCGAGCTGCCTGAGTCGATGATCGTGTACGGCGGCGGCTATATCGCCATGGAGTTTGCGCACATGTTTGATGCTCTGGGTGTAGAGGTCAAGATTGTCAACCGCTCCGAGAAGCTGCTTCGCCACCTCGACGCCGAGGTCTCCGATGCCTTCACTGAGCTGACCAAGAAGGCTATGGAAACCCACCTGGGCTCCAATATCGCTTCTGCCGCCCAAAAAGATGGTGGTGTGGAAGTGACCCTGGAAAATGGCACCAAGGTCGAAGGCGATTTGCTGCTTGTTGCTACCGGACGCACCCGCAATGGTGACCAGATGGATCTGGATAAGGCCGGTATTGAGATGGACGGCAGCCGCATCAAGGTCGATGAATATGGCCGCACCTCGGTTGAGGGGATTTGGGCTCTTGGCGATGTCTCCTCGCCCTACCAGCTCAAGCATGTGGCAAACGCTGAGATGCGCGCTATTAAGCACAACCTTGAGCACCCAGACGATTTGCAGCAGCTTCCTCACGAGCATGTGCCTGCTGCGGTGTTTACCAACCCGCAGATCGCCACGGTGGGCCTCACCGAGGAACAAGCACGTGAAGAAGGTCTGGATATCACGGTCAAGGTGCAGCGTTACGGCGATGTCGCGTATGGCTGGGCTATGGAGGATGACACCAGCTTTGCCAAGATCATTGCCGATAAGCACAGCAAGCAGATCCTGGGCGCTCACTTTATGGGCCCGCAGGCATCCACGCTTTTCCAGCAGATCATCACCGCCATGAACTTTGGCATCGATGCTGAACGTCTGGCGAAAGACGAGTACTGGATCCACCCAGCACTGCCGGAACTCACCGAGAACGCCCTGCTGGGACTGGACTTTAGCTAGATTTCACTCAGCAGCTTTTCCACATCTAAGCGCCGCTCGATCACATCTGCCAAAAGATCGAGTTGGCGCTCTCTTTCTTTGGCAAAGCTGGTGTCTTGGCTCAGCACGAACTCAGTTTTGCCGTTGGCTGCGGCGATCTCTGCTAAAAAGTTTCGCCTGAAGGCATCGTCTTCCATCTGCCCATGGCGGTGGGTGCCAAAGCTCGTGGCCTTGCGCGCACCTTCATCACCAATCCACGGCAGCTCATTGTTGCGCACCACTTGGCCAAAGTGCACTTCATAGGCGCCGTTGCTGTGTGTTTGTAGTATTTTGGGCTCGCAGAACTCAATGTCTGCATCGAATATGCCCAGCCCCGCTACTGGGTGCGTGGCATCAGCTTCCACCTCATCGGTGATCGTGGTGCACAGCATTTGAAAGCCACCGCAAATACCAAGGATTGGTTGATGCTTGGCTGCTCGTTGTTGCAGGGCTGTGGCAATGCCATGTTGAGCAAGCCAAGCGAGATCACTCAGCGTGGCTTTGGATCCCGGTAGAACGGCAAGGTCGGCATCTAATACCGAGGTGGGATCGTCTACCCAGCGCACGCTCACACCCGGTTCGCAGGCAAGGGCTTCTACGTCGGTGGCATTCGATATCCGCGGCAGGCGGATCGCTGCCACCTGCAGCCGGTCGCTTCCTAGCGGTGGGTGCTTCGGGCCGATACTCGTGCCGATGGCTGATTGCAGGGAATCTTCGGCATCAATCCACAAGCCCTCGACAAAGGGCAGCACGCCGATGGTGGGCACGCCCGTCATCGCCTCGAGTGAATCGAGGCCTGGTTGCAAGATCGACTCGTCCCCGCGGAATTTATTAACGATAAAGCCTTTGATTCGCGCGCGATCTTCTGCCTTGGATATCTGGTGGGTGCCATAAAAATGCGCGAGCACTCCCCCGCGGTCGATATCACCAACGAGGTACACGGGCAGGTCTGCGGCTTCGGCCAGCCCAAAGTTGGCTACGTCTGTGTCGCGCAGGTTAATTTCTGCCGGTGATCCCGCACCTTCGCACACCACTACCTCGTATTGCTCGCGCAATCCGGCCAATACTTCGGCGGCAACTTGGCGAAGGTGGCTTCGGTGCTCAATGTAGCTTTTGGCGTTCACGTTGCCTGTGGCTTTGCCTAACACCACCAATTGGGAGCTGTGATCAGAGCCTGGCTTGAGCAAGATGGGGTTAAAGGCCACCGAAGGTTCCAGGCCACAGGCTGCGGCTTGGAGCGCTTGGGCACGCCCGATCTCTCCGCCTTCTGGGGTGACGGCAGAGTTATTGGACATGTTTTGTGCTTTAAAGGGCGCCACCTGGATCCCGCGTCGAGCAAGCGCCCGGCACAGCCCTGCCACCACCACAGACTTGCCGGCATCGGAGGTACAGCCGGCAATCAGCACCGCCTTGCCCATGGTTTAGATGTTCTCGTCGGGCAGGGTGAGGATCTCGTTGCCGTCTTCGGTAATCAAGATGGTGTGCTCGAATTGTGCGGAGAATTGATAGTCGGTGTTTTGCACCGTCCAGTCGTCTTCCCAGATCTCATAGTCCAACCCACCAAGGTTGAGCATTGGCTCGATGGTTAAGGTCATGCCGGGGACAAGTTCGTTGGTATAGCGTTCGGAGTCGAAGTGCAGAACCACTAGGCCATTGTGGAAGGTGGTGCCAATGCCGTGGCCGGTGAAGTCTTCTACCACCGAGTAGCCAAAACGCCTGGCGTAGCTTTCGATTACTCGCCCAATGACGTTGATTTGCCTGCCGGGCTTGGCTGCCTTGATTCCTCGCATCGTGGCTTCTTTGGTGCGTTCTACTAACAGGCGATGCTCTTCGCTGACGTTGCCGGCAAGGAAGGTGGCGTTGGTATCGCCGTGCACACCGTTTTTATAGGCGGTGACGTCGATATTGACAATGTCGCCGTCTTGGATCACGGTGCTATCTGGGATGCCGTGGCAGACAATCTCGTTGAGGCTCACGCACACGGATTTGGGAAAGTTCCTATATCCCAAGCATGAAGGGTATGCGCCGTGATCGAGCATGTATTCATGGGCGATCCGGTCGAGTTCGTCGGTAGTAATACCCGGCTGCACGGCGGCACCGGCCACGTGCAGCGCATTGGCAGCAATCTTGGATGCCTCGCGCATGGCCTCGATGGTTTCCGGTGTTTGCACAAAAGGCTCGCCCATGGCTTCTTGGACAGAGTCTTTCCACACATATTCCGGTCGCGGAATCTGCTTCGGTACGGTGCGAATCGGCGTTGGGGTTCCAGGTGTCAGTGGTGCGCGAGTAGCCATGCCCACCATGCTAGCGCCGAAGCCTAGCTTTTCGACGTTAGGGTTGTGGTTGAGGCTCAGGCGGCAGCGATCCCCCACTGCGCAATTCATCGAGGGTGTTAAAGAACTTATCTGTAACAGCCACTGCTGTTTCTGATCCGCCACCGAGCACGACCAGGGTGGCAAAGGCAATGTCGTCTTCGCGGTAGCCGGTAAACCAGGCATGGGAGCCGTTATTAATTTCCGCCTCACCGGTCTTGGCAAAAATTTTGCCGCCTTGTTGGCTCATGCCTGCAGCCGTACCGCCGCCGGCGGTAACCGCCGCCATCAAGTCGCGTAATTGCTCAACGGTCTTCGGCTCGGGGCTTCGCGAGTCTCCTTCTACTTTGGTTTCGCGGCTTGAGATCAGCGTTGGCACCGGGGTGTGCCCGGCAGCCGCGGTGGCTGAAACCATGGCCAAACCGAAAGGACTCACCAGCACTTCACCTTGGCCATAGCCTGCTTCGGTGCGTGAAAGCTCAGTATCGCCGTGGGGAATATCCCCGGTGACAGTAGCGATGCCAGGGATGTCGTAATCAACGCCGATGCCGAACTCTTTTCCTACATCTTCAAGCTGGCCTGGATGCAATTTGGTGGAGATATCGGCAAAGGTGGTGTTACACGACCTGGCAAAGGCTTGTTGGAGTGGGACGTTGCCCAAAGAAAAACCGTTGTAGTTATTCACCACGCGCCCATAGATATTCATGCTGCCTGGGCATGGCACGATGCTGCCGGGATTGAGGTCTTGATCTTCAATTCCCGCCGATGCGGTGATGATCTTAAACGTAGATCCGGGCGGATACATGCCGGTAAGAGCAATATCGCCGTCTTCATCGGCCTTATCAGTCTGGGCAATAGCCAAGATCTGGCCGGTTGAAGGCCGCACGGCTACAAGCACGGCCTTTTTATCCGCGCGAAGATTCACTGCCTCTTCGGCTGCACGCTGCACGTAGTGATCCAGGCTGATTTCCACGGAAGGAGCAGGATCTGGGGCGTGGTATTCAAGCTGCTCAAGCTCTGCCCCATCGGAGGTCACCGCAGCTACTTTCCAACCGTTTTGGCCTTCTAAATCATCGGAGATCAAAGAGGTAACCCTGGCCACCACATCGGGAGCAAAATTCGGGTCGGTATTCACCATGGCCGCCTCGGGGTTCATCCGAACCCCAGGTAAAGCCTCCAGCGAGTCTTTCAGCCGCTCGCCGGTTTCTTTGCTCAAGGTGGTCACCGAATAGGTGCTGGTGGCGTCCTTGATGGTCTTTTCTAATTCCTTCAAGTCGGGCACCTGCACCGTCTCGTCAAAACCGTGGGCAGCTTGTAGTTGAGCTACCAGGCTTCGGGCAATAGTGCCAGCATCGCTTAATTGATCCGGCTCAATCAGCACCCGGTAGACGGTGCCTGGCACCAATACATCCGCGCCATCGGAGGAAACAACGCTGGCCTTTTCGGCATTCACGGCCCGAAGTTCCAAGTGCTGATTAGCCCCCAGCTTCGGGTGCAGAGCGGCAGGCTGCCAACGAATCGACCAATGATCATTGATGCGATTGAGCGTCATGTCGGATTCGTAGACAAAATCGCGATCCCTTGGCAGATCCCAGTGGTAACGCACTTTCGCGGTGGCGATGGAGTCGTTTAAGTCGACGTCGACAAGCTCGGCCTCTATCCCTTCGGCCTGTAAGCCTTTCCAGGATTGCTCTAAGGTCTCTGCGGCGCCGGGATCGTCGGAAAGCGCCGCTGCCTGCTGGAATTGTTGGTTACTGAGTTCTTCGAGGAATTCCTCAACCACTGGTTTTGCCGAGGCGGGTTTGGGAGTGCACGCGGCAAGCGAGACGGTCATGCTGGCGATGACTGTGGTTGCAAGTGCTCGCTGCCAGGGTTTTTTCATGCGAAAAAGGCTAACACCGCCGATACAAAGATCGACGGTGCAACACCAATGCCCACAGAAAAATCTAGCGAGTGACCTTGACCTGAGGCCCGGAGCCCTCTTTAATCTCGATGCCTTCTTCTTCGCAGATGCGCATGGCTTCCTCGATGAGGGTTTCCACGATCTGGGATTCAGGCACAGTCTTAATCACTTCGCCCTTGACAAAGATCTGCCCCTTGCCGTTGCCAGAAGCCACACCAAGGTCAGCGTCGCGAGCCTCACCGGGGCCGTTGACCACACAGCCCATCACGGCAACGCGCAGTGGCACATCCATGCCCTCAAGTGCGGCGGTGACTTCTTCTGCCAGCGAATACACATCAACCTGTGCACGGCCGCAGGACGGGCAGGAGACAATTTCGAGGCCGCGTTCGCGTAGGTTGAGCGACTGCAGAATTTGATCGCCCACCTTGATTTCTTCTACAGGATCGGCAGACAAGGACACGCGAATGGTGTCGCCGATGCCGTCGGCAAGCAAAGAGCCAAAGGCCACAGCGGACTTGATGGTGCCCTGGAACTTCGGACCTGCCTCCGTAACGCCCAGGTGCAGCGGGTAATCGCATTGAGCCGCGAGCTGGCGGTAGGCCTCCACCATGATCACTGGGTCATTGTGCTTGACCGAGATGGCGATATCGCCAAAGCCGTGCTCCTCAAAAAGCCCGGCCTCCCAAAGCGCAGATTCCACCAATGCCTCTGGGGTTGCCTTGCCATATTTTTCCATCAGGCGCTTATCCAAAGAACCTGCGTTCACGCCGATGCGGATCGGGATATTGGCCTCGCCTGCGGCCTTGGCCACCTCTTTCACGCGGCCATCGAATTCCTTGATATTGCCGGGATTCACGCGCACCGCGGCACAGCCGGCGTCGATGGCGGCAAAGATGTACTTCGGTTGGAAGTGAATATCGGCGATCACCGGGATGGGTGATTTCTTGGCGATGATCGGCAAAGCCTCGGCGTCCACCGTCTTCGGGCAGGCCACGCGCACGATATCGCAGCCGGTAGCAGTAAGCTGCGCGATCTGCTGCAAGGTGGAGTTAACGTCGTGGGTCTTGGTGGTGGTCATCGACTGCACCGAGACGGGGTAATCGGAACCAACGCCGACGTTGCCCACCATCAATTGGCGAGTTTTACGCCTTGGGGCAAGTACCGGTGGTGGTGCATCTGGCAAGCCGAGTCCGATGGGTTGTCCACTCGTGGAAGTCAAAAGTTTGCTCCTTGCTGATCCAGCAGGTGATAAGGCACGAGGTTTGCTGGCCTTAAGCCTGCTGGCGGGTTTTAATGTGGTGCAGGAATCGTTGTAGCAGTCTAGCACCGCTGATGGCCTTGGCTGAGGTAGCGGCTGTATCGCCTCGCGCACAATGGGCGCGCAGGCGAATTATCCAAACAGTCGCGCAGGGGTTTTATCCAAAGATCTGTTACCCGAAGATTCTTACTGGGTTGACCACATCGGCGATAATCACCACCACACCGATGGTGAGCAGCAGCCCTGCCACGGTGATCGTCAGTGGCATGAGTTTGGTGTAATCGGCAGGACCGGCTGGCGCCAGGCCGCGCAGCTTGCGGATCTTGTCGCGGATGACCTCGTAGAGCACCACCGCAATATGCCCGCCATCAAGCGGAGGCAGAGGCACCAGGTTAAACAGCGCCAAGAAGAGGTTGAGGTTAGCCAGCAGCATGAAAAATGTTGCCCAGGAATCCCTTTGTGCGAGTTCGCCGCCAACTCGGGAGGCGCCCACCACGCTCATGGGGCTTTCTTTATCGCGCTCGGCACCGAAAATCGAGGCAGCTACTCCGGGGATTTTTGCAGGAAATGCCGCCAGGCCCTGGCCTGTGGCTTTGAGCCATTCCCCACTAAAACGCAAGGTTGCCGGCACGGCTTCTGCCGGCCCGTATTGCACAATCACATCCTTGATCGGCGCAGAACTCACGCCGATAGCGCCCACAGTTTTCGTTTCCCCGGTGGTAGTCAAGCGCTCTACTGCGGCTACCTCCACCGGGATCTGCAGCTGCTGGCCATCGCGTTCGATGTCCAGGGTGATGGTTTGGCCGGGATATGCACGCACGGCTTCGGCCACCGAAGGGAAATCGGGGGTGTCTTGGCCTTCAACGGCCAGAATCGTATCGCCTACGGCAAGCCCTGCTTCTTGGGCAGGGCCTGTGCCCTGGCATTCGCTTAAGGTATTGGCATCAATTTGTGTTGCTGGCACGCAACTGAGTTCGCCCACGTGGGCGCGAAGATCCACGTTTGGGTTGGGCAGGCCGTTGCCCACTGCCACGCCATAGAGCAGCACGAGGGTGATCAGCACATTCATGATGATGCCGCCAAGGAGCACAATCACGCGCTGCCACCAGGGCTTATTCCTCATTGCATGGGGTGCTTCTTCGGCGGTGACTTCGTCTTGATTCGTCATTCCCGCGATATCGCAGAACCCGCCCAAGGGCACGGCTTTGAGGCCATATTCGGTATGCCCTTTACGCCAGGAGAACACCGTGGGGCCAAAGCCTACAAAATAACGCCGCACACGCATGCCAAAGGCGCGTGCTGCCATGAGGTGGCCAAGCTCATGCAGCGCGATGGTCACGGCGATACCGAGCGCGAATAGCGCTACGCCAAGCAAATAGGACCCCACTGATTCTCCTTATGTATTCATCCAGGCTCAGAAGGCCTCTAGCTTAGGCCAGCTAGCTTTTCGACGACCACGTTCGCACGCCTGCGCGCTTCGCGCTCGTGTTCAAGCACTTCCGCGATGCTGCTCACCGAGCCTGCAAAGTCACTCGCACCGTCGAGCACCTCGGCAATGGTATCGACGATTTGCGGGAATCGGATGCGCCCTTGCAAAAACGCCTCGGCAGCCTGTTCATTTGCCGCGTTATATACCGCCGAATAGCTACCGCCTGCCGCTGCTGACGCCCGAGCCAGCGGGATAGCCTCAAATTGTGGTTCGACTGGGAAGAATTCCCAGGTGGAGGCCTGGCCGAAGTCTAAGGAGGCTTGGGCGTGTGGCACGCGCTTTGGCCACGCCAGTGCGTGGGCGATGGGCATCTTCATCGAAGGTGGCGAGGCCTGGGCGATGGTTGCGCCATCGCAGAAGGTAATCATGGAGTGCACGATGGACTGCGGGTGTACTACCACGTCGATCTGATCGGCGGGAACGTCGAATAGCAAAGTTGCCTCAACCAATTCGAGGCCTTTATTGACCAATGTGGCGGAGTTCAGCGTGTTCATTTGCCCCATAGACCAGGTGGGGTGCTGGGCTGCCTGCTTCGGGGTCACGTTCCACATTTGCTCGCGCGTCCAACCACGAAATGGCCCGCCGGAGGCGGTGAGCACAAAGCGGTCCACTTCCTGGCGCTCACCGGCACGAAGCGATTGCGCCATGGCAGTGTGTTCTGAGTCCACGGGGACGATTTGGCCCGGTTTGGCAGCCGCCATAACCAATTGGCCACCGGCAACAAGCGATTCTTTATTGGCCAGCGCAAGTATCTCCCCGGCCTCGATGGTGGCCATGGTGGCATCAAGGCCCATGGAGCCAACCAGGGCATTTAACACGGTATCGGCTGCCACCTCGCGCACGAGTTGGGCTGCGGAGTCTTTGCCTGAACGCACCGGCGCGCCAAGCTGATCGCTTAAGCGTTTGGCTGCCTCGGCATCTGCTACGGCGATCACGTCTGCCGAGAGGTCAAATTGTTTGGCCTGTTGGGCCAGTAATTCCACATTTGATCCGGCGGCTAGACCTACAACTTCGAAGCGATCGCGATTATCGGCGATGACGTCGAGTGCTTGGGTGCCTATAGAGCCGGTGCTGCCAAGAATAAGAATCCGCTGAGTCACAGTGCGCATTATTCCATGCCCGCTGCTTTGTGCTGATTCTTGAAAATAGCCTTCGCGTTCACCCCAATGGCTACCCCCTTAAGGGATACTACTTTGGTTGGAGCCTTCAGCACTCTGATCTGTCACTTTATGCAGGCCAGCGCCTAAGCGGGGCGTTTGTACCCAGCCCAAGGTGAACTGGGTTACAAAAGTGTCGTGTTATGGCCTGAGCTTCTCGCATGTGCACGGGCAAATGTGCCAAAATATAGCCATACGACAAACATTCGCGCTCCCCTGCGTTGTGTGCTCACAGGCCAAGGGAGCTCCAACATAAGGAGAAGAACGTGGCAGGTTCCCACGAGATCGCCCCTTCGGTGCACAACGGCGTGTCCACTTTGGATGAGCCCTCTGCAGCTTGGGGTTGGCATGATATCGGACAACACGCCATTCAGCTCTCCGGCTGGATCTCTGTGTTCTTCCTGCTGGCTTACAACTTTGGTAACCACGAGGGACACGTTGAAACGATTTATCTCTTCGCCTTCGCTATCCTCATCGCCGTTGGCCTGTTAATCCAACTGTTCAAGCCCAGCTTTGGCAAGCAGCAGCGCACCCTCACCGCGCACAACAAGCCCCTCGGCCACCACGAGCCGGACTGGGCATACCTGCAGTCCACCGTTTCTGGCCCTTACGCAAAGCTCAACGACGCTGAGCTGCGCGCCTTGAACATCGAGCCCAGCCGCGTTGCTCACCTCCGTGAGATCGAGCGCGAAAACGAAAAGGCTTAACTAGGCGCCCAAAACACCAACGCCGTCGCCCCGATCTGGGGCGACGGCGTTTTTGTGATTATTTAACGCTCGTCGGCGGCAAGCTGGCCACAGGCCGCGGCGATTTCTTGGCCCTTGGTATCGCGCACGGTACAAGGCACACCTTGGGCAATCACGCGGCGCACGAATTCATCCTGACGCTCCTTTGGCGAAGCATCCCATTTGGATCCCGGGGTGGGATTTAACGGAATCAGGTTCACATGCACCTTGGAGCCCAAAGCCTTATGCAGCTTCTTGCCCAACATATCTGCCCGCCAACCCTGATCGTTGATGTCTCGGATCAGTGCATACTCAATTGAGACGCGCCTGCCGGATTGCTCGGCATAATACGTTGCTGCATCGAGCACTTCTGCCACAGACCAGCGGTTATTGACTGGCACGAGGGTATCGCGCAATTCATCATCCGGGGTGTGGAGGGACACAGCGAGGGTAACGGAGAGTTGTTCGTCGGCAAGCTTGCGAATCGCCGGAGCAAGACCCACTGTTGACACAGTCACGTTGCGCTGAGAAATTCCAAAGCCATCAGGAGCAGGCTGGGTAATCTGACGCACCGCGCTTACTACTCGCTTGTAGTTAGCTAGCGGCTCCCCCATACCCATGAACACGATATTGCTCAGCCTCGAGCCTTCTTGCTCCATGGTGGCTGCGGCTTCGCGCACCTGATCGACGATCTCGGCGGTAGAAAGGTTGCGGTCTAGGCCACCTTGGCCGGTCGCGCAAAAAGGACAGGCCATGCCGCAACCGGCCTGAGAAGAAATACACAAGGTCGCGCGATTGGGATAGCGCATCAACACAGATTCCAGCAGCGTGCCATCGTGGAGGCGCCAGAGCGTTTTTTGGGTTTCTCCATCATCGGCGGCAACATTGCGCACCGAAGTCATAAGTGTAGGAAATAGCGCCTCCCGGACCTGATCGCGAGCCGCTGCCGGCAAGTCGGTCATGGTGGAAGGGTCTGCTTCTTTGCGCTCGTAGTAGTGCTTGGCAATCTGATTTGCGCGGAATTTGGGCAGCCCGAGTTCCTTGAGGGCATCGATGCGCTCTTGGGGGCTGAGATCGGCGAAATGCTTCGGCGGCATGCCGCGGCGCGGGGAGGAAAAATTGAGCTGAATGGGAGTAGCCATGATGATCGCTATTGTGTCATCTCGCGCCCGAGAGACCAACACTGCGCACCCAAAGCCGGCCCTAAACCGCACACAACGGGACTGCAATAGCTTTTAACTCTTACTGCTTCTGCAAAGCGCATTCGCGCCACAGGTGCCCGTGGCGTTTAATAAGAGGCATGGAAGAACGTTTCGATGCACATAGCTCCGCGCCTCAAGCTGCGAACACGCAACAAGCCCCTGCCACCCAGGAGCTGGAGACCCAACAACGCGAAGCCCAACAACGCCAGGAAGCTAAGAAAGTACAAGGCTCGCTCGCCGGTGGCACATGGGTGTCGCTGATTGTAGGCGCGCTCCTCCTGATTGTTCTCTTGATCTTTATTATGCAAAACCAAGAACAGGTCGAGTTGGAGTTCTTCGCCTGGAACTTCTCTGTTCCTGTGGGCGTTGGTTTCCTTCTGGCCGCGATCGTGGGTGCTTTGATCATGGCGATGGTCGGCATTATCCGCATGTTCCAATTGCGTCGGCAGATCAAGAAGGGCTAAACACCCTTTCATCACCAAAAAGGCGGCCTTTGCGCAAAGGCCGCCTTTTTGCTTGTTGTTGTACTAGATGGTGGTGATGGTGCTTAGCACCAGCCAGGTCACCATCGCCGAGGGCAGCATGCCGTCGAGGCGATCCATGATGCCCCCGTGGCCGGGAAGCAAATTCGACATATCTTTAATGCCCAACTCGCGTTTGAATTGTGATTCCACGAGATCACCCAAGGTGGCGCAAATAACTAGACCGACGCCCAGAATCAAACCCCACCACCAGACATAATCCAGTAGGAAGTACACGGTAAGAGCACCGGCGATGGAACCAAAGAAGATGGATCCACCAAAGCCTTCCCAAGACTTCTTCGGGCTCACCGCAGGGGCCATGGGGTGCTTGCCAAACATCACGCCGGCGACATAGCCACCGGTATCGGAGGCGATCACGCACAGCATGAAGGTGACAATGAACATCGCCCCTGATGCTTGGTCGGTGCCAAACAAGGAGAGCATGGCCGCGAAGCTGCCGAACAGCGGGATCCAGGTGAGCACGAAGATGCCCACTGCGGTATCGCGTAGATAGTTCTTTGGTGGCGTTTTAGGCCCGTAGTGAAAAAGCCTGCCAAACATCAGGCACAAGGCTGCGGCCACATAGGCAGAAACGAGACCTTTGGTGCCAAAAGGCCAGCTAGACCACAGCATGAGCTGGCCGCCTAGAATCAGCACCCAGCGTTGCACCAGGTAGCCGGCCTCACTGAGGCGAGCGTGTACTTCCCAGGTGGCAAGCGCGATGGCCAGCGCCACGAGTGGGTACCACCCAAAAGGAATGACAAAGATGCACAGCAGCACTAGGGCGCCAAGGCCAACGCCTACTCCGATGGCGGCTTTTAAGTCACGGCCTGCGGAATTTCGGGGCTTGGGTAAGTGTTCCAGTCCTTTTGGTGGACGGTTCATGGCTCAAGGCTCCTGCTTGCTGGCAGGCCCTCACAAGGCTGCGAGGGCGCGCTGTAAATAAGGTCTCGGTTGGGTCTATCTCTACCGATCCAGAATGCTTGCAGCGTGCCCGCGAGCGACCTGCCCGGTGAGAAGGTGATGCACAGGAGGCGATTTAAACCTCCATCAACTCCTGTTCCTTCTTGCTCACCAGCTCGTCGATCTGGCCAACGTAATTGGCAGTTACCTTATCCAGTTCTTTTTCTGCTGCCTGAACCTCATCTTCACCAGCATCGCCATCTTTTTGGATCTTCTTCAACTGATCCATGCCCTTGCGTCGCACATTGCGAATAGCAATCTTGCCGTCTTCGCCCTTGGACTTGGCAAGTTTAACCATGTCGCGGCGGCGCTCCTCGGTGAGCTGAGGAATGGTCACACGCAGCACCTGGCCGTCATTGGTGGGGTTGACACCAAGATCGGAGTTGCGGATCGCGTTTTCGATCTCACCCATCGAAGACATCTCATAGGGCTTAATCAGCAGCATGCGTGCTTCAGGCACAGAGATGGTAGCCATCTGGGTAATAGGGGTGGGAACACCGTAATAGTCTGCGATCACGCCATTGAACATGGCGGGGTTGGCGCGGCCGGTGCGGATATTGGTCATTTCATCGCGGGTGCGGTCCACCGAGGTGGTCATGTGCTCTTCGCACTCAAAGAGGACTTCGTCAATCATGGCTCTTCCTTAAAAGGACAGTCGTTGGTTATTATTCGCTCGTTATTTTTCGGTGCCTAAGTATGGAATATGCATCCAACCGCACCGTGCGCCCGGGTGAAAATCACTTCGCCGATACTCCCCCTTACCACCGCTTTGAGCCGCTGGGCTTGGGTAGGTTGGGGCGTCGACAAGCGAGAAGGGGCCAGATTTCGCCCCTTTTCACCACAAGCAAAGTGCTTTTAGCGTATCAGGATTGCACCAAGGTGCCGATGCGCTCGCCCGAAACTGCGCGCGCAATATTGCCCTGGGTAAGCAAATTGAATACCAAAATGGGCATATTGTTATCCATACACAAGCTAAAAGCGGTGGCGTCGGCAACCTTGAGGTTCTTTTCAATCACCTCGCGCGGGGTGATCTCGGTATAAAGCTGCGCATCGGGGTTGGTGCGCGGGTCATCGGAATACACGCCATCGACGGCCTTGGCCATCAGCAGCACCTCGCAACCAATTTCCAACGCGCGCTGCGCTGCGGTGGTATCGGTGGAGAAATAGGGCATGCCCATGCCTGCACCGAAGATCACGACGCGACCTTTTTCCAGGTGACGATCGGCGCGAAGCGGCAGGTAGGGCTCTGCAACCTGGGCCATATTAATAGCGGTTTGCACGCGGCAATCAATGCCTTCTTGCTGCAAGAAGTCCTGCAAGGCCAAGCAATTCATCACCGTGCCGAGCATGCCCATATAATCCGAGCGCGAGCGATCCATGCCGCGTTGCTGCAATTGAGCGCCGCGGAAGAAGTTGCCGCCACCGATGACCACTGCAACTTCCACACCTGATTTTGCAACCTCAGCAATTTGGCGAGCGACATTTTGCACCACGTCGGGGTCGATGCCGACTTCCCCGCCGCCGAACATCTCCCCACCGAGTTTGAGCATGACGCGCTTATAGGCGGTGCGGTTTTCTGCACTGTTCACGGTAAATGGACTCCTTTTGTTCTTGAGGCTGCTGCGCAGGGCAGCGAATTCGGGCACCAGTTTACAGTGCTTTGCTTTTGAGCTTTTCGACGTCCCACGCAGCCGTGTTCAACGTCACCTCGATCCGGGAACGCATCAAGACTTAGAACTACTGTTCGATTGTTGCTGAGGGTTTCTCGGAGGTGTCCAGGTAACCTATGTACTAGTTCAAAGCCCCTCGAAAGCCCCTGAGGCTGAAGCTCGAAGCCAAGGTACACACGATGAAGCAAACGCTGAACGCAGCTTTACAGTCCGTCCGTCAAACACACCCCGAGGCTGAAATCGTGGTGCTTTGCGGCCAGCATGCTCGCGATGACGTCATCGCGCAGATGACTCAGGGCGGGGCCATCGCCGGAGTGCAAGTCGGTGGCATCCGCCAATACCTCCTAGAATCCGGGCGCCTTCTAGCGCCGCGCCGGCCACTGCAGCTTCGCGATGTAGCAGTCAAAGTTACCGCCGCGCTCCAAGACGAGGCTCCCGAGACGGAATTTCACCGCCAAGGCATTAACGATGAGGCCGTGACCCGCGAAGCGCTTGCCGAGGCCGTACTCGCCCTGCTGAACTTGCCCGCCCAGCGCCGCGATGCCCATGGCGGTGCGCGCCTGCCTGCTGCTGTGGCTGCGCTTGCCAAGAGCATCGGTGAGGATTGTGCCGAGCACTGGTTTACCTTGCCCGATGTGGCGGAATTCCTTATCCAGCGCGCAGCCCGGCGCGGAACCCAATACGTGCTCGCCGGCGATATTGCTTTTGACACGCTCAGCGAATGGTTTGTGCAGCAACTGCCCGATGATGCCCGCCACGAGGTGGACTTCCCTGCCGTCACTGGGCAGGCTGAGATTGAACACCACAGCTTCGTCTCCAATACCGACGAAGCAGACTTTGCTGCAGCGCAGGTACTCGAAGCCGTAGCCGGTGGCGTGCCGCTGCACAGCATTGCAGTTGCCTACTGCAATGCCAGCCAGATGGGTGCACTGCACCAAGCACTTGAGCGCGCAGGCATTCCTTTTAGTGCTATGAATCCCCGCACCTGGGCCCAGGAACCGTTCGCCCGCGGGATTCGCCAATTGCTCATGCTGGATCCCTCACTCATGCCAAGGCCAGAGGTGGCGGCGCTGCTTGCCTCGGGGATTCTCAAAGACGCACCCAGTTTGAGCTCCTTTGATTTCGCCACCCGTGGGCTGGCCAACTTGAACCAGGGTGATGATTGGATCGAAAAAGCAGAAGAGCTCAAGGCCGTGACAGAGGTCAAGCGCTTTGTCAACGCCCTGGCCAAACAATTAAAAGGCTTACACCAGGCTGAGAGCTTGGCAGCGCTCGCCGAGGCGCTCAGCCAGCTGCGCGGCAGCCTTCTGCGCAAGATGAACGCCGAGGAGCAAGCATTTTTCAATCGGCTGCTCGACACCATGCGCCAACATCAACTCAGCGCCAGCGCGGTAATGCTGGCCGAGCTCAGCGATCAAGCACTGGCCACTCCGCTACCTTCCACACAGCAGGGCATGGTGCAATTGACCAGCCTCGAAGGCCTGGTGGGTAGGTCCATGCAACTCTGCATCATCTGTGGCGCCAGCGATGATGCGCTACCAGGATCCCTTGGCTCTAATGCTGCTATTACACCCGAGCAGTCCGGTAATACCTCCAAGGCATTCCTCGACCGACGTGAGCGCGCCTTCCAGCACGCACTGCGAGCCTCCAGCAAGGTGCTGATCTCCCATCCGCGCAGCTTGCTGGTGGGGACTTCTAAAGTAGAACGCTCCCCCTGGGCCGATGGCGATGTGCACCACCACGGCCCGCTTATCCAAGAATGGCATCAGGCTTCAAGCCTGCCGGCAACTGCCTTTGACCTCAACCTGCTCGCAGGAGGCCAGGATGCTCAGACGAAACAGCAGGTGCAACGCTTCTTGCACACAATGCAGGCCCGCCAAGAAGGCGAATGGGCTGGCGATAGCGCTGCCTTTAATGGCTGGATTGGCCCAGGCTTGAGCAACGCGGTGCTAGAACAGCAGCTATCAACCTCAGCACTTGAGCTATTTACCCAAAATCCCCTGGTGTTCTTTATCGAGCGCATCCTCGGCCAAAGGGTATTGGAGGATTCCTTTGGCGCCGCCGAGATCGATGCCCGAGATCGTGGCACCATCTACCACCGCATCTTTGAACGCTGGATCCGCGAAATGTGGTTAGACATTGCATCCCTGGATCACCGCTATAGCGACGTGGACTTTAATGCAGGGGTGCTGCGCATGCGCGAGATCGCGATGGAAGAACTCAATGCCCGCCGCGATTCCTCCATCCCGGGCGTGATGTGGCAGGCCTTCCAAACCGAGGTGCTCCGAGTTAGCGATGCCTTTGTCAAAGTCGAGATCGCACGCTCGAAAACGTGGCGACCTATTGGCGTTGAGGTGCCGTTTGGCCGTGTGTACGACGCCGAAGATTCACCACCGCTAAAGATCCCTTTGAGCAACAGGCACACCCTTACCCTTGGCGGTGTGATCGACCGTGTTGATCTGCAGATCGACCACGAAAGCCAGCAAGCCGTGCTCGCCGTCTTGGACTACAAATCAGGCAAGCCTAAAACCTACAAAGCTGCATTCAACGGCGACGAGTACACCGGCAATGCCAAACACGGCTACCGCTTCCAGCTCGCGGCCTACGGTGAAGCCATCCGACAGGCCTTAGCGGGAACAATTACCGAAGGCCCGCTGGCTGAGCTAGCCAGCGAGGTGGCAAAGATTAACACCGACAATTATCCCGTGACCATTGTTTCGGGCTACCTCTTCTTCCTTGACGAGAACTTCGAGCTCATCCGAATCATCTATGACGACAACGCCCAGGCGGAATTGGAACAACGGCTAGCAAAGATCACCTCATTTATTGCCGATGGTGCCTTCCCGCCCTATGAGATCTCAGGCAATCCCATCATGACTGAGCGCGCCGTGCGCCTTGGAGCCAGCACCGCTGTCGCGGCTTCCAGGCTGCAATTGTTGGGGCTCACGCCGCTGAACATCGCCGAAGACGAGGAGCAATAACGTGGTGCAACAACCAGATCCCAGCAACATGGACAACTTCAACCGTCACTTGATCACCAACCACGTTGATCAATCCATCTTTGTCGAGGCCGGTGCCGGCTCCGGCAAGACCTTCCAACTGGTCAGCCGAATCGTCACCCTGGTGATCGAACGTGGCGTGCCCATCTCACGCATTGTGGCCATCACCTTCACCGAATCCGCTGCAGCCGAGCTGGTTACACGCCTGCGACGCAACTTCGCAGAAATCGCACACACTGGCCAACTCAGCATTCAACACGCCAGCGCCCGCACCTTCTCCGATGTTGAGCAAGCCAAACAACGCGCCAGCGAAGCCCTCGAAGCATTGCCCGGCGCAGCCATTGAGACGCTGCACTCCTTTTGCATGCGCATCCTCAAAATCTTCCCCCTCGAGGCAGGCTTGCCACCACGGGTGGAAAAGTCCAATGATTTGCTTGCCGACGTAGCCATTGCCGAGCGCATCAACGACACACTTGCGCTGCTCACCGCATCCATGCAAGGGCATGCAGAGACCACTAAGCTCGTCGACGCCCTACCCGTCCCAGTCAGCGGCGCCGACCTGCGCGGCGCACTCGAGTGCCTCACCGCCAATGAGGTCCGCGTGAACCAACTTGGCAATCTCGTGGGGTGGATGGATGCGCACTGGGGCGAACTCGACCAAACTCTAAATGCGCCAATCCACCCAGGTGATCGCCTCACTGTGGATTACCTGCGCAAAATGCTCCAACGCGTAGAACAACTCGCAGCGTTGTGCACTAACCACGCAGACAAGCTGTACCAAAACGTGGTTGCTCCCCTACAAAGCGAGCTACACCGCTATGTGGATGATGGGGCACATCCAGAGGACTTTGTAGCGCCGCACATGGATTTCCGAGGTGGTTCTACCAAGCACTGGAATGGCCTCACACCTAAGCAAGTAAGAGATACGATCCGCGAGGAGCTGGAAAACGTAGAGATCCAGCGCTTAGGCCCAGTCCACCGGGCGCTGACCCAGGTGCGCGCCGTCTTGGCGGCCCGTACCGTGGAGCTTGCACAGCAGCGCTGCCGCACCGGCATGATCGAATTCCACGACATGATCTACCTGGCCCAGCGCCTGGTGCGCAAGCCAGACATCGCTCAAGCCTTGCACGAGCGCTTCCACACCATTTGCGTAGACGAATTCCAAGACACCGACCCAGCCCAGCTTGAGATCTTCGAACATATCGCTCGTGGTGCTGGCGAGCACCCGGTCCCCGGCAAGCTGTTCTTAGTGGGTGACCCCAAACAGTCCATCTACCGCTTCCGCAACGCAGACCTCGATACCTACATGCTTGCCCGCACACACTTCCCCTCCTACGGCGAAGAAGGGCACAGCGTGGTGCATTTGGCCAACAATTTCCGCTCAGCACCGGCGGTTGTCGATGGCGTCAACCTGATATTCGGGGAACTGTTCGCCCAAGCTGCCCACATCGCCGAAACATCGGATCACGCCCCATGTGCCGTGGATTATGTGCCGATGGAGTACCCGGATGCATCCGGTGATCGGCCAGGTCAGGTGTTGATCCTGCGCAATGATGAGGCCATCGAAGCTATCGGCACCATGGGTTCTGATAGCACCCCACACCGCGAAATCGAGATGGCCGACATTGCCTCGCTAATCAAGGCGAGCATGGCTGATGAAGGTGGCGAGTTCCTCAAAGACGCCCCGGAAGGCACTGCCGCGCTGGAATTGGAAGACATCGCCATCCTGGCGCCCACCCACACCATCGCGCGCCGCGTGATCGACCTGCTGATCACCGAGGGGATCCCCTATGTTTCTGAAGGCTCCACACAACTCTTCAACGCCCCAGAAATCAATGAGCTGCTCACCGTGCTGCGCGCCATCGCAGACCCAGCCGATAAGTTCACCCAGGTTGCTGCACTGCGCTCGGCAATCCTCGGCTGCAGCGACCGCGAACTAGCCCAATATCATCAGCTAGATGATCCCCCAGCCGATCACCCTGTGTCTCAAGCAAAGGCGTGGTTACAGCAACAACATCTGCGGACTCGGAAAGTGCCACTGCATGTGTTCATGGCTGAGCTGGTGCAATCCGCCGCGGTGCGTGAGGCATTAGCCTCCGAACACAGCCAACGCGCCAACCTGCCACGGGTGTCGCTGCTTTTAGAGATCACAGAAGAATTCGTGGCCAGCACCGGTTATGGGCTGCGGGAATTCGTGCACTGGGCTGATCAACAAGCAGCAAGTTCACAAGGTGTGGCAGAGCCGGTGTTAGACAACGGCACCAAGGGTGTTCGGGTGATGACGATTCACCGCTCCAAGGGCCGCGAATTCCCCATGGTGATCATGGCCGGCATGGCGCACCACAAGTCACATCAAGCACCTGCTCAAGGCTTGGCCAAAGACAATAAAGTGCTCGAATTTAAGTTGGGTGACTTCAGCACCGACGGCTATAAGGCCATGTGCGAGTACGAAAAACTCGCAGCCCAGTTCGAAGCAATCCGCCTGCTATACGTAGCTGCCACCCGAGCACGCAACACGCTGGCTATTCCGCTCGAACCTGCGTTGAAAGCCAAGGGCAAAGCCTCCACGAAGTTCTACGGCGCCATGTTGTACGACGCCATCCAAACCATCGGCCACCACTTGCCAATGGTCAGTGCTGATACATTGCCCGGTGGCAGCCGCCCTCTCCCCAAACAAGAGCAGACTGACCGGGAGTTGGACTTCGACCAAGCACAACGCCACGTGGCCAGCCTCCAAGAACACCTTGCCCGCGCAGCACAGCAGGCGCCGAGAATCTCGGTGACCGCAATCGCCCACGCTGAAAACTCAGCGGAGCCTGAAGCAGAGCAGCCCACCTCGGCAACGCTTGCCACCGGCGCGAGGTTACGCGCATTGCTGGCAAGCAAGCACGATAGTCACACCAAGATTCTTGGCAATACCAAGCTGAAAACAGCCGGCGGCACAGCCTTCGGTTCCGCAGTACACGAGGTGATGGAGCTACTACCAGAAGGCGAAGACGCCCAGGCGCTCGCAGAGGCTATCGCTCCGCTTCACAACCTTGAAGCCCAAGCCGTTGCTGATGTGGTTAGCGCAGCCGAATGCTTCGCTTTATCGGAGCCCTACCAGCAAAGTTTGCAGGCTGAACGGGTCTACCGTGAACTGCCGGTGTTTGACCGGATCGATGATGTTGCTGTGGAAGGCATCATCGACGTGCTATACCGCGATGCACACGGCGAATGGATTATCGCGGATTATAAGACGGATCGCGCTGCTACCCCTGAGACCATTAGCAGTTACTTCCTGCAGCTCGAGGTGTACGCGCGGATCGTGGAAAAGGCCATGGATATTCAGGTCGCACGCTGTGAGCTTATTTTCCTTGGCCATGACGGCCCGCAGGTGCGCGTGGAGCGTCGATAAGCAAAATGCCCGCCCCCAACTTCAAAGGGGACGGGCATTGCAAGGCACAAATTAATGCTGGCCAACCTCGTAACGAACGAAGCCGGTGAGGGTTACACCTGCATCGTCCATAACCTGCTTGACGGTCTTCTTGCTATCAGCAACAGAAGCCTGCTCGAGCAGTACGACGTCCTTGTAGAAGCCACCGAGGCGACCCTCAACGATCTTCGGGATAGCCTGCTCAGGCTTGCCCTCGTCACGGGTGATCTGCTCGGCGATGGAACGCTCGTTTTCTACAACCTCAGCAGGAACGTCCTCGCGGGTCAGGTACTGAGCCTTCAGTGCAGCAACCTGCATTGCAGCAGCGTGTGCAGCAGCCTTGGCCTCTTCGCCCTCGCCGGTGTATGCAACGAGCACGCCAACTGCCGGGGGCAGGTCGGCTGCACGGTGGTGCAGGTACACGGAGATGTTCTCGCCCTCAAGGGTCACGGCGCGACGCAGCTCGAGCTTCTCGCCGATCTTGGCGGAAAGCTCTTGCACAGCCTCGCCAGCAGGCTTGCCGTCAACCTCAGCAGCAGCAAGCTCCTCAGGGGAGTTAGCCTTCACTGCAGCAGCAGCGTCGGCAACCTTCTGAGCGAATTCCTTGAACTCAGCGTTCTTAGCAACGAAGTCGGTCTCGGAGTTGATCTCGACCATGGTGTTGCCAGACACAGCGATCAGGCCTTCAAGGGCGTTGCGCTCTGCGCGCTTGCCCACGTCCTTAGCGCCCTTGATGCGCAGGATCTCAACAGCCTTGTCGAAGTCGCCGTCGGTTTCCTCGAGTGCCTTCTTGCAGTCGAGCATGCCGGAGCCGGTTAGCTCGCGAAGCTTCTTCACATCAGCAGCGGTGTAGTTCGCCATATTTGGGGCGACCCTCCTTGTATAGGGATGTTGTACGTTGTGGTCACTGTTTACACTAACCAAACGCGACAAGATGCGCTGGCTTGGTGATGTTTCAGTGTTGCGTGGTTACGGCGCAACCACATACTTTTTGCCATAGCTTGCGCTATTGCAGTGCCGTGCCTTGTCATGCGCATAACAACATGCAAGACCCCAGCCAAGCAGCAAACGCCGCGTGAGGTTGGGGCCTTTAGATGTGTGGCATGAGCTAGCTATTACTCAGACTTAGCCTCTGCAGCTTCTGCCTTGGGGGCTTCCACCTTGGCAGCAACCTCTTCGGTAGCCTCAACCTTTGCGGCAACTTCGGTCTTCTCGGTGTCGCCGGCAGCTTCCTTCTGTGCAGCCAACTGGCGCTCCTCGCGAGCCTGCTTACCAGCGGAGACTGCGGAGGAGATGACGCGGGTGAGCACGTCGATGGAGCCGATGGAGTCGTCGTTGCCGGGCACGGGGTAGTTCACAACGTCCGGGTCGCAGTTGGTGTCCAGGATGGCAACTACGGGGATGTTGAGCTTGTGTGCCTCGTTGACGGCGATGTGCTCCTTGTTGGTGTCTACGATCCACATGGCGGAAGGCACCTTGGTCATGTCGGCGATACCGCCGAGCACGCGCTCGAGCTTCTGACGCTCACGGGTGAGCATCAGTACTTCCTTCTTGGTGCGACCCTCGTAGCCACCCTCAGCAGCGTCCATTGCCTGCAGTTCCTTCATGCGGTGCAGACGCTTGGACACGGTCTGGAAGTTGGTGAGCATGCCGCCGAGCCAGCGGTGGTTCACATAAGGCATACCAACGCGCTCAGCCTGGTTCTTCACAGCTTCCTGAGCCTGCTTCTTGGTGCCAACGTAAAGGATGGTGCCACCGTGGGCAACGGTCTCCTTGACAAATTCGTAGGCCTCATCGATGTAGGTCAGGGTCTGCTGCAGGTCGATGATGTAGATGCCGTTGCGGTCGGTGAAGATGAAACGACGCATCTTCGGGTTCCAACGACGGGTCTGGTGACCAAAGTGCACACCAGCATCGAGCAGTTCACGCATGGTTACAACAGCCATGGTGCTCCTTTTCAAGTATGTGGTTCGGTTATCTGTACGTGCGCGGGTTCTCCCCGCGCCCTGGCTACCGACGCTCCTTAAGCCACACCCTGATGCCTAAAACAAGCAACATGGGACCTCGTGGCCGCCGGCGGCACTGGCGTTTTTAAGGCCAATTACCTTCGCGGTCGCGCGTAGTCAGTGGCCATAATTGCACAGCACAACACTGTGCAGACACACTGCTGAGGAGCAATCCTATCTGCTGCCTGCGGAAATTCCAAAATTTATTTCCAGTTGTGAAAACTTCCCTATCACCTACACCACTGGTCACATTTTCCACAGCCAAATCCTCGCCGGATGGCAAAGATCCCGCGATGATCTCATCCTGAGCGCATGCGCATCTTTTCAGCTTTAAACGCCATCGCACTTTGCTCCTTGATCGCCTTTGGCTCCATACCTGAGGCTTTTGCCTACGTCTCCCCTGCCACCGGCACACAGTATCCGGGAAGAGTAACCAAAGCGTTTGATGTTGGTGAACACGATTGGCTTCCGGGGCATCGCGGTGTTGATCTTGGACTAGCACCGGGCAGTCCCGTGGTAGCTGCAGAGCAAGGCACGGTGGCGTTTGCAGGCGTGGTTGCTGGCACCCCCGTGCTCTCGATCGATCACCCCGATGGCCTTCGTAGCACCTATCAGCCAATTCGTGCAGTGGTGGCAAAAGGAGACACCGTACAAGCAGGGCAAGTGATCGGCATCCTTCTGAGCGCACAGGGTGAACAGGGGCTGCATTGGGGAATGAAAACTGGGCCGAAAAGCTATATCAATCCCCTATCCCTGCTCGATATTCCCATAATCAGACTCAAACCCATTGATTCTTAAAGCAGCACTTTGCCAGGAAACAATGCGCCGATAGATCAGTTGCTTGAATCTGGGATTAGGCGCGTGGATGCGCCTGCTTGAATGCCTCTTGGAGCCGCTGGGTACTGACGTGGGTATAGATCTGCGTGGTTTGCAAAGAGGAATGGCCCAGCAATTCCTGCACCACGCGTAAATCAGCTCCGTGGTCAAGCAGGTGCGTGGCCGCGCTGTGGCGCAAGGCGTGTGGCCCGAGGCCTTCCACCCCGGCGCGATCACCTTGGGCTTGCACGAGTCTGCGCACTTGGCGCACATTTAACCTGCCGCCACGAACGCCTAAAAAGAGCGCATTGCCGCTTGCATTACCGGCGAAGTGGCCACGACCGTGCTCAAGCCATGCCTTGAGCGCGGCGGCTGCTTGAGTGCCAAAAGGCACCATGCGTTGTTTATTGCCCTTACCGGTTACCTTGGCAATGCGTGTTGCAGGATCAAGATCTGCGATATCCAAAGCAACGAGTTCTGCCACGCGCATGCCCGTGGCATACAGCAACTCAAGGATTGCGAGATCACGAAGCACTTCTGCCTGTTGTGCAGGCGAAGCATCCTCATCTAATTCTTTGTGCACTACCTCGGCAGCAGTGTGCTCATTGAGCACTTTGGGGAGGTGCTTGCCAACCTTTGGGGCTTGCAGGCGTGCAGCAACATCACTTGAGAGATAGCCCTGGGCAAAAAGCCAGGCGCTAAAGCCTTTCAGCGCAGCGGTGCGCCGGGCAAGCGTGGCTCGCGAAGCCCCCGCCTCTACCGCCTCGCCGAGTGCGTCGCGGCAATCTTCCAGGCTCATGGCCTCAAGGCTTGGCCGCGAGTGCGCAAAGGCGCGAAGATCTGAGCGATAGCCACGAATGGTGGCCTCGGATCTACCAAGCACAAAGCGCAAATGATCAACGTAGTCGTCGATAAGCTCAAGCATTTGCGTGGTGCCCATGGGCATCTAGCCTACTGGGCGCGCAACCAATGTGCGCCTTCGCGTTGGATCAAGCCTTTGTGCTCCAAGGTCACCAGCAGGTGCATGCTCAAGGCCATACTCAAACCCGCTTGCTGGGCGATTTCTTCCACCGATTGGGGTTGGCCTGAAAGCGCGTCGAAGACTCTCAACTCATTGCGTGGAAGTCGCTGGATTGGGTCTGCGGCGAAGTCCAATTCATATTGTGCTGTGGCATCGACGCTGCCGAGGCGTTGGATGAGCTCGAGAATTTCTTGGCCTGAACACACCATTTGGGCATCGCCAGTTTTGATCTTTTCGTGGCATCCAAGAGCATTCACGCTGGTAATCGGCCCAGGTATAGCCATGGCCACCTTGCCAAAAGCTTGAGCCCACAACAGGGTGTTGAGCGCACCGCTTCTCCACGCCGCTTCTACCACCACAACCCCGGCACTTAGGGCTGCTACCAGCCTATTTCTTGTTAAAAAGCGATGCCGATGCGGCACCATGCCTGGTGGATATTCACTAACCACCGCACCGCGTTCTACTACCTGCTCAAACAACGCGGCGTTGCGCGCAGGATATGCACGATCCAAACCGCACGCAGCTACCACGACCGTGGAACCCCCTGCCGCCAGCGCCGCTTGATGTGCGGCGGTATCCACACCGAGCGCACCTCCTGAAACGATCGTCCAATGGTGCTGGGCAAGGTGCTCGCCCACCATGGCACAAACCCTCGACCCATAGGGTGAAATAGCCCTGGTGCCAACCATCGCGACTGCCTGCTGGCTTAAGCCACCGAGATCTTGGCCACGAACCCACAGCGCATGCGGTGATACTGCATCATCGGCATAGGAACGGGCATGTTCGCTCACACCAGAGGCGGCAAAGCCAAAGGCTTGATCAAAGGCTTCTCGTGGCCACTCTGGATCTTCCGGGGTGATCAGCCTGCCACCTAGTGCGCGTATCTTGGCAAGGTCTTCACTTGATTGATCCTCACCGTAGCGCGACTGGGTTTGCTGCAATAGTGCTCCACACCAAGGTTCTCGTTGTTTCACCCCGCGTGCGATCGCTTCGATATCCCGGCCTTGAGCCAGCAATTCTTGCAGCGTTCTACTTGGCCCTTCGATCGTTCTGGACATATACGCCCAGGCCTGCTTCCGGCTCATGCCATCAGCTCCTGCATGGTGGCGTTATATTCCAGTGCTTCTGCAACATGCTCAATAGTGGGCGTGGCTGCCGCTTCGAGATCCGCAATCGTCCACGCCAGACGCAGCGTTCGATCCACCGCGCGCTGACTTAAAGCACCCACGGCCAAATAGCTTTCGAGCAAGGCCATCGCATCAGGGGCTGCCTGCAGATCCTTACGCAATCTGCCTGCTGGAACCCGCGCATTATTCGTGGCATGCATGCCCATTGAGGCAAAACGCTGCTGCGCACGCATCCGTGCCCGCGCTGCAGCTTGAGCCATTTCTTCACTACTCATGCCATGCAGTTCTCGCAGGCTTCCCTTCGGTTGGGTGCGCACCACCATATCGAGGCGATCACGCAAAGGCCCCGAAAGGTTTTGTAAATAACGCGCACGATGCTGAGGCTTGCATGCGCAATCTCGTGCTTCTGCGGCCCCACACCGGCAAGGATTTGCGGCCAATACCAGTTGAAATTGCGCAGGAAAGACAACACTGCCATTGGCTCGAAGGAGCTCAACTTTGCCGCGATCTAATGGCACACGCAGCGCGTCGAGCACGCCTGCTGCTATTTCGCTGACCTCGTCTAAAAACAGCACTCCCCGATGCGCCTTCGTCACTGCCCCTGGTTGTGGCAACCCGGGGCCACCTCCTAGCAGGGATGCTTTACTCACACTATGGTGCGGAGCCACAAAGGGCGGGCCTGAAAATTCCTCGCCGGTAATTGAACAAATAGCGCGGCATTCGCGTTCCTGCTGCGGTGCCAGTGCTGGCAGTAAACCTGCGAAGCGTCGTGCAATCATCGACTTTCCTGAGCCTGGTGGGCCGATCATCATAAAGTGGTGCCCGCCTGCCGCTGCAATCATCGCAGCGCGTTTGGCCTGCTGCTGACCCACCACATCGAGCATGTTCAGGTGACGCTTAGGCTGGCGTGGTCTTGCTTTCGCTTGCTCAAGGCTCACAGATGCCTGGCACCACGCCGCTACTTGGGCAATATCTTCAGCAATCAAAACGGTGAGGTGCTCTGGGGCCACACTGGCTGCTTCTTCGGCATTGGCCTTGGGCACCACCGCAATCTGGATCTTGGCGTCAGCAGCAGCCAAAATGCCCGCGGCAACGCCTCGGACACCGGTGATGCGCCCATCCAAGCCCACCTCCCCTAAAAACAGCACATGCTCGATATCGAAACCTTCAGCACTGGCAGCCAAAATGGCCATGCAGATGCCGAGGTCCATCATGGTGCCGTGCTTGGGCATGCTTGCCGGTGATAGGTTGACCATCACCTTGGTTTTAGGCCAGCCGAGCTGGGCATTCATGGCTGCAGTTTTGAGTCGGTCGCGGGCTTCACCCACGGCGGCGTCGCCAAGCCCAACGATGTAGGTACCAGGTAAACCTGGGCCAATGTTGACCTCCACGCGAACCAAATTGGCGTGGGCTCCGCTTAAAGCGGCGCTGAGGGTTTTAGCAAGCGCCACGATCCACCCCTTCGAATCGCTCCAATTTTCCAGCAGTAATGGCTACAACATCGAAGCTCACCGCCCGAATCTGGTGCCTTCGCATCCACCACACGGCAGCGCGTTTCATGCGGCGAAACTTCTGCCTATCCACCGAGTGCTCAGCACCGAAGGCGGCGCTGCTGCGTGTTTTTACCTCGACAATTCGTACCTCTTTGCCGCGAGTAACAATCAGGTCGAGTTCACCAAATGGTGTGACGACGTTTCGCTCAAGTACCAAATACCCCTTGGCCTCATAGTCTTCGGCGGCAAGATCCTCACCGTGTTTGCCCAATCGCATACTCTTTGCCGTTGGCATCGCGTTTCCCCCTAAAAATTGTGCGTGCCGGAACCTCTTGGTGCCGTTGTAGCTCTAGTGTCTGCAACCGCGAGGTTTCTTGCCAGCACTTCGCCGGCAGTAGCGCAGCAGTTGTGGATAACCTCAGCATCACCCTTAAAATCCCCAGCACCGATACTGGGAGCGATCCACAACTTGGAAAAATTTAGGCAACCAGGGAACCAAACAGGGGAAAGTGCCCGAAAAATCTTCAGCAGCTTCGAAGATCACCAACGGCTGCCGCCCAATATCCCAGCACGCCAGATCCCAACACGCCAGCAACCGGCCATTAAAAACCCCCACACCAAATACTGAAAAAGCCCCACACACTGTGCGGGGCTTGGTTGTGCTTTTAGTCGGGAAGAACGAAATCTGGCTTGTCCAACTCTTCGATATTGACGTCCTTGTAGGTAATTACGCGTACATAGCGCACGAAGCGTGCGGCCCTGTACATATCCCAGACCCATGCATCAGACATGCGCACTTCGTAGTAGACCTCTTTGCCTTCGGTATGCGGGATCAGTTCCACGGCATTGGCAAGGTAGAAACGACGATCTGTTTCTACTACATAGGAGAATTGGCTCACCACATCGCGGTATTCGCGGTAGAGAGAAAGCTCGACTTCTGCCTCATAGTTTTCAAGGTCTTCGGCGCTCATGGTGCTCCCTTGTGTAGGTGCCTTTAGGTGTTCTGCTCTAGCCAGTGGCGATGTGCTGCCTGGACATTGGCATAACTATAACGATGTTCTTCGCTTGCACCGTGGCGGCGCACCGCATCCATATGAGACTTCGTCCCATATCCCTTATGGGCCGCTAATCCATAGTTGGGCAAGCGAAGATCTAACGCCTCCATCGCCCTATCTCGCGATACTTTTGCCAACACGCTCGCAGCAGCAATGCTGCGTGAGGCCGCATCGCCGCCAATCATCGGCAGCATTGCGGTTTCCATTCCTTCGACCCGCATGGCGTCGCTGAGCACGTAGCCGGGTCGTATGTGAAGCTGTGCCACCGCGCGACGCATGCCTGAGATATTGGCATGTTGAATACCATGGGCATCAATGTCTTGAGCCGAGATATGCACGATGGAATAGGCCAGTGCGTGGGTACGGATGGCGTCGAAAAGCGTATTGCGGCGCGCAGGTGACAGGGCTTTGGAGTCGGTGAGACCATCCAGGGCGGGCAGGATTTTCGGTGGCAGGATGCAGGCGGCGATTGAGATAGGCCCACAACATGCTCCCCGGCCGGCTTCGTCTACTCCCGCGACCGGCCCCAGGCCTGCTTTGTCTAGCGCAACATCGAAGGTGCGCAATTGCTTCAGCGTGCGCACTTAGCCTTGAAGGTCATAGGCATCCACGCTTTGGATGCGGTTGAAGGGGAAGACGATCCAGCGGACCTTGCCAATGACATTGTCTTCAGGAATGGTGCCTTGGTACTGATCCCCCATGTGGTAGCGCGAATCCGCCGAGTTGGTTCGGTTATCGCCCATCACCCACAAGTTGCCCTCTGGCACTTTCACCGGCCCGAAATATGGTCCGCCACAGGCCTCAGAGCCCCCAGGTCCTTGCACAGGATTCGAGGGTGGGTTTTGCACGAAGGATTGATCGATGAGTTTGCCATCAACTTTCACGCCCTGATCCCCTTCAAGGCACTGAACCGTTTGCCCACCGGTGGCAATCACCCGCTTGACCAGGTCATTTTCATCCGTTGAGGCCAAACCAACCCAGGAGGCGATATTGCGCAATTTGGAGGTCACGGGATTTTGGGATTGTTGATTAACAAAGCCCTCATTCCAGGAGTCGGTGCCTTTAAACACCACTACATCGCCCGGTTTGGGATCGGAAAAATCGTAGGTGAGCTTATCCACGATGATGCGATCCCCAGTGCAACCCGCGCAGCCATGCAACGTCGGCTCCATCGAGGCACTTGGAATGACGTAGAGCCTGCCAACGAAGGTTTGAATCAACACAATAACCGCCAGGGTTACAAACATCACCAGCGGGATTTCTACGTACCAAGGAAGTTGCTTCTTCTCGGCCTTGGGGTTTTCGGCTTCACTCACGGCTTGCACTCTAGCACCGCTTCCTAGCTTTTCGACGTCCCCCTGCCCCAACCAGATCCCATCCGCATCGAATGAGCAAGCCCTCCTAGATTCCTGGTCTTCACCCCAACGCCTATGACAAGCAGCTCAAGCCTGATACCTGAGTGATTTGGCAATAAAAAAAGACCCCCGGAGGGGTCTTTTTAAGCAATGCGCTCTTAGCGGCGCTCGCGAATCTTGGCTGCCTTGCCCTTGCGATCGCGCAGGTAGTACAGCTTGGCGCGACGCACGCGGCCGCGGGAAACGACCTCGATCTTGTCGATGTTGGGGGTGTGTACCGGGAAGGTACGCTCCACACCAATACCGAAGGAGACCTTGCGTACGGTGAAGGTCTCACGCACGCCGGCACCCTGGCGACGAATCACAACGCCACGGAAGAGCTGGGTACGGGTCTTTTGACCTTCGATCACCTTTACGTGCACGTCGAGGGTATCGCCGGGACGGAAGTCCGGGATATCGTCGCGCATGGACGCTGCATCGACCTTGTCAAGAATGTTCATGAATATTCCTTATGTGTTTCTAGGACAGAGGACCCTAGCGGCATCTCCCCTTGTTATACGGGGCGCTCGGCTGGTTCGTGCCCGGAGCAAAATGTGCAGCCCTCTTTGCGCTCCCATACAGCACAAAGCGAACAACTTGAGCCATTATGCCAGCTCCTGGGCTTTGCGCAAAATCCACTAGAGCCCAGCGCGCTTCAATGCCTCAGCCATAGCCGAATTAGCCACCGGTGCCTGCTTGCGCTGCTGCTTCTTGCCTGATTGCTTGGCCCTGGCGTTGGGGTTGGCGCCGCGCTGTCGGTCGGCTTTGGCCTGAGGCTTTGCTCCTCGACGTTGCTGTGAAGAATCCTGATCGAGCACCATGCTCAAGGCGATGCGCTTGCGATCAACATCAACCTCGAGCACTTTGACCTTCACCACTTCGCCGGATCGCACCACATCATGCGGATCCGACACAAAATGATTCGCCATCGCAGAGACATGCACCAACCCATCCTGGTGCACCCCGACATCGACAAAGGCGCCGAAGGCAGCCACATTCGTCACTGTCCCTTCGAGGATCATGCCCTCGCGGAGATCGCTTAAAGTTTCAACGCCTTCTTGGAACTGGGCCGTTTTAAATTCTGGTCGAGGATCTCGGCCAGGTTTGTCTAACTCGGCGATGATGTCTTTGATGGTGGGTTCACCAAAATCGCCGCGGATAAATTGCTGAGGATCCAAAGAACGCAGCACCGAAGTATTAGCAATTAAGGCAGATACCTCTAAACCAGTGTGCGCAGCCATATCCGCAACCACACCATAGGCTTCTGGGTGCACCGCCGAGGCATCGAGGGGATGGTTGCCCCTGACCCTTAAAAAGCCTGCACATTGCTCAAAGGCTTTTGGCCCAAGCCGTGGAACCTTGCGCAACTGCTCGCGGCCTTCGAAGGCACCATGCTCATCGCGGTAGGCCACAATGTGCTCGGCAATACTCGGCGTTACCCCTGCAACTCGGGCCAGCAGTGGCGCGGAGGCGGTATTGACGTCTACACCAACCGCATTCACGGCATCTTCTACGACTGCATCCAAGGTGCGCGCTAGAGCCTGTTGTTGAACATCGTGCTGATACTGACCCACACCAATGGCCTTGGGATCAATCTTGACCAGCTCCGCCAAGGGATCTTGGAGCCGTCGCGCAATTGATACTGCTCCGCGCAGCGCAACATCCATGGTGGGAAATTCTTGGGCGGCAAGGGCCGAAGCCGAATAGACCGAGGCACCTGATTCGCTCACCACCACCGGGGTTGGGCGTTGGCCACCGGCTTTGTGAATCAGATCCGCTACTTCTTGGGCGAGTTTTTCGCTTTCGCGCGAAGCGGTGCCATTGCCCACTGCAATCAGCTCCACACGATGCGTAGCGCAGGCGGTGGCGAGCTGTTCTACGGCCTCAGCCCATCGTTGCTGTGGCTTGTGTGGATACACAATCAGCGTTTCGAGCACCTTGCCGGTTGAAGACACCACTGCGCACTTCACACCATTGCGGTAGCCGGGGTCGAGCCCTAAGGTGGCGCGTTCGCCTGCCGGTGCAGCAAGGAGAACATCGCGAAGATTCTTCGCAAACACATCCAAGGCTTGCTCTTGGGCAAATTCCTTCAGACGCATCCGCACATCTAAGCCTGCAGAAACTTGTAATTTCGTGCGCCAGGCAAAGTGGACGGCCTTGTGCAGCCACGGCGAGGTGGTGTCCAAGCCCGCGTGCTCTGCGATGCGTTGTTCGAAGATGGCGTCGTCTCCGGCGTCCATCTCCAAGCTCAGCACTCCTTCTTGTTCTCCACGAAGCAGCGCGAGGATGCGGTGGCTTGGAAGCTGGGTAAAAGGCTCTTCGAAATCGAAGTAGTCGCGGTATTTGGCACCGAGGTCTTGCTTGCCCTCAATGACCTTCGCACTCAACTGGCCATCCTCGTACATCTTCTGACGCAGTTGGCCAACCAGGTCTGCATCGAGTGCGAGGCGATCAATCAAAATCGCGCGGGCACCATCAAGCGCGGCTTTCGTATCGGCGATCTCGGCGCCGACATAGCCCTCGGCCAGAGCCTCGGCCTGGGCTTCTGGTTGAGCGATGAGCTGATCAAGAAGAGGCTCAAGCCCCGCCTCACGGGCTTTATCGGCCTTTGTTTTTCGACGTTTTTTAAACGGAAGGTACAGATCCTCCAGCCGAGCTTTGGTGTCGCATTCTTCGATCAAGGCCTTGAGGTGTTGATCCAGCTTGCCTTGTTCTTCGATAGCCTCAAGCACCACGCGCTTTCTGGCTTCGAGTTCACGCAGATACACCAGGCGTTCTTCGATTTGGCGCAGTTGGGAATCATCGAGGCCACCGGTTGCTTCCTTTCTGTACCTGGCAATAAATGGCACAGTGTTGCCCTCGTCGAGCAAGTTGATGGCAGCCTCGATTTTCGGAGGCGTTGTAGACAATTCCTTAGCAATGATGGATGCGATGCGCGATGTCATTCGTGCGATTCTAGCGCCCCGCCACTGAAGACTTCAGCCTTGCCACCGAAAGCTTCAGCCTTGCCAGGCACAGGCAGCATTGACTCCCGGCTCGGTGTGTCCGTGGTTGGAAGTGCCATACCAATAGGTATCCGGAGGGAAGCTCTCCGCCACCGCGCGCGTAGCGGCGCGAAGATCAAGGTCACTTGCTCCATTGATCACTAGGCGATGCAGCCTAAGACTCGGCGCCAATTGACCATGCTGCTGCTGGTATTGCGTAATCAGCATATTGTCTGGCTCGCAGGTGAGATCGACTTCCTCTGCGTGAATCTGCTCCACCTGGTACCCAGCTTTTTTAAGAATCTCTGGCATAACCTGCGCCAGATGCTGCCAATCACGTGGACTCATCAGCACCTGCATATCAGTGGAGATAGCTTTCATCATTGCTCCTTGCTGCGCTGTTGTTGATATGTCTGGAGAAAGGCTACGTCTTCAGCGCTCAGGTCTGCACTATCGAGCAAATCTGGGCGGCGTTCGAGCGTTCTTTGCAAAGAGGCTTGCCTGCGCCACTGCGCCACTAGTTGGTGGTTGCCAGACAATAAGACCTCAGGCACGGCGAGGCCTCGCCATTGGCGTGGTTTGGAATAGCTTGGTCCTTCTAAAAGACCATCCGAAAAACTATCCTCTTCGTGGCTTTGGCGATTGCCCAAGACCCCGGGGATCAATCGCACCACTGCTTCTGCGATCACGAGTGCTGCTACTTCCCCACCGATGAGCACATAATCACCGATCGACACTTCCCGTACCCGGTAGCGTCGTGCCGCATCTTCGAAGACTCGCTGATCAATGCCTTCGTATCTGCCGCAAGCAAACACAATGTGCTGTTCATTTGACCAGGCCTGGGCATCGGCTTGAGTAAAAGGGGTTCCCGCCGGCGTTGGCACGAGCAATAAAGGACGCTCGTCTGCCTGGGAGTGCTCGGGATAACCAACTTGTTCGATGCCTTGAAGGGCGTCGTGCCTAGGCCGTGAGAGATGCGGTGTGGCAGAAACCAAATGTTTATCGGCCGCAGGGCCGGTATGGGCTGCAACATCGTCAAGGGCTGCACCCCACACTTCGGCTTTCATCACCATGCCGGGGCCGCCACCATAGGGCGAATCATCCACTGACTTGTGATTATCGCTGGCCCATTGGCGTAGATCGTGCACCCCAACGCTTAAGATCTGCTGCTCAATTGCCTTGCCAAGCAGGGCGTGGCGGAATGGATCGAGATATTCCGGAAAGATGCTCACCACATCGATACGAAGCGCCATGATCTATAGCTCCAGAAGGCCATCGGGGGGTGTGATCACAATGGCCTCGTTATCAAGATCGACGATCGGGACGATCTCGTGAACGAAGGGCACAATGGCTTCGCCGCCTTCATCTAGTGCCACGACGAGCAAGCGGTGGGCAGGCCCGCGCATGACGCGGGTGACTTCACCGATGTCTTCGGGTTCAGGCTGCGCGCCTTCATAGGCGCGTGCGTTGGCTTCTTCGGCGTCGACAGCACCAACGTTGAGCACTCTTAAGCCCTCGAGCTCGTGATCGTAGAAGGCTTCGTCTTCTTCGATGGGTGCGGCGAAAAATCGCACGCCCCGCAGACGCTCGGCTGCCGTGCGGTCGGGGACTTCTTCAAAGCTGATCAGCAGGCGTTGTTGGTGCGCTCGCATGGCTTTGACGGTGAGCGAAAGCTCCTTGCCGGTTTGTACACCGCGTAGCACCTCACCTGGGGCAAAACGCCCTTGGGGGTCATCGGTGGTGGGGTCTACCACCAGTTCACCACGGATACCGTGAGGCTTAATCACACGGCCGATTTGTACCTGATCTTCGCTAGCTTTCACGCCCTCAAAGCTAGCAGCCCGCACCCTGTGTTGAAGCACAGGCTCAGCTTGGGTGTTCTCCACCACGTGGACTGTTACAGCGCGTGAAGCGAATTAAGCTCGTACATTATGCAGACCAACACTCCAGAGACTTTTGGCCAGGCCGCTCAGCAGCATGTGCCCGGCCTGTTTAGCGCCAATGATGCCCCCGCGCCTTCTGATAGAAAAGTGCCCAGCGTGCAGCGGGTACTAGAAGCCGAAGGCTGCAATGTGATCCTGTTTCGTTTCCGCCCAGGCCAGGAGCTGCGAGAACATAAGGCGGCATGGCCTATTACCGTGCAGTGCCTTGAGGGCGCCTTGGAATTTGGCTGGCAGGGCCAGCAGATCACCCTAACTCCCGGCCAGATGTTGTATCTGCCGAAAATGGAGCCGCATTGGGTGCGCGCTGAACAAGACGCGGTGTTGGGGTTGCAGATGCACACCTCAAGCTAAGAAAAACCGCGATCTTTGTAATTAAGATCGCGGTGTATTTTCTTCAGGAATGCTTACTCAGCAGCTTCTTCGCTTGCTTCTTCAGCGGATTCCTCAGCAGCCTCAGCCTTGGCAGCTTCTTCAGCTTCCTTAGCGGCCTTAGCCTCAGCCTCTTCCTTGGCCTTGCGCTTCTTCTCGGTGATGGCCTCAGCGGTGGGGCCTTCGTTGGCCTCAGCCAGTGCCTGGTTGAACAGCTCAAGCTTGGAGGGCTTTGTCTCGGCGGTCTTCAGGGTGCCTTCGGCGCCGTCGATGCCCTTGAACTTCTGCCAGTCGCCGGTCACCTTGAGCAGGGCGAGCACGGGTTCGGTGGGCTGAGCACCAACGCCGAGCCAGTACTGAGCGCGCTCGGAATCGATCTTGATCAAGGAGGGCTCTTGCTTGGGCTCGTAGATGCCGATGTTCTCGATGACCTTGCCATCGCGACGGGTACGGGCATCAGCGATCACCACGCGGTAGTGCGGGGTGCGAATCTTGCCCAGGCGCTGCAGCTTAATCTTGACTGCCATTGTGTTAAGTCCTTTACTTCTTGGTCACGGGGAAATACAGACGCTGCACCAATGCGCGGCGCAGCCGGTTTATCCCTTGGATTTTTCAAGCAGGTGACCACCGGGCGACCGTAGACGCTGACGGTGTCTGCTTGTAGTTGCGCGGCTTAAAAAGCCACAACCCTTGGCACTATACACCTTTTGGGCCAAGATCCCCAAAGGGGCGCCGCAATTGCTTGTCGACGCCCCACTGTGGCCAAATTACTTCTTGCCAAAATCCAAGTTATTGAGGTCGATATTTTCCATCCCCTTGGGCAGCTTCATTCCACCCATTTGCTGCTGGAGCTTTTGCAGCTCGGCCATATCCGGCATGCCGCCACCCATGCCCGGCATGCCTGGCATGCCCGGCATTTGAGGCTGACGTGGCTTATTCTTCACCGGCTTACGCTTGCCATTTTTGCCCTTACGCCCCTTGGGCTTTTTCTTCGTGGCGCTACGTCCGCCGCCACCCATGCCAAATTGGCTGCTCATCTTGCCCATCATCTTTTTCGCTTCAAAAAAGCGCTCAACCAATTGGTTCACATCGGAGACGGACACACCGGAACCATTGGCAATGCGCTTGCGTCGAGAAGCATTCAAGATCTTCGGGTTCTCACGCTCGGCAGGAGTCATGCCTCGGATAATGGCCTGGATGCGGTCGAGCTGCTTTTCGTCCACCATGTCGGCCATCTGCGACATTTGCTTGCCGCCTGGGAGCATCTTCAAGATGTTGCCAATAGGCCCCATGCGACGAACCATGAGCATTTGGTTGAGGAAGTCGTCGAGGGTGAGCTCACCACTGCCAAGTTTTTGAGCATTTTTCAGTGCTTCTTCTTGGTCAAGCTTCTGCTCGGCCTGCTCGATCAGGGTGAGAATATCGCCCATGCCGAGGATACGGCTGGCCATACGCTCTGGGTGGAAAACGTCGAAATCATCGAGTTTTTCACCGGTGGAAGCAAACATGATCGGCTTGCCGGTCACTTCACGGATCGAAAGCGCGGCACCGCCGCGGGCATCGCCATCGAGTTTGGTTAACACGACACCGGTGAAGTCCACACCATCGCGGAAGGCTTCGGCGGTATTAACAGCGTCCTGACCGATCATCGAGTCGATCACGAACAGGACTTCATCTGGATTAACGGCATCGCGGATATTGCGCGCCTGGGTCATCAGCGTTTCATCGATACCCAAACGGCCCGCGGTATCGACGATCACGATGTCATGCTGGCGGCGCTTTGCCTCTTCAATACCCTCGCGGGCCACGGCTACGGGATCGCCATGCGAGGTGCCCATCTCATGGTCGCTGGAATCAATCGAGGTACCGGGATCGGGGGCAAAGGTAGGCACCCCGGCGCGCTCACCAACGATCTGCAACTGCTGCACAGCGCCTGGGCGCTGCAAGTCGCAAGCCACCAGCATGGGGGTGTGACCCTGCTTGGCCAGGTGGTGAGCCAACTTACCTGCCAAGGTGGTTTTACCGGCACCCTGGAGGCCTGCCAGCATGATCACCGTCGGTGGAGTTTTAGCCAGGTTCAGCCGGCGGGTTTCGCCACCGAGGATCTGGGTGAGTTCCTCATCAACGATCTTGATTACTTGCTCGGCGGGGTTGAGCGCTTTAGAAACGTCTACGCCAAGGGCGCGTTCTTTGATGCGTTTGATAAATCCACGAACCACCGGCAACGAAACGTCGGCTTCAAGCAGCGCGAGGCGGATCTCGCGTGCGACGGCATTGATGTCCGCCTCGGTGACCTTGCCTTTAGAGCGCAGACCGGATAGCGCTCCGCTGAGGCGATCTGAGAGAGACTCGAACACGTTTTGCACGCTCCTTGCGGGTTGATTCAAAAAAGTGGATCAGGGTTGAACGTACCCATGGTAGCCGTTGGAGAGCACCCGGGTCACGTCACGTTCAACCTTTGCGCGATCGAAGCCGTCGACAAGCTTGCATTGGGCGATCATTGTGCCGCCGCGCAATTGCTGGCTTAACCACTGCACCTCGGGTAACGCCCCGATGCACGCCCCGAGCGCTGCCCTGCGGTCCAGGGTACGAACCTCGAGCACATCGCCTTGCCAGGCGGTAGCCACCGGCCCTGGATCAAGGGTGGGAAGTGAAGAGAACACCCCTGAGTTATAGGCCTGGATAAATTCTGCTGGGTCGAAGGCTGTGCCTGTGTGGTTGCGAACTTGGAACTCGGCGCGCACCCCAGCTACATCAACGACCACAGCCGCCTGTGTGATGTTCCAGTTCTTGGCAGCAATAAGCGCCAATACTCGCACGATTGCTCGAAGGTACTCCCCCGACCATTGCACGGTTGCCTCGTTTTCAGCATGTGGGTCTGGGATCAATGCAAGTGGTACGTGATGGTCGATGTGCGGGGCAATAAAGCACAGTTGGTTAAGGTTGCTGCGCGCTGCTTGGCATACCCGCGCAACGCTATGGGCTCGCATGGGTGTCCACACCCCAGGGCCTGTGCCTTTGCTATCGGCTTCAACCAGTACTTCCATCAGTTGCAGCGCGAGAGGGTCGAAGTGCAGGCAATCTAAAAATGCCTCGGCAAGGGCTGGATCTTCGGGGTCTTGGTGTTGAAGCAATTGAAAGATCGTGGTGTGCTGCTCTACCAGGTTGGCCACTACTTGCTGGTCTCTTAAAGGCAGTTGCAAACGCGCTGCCATCTCGGTGACATAGCGTGCGCCTAAGGCTTCGTGTGGCTGGTTTTGGCCCTTGCCGATGTCATGAAACAGTGCCGCAAGGGCGAGAAGATCAGGCCGTGGCACTTCCACGCCCTGTTGGGCACACAGTGCTACTACTTCCAGGCAGTGCTGATCGATGGTGTGGATGTGGATCGGTTCCCTGGGCATGCGGTCACGAATGGCATCCCACCAGGGAACTAAGGTGGCCCAGTGGCCGTGCTCGTCAAGTTCTCGCACCACAGCAATGGTGTGATCTGCTGAGCTCAGCACCGCAAAGAAGTCGTTAACTGCGCTTTTTGGCCAAAGCTCAGGAGGCATGGGAGCCTGCTCAAGTTGCTTCCACACGCTTTTGGCAATGGGCAAACCGGTGCGCACCGAGGAGGCACCGACGCGAAGCGGCAACCAGGGATCATCCACACGCGCGTTGCGCGCAAGGGCGACTTCGCCTGCGACTTCAACCACGTCGACGTCGATAGGCTTGCGTGGTTGCGCCCGCACAAAGCGCCTGGGCACTAAGTCCCTGCCCTGCTGGAGGGCTTGAGCAAGGGCAGCATCGATAGCGCGGGCGTTATGAGCCAGGGTCGTTGCCAGGCTGTATCGATCTTCAAAACCCAACTCGATGGCGATATCGACGGCAAATTCCGGGTCGAGCACATCGCGTGCTCTGCGGGTGGTGTGATGCAGGAGCGTGCGGACGTCGAGAAGCAATTGCATCTCCGACTCAAGCTGCGGAGCATCGCAGACGTTGCCAAGGGCAAGTGCCTGAATTAATTGGATATCGCGCAGCCCGCCGCGGCCGTGTTTGATGTCTGGGCGAGTCATGCTCACCACGGACCCGGAGCGTCGCCAACGAGCGATGGCGGTATCGAGGATTTGCTCAAAGTTTTTGCGAACCATCACCCGCCACTGCTGCAGCACCGCGTCCCTGGTCTTTTGCGTCAGCGCTGCATCGCCGCGAAAGTGCTTGATTTCCAGCATGCCCAAGGCGGCGGTGATATCGGAGGCGGCTACTTGGGCGCATTCATCCGGGGTGCGCACCGCGGTATCCACGCGCAATTTCGATTCCCACAGCGGATACCACAGTGATTCGGAAACCTCAGTGCCTGGCTCGCACAGCAACAGCGCGTCGATATCCGAGTGCGGCGCCATGGTGTTGGTGGCCAACGATCCGGTGACCACGAGCGCGGCGCCGGGCGGGACGTCGACCCCACCCAGCAGCGCATAGGCTTGTTCTGCCGCAGCTTTTCGACGTTCAGCGGGGGTGATCAAAGTGCCGCGGTGCCACGCTCATTGGTGCGCACTCGCACCAGCGTCTCAACGGGAGTGACCCATACCTTGCCATCGCCGATCTTGCCGGTTCGGGCGGCTTCTACGATAGCGTCGAGGGTGTCGTCGACAAGCTGATCATCGACGACTACCTCGAGCTTGAGCTTGGGCACAAAATCCACCGCGTACTCGGCGCCACGGTAGACCTCCGTGTGGCCTTTTTGCTGGCCATATCCCTGGACCTCAGAAACAGTCAGGCCATGAATGCCGAGTTGCTCTAAGGAATCTTTCACATCCACCAAGGTAAATGGCTTGATGATGGCGGTGATCAGCTTCATGGTCAAACTCCTCGGATTGTTCTAACGCCTTCGAAGGCGGTGATTGCCAATAGTCTAGTGCGCATAGCGCTGGGCGGATTGCTCGTAGGCGCTTTCTGCATGCAGCGCTTGGTCGATGCCATCGAATTCTGCTTCCTTCTCTACACGCCAGCCCATCGTCTTTTGCAAGCCCCAAGCCAATAGCCAGGTGCACAGGCCAGACCACACCATTGCCACAAGCGCAATCAAGGCCTGCATGATCAGCAAACGGAATCCATCTGCCCCGCCGCCGGTCAGCAACCCATCATCGGTAGCAACCAGGCCTACAGCGATGGTGCCCCACAGACCTGCGAACAGGTGCACGCCAACCACGTCCAGGGAATCGTCGTAGCCAAAGCGATACTTCAGACCAACTCCGAAGGCAGCAACTACACCACCAATGGCACCAACCACGATGGCCCAAACTGGGGTGAGCACGCCGGCTGCAGGGGTAATCGCCACCAGACCAGCAACCACACCGGAGGCTGCACCAAGGGATGTGGCATGGCCATCGCGCAGACGCTCGACAAGCAGCCAGCTCAACATCGCAGCCGCAGTGGCGGCGGTGGTGTTGATCCACGCCAAACCTGCCAGGCCATCGGCGGCGAAGGCGGAGCCTGCATTAAAGCCGAACCAGCCAAACCACAGCAGTGCTGCGCCGAGCATCACCATGGGAAGGTTGTGAGGACGGTGTGGCCAGCTATGGCGCTTGCCCACCACGATGGCAAGGACTAAGGCCGCTGTACCTGCGGTGATGTGGACTACCACACCACCGGCGAAGTCGATGGGCTCGATCTTGGCTTGACCATCGCTGACACCGAAGATCCAGCCGGACAGGCTTTCGCTGGCGTGAGACAGCAGGCCACCACTCCACACCATGTGCGCGATTGGGAAATACACAAAGGTAGCCCAAGCGCCTGCAAAACAAAGCCAGGTGCCGAAGCGGACGCGCTCTGCCAGTGCGCCCGAAATAAGTGCCGTGGAGATCACGGCGAAGGTGAGCTGGAAGGCAACGTCGATGACTTGGGGATACCCCTGCTCGCCAATGATGGCGGTGCCATCTTGATTGATCACATCGTGAAGCCCGAAGGCTGCGAAGGGGTTACCGATGATGCCACCTAGGCTTGGCCCATACGACATTGACCAGCCCCAGAGGACGTAGATAATCCCCACGACCCCGGCAGCACCAAAGCTCATCATCATCATGTTCAGCACCGACTTTTGGCGCGACATGCCGCCATAGAACAGCGCCAGTGCTGGCGTCATCAGCAGCACGAGTGAGGCCGATGTCAGCATCCAAGCAGCATTTCCTGTGTCCATATACGTGCTCCTCTCATTGCCTCCACACCTTGGAATTGTGCAGGTCTGGAAAAACTGTAGCACGATAGAAACTCAATTACTATCAAGCTATAGAAATTAGGGGCACCCTCCCAAACAAGAAGAAACCCCGTGACTCTTTACAAGTCACGGGGTGAGCTTTTTCAAGCTTGAAGGATTAACCCAGCAAGGCATCCACGAAGCCATCAACCTCGAAAGGCGCGAGATCATCGGCGCCTTCTCCAAGGCCAACCAGCTTCACCGGCACACCAAGTTCTTCCTGCACCTGGAAGACGATGCCACCCTTAGCAGTGCCATCCAGCTTGGTTAGCACCACACCAGAAATCTGCACCACATCACTAAAGATGCGAGCCTGAGTCAAACCGTTTTGGCCGGTGGTGGCATCGAGGACCAAAAGCACCTCATCCACCTTTGCCTTCTTCTCCACCACGCGCTTGACCTTGCCAAGCTGATCCATGAGGTTGGATGAATTGTGCAAACGGCCAGCGGTATCAATCACCACAACATCGGCATGATCCTCGACGCCCTTGGCCACAGCATCAAAGGCCACCGAAGCAGGATCGGCACCTTCGGCACCACGAACCGTCTTCGCGCCTACGCGACGACCCCAGGTTTCCAACTGATCCGCCGCAGCAGCACGGAAGGTATCGGCAGCACCGAGCGTGACCTTATGGCCCATAGCAACCAATACACGCGCCAGCTTGCCAGTAGTGGTGGTCTTGCCGGTGCCATTGACACCAACCACGAGCACCACCGCAGGCTTGCCCTCATACGGCATAGCCTTGATCGAGCGATCCATCTCAGGCTTGCAGGCATCAACGAGGCATTCGCGCAGCATCGCACGAGCCTGCTGCTCGCTTTCTACACCGTGCGCCGCAATCTTCTCGCGCAACTGATCCACCACCTTGGTGGTGATATTGACGCCAAGATCGGCCTGAATGAGCTGCGCCTCGATATCTTCCCAGGCATCCTCATCCAAATCGCCGGCAGTGAGCATGCCCAGCACCGACTTGCCAATAACATTTTGAGAACGCGATAAACGCCCACGCAGTTTGCCAATGCGCCCTGCAGCCGGAGCAATTTCTTCGCGCTGCTGCGGCTCGGGGGCTGCTTCTGGCTCCGGTGCTACTTCTGGTTCCGGTGCCACTTCTGGTTCTGCTTCGGAAGGTGCAGGCGCCTCTTCTTCTTCCTCGAACTCGTCGAGCTCTTGGAAGGTATCTTCTAGCTCAGGCTGCTCTTCAGCCTCTTCTTCCTGCTTTGCAGGCTCCGCCTCGTTAGATGCAACCTCATCCGGTTGATCGAAAGGCTCATCTTCTTCACGCGGTGTATCGGGAAGATCAAATGGGCTCGGCTGTTCAGCCTCACGGGGTGTCTCGGGCAAATCGAAAGGCGCTGGTTCACCTTCTTGTTCGCGAGAATCCTCCGGCAAATCAAACGGTGCCTTGGCTGCCTCCTGCTTCGGCGGCACGGACTGATCATCACGCAGCACCGGCTCTTTGGCAGCAGGCTGGAAATTAAAACCACCGCTTGCCTGATAGTTGCCGGACTTATCTGCCTGAGAAAGCTCCTTTTTCTCGGGAGCCTCAAAGCTGATCGTCTTAGATTGTTTACGCTTCAAACCCCAGACAACCAGGGCGATTAGCAGCAGCAACGCCACTACGGCGATGCCAAGGTAGATCATCATTTCGGTGCTCATGCCCTTAAGTGTGGCAAAAACTCCTCATGAACACACCTTGGCACCCCAATTACTCCATGCTCGCGCTGCTTAATGCCACCACCACGGCATCGGCGGCGATCAAATCGCCGGTGACCAAATCGGGAACGATATCTGCCATCGCAGCCCAGCCAGGGGTTGCGGCATCCAAGGTCTTATTCGAGGTGATCATCCCATGCGCCTGCATGCGAGCCACCAGCGCCAAAACCATCGAAACTACTGGCGCTAGCGCCCACAGGTTCTCGCTTGCCTCGGTATCCACCCCGTCGAGCTTGTCAAAGCGCACACGCGCCATGGCGTAGAGCTGCTTATTAGCACTACGAAGCGTTCTTAAAAGCGTGACCGAGGATTTAATCAAGCCTTCATCCGAGAGCAAACGCCTCAAGGACTCGCGGTGATTAAACGTTTCAAACACCGCCAAAAGGCGCGTGGCATCGTCCATGAGCAAACCGGGGACGATCTTCGAACGCGAGAAGAACATCTCCAACAGCGCCTCCTGCTGAGCGGCGTCCATGCTGGCAATTGCCACGGTTGATTTATCAATGCACGCACTATCTAAGGTGGTGTCGCGGGCAGTTTGCAGGGCAGTGATCAAGTTTTCGCCAGCAAGGGCGCGAAGCTGCTGGAGCAAGGCACGAGAAGATTGACCCTCAGCCAAAGAGCCGAGCAGTTCCAAGGTGCCGATCCACGGCACGCGATGCGGCGTGAGGTCGTCGGCAAGCCCGAAGCGTGCTCGCACCAACCCTGATTCCACCACACGCCCTGGCTGCAGGTGCGCGGGAACCAAAGAGGCCGAAAGGCCACTTAACGCCGCCGAAGGATGCGCACTAAAGACCTCGCGGACGCCACGGGCGCTCTCCCCCACGGCAACCCCGGTGGTAACCATGTCCCACAACACCGGCATGATCGCCGGGTCACTCGGGGCATGTTCCTGCTCGCCGGCGAGAAACGCCGCCAATTCCTGCAACTTAGGATCAGCGCTTAAAAAGTAGCCGTCCTGTTCGATGCGCTGGGCGTGGGCGCTGGGCGAGACTGGCGCGATCAGCGTCATGAAGGGGTCCATGGCAAAAGGCTGCACCAACAAATCGCCAGCATTGATGTAATTCTCGGGCAATTGCACCTGGCCCTGCTCCAGGCTAAACGCGCGCGCTGGTTCCCAGGGGGCGGTCGAAGGCCAAACCCACACAGCCTCAGCATCGGCGTACAGCGTGGCTTGTTCTAAGCGCACCTCCGGCTGTGGCCTGGGCGCCACATCGGCAATGGCCACCGAAATCCTTGCACCACTTGGATCAGTCCACTCCAAATCCACACGACCAGTGGGCAATTTGGCCGATTGACCCGCCAAAGAAGCAAGCGGCGCGAAGTAAGTGATGTGATCATCGCTTTCAAGGCGTGCAGTTTTTAGTGGCGAACCATGATGGTTGCGCACCGTGATCTTTGCATCTTTCATCCTGCCGCCAGCGCGCACACGCAGCATGGCATCCATAGCGATATCCGAAGGATCCAACTGCAGGCGACGGGCACGCCACATGGCAGGTTCGCTAATCGTTGGAAGCTCAAACACCAAACGCGAAGGGGTGCAGCGAAGTGGCAACTGATCGCCTTCTTCAGTGGAAATCACACACTGGGCGCTGGGCTGATCGGTAGAAACTTCAATCTGGCGGGGGCTGACCTCAAAAGGCTTCTCCCCCGACTTCACCGTCAACGTGGTTTCGCTCAAACCACCAGCGGTGGGGATTCGCAGATGCTTGCTCACGCCCTGCATCGAGATCGAGGCACGCAGCCCCTCCACGATGGCAAATTCGTGGCGGAAGGATTCATTGCGCGGTCCACGCAGGCGCACCAGGTACTCGCCAACCCAGGGGGCGTCGTAAAGCTCGGGATCAAAAACGGCGAATGCTCCACCTTCGGCGGGAATGGCGAGCTCTTCAGGCGCTGCGATCTCCTCGCCGGCGTGCCCCACACCGCCATAGGAAGAAATGGACAATTGCCACACCTCCTCCTGGCCCGAGGGCGTGGGAGGAAATTCGGCCACCAAGGAGGCGTTGTGCACGGCCAAACCAGAGGCCGATTTGAGAAAGTCGAAAGGTTCAGGCGCAATAAAGCGCACGCGTTGGCGCGTATCCACGCTGCGCACCCGCTCCATCCTCGGCGTCTCACCGGCTTGGGTCACCGCAAGCGAGGAGGCCTGTGAGAGATCGAAGCTTCGCACAGTCCATCCCTCCCACTGCACGCCAAAAGTGCTATCGGCTTCGAGCTCTCGTCCGTGCACCACGTCACTGACCACCGCATCGCTTGGGGCCACCACCAGCATCGTGGCATAGTGCAGCGAAGCCTTATCGCTCATATTGGCCCCGCGGGCGCTAAAGACTAACGCGGCGTCCTCGCCAAGTACCGGCACCGTCCACGTAATACCATTAGACAAATCCTGCACCGTCACTTCGCGGACAGGATGGTCGATGCTCACATCAAGGGTTTCGGCATAGCCACTGGCTGTGTGCCAGGGGTTTGCCGTGCGATAGACCTTGGTGGTGCCCTCCATGCTCACACGCCAATTCACCTCACCGAAGCTGCCATCGGCATGCCGCGGCACGCGCTGTTCCGGCAATCGCAGGCACACTTTATTGCGCTGGGTATCAAAGAGGATGCGCGGACGCATCTCGCGATTAGCCACGCCCACCACCGAATCGCGATCCTCGGTACCAATGGGACGCTCGCGCAGCTCTGCTGCAAGAGCCTCTGCAAGTGCAGCAGGCAGCGCAGGCAATGAGGAGCGGTCACGATCAAACCAGGAATGGGGATGAGCGATGGCAAATTCGCGCAGCGCCTGCACACCACTGAGGATCCTTTGAGCCACCTCTGGCATCTCTTTTTGCGCTAACTGCACAAGGGCAGGCAAGTCGCGATCAAAGTCGAGTGCCTCGAGCACACCTGGCACATCATTGCGGATGATGCCGGCGTGCAAACACAACAGCTCCACTGGATCTACATCAAGGGATGCAAAGCCGAATTTTTCAAGCAATTGTGGCAGAAGCGTTGGCAGATCAATGGTTGCATCAATGCCTAAGCCTGCGGTGTATTCCTGGGCGAAGCGGGGGGCGTCGACAAGCTTAAAAGCACGGTCTACCAGCGTGCAAAGGGTCAAAGCAGGGCTGATGAGCAACAGGGGCGCAAGGCTTGCTCCGGCGGCGAGCTGGCGCGAGAGGAAAATGCCATACAGCCTTTCGATGCGCTCGAGTTCATCGCTGGCCAAGTCGAGATCGGCAACGATGGAACATTCGCCAAGTTGCTGGGACAACTCCAGCTCAGTTTGAGAAGCCCAACCCAGCAAAGAGTCGTTGAGATCAGCAATCGGATGGCCTACATCGCCCATAAAAGAACCGTCCTTGTTTAGTGTGAAGCATCTGGCAACGGTGTAACACTACTGCCTTGCTCGGGTGCGCGCGACATGCGCTGAGAAATCACTCGGGTGACGCCATCGCCGCGCATCGTCACCCCATACAGCACATTTGCTATGTCCATGGTTGGCTTTTGGTGAGTGATCACAATGAGCTGCGAATCTTGACGAAGCTCCTCAAATAACGCAATAAGCCGACGCAAATTCACATCATCCAAAGCAGCCTCGACCTCGTCCATCACATAAAAAGGACTCGGCCGCGCCCGGAAAATAGCCACCAACATCGCCAGTGCCGTCAGCGACTTCTCGCCACCAGAAAGCAGCGATAAACGCTTGACCTTCTTACCCGGCGGGCGGGCCTCAACCTCAATGCCCGTGCTGAGCATATCCTCTGGGTCCGTGAGCAATAATCGCCCCTCGCCGCCTGGGAACAGCGTGGCGAACACCTTTGGAAATTCCGCTTCAACATCGCGCCAAGCATCACTAAAAAGCTGCAGAATCTTCGCGTCTACATCGTGGATTACCCCGCGCAAATCCTTACGGGCCTGCTCCACATCAGCCAATTGGGTGGATAAGAACTCATAGCGTTCTTCCAAAGCCTTATATTCTTCAAGCGCCAAGGGGTTGATTTTGCCCAAGGATCGCAGATCGCGCTCTGCCTGCTGAAGGCGCGCCCGCTCCTGCTCAACATCGAAATCTTCCTCGGGAGCAAAATCTTCGATGATGTTCTGGGCCGGCACACCAGTTTGCTCACTCAACTTCAGTTGGGCTTCTTCCAAACGAACCCTAGCCTGCCCCACCGCCAATTCAGCCTCGTGGCGTTGCTGCGCTGCACGCTCGACACGCTGGCGAATCGCCTCAACATCGCGCCGCGCCTTTTGCTCTGCGGCCTTGTGCACCTCAAGCAACTGCTGCAATTCGCTGCGTTTATTGGCGGCCTTTTCTAAGGCCTTGGCGGTGCGTTGAGCAATCTCAGCCGCTAAATCGGCCACCGTCTTGGCCAACTGCGCGCGTTGGGCTCGTTTATGTTGCTCGCGTTCATGCTGCTGCTTGGCTTGTTGGGCAAAGCTTGCTTTTCGACGCAACCCCGCCGCACTCGCCTTGGCCTGCTCTACACGGTCCTGCGCGCCACGAACATTTAAACGAGCCTCCATCTCCATGGCCCGAATCTGCGCCAGCGCCGCCGATGCCTCATCACGAGCCTCAGTCGAAGGCTCATCTTCAACATCCTCAACGCGCGATAAACGATCCGCAGTAGCAGCCTTTTGAGCCTCAAGATCTTTCATGCGCTCCTCGGCAGCCACAACCTGCTGCTGCGTGCGTTCCACCTGCTGTTGGAGCACCTGCTGCCTGGAGCTTAATTGTTCCTGCTGCTGTTGCAGGGCGCGATCACGCTGCGCCGCTTCTTTGAGCGCCACTTGCGCTTTTGCCTGCGCCACCCGAGATTCTTCTGCCGCCTGCTTTGCGCCAGCAAACACACCCGATAAAGACTCAAGCTCTTCAGCAGCACTGGCCAATTCCTCGCGAGCTTGATCCACCTGCGCAGCAACATCGAGGGCGGTCCTTTCACCCCGGCCAAGCGCAATCCAGCCCTGCCCCACCAGCACGCCATCATTGGTTACTGCGCGAACACGCGGATCTTCAGCCACCAGGGCTTGGGCTTTGTCGGTGGAAGGGCAAAGCGCGACGTCGGCAAGCAAGCGATAAACCGCCAAAGAAACAGACCCATCCACCTGCACATGATCTGTGAGCCAAGAGGCATAGGGCGGCAAATCCACATCAAGGCTCCACGCCTCGCCCTGGCCTTGCTCCACCACCACAGTGCGCGCCACATCTTCCCAAGAGTGCGCAGAAGGGTCGCCCACCACCGCCTGGGCAAAAGCGCCAAGAGCTGCAGAAAGCGCCACCTGAGCCTCAGGTTGAGCACGAAGAAACTTTGCCAGCGGAGCAAAATCGCCCTCCACACCAGGCTTCGGAGCATTGGCCTCGAGGGTTTCAATGCGTGATTCCAGCTTCGAGATCGTGCGCTCTAAAGCTCCACGACGATCACGTAGCTGCTCCAGACGCTCCTCCGCAGCAGCGGCCTCCACAGCGCTGGCATCGGCAGCTTCTTGCAAAGGTTCCAAGGAATGCTGCTGGGCATCGCGCTGGCTTAATTCAAGCTCTTCTGAAGCCGCGTGCAATTGCCGACGCTGCTCCGCTAGATGCTCATGCAAACGCTGGGACTCGGCAAGCGCTGCCTGCAATTGCTGCTCGGTGGATTCCTGAGCCGCCAATAAACGCACCACGCCCTCGCGGTGATCAGCGATGGCACGGACCTGCGCCATGTGCTCCCGCTCAGCTTCAGCCGCCGCCTCGGCGCGCTCCTCAACCTCCTCACGGATCGAATCGAGACGCTCTGCGGCGATTTCCGCAGCCGTGCTGAGCTGCCCTAGTTCAGCCTCGGCATGCTCTGCCCGCGAGAGCAAACTTGCGGGATCCTCACCAGGAAACGGCGTGGGCTGAAAATGCTCAGCGCGCTCATTTGCCACCCGAGACGTAGCCGCAATGCGCTCACTTAACGCCGAAAGATCAAACCAGAGGCGCTGGGCTGCTTGAGCCTCAGGTTGCGTACGAGAAAGTGCAGCCTCAGCCTCCTGCAAGGATTCCTGCGCCACCTGAAAATCGTGCTGCAATGAGCCATGAAGCTCACTTGCTTGACTGAAGGCTTGGGCATGGGTTTCGTGGGCGAGGTGAAGCTGCGAAAGCGTATGGCCTGCTAAACGCAAACGAGACTCGCGCAGATCAGCCTGGACCGTGGCAGCGCGCTTTGCCGCCTTTGCCTGACGAGCCAAAGGCTTTAACTGCTTTTTCAACTCCTCAGTCAGATCCTGCAGACGATCCAGATTCGCCTGCATGCCAGTGAGCTTGCGCTGAGCTTTTTCTTTTCGACGCTTATGCTTGAGCACCCCAGCGGCTTCCTCGATAAAGGCACGGCGATCCTCCGGCCGCGACTCCAAAATCTGCGCGAGCCGACCCTGGCCAACAATGACGTGCATCTCGCGGCCAATGCCAGAATCCGACAAAAGCTCCTGGATATCCATCAAACGAGCACGCTGGCCATTAATCTCGTACTCGCTGGCGCCATCACGGAACATCCGGCGCGTTACCGAAACCTCGGAGTATTCGATGGGCAAAGCGCCATCGGCATTGTCGATAGTTAACGTGACCTCGGCGCGCCCCAAAGGCTTACGCTGCCCCGCACCCGCGAAGATCACGTCTTCCATCTTCCCGCCGCGAAGCGTCTTCGCCCCCTGCTCCCCCATCACCCAGGCAAGCGCATCCACCACATTCGACTTGCCCGAACCATTCGGGCCTACGACTGCACAGATCCCAGGCTCAAACTTCAAAGAAGTCGCCGACGCGAAGGACTTAAAACCCTTTAACGTCAGCGACTTCAAATACACCCGAGAAATTTTAGCAGAGCCTTTGGGCTGCTACTGCGTGCTAAACCCACGCACCCCTTTTGGCTCAGACCAACGCTCAATCACCGAATCCACTTGCCCCGGGCGCGTAGGATCTTGCCCGCTTAAACGCTCAAGCAACTCCTCGCATGCCTGCTGTGGCCCCTCGGCCACCACGCACACACGACCATCAGCCAGATTTGTGGCGGACCCCGCAAGACCAAGCTCCTTGGCTTGAGAGTACGTCCACCAGCGAAAACCAACGCCTTGCACCTGGCCATGCACCCAAGCAGTCAAACGAGTCGACATCTACACGCTCCTGACAATTTGGCCGTTGCGGTGCGTCACCGGATCAGAGCCATCCCAGCACTCAATATTGGGAACACCTGGCAACATGTCCTCGTGGAAGACCGGGTCGTAGCCCTTTGCCTTCTGCGCCGAGTAATTCGCCAACAGCTTCACCGCAATACCGGCCATCGGGATGATCGCGGTGAGGTTGATCAAGACCATGATCGCGGCGAAGGTATCGCCAAGAGCCCACACCAGCGGCACCGAACCAATCGCGCCTAAGAACACACATGCCAACACCACCACGCGGAAGATGGTCATAACCACCTTCGACTCAGTGAAGTACTCGATATTTGCCTGCGCAAGGTAGGTATTGCCGATCACCGAAGAAAATGCCAAGAAGAACAGGATCAAGGTAACAAAGTGCACGGCCCAGCCACCGAGCTCTGCTGCCAAGGACTGCTGCGTCAGCGTGGCGCCTTGAACCTCTGCACCATAGGTGGGGTTGTTCAGCAAAATGATGAACGCGGTAATCGAGCACACCAGAATCGTGTCGAAGTACACGCCCAAGGTTTGCACCAGACCCTGCTTTACGGGGTGAGACACAGTTGCAGTTGCCGCAGCATTTGGCGCAGAACCCTCACCGGCCTCATTCGAGAACAGACCACGGCGCATACCCATCAAGAATGCCTGACCCAGTGTTGCGCCCAGCACCTCCTTGAAGCCCAAAGCGCTGCCGACGATATCGGCGATCATCCCCGGAACTTCCTGGAAGTTCACTGCTACCACCACGATGCCGATGATCAGGTAAGCAACAGCCATCACAGGCACCACGATCTGAGTGAAATCAGCGATGCGCTGCACACCACCGAAAATGATCAACGCAGTGATGATGGCAAGCACCAAACCAATCAAGGCCTTAAACCACAAAGCATCCTGCCCGAAAGACTCACCCATCGACTCTGCAATCGAATTGGACTGAATCGAGTTATACACAAAGCCATAAGTGAAGGTGATGGCGAAGGCGAAGATCACCGCAAGCCAACGAGCATTGAGGCCGCGAGTCATGTAATACGCCGGGCCACCACGATAGGAGCCATCAGCGTTACGAGTTTTCCACAACTGTGCCAGGGTCGACTCAACGAATGCCGTGGCGCCACCAACAAGGGCCACCACCCACATCCAGAACACCGCGCCAGGACCACCAACGGTAATAGCAACAGCCACGCCGGCGACGTTGCCCGTGCCCACGCGGGAAGCAGCAGAGATGCTAAAAGCCTTGAATGCGCTGATGCCCTTTTCATCCGTCGCAGAATCCGATGGCTTCTCGCCCACCGAGCGGAACATCTCGGGAATCATACGGATCTGCACGACAAGGGTGCGTACACCGAAGTAGATACCTGCGGCTAGCAGCAGGAAGGAGATAAACAGCCAAAGTTTGTCATTGATCACATTGGCGATGAAGGTTTGGACACTTTCCATGTGCAGCATCCTAACCCCCACCAGCCCAGAGTTATGCATTAGAACAACATCAACGCCAAATATGACACACCCCACAACCCGATATGCGGGTAGGTCACGGCACGAACGCTGCTGCTCAGCGCACTAAGACAAAGAACGCGCGATCTCTTGCTGGCGCTCCACAGACTCCAGCGCCTCAACCGCCAACCGCGCAGCCTCTTGCTCTGCAAACTTCTTGGCTCGACCACGCCCCTGACCCAAAGCATGCTCAGCAACCATCACCGTCGAGGTGAATTGCTGCTCGTGATCAGGCCCTTCCACCTCAGCGACATAACGAGCCACAGGGAACTTCAGCTCAGCCAGACGCTCCTGCAGCGAAGTCTTCCAATCCAAATGACGATCCGCGGCAGTGGCATGCTGAATTCGCGACTCGAACAAACGAAGCACCGATTCACGAGCCACCTCAAAGCCATGCTCACGATAAATCGCACCCAGCATGGCTTCCATCGTGTCAGCCAAAATTGAGTCTTTTTCCCGGCCACCAGTGAGCAATTCACCGCGGCCTAGCAGCACATATTGACCAAGCCCGATCTCTTTGGCCACCTCCGCTAATGCATAGCGGCTCACGATGCTGGCCCGCATCTTGGAAATATCACTTTCCGGACGCGAGGGGTAGACGTCGAAAAGCCTGCCGGCCACAGAAAGCCCCAGCACCGCATCGCCGAGGAACTCCAGGCGCTCATTGTTGGGCAAAAAGCCCTTCTCGTTGGCGTAAGAACGGTGCGTGAGCGCCAAATTGAGCAGCTCATCAGGAATCTCAACCCCAAATGCCTCTAGCAAGGGCGCATAGTCGAGGTCGCCGAAGTGCATGACCTCAACAGCAGCTTTTCGACGCCTTCTGCTCACAGGAACTTCTCCAATCCAGCCCAGCGAATGTCACGAACTTCTTCTTCAGTGTCAGGCTCAGGCACATCACCTTCACACTCGCCCTCACACACGGGACTGAAGGGCAAATTCAGGCCAGCTTCATCAAGGAAAAGCTGTTGAAGGTCAACGGTGTCACGTTCAATCAGCGGTGGCACCTCATCGTCTTCAGGATCATCGCCCTGAATGAAGTCCTCGTCCACGCCGAATACTTCCTGCACATCGAGATGCAAGTGGGGACGCAAATCAGCAAGGCAGCGAACGCACTGCCCCTCAAGCTCAGCATCAAGCGTTGCGTCCACCATCACCGCGTCTCCAAGCGGGTTGATTCGCGCCTCAACGCGAACCTGCTTCCCCTCCGGGACCGCGATCATTTCCGGGCCTACACGCACCGGAGTAGGCCCTTCGTTAAGCAACACTTCCGTGATGCCACTACGAAGGGCGTTTCCAACATCGAACACATACGGTGAAGATTCGTTATTCATCACCGTTGAATTCTACCCCTCATAGCTCCTTGTGCCCGAAGCACCTGCGCCACTGCGCAAAGCGCGACGATCTCGTGCAACGGTACGAAGCGTGGAAGAAAGGGCTTCTTCAAACTCAGCGAGCTTGTTTTCTACAAACGCATCACATTCTTGTCGCAAGCGGTTGGAATCTGCGTGTGCAGCATCAACAATGCGGTGCGCTTCTTCGTCTGCGCGACGGACTACCTCAGATTCGCTAACTAAACGGTGTTGCTCGGCAAGACCCTCATCGACGCTGCGCTGGTACTGCTCATTGCCATTTGCAACGAGGCGATCTGCCTCTGCTTGGGCACGGGCCACAGTATCTTCAGCTTCGCGGCGTGCGCTTCCAACGATGCGGTCGGCTTCATCTTCGGCTTTGGCCACCGCTGCATGTGAACGGTTTTCTGCGTCTGCGACCATGGCTTCGGAGTCTTGGCGTGCGCCTTCTACAAGATCAGCAGCTTCGGTGCTGGCCTGTTCGATGGTGCTATTGGCGCGTTCTTCGGCACCGCGGATAATTTCATCGCGCTGGTCGAGCACATCTTGGGCATCGTCGAGCTCTACAGGCAAAGCGTTTCGCAGATCGTCGAGGAGTGCGAGCATTTCGTTACGCGGAACCATGCAGTTGGAAGTCATGGGTACGCCGTAGGCTTGCTCTACGGTTTGAACTAGTTCATCAAGGCTTTCGAATACGCGGTACATGTCTCCATCGTAAACGCGCCTTGTGGCTTTTTCTGCAGGCTGGTGGGCGTGTCGCTAGGCGGATCGGCGGAGCTTGATGCGCTTGTTTTCGTGTTCAGCCCACGTTTGGGAAAACATTGCCCGAGGAATTGCTTCACCGTGCGGCTTGGTGGTTTTAGTATTTTCGCCGAAATACCAGGTGATTGTGCGGTCTTTATGCAGTGTGTAGTGAACCCTGCCTGAGGTTTTCATCGTGTGATGGAAGCGGCAGAGGCATGCAAGATTCGAAGGTTCGGTCGGGCCACCTTCGTCATAATTAATCACGTGGTCAAGGTCGCATTCCTGTGCGGGCCGCGAGCAGCCTGGGTAGCGGCAGGTACCGTCGAGAAGCTGCACCATTTTTCTGATCTCTGGCGTGGGCCTGTATTCGGCAGTAGAAGCACTCGCGTCGATTTCGCTCGGGGTTGCTTTGGCTACGAGCGCGGGGGCGTCGAAAAGCGGCCCAGAGCCAAGCAGGTGATAAATGCCGGCTTGGTCTTTGAAAAGGTGCAGGTGAACCTTGGTTATGGTGCGCGAGTCGAGGGCTTTGGCAAACGCATCGACAAGTTCCATGCCCTCACGTTGTTCCTTTTTCAGCACGGCTTGGAGCTTCGCGGCTTCAACATCGGAAAGGTTGGCACTAAAACGGGTGGTGCCGTTGTGGTTTCTAATGAAGCGGGCCCGACGTTGTTGGTTACCTCGTGGCGATTTCGCGGCTTGCTCATCGATGGTGGCGATAAAGCTTCTTAGATGCTTTGCAATCGTTGCTGGCTGCGGCAGGACTTCATCATCGACGGTTGGCGTGAAGTATTCGATCAGGAATTGCTCGACTTGAGGCTCGTGTTCGGGCTGGATCGCGACTACGTGCTGTTCCACGGTGCTGAGCTTTGCCATGTTCACGTGATAGCCGTGATCGCGAATACACTGCGCGAACTGCGCAAACCTGCGAAGCAGCACCCCGATACGCATACCGATCCTGACATCATGGCGGCTGATATTCATCTCACCGGCTATCCGGTCGAGCTGCGTATGAAAATCGGCGGCATCTTCAGGGTGCTGTGCGATCCAGAATTCGATATTGAGTTCGTTGATTCGGCGCTGGAAGTCTCCTGCGCTGCTGTGTTGCTGGTGCTTGAATTTCCCCACTGTTCCCCTCCCCAGTTGGACTGTTCACCACGAATATAGAACAGGTATTCGATGGACGCAACTGGAGAGAGGAAATTTTGCAGCTTTCTAGGCCGGTTGCCTCAAACCTGCAGCAGGACCGACATTTTTTACACACGGCACCGTCACGGGAACGCCTAAAGCCTCTGCAACAAAGGCGATGGTTCGCGGATCATACGGCATGCCAAGATGATCAACGCGATCTTGAGGGCATTCGTGTTGGACCACGATATTTCGATACTCTCCCCCATTGAATTGCGTCGCGCTGAGCGGGGTTGCCGCTTCGTCGTACAGGGTAGAAATCGCAACATATCGCACGCCCGGCACCTCGATACCGCCTTCTTTCAGGGCAGTCATAAAGGCAGATTCTTCTAACAGATCATTGCCTGCTGGGCCAAGACCTGCAGAAATAACTCGCCCGGTATCCATTCCCATCGCATCGCCACGTGCTAGCAGGTTTGAGATGCCAAGCACCGTAGTGCCTCTTAGCACCCCTGCAATCGACACGACAGTACGCACATCGCCCTTGTCTTGCTTTGCATACGCCGCGGCCAGTGCCCCACCTTCAGACCAGCCCACCAGGTCTACTTTTTCGGCTCCGGTGTGCGCCTTGATCTGAGCAACCTGCCCGTTGATCTCTTCAAGCGAAGCTTGCATCGGGCCAAGCCCAAAAAATCCCGGCAATGAGCCTGCCACCGAGGATCCAGCGACAGCGTCTGTGCCGTAGTAGCCATAGTTCAGCGCAAACACGCACTTGCCCTGCGCCGCCAACGCCGGAGCGATGGCGCCGAAGGAGGCATAGGAATTTGAGGTCATGCCGTGAATGAGCACCACCGGCGGCTCGTCTGACGTGGTTTCACAGTCATGATTTGCGCCCATCGGGCTGGCATAGGGGCTTGTCGACGCCCGCAGCGCCGCCCCTGGCAACGTCTTGCTTGCAGCCATGGGCGCGTCCATGCCGGTCCACGCGGCCACTTCAGCCTCAGCGTTTTGCGCTGATGCCACGGAGGGATGTAACAAGGCCGTGCAGGCTAAAAGCATGACCCCCGCAAGGCTTTTTGCTCGAAGGTGAAACACTATAACGCTCCTTTAGGAAAGAGAAGGGATAATGAACACCATCCAAAACATAAATGGACGTTATGTAAAGCACCTTTACAGTTTTTCTTTTTCAGTAGCTTTCCGAGATGGAACTTCTCTCTCGACACCTCGCAAATGCCATTGCAAACACCCCAAATCACCCCGCTACCCTCGCCTTGCACCACAAAAGCTAAACACTGCACATCAGGGGGTAACACCCTTACGGCCAACGCCATCGCATGAACAGATACACAAAAACTTCCCTGCACATCCAGGCACAGGGAAGCTTAAAACGCCCTGATGAATCAGCGTTGGCTGGAAAGACCCGCAGCAGGACCAACCTCAACCCTGCAGCTTAAGGCCACATCGCCACCTAGAGCATTGGCCACCATTGCAATTGCGCGGTCATCGTATGGAGTGCCAAGGTGATCGACCTTATCGCTGGGGCAACCATCTTGGATGATCAAGTTTTCAAAGTCGCCGGCGTTGAATTGGGTTGCCTCTAAAGGAGTGGCGGATTCGTCGTAAAGCGTTGAAATAGCAACATAACGAACACCCGGAGCTTCTAAGCCACCTTCATTCATCTGCTGCATAAACGCTGAGCCCTTGAGCAGATCATTGCCGGCTGGGCCAACGATTGCCGCAATAAACGCATCGGCCGGAACACCCGCTGCCTGGGACTTTTCCACAAGATTGGAAAGCCCGCCCATGGTCGTTCCATGCAGCACACCGCCGATGGATACCACTGTGCCCACGCCCGCTGCGCCAACCTGCTTGGCATAAGCGGCAGCAAGCGAACCACCTGCAGACCAACCCACCAAATCGACTTTTTGTGCGCCAGTTTCGCGTTTGACCATCTCAATCTGTTCGCTTACTTGGGCAAGTGAGCGATCGAGTGAATCGTAGCCATAGAAGCCAGGTAGTACTTGGGTGGCAGAAGATCCGGTGTTTTCGGGCGTGTAGTAGCCATAATTCATGGCATATACGCAACGCCCTTGAGCCTTGAGCACCGGGCTAATTGCACCAAAGCTGGAATATGCATTTGAAGTCATGCCGTGAATGAGCACCACTGGGTTTTCACCCTCGAGGCTGCATGCTTCATTTGCACCCTTCGGGCTTGGGTTATTCGCGCCCATGGCGATGGCAAGTGCGCCGGGTAGCGTTTTTGCGGGCTCAAGTTGTGGCCCCATCGCCGTCCAGGCTTCCACCTGGGCATCAGCGACTGGTGCACCTGGCAGTGCTTGGGCTTGCAGGGGCGTGAGCACGCTCATTGCACCGAGGGTTGCGCTGATGGCAGCTCCGGCTAGGAGGGAAATACGTCGAGTAACCATCGGGTTCCTTTCTGAGAGATCGACGTATCACATTTTAAATCTAGAAAATATTAACCACCTGCATTACATATCAACGAAGAAAAGCCACACCCTTTTCCGGGTGTGGCTTCGATAGCTTCGGACGTTTAGATGATGCCCTGAGCAAGCATGGCGTCGGCTACCTTCTTAAAGCCGGCGATGTTTGCGCCGATGACATAATCGCCTTCATGTCCGTACTCCTTGGCGGTGGATGCACAGGTCTTGAAGATGTTGATCATGATCTCGCGCAGACGCTCATCGGTGTAGTCGAAGGTCCAGGAGTCGCGCGATGCGTTCTGCTGCATCTCCAGTGCCGAGGTGGCTACACCACCGGCGTTGGCGGCCTTGCCGGGGCCGAAGTGGATGCCGCGCTCGCGGTAGACCTCGATGGCATCGGCGGTGGAAGGCATGTTTGCGCCTTCAGCGACGTAGGAGCAGCCGTTATCGGCAAGCACGCGGGCGTGATCGCCGTTGAGCTCGTTTTGGGTTGCGCAAGGCAGGGCGACGTCGCAAGGCAGATCCCAGATGGAGCCTTCTTCGTGCAGCACTGCGCCTTCTACTTCGTCTACGTAGGCGCTGACACGCTCGCGACGAACTTCCTTGACGTCGCGAAGCTTTTCTACGTCTACGCCGTCTTGGCACTCAACCCATGCGCCGGAGTCGGAGAAAGCAATGACGGTGCCGCCAAGCTCTTGCACCTTCTGGATTGCATAAATAGCAACGTTGCCGGAGCCGGAGACAATAACCTTCTTGCCCTCGAAAGACTCACCGTGGTGCTTGAGCATTTCCTGGGTGAAGTATGCAAGGCCGTAACCGGTTGCTTCGGTACGAACAAGCGAGCCGCCCCATGCCAAGCCCTTACCGGTCAGGACACCGGATTCGTGCTGGTTAGCTAGACGACGGTACTGGCCAAACAGGTAGCCGATCTCGCGGCCGCCTACGCCGATATCACCGGCGGGCACGTCGCGGTATTCACCGATGTGGCGGTAGAGCTCAGTCATGAAGGACTGGCAGAATCGCATAATTTCACGATCAGACTTGCCCTTGGGGTCGAAGTCCGAACCGCCCTTGCCGCCACCGATGGGCAGGCCGGTGAGCGAGTTTTTGAAGATCTGCTCGAAACCGAGGAACTTGATAATGCCGAGGTTGACCGAGGGGTGGAAGCGAAGGCCGCCCTTGTAGGGGCCGAGTGCAGAGTTGAACTGGACACGGAATCCGCGGTTGACGTGAACATTGCCCTCGTCATCAGTCCACGGGACGCGGAAGATGAGTTGGCGTTCTGGTTCACAAAGGCGCTGGATCAGGCCATCGTCGGCGTAGTGCTCATCCTTTTCGAGCACGATCTTCAGCGAATCGAGCACCTCGGCAACGGCCTGGTGGAATTCTGGTTCACCGGCGTTGCGCTTGAGCAGCTCGTCGTAGATTGCGGAGACTTTGTCGTCAATTGCCATGCGCTTTTCCAATCTCTATCGGCACCACTGGATGTGGTTAGCGTGTGCAGGTAACTATAGACCGATAGAAAGGTGGATTAAAGCCGGGAGGGACACTTTGGCCTTCACTTGTGCCCTAAGACGCAATTCTTGAACACCTGTGGGACGATAAACACCATGAATTCCCCCGCCAAGATCATCATCGCCCCAGACTCCTTTAAAGGCACCGCCAATGCCGATCAAGCTGCACAATGGCTCGCCGAAGGAGTCCAAGAGGTGCTCGACTGCGAGATCGTTTTAGCCCCCATGGCCGATGGTGGCGAAGGCACCGCCGCCCGCTTTACAGGTGTTGATGTGACTCTCCCCACAACCGATGCGCTCGGCCGACTCATCGAGGCGAGCTACCGCTTTGATGAATCCACCGCCACCGCATATATCGACGTTGCCGCGGCTTCTGGCATCACGCTTATCGACGCCCCACGTCCCCTTATCGCCGACACCTACGGCACAGGCGTGCTCATCGCCGACGCCCAAACCCGCGGCGCCCGCACCATCGTGCTCGGCCTCGGTGGCACCGCGACAGTTGATGGCGGAAGCGGCATCTTAGTCGCCCTAGGTGCAAACTTGCTCGATGCCCAAGGACACACCATTGCCCAAGGCGGCGGAGGTCTTGCGCACCTGGATCACATCGATACCGCCATGCTGAATATCCCTGCAGCGAGCGTGCAGTGGGTGCTGCTTAGCGACGTTGACAATCCGGCCACCGGCCCAGAGGGGGCAGCGGCAGTGTTCGGACCACAGAAAGGGGCTTCGCCTCAGGACGTCGAAAAGCTTGATGCAGGCCTCGCACGACTGTGCCAAGTCACCGGAGTAGATCCGACAACACCCGGAATGGGAGCCGCCGGCGGGTTGGCCATTGGCATTACTTGGCTCTCAGCGCTGCTTCACGGCCAACCCCAGGTGCAGCTCCTGCCCGGCGCGAAAGTGATCGCTTCGGCTGCTGGATTAGAGGACATGGAAGCAGATTTAATCATCAGCGGCGAGGGTCGCTTCGATGCGCAATCTTTGCACGGCAAGGTCGTTGGCACGGTCCTTGAGATGGCAGGAACAACCCCCGTCGCTATCGTGGCCGGGCGCCACGACGCCGAAGCAAACGCCTGGCAGATCACCCTCGGCGAAGGTGAGCCGGAAACGCAATTACGCGAAGCCGGCCGCGAGGTAGCTCAGCGCTTTGCTTCGATGTTCAAAAACCAGGGATAGGGCGCGGGCTGTTCAAATTGTTCTTCCTTGGCCAGCGCGAGCGGATCATTAGGCAATGCCGCAGGAGGAGTAAGCAAGCGGGAATACAGCATCGCTACTTGGTTGAGTGAGCTATTCGTGTCTACCTTGAGGCTGAGGCGATACACCCGCATGCTTTCTGGATCTACCGGCGGAAGCTCCTCATAAGTTTCTAAATACACGGCGCGAAGTTCCGTTTCTAAGGCATTGTCGGGAATGCTGAGCTCAACCTCGGCGCGTTCGATCATGCCCTTTTTCATCAGCAACGCGCTTAAGGCATCGAATCGTTGGGGCAGAAGCTCGGCTGCCTGCTCTGGTGCTAGCACGTCGAAATGGATACTCGCGATACTCATGAGGTCAGGGTATACGCTTGATTGCATGAGTGCTCAGATGTATTCCCGCGTTGCGCCAATTCAAACCATGGCCGATGGCACGATTAAACAAATCAACCCATTTTCCGGCACCGAAGTTTGGACAGTGCCCGGACGCGGCAACCGACCACTCACCCACCCCACCACAGACACGCATCTGCTCGAAGCTCATGACTTCAGCACCACCTGTGCCTTTTGTAGCGACCGCGTATTTGAAACTCCCCCAGAAAAGTCCCGCATTACTCACGGCAAGATTCAGACGCTTCGCCCAGAGCACATCGATGGTTCTGCGGATTTTCGTCGTGTAGCGAACCTCTTTGAGATCGTCAGTTATGACTATTGGCGCGAAAACTATGGCTACACCATGGATGCCAACACCAGCGCTTGGATGCAGGAGTATCTGCACAGCGATCTCGGGCGCGAGCACGTGAAAACGACAGTGCAGGCAAAACGCCGCGCCGCAGGGTTAGATCCCGAGCTTTCAGAAGATGAGCTCTTGCGCGCCGGTGAAGCATTCTTTGGTGGCGGCCATGACGTAATTATTGCGCGTCGCCATTTTGTCGACGGTGCCGAAACGAGTGCGCAGCTTGCTTCTGCTGGCACCTTGAGCAGGCAAGAGCATCATGATCTGATTCGTTTCACCATTGACTCGATGGCGGATCTGTATCGCAGGAATCGCTACGCGCATTATGTGGCGGTATTTCAGAATTGGCTTAAACCAGCCGGCGCCTCCTTTGATCATTTGCATAAACAACTCGTGGCTATTGACGAGCGTGGCCTTGCCGCCCAGAACGAAATCAGCCGGCTGCGTAGCAACCCGAATATGTATAACGAGTGGGCCGTGGACTATGCCGCCGAGCAAAATTTGATCATTGCCGAAAATGATCACGCCGTGTGTTTTGCAGGTTTTGGGCACCGCTACCCCACCTTGGAGGTGTTTTCTAAATCGGCTACTGCAGAACCGTGGCTCCAAAGCGCCGAGGAAGTCGAGGCGATGAGCGATCTTTTGCACGCTTGCCACGCCGCGGCAGGCGCGGATGTTCCTTGTAATGAGGAGTGGCACCACAAGCCTGCGGGCTTAGATCTTGCGATGCCCTGGCGAGTGATGATCAAGTGGCGCGTTTCCACCCTCGCCGGTTTTGAGGGCGGCACCAAGATTTATCTGAATACCCTTTCGCCTTGGGATGTGCGCGACCGGGTGGTGCCGAAGCTGTATGAGCTTCGCAATCAAGGCCACATTGGCAATATCAGGATCGCGGAGGAATGCACGGTGCAGCGCAATTCCTTGAAATATAACCCTTTGCTATCTCAACGCTGCTAGCGTTGATGCATGTTACGTCGATCATGATTGTTTTTGAGGTGAATCTGTGAGTAACAGCATCACGAGGATGCTGAGTGGTTATAAAAACCAGCCCTGGCAATTCGAATTTTATACATCAATGCACCGCGCCCCCGAGCTTTCAGGTGAGGAGCGGCTGACGGCTCAGAAAATTCTTCGCGCCCTTGAAGCCTTCGACTGCGAGGTGATCAGCCCCATCGGTGGGTACGGCATCGTAGCTGTAATGCGCAATGGCGAAGGCCCGAATGTGTTGATGCGTGCAGATTTCGATGCCCTTCCCGTGACCGAGGATTCAGGTGCCCCCTACGCCTCGCAGATCAAAGGCAAGATGCATGCTTGTGGCCACGACATGCATACCACGGCGCTTTTAAGTGCTCTTTCGCTTTTCGACGAACACCGCGATCTGTGGTCAGGCACCTATATCGCCCTGTTCCAACCTTCAGAAGAAAATGGTGCGGGCGCGCAGATCATGGTGGCCGATGGTCTCAGTGCCAAAATCCCCACGCCAACGGTGTGCTTGGGTCAGCACATCGTGGCAGGCCCTGCCGGGCGTGTGCTTTCTATGCCTGGTGCGGCCGCTGCTGCCTGCGACTCGATTGAAATCATCATCAAGGGCAAAAGTGCTCACGGCTCTATGCCGCACAATTCCATTGACCCGACGTATGCCGCGGCGATGGTGGTGGTGCGTCTCCAAGGCATCGTGGGCAGGGAGATCGCGCCTTCTGATTTTGCCGTGATCTCTGTGGGCACCTTGGAATCGGGACATACCAATAACACCATCCCTGGCTCGGCACGCATCGTGGTGAATTGCCGCACCTATTCCGAGGAAGTAAAGGCACGCCTCTATGCGGCTATTGAGCGAGTGGTGCGAGGGGAATGCTCCGCATCGGGCTGTCATCCACCCACGTTTCGCTATTTCGCACACGGGCCTTTAACCAATAATGATCCGCACGTTTTTGCACGAGTGCGCGCGAATTTCGATGCCATTTTTGGTGGTGAGTCACGCACGGCGAATCGTTGGACTGCATCGGAAGATTTCGCCAACATTCCCGCGGCCTTTGGTGCTCCCTATCTGTATTGGACCCTTGGCTGCACGCCGAGGCAGTTGTGGCAACAAGCTGAAGAGGCCGGCGCTATTGGCGAGATGGTGCCGGTGAATCACATGGCGAATTTCTTGCCGGATTATGAACCGACCATCGAGGCGGCTACCAAAGCTGCAGTGGTGGCGGCAATGACGTATTTGCAACGTAAACAATGAGATGCGGCGCGTCGAAAAGCTCCTGGGGAAATATCGCTGTTTCCCCGGTAGCATGAGGCGTGTTTTGCATTGTTGAAGATTCAAGGAGAAATATATGAGGGATTCCTCATCCGATCTGACGCAGCGCATCGCGAGCTTTGTTCGCAGCGCTTCGGGTACCGCGCCAGAAGAGGCCACTGATCGTAAATTCTGGTTCGGGCTCTCCGGGGCTGTGATGGATTCGCTCGCAGAAAATTGGGCCGAAACCACCAAGGCGTATAACGCCACCCGCCAGCAGCACTACCTTTCTGCAGAGTTCCTCATGGGTAGGGCGTTGCTGAATAACCTCACCAACCTCGAGATCGAAGAAGAGGTGGCCGAGGCAGTAAAGGCGCAAGGCCATGAGCTTTCCGACGTCCTCGAGGCCGAAAACGATGCTGCCCTTGGCAATGGTGGCCTGGGCCGTTTGGCTGCGTGCTTCCTTGATTCATGCGCTACCCAAAACTACCCCGTGACCGGCTATGGCCTGCTGTATCGCTACGGGTTGTTTAAGCAAACCTTTAACGAGGGCTTCCAGTCTGAGGAGCCAGATGCGTGGCGCGAAGACGGCTACCCCTTTACTATCCGCCGCGACAATGAGCAGCGCATCGTTCGTTTCGATGACATGACCGTGCGCGCGACTCCTTATGACATGCCCATTACCGGCTACGGCACCGACAATATTGGCACCCTTCGTCTGTGGAAGGCCGAGCCGATGGCTGAGTTTGATTATGATGCCTTCAACTCTCAGCGCTTCACCGATGCCATTGTCGAACGCGAAGCCGTCATGGATATCTGCCGCGTGCTGTACCCGAACGACACCACCTACGCCGGCAAGGTGTTGCGTGTGCGCCAGCAGTACTTCTTTGTGTCTGCTTCCTTGCAGCAGATGATCGACAATTTCTTGGCGCATCACGATGATCTGCGCGATTTTGCCAAGTACAACTGCATTCAGCTCAACGACACCCACCCGGTGCTCGCCATTCCCGAGCTCATGCGCTTGCTTCTCGACGACCACGGCATGAGTTGGGACGATGCGTGGAAGGTGACCTGCGAAACCTTCGCTTATACCAACCACACCGTGCTTGCCGAGGCCCTCGAGCAGTGGAACGTGACCATCTTCCAGCAGCTTTTCTACCGCGTCTGGGAAATCACCCAGGAAATTGATCGTCGTTTCCGCGAGCAGATGGCACAGCTTGGCCTCGACCACGAGCGCATCGAGTACATGGCTCCTGTATCAGGCGGCAATGTGCACATGGCGTGGATCGCTTGCTACGCCGCCTACTCCATCAATGGTGTGGCTGCGTTGCACACGGAGATTATCAAGGCAGACACGCTCAAAGAATGGCACGAGCTTTGGCCCGAGAAGTTCAATAACAAAACCAATGGTGTCACCCCTCGCCGCTGGCTGAAGATGTGCAACCCACGCCTGGCCGCATTGCTTACCCGCCTTGCGGGCTCGGATGCGTGGGTCACCGAGCTTGACGAGCTGAAAAAGCTGCGCCACTTCGCCGAAGACGACGCCGTGATGCAAGAGCTCATGGAGATCAAGGCCGCGAATAAGCGCGACTTCGCTCAATGGATTCAAGAGCGCGACGGCATTGAGGTTGATCCCGATTCGATCTTCGATACCCAGATCAAGCGCCTCCACGAATACAAGCGCCAATTGCTCAATGCCTTGTACATTCTGGATCTGTACTACCGCATCAAAGACGGCGAAACGGTCCCTGCTCGCACCTTCATCTTCGGTGCAAAAGCCGCGCCAGGCTATATTCGCGCGAAGGCAGTGATCAAGTTCATCAACGAGATCGCCAACTTGGTCAACAACGACCCCGAGGTGTCGAAGACCCTGCGCGTGGTGTTTGTAGAAAACTACAACGTTTCGCCTGCCGAGCACATCATCCCCGCCACCGATATTTCCGAGCAGATCTCCACTGCCGGTAAGGAAGCATCGGGCACTTCAAATATGAAGTTCATGATGAACGGCGCGCTGACACTTGGCACCCTCGACGGTGCGAATGTGGAGATCGTCGATTCCGTTGGCGAAGAAAACGCCTATATCTTTGGCGCAAAGGTTGAGCAGCTTCCCGAGCTCAAGGCGCACTACAACCCGCAGTCGGTCTATGAGACTGTGCCGGGCCTCAAGCGTGCACTCGACGCGCTTGTAGACGGCACCCTCAACGACAACGGCTCAGGTTGGTTCCATGACCTGCGCGGCTCCTTGCTCGACGGCAATGGCTGGGAAACCCCGGATGTGTACTACGTGTTGGGTGATTTCGAGTCTTATCGCGAAACTCGCGACCGCATGGCCGAAGATTACGCAGATACCCTTGCTTGGGCCAGGAAGTGCTGGATCAATATTTGCGAGTCTGGTCGCTTCTCTTCTGATCGCACCATCAACGACTATGCCCGCGAGGTATGGAAGCTTGAGGCAACGCCAATTCACCCATAATTGGCAACGCTAAAGGGGGCGGTGTGACAACACCGCCCCCTTTTTATCTGCCTTAGATGTGCAGATCTTCACCCAACAAGTGAACGTGAATCATGTTGGTGTTGCCGGATACTCCGGGAGGAGTACCTGCTACCAAAACGATCATGTCGTCGCGGTGGTAGCGGTCCATGCCGAGGAGCTGCTCGTCGATTTGTGCAAGCATTTCGTCGGTGTCTTTGACCTCGGGGGTAAGGAAGGTTTCTGCACCCCAGGTCAGTGCAAGCTGTGAGCGCACAGCTTGGTTGGGGGTGAACACCAGCAATGGCAGGTGCGAGTGCAGGCGTGCGATGCGCTTCGCGGTATCACCGGAGGTGGTAAATGCCACGATGGCTTTGGCGTTGAGGCGCTCTGCAATATCGCGCGCGGAGTAGGAGATCACGCCGCGCTTGGTGCGCGGGATGTGCGCCAGGTTTGGTACGCGTCCGTCGATTTCGGCGTAGGAGACGATACGCGACATGGTACGCACGGTGTTTTGGGGGTCAACGCCCACTGAGGTTTCACCGGAGAGCATCACGGCATCGGCGCCGTCGAGCACGGCGTTGGCAACGTCGGAGGCTTCTGCGCGGGTGGGGCGCAGATTCTCGATCATGGAGTCGAGCATCTGGGTTGCCACGATCACTGGCTTTGCGTTTTCGCGAGCGATTTGGATGGCACGCTTTTGGAACAGCGGCACCTGCTCGAGCGGGCATTCCACGCCGAGGTCGCCGCGGGCGATCATGATGCCGTCGAATGCCAAGACGATGGATTCCAGTCCATCGACGGCTTCGGGCTTTTCCAGCTTGGCAATCACGGGAAGGCGGCGGCCTTCTTCGTCCATGATCTTGTGTACGAGTTCAACGTCGGCAGCAGAGCGCACGAAGGACAAGGCGATGATGTCTACGCCGAGGTTGATGGCGAAGCGTAGGTCGCGGATGTCTTTTTCGGAAAGTGCGGGCACGGAGATGTCCATGCCTGGCAGGGAGACGCCCTTGTTATTTGATACCGGGCCGCCTTCTACAACGCGGCAGACCACGTCGTTGCCATCGACTTCGAGGCATTCGAGTGCAACCTTGCCGTCGTCGACAAGCAAGCGATCGCCGGCCTTGGCGTCTTTGGCCAGGTTTTTGTAGGTGGTGGAAACTCGGTCGTGGGTTCCCTCGATGTCGTCGACGGTGATGCGAACGATCTCGCCGTCTTCCCACACGGTGGCGCCGTCGGTGAAGCGGCCGAGGCGGATCTTGGGGCCTTGGAGATCGGCAAGGATGCCAACGGCCTTGCCGGTCTTATCGGTGGCTTGGCGAACCCACTTGTAGTTCTGCTCGTGGTCAGCGTGCTCGCCATGCGACATGTTCATGCGGGCAACATTCATGCCTGCCTCGACAAGCCCCTGAATTCCTTCAGCGCTTGCAACGGCAGGCCCTAGCGTACAAACAATTTTGGTGCGACGTTCCATGGTTCAAACGATAACCGCGCCTGCCTGCCTGCGCACTTTCGCTTGTCGACGATCCATGCCAATCATTTCATCCGCACTCGTGGAAAATAGCGATAAACCGGACATGAGCGGGCATACTCGGAAAAACTCCCACGGAATTAATACGGACGTGTTCTTTGTCACACCGTCTGTTTTTCGCCCCTGACTTCGGCTTCCGATTCCCTCCCCTTGGGCAAGAACACGAAGCTCACTACCGCCACAATGAACACCACAGCACTGACAATGATGTTGACGCGGAGGCCAAAAATCATCGTCGCTTCATCGACGCGGACGTGCTCGATAAAGAAACGACCCAAACAATAGCCGGCCACATACAACGCGAATACGCGGCCATGCCCCAGCCGGAAGCGACGGTCTGCCCACAACAACACAGCGAACACGAGCAGATTCCACACGATCTCATATAGGAAGGTGGGGTGCACTACGGCAATGATCTCCCCGGTGGAACGGCCCGTCAACGGCGCGTATTGGCCGGCATCATTGACTCGCTGATACAGCTCAAGCCCCCATGGCAGATCGGTAGGCCCGCCGTAGAGCTCCTGATTAAACCAGTTGCCTAAGCGCCCAATCGCCTGGGCCAAAATCACCGCCGGTGCCACTGCATCTGCAAAAGGCGCAAAGGGCACGCCCTTGATGCGCAAAAACACATACACAGCCACCGCACCGAGGGCCACTGCACCCCAAATACCAAGGCCACCATTGGTGATTTTGAGCGCGTCCACCGGATTACAGGTATCGCAAAAATACTTTTGGTGATCGGTAATCACGTGATACAAACGCCCGCCAATAATGCCGGCGATCACCACCACAATCGCCGTATCGCCTACGAGTTGCGGATCGCCACCGCGGGCGGCGTAGCGCTTTTGGGATACCCAAATGGCCACCAAAATGCCGACGATAATGCACAGGGCGTAGGCGCGAATTGGCAATGGCCCTAACATCCAAACGCCTTGGGGTGGCGAAGGAATCGAGGCTAGTAGATCGGTGCTCACAAATGTTCTCCAGGCAAGTGTTGAAACGTTAACGCGAAGGGCACGCCGGATGACGCCCGGCAGCAACCAACACCCTGCATGCTTCACGCGGGTGCTCGGCGGTGACGATACTTTCGCCAATCACCACCGCATCTGCTCCACTAGCAGCGTAGCTGAGTAATTCTTTGGCACTTCGCACACCCGATAAAGCGATGCGGAACATGTGCTTTGGCAAGCCGGGCGCAATGGTGGCAAAGGCCTCCATATTCAGCTCCATGGTGGCAAAATCTCGAGCATTGACACCAACTACCGACGCCCCAGCAGCAATGGCGCGGTCGGCCTCTTCAGGGTTTCGCACCTCTACTAACGCCGTCATGCCCAAAGATTCCGTGCGGTCGATCAACGCACTCAATCTGGCCTGATCCAACATCGCCGGGCGCAAGGTGAGCATATCGGCGCCATAGCAACGGGCTTCGTGGATTTGGTAGGGATCGACGATAAAGTCGCGGCACAACACCGGCACATCAATGGCGGCGCTAATGGCGGCCATTTCTTCTAAAGACCCCATAAAGCGCTTGGGGTCGGTGTGGCAGGCAATCAGCGCTGCTCCCCCATCAACGAGCGCCTGGGCAAGTTGTACTGGTTTTTCGATTCTTGCCAACACACCCTTGGCGGGGGTGGCGCGTTTAATTTCGGCAATTACCTCGCAGCCTGGTTGCTCGAGGGTGGCCATCACGTCCCTTGGGGCGGGGCAGGCTCGCGAACGGGCCTTGATCTCAACAAAAGATACGCGAGCTTCCCGAGCGGCGACGTCCCCTTTGACGTCGCTGATGATCTCGTGAAACACCGAAGCCATGTTGAATCCCCGTCTGTGATGTAGGCGATTGCTACTGAGGGTACTTGGCTACGGTGCTTGCAAAGAAATCGAAGCCCAACCACCTGGTTATTTCGGCTTCGCCTCGCGATCGGTCGGATCGATATCGGCATCAATGGCATCCCACAATGCGCGCTCAGAATCGGGATCTTGGGCTAATTCTTCCTCGCGCATCTGCGTGCGTTCATACTTATCTCGCTGCTCTTGACCTGGGCGCACGGCAAGCAAGACGCCGGCAAAAACACCAATCGCGCAGGCAACCAGCCCAAGGATCGGGCCGGTGGGGTGCAGATCAATCTGGTTGATTTGCGCCCAGTTGGTCAGCACCGCCACGCCTTGATCGTCACGCTCGCTTAACAGCTTGTGCATGCGCTCTGGATCAGCCTCGCTGCTTAGCACGCCAATAAACGGCAGCGCCCCCAATGCGCTCAACGCGGCAGCGGCAATGCCAATGATGCGCCGGCCAGTGCGCCTGAGCGCTAGGCCAGCGATGCAGGCGGCAGCCAAGGCCAAAGCGATCGCGGTGACTTCTTTAGACCAGGTAGCTCCGCTGACGCTGGTTTCAATCACGCCGGATTTATCGTCCTGGGCGGTTACATCAAACCACGTCATTGACGCAGCGCCGCCCAACATCCCGGCGGCTATAGCGAGCAATAAGGCTGCTGTCTTTTTCATTCGCTTCCTAACACCAAGTCGGCATCAAAGCAGGTTCTGCTGCCGGTGTGGCAGGCAGCGCCTTGCTGGGTGATCGTCAACAGCACCGTATCGCCATCGCAGTCGAGGCGAACCTCGTGCACATATTGGGTGTGCCCGGAGGTTAGCCCCTTGATCCAATATTCTTTGCGCGAACGCGAATAGTAGGTGCCTTTGCGGGTAGCAATGGTGTAGGCCAGGGCGTGTTCATCCATCCAGGCGAGCATGAGCACCTCGCCTTCTGTGGACTGCACCACCGCAGGTACGAGCCCTTGAGCATTAAAACGCACCCTTTGGGCAATGGCCGGGTCTAGCACGGCATCGGCTGGTTGCAGTTCGCTCATTGGCGCACCTCGTATTCAGCATCGATGAGCGCTTCTTTTACCTGCCCGATGCTTACTTCTCCGAAGTGGAAAATTGAAGCGGCAAGCACGGCATTGGCACCGGCTTCAACTGCTGGCGGGAAATCTTCGGCTTTGCCGGCGCCTCCTGAGGCGATCACGGGAATGCTCACCGCTTCTCGTACCGCGGCCAGCAGGTCTAGATCGAAGCCTTGTTTGGTGCCATCGCCGTCCATGGAGTTGAGCAGAATTTCTCCAACGCCGAGTGCTTCGCCTTGTTTGGCCCACTCGATGGCATCGATGCCTGCAGAACGCGAGCCGCCGTGGGTGGTGACCTCAAAGCCAGAAGGCTGTGGGGTTCCGCCTTCGGGCACGCGCCTAGCATCGACGCTTAATACGATGCATTGGGCACCAAAGCGCTGGGAAAGCTCACGCAGTAGCTCTGGGCGTGCAATGGCAGAGGTGTTCACGCTGACCTTATCGGCGCCGGCGCGCAAGAGCTGGTCTACGTCTTCGGCGCTTCTTACTCCCCCTCCCACGGTGAGCGGAATAAAGACTTGGTCTGCGGTTCTGCGGACCACATCGAGCATGGTGCCGCGGCCGTCTTTGGAGGCAGAGACGTCGAGGAAGGTAAGTTCGTCTGCGCCCTCGGCATCGTAGCGAGCAGCAAGTTCGACTGGGTCGCCGGCGTCGACAAGCCCTTGAAAGTTCACGCCTTTCACCACACGGCCTTGGTCGACGTCCAAACACGGGATTACTCGGATTGCGACAGCCATTCGGCCTCCTTATCCATGCGTGAGCGCATGATCTTCATAATGGTGCGATGGGCTTCTGGTTCACCAATAACGGCGCCAACAGCCCCTAATTCCCAGGGATTACCCCAGATATCCGTCACGGTGCAGTTCGCGGCTCTGCCCAGGGCAACACCGGCGGCATTGTCCCAAATATTAGGGCTTAAAGAGACACCCGCGGCAAACACCCCTGCTGCGGCATAGGCCAAATCGACGCCCACCGATCCAGTGATCCTTGGCCGATAGCGGGTGCAGGCTAAGTCGCCAAGCATATTCAAGCGCATGGCCTGCGGCACCGGCGAGCTCGTCTTGCTGGTGATCGTAGAAAAGCCAACATGGCCTTGACCTAGGCCGTGCGCACTATGTTCAAGCGGCATGCCCTCGCAGGTGGCGAAGTGTTGCCCCGTCAACGGCATGGCCGTGATGGCTACGCGCGGCTGCCCATCGGCTACCAGGGCAAGCAAAATGGCAGACATGGGGTTGCCGGCAGAGTAATTGGAGGTGCCGTCGATGGGGTCCACCACCCACATGGTGTTTGAGGTATCGCCGCCAAGCTCCTCGCCTACCACATCGATGCCGGTGCGCTGCTTCAAGGTTTGGCGCAGCAGCGTTTCAATTGCCAGGTCAACTTCGGTGGCAAAATCGCCGCGGCCTTTATCCAGTGCAGGCCCTGCGCCTACCCCTGAGCGAAAAAGCTCGGCGGCTTCTTCCACACAGCCTGTGGCTATGTGCAGCAGCTCAGCGTAATCACTCATAGGGCTTGGAGTGCCTCACGCAAATCAATCGTGCCTTCATATAGGGCTTTGCCAATGATGGCCGAATCGATGCCTTCTTCTTCGTACTTGGCAAGTTCGAGCACATCATCAAGAGTGCTGATACCACCTGAGGCCACGATCTTTGCGTCCGTGGCGGCAGCGACATCGCGAAGCAGATCCACATTTGGCCCGCTCATCATGCCGTCTTTGGATACGTCGGTTACCACGAAACGCTGGCAGCCTGCGGCGTCGAGTCTTTCGAGTACCTCCCAAAGATCGCCGCCATCGCTGACCCACCCTTTGCCACGGGTGCGCCACTGGCCGTCGATAAGCTTCACAGCCAGATCCACTGCAACTTTGTCGCCATATTTCGCCAGCACATCGGCGATCCACTCGGGCTGCTCTAGGGCCGCGGTGCCAATGTTGACGCGCTGGGCGCCGGTATCGAGCGCGCGCTGCAAACTTGCATCATCACGAATGCCGCCGGTTAATTCCACCTGCAAATCCAGCTTTTCGACGACCTGCGCCATCATTTCGTGATTCGATCCACGGCCAAAAGCGGCATCCAAATCCACAAAGTGAAGCCAGCGCGCCCCGGCCTCCTGCCAGCGAAGCGCCGACTCAAGGGGGCTGCCATAGGATTGCTCGGTGCCTGCCTCACCTTGATTCAGGCGCACGGCTTGGCCATTAACCACATCGACTGCGGGAAGAAGCGTAAAGGTCATAGCCAATTAGTGTAGCTGGCACATCTGGTGCGCCACAGGAAGGTCCACCTAGAGGGTGCGCACCCAGTTCTTTAGCAACTCCGCGCCGGCATCACCGGATTTTTCAGGGTGGAACTGCGTGGCCCACAGCGGACCATTTTCTACCGCGGCCACAAAACGATCCTGTTCATGGCGTGCCCAACTCACCATCGGAGGGGTGGTGAGGTCATCGCCTTCGAACACCCAATCGCGCACCCCATAGGAGTGAACGAAATACATCCGCTCATGTTCAATGCCGCGGAACATCTCACTGCCTTCGGCCACATCAACGGTATTCCAGCCCATGTGCGGCAGCACGGAGGCTTCAAGGCGTTCGACCACACCCGGCCATTCACCAGTGCCCTTGGCTTGCACACCGTGCTCAACGCCTTGATCAAAAAGGATCTGCATGCCAACACAAATCCCCATCACCGGACGCCCACCGGCGAGGCGTTGGCCGATCATGCGGTCGCCGTAGACCTCTCGAAGCCCCTGCATGCACGCGGCATAAGCGCCAACGCCTGGCACGAGCAAACCATCGGCTGAGAGCACCACGTCTGGGTCATTCGTTACTTCGACCTCTGCGCCCACACGCTCAAGGGCTCGTTGAGCCGAACGCAGATTGCCGGAGCCATAATCAAGCAGCGCCACAGTTTTCATAAGCGCTGATCCTACCGGAGGGCTTCGCGTTCGCCGGCGCTGAGCTTGGCCAGTGCCCTACTTCTGCGCACACGGTCAATAACTTCGGCCGTAATACCCAGCACCACCAGCATCGCTCCGCACAAGAAGGCGCCCGTATAGCCATGCGATGCGGCAACGATGCCTAAGGTGATAGCGCCGATGCCGGTGCCGGTATCAAAGGATGCATTCCACACCGTGGAGGCAGAACCTAGACGCTCGCGCGGCACGCGCAGGAACATTTCTAGCAGTGCATCGTTTTGTACGAGCCCGAAACCTGCACCAAAACAGACAGCGGCCATGATTAACAGCCACAATGGCAGGCTCCAGGCAATAACCGCGCACATGCCAGCCATGCCCACAGAAGACATCGCCAGGCCAGGCAGCATTCCAAGGCCTGCTTTGTTCTGGCGATCCGCAATCGAGCCAGAGATATAGCGCGATACAAGCTGCGCCAAACCGACAATCGAGAGCATCATGCCAGCAATGGAGGCACCGCTGACGGGATCAGCCTCGCGCACCGAGGCCGGCAAGAAACTTGATACGGCACCATAGCCCATAGAAACGCTGGCCAAAGCAATCGCAGGGGCAATAGTTACTTTCATACCTTTGCGCCTTGGCCTGCGCACCACACGCATGGTCACCCTGCGGCGCAAGGAGACTTTCTTCACCGCGGGGTCGTGCTCAGGCGACCACGGTTCAGGCCGCTCCGGTTCTACCGAGGGAATCCAGATGCACATTACTGCTGCCAACAAAGCCACCGCGGCGGCTAAGAGCAACACGATGTTCATGGATACGCCAGCGTCGAGAAGCCAAAGCCCCACCGGCAAGAACACCATCTGAGAAGCTCCGACAAACACGCCAATCAAACCGGAGGCCTTGCCCAACATGCCAGCGGGAACCAATTGGCCAACCAGGGCATACTGCGCCACGCACAATGCGCCGAAACCGACGCCCCTTAACCCTGCAACGATCAACACAGAAGGCGCGGCGAAGCTGAACATGTGCCATAGCGCGGGCAAACCAAGCAGCAAGGCGGCAACGAGCATTACGGGGCGAAAACCGAAGCGCTGCACCAGACGATTCGTGATCAACTGCGTTGCCACCGTCACGGCCATGAACACGCCGGTGGCCAAACCCGCCAAGGTATCCGTGCCGCCGTGGGAAATCACCGCAAGCGGAATCACGGGAAGCAGTATGGAAAAAGCCGCAAAGGCCGCCGCTACCGCAATAATCGTGGGCATGAGCCCAGGTAAGCGAAGCACCGCCGATGCTGTTGAGCGTTGAGCTTCATTGACACGATCTTGAACAGCGGTGGCAGCGATGATTCACCTCCGGGGTGACGATGGGACAAATCGGGCAAAATGAATGACCCCGAAGAATGCTTCGGAGCCTGAGTTTTTTAGGTGATCTGCCACCGACACTATCCCCTGCTGCAAAGAAGTCAATTCAAGCTGCAGCAATGCCCCCGGATGCGTCACTTCAAACCCCATCACACCACCAGGGCTCCAGGCGCACCGTGTGTGGTTTCTGGCAGCAAGCAGCATCGCTTTTCGACGCAACCCGCGTGGCAAAAACTACGCACGCCGAGTCAAAGGAGCGCTATTTGCCAGCTTCGCTGCGACTTAGGAGGGATCGCTGCGACTTAGGAGGTATAAAAGCCGATGGCCCACACGATGCCTGCGGCAGCGGCCATCGCAGCGCAACCGCCGAGGGCAACGCCTAGGAATTTAGAATGGTTGCGATATACCGTCCATGCACCGCCAACGAGAAGCCCCGCCAGCAGGAAGAGGATATAAATCAGCACAACGTTGCCGGTATTAGGTGTTTCTTGAGCAAGAATCATCAGAGTGCTCCCTTGGTGGAAGGAATGCCTTCAAGGCGCCCATCAGGACCTACTGCCTCGCGGATCGCTCGGGCCACGGCCTTAAATTCCGCTTCGGTGATGTGGTGCGGATCGCGGCCATAGTGGCACAGCACATGCAAGGTGATCTTCGCGTTCAGTGCGAGCGACTCAAAGAAGTGCTCGTTGATCACCGTGGCGTAGTGCCCACCAATGACCGTGTGCACCATTGCCTCTGGTTCACCGCGCATCACAAAATAGGGGCGCCCGGAAAAGTCCACCACTGCCTGGCACAACGCTTCATCCATGGGCAGATCAAAGGAGCCGAAGCGGCGAATTCCCTGCTTATCCCCTACCGCCTGGGCAATTGCTTGGCCGAGCACAATGGCGGTGTCTTCCACGGTGTGGTGGGCATCAATGTGGGTATCGCCTTTGGCTTGGACATCAAGGTCAAAGGCTCCGTGCACGCCGAATGCGGTGAGCATGTGGTCGAAAAATGGCACCCCGGTGTCTACTGAGACTTGGCCAGTGCCGTCGAGGTTGATGCTGACAGTGATATCGGATTCGCTAGTGGTGCGTGTGACGGTGGCAGTGCGCGTCATCGCTGCTCCTTAAAAAAACGGGCTGAAAAACCTCTGGCGGGCTGTGCGTTGGTTGATCAGCGCTGGGGGCTGGTGCTGGGTGCTAGGGCTAGTGCTGGGTTGCTTCCATGATCGCACGGGCGGCGTTGATGAATGCATCGTTTTCTTCTACCAATCCGATGGTCACTCGCAGATAGCCTTCAACACCTACGTCTCGAATAAGCACCCCTTGGTCAAGGAATGCTTCCCAGGCTTTGTGCTGATCTTCGAATGAGCCGAAGAAGATGAAGTTGGATTCGCTCGGTACTACTTGGTAGCCCATGGATTCGAGTGCTGCCGCGACTCGTTCGCGCTCCTTGGCCAATAAGGCCACGGTGCCGAGCGTTTCTTCGCTGTGACGCAGCGCCACAATCGCGGTGATCTGCGCTAGAGAAGAAAGGTGATAGGGCAAGCGCACCAGCATCACTGCCTGAACAAACGCAGGATCGGCCACAAAATAGCCAAGCCTGCCGCCGGCAAAGTCGAAGGCTTTGCTCATCGTTCGAGATACTACGAGCTTCGCGGGGAAACGCTCGATCAGTGTGACTGCCGATGGGGTATCTGAAAATTCCGCATAGGCCTCATCAACGATCACGATGCCCGGCGCGGCCTCAATGATGGTGGCGATATCTTCAAGGCTGGTGACATCACCGGTCGGGTTATTTGGGGTGGTAATAAAAATGACGTTGGGCTGGTGCGTGGCAATCGCTGCTAAGGCTGCATCGATATCGATGCGGAAATCCTTAGCGCGTGGGCAGGCAATGAACTCCGTTTGGGTGCTCTTGCTCAAAATCGGGTGCATGGAGTAGCTCGGGGTAAAACCGAGCGCGCTTCTTCCTGGGCCGCCGAAGGCTTGGAGGAGTTGCTGGAGCACCTCATTGGAGCCATTGGCAGCCCAGAGCTGCTCGTAACCTACCTGCACACCGGTTTGTTCGCTGATGTAGCCAGCCAGTGCCTTGCGTAATTCCACCGCGTCGCGTTCTGGGTAGCGGTTGAGCTCTTTGGAGGCCAGTGCTACTTCGTGTGCGATTTCTTCTACTAAGGCATCTGAGGGCGGGTATGGGTTTTCGTTCGTATTCAGGCGAACGTTCACCCGCAGTTGTGGTGCGCCATAGGCTTGTTCGCCGCGAAGTTCTTCGCGTATGGGCAGGTCATTCAAATTCAGTGTGGACACGCGTGTGCTTTCTTTTTCACTATGTTGAGCAGCGCCCTACCGTTGGTGCTTTTAAAGCAACAACAATGGAGCACAGCGTTGTGAGTCTGCAGTATTTTGGGCCGGGGTTGCTTGTGTTCTCGGTGGCAGCGAAGCCGGAGGTGGTGCCAGGTAGGTGCCACGCAGCAGGCATGTGCCTAGGAGGTGCCTAGCTGCTCGAAGCGGCAGCGGATTGCTTCTCCGTGGGCGGGAAGATCCTCGGCGTCGGCGAAGTTCACTACGTGCTCGGCAATCTCTTTCAGGGCTGCTTCGTCGTAGTGGATCTCGTTGACTGCCCTTAAGAAGGTGTGGGTGGAAAGCCCGGAGCTAAAGCGTGCGCTGCCGGAAGTGGGCAGCACGTGGTTCGAGCCTGCGGAGTAATCACCCAAGGGCACGGGGCTAAAGCCTCCGACGAATACCGCGCCCGCATGGTGGATACGGCGGGCGACATCGCGGGCGTGCTCGGTGTGGATTTCTAGGTGTTCTGCGGCATAGGCATTGGCCACGGCAATGGCTGCGTCGAGGTCGCTGACTAACACGATGCCGGACTGTTCGCCTTCGAGTGCTTGGGCTACTCGATCAGCATTGCGGGTGACTTGATAGCGCTCACTGATGGCTTGGTCTACGGCGTTAGCAAGTTGTTCGGAGTCGGTGATCAGCACTGAGGCTGCCATCACGTCGTGTTCTGCCTGACTGATCATGTCGTATGCCACCCACACCGGGTCGGCGGAGTCGTCGGCAAGAATGGCAATTTCGGTAGGGCCTGCTTCTGAGTCGATGCCTACTACACCGCGGACCAGGCGCTTGGCTGCGGTGACAAAGATATTGCCTGGGCCGGTGATCATATCGACTGGTTCGAGGTCCTCATCGCCGTAGGCCATCAGCGCTACTGCTTGGGCACCACCGGTAGCCCACACCTCTTCTACGCCCAACAGCCCGCAGGCTGCCAGGATGGTGGGGTGCGGTAGGCCGTCGAATTGTGCTTGTGCCGGTGAGGCCACCACCAGGGATTTCACGCCGGCTTCTTGGGCTGGCACCACGTTCATAATCACCGATGACGGGTACACGGCGTTGCCACCTGGTACGTAGAGGCCTACGCGTTCAACAGGAATGAAGCGTTCGGTTACTTCTGCACCTTCGGCCAAGGTGGTGGTGTGCTCGGCTGGAAGTTGTGCGGCGTGTACGGCGCGCACGCGCGCAATGGATGCCTCGAGTGCTGCTCGTACCTTCGGCTCGAGCGCTGCTACTGCTTCTTGGATGCGTTGTTGTGGCACCACGATTGACTCGGGGCGGCAGTGATCGAATTGCTCGCCGTAGTCTAGGGCGGCGGCTGCTCCACCTTCTTTTACGGCCTGCACGATTGGCTCTACCGTCGCAAGTACGGATTGCACGTCGGTGCCTCCGCGCGGCAGGGCCTGTCGTAGGCTGCGTTTGTCAATGGCTTTGCCCCGCAAGTCGATTCGATTGAGCATGCTGTGCGCGCGTTCCTTATATATCAGCTAATTGAAATTCTGTCTGGCCTTGTTCCTGTCTCACGTTCGAGCAGGCGAACATAAGACAATGCACGCAAATTATAGCGCCGTTGGGCTTTCTTTCTAATTTTTTACACGTTTACGCAAAAATTGCGTAGCTATTTAGGCCAGCAGTTCCTCAGCCGGGTCATCTTCAGCGCGAAGCAGCAGTGCAATAAACATCAGCACCGAACCAACCCAGGGGGCGATTAATACGCCCACACCCAGGCGCAGTGGCGGAACAAATCGAAGGCTCTCGCCTACCTGTGTTCCTCGAACCATGAAGTGCAAAAGCACATCGCTGCTCCAGGCAAAACTTGCGCTTGCCACCAACAAGGTGAGCACCAGCCAGCACATCACCCCAACACGGGGAGGAAATTTCCGCAGCACCAGCCAGGTGACGATCCCTGCAAGTACAGCAGTAATGGCGATAAAGCTCATCCAGGAGCCGAATTGCACATTTTGTCCGGGCACATCAAGCTCGATGGCACCATCGCTTTGCAGGGTGCCGGTATAGGCCGGGCGCAGCGGAGTCCATGCCAGCCCAGCCAGCACATACACCAGCACGATCAGGGCGAAGGCACCCGCGTAGGCGCCAAACGTCGGAGAAATCAACCTTCGTGTCGCCATAGCGTGGTTCCCTTCTTTGTGCTCTTAGCTTTTCGACGCCCAAACGTACCCCACCAACAAACCATCACCATAAACCAAACCCCCGCGAACACCACTGGTGCTCACAGGGGCCGTTGTGCAATGTGCAGGCGGGTGCATAAGCACCCATGGCCAACCTCGTGTTAGTTACAGAAGGTCCACTTGCCGTCTTCGCGGTGGAAACGCATGGTTCGCTTGGATTGCTCACCTTTGGATACGGCAACAACGGTGGCAGAGGCCTCATCGCCATTGACCATCACATCGGATACCGATTCGGTGTGAGGGTTGCCGGCTGCAAATTGCGGATCCTCTTTAATCGGGGTGTTGGGCAGTTGGGAAAGATCATAGGCATCGGGATCGCTTTGGTCCTTCACACGGCTACAGGTGTGGTTGGGAACGTAGCTTAAGTAATCGCGGAAGCCCACTTGCTCGTCTTGGCCACGCACCAGCGCTTCGATGGCGGCGCGGTCTTCTTCGCTGGCCGGTTGCCCGCCTTCTACGGGTTCGAAATCGGCAAATTCTGGTGCCTCAACAGATTCGGGGCGCTGCACGGTCGCAGGTGGCTCGTCCAGTGCCTCGGCACCCACAGTCGGCCCTTCGGTGGGGCCCTGTTCCTCTTCAGAAGCTTCTTCACTTGGCTCGGAGGATTCCTTCGTAGGCGTGGCGGTGGAGGTGGAAGTCTTCGTGGTGGTCACGCTCGAGGTGGCCTGCTCGGCTTCTTCTTCGGATCCGCAGGCAGCCAACGCCAGTGCGGCGATCATCGGCACGGCTACAAGGGCTTTGATGTTCAACTGCTGAGTCATGCGCACGTTGTTGCATCTTCTTTCGTCGTGTTGTTTTGTGCCAATCACTACTGCGCTTTTTGGTCACCATTCACAAAAGTGATGGCAACCGCTGCGTCTTTTTATAAGCAGCAAGCTCATTGGCATCCTGTGGCCTATATCGGCGCTGTGCCCGCAAAGATTACCACCACGGCCACTTCGAGCCTGTTGCATTGGCAGAAGCCCCACGAGGCGTTATCGCTGTTGGCTAATGTAGACGGTGTGCAATTAAGCAAGGCCTCAATTATTTCCATGAGCATCGAAATCCTCGATAGCTACGGGCTCGCCGATATGACGATGCGGCGAGTCTCTTCGCAATTGGGCGTGGCTCCTGGCGCCTTGTACTGGCATTTCAAAAACAAGCAGGCGCTGATCGACGCCACCGCTCGCCACCTCCTCGCCCAGTGGAGTGCGACCTCGTTTCACTCTTTGGAATCAGCTTGTGTGGAGCTGCGCCGGGCCATGCTGGCGCATCGCGATGGTGCTGAATTGATTAGTGCTGCTGTAAGCGATGCTGATTTACGTCAAGACATCGAACAGGTCCTCGCCCAGGCCATCGGTGGTTCTCAGGCAGCGTTGGGTGCAAGTACGGCCTTGCACTTTGTGCTCGGTTCCACGGTGATTGCGCAGGCAGAACACCAAGCGGCGCAGGCTACGGCTGGCCAAAGTGTTCATTCCACTGATGGAAAAGCTGGCGAACCTGGCGCAGCAGCACCGGATGTTTGCGAGGCTGATTCGCTTCACTTCCTTCAAGGTGTGCACTTGATTGATTCCGGACTACGCGCGCTAGAGTCTGATGCATGACTGACTCAGCACCGGCACGCCAGATTTGGCCCGGCGACGCATACCCTTTGGGATCCACCTATGACGGCGCTGGCACGAACTTTGCAATCTTTTCCAATGTTGCAGACAAAGTGGAGCTGTGCCTGATCGACGAAGATGACCAGGAAGAACGCATCGAATTGCGTGAGGTTGATGCCCATGTGTGGCACTGCTACCTTCCCGGCGTTACCCCAGGGCAGCGCTATGGCTACCGCGTGCACGGCCCTTATGATCCAGATGCGGGCAAGCGCTGCGATGCCACCAAGTTGCTGGTTGATCCCTACGCCAGGGCGTTTGATGGCGAGTTCGATGGCCATCCCTCACTGTTTAGCTACGACATCCACCACCCGGATGATCCCCACGGCAGAAATACCGAAGATAGCCTGCCGCACACCATGAAGTCCGTGGTGGTCAACCCCTTCTTTGACTGGGGTGCTGATCGCGCGCCAAAGATCCCTTTTAATGAGACGGTCATTTACGAAGCCCACGTCAAGGGCATGACCATGACGCACCCGGATGTTCCCGAGGAACTCCGCGGCACCTACGCCGGCCTTGCGCACCCGGCGATCATTGCGTACCTCAAAGATCTCGGCATCACCGCGATTGAGCTTTTGCCGGTGCACCAATTCCTCCAGGATGATCGCCTGCGCGATCTTGGTCTGCGCAATTACTGGGGCTATAACACCTTCGGCTTTTTCGCACCGCACCAGGATTATTCGGCATCGCGCCATCCTGGTGGCGCGGTCAGCGAATTCAAGGGCATGGTGCGAAGCTTCCACGAGGCAGGCATCGAAGTCATTTTGGACGTGGTGTACAACCACACCGCCGAGGGCAACCACTTAGGGCCGACCATCGCGTTTCGCGGCATCGATAACGAGGCCTACTACCGGCTTGTCGACGGCGACCGTGCGCACTATATGGACTACACCGGCACCGGTAACTCCCTGAATGTTCGAGACCCCCACCCATTGCAGATGATCATGGATTCGCTGCGCTACTGGGTTACCGAGATGCATGTGGATGGATTCCGTTTCGATCTTGCATCCACGCTGGCTCGTGAATTACATGACGTCGACAGGCTTGCAACATTCTTCGATCTTGTACAGCAAGACCCGGTGGTATCGCAGGTGAAGTTGATCGCCGAACCCTGGGATGTGGGCGAGGGCGGCTACCAGGTTGGCAACTTCCCTCCCTTGTGGACGGAATGGAATGGCAAGTACCGCGACACGGTTCGTGATTTCTGGCGCGGCGAGCCCGCTACCTTAGGAGAATTCGCCTCGCGCATCACCGGATCCTCCGACCTTTATGCCAATAACGGCCGCAGGCCTACTGCCAGCATCAACTTCGTCACCGCTCACGATGGCTTTACCCTTAATGACCTGGTCAGTTATAACGAAAAGCACAACGAGGCCAATGGTGAAGGCAACCGCGACGGCGAAAGCCACAACCGCTCGTGGAACTGCGGTGTGGAAGGCCCCACAGACGATGAGACGGTGTTGAAGCTGCGCCAGCGCCAGCACCGCAATTTCCTCACCACCTTGATGCTCAGCCTTGGCACCCCGATGCTGGCTCACGGCGATGAGATGGGCAGAACCCAAGGTGGCAATAACAATGTCTACTGCCAAGACAATGAGCTCAGTTGGATCGATTGGGATTTGGCCACCGAAAACGAAGAGCTGGTGGAATTTACCAAACGCCTCATCCGAATCCGCCAGAATCACCCGGTATTTCGTCGTCGCCGCTTCCTCGCCGGTGGCCCGCTTGGCTCTGAGGTGCGCGACCGCGACATCGCCTGGCTGACCCCCGCCGGACGTTTGATGACTCAAGACGATTGGGGCTTCGCCTTTGGCAAATCCCTCATGGTCTACCTCAACGGCCAAGGCATCACCGAAACCGATATGCGAGGCCAAAGGCTTGTCGACGACTCCTTCATCCTCATGTTCAACGCCTACCACGAGCCGATCGAGTTCACCTTGCCCGGCGAGCAATACGGTGCGTCCTGGAAGATGATCGTTGATACCGACCAAGACACAGGGCACCCGGAAGAAGCGCTGATCATTCAATCAGGTGGCACCATCGAGCTTCCCGCTCGCACCTCAATGTTGTTGCGTATGGTCGAGCCAGAGCAAAAGAAACCCACCGACGAATACAGCTTGTAGCCTGAAGGAACCCCAATGCCCGCTGCTGAATTCCAAGCCCACGGATGCCATGTGCAACTCAATGGCCAACAGTTAAGGCTGCGCTACTCGGTGCTTCAGCGCGCCCTCGGAGCCAGCGACCAGCACCTTTTGCTCAACGATGCCCAAGCCATCAACCAAACAGCACAGCCAACTGCCACCACCATGGGCGAACTCAGCATCGCTGACGTGCGCATCCCCTTTGCCCCCGGCGCCCAAAAAGAACAGCAGCGATGCCTAAGCGCGCTGCAGGCCGCCGCCAAAGGTGAGCTCGCACCCATCGTGGTAGTGCCAGGGCTTGATTTCCTTGCAGTGGATGTAGAAACCGCCAACGCCGATTGGGGCTCAATCTGCCAGATCGGGGTATGCCAAGTTCGCGACGGAGCCGTTGTTGCTCAAGACGCCTGGCTGTGCAAGCCACCTGCCAAGCTCGGCAACTTCGAAGAAGCCAATATCGCCATCCACGGCATCACCGCTGAAGATGTAGCAGATGCCCCAGATTTTTCCGAGGCCATGCACAAGCTGGAATCGTGGATGGATGGCTCACCACTGCTGGCGCACAATGCGCAATTCGACATGACAGCACTGCGTCGGGCCTGCATTGCCGCAGACATTGAGGTGCCAGCTATTGATTTTGGCTGCTCCTTAGCCCTTGCTCGCGCGGCAAAGCTCGACGTGATCAATCACCGCCTGCCCACGGTGGCCAAGGCCTTAGATGTGATGTTGCAACGCCACCATGATGCAGGTGCTGATGCCGAGGCCTGCGCCGGCATCGTGATCGCCCTGGCCCAACGTAAGGACATCGAAGGCGATTTGGGCAGCGTGATGCACGGGTTTGGTTTCCAACTTGGCCACCTTGATGCATCCAAGGTCTATCCGGTGCTGCGTGATCGAAACGTCGATGCCAATGACGACGTAGAAATCGCAGCGCTAACACCAGAGCAATCTCAAAAACCCAAGAAGCCTCGCCAACCCTGGGCCAAGGTGGCAACGCCCGATGAGATCCCAGAGGCAAATACCGAGGCAGATCCAGCCGGCAACCTCTTTGGCCAAACGGTGGTGCTTTCTGGTGATTTCGAGCCCTATTCCAAGGGCCAGCTTTGGTCTGCGATGGCGCAACAGGGCGCCCATGTGGCAAAGAACGTGACAAAGAAGACCACCATCTTGGTCTCAGGGCCTTGGGAGGGCAAAACTTCTAAGCTCAAGCGCGCCGAGGAGCTTCAGGCACAAGGCCAAAAGCTTGAGATTTGGTCCAAAGAAGAACTCGTCACGCAGCTTGGTTTAGAAGAAGACCCCCCGTTTTAAAAATTGTTGGGAACCGATCGGCCCCGAAATGCGTCAAAGAGCTATAGAAGGTTTTTCTACAGCGAGCTCATTTGGCCGAGGGGTTGAGGGTACATGCAGCAAAGCATCACGGTTCCACCAAACAAAGAACACTCCACACACCACATCACTACGCAGCAGGAGCGCCTCCTCGCCCACGCGGAGGCGTTTCAATCAGGCATCGTGTTGCGTTTGGCACCGAATACCGGGGTGCATCGCAACACCGCTGAGGGCCGGCTTCGCAGCACCAAGCGAGCACCGGATCGTGCTGCTGCCGTGGCTCGCCTTCGGCTCAATGATCACCACAGTGCCGAATTCGTGCACATGCACGCCCCACATATCCCTTTGAAAGTTCGTACCTTCCAAGCGCTGGGCTTAAGCCTTACGCAAGCCTTTGAGCTTGCCGCCGATAATGCCATCGCGCGGGCGAGCACCCCCTCGGGTTTGGCGCTTCGTGCGCGCCCATCGGCGTTGCTCACCGGCCAACCCAGCGCGGGAATGCAAATGGATACGCCAGGTTCTTTGCCATCGGGTTGGTTGGCACACCCCCACCTCCACGGCATTATCCACCGGCACTTTAGCAACGTCTTTGGCGCAGCCCCGGTCTTTTTCGCACCGGATCACCGCACGGTGCTGCTCAGCCCCACTGCCTGCCCACTGCTTGAACATTGGATTAGCCAACGCTTTGGCAAAGTTCAGCCCATTCGCTTCCCCACCTTGGTATCGGCCTAACACTTTCACATTCATCGAACTTCTAAATCCGAAGCTGTTGAGAATCAAAGACGCCGCCCACACGCGAGTGAAGGTGCGCCCACATCCCCTGCTTCTGCCCTAGGGTTAAGAGGGTGAATATCACCGCAACGTACCGCTTGCAGCTTCGAGGCCCCAATGCTGACCCCAATGGGCGCGCTTTCGGTTTTTCCGAAGCCGAAGATATTTTGGAGTACTTGCACGATTTGGGTGTAAGCCACATCTACCTTTCTCCCATTTTGCAATCACGCGAAGGCTCCGCCCATTCCTATGACGTGGTAGACCCCACGGTGATCAACCCAGAGCTTGGGGGCATCGATGGTTTTCGCAGCCTTGCAAAACGCGCGAAGAGTTTCGGCATGGGGGTGGTTATCGATATCGTGCCCAATCACGTAGGCATTGCCGAACCCATTCAAAATGCCTGGTGGTGGGATGTGCTCAAGCATGGTCAAGGCTCTGCCTATGCGCATTATTTTGATATTGATTTCAGGCAAGACAATGGTGCACACGGCCGCATTGCCCTACCGGTCCTGGGTGCCGAAGGCGATGAAGCAGCCCTGGAATTCGACGTGGTTGATGGCCAGGAGGTGCTTCGCTACTACGAGCACCTCTTTCCCATTGCTCCGGGAACCAAACAGAACACGCCGCTGGAAACCTATCATCGCCAGCACTATGCGCTGCTCGACTGGCGCACTGGCGTGATCAACTATCGCCGGTTCTTCTCCGTCAATGATCTTGCAGGCATCCGCCAAGAAGATCCAGAGGTGTTTGAACACTCCCACGCCATGATCCAGCAGTTGATCGAAGAAGACCTCATCGACGGTGTTCGCGTCGATCACCCCGATGGCCTGGCCGATCCTTTTGCCTACCTGCAGCGGCTGCGCACCTTAATTGGTGATCGTTGGCTGGTGATTGAAAAGATCCTGGGTGTAGAAGAGCCCCTCGATCCTCGTTTGGCAGTCGACGGCACCACTGGTTATGACGCACTCAGGGAATTTGATGGCGTGTTCGTACACCGCAGCGCCGAAGATGCGCTGAGCATGTTGGCCTTAGAGCAATCAGGTTCTACATGGAATGCGACGGCCATTGCCGCAACGGAGCACCTGCTTAAAGCAGAGGTGGCCGAAGGTGAACTCGACGCGGAGATTCGCAGGCTGCTTCGTGCGATCCGTGCGGATAATTTCTCCACCGGTGGCCATAGCGTGAGCGAGGAACTGTTGCGCGAAACAGTCATTGAGCTGATCGCAGAGATGCCGGTGTATCGCGCCGATTATCTTTCTTTATCGCGTTTAACGGCCACTGCCATTGCCGATCACGCCCACCGCTTCCCCACCCGCAGGGCTGCACTTGATGTTTTTGCCGCAGCGATGCTCGCCGAAGGTGAAGCGGCCACGCGTTTTGCACAGGTATGCGGTGCGGTGATGGCCAAGGGCGTAGAAGATACAACCTTTTATCGTGCGTGCCGCTTGGTGGCGCTCCAGGAAGTCGGCGGCGCGCCCGGCCGCTTTGGGGTTTCGGCCGCGGAGTTTCATATGTTGCAACAAGAACGCGCCAAACTCTGGCCCAGGGCCATGACCACCCTTTCTACCCACGACACCAAGCGCAGCGAGGACGTGCGCGCCCGCATCATCGCGCTCACCTTAGATCCTGCGGCTTTTGTGGAGCTTTGCCACAAGGTCCAGCAGCTCGTGCCCGCCCCTGATGGTGGCACTGGGCATTTCTTATTCCAGAATATTTTGGGTGTGTGGCCAGCAGGTGGCGAGCTCACTGATGCGTTGCGCTCCAGGGTGCAAGAATACGGGCTCAAGGCCGTGCGCGAGGCCGGGGTGCACACAAGCTGGACGCAGCCAAACGAGCAATTCGAACGTGCAGTAAGTGATTGGATCGATGCGCTGCTTTCTGGGCCGGCTACTGGTTTGATTAGTGCGTTCGTCGAAAAGCTTGAACAAGCAGCCCTTCCAATTTCTTTGGGTAGAAAGCTCTTGCAGCTCACCGCCCCGGGCATTCCCGATGTGTATCAGGGCACCGAGCTTTTCGACGACTCCCTCGTCGACCCCGATAACCGACGCTTTGTCGATTACACCCGCAGGAAGCAATTGCTTGCAGCACCGATGGATCTCGAGCATCCAGATGCAGCGAAATTGCAGCTCACTCACGCAGCCCTGGCGCTTCGAGCCAGAATGCCCGAATGCTTTATAGGTGGCTCCTACCAGGCCGTATTTGCCCAAGGGCCTGCGGAATCGAAGTGCATTGGTTTTGCCCGCGGCGACGCCAACGGTGTGCTTCAGGTGATCTCTTTTGCGGTGCGCAAACCCGCGCGGTGGCAGTGCGCCGATGAGTGGGAACAGACCACCGTAAAGCTACCCGCCGGCACGTGGCGCGATGAGCTCAGCGGCAAAACCTACACCGCAACGGTGGCATGCGAGGACCTTTTTGCTACATTGCCTTGTTGTTTATTGGTCAAAGAAAGGTAGGAACCTGTGGGGTCAAAGCGCATCACGCAATTAAGCCAAAAGCTTCGTGCGTTTAACCAGGATCACCCCGAAGCCGCTGAGGAGTTCGTGGAGGCGTTTGAAGATGTGCTTGCTGATGCCGGCTTAACCTATGATCGCGTTTCTGCCCGAGTAAAAAAGTGGAACTCTTTAAAGGCCAAGGCCAATAAAAAATCAGAAGGCAAGTGGATCTATCCCGATCCTTGGCAAGATGTGCACGATATTATCGGCGTGCGCATCACCACCTTGCACTCCACGGAAATTCCCCACGTCATTGATGCTATCGACGACGTGTTTAGCGTTGTTCGCTCGGTGGATAAAACCGCACAGACCAGAATCTCGGGCGGCTTTGGGTACGGCTCGCATCACTTGATTCTGAAGGTTGATGAACGGGTAGATAGCCTGCGCGATTACATCGGCCAACAATTCGAGGTGCAGATCCGCACCGTGCTGCAGCATGCGTGGGCGGAATTCGAACACGATATTCGCTATAAGCGCGCCACGGATCTTGACCCCCAAATCGATCGCGCCTTCACCTTAACCGCAGGGCTGATCGAACTTGCCGACCAACAATTCGACCAAATCGCCGCCATCCGAGAACCCGACACCACCTCCAGCAAAGACGTGGCGTTTTCGGCAGAAACGCTACCCGGCATCATCGCGATGATCCTGGGCAACACCGTGCCACCATCGCGCAGCGAGCACTATCAGTGGCTCGAAGAACTCCTGCACGCCCACGACATCACCACCGCCTCACAATTGCGGCAATTATTGGCTCCGCAGCGCATTGCCTTGGTTCGTGACGGCCTTGATTATCGCTTCCAGCCTGGGCAAATTCGGCTTATCGACGACCTCCTGTTACTCAGCTTCGGCGAAACGCATATTGAAAAAACCGGCAGCAGCGGAGCCCACCCCAAACAGCGCGTGCCTCGTTTGCGCAGGCGCCTAGAAGCCTTGAACAAAGCACGGCAGGCCGATCCCGCTGCGCTTGTAGAACACAAACCTGAGCGCGAGGGCTCCAAGCTAAAAAAGCTCTAAGGTGAAAGCTCTAGCGTCGAGGCGGCTGAGGCGCTAAGGTGGCGGACAACATTTTATTGGCCCGTAATCCACATGGGCCTTGATCAGAAGGAGACTGACTCATGCAGGTTATTTTCGAGCTCTTCCCCCAGCTTGCCGACGCCATCCACGTGTGGGGTCTAGCCATCGCCGATGCCTTCCGCCAATTCGGCATCGACTTCCCTCCGGCTTGGATTAACCTCTAAGAGCAACCTGCTACCTGGGGCGCCTGCCGAGCAAACGATCAGTCTCGCGGCGCTCCTTTTTTGTTGGCCTGCCCGCACCTCGATCACGCTTCGGCATCGAGGCGATAATCTCCTTCGGCGGTGGCGGAGGAGAATGGTCGATATAGCACTCGCGGGCTACCGCAGCCCCGACGCGCTTGCGAATCAGTTGGGTGACCTCAACACGCTTTTCGTGGTGATTCAGCCACACTCGCACATGATCGCCCACCACAACCTGCTGTGAGGGTTTTACCGCAGCACCATTGAGCTTGACGTGCCCTGCTTTGCAGGCCTCGGCGGCTTGGGAACGCGTTTTAGCCAAACGCACCGCCCACACCCAGGCATCGATCCGAACAGCACCACTCATGCGTGCGGGTCTCGGTAGTTCGTAATCGACCGAACCTTTGCTATTCCATAACCACCGAGCGCCACGATCAGCACTAATCCAAGCAGCATCAGTGAGGATTGCCCCACCAGCAACCCGATCAGCGCTAGGCCACCGCCACCAACAACTCCTACTGCGGCAGTCTTGGAGTATTTGCGCACATCAACTTTGCGCTGTTCGATGCTATTGCTTGGGCGTCGTTGCATAGTCATAGGCATCATTCTAACCTGCCGCTATCTGCTCAACCCGGCGCCCCAAGTGGCCCACAGGTTGCTAGCTGGGCGTCTCCACCCAGGTATGCCCGGCATTTTTCAGCGTTGCTGCCCCGGAGGTCAGCTCGGCTACCAAAGCCTCAAGTGTGGCCACACCCTCTGCTTCTACACCAAGGGTGAGCGTGACCTTTTGGGCGTAGTCGCTATCGAGCACTTGCACGCCTGCTGCCCTCAGGCGAGCTTCAACCGGGCCGGCCTGGGCGTGGGTTAATTCCACGTTGTAGAGGTCTACTTTTTTGCGCACCACAGTGCGCAGGTGCTCCAGCCCTAGGCTTACTGCCTCCGAATAGGCGTGCACTAGGCCACCGGCTCCTAGTTTGATGCCTCCGAAGTAGCGCACCACAACCGCCACAATGTCTTCTACCCCGCTGCCGCGGAGCACATCGAGCATGGGTTGGCCGGCGGTGCCAGATGGTTCCCCGTCATCTGATGAACGCTCGATGGGGGTAAAACCTTCTTGGTGGCAGATAAAGGCACTGCAGTGGTGTCGCGCATCTGGGTATTGCGACTTGATTGCTGTGATGAAGTCGCGGGCTGCTTCTTCTGTATCGGCCCGTTGAATAAAGGTGAGAAACTTTGAGCGCTTGATTTCGAGCTCGGCGGTGCAGATTTCTTCAGCGGGGCGCAGGTACATGCTTTCGCAGTGTATCTTTTGTGCTTTTACACTGGTGCATTATGACCCTGCCAGCATCTACTCGCCCTGATCAGCCCACCACTGTGTGGGCGCCTTTTGCAGCCGATGTGTTGTTGTGCTGTGAAGGCACAGAAATTCCCATGGCTACCTACCCCAATGGGTGGTTCGCTTGCGATGTCCACCTTGAGCCCTCGCAGCGCTACGGTTTTCGTCTTCGCAGCCCTGGGGCCGAAGACTTCGGGCCGGTGCTGCCCGATCCTCGAAGCCAACGCCAGCCTGATGGTGTGCATGGCTTAAGCCAGAAGATTGCTCCGGTGGTTTGGGATGATGAGCACTGGCACGGCAGGCCTTTGGCCGATGAGGTGATATATGAGCTGCACGTTGGCACGTTTAGCCCCGAGGGAACCTTCTTTGGTGTGCAAAAGCGCCTGGACTATTTCTTAGACCTCGGTGTAACAGCCATCGAGTTGATGCCGGTGCAGCCTTTTGGTGGGGCTCGCAACTGGGGCTACGACGGCGTTGATTGGTTCGCGGTGCACGAGGCCTATGGCGGCCCCGATGGGTTGCGTTCGCTGGTTCAGGCCTGCCATGAACGTGGTATCAGCGTGATTTTGGATGTGGTGTTTAATCACTTCGGCCCTGATGGCAATTATCTTCCGGCCTTTGGCCCCTACCTCAGCACCGCTACTACTGGCTGGGGCGAGGCAGTGAATTTTTCTGGTCCTCATTCCGATGAGGTGCGCTTGTATTGTTTGGATGCTGCGCGCCAGTGGCTCGAAGATTTCCACATTGATGGCCTGCGGCTCGACGCGGTGCACGCCTATGATGATCGCGGTGCTTTTTCCATCATGGAGCAGTTACAGGCCGTGGCTTCGGAGGTTGAAGCAGCTACCGGCAAGCACAAGTACTTGATTGCTGAAAGTGATCTCAACGATCCGCGGCTGATTGCGCCTTCTGGCTATGGCCTTGCAGGCCAGTGGGTTGACGATATCCATCACTGCATTCACACCCTGGTCTCGGGTGAGGATCAGGCCTATTATTCCGATTACGCCAAAGCAGGTATCGAAGGCCTCAAGCACACGCTGGAGGGGATGTATTTTTTCCAAGGCAGCTTTTCGACGTTCCGCGCACGCACCCACGGCCGCAAACTCACTGCCGATATTCGCCCCCAAGCCGGAGTCACCTACACCACCACGCACGATCAAACCGGCAACCGCGCTTTAGGCGATCGTCCCTCTCAAAACCTGACCCCGCAGCAATTAAGGCTGAAAGCAGCCTTGGTGTTGCTCAGCCCTTATGTTCCCATGTTGTTTATGGGCGAAGAGTTCGCAGCTACTAGCCCCTTCCCCTTCTTTTGTTCACACGAATCCCCCGAGCTTAACCAAGCGACCTCTCAGGGGCGCCTAGAAGAATTTGCCCAGCACGGCTGGAAATCCGATGCAGTGCCCGACCCAGCCGATCCAGCCACTTTTGCTTCAGCCAAGCTCGATTGGAACTTCGACCAAGACCAGCAAGCCATGCTTGCTACCTATAGGCAGCTCATCGCTTTGCGGAAAAAGCACCAATTAGGGCAGGTCAATTTTGGTGAGTTTGAGGTCAGCACGGCTGGGCAGGTGCTCACGCTTTCCTATGAGCACCTGCGCCTGCATGCCAATTGCTCCAACGATTACGATCACCGCCATGAGCTAGGCCCATGGGAGTATCGCATCGAGGAGGATTAGAGCGAGACTAAGTAGGAGTACTCGGCAGTACCTGGCTCTAGGCGACGGCACTCGATGCGCGAGGCATCCATGCGCTGAATCAAGCCATCAAGGTCCGTTGCCCTGCCAAGTTGCAGGCCCACCAAGGCCGTTCCTGTTTCGCGGTTGTTGCGCTTGAGGTACTCGAAGAGCGTGATGTCGTCATCCGGGCCCAAAATATCGTTGAGGAAGGTACGCAACTGGCCAGGCTCTTGGGGGAAATTGACCAAGAAGTAGTGCTTGAGGCCGCGGTGTACGAGGGAACGCTCCATCACTTCGCCATATCGAAGCACATCGTTATTGCCACCGGAGATAATGCACACCACCACCTGATCTGGTTTGAGGTTGAGCTCTTTGAGGCCGGTGACAGAAAGTGCGCCCGCAGGCTCAGCGATGATGCCCTCATTTTGATACAGGTCGAGCATCTCGGTGCACACTGCACCCTCGCTTACGGTGAGGTTATGCAGGCGTCCCTTGTTCTTTTCGATGATGGCGAAGTTGATATCTCCGATTCGCTTCACGGCAGCGCCATCAACAAAGGGATCAACCGTGGCCAATGCCACCGGCTCATCTGCTTCTAATGCTGCCTGCAAGGAGGGGGCGCCTTCTGGCTCAACGCCAACCACGGAGGTACGCGGAGCCATATCTGCCAAGTAGCTCAAAATACCCGAGATCAGGCCACCGCCTCCTACTGGCACCACCATGGAATCAAGGGATTTGCCCATGCTGGTCAGTTGCGCCAACACCTCGGCTGCGACTGTGCCCTGGCCGATGATGGTGTTGCGATCATTAAAAGGCTCAATGATGGTGGCGCCGGTGGCTTTAGCATCATCGTGTGCTGCGGCTGAGGCCTCGTCGAAGTTTGCGCCCACCACAACGAGTTCTACATTGTTGCCTCCGTGGACCATGATGCGATCGCGCTTTTGTTTTGGCGTGGCTGCAGGCACATAGATGCGCCCTTGAATTCCCATGGTGCGGCAGGCAAAGGCGACACCCTGGGCATGGTTGCCGGCAGAAGCCGTGACGATCCCACGCTCACGCTGCTCGGGGGTGAGCTGGGAAATGGCATTGACTGCGCCGCGGATTTTATAAGAGCGCACGTCTTGGAGATCTTCGCGCTTGAGGTACACCTCTGCCCCCGTGAGCTCGGATAGGCGAGCACAATACTGCAGCGGTGTGGGCGCAATCGACGCCGAAATTCGTGCCTGCGCCATTTGGATATCGGCGGCATGAACATTTGCGTCCGGAATCGACTGTGCATTTTCACTCATGGCCTACAGAGTTTAGCCCACTGCCTTCACCTTGCGGTGTGTGCAGTGGGCTAAGTCGATCCCTGTTCCACTTAGCCCAAGATGCCAGGGCCCATAGTGGCTTTGAGATCTCCCATGAGGCTTCCAGAGCGCTCCACTCGCAGGTGCTCGCCAAGGATCATCAGCCGGGATTCTTCTCCGTGCACGATATTGAGGTACACATCCGATTCGCCCTTGTTATTGGCAAGCACTGCTTTGAGCTTGGCAATGTTTTCCAAAGAGCACTGGTCGGTGCGCATGGTCAATCGAAGCGGCAACCCAGCGCCGCCACCGGGGCCAAGTTCGGCTGCTTTGAGGTCATCGCCAAACAGTGAGGTGCGGTCGTCTTTGACCGAGATATGTGCTTTGGCAACGATGATGTTGTCTTCAACAATCTGCGGCGCAACGATGCCATAGAGACGGCTAAACACCAGCAGCTCCACCTGCGCGCCGTTGTAATCTTCGATCGTCACAATCGCCCAGGGCGAGCCATCTTTTTTGCTTACTCGACGATCAACACCGGCAATAATTCCGCCAATCACCACCTCGGTGCCGTGGCGTAATTCGCCTTCAGAGATGGTGGTCAGTGGCGTATCGGTCTGGGCATCGAGGGCGTCTTGGAAGCCATCAAGCGGGTGGCCGGAGACGTACAGGCCGAGCATTTCCCTTTCCAGGGCCAGCTCGTGTTTTCTATCCCAATGCTGATCCGGCACTTGCACGGCAAAGACATTCGGGGCTTCTTCATCACCGGCGCCAAGGCCTGCAAAGAGATCGAATTGGCCCTTATCGGCTGCTTTTTTGGTAGCAAGCACCGAATCCACCGCGTCTTCGTGGATGAGCATGAGCCCCTTGCGGGGATGCTCCAATGAGTCGAAGGCGCCAGCTTTGATCAACGACTCGATCACACGCTTAGAGCAGGCCACCGTGGGCACTTTGTCTAAGTAATCAGAGAAGTCTGTGAAGTTGCCTTGCTCTTCGCGGGCTTCAACGATGGCCTCAACCACGTCGGCACCGACGTTTCGCACCGCACCCAAACCGAAGCGGATTCGCTCTCCTACCGGCATGAAGTTCAGACCGGATTCATTCACATCGGGTGAAAGCACTGAGATGCCAAGGTGGCGACAATCAGCCAGGTACAGTGCCGACTTATTCTTCTTATCTGCAACAGAGGTCAGCAAAGCTGCCATGTATTCAGCCGTGTAATTGGCTTTAAGATACGCCGTCCAATAAGACACCAGACCATAACCGGCAGCGTGCGACTTATTAAAGGCATAAGAGGCGAAGGGCTCGATGGTGCCCCACAGTGCGTCTACTGCTGCTTTAGAAAAGCCATTGTCGAACATGCCTTGAGAGAACTTCTCGTACTCTTTGGCCAGCACTTCTGGCTTTTTCTTACCCATCGCTTTACGGAAGCCATCGGCTTCACCAGCGGTGTAATTGGCCAGCTTGCGAGAGATCTCCATGATCTGCTCCTGATACACGATCAGACCATAGGTTTCTTCCAGGATGTCTTTGAGTGCCTCTTCAAGCTCCGGGTGAATCGGCTCGATGGGCTTACGTCCGTTTTTGCGGTCGGCGTAATCATTGTGCGCATTCACGCCCATAGGTCCTGGGCGATACAGCGCCAAAGAAGCCACAATGTCATTAAAGCCCGTCGGCTGCATGCGCTTAAGCAGCTCTTGCATACCGCCAGAGTCGAGCTGGAACACGCCTAGGGTATGGCCGCCGGAAAGCAGCTCGTAGACCTTCGGATCATCGGTTTCGAGTGCTTCGAGGTCGATCTCCTCACCGCGGTTGACCTTGATATTTTCAAGCGCATCACCGATCACGGTGAGGTTGCGCAGGCCCAGGAAGTCCATCTTGAGCAAGCCAATGGCCTCGCAGGCAGGATATGGCCAGCCCGTAATCAATGCGCCATCGGCGGGGCGCTTCCACATGGGAATGTGATTTAGCAGCGGCACGCTAGCCATAATCACCGCGCAGGCGTGCACACCGGGTTGGCGAATCACGCCTTCAAAGCCAACAGCCGTTTCGTAGATCTTTTGTACGTCCGGGTCTGTTTCGATGAGTTTTCGTACCTCACCGGCCTCGGCATAGCGCGGGTGATTGGGATCTTTGATGCCCGTGAGCGGAATGTCCTTGGCCATGATCGCCGGAGGCAATTCCTTGGTAATCATATCGGCAATCTGGTAGCCGGCCTGGCCATATTGCACGCGGGCGGAGTCTTTCAGCGCCTGCTTCGTTTTCACCGTACCGAAGGTGATCACCTGGGCGATCTTGTCTTCACCCCAGCGATCCGAGGCATAGCGAATCATCTCACCGCGACGGCGATCGTCGAAGTCGATATCGATATCGGGTGCAGACGGACGCTCCGGGTTCAAGAATCGCTCGAACAGCAAGCCATGCTCGATGGGGTCAATATTGGTAATCGTCAGCGCATAGGCCACCAAGGCGCCAGCCGCAGAGCCACGGCCTGGTCCCACACGGATACCAATGGATCGCGCGTGCTTAATCAGCTCGGCCACGATCAGGAAGTAGGAGGGGTAGCCCTTCATGTCGATCACTTCGATCTCATAATCGGCGCGATCGATATATTCCTTCGGTATCTCGCCGCCGTCGAAACGCTCCTTGAGCCCCTCGATGACCTCATGACGCAGCCAACTGGTGGGAGTGTGACCTTCTGGCACATCGGCGATTGGCATGCGGTCGTGTGGGTGTGCCTCCCAGATCTCGCCATAATCTTGTACTCGCTCTGCGATCCACAAGGTGTTATCGCAGCCATCGGGTACGGTGTCGTCCCAAATCTCGCGCATCTGCTGCGCCGACTTGATGTAGTAGCCGGTGCCATCGAACTTAAAACGGTCTGGGTCGCTGAGCGTTTTGCCTGTTTGCACGCACAACATCGCCTCGTGTGCTTTGGCCTGGGATTCCAGCACATAGTGGCAGTCATTGGTCACAAGCGGCGGTAGATCCAGCTTGCGCCCAATTTCTAGCAGCTCGGTGCGCACGCGGCGCTCAATATCGAGCCCGTGATCCATGAGCTCTAGAAAGTAATTGTCTTTGCCATAGATGTCTTGCCACATCGCTGCAGCCTCAAGTGCGGCATCAAATTGCCCCAGGCGAAGACGGGTCTGCACATCACCTGAAGGGCATCCGGTGGTGGCGATGATGCCGGTGGCGTGCTCGGCGATCAGCTCTGCGTCCATACGCGGCCACTTACCAAGCTGGCCTTCATAAGAGGCCATGGAGGAAAGATAGAAGAGGTTATGCAGGCCCTCGGCGTTTTCGGCAAGCATGGTTTGGTGCAGGTAGGCACCGGAGGCGGAAACGTCATCGCTTTTCTGGTGCATTTCGCCCCAGCGGATGCGGTTTTTATTAAAGCGCGATTCTGGGGCCAAATAGGCCTCAATACCGATAATCGGCTTCACGCCCGCATCGCACATGGCGTGATAAAAGGCATCGGTGCCGAACATGTTGCCGTGGTCAGTCATGCCCACCGCTGGCATCTGCTGGCGCGAGACTTCCTCGGCCAACATATCCACCTTCGCCATACCGTCGAGCATGGAGTACTCGGTGTGGTTGTGCAGATGTACAAAGGAGGATTGTTTCGCCATGATTAAGCAGTGTACTGGTCTTAGCAACTCCTCCACTTTGCCCTGCACAGAGGCTATTTTTCACCCTTTGTATTGCTAGGCCATGCCCACGGGTAGGTTAAGTGCCGTGTTCTTTGGCATCTTCGCGTACCTGCTGTGGGGGTTATTTCCTGCCTATTTCCCCTTGCTTGAGCCTGCCGCGCCGCTAGAAATCATTGCCCACCGCATTATCTGGACGCTGGTGTTTATGGCCGGCGTACTCAGTGTGTCTGGGCGCTGGCATGAATTGTTTCGGGCATCCAGGCAGACCTGGCTGCGCCTGACGGCGTCGGGGTTTTTAATTGCAATCAATTGGCTGGTGTACGTCATTGCCGTGAATTCCGGCCATGTGGCAGACGCAGCGCTGGGCTACTTTATTAACCCCTTGGTAAGCGTGCTGCTCGGCGTGGTGTTCTTGCACGAGCGGCTTCGTCCCTTGCAAACCTTAAGCGTGAGCATCGCAGCGGCCGCGGTGCTACTGTTAACCATCGTCGGTGGCCAGCCACCCATCATGGGCTTATTACTCGCGTTTTCTTTTGGGTTGTATGGCTTAGTAAAAAAGGGAGTCAGCGTCTCACCCCAGGCCTCGGTTGCGGCTGAAACGATGGTGACGGCACCGTTTGCTCTTGGCTATGTGGCTTGGCTTCATGCCGCAGATAACAGCAGCTTTGCTCAAGAAGGCTTGAGCTATTCGTTGCTGTTGATTTCAACCGGTGTAGTCACCGCAGTGCCGTTGTTGTTATTTGGTGCTGCAGCCAAGCGGATTCCTTTGGCCACCATTGGCATGCTCCAGTACATCACTCCCACCATGCAAATGTTGTGGGCAGTATTTGTCATGCATGAGCACCTCAGCACCGTGCGCTGGATTGGTTTTGTGGTGATCTGGGTGTCGGTGGCGCTGTATCTGTTGGATTTAGGTTTTAGGCAGCGGGGGCGCGCACGAGCGTGATGCCAAAATGGCCCCAAGCGGCATCTTCTGGCAAGGCTTCCACGGCAGCGATGTGGGGCTCGGCTTCAAGATGGCGCAGTGTGTCTAGATCTTCTCGTACTACTGCTGCCTGCAGTGGTGCATCATCGGCAGCGACAAAGGATTGATAGCGCCGGATTACATCGGCACGCCCTTCGGGCGCTACTGGTTCGGGTAGCACCAAAGGCGCACTGGAATCCAGCAATACGGCATTGACTCGCGTTATCGTTTCAAGGCTGTGCCCAGCGCTTTCTGGGCTTAAAGGTTGTGCGAAGGTCACTAATGCAAAGCGTTGGCCTTGGCCTTCTAGGCTTTCATGTGCACGTTGTTGGTATTGCTGGAAGGTTTCTTCTTCCTGTTTTCCGAGCACATCGCCATTGTGGAGGGTGGTGTGATGGCCTGGTTGGTTGCTCGATAGCACTACAAGCAAGATGACTAAGGCAGCCAGGCTGCCAATGGCAATACTTAAGCGAGCGCGGTCAGTGGTGTCCACGCTCGCTTATTTTAATTGCTGGTGTTATTTGCGCTTACAGGTGTTGATGCCAAAGAGGGTGTATGCGGGGCAGAATCCCGAGAATGCCGTTGCGCCGAGCACCACGGTGAGGATGGCGAGCACGACGCCGAGGACGGTTTTATCGCCATTAAAGGCAGCAAATGCGCCGATGGCAGCCAGTACGGCTGCGGCGCCACGGATCGCACGATCCGTGTTGTTTTCGTTTCGCTTCATAGTTTCTAAGCATAAAAAGTGCTACCTGCGCCCACATAGGGTTTGGCCTGTGATCCGTGACTCAGCCAACGCGGGTGCTGGCAGTGTGCAAGCCAGGAGTATTAGCCGGCACGCAGCACGTCGAGTGCATGCTGTAGATCATCGGGGTACGGGGATTCGATTTCCATCCAACGCCCGTCGGCTGGGTGGTGAAAGCCCAAACTCACCGCGTGCAGCCACTGGCGATCCAGGCCGAGGCGTTGCGCTAATTTCGCATCCGAGCCATACATGGGGTCGCCACAGCAAGGGTGGTGCAAAGCAGAGGTATGGACGCGGATCTGGTGGGTCCGCCCAGTTTCGAGGTGGATCTTTAAAAGCGAGGCCTCGGCGAAAGCCTCGATCGTTTCATAGTGGGTCACGGCATGTTTGCCGTCGCTGGTAACAGCGAAGCGCCACCCTGCGGAGGGGTGTCGGCCAATGGGGGCTTCAATAGTGCCTTGGAGTGGATCCATGTGGCCTTGCACCAGTGCGTGATAGGTCTTGGATACGGTGCGTTGCTTAAAGGCGCGCTTGAGCACCGAGTAGCCGCGCTCGCTTGCTGCCACCACCATCACCCCGGAGGTGCCAACGTCGAGGCGTTGGACAATTCCTTTGCGCTCTGGCGGCCCGGAGGTAGAGATGCGGAAACCCGCTGCGGCGAGACCACCGATCACAGTGGGGCCTTCCCAGCCCAAGGTGGGGTGCGCTGCCACGCCCACAGGCTTATTCACTGCGATCAGGTCCTCATCGGAGTAGAGAATATCCATGCCCTCGATGAGTTCTTCTTTGGGCTCAAGATCGGGCACTTCTGGCAATGTGACTTCAAGCCATGCCCCTTCGTGGAGGCGATCAGATTTCGCCACAGCGGAGGCGTCGACAAGCACATCGCCTGCTTGGGCAAGTTCCGCGGCGGCGGTGCGAGAGATGCCGAAGAGTTTGGAAATCGCTTGATCTACCCGCATGCCCGCAAGCCCTTCGGGGACGAAGAGTTGACGATGATCACGCACGGGAATCACCGGCTTTTGCCTGGCGGTCTTGCAGCAGCATGCCAATGACGAACACCACTACCCCGCAGGTGATCGCCGAATCCGCGAGATTAAATACTGCAAAATTGCCCACGGAGATGAAATCCACCACGTGGCCTACGAAGAAGCCGGGCGCGCGAAAGAGCCTATCGATGACATTGCCAAGCGCCCCACCGGCCATCAACGCAAGCCCGACTGCAGACCAGCGATCTTGCACGCGGTGGCCTAAAAGCAGCACTGCGATAACGAAGCCGAGCTGGATCGTGGTGAAAATCCAGGTGGCGCCTTCACCAAATGAGAACGCCGCACCGGAATTAAAAAGCAGCCTAAACCGGAACCAATCTCCGATGAGGTAGTGCACCTGGCCATCTTGGAGGTGGTGCAACATGATTTCTTTGACCACTTGGTCGATCAATGCCACTACAGCGATGATCGGGATCATCAACCAGCGATTCTTGCTCGTACTCCTTACATTTCGCGTCACGGCCTTTATCTTTGCAAATTCGGAGCACAAAGTGCCAACTGAACTGCCCTCATCAGGTTGATCGGGTGCGGTAACGTGCTTGGGGTGGACCGAACAACACCGCTTTTAGCTTCGCTTTCTAAGCCGATTTCTAAGTCGATTTCCAAGTCGCTTTCTAAGCCGCTTTCCAGCAACGACGGCGGCCATCGCCATGCCTTCAAGCCGCAGCGCTCAAGGCGGCGGGCGTTTTTGGCACTCGCCCTGTGTGGCGCTTTGAGCCTTGCAGCGTGCAGTGATGAAACCGGTGATGATGCCAAGGTGGAAGAGGCTGTCGGCGTGACCGTCGAGGCGCCGAAGGTGGAGGTGCTTGATCAGGGTGCGCAGCCTGCTCGTGTGTTGCGCTATGAGGATGCCGATGCGCAGCAGTCTGTGAATTTGGCTATCGCCAGTGGTTTTGGCCAGCAGGCAAGTGATCAGGCGCAGGTTGATAGCCAAGCCCCTGCATCGGTTGAAACGACGTCCTTGAAAGCCCAGGCCGAGGCGCAGGTAAACAGTGATGAGGGTTCGCGTTCTATTACGCTTCGCCTGCATAATCCGCGCATTGATGATTTGGAGTTGGGCGAGGATGTGGCTTCCAGCGATGGTTTTCAGGCCGGTTGGTTTGCCGATGCCAGCGGGAAGATCAGCTCGGTCAATTTCGCAGCCCCTGTGGATGCCACTGATCGTGGACGTGGCGTGACTGAGGAATATATGCGCACCTTGGTCGCTAATCAGGTGGTGTTCCCCGATGAGGCTTTGGGTGTTGGCGGGCGCTGGAGCGTGGAGTCTTTGGTCTCGCTTGGCACTAATATGCTCCAAACCACCACTTATACAATCCGCGCGCTTGATGATGCTTCCGTGGATCTCGATGCCACCATTGAGCGCCGCCCGGCCGAGGGCGCCATCGAGGACGGCGATGTGCAGTTGAAGGTGTTGAGTTCTAAATCAACGAGCACCGCCAAGCTGCATATCGATTTGCGCGAGCCTCTCCCCCAGACCGGTGAGCTCAGCGCGATTACCCGCGTGGTCTATGGCCAGGACGATTCCCCGGCCCGGGTGCTGCAGGACTTCGGCGCGGCAGTTCGCTATAGCCAATAGCAGCTAGCTTTTCGACGCCAACGCGGCGCACCCCAACAGTGTTCAAAGGGGTGCGCCGCGGTTTTTTCTGCGACTTAGCTTATTGAGCTTCCGGTGCCGGAGCCTCTGGCGCCGGTGCTTCGGGTGCAGGTGCATCGGCAGGAGGTGCCTCTGGTGCAGGCGCATCAGCAGCCGGCGCCTCAGGTGCCGGTGCTTCGCCCTCAACAGGAGCCGGCGGTGCTGGCTCGTCGATGCACATGGGCGGTACTTGATCTGCAGGCACGGAGTTCTTAAGCAAGGTACAAGCCCAGTCTTGGCTGAGCTTCCAACGGCCATCTTCGAAGATGAACTCGACATTGTCGGCCGTCTGGGGTTCCTGCTCGGGGATATTGACGTTCACGGTTGCCAATACCGAGTTCGGTGCATAGCCGGGAAGGACCGGATCAACCACGATGAACTCGGCGCCGGATTCTTGCTTCGAGCGAGTCAGCACCTCAAACAGGGCCGGGTCCACATTGCTGCCCTGGACGGTTTGTTGCTTTTCTTCAATAGGAGCGTTGGGGTCGGTGGCCACTGCAACGATCGCATTGAGGTCAGCGGCGGTGGGCATTTCTGCCTGAGCGGCCGCCTTGGAGCTCGAAGTAGAAGAGCTGCTGGACTCTGCTTCCTTATCGTCGTCATTCGAGCAGGCCGCCATGGTCAAGGCCATGCTCAAGGCTGCGGTTGCTGCCAGCGTTTTGGAAAGCTTCACGAGTTCTCCTTCGTGTTGGGGCATCGAGTTAGCAGCTAGCAAGCTGCCACATCGATGCGGGCTTCTCGGGCAAATGGTAGCGCGTTCCTATGAAAAACTCGATAAAGCCCAACCCGTTGGCCACACGCAATCTGCTTATATGGCAAGCTCAAAGCATGAATGATTCGAAAGAACCATTGCCCAAAGTTATTGTGATCACCACCGGTGGCACCATCGCTTGTACCGCCGATGAACGCGGCGCACTCATTCCCACCGTCAGTGGCCAAGCATTGGTTGAGCCAGTAGCGCAACGATTTGCCGGCAACCTCGAGCTTGAGGTGCGCGAATTAAATCGCCTGGATTCTTCTTCCATGAACTTTGGCGATATCGACGAAATTCTTCAAGCAAGCCATGATGCTTTAGAAGAAGACAACGTGATCGGTGTCGTGATCACCCACGGCACTGATTCCATGGAAGAAACAGCCATCGCGCTCGATACCTTCCACAACGATCCTCGCCCCATCGTGCTGACCGGGGCACAAAAGCCTTTCAACCATCCTCAAAGCGATGGTCCCGGCAATCTTTTCGAGGCCGTGATGGTGGCCTCTGATGCTTCGGCCAAAGACATCGGCGTTTTGGTCGTATTTGGCCACGCGGTACTACCTGCCCGAGGGTGTGTGAAGTGGCATGCTCAAGATGAACTCGCCTTTGCCACCAATGGGCCAGAAGAGCCTCGACGCGCCGATCCGGTAGCCCCACAGCACCTCAAGGGCATCAATGTGCCCATCATTAGCGCCTACCCCGGCGCCGATGGGCATCTGGTGCACGCCGCCATCGAACACGGCGCGCAGGGCTTAGTTATCGAGGCCATGGGCTCCGGCAATGTTGGTACCGAGATGGCCAAGGCCTTAGATGCTGCCCTTGAAGCCGATATCCCCGTCGTGATCAGCACGCGTGTGCCTCGCGGCGAGGTTGCAGGCACCTATGGCGGTGCCGGGGGTGGTTCGACCCTGGCGCACAAAGGCGCGATTGGTTCTACCTACTTCCGTGCCGGCCAGGCTCGGGTGTTGCTTGCCATCGCCATCGCATCTGGTGTGCATCCGGCGACGTTGTTCTAAGCCAAGCTATCGAGAGGATCACCTGGCTGCAGGGCTGGGTCTGAGGCATCGAAGGTTTTCACCCGCCCCACCCCTGTGCTGCGGGTTTCAAAACGCACGGTGAGCTTGCCTAGCCCAATGCCTTGAATCCAGCCGTGCCCAAATTCTGGATGCACCACATCCTGGGTGGCCTTCCAGCCCTGTTCCTGTTGTTCGAGCACTACTTCGATCGGGGCGTGGTGATCGCGCACCCCTGCCTCATAATCAACATCGCGTTCGGTACTTACTACCTGGTCTAGCTCTGGAAATAACACATCTTGGCGGGCTTGATCAAGCCCTGAGAACCCCACCCCTACGAGCCGAATCGGCCCGACGTCATCGGGATAGCGCAGCAGCTTTTTTGCCATCGCCTTGAGCGTATCTAGGTTATCGGTGGCGTAATCCAAGGTGGCAGAACGCGATTCGGTATGAAAATCGGCCATTTTCAATTTGACGGTGATGGTTCTGGCCCCGCGGCCGTCGTGAAGCAAACGACGATGCGCATCATTGGCTGCGCGCTCCAAGGCCGCATCCACCTCTGGGATGCTCGTGAGGTCTTTCGGGTAGGTGTGCTCCGCGGAGATTTGCTTGGCAATTTTGCGCACCTCAACCGGACGATCATCGTGGCCTCGCGCCATCATCCACAACGCCCTGCCCACCGTCGCGCCAAGGGAAATGTCGACCTCTCGCTGCGTCATCGCGGCTAGATCGCCAATCGTTTCAATACCGAGCTGCCCGAGCTTTTGCCTGGTTACAGGCCCTACACCCCAGAGCTTGCCTACCGGAAGCGGGTGGATCACGCTTGCGAGGGATTCCTGGGGAATTAGCGCTACCCCATCGGGCTTGGCTAGACCTGAGCCAATTTTTGCGATTTGTTTGCCAGGGCCACACCCCACCGATGCAGTAAGCCCGGTGCGCTTACGCACCGCCGCGCGCATCTGTTCTACCCAGGTGCGCACCTGTTCTGGTTCGAGGTCTTGGATCGCTTCGGGCTCTAGAAAGGCTTCGTCGATGGATACTTGCTCAACCACGCCGCCGAATTCCGCAAACACTTCAAAGGCTTTCCTTGAAAGGTGCTTATATAACGCAGCGCGCGGGGCAACGGTCACGCCTCGGTAGCCAACCAGCGTGCGAGCCTGGTACATGGGCATGGCTGAATGAGCTCCAAGCACCCTTGCTTCATAGGAGCAGCCGGCAACCACGCCTCGGCCACTCACGCCGCCAACAAGGACGGGGCGGCCGCGCAACGTGGGGCGCGTGAGTTGCTCACAGGAGGCGTAGAACGCGTCCATATCGATGTGCAAAACCCAGCGTCGCATAGCTCTTGTAGGCTACCGCGAACGCTGGGTCGAACACAATATCGAAGCAGGCTATACCTTGTGCAAGGTAGCGCTGACGCCAGGGATGATGTCCTGCTCGCCTGCAGGGCTGTCTGCACCTAGCACCTCGAAGGAGGTGGCAAGCACTTCCTTGGCAATCATGTCTTGGTGGCGCTTGGCCCACTCAACCTTATCGGCCACCAACACCACCTCAATGCGATCGGAGACTGCAAAGCCCTTGACCTTGCGCGCATCTTGCAATCCGCGCACCACGTCGGCAGCCCAGCCTTCTGCCTCGAGCTCCTCGGTGACCTCAAGGTCGAGCACCACGAGCCCATCCACACCATCGATGCGGGCGGTGTGATCGGGGTTCGCAGCAACGAGGCGCTCGCTAAATTCCCCTTCGCGCAATTCGATGCCATCGGCTAGCACCACGTCGCCGCGGCGCTCATAGTTGCCGGACTTGACTGCCTTGATGGCCTTTTGCACATCCTTGCCCAAGCGCGGCCCTGCCACCTTGGCATTGACGGCCACCTCGAAACGGCCCACAGCATCAACATCGGAGGTAAGCACCACTTCCTTGACGTTGACTTCATCACCGATGATGGCCTTGAAGGGCTCGAGGCGCTCGGCTTGAGGCAGCGCCACGGTGAGCTTGGCCAGCGGCAGGCGGTTGCGCAGCTTATTTGCCTTGCGGATGCTGCTGGTTGCCGAGCACACCTTGCGCACATCGTCCATGGCGGCCACCAGGGCGTCGTCTGCCGGGAAGTCTTCGGCATTGGGGTAATCCTGCAGGTGCACAGAACGCCCACCGGTGAGACCACGCCAGATCACCTCGGTTGCCATCGGCAGCAGCGGAGCTGCAACGCGGGTGAGGGTTTCAAGCACCGTGTACAAGGTGTTGAAGGCCTCGGGGTGTGCCTGGTCGCCTTCCCAGAAACGCTCGCGGGAACGGCGCACATACCAGTTGGTCATGGCATCGCAGAACCAACGCACCTCGTCGCAAGCCCGAGCAATATCGGTGTTATCCAAAGCCTCGGTGGTGTTTGCCACCAGGTCGTGCAGCTTGGCCAAGATGTAGCGATCCAGGGTGTTGGTGGAATCCACCGACCACTGAGCAGGCTTGGAGGAATAGAGCTGCAAGAAGGAATAGGCGTTCCACATGGGCAGCAATGCCTGGCGCACGCCCTCGCGGATGCCCTGCTCCGTAACGATGAGGTTGCCGCCGCGAAGGATGGGGCTGGACATGAGGAACCAGCGCATCGCATCGGAGCCGTCTCGGTCGAAGACCTCATTGACGTTGGGGTAATTGCCCTTAGACTTGCTCATCTTCAGCCCGTCATCGCCGAGCACGATGCCGTGGGCTACGACCTTCTTAAACGCTGGGCGATCAAACAGCGCCACAGAGAGCACGTGCAGCAGGTAGAACCAGCCGCGGGTCTGGCCGATGTATTCGACAATGAAATCTGCCGGGTTGTGCTCTTCGAAGAACTCCTTGTTCTCGAAGGGATAGTGGAACTGCGCAAAGGGCATGGAGCCTGAGTCGAACCACACGTCGAGCACGTCGGGCACGCGACGCATGGTGGACTTGCCCGTTGGATCATCAGGGTTCGGGCGGGTGAGCTCGTCAATGTAGGGGCGGTGGAGGTTCTTTGGCCTCACACCAAAGTCTTGCTCCAGCTCGTCGAGCGAACCATAGACATCCACGCGCGGGTACTCATCGTTATCCGATACCCACACCGGGATGGGTGAGCCCCAGTAGCGCGAACGGGAGATGTTCCAGTCGCGGGCATTTTCAAGCCACTTACCAAATTGGCCATCGCGGATGTGCTCGGGCATCCACTCGATTTCCTGGTTGAGCTCGACCATGCGCTCGCGGATCTTTGTCACGTTGACAAACCAAGAAGGCAGCGCCATGTAGATCAGCGGTTCACCGGAGCGCCAGGAGTGGGGGTAGGAGTGCTCGATGGTTTGGTGGCGCACTACCCTGCCGGCGGCTTTGAGGTCACGAATGATGTCTTTATTGGCATCAAACACGAGCAAACCGGCATATTCAGGCACCTCGTTGGTGAATTTGCCATCGAGATCCACCGGGATCACCACGTCGATGCCGGCCTCTTTACAGGTGTTCATATCGTCTTCACCAAACGCCGGTGCCTGGTGCACGATGCCCGTACCGTCTTCGGTGGTGACGTAATCGGCTGCCAAGATTTGGAAGGCGTTGGGCTGATCCTTGAAGTAATCAAAGATCGGCTGGTATTCGAGGCCTACAAGCTCGCTACCTTTGAGCGTTTGTAGCAACTCATAATCGCCGAGTTCCTTGGCGTATTGCCCAACAAGTGCCTGCGCCAGCAACACTCGCTGGCCTTCAAGCTTGTCGACGCAACCCGCACCCGGAGCCAGCAGTACGTATTCAACCTCTGGGTTGACGGCAAGGGCGAGGTTGGAAGGCAAGGTCCAGGGAGTCGTGGTCCACGCAAGCGCGAGTGCTCCCACGAGATCCTCATCGGCTGCCGCACCTTCTTTTACCCCAGTGATGGGGAAGGTCACGGTAAGCGTTGGGTCTTGGCGCATCTTATAAGAGTCGTCCAGACGCGTTTCCTGGTTAGAAAGTGGGGTGTGCTCGGCCCAGGAATATGGCAGAACGCGGAAGCCTTGGTACACCAGGCCTTTTTCGTAAAGCTGCTTAAAGGCCCAGATCACCGATTCCATATAGCCGGGATCCATGGTCTTGTAGCCGTGCTCAAAGTCCACCCAGCGTGCCTGCCGGGTGACGTATTCTTCCCACTCCTTGGTGTAGCGGAGCACCGAGGTAGCGCAGTAATCATTGAACTTGGCCAAACCCATTTGCTCGATTTCGCCCTTGTCCTTGATGCCGAGCTGCTTTTCGGCCTCGAGCTCTGCTGGAAGGCCGTGGGTATCCCAACCAAAGACGCGGGGCACCATGTAGCCGCGCATGGTTTGGTAGCGAGGAACAATATCTTTGACGTAGCCGGTAAGCAGGTGGCCATAGTGTGGCAGGCCGTTGGCAAAGGGAGGGCCGTCATAAAAGACGTATTCCTTATTGCCCTTGCGGTTATCGATCGTTGCCTGGAAAGTATCGTCTTGCTTCCAATAATCCAGCACTTCGCGTTCCATATCAGGGAACTTGGAAGATCCACCCGTCATATCTACGCGCGGATATACGCTGCCAACATCACCCATAACGTGCTCCTTCATAACTTCGTATTTGTTGGCAGGGACGCGGTTTCCCACGCGGTACCACCCTGCTTGAGTAGTGCAAGCTACTCCGCTTCGTTATGAAGGAGATGACGGTCCCACCCGTTCGGTTCTACTCCCCCGGTGTGAAGCCATAAAGGCCTCGAGGTTTCTTCCGAAGGCTCCCCGGTGATTGCCGGATCAAAGCCATACGGTCACACACTATAGCGCATCTTGGCCTCATTGTTTCAGCGCCAAGGAAAAAGAAAGCAGCCCCACCTTCTTCGGCGGGGCTGCTTCTAGGAAGCCTTAGGGCTTGTGATTAGCGACCTTCAGGTGCGGAGGTGCTGCGGCTTTCAAGATCCTCCAACTGGCTTTGCAGGAGGGTCTTGAGGCGAGTGCGGTACTCACGCTCGAAGGTGCGCAGCTCTGCGATGCGGGTTTCAAGCGCATTTTGCTGCTGCTTCACGGTAGCCATGATCTCGGTGTGCTTGCGCTCGGCATCTGCCTGCAGGGCGTTAGCCTTGTCTTCGGCCTTACGTACCTGAGCCTCAGCCTGAGCATTGGCATCGGCGATGGTCTTTTCGGACTTCTGCTTGGCCTCAGAAACCATGGTCTCGGAGCGCTGCTTTGCGTCGGAAAGCTGTGCGTGTGCCTTCTGCTCTGCTTCTTCGACGGTGCGCTTGGCACGCTCCACGGCCTCGCGGACGCGCTTATCTGCGGCCTCACGGGCCTCAGTGAGCATGGAGTCGGACTCGCTGCGCGCATCGGAGGTGAGGCGATCGGCCATCTCTTGGGCAAGCGAGAGCACCTTGGCGGCCTGCATGTGAGTCTCGGCGCTGGCCGGCTCATCATTGGCAACCGGTGCTGCTGCAGCAGCGGCCTGTGGCTGAGCGCTCGAAGACTTAGCGCGACGAGCCTCTTCCTGAGCCGACTTCAGTTCCTTGCGGGCACTGGCAAGTTCGCCCTGTGCCTGCTCTGCGGCGCGGCGGGCGTCGGCAAGCTTGCCTTCGTACTCGGCCTTGAGCGAAGCCTCGATTTCCTCGCGGATCTTGGACTCGTCGGCGGAGGCAGCGGTACGAACAGGCGCGGGAGCCGACTGGCCCGATTCTGCCTTCAGCTCCTCAACCTGCTGACGGAGGTCCTCGTTTTCTTCCTGGATCTCCGCAAGCGTGTCCTCAACCAGGTCAAGGAACTGGTCAACCTCGTCCTCGTTGTATCCGCGCTTGCCGATCGGTGGCTTACTAAAAGCGACGTTATGCACATCGGCTGGAGTCAGCGGCATGGAGCTCTTCCCTTCGAGATGGTTCTTCGCTCCCAGGCAACGCCCAGGAACAATATGTGTCTTTGTCCAAAATATCGCACAACCGGAAGATTGTGGGAACTTTGCACAAAATTCATCAAATATTGTGCACTGATACTCGGTTAGGCAACCACGTATCACTACATCTAGTTGTTTCCACTGAAAGTTTAGCGAACCTTCCTGGTGCTTTCCTACATTGACAGGCAAATTACCTAGAAAAACTTAGAAAAGCCCAGGTCGCGGATAATTAAAAACCTCCGCATACCTCAGGTTCAAGCTCAACCTTATATAAATTGTGCTTGCAGCACACGCAGCAAGATGATCAAAAGCTGGATTCCGAAGAACAACACCAGGATGGAAACGTCTAACGCAACTTGCCCAAGACGCAGCGGCGGAATCCAACGACGCAGCAGACGCACCGGCGGATCGGTGAGCACGAAGAAGAATTCGGCAATCACCATAAACCAACGCGGCGCGGTAAAGCGGCGCGAAAAGGACTGGATCATCTCAATTAAAATGCGCGCAATTAAGATCCAGGTGTAGATGGTGAGGAGCAGAATCAGGATGTCAAAAACTAGACTCACGAGGTTCCCACGATTTCTATTTCTATTAGCTGAACACCGGCATTCTACATGAGCAATCCCCCACCACCTTCTTTTTAGCGCTGAGGGACACTCGCACAGCAGGTGATGGGGGATGCTCGTTACAGCAGAAGCTCTTGAGGTTTGGAAAAACCTTCTCGGTGATTAGTGCACGCGAGCAGAGCGACGAAGATCGTCTTGGTTAAGATCTTCTGCCTGCGGAGGACGAAGACCGAACACCATGTTGTCCAGCTTCCACAGATCACCATCGACTGCCATGACCAGACCAGCAGAGAAATCCACAAAACGCTTTGCTTCATCGCGAGGCAGGTCGCGCAGATCCAGCACGATGGCGTCACCATCGCGGAAAGCCTCACCCACGCGCTTTGCATCGCTGTAGGAGTGAGCGGTGATGTTCACAATCGAAGAAGGGTATGCCGCGCGTGCATCTCGGCGATCATAAGCCTCATAGCGGTCGTAGGAACGCTCTGGAGCGTAGCTCGAGGTGTGCTCGTAGCGAGGCTCGCCGTAGTAGGCATCCTCTTCATAGGCCACGGCCTCGTTATCGAGCCCGAAGAATTCCTTGGTCCTCTTCACAAATGACATCTGTGTCCCTTTCGGTGTTCACCTGCTGGGTGAACTGCTTCTTTGAAAAAAGTGTGTGTGTTGCTTTTGCTCAGTTCAAGCGTTGCTGCTTGCTTTAAAACCTAACCGCCATGCAGGCGAAGTTGCGCGAATGACACGGTGAAAAGATCAAACTTTTAGTGAATCTTTTCGCTTGCTTGCTCGGGCAACCACACCACACCCGCCTGGCGGCCGGTCGTGCCTTCTCGACGGTAGGAAAAGAACGTCTCATCCTCGATGGTGCAGCGAGGGTCCGAGTACACATTGCGCACCCCTAGCCCATAGAGCTGCACTACAAGGCCACGTCGCAGATCCAAACCGGTAGTACCGGCCTTGGTTCGAACCATCGATCCCGGCAGGTGCTGTTCTACATCCCTAGCCATTGGCTCCGGCACCTCATAGTTGCTGCCTGAGGCCGCAGGGCCGAGCAGGGCGTGGATATCTTCAGCCTTTGCCCCTAATTCCACCATGGTGCGCACCGTGGCCGGCACGATGCCATTTCTAGCACCCATACGCCCAGCATGGACTGCCGCGATTACTCCGGCGTGATGGTCAGAAAGCAAAATCGGCACGCAATCTGCCACCAGCACCCCAAGGCCAACGCCCCTGAGCGTGCTCACGATGGCGTCGCAGGCCTCGATTGGCTCGGGCTGATACTGCTCTACTACCTGCACGGTGTTCGAGTGGATTTGCTCCATCCACTGGATCTTTGGCAGATCGAGGATTCTTTGCAGGCGCTCACGATTGGCCGCCACATGCTCTGGATCGTCACCAACATGGGTTGCCAGATTGAATGAGGCATAGGGCTTAAGCGAGACCCCGCCCGCTTTGGTGCTAAATACCTTGCGGACGGGGCGGTCGTTTCCAGTGCTCATGTATTAACGGAGGAAGTCCGGGACGTCGATATCGTCTTCGTCACCGCGGTTATAGCGATCGCTGTAGGTATCGCGGCGTTCCTCGCGGTTGGTAAACAGACCGGAGCGAGAACCGTAGTGTTCGCGCGAATCGCCACGCTGTGGCTCCTGGCGGGAAGCCTCATAGCGCTGCGGATCTTCATCGCTGAGTGCATGACGGGGGCTTGGCACCTCGTCCTGCTGGAACAAGGAGCTCGACTCCGGTGCGGGAGTAGGCGAAGGCGCTGCCTGCTCTGGCTCCTTCTTGGAGGGAAGCTTGTTTTCTACACCATTAAAGCCGGTGGCAATGACGGTAACGACAACTTCATCGCCGAGGTTATCGTCGAAGATCGTACCGAAGATGAGGTTCACGTCGTCGTCGGCAAGCTCGGAAATCATGCTGGATGCATCGTTGACTTCCTGCAGGCCAAGATCGGAACCACCTGCAACGGAAAGCAGCACGCCGGTAGCGCCTTCCATGGTGGCCTCCAGCAATGGCGAGTTGATCGCTTGCTGGGCTGCCTCAAATACGCGGTTATCGCCAGAAGCAGAACCAACGCCCATGAGCGCGGAGCCGGCATCGGCCATCACGGAGCGAACGTCTGCGAAGTCGACGTTGATCATGCCGGGGATGGTGATGAGGTTCGTAATACCCTGCACACCGTTGTAGAGCACCTGGTCTGCAGCGCGGAAGGCTTCATCCATGGTCAGATCAGGATCGCCCATTTCCAGCAGACGCTGGTTGGGGATCACGATGAGGGTGTCGCATACCTCGCGCAGCGCCTGGATGCCCTCCATGGCCTGGCGGGTGCGGCGCTTGCCTTCAAAGTTGAAGGGGCGGGTAACAACACCAACGGTCAGCGCGCCCATCTTCTTAGCAATGCTGGCAACCACAGGGGCCGCGCCGGTGCCGGTGCCGCCGCCTTCGCCTGCGGTAACAAAGACCATGTCGGCACCCTTGAGGGTTTCTTCGATCTCGGATTTGTGGTCTTCTGCGGAGGTGCGGCCAACCTCGGGGTTGGCGCCCGCGCCGAGGCCACGGGTGGCTTCGCGTCCGATATCCAACTTGACGTCGGCGTCGGAGAACATAAGGGCCTGGGAGTCGGTGTTCACGGCGATGAACTCCACGCCCTTGAGGCCTTCTTCGATCATGCGGTCAACAGCATTGACGCCACCGCCGCCGACACCGACGACCTTTATGACGGCGAGGTAGTTATCTGGGGAAGTCATGAGCGAGGCTCGCCTTTCTTTGTACAAGTTTATTGCTAGCTATGCGTCTCACCGCCACTGGAAACGACCCTGGGTTGGCGATGCATTACAACCATCTTGAACGACGCGGAGCAAAATGTGGCGGACATTTTCCCGCGTGTCGAGACCCTAAACTTCTACTTGAGACTTTTGACCTGCGGTTTTAGCGCACCGCAATATCGGGAGCGGCACTGATATCAACGAATTGTTCCTCGCGGCTCAACGCCGCCTTCATCGCCACGGCCTTATTGTGAGTGTTGTCTAAAGAACCCCAGAAAATGGTGTGGCCATTGTCCAACTTCAGCGAAATGGCGTTGGGGTTATTGGCCTCGATCTCGGCGATTCTTTCCCGTTGAGCAGGATCAATAGCTGCAAGCACCTCGGCAGCGGCCTCCTGGGAGGCTTGGTCATCACCAACAACCTTGGTGGCGCCAGCAGGATCATCGCTGATCAAAAACACCGTGCCCTCGGCGTTGAAGATGTGGTGCCCATCGGATTTATCGATGTAGCCAACAGGCTGATGCTCCGATACTTCGATGACGACGGTATCGGGCAGTTGCTTATGCACAGAGACCTTGGCCACCCACGGCAATTGGCTTACTCGGGTAGCCACCTGCTTGCTTGAAAGCGGCAGAAGCTTAGCGTCACTTGGGATATCAGCGGCTTGCTCAATTTCTTCCACGCTGCTGCGCTGATTGCCCTCAACTTTAACGTTGTTGGCCACAAACAGCGGAGAAAACCACGCTATCGCCGCCAGGATGGCTGCTACTAGCACCAGCAGCACGAGGCTAAGCCATACCCGCTTCGACATTAGGCTTCCTTCAAACGCTTCAAAATCTCATCGGCAAGCATGGTCACGCTGCCAGCACCGATGGTCAAAATCATGTCTCGTTCTTCTGCAATCTCTGCCACGCGTTCGGGCACATCTAAGAAGGTGGGCTCGAATACGGTCGGGATCGTCATCGACTCGGTGATGATCCGCGAGCTCACTCCTTCTACCGGCTCCTCCCTGGCGCCGTAGATGTCGAGCACCACGGCGGCGTCGGCAAGCGAAAGTGCTTGGGCGAACTCATCAGCAAACTCGATGGTGCGCGAATACAGGTGAGGTTGGAATACGGCAATGATCTTGCCGCCACCAATGGCCTCCTGGCGCTCACGGGCTGCGCGGAGCACCGCCTCGACCTCAGTGGGATGGTGGGCGTAATCGTCGTAGACCAAGGCACGCTTGGCGCGGCCCTGGCTTACTTCACCATGGAATTCGAAGCGACGGCGCACACCAGAAAAATCACAAATACCCTGAGCCAGCTCCTCCAAGTTGCCGCCAGCCAGCACACCAGCGGTGAGCGCTGCTGCGGCATTGAGCACCATGTGGGTACCAGGAATGCGCATCAACACTTCGGTGTGCTGCTCCCCCACGCGCAAGGCACAGCGGGTTCCTGCTGCTTCTACCTGCATGGACTCCACCACCGTGTGGGCAAGCTCGGGATGGCGGCTCGCTGCCTCACTGGTGCCATAACCTAGCACATTGATCTTGTCTTTAAAGCGCTCGCCCAAGGCCGCCGCGTGGGGATCATCCAAGCAGACCACCAGGGATCCCCCTTCGACGATCCTCTCGGCGAAATCTTCAAATACCTTGAAGTAGGCGTCTTCGGAACGGAAATAATCCAAGTGATCCGGCTCGATATTGGTCACCACCGCAACCGAGGGCTTGTAGCGCAACAAGGAAGCATCAGATTCATCGGCTTCCGCCACGAAAGCGCTGCCGGTGCCGTGATGGGCGTTGGTGCCGGCCTTATTTAATTGGCCACCAATGGCAAAGCTGGGATCAAGCCCTGCAGCCTGCATCGCCACAACCGTCATCGAAGTGGTGGAAGTTTTGCCGTGGGTACCAGCAATGAGCACCTGCTGGTAGCCCTCCATGAGCTCGCCTAGAAGATCGGAGCGTCGGATCACGGGAATGCCGGCGTCTCGCGCAGCCACCAGCTCAGGGTTGTACTGAGGAATCGCGGCAAAGGAAGTGACCACGACCGTGGGCAGCTCGCCGCAGAGTTCGAGATTTTCCTTGGCGTGGCCCACCGCAATCTTGGCTCCCATGGAACGTAAGGCCAGCAGCGGGCGAGAATCTTTGACGTCGGAGCCAGATACGGTGGCACCACGGGCGAGCAAAATGCGGGCAACGCCCGACATGCCTGCACCGCCGATACCGATCATGTGCACGCGGCTGAGGTCGATCATGAGCTTGGGGTGTCCTTCATCCTGGGGGTCAAACGCTGTTGTTTGCAACGTTCTAGGGGCAATCTTGCTGGGATCTGGCGTTGATTAGTCTTCGCTGGTGATATGCACGACCATGTCGGCGATATGCTCTGCGGCATTCGCGCCAACGCTTTCTTTGGTCTGCTTGGCCATGCTTGCGCGAAGCGAATCATCACCCAAGATTCCGGTGACGTAGTCTGCAAAAGCCGTGCCGTCGAATTCTTGGTCCTCTACCAACTGCGCCCCGCCAGCTTGCACAACCTGCAAGGCATTGAGGCCTTGTTCGCCATTGCCGTGCGGCAGGGGCACATACACCGCTGGCACACCGGCCGCGGTATTTTCTGCCACCGTCATGGCACCAGCGCGGCAGACCACCAGCGAGGCAATGGCATAGGCTGCAGCCATGTCCTCGATATACGGCACAGGCACATAGCCCTCGCGCGCTTGAGGGGCAGTGTTTTTCTTGCCATAGGAGTGCAGTACCTGCACGCCTTGCTCGAGTACCCGATCCAAACCTTCGGCAACAGCCGAGTTAATAGAGGCCGCACCTTGAGAACCACCGGTGACTAACACCACGGGACGCTGCGGATCCAGGCCCCAAAGCTTTAGGGCGCGGTCTTTGGCATCGGGATCTTCCATGTTGCGGATGGGAATGCCTACGACTTCGCCTTTCATGCCCGAATCCGGCGCGGCATTAAGCCCCATGCCGCCAAGCCACACGCCGAGCTTATTGGCCATACCGGCGCGAGCATTGGCCTCGTGCACCAGCATTGGCATGCGCAAGGACCTTGCTGCGATATAGGCAGGTGCTGCCACATAGCCACCGAAGCCGATCAAGACATCGGCCTGCTTGAGCACCTCGCGCGATTGGCGCATGGCCTTCCATACGCGACGCGGTAAACGGAGTAGATCCATGTTGAGCTTGCGCGGCACTGGCACTGGTTGGATAAGGGCCAGCTCGAAGCCTCGTTCGGGCACGATGGTGGTTTCTAGGCCTCGTTCGGTACCAAGGGCAATCACTTCAAAGCCGCGCTCGCGAAGCGCTTCTGCTACTGCCATGGCTGGCTCGATATGGCCTGCGGTTCCTCCGCCTGCAACGACGATCTTCCTGTGTTGCATCTAGCGCCTCCTGCGGTCGCGATGTGGGGCGGGGCGTTGCCCCCGTGAACGGTTATTCAGGCTACCAGCGCCACCTTCGGATCGGCGCGAGCGATTGCCCGAAGCTGTATCTTGGGCGCTCTCAGCACCCGGGCGGGCCTGGCTGCGACGTGGATTTACCCGCTCCGGGGTAACACGCTGCGGGCGCGTTCTTCCTGCTTCGCGGCTTGGTGCTGGCCTGCGCCGAGCCTCTTGCCTGCTGCCAGAAGCAGAAGAAGCTGCCTTGGCGCGGACCGATTTGCTCGCAGAGATGCCTTCTAATGAGGGCTCAGGTAAACCAACAAGCCTGTCAAGGGTTGGCCTGCCATAAGAGCGCATGGCAGAGATTGCCTCTGGCTCATGGCGTGCACAGCTAAGCAACAGGCCCATGGCCGTGAGCGTAATAATGGCCGAGGTACCACCGGCGGAGATCAGTGGGAGCTGAATACCGGTCACCGGCACAAGCCCCACCACATAGGCCATGTTGACAAAGGCCTGCACCACCACCGATGCGGTAAGCGCACCGGCGAGCAGTGAGAGGTACATGTTGGAGCAGCGCTTGGCGGTGCGGAATCCCACCACGCCTAGGGTGGCGAATAGTCCAACGATGACGGCGGCGCCAACAAAGCCGAGCTCCTCGCCCACCACGGCGAAAATGAAGTCGTTTTTTGCCTCCGGCAAGTAGAACCACTTGGCGCGTGATTGGCCTAGGCCCAGGCCGGTGAGGGAACCGTCGGCAAGCGAAAGGAAGCCCTGATAGGACTGGTATGCCTTACCGGAGGTGTCGTCGAAACGCCCGAAGAGGGCATCGAAATACACCGCGATGCGGTCGCTGCGGTAGCCACCGCCAACGGAGACCATCACGATTGCGCCGAAGGCGGCGATGACGGTGCCCCACACCATGCGCCCATCCAGGCCGGCGAAGACTGATACGGCAAACACCACGATGAGGAAGGTCACGGCCATGCCGGTGTCGTGCTCCATGGCGATCAAGCCACACATGGCAAGGCTGACGCCAAGGAACCAGTACATGCGGCGATTGAATTCCTTGGTGCCCGGTTCGCCATTGGCTAGAAAGCTCGCGCCCCAAATGGCGATGGCAATACGGGCTACCTCAGAAGGCTGAAAAGAAAGCGGACCTAACACCAGCCAGGATTGGGAACCCACCTGCTCATAACCGGTGCCAAGCGGGGTGAGCACCAAAATGAGCAAGGCCACAGACACGACCAAAAATGGCAAGGCCATGCGGCGCACCGCACCCGGTGGGACCCTCAAGGCAAGCCAACCGGCACCCAAACCGAGGATCACCATGATGGTTTGACGCAGCGCAGTAGTCCATGCGCTGCCGCCAGCCGAGATCGACCACGTCATGGAACTCGAGGCCACCAGTGTCACACCGATGACGGTGAGCAGCCCGATGACGATGATCAGGATGTAGTAATCGGCCAGGGGGCGGCGCCTGGTTTCACGCAGGCGCGAACCAACAGCCTTTGCAATGGTGTTCAACCCCTGTGCCATGGTGTCTCCTCAAGATCTATCTGGCTGACTTGCTCAATGCTTGAATGTAATAGGCAAAGAGGTCACCGCGCTGCGCCATGCTGGTGTACATGTCCAAGCTGGCTGCTGCAGGTGCCAGCACGATGGCGTCGGAATCCTCATACCTAGAAAGGGCGAACCCCACTACCTCACCCATCGCCTTATCGGGATCGGTCGATGCGGTGCACATGATCTCTACACCTGGTGCGTGCGCACGCAACTGTGCTGCAATTTCTTCGCGGTCCACACCAAGCAGCGCTGCCGCTTTGAGGCGATCGGCGTGGTTGCGCACCAGCTCTTCTACGCTTGCGCCCTTGAGCTGGCCACCAGCAATCCAAATGATGGACTCAAAGCCCGCAAGCGCAGCGTCGGCAGCATGGGGGTTGGTGGCCTTGGAGTTATCCACCGCCACAACACCGCCTTCGTTTTCCACCCGCTGGCCGCGGTGGCCTGCAACCTGGAACTCTTGCAAGGCCTGGGCAATTGCTTCGGGGCTTACCCCCTGGGAGCGAGCTGCTGCAGCCGCTGCCAAGGCATCGGCAATACCGGCAGGCCCTGGAGGTTGGATCCCCTCGGTTGGTGCCAGCGGAAGATTGGAATCGCCGAAAGCGCGAGAAACCAGCATGCCGTTGAGCACCCCAAGCTCATTGGCTTGAGGCGCCTCCAGGCGAAAACCAATGCTGCGATCATCTGCGAGCTCGGCTACGGCTGGATCTTCAATACCGGCAATATGAATAGGTGCTGCCAAAACTTTGGCCTTGGCCTGCGCGTATGCCTCGAAGCTGCCGTGCCAATCAATGTGATCATCGGCAAGGTTGAGCAATACGCCCACATCAGGCACCAGGGTTGGTGCCCAGTGCAGTTGGAAGCTAGAGAGTTCTGCAACGAGCACATCAATGCGAGGGCCAAGCAGTGCCTCGGCGATAGACACACCGATATTGCCTACGGCTTGAGCCTCGAAGCCGCCGGCTTGCATCATCGCAGCCAGCATGGCGGTGGTGGTGGTTTTGCCATTTGTTCCGGTTACCACCATCCAGGTGCGCGGCTTGCCAAAGGCACCATCGCGATCAAGGCGGTAGGCAAGCTCAACATCGCCAATGACCGGGATCTCGCGTTGGGCTGCCTCGAGCAGCAGTGGCGAGTCTGGGCGCCAACCCGGCGAGGTCACTACCAGCGAGGCGCCTTCAAGGGTGTCTGGCCCGATGAGGGCAGTGGGGATCCCCTGGGCACGTTCGAGGGCTTCTGGGGAGGCGTCGACAAGCTCGAAATGTGCTTCGACCTTTTGTAATAGCCGTGCTGTGCCGATACCGGAAATGCCGGCACCGGCGACGATGATTTTGCCTTCAAGCAGTGAGGATGCCATGGCTTATACCCCCGCCAGGGAGAGCCACTCGCCGTAGAAAATGGCGATGCCGATCATGCCGAACAGCCCTGCAAGCAGCCAGAAGCGGATCACCACGGTGGTTTCGGCCCAATTGATGTGCTCGAAATGGTGATGCAGCGGCGCCATCTTAAACACGCGCTTGCCGGTCGTTTTAAAGCTGGCCACTTGGATCACCACAGAGGCCGCCTCCAGCACGAAGAGCAGGCCAACCACGATCATCAATAGCTCGGTGCGCGAGGTTACCGAGATGCCAGCGACCAAGCCGCCGAGCGCCAAGGAACCGGTATCGCCCATGAAGATTTGGGCCGGGGCGGCGTTCCACCACAAAAAGCCCACGCAGGCGCCCATGCCCGCGGCGGCCAAAATGGCGAGGTCGAGCGGGTCACGCACGTTGTAGCAGCCCGGCTCAGCACCGGCGGTGCAGGCGTTTCGGTACTGCCAGAAGGTGATCAGGGTGTACACGCCCATGACGATGCCGGTGGTGCCAGCAGCCAGGCCGTCGAGGCCATCGGTGAGGTTCACGGCATTAGACCAGGCAGAGACAAGAATGTAAATGAAAGCCAGGAATACGACGATGCCGATGATGGTCGGGCCCACGGCGAGATCCCAGCTTCCGATATCGCGCAAGAAGCTCAGGTGCGTGGAACCGGGGGTCAGGCCGTTTTCATCGGGGAATTGCAAAATGAGCACGCCGAAGATCATCGCTGCGGCGAATTGGCCGATGAGCTTGGCTTTTTTATTCAGCCCGAGGTTGCGGCCTTTGTAGAGTTTGATGAAGTCATCGGCAAAGCCCAAACCGCCGAGTGCGAGCATCAAGAACATCACCACGGCACCGGTTGCGCTAAAACCACCCTGGTGGGTGAGCTCGCCATAAATGCCCGTGACCAGGTAGGCCACCGAGATTGCGGTGATAATGGCGATGCCGCCCATCGTTGGGGTGCCGCGTTTGCGCAGGTGAGATTTCGGCCCTTCCTCACGGATTTCCTGGCCGATCCCCTCGGCGCTAAAGCGTTTGATCAGCACCGGGGTTAGCAGCACCGATACCAGCAGCGCCACAGCGGCAGCGATGATGATTTGGGTCACTTGTCATTCACCTGCAGTTCGGATTGTTCCTGTTGAGCTTCATTAGTCGCGTGATTGGCCATCAAAGCATCGGCCGCACGCCAAAGTTGAAATGCATTGGAAGCCTTGACCAACACCGTATCGTGTGAGCCAGCTAGCTTTTCGACGACACCCGCAGCCTGCTCAGGCGTCTGCGTCACAGCTTCAGTCAATGCTCCTGCACCGCGAGCTAGGGCTTGGGCGTCTGGTTGATCACCAACGACCACCAACTTGTCTATGCCAAGGCAGGCCAGCTCTTTTCCAAGCCGCTCGTGTTCTTCGGAGGAATCCTCGCCCAACTCCCCCATCGGGCCAAGCACTGCAATGGCTTTTCCCTTATTGGCTTGGGCTGTGCTCACCGCGGCACGGATGCCTGCGCGCATGGATTCGGCGTTGGCGTTGTAGGCATCATCGATCACGGTGAGCCCATCGGCGCGGTGGCGCACATCCATCCTGTGGGCCGAGGCATTCCGGTGCGCTTGGATTGCATCAACGGCGGTAGCAAGCTCCACGCCGGCTGCAAGCGCTGCTGCAATGGCAGCAAGTGCATTCCACACTTGGTGCTCACCGGAGACGTTGAGCTGGATCTCGGCCTCACCTTCAGGTGTGTGCAGGTGGAAAGCCGGTTGTGCCTGGGCATTGAGGCGAATGTCGCTGGCTCGAACAGTGGCGTTATCGGCGGTGCCGAAGGTGCACACCTTCGCCTTGGTGCGCGAGGCCATCGCGGCTACAAGCGGATCGTCGGCATTTAATACGGCAACGCCATCGGCTGGCAGTGCCTCTACTAATTCGCCTTTGGCTTTGGCGATGGTTGCTTGAGATCCGAACTCGCCAAGGTGGGCAGAACCCACATTGAGCACCACGCCGATGCGCGGCGGAGCAACCTGGGTAAGTGCTCGAATATGGCCTACTCCCCTGGCAGAAAGCTCGCTGACTAAAAAGCGAGTATCTGCATCACAGCGCAGCACTGTGTAGGGGTGGCCGATTTCATTATTAAAAGAACCAGGCGGTGCCACCGTGGGGGCTTGTGCAGAAAAGATGCTGGCCATCATGTCTTTGGCCGAGGTCTTTCCTGCCGAGCCGGTGACTCCCACCACGCAAAGCTCAGGGGTGAGCTGATCGCATACATAGCGGGCCAATGAGCTCATCGCCGCGATCACGCTGGCTGCAGCACCAGTGCTGTCATGCGCTGTGGCATAAGCATTAGAACCCGTCTGCTCCACCTTGGCGGCAATGACCGCAGGCACGCCAACATCGCGAAACACCAGCGCGCCTGCCGCACCGGCTTGCATCACTGATTGGGCGAAGTCGTGGCCGTCGACGCGCGCGCCGTGCAGGGCAACAAACAGATCGCCCTGGCTAATCTTGCGGGAATCAAATTCCACCTTGCCGCTTATAAGCTCATTGCCGGTGGCATCAGCGCTCAGGGTGCCACCACAAGCCTGAGCAATGCTGGCTAAGTCGAGGGGGATCATGCGTTATCGCCTGCTTGATTGCTTGGGTCTTCGGTGTTCGGCTGAGATTGCAGCATCTCGGTGATGGCGAGCTCGAGAGCTTCACGATCATCAAAGTGGTGCTGTACGCCGCGAATCAACTGGCCCACCTCGTGGCCTTTGCCGGCCACCACGATGGCATCACCCGGCGTGGCCCACTGAACGGCCTTGCGGATGGCTGCGAAACGATCGCCTTCTTCTACAATCTGCGCGCCATCATCTACAGCTTCAGCGCCTTCCATAATGGCAGCTCGGATCTGCGATGGATCCTCATCACGCGGGTTATCGTCGCTGACGATCAGCAAATCAGCCCTGCTGGCTGCAGCTTCACCCATCAACGCGCGCTTGGAGGCATCACGATTACCGCCAGCACCTAACACCACTGCTACTCGCCCAGGGGTTTGAGCACGAATGGTATCGAGCACCGCGGCCACCGCTGCAGGCTTGTGGGCATAATCCACCACCGCAATAAAGTCTTGACCTGCATCGATTCGCTGCATACGTCCGGGCACGCCGACTGTGGCTAAACCTTCAGCCACCACGTCTGCATCCACGCCCACAGCATCAGCCAGAGCAATAGCCAAGCTGGCATTGGTGATATTAAATGCCCCCGGCATGTTCAGATCCACAGCAATGCGCCGGCCACGAGCATTCAGCGTGAAGTGCTGCGTGCCTGCATCGTTGGTTTGGGCGTCTTCTACAAAGTAGTTGGCTACTACATCGCCTTCTTGGGAGCTTTTCGACGCCAACGCCCAAGGATGCTTGGCGCGAGCGAACATGGCCTGACCCCATTCATCATCGATACAGATCACCGACTTCTCAGGGCTGAGCTCACTCGATGGATCAAAAAGCTTTGCCTTCGTCTCGAAATAATCTTCCATCGTGGGGTGGAAATCGAGATGGTCTTGGGTGAGGTTGCTAAACCCTGCCGCATCAAATTTGGTGCCACCCACGCGCCCCAATGCCAGGGCGTGAGAAGACACTTCCATCACCACATGCGTCACACCCTGTTCCACCATGCGGGCAAAAAGCTCTTGCAGCTTCGGGGCTTCTGGCGTGGTCAGTTGCGTGGGAACCTTCGTGCCGTTGATGCGGGTGCCGGTGGTGCCGATCAGCCCTACGTGCAGGCCGGCATGCATGAGCCCGGCCTCGAGCAGGTAGCTCGTGGTGGTTTTACCAGAGGTGCCGGTAATGCCAATCACGCAAAGGTGCTGGGAGGGATTGTTGTAGAGCGCTGAGGAAACCTGGCCGAGGATGGCTCGGATATCTTCCACCACGATCACCGGGCGCTGTTCGCCAGCTTGTGCCAAAAGCTCAAAGCCTTGAGCATCGCTGAGGATGGCCGCAGCCGGGGTATCTGCCGCGAAGCGGGCGCCGTGGTTACGAGTGCCAGGCAGCGCGGCAAACAGGGCGCCTGGTGCCAGCTCTTGGGAATCCAATCCGATGCCGTGGACCAGCACATCTCCATCACCATGCACGGTGCCACCGGCGATGCGCGCCACTTCAGCTACCCGCATGTTCATGCCTTGCTCCCTTCAACAACGTTCTTTTGACACTTACAGCCGAAAGTGTCAAGGCTAGCACCTGCCGTGCCCTTTTCTATCGCACCACGCATTAGCGTGCCTCCAGCACCAATTGGCCTTCTGGCGGCGGGGAAAGCGGCACATTATCCCTATTGAGCAGCCACGAAGCAATACCGTGGAACAGCGGCGCAGCCGATTGCCCACCTTCGCCGTGGACACCGCGCTGAGGCTGATCCAACATGATGGCCACAACATATCGGGGGTTATCTGCCGGTGCGATGCCGGCGAAGGTGATCCAATAGTTCGAATTAGAATATGCGCCCGTATTGGGGTCTACCTGCTGGGCCGTACCCGTCTTACCCGATACCTGGTAGCCATCGATGGCGGCCTGGGGGCCTGTGCCCTGTTGCAGCCCCGAAGGATCGCTTTGAGCCACGGAGCGGAACATATCGCGCACGGTGCGAGCCGTAGCGGGCGAGACCACTTGCACCTTTTCTGGTTCTGGCTGTTCCACCACGGCACCAGAGGCATCTTCTACATGATCAACGATTCTCGGTTCGATGCGCTCACCGTCATTGGCGATGGCCTGATACACCCCGGCCATCTGCAGCAAGGTCCAAGACATGCCCTGCCCGATGGGCAGGTTGGCAAAGGTACCGCCCGACCACTGCGACAAATTGGGCAAAAGACCAGCCGATTCGCTGGGCAATTCGATGCCCGTGGTTTGGCCGATACCGAATTTCAGCAGCAGATCATTAAAGCGCTGTTCGCCCAAGCGCTCCGCGAGCATCAGTGTGCCAACATTGGAAGACTTACCAAACACACCCGTGGTGGTATAGGGCGCAACGTCGTGGACCCAGGCGTCGCGCACATTCACACCGGCCATATCGATGCTGCCGGGAACCTGGAGCACCTCATCGGGTGTTGTCTTTTTATCTTCAATGGCACCGGCTGCGGTAATCACCTTTGCTACCGATCCAGGCTCAAAGGGAGCAGAGATCGTGGTGTTGGCAAAGGTCTTGCCGCGTTCGAGCTGCTTTTCAATATCCCCATTGGGGTTGATCGTGGCCGAATTTGCCATTGCCATCACCTTGGCGGTCTTGGCATCGAGCACCACGGCCGAAGCACTCTTGGCGCCAGAATTTGCCACCGCTTGTTCCACCTGCTGCTGCACATAGGTTTGCAGATCCAAGTCAAGGCTCAAATGCACTTTGGCACCATTGGTGGCAGGAATTTCGTCTCGCATCGTGCCGGGAATGACCACACCGTCGGGTGAGACGTCGAAGGTTTTTCTTCCGTCTACCCCGGCCAAGATGCCGTCGTTAGAGGCCTCGAAACCGAACTGTCCTTCGCCGTCTTGGCTGATCTTGCCAATGACGTTCTCGGCAATCGCACCATTGGGGTATTGGCGAATACTTTGCATATCAGCGGCAATGCCATGGAAGTCCTTGGCAATTTGCTCGGCAACATCAGGATCGACGTTGCGCACCAACACCTGGTAGGTGGAGTCCGACTTGAGCTTGTTCAGAATGTCTTTTTCGCTCACCTCGGCATTCGACGCGCCAGCTTGCTCAATGGCCTTAGGAATTTCACGCGCGTAGCGCTCAATTTCTTCTTTCACCTTCGCATCGAGGCGCTCATCGCGCTCGGATTCTTTGAGGTCGTAATAATCTTTAGATTCTTGAAGCTCAAAATCGGCTAGCGTGCGCAGCTCTTTGCGCAATACCACCGGAGAGGCAGTAAGCGATCGCGCCTGCATTGTGTAGGCAAGCTGCTGGCCACGCACATCCGAAATCTCGCCGCGGCGTGCAGGATCCACATAGATGCGGGTGCGCTGCTGGGAAGCCTTCTCGCTGAGATCCGGGCCCCACACAAGCTGCACCCAACCCAACCTTGCGGTCAGCACAACAGCCAAGGTAACGCCAATGGTGACGGCGAGTTTGAGGCGACGGCGCAACAGATCGCGCTGGCCATGCGCCTTGGGCTTGCGAGTATTCATTTCACGACGAAGAGCGGCCTCATGCTCGGCCGCTCCTGTCTGCTGTGGGCGGTCACCCGAACGCGCGTTTCGGGGATAGCGCCCGCCGCGGGGGTCGTTCGAGTAGCGATCCACTATCGAGCCTCACCTCTTGTCTCGGCTGCGGGCGGTGCCGCTGGTGCTTGCGGAGCCTGCCCTGGGTACGGCGCAAGCGTAGCGCCATTTGGTGCCGTATTGCCGGAACGCGGCGCAGATTGGTTCGGAACTGGATTGAGCTGGCCGTTGAGCTCTTCAGTTTTTTCAGGATTGCTCGAGGCAGCCCTGGCGCGAATGGCATCGCCATTGATATCCACGATTGGGCGAGTGAGATCCGAGGCGGGACGCTGCTCGACCACGTTGCCCTCTGGATCGGTAGCCAACACACCAGGCTGATCCGGTACCACCAGGTTCATTTCTGCTGCCTTCTTGGCCAGCTCGGCAGTGGAGCTGGCATTGGCCGCATCGCGTTGCAGCGTTTCAATCTGATTGCCGAGCGTGGATTCGGTGGCTCGAAGTTCTTGCAACTTGAACGACTGCGCCGTGGTCATGCCGGAAAGCCCCATGGCAATACCAACGCCGACTACTAAGAGCACGGTCAAGGTGATGACGAAACGAACCAGGCCGCGATCGGCCTTCTTTTGTTCGATCCGGCGCCCGCGGTAGGAAAACACCTGCTGGGAGCCGGGCTTGTGCTGGAAGCGACGGCGCTGGGGTGTTGGCTGCGGACTACGAACCCGACGAGTGGGCGCATCCATTACGGAGGCATGCGTGCTGAAGTCGCGGGAGGTGTGGCTCGACTGGCGGCGCGTGCCTTGCGTCATCGTCATGATGTGCTCCTGAATGGGGCTTGAGTCTTATGTGTTTAGGGTTCTTATCGGGCTTCTACTGCTCTTACGCGAACAGAAGCAGCTCTGGGGTTATCTCGTATTTCTTCTTCGGACGCCTGCTCGGCTCCCCTAGTCACCAGCGAGAATTTTGCTTCGTGGCCAGGTAGTTCCATGGGCAAGCCCGGCGGCGAACTCGAAGTGGTGATCTCTTTGAAGAAGCGCTTGACCAGCTTGTCTTCTAAGGACTGATAGGACATAAACACTGCCCTGCCTGAAGGAGCCAGGCGGTTGCATACTGCGGGCAAAGCCTGCTCGATGCTTTCGAGTTCCTTATTCACCTCGATGCGCAGCGCCTGGAATGTGCGCTTAGCCGGGTGCCCACCACTTCTCCTCGCAGCAGCGGGGATGGTGGCGTAGAGCAATTCCACTAAACGCGCGGAACTACTAAAGGGCTCGTTTTCACGCTCGCGGATCACAGCGCTGGCGATCTTGCCGGCAAAACGTTCCTCGCCGTACACCTTGAGCACTCGGGCGAGGTCTCCGTGGCTATAGGTATTGAGCACCGTTGCCGCGGTGAGTTGTGTTGCCGGATCCATGCGCATATCCAAAGGAGCATCCACGCGGTAGGCAAAACCGCGGTCTTCCTCGTCGAGCTGCATGGAAGACACCCCTAGATCAAACAGGGCACCGGCAAAACCTTCATCTTGTGCAAGCAGGGCGGCGGGGTGCTCTTCAGCAGCAGCAGCTTCGGCCAGCGGTTGATCGAATTGATCAAAACGACAGTGCAGCGCTAGAAAACGATCACCGAAAGGGGCAAGGCGAGCGCGGGCGTCGACAAGCGAACGGCTATCGCGATCAAGCCCAATCACGTGGGCTTGAGGGAAACGCTGCAAGAAGTACTCGCTGTGGCCTCCGGCGCCCAGCGTGCCGTCCAGGATGACCGCACGTTCGCCCATCGCCTCAACTGGCGGCGCGAGCAGATCGCCCATGCGATCGCGCATGACAGGGATATGACCGTGGTGCGTGTGAGACTGCGCCATGTCGATCCTGCCTTTTCGCTTCTGCTTTGGGTGTTGTGGGTTGCAATGTCGTTATGGGGTGCACACAGATCCCCACCCGAGGGCGCTCTGATATCGGGGAAGTACACCAGAGCGCGCCCCGAGCGGAGGTCCTACGTACACTCCATCGGCACTGTCTAGATCAGATCGCCAAGAAACTCGCCTTCGGCAGCGGCAAATGCTGCCTCGGTCTGCTCCTGGTAGGCGCTCCATGCCTCTGCATCCCAGATTTCGAGGAAGTCCACCGAACCAATCACGACGCATTCTTTGCTCAACCCCGCGTACTCGCGGTGCGCGGCCGATAACGTGATGCGCCCTTGACCGTCCGGACGTTGCTCATCAGCACTGGCGGCTAGGTTACGAATGAACGCGCGTGCCTCGGGATTCGTTCGCGATACCGCTGCCGCTTTGCGAGCCCTGGCCGCGAATTCCTCTCGGGGGTACACAGCAAGGCTGTGGTCTTGTCCCTTCGTCACCATCAAGCCGCCCGCTAAGTCTTCGCGAAACTTCGCCGGGAGCGTGAGGCGTCCTTTGTCGTCGAGTTTTGGGGTGTAGGTACCAAGAAACATGCAGGCCACCTACCTCCCTTAGGTTCTCCGACTCCAGATCTTTTCTCGTTTCACACCAGCCACATCGCTATCGCTAGTGATCCACTGTCGCCCACCTTACCCCACTTTCCCCCACAAACAACAGGAGCAACACTCCTATGCTCAAAAATCCAGCAGAAATATAGCTTCTTAACAGCAAGAATGGCCGTGAGGCGAAGTGGGGAGGATGGCGCATTGGCCTCTCACCCCAAAGCAACACATGGGTGCCAGATAGCTTCCAAAGCAGTCACATTGATTAATAGCCGCCACTTTAATGCGTTTTCTTCACACCAGATATGCTCGAAGTGGAGGAAAGTGGGGAAATATTTGGACAGATTTTGGCCCAGTGGGTGAATGTGGGGAACCAGCCAACGCCACCCCACTGCCCCGCAGCCCGCTGAGAAAAACCGGGGAATCAGAATAAAGAGGCATACCCCCGAGCCACACCCTCGCTGGGTAGTACTGTTCGGCGCTGTGTCGTTGGGCGTTACCAAGGCCGCGGGGTGACGCCTAAGCCTCGGGGCGATGCCCAAACCGTAGAGCGGCGCCTAAGCGGGAGATCTTTGAAGAAGATGCGCTTCGGAAGGCTTCAGGCATAGCAAAAGCCGCAGCCATTCGTTATGGCTGCGGCTTTAAATCTGTATGGCGCGCGGTGATCTAGTTATCAAAACGACGCTTGAAGTTTTCTTCCATCTTGCTGGCAAAACCACCCTGGGATTTTGCAGGCTTTGCCTTTGCCTTCTTGGGCGCCTTTGCAGTTGCAGTCCCGCCACCGCCGCGAAGCATCCAAACGGCACCACCGAACATGACAAGGAAGCCGACCACGCTGAGTGCAACAAACATCAGGTTGGACTGCGCTAGCGCCATGCCGCCTACCAGCATGACCAAGCCGATCACCACAACGGCAATGCCACGAAGGGTGAAGTTTCCGATACCGCCATTGCCTTCACGGGCAACCGAGCGGCCAAATTTCGGATCCTCAGCCATCAAGGAACGCTCGATCTCATACAGGGCGCGCTGTTCCTGCTCTGAAAGTGCCACCTTTTGCCTCCGGGGTGATGTATTAGGGGTGCTACTTCACACGCACTTATTGCCTCGGCTTTTGCAAGCAATCAAGCAGATATCGCAATAAAGATAACGCGCTAAGAAGCTTTCACTTCAATATAACGCCCAGCGTAGCGTTTAAGTTCCACGCTCCCATATTTTTTCCGAGTCCTTGACCCAAAAACTTCTCTTTCCACCCAAAGGCCTGGAGCATTACTGCAGCCACATAGCCACCACCGCCCTTGAGTCACCTCGGGCTTCTGTGTGCCTTCCTGCAAATTAGGCTGCCATCGGCGCTGCCCCATCGATAGCTTGGGTGAAATCCCCCACCAGGGACATCAACGCGCGAACCTTCGCTGCATCAATATCCACCTCAAGGCCCATAGATGCGCGCGCCCGCAGCGTCGACCACCGCTGAAACTCTTGCGCCCAGGCTTGGCCGGCATTGCCAGTGAGCTCCAATTGAGCCCACACACCCTTAGGCTTACGCACTCGGCGGGCGATGGGAGTTTGAGAAACCCACGCGCCTGCCACTCGAAGTGCTGCGCGATAGGCGTATTCCAACGCCACGGTGTTATCGCCGCGTTCGAGCATCGCGGCGGCCTCGCGTTGTAGCGCTGCTGATTGATCCAGCAACTGGCCAGCCTTGCCGGGACGCTGGTATCCGGTGGTGGCAGAAATAACGGTGTTCATAGTGCCGCTCCTTTTCATCCCTTCAGATCTGGCGCCTATTGCGCGCATCGATTGAGTTAAACCTAGAACGCAACCTCCGAGTTGCTTAGCCCCATTATAGAACAGTCGTTCGACATTGAAAAGACCTTCCACGGCTTTTTTCTTGCCCTCACCTCAACACCCACGCATTAAGCGCTGGCCCTTTTTACGGTGACAACAACGCCCGAACTCAAAAAAGCGCCATGTATCCGAACAGCCGAACAAGCAGCGCGCACGCACCTTCCACCGCCAGCGCGCAGGCACCTCCCAGCGCCAATACTGTTTGCAAACCAACGCAAAAACTTCACCCGCAACTAGAGCAAACATGATTCGATAGTGAGGTGAGTTATTCCATCCTCGATTTGCCACCGGCAGCGTTTTCTACCCATGCTCCCGCGCTGGTTGATCTATATATCGAGGCAATGGGTTATGAGCCATCTCTTCGCAACCGCGCGATCCATTCTTGGCGTTCAGCCGTGATGGAAGCCGGGTTTGTAGCTGCCTGCGCTTTAAGCGGCGAGGAGCTGCTTGGCGTGACCTATGGGTTTATTGGCAGGCCAGAGCACTGGTGGTATAGGCAAATTAGCCAAGGTATCCGCCGCCAGCACCCTGGCACACACCCCACACAAGCACCAGCGGTATGGCTTCGCAATTACTTTGAGCTTGCAGAAATCCACGTCCATCCCCGAGCCCAAGGCCAAGGGATTGGCAGGACACTGCTGCAGCACATCCTCAATCAGGTACATACCCCAAATATCTTGCTCTCTACCCCAGAGGTGCCCAAGGAACGCAGTGCGGCATTTAACCTCTATCGTTCTGTGGGGTTTGAAGATGTGCTGCGTAACTTCTACTTCCTGGGAGATCCCCGCCCCTTCGCGGTTTTACGCGCACCCAGCCAGCTCACTGCCTAATCAAATCAACTCGCAGCTCTGGCCTGGCTGCTTGCCCAGCAAAGAGAAGATCTTCCTGCCTGGTATTGCTGGGCGCTGTGAGCCTTTTAGCGCAGAGCGTCGTGGCCAAGCTCGGTGCCCCACGCTGGCGCCATGCCTAAGTTGTGCAGCACTTCTTGGGTGGCGCGGGCAAAATTCATCGTCATAAAGTGCACATCTGGCACACCTTCGCGGATCAGGCGGTCCACCATCTGCGTGGTGATCTCAATGCCCACCTTGCGCACCTCATCGGCACCAGTGATCTTGGCTCGTTCGTCTGCCTCGAGTAGTTGACGTCGAAGCGAATCCGGCAGCGTAGCACCGGATAGCTCAATTTGGCGCTTTACGCTGCGGATACTCGTAATTGGCATAACGCCCGGAATGATGGGCTTTGCGCCTTGCTCAGGATCGTAGGCAACTAGCCGATCACGCAGGCGCAAGAAGTAGTCCACGTCGAAAAACATCTGCGTGATGGAAAACTCTGCACCGGCACGCAGTTTGCGCACCGTCATCTCAGTGTCTTGTTCTAGGCTATCGCAGCGGAAATGCCCCTCGGGGAACGTCGCAATGCCAACCTCAAAGTGTTTGGTGGCATCCAAAGATTCCACCAACTCGATTAAGTCACTGGCGTATTCCAGCCCGCCTTCAGTTTTTTGCCAAGGCCCCAAAGGATCAGCACCAGGGGGATCGCCGCGCAAGGCCAAGAGATTAGATAGGCCTGCATCGGCATAGTCGCGCAGAATTTGCTGTAGCTCTTCTACGGTGTGGTTGACCAAGGTGAGGTGCACCAGGGTGGTCAGGGGGTGCTGCGCCAATTTCTTGGCCACACGCAGCGTGCGCTCGCGGCTGGATCCGCCGGCACCATAGGTAACGGATACAAACGCGGCACCGAGATCGTGAAAATCTACGGCAGCATTCCACAGCCTTTGCTCGGCCGCATCATCGCGCGGGGGCATGAACTCCACCGAAAAGGGCACGAGCCCGGGAGGAGTATCGGCAATGACGTCGGTGATTGGCCGCTGATAGCGGGCAGGAATGCTAGGCATGGGTGCAAAGTGTAGAAGATAAAGGCGCAGCGCTGCTAAGCAATCAGCCCGATGGAGGTATTTTTATTCACCCCTCCCCCTTCGGCCTAGCGCCTTTGGGGTGGTGATCCTTTTCAGCCTCTGCCGTGCTGTGTGATGTTGATTAGGTCAACCTTTGGTGGTGGCAAAAAGGCAACCATTCAGATGTGGCATAGGCTAGTAGCAGTTACCTACTTGGACTCACTGCACCCTGTTTTGGAAAGTTGATGCACAGCAATGACCCGAAGCCCTGCTCAGCACAGCGATCTCATGGATCTTCCCGTTATTGTCACGGAAGTTGAAGCAACGCTTCAGCGCTTTTTTGAACAACGCGAACCAGAAATCGCTCGCATCGGCGAACCAGCATCGCTGGCAGTGAACTTTCTTCAAGACCTCGTCTTTAGTGGCGGCAAGAGAATCCGCCCCGCATACGCACTGGCTGGTTTCTATGCGGCAGGCGGTGAAATCGGCGAAGGCGCCCTCGATGCCCAAGCGGTACTGCAGATGGTCAGTGCCTTAGAGCTGATTCAGGCATGTGCCCTGGCTCATGACGATGTGATTGATGCCTCCGATACCCGGCGCGGCCAGCCAACGGTGCACCGCGCTGCCCAGCACCACCATGAAACGCAGAGGTGGCTCGGCGATTCCGCGCACTTTGGCGAGTCTGTGGCGATCCTCGCCGGCGATCTGGCGTTGGTCTGGGCTGACGATATGTTCTTAACTGCGCAGGTGCCCCTAGAAAGGATCGCCGCGGCCATCGAACCCTGGCGCAGCATGCGCACGGAAGTAATCGGCGGGCAGTTGCTCGACATCTTCTTGGAATCGGAAGGCAGTGAGAGCCTGCAGTTGGCCGAAAACGTCAATCGCTTTAAATCCGCTGCCTACACCATCGAACGTCCCTTGCATATCGGTGCTGCGATCGCGCAGGGCTCCCCGGAGCTTATTCATGAGTTGCGCGAATACGGTCGCGATATCGGCATCGCCTTCCAGCTTCGCGACGACCTGCTCGGCGTTTTCGGCGATCCCGCGATCACCGGCAAACCCGCAGGCGATGATTTGCGCGAAGGAAAGCGAACCGTGCTGGTTACTCGCGCCATTGAATTATCTATCAAGCAGGGGCATGAGGACTGGGCACAGCGCATCCGCGAGCAGGTGGGCACTGTTGAAGACCCGGCCGAGATTGCCGAACTTGCCTCTTTGATTAAAAACACCGGAGCGGTAGAAGAAGTCGAGCGAAGGATTGATCAGCTCACCGAATCGGGTATGGCTAATTTGGAACGTGTGCAAGCCTTGGGCGTGTCTGAAAAAGCCATGGACATGCTCTATCGCTTAACCCAACTAGCCACCGCAAGAAAGTCTTAATCACGCTGAAAAGCCGTAGTACAAAGAGAGACCATGCCCGAGCTCAGCACCCGCCGCTTTGACACCATGAACCCCACCACCGTGGGGCTTATTGGGTCGATTTTGATGTTCCTCGGATCCTTCGGCGGCGGTGCGATTCGCCACCGCGGCGGTGCGCTTGAGGCAATAGGCCTTGAATTTTTAAGCTATGGCCACGGCGCCGGCTTTTCCAATATCACCTTATGGGTTGGCACAGCGTTGTTGCTGTTCGCGTGGTTTCTCGCCGGCAGGTTCGTTGCCCGCGGCGTACTCAGCAGTGCTGATCTGCTCAAGATGATGGGGATCTGGGTGCTGCCTTTGGTGTTTGCAGCCCCGATCATGTCGCGGGATATCTACTCATATTTAATGCAAGGCGCCCTGCTTCGCGATGGCTTTGATCCTTATACCCAGGGCGCTTCCGCCAACCCTGGGCCGTTGTTATATGAGGTATCCCACGATTGGCGCAATACCACTACCCCCTATGGGCCACTGCATCTGTGGTTGGGCAAGCTCATCACCAGCGTGTTCCCCGGCAGCATCGCCGCTGAAATAGCGTTATTTAAGCTCGCATCAGTAGCAGGCTTTGCGGCCATCGCCTGGTCGGTGCCGCGCATCGCCACCGCCCTTGGCGCAGACCCTGCCTATGCACTGTGGATTGGTGTGGCCAATCCCGTGATGATCTTCCACCTCATCGGCGGCATGCACAACGAGGCCATCATGGTCGGATGCGTAAGCCTCGGCCTGCTTGCAGTACTCCGGGGGCGTTTCTATCCCGGTGTTGCCATCATTGCCATTGGTATGTCGCTCAAGGCCACCGCGGCGATCGCACTGCCTTTTGCGGTGTGGATCGTGGTATCGCAGCAGCCGGCTGCAAAACGTTGGTCTACCTTTATCCGCACCGCGGTGTTGGGCGCCTTGATCACCATCGGCATTTTGGCGGTGGTGACCTGGCTTTCGGGCGCCTCATGGGGCTGGATTGCGGCGCTGACGGGCAATACCAAGGTGATTAATCCCCTGGCGCTGCCTTCGCTGATCGCCGGAGCCATTGCCAGCGTGGGCGGGCTCGTGATCGAGCCCTTCCCCTACAACGCTGTGCTGGCGGTGGTGCGAAGCCTTTCAATGATTGGCATGCTCATCGGCTTGATTTTCACCTGGTGGCATTTTCGCAAAACCCCGGTGGATGCCATTCGCGGCACCACCGCGGCCTATACGGTGGCGTTTGTATTTAACGCCGTGACCTTGCCGTGGTACTACGCCAGCGTGTTGTCACTGGTGGGAACCTTCCCCAACCCACGTTGGCTTCGGGGCTTAAGCATCGGGGCTTCCATCGTGGTGGCCATGGCCTTTACGGGCAGCGGCAATCACCAGCTATACAACCCAGTGTGGATGGTCATGCTGTTGATTGTGGCGTGGTGGATGACCAGCCACATTCTCAAACTTGGCCGAGACGCTAGAGCGCAGCAGCTTGAGCCCTGCGCATAACTTCGCGCGCGAGGTGCCCGTGGAGGGCGTCGATGGGGCGACCCGGTAGGGAATCATCTTCTTCAAAGAGGTACCTGAAGATCTCCTCGTCGGAGTAGCCGCCGTCGGCAAGCAAAGCAATGCAACCAGGAACGAACTTGTTGGTAGTGCCTTTGGCGCTTAAGAAGGCCTCGGGGATCATCTTGATGCCGTCTTTGAGCACATAGATCAACTTGTGCTCGCCAATGAGGTCGTGCACACGGGTGACGGGGATGCCGAGGCGCTCTGCGTAGTCGGGAACGGAAAGCAGGGGCTCTTCGGGGCTTAAGACTGTCCAGGAAACTTGTTTCGAACTCACCTAGCCAAATGTAGCCGTTGAAGGCGCCAAATCCACGTTGAGGCGGGGGCGAGTTGGTCACGATAAGGCAAAAGTTGTGCCCCAGGTTCGCAATGCCAAAGCATCATCATTCATACTGTTAGCTATGGCAGAGCTTAAAGCAGGTGATCTTTTAGAGAACCGATACCGGATCGAAGCCCCCATCGCCAAGGGTGGCATGTCCACGGTGTACCGCTGCCTTGATGTGCGCCTCGGGCGCCTCGTAGCTGCCAAGGTCATGCACGAGCACTACGTAGAAGACCCGGTTTTCCGCCAACGCTTCCAGCGCGAAGCGCGCTCAATGGCCCAGCTTAGCCACCCCTGCTTGGTTGGGGTATATGACTTTTCGGCCGATGGCGATGAGGTGTTTTTGGTGATGGAGCTCATCACCGGCGGCACGCTGCGCGAATTGCTCGCAGAACGCGGCCCCATGCCACCCCATGCCGCCGTTGCGGTGATGCGCCAAGTGCTCACCGGGCTTGCCGTTGCCCACGATGCCGGGATGATCCACCGCGATCTCAAACCCGATAATGTCTTGATCCACAGCGATCACAGCGTCAAACTTGCAGATTTCGGCCTTGTGCGCGCCGCTTCCGCAGCCCAAGCCACCAGTGCTCAAATTGTGGGCACCGTAAGCTACCTCTCCCCCGAGCAAGTATCCGGTGAAGAGCTCACTCCCGCCAGCGATGTCTATTCAGCCGGCATCGTGCTGTTTGAGCTTTTGACTGGCACCACGCCTTTTGAGGGCAGCTCTCAAATCGCGCACGCCTATGCCCGTTTGGATCAAGACGTTCCTGCGCCAAGTAGCCGCATTGCGGGGGTTCCTCCGCTTATCGACGAGCTCGTCGGCACCGCAACGACCCGGTATCCAGAGGAGCGTTTTGCCAACGCAGAGGAATTTTTACACGCCTTAGAAGATGTAGCTGCAGAACTGGCCTTGCCAGCCTTTAAAGTCCCGGTGCCACAAAATGCGGCAGCGCATCGCGCCTCGGAATCAATGGTGGCCCCCATCGGCCCTACTGATTTACTCACCACCAATATCCCGCGTGAACAAGACGCCACCGAAGTATTTGGCACCGAGGTGATTGATGCCCCCGCAGGCGCTGAGGATGCCACTGAGATTGTCCCTGGCACCCCTGCTCACAATCCGCACGAAACCCAAGCGCTGTTTCCTGACTTTCAAGAAGAAAGCCAAGACGATCCTGGCGAGCCCTGGCCCGAATCTGAGCAGGCCTATCGCAGCACGGCACCGGAAACTTCCGTTATGCCGCCGGTGGCAGGCCCTACCCCTGCGTACTCTCCCGCCGCCTATCCGCCGGCACACACTCCTGCGCCAAGCCCCGAGTACCAGCAGCCGGCGGCCCAAGGCAATGGCGGGCAGGATTACATCAAGCCCACCAGCAACCGCTCTGGTTGGAAGTTTGCCATTTGGATGATCCTGGTAGCGCTGCTTACTGGCGCTATTGCGATTGGTGCGTGGTGGTTTGGTTCAGGCCGCTATGGAGAAATACCTCAGGTTCTAGGCTTAGACCAGGTAGAAGCCACCGCAATGGTGCAAGATGCGGGGTTTAGCACCATAGTTGAACAGGAATACTCCAATGAACCCGCAGATCAAGTGATAGGGACCCGGCCAGAGGTCGGGTCCAAGGCCGTTAAAGGCAACAACATCACACTGTTGGTTTCTCAAGGCCAGCCCACCGTGCCGAATGTGCCACCGAGTCGCACCATTGACGACGTCACCGCGGCACTGCAGCAAGTGACGCTATCGGTGGCCTCGCAGCAACAGGAATACGACAATGACGTTCCGGTAGGCCAAGTCATCGCCACCGACCCCAAAGCAGGCACCGTGGTGCCGGCAAACAGCCAAGTTCGCTTAAAAATCTCTAAAGGGCCTGCCCCGGTAAAGATCCCGAGTGTGCGTGGGGAAAGCGCTGAACAAGCCCGCAAGAAGCTTGAGAGCGCCGGCTTGAAGGTCACTGAATCTCAAGAGTTCAGCGCCGATGAAGAAGCAGGCGATGCCTTTGCCACCGAACCGCCCGCAGGCACCGCAGTGCCGCGCGATTCCAGCGTGACGCTGAAGATCTCTACCGCCATCAAAATCCCGGATGTAGAGGGCATGTCTCAGCAAGAAGCAGAGCGCGTGCTCGCCGAAGCCGGCGTGATCGTAAGCGAAGTCAGCCGCTCTGATAGCTACAGCGGTGATCGCCCAGATGAGGTCGCACGAGTTTGGCCCTCGCCTGGCACGCTGGTAGATCCCGCCACCGCCCAGGTGCGCATGGAACTTGTAGGCGAAGTCAAGATCCCTAATGTGCTGAATAAGAAGCTCGGCGATGCCATCCAAATCCTTGAAGATGCAGGCTTTGAAGTCGATGCAAGCTCAGGCAACAATGCCGCGCGAGTATATTCTCAAAGCCCCCGAGGCGGCAGCGCCCCACCCGGCAGCACCATCACCTTAAAAGTCATTGGTGGCTAATAACGCCAAACGCCGCGCTTGAATAAGCGCGGCGTTGTTTTGTGCGGTGCTAGCCCAAATTAGGAACGCAGCATCTCTGCAACAAGGAATGCCAATTCCAAAGACTGCTGGGTGTTCAGGCGGGGATCGCAAGCAGACTCGTAGCGGCCGGGCAGATCCACATCAGTGATGTCCTCGGCGCCACCGAGGCACTCGGTGACGTTCTCGCCGGTGAATTCGATGTGAATGCCACCTGGGTGCGTACCCAATGCGCGGTGTACCTCGAAGAAGCCCTGGACTTCGTCGATCACCTTGTCAAAGTGGCGGGTCTTGTAGCCATTCGACGCAGTGTGGGTATTGCCGTGCATCGGATCGGACTGCCAAATCACCTTGTGGCCAGAATTCTCCACGGCAGCGATAATGCCAGGCAATACGCTACGGATCTTGTCGTGGCCCATGCGTGCCACCATGGTCAAGCGGCCGGGCTCGAAGTTCGGGTCGAGCTTATCGGCATACGCCACTGCTTCTTCAGGAGTACAGGTCGGCCCGATCTTGATGCCCACCGGATTAGCGATCATGGCCGCGAAGTTCACGTGGAAATCTTCAATATCGCGGGTGCGCTCGCCAATCCACAGTTGGTGTGCGGAAAGATCGTAAAGTTCCGTTTCGCCCTCATCGTTTTGGGCAAGACGCAGCATGGCGCGCTCATAGTCCACAACCAACGCCTCGTGGGAGCAGAAGATATCTGCAGCACGCAGCGTATCGTCGTGCACGCCGCAGGCATTCATGAAGTCCAAACCGCGCTCAATTTCTTGAGCCAGCGCCTCATAACGTGCACCTGCCGGCGATTGAGCCACGAACTCACGGTTCCACTCAGTCAGGCGGGAAAGATCAGCGGTGCCAGAAGCCGTAAGCGCACGCACCAGGTTCATGGCGGCAGAAGAGTTTGCATACGCGCGGATCATACGAGCCGGGTCATGGCGACGTGCCTCTTGGGTAGCGTCCACACCATTGACCAGATCGCCGCGGTAATTCGGCAGGCCATTGCCGTCAAGATCAGAGGAACGCGGCTTTGCGTACTGGCCTGCAATACGCGACATCTTCACCACAGGGGTGGATGCGCCATAGGTAAGCACCACGGCCATCTGGAGCAGCGTTTTTACATTGGCGCGAATGTGCGGTTCGGTGTTCGATTCAAAGGTCTCGGCACAGTCGCCACCTTGGAGTAAGAATGCTTTGCCATTGGCGACGTCGGCAAGCTGCTCTTTGAGCTTACGGATCTCCGGTGCAACCACCACCGGGGGCACAGATTCGAGAATCTTGCGCACGTTATCCGCCATGTGGCGATCCCACGAAGGCTGCTGCTTAGCATCGCGGGCGATCACGTCTTCAAAGCGCTGCTGCAATCCATCGGGCAATGGAGGCAGATCGGGAAGCACGTCTTTGGGGATATCAACTGTCCAACTCACACACATATGTCTAGCACGAGTGCGCAAATTCCCAACCTCTGCCGCCGTTTAAGCGCATCTAGCGGGGGCAACCTTGATAGAAAACTCAACCCCGAAACTGGAAATGGTTGGAAGCATCCAGCGGTAACACCTGCATGCAGGCCTTGAACTTTTCTAAGTTATGGCGCGCATCCACCAACGCATCGTGGCTGCCGGCTGGCACCTCCGGAAGCGAAGGTTTTCCGGCCATCTCCCAGTATTGCCGCAGTTCACGGGTATAGTGCGGGAGCTGTTTTGGAAGGCTGCGCATATCACCCCAAAGCTGCGCCAACACCACATGGTCATAGGCGCCCACCCACGCCCAAAGCTGGGGGCGATCGTCGTGGCGGGTAAGAAACTCAAGCACCTCGCGGCGGATCGTCTCTCGGGACTTCCACGCTTGGTTGGAAGGATTGGGCAGCTTGTTTAGCACATTGTCACGAACCCAGCGATTAGCCAGTTGGTGGTTCGCCTCAGTAGAAACGGCGTAGTATTCGCTGCCGTCTTCGCCAACGATGCCAATGGAGACGAGCTCGATGGTGGAGCCATCTTCAATGAACTCGGTGTCGTAGAAATACCGCACTGCCGGGCAACCTTACTTTTTTAGGCGTTGGGTTTTTTGCTCACGCTGAAATTTCTCTTCGCTTTTCTGCGCCACCACCAAGCCTAAACCACGGCTACCAAGGCGATCTCACCGCACCCTTCGATGGGGATCTAGAATCAGCCAGTGTGACCCATACGCCAACACCCCAACGAACGCTGCCCGAACTAGCGCGCATCGTCAGCCACCCCTTCGTGGTGACAGTGGCCGTGCTGATTGCTTGCGCCTGGATGGTGATGTGGAACCTTTCCAACACGCTCTACGCCGTTCCCTTTGGCACGCTGAGCGTAGATGAGTGGTTTCGCTACCACATCGATTTCGATGTCTACCGCGAAGGCGCTAAAGCCTATTTAGCAGGCGAGAACCTCTATACCCGCGATTATTCGGTGTGGGGCATCAATCTGCCCTTTACCTACCCACCGCTTGCCGCCATCGTGTTTAGCCCCTTCGTGCTCGTACCGGTCAATACCGGAGCCACGGTGCTCAACGTGATCACCGCCTTGCTGCTGTGGCATGTGTTGGTAATGGTGAGCCGTCGCCTGCTGCCTACTTGGACTCCGGGCCAAGTGCGTGGCCTAGCAACGGTGGTTCTGCCGCTTATGCTCGTGCTTGAGCCACTGCGAGAAACGATGAGCTTCTCACAGGTCAATGTGGTGTTGATGTGGCTGGTGGTGCTCGACATTGTGCCGAAGCACAAACGACTGCCCCGAGGCATCCTCGTTGGGTTTGCTGCAGCCATTAAGCTCACGCCCGCTGTGTTTGGCCTCTACTTCTTGGTCAACCGCCAATGGCGCGCCGCTATCACCTCGGTCCTGAGCGCGATTGTGCTCAGTGCTATTGCCTGGATTTTGGCACCCGCCAGCTCAAGCACCTACTGGTTTAGCACCCTGCGCGATCCTGAGCGCATTGGCAACCTTGCGTGGCCAAGCAACCAGTCCATCCGCGGCGTGCTTGCGCGCGCAGGGGTGGAGTCTTCTGCGTTGTGGCTGTTGCTGGTGTTGTTGAGCATCGCGTTGATTGCCTATGCCATGTGGAAAGTCTCGATGCGTGGCGATGATGCAGCGGTGGTGTACGCGGTGGTGGCGAACTCGGCGGTGGCGTTGTTGTGCTCGCCGGTGTCGTGGACCCACCACTGGGTGTGGGTTGCCCCTGCCCTACTGGCACTCAGTTATGCAGCCATTGAGCATTCCAGTTGGTTGCTCGGGGCTTTTACTGTGCTGTGGACAGCAACCGCGCTGCACGCACCCCACTGGAATTTGCCGCGAGACGGCGATGCTGAACGCACGTGGAGCTTGGTCCAGCAGTTCTATGGCAATGCCTATGTGGAGCTCGCGGTGATCGCCATCCTGCTCATGTGTGTCTACGCGGTGCGCTCGAAGCCAGCGGGGCTTGCTGCTTCAAGCAACGCGGCGTCTTAAGCAGACTCGAATCGAGCAGCGCTGGCTATTGCAGCGCTTGCCTATCTTCGCGCTGTGCTTGCTCACGCGCCCGGCGTTCTACCGGGTGCAGGGCTCGCATGGCGCGCATTCTTTCTCGCGCCTTGGCGCTGTGGGGGCGCAGACGGGCATGCAGCGCCTCTGGGCTTGGGGGAAACAGCGTCCAACCAATGACCGGTACTTTGCTCAGCATCTGCATGGCGAATGCTCCGGCGATGGTTACCGGGATGCATAGCAGCACCCAGGTACTGGTATGGCCCATCAATTCGGGAACATCGAGGCCAATGCCTCCTTCGCGATAGCGGAAGCCGTAGCCGAAGATCACGGTAAGCGCGATGGGGTGGCTGATATAAATCACGAGGGTGTGTCGGCCGATGCGCTTGAGTGCTTCTCCAAGCACGGGAATCTTGGCTAGGAGCACCACGAAGATGATCCCGCCTGGAAGGTGCAGCAGCATGGCTACGGTATTCAGCACTTGGCGTATTTGAGGATCGGCAATCACCTCGTAGTTGTCCAGGATTTCCTTGGCAGCAACATAGCTCAGTAGCCCGGTGATCAGCGCCCAGGGTTTGAGTGCATCAAGAGCAAAGCGCTCAATGGCGGGTCTGCCGTAGGCACCGAGAAGGAAGCACGGCAGGTAGGTCGATACCTTGGCTACCAGGGGCGGGTATGGCAGCCAGGGGGCGCAGATTACCACCGCGACGAGGAATGCCCAGCGCGCCCAGGCAGGCAGCACTTTGCTGGCCCAGAGCACGAGGGTAAAAAGCACGAGTGAATGCAAGAACCAGTACATGTTGCTCGACTCAATGAGCGAATCGATGTAGTAGTCCTTCTCTGGCATGGGTTGGCCTAGAAATTCGTGCCACTCATAGTTTTTTAGCCACATCTCCACTGGAGCCCAGCACAGGTAGGGCACCGCGAGGAACCATAGCCGTTTGGTCCACAGTTGGATGAAGTTGAAGCGAAATACTTTGATGGAAAAGAAGCCGCTGACTAAGAAAAACAGTGGCATTCTCAAAGGAGCGATCAGCTCATTGACGTGGGCGCCGAATGTCTCTGAGCCGTCGGGAACGGCCAAGGTGATGTGTAGTAGCACCACTCCGAGGATGGAAAGCCCTTTGGCCACGTCTGGCCACGCCATGCGTTGTTGAGGCGCGACTGACACGAGGTTTCCTTCCGAGGGACATGCAAGGGACACGGTGCGATGTTTAGGGCAACATCGTCTTGTTGCTGTCAGTGCTGCGGGGTGCGGAAGTTGCTGCTGCTCCAACGTTGAGGTGTGTTGGTTGGCTTGGTCCGTAAAGGGGTGGGCGAGCACTTGCGCCGCAATGCTGACACACAAACAAATTTCCAGTGTAGCGCCGCTTTTCGGCGCTGCATAGTCACCTCACGCAATCAAAGCCACGAAACACCTTCGAGATGGGGCGAAATCAAGCCGCATCCAGGTGGTTTCGTGGCTCTTAAGCGCTAAGGAGGGGTTTAGATACCCTCGGGGTACCCCTTGCCTGCTTCCAGCGATGCTTTGACCTCAGAGGCATACATGTCTACGTATTCCACACCCACGAGATCGGCAAGCACATGCATGACGTGGTCGGTGAGGTAGCGCGCTGCTTCATAAGAATCGGGATCCAGGCCTGCTTCTTCCACGAAGGCACGAGGCGCAATCGGCTTACCAATTTTCATTCGCACCTTGGCGGGGCGGGGAATCCAGGAGCCGATTGGGTTTGCTTTGCGCGTATCGATCATGGCTACGGGGATCACGTCTACCCCTGAGAGCAGGGCGATGCGCGCCATTCCCGACTTGCCTTTGTACACGCGCCCATCGGGAGAACGTGTGCCTTCGGGGTAGATGCCAAAGAGATCGCCATTATCGAGCACCTTGGTGGCAGCCTCGAGGAGCTGGTCACCTGCTTCTGCAGATCCGCGCTCGATGGGCATCTGGCCTACAGAGGTAAAAAACCACTTCTGCAACTTCCCTACGAGCGAGGTGCCGGTGAAGTACTCGCTTTTTGCGGGGAAGGTGAGCTGGCGTTCGCACACCAGCGGGAAGTAGAAGGAATCCATCACGGCCTGGTGGTTGGAGGCCAAAATGGCAGGGCCTTCGTTGGGGATGCGCTCGATGTGTTCAACCTCGGGGCGGTTGAGTACTTTCAGCCAAGGCCCGATGAGCACATGCTTGAAAACCCAGTACCACTTGTTGGGGATGTTCGCACTTCCGAGGATTCGCATGCAATTGACAATATCGCAGTCCCTGAGATTTTTTCAAAGAAATTATCAAGGGATTTAGGTGCGATTATCTGTGATTACACAGGCTGCGTTTTGAGCTACTGCCCAGCTAAATCGGCCACACCGATCATGCCGGCATCTCCGCCAAGTTGCGCACATCGAACTTGCGGCAGTGGTCGGTGCCCCGCCCCCACGATGGATTGGGCAAGCACTTCTTGTGCTCGGTCCATGTAGAGATCACAGGCGCTGGCCACGCCGCCGCCAATGACGATCAAGCCTGGATCAAGCACATCGGCCACGATCGACAGTGCCCGACCCAGCCAGGTGGCAAAGTCTTCGAATACCTCAAGGGCCAGTGCATCGCCTTCGCGTGCTGCTTGCATCACTGCTTTGCCGCTGAAGTCGCCTTGATTACGCAGTACCGAGGGGCGTTCTGGCTGCGCTTCAAGCATCTCCTTCGCGGTTTGTACCAGCGCGGTGCCGGAGCAGTAGCGCTCAAGGCAGCCACGTTTCCCGCAAGGGCAAGGCCTTCCGTTTGGCACCACGCAAAGGTGCCCGAATTCCGGTGCTGTGCCGAAAGCGCCGCGATAGATCTCGCCTTGATCCATCAAGGTGGCACCGATGCCCGTTCCAACGGCAAACAGCACCCAATTGTCTACCCCTTGGGCGGCACCGAAGCGGTATTCGCCCCAGGCGGCGGAGTTGGCGTCGTGTTCCAGGCGTACTGGTAGGCCCAGGGCCTGGCTGAGTTCTTTGCGCACTTCGCGGTCGCGCCACGGCAGGTGCGGGGCAAAGCGCACCACTTCGCACGCTGGGTCTAAAAAGCCCGCGATGGCAAGTCCTACGCCGGTGACGTTGTAGTGTTCGCGGATTGCTTCGACTAATTCGACGATGCTTCGCTGGAGCTGTTCGGCATCTTTTGGTGTGTCCACGGATCGCTGCTCGATGATCGCACCCGATGCCACCACGGCCGCGCGAAGATTGGTGCCACCAATATCAAAACCGACGGTCACGGGTTGGTCGGGTTGGATAAGCGGCATGGTGAGGCCTTCTGCGTCCGGGGCAGGTCTTTGTACACCTGATGTCTAAGCAAAGCAGTATATCTGCCTGTGAAGCGCTTTAGCTAAACCCCACGATGGCGCGCAGGCGAGCACCCATAATTTCCCATGTCCAATGCTGTTCGATGTGGCGTCGAGAAGCTAAAGACATAGCTTTTCGACGTTCAGCGTTGCCCAAAAGCTGGTCGAGCGCATCAACGAGCTCAGCCACATTGCCACCTGGCACCACAATGGCCGTATCCAAAGTCACCGTTTCTGGCGCCCCACCGGAATCACCGGCGATCACCGGCAAACCTGCTGCTTGCGCCTCCAGGTAGACAATGCCCAGGCCTTCCACATCAAGGCCATAGCCGCGAGTGCGACAAGGCATGGCAAACACATCGGCCCCTTGCAGCATCTGCTCCATGGTCTGCTCTGACACACGGCCCGGCATCGAAACGCTACGGGCATCAGGGCCAAGCCCAGCGCGAAGCTTGCGCAGCTTTGACTCATAACTGCCCTGGCCCACGATAACCAGGCGCGCTTGAGGGTGCCTGCGCAACACCTCAGGCCAGGCCTGAAGCAGCGTATCTTGGCCCTTGCGAGCCACCAAGCGCGAAGTACACAGCACCACCAGATGGTCTTGCCAACCAAGTGCCTCGCGGATCTGGGCCACATTCTCAGGTGGACTAAAACGCTGCGGGCTCACGCCCGAGGGCAAATGCTCGAAGGCCGCATGGGTACCAAAGGCACCTTGGATACGCCGGAGGGTGTAATCCGAGATATAGGTGATGACATCGACGTTATTGCCAATCACGCGAAGAAGCTGCCGGGCAATGGGCGTCATGGCCCAGCCCACCTCATGGCCGTGGGTCGAGGCGATCACGCGGCGCGCACCAGCCTTGCGAGCCCTGGCAGCCATCAAGGCCAAAGGGGCGGCTGCGCCGAACCAGACCGTTTCAATGCCCTCTTTGGCAATGATCTCTTGCATACGGCGCGCAGTAGCCGGGGTGGGCAACATGACCTTATGCGGCCAGCGATATACCGGATACTCGAGGTGTTCGTCGTAGCGCTTTGCTGCGGCCTCGTCTTGAGTGGAGGCAAAGACCACCACATCTTCACTCGGCAGCGTGGCTAGAAAATCACGCAGGTATGACTGAATCCCTCCAAGGGTTGGAGGGAAGTCGTTGGTAACCAGGAGCAGCTTAGGCACGGTTAGTAGCGTCGTGCACCGTAGATGGGCATGGAATCTACGGCAACAACTTGAACCGGGATGCCGTAGTCGGAGGCATGCACTAATTTGCCATCGCCAATGTAGATGCCCACGTGGGTGGCACCTGGGTAGTAGCCCACCACATCGCCCGGCTGCAGGTTATTCACATCCACCGGGGTGCCACCTGCCATTTGTGCCTGGGAGGTACGCGGCACCTGCTTGCCTTGCTGAAGGAACGACCACACCACTAGACCTGAGCAGTCGAAGGAATCAGGGCCTGCGGCACCCCACTCATAGGGCGCACCCAATTTGCTCAATGCTGCCTGGACGGCGCCAGAGGCCGCTGCGGAAAGCGCTGCAGGGTCGATGGGCAGCGGACCATTCTTCAGCTCCCAGCGCGCCCGCTGATCCGGCGAAAGGGCGTTGACGCGATCAAGGATCTCATCCGTGCGTTGCTTCAGCTCTGACTGCTGGCGATCAAGCTCTTCTTCGCGCTTTTTCAGCGAGTTCTGCTCATAGGTTACGGCCGCAACGGAGCGGTCGGCCTCGCTGCGCTTCTTGGCGGCTTGCTGAGTAACCTCGCGCAGATCCTGCAGTGCCTCGTTGGCGTTGCGCGTAAGTGTGCTCATGTAGGAGGCGCGGTCGATGGCGTACTGGGGCGAATCTGCGCCCAGTGCGTTGCTGAGCGGATCAATGGTGGCACCGCGGTACTTCGAGCCTGCCAAGCGGTTGACCTCTTGGCGGTAGCTTTGCTCGCGGTCGCGGGCCTTATCGGCTTCTACTGCCGCTGCTGCAGCGCGCGCTTTGAGCTCTTCAAGCTTTTCGTCGCCTCGCTCCAGGTCGATCTGAAGCTGTTTTACTTCCTCATTTTTGGCACTGGCTTCATGGGAGATGTGGTCCATCTGTTGAATCAGCGCATCAACCTCGTCTGCCGACACACTTGGCGCCAGGCCAAGCAGCAGGAGGCTTGAGCTCACTGCAGCAATGAGCCTTTTGGAATAGGAGTTCACGTCACCGGATCCTTAAAACTACGGAAGAAATGCAAATCTTAGGCAACTATAACTGCATGCCGCCGATTATTCGTACACAAACCCCGAAATTGTGAAGCATGTGAATTAAGGGGAAGAACTGCAAAAGCCGCCACCTCAATTCAGGTGACGGCCAAGCTTAGGCGTTGCGCTTAGAAGCGAACAGCGCTGTGGTACGGCATGGAGTCCAGCGGAGACTCGGAAAGCGGGGTGCCTTCGTTCAGGGCGTGGATCACGGTGCCGTTGCCGGTGTAGATGCCCACGTGGGATGCACCGGAGTAGAAGGCGATGATGTCGCCGGGCTGAAGCTGATCGCGGGAAACCTTACGGCCGGCAGCGGCCTGGTCGTAGGAGGTGCGAGGGATGGACTTACCAACCTGGCTATAAGCCCAGGAGGTCAGGCCGGAGCAGTCGAAGGCGTTCGGGCCTGCAGCGCCCCACACGTAAGGGGAACCGATCTTGGTGCGAGCGGCGTCCACGATCTTCTGACCCTCGGAGGACAAGGGAGCGGAAACCGGTGCGGCGGCCAGGGAACCCAGGCCGAGGTCTACGCCCTGCTGAGCGAAGGGAGCCTCTACGAGGCCGGTGATGGTGTTGGCATTGAGTGCGTCAACGCCAGGAACCTGAACCGACTGGCCGGTGAAGGGCTCGGTGATTTCGAATGCCTGCGCGGCGGGGGCCAGGGCTGCTGCAGCACCCACCACTGCTGCCGATGCTACGGCTGCGTTGCGGGCGTTCTGCTTGTTGCGACGGTGCTTAGCCACGATTGATTCTCCAAATCATTTCTTGTCCAACGGGAAACCCGTTACGGCTTCAATTTCTCTTTAACTCATCTGAGACTTCGAAGACGTTCTAGTTCTTCGTTGTCCGTTCCACGCTTCAATTGAAGCCCTTCACGAAATGTCTCGATTAGGTTACGAAATTGCAACAAACATTGTCTACTCGAAACGCCGTAATCGTTTTGTTATCAACCCGTGACCTTTTCAGGATCGCCTCGATAGCACCCCACCCGATGTACGTATCGGCGATTTTAGCAGCACAATAATGCAAAGTTTTCACACCTCTGAACTGGCCTTTTATTCGAACGCTAAAGTGCTACTTTAAGCATTCTTCACCTTTAGGAAGAGTTTCAATAACGCCGTCTAATTGATAAATGTGTGGTTCCTCACATTGGTTTGATATAGGGCAATATGGGAGGAATTTGAAGGGATTCGGCAGCCACAAAGTGCCCGGAATACAGAGCGCACTGCTGCCACTTCCCTACCCTTTTAAGGCCTATTTGAGCCTATTAAGCCTTGCTGGGGGCTCTTCAACAGCCCACAGCAGCGCTGTACCGTCATGTTTGGGATCTACTCCTTATATATAAGGAACAAAAAAGAGGCCGGCTATTGCCGGCCTCTTTTTAAGGAAGAGACTTTCCGTATTCGATTCAGCGGTGACTAGCGCTCTTGTTCCTCATCGCGAGCACGGTTGGCGCGCTGGAGGTTCTCGTACATCTCCACCTCTTCGTGGTGGTTGGCTTCCTCGATGCGGGCTGCCTTCTCGCGGATATCTGCAGGATCCGGGGAGAAGAAGCTGCCGCGACCGGGGTGGCCTGCGAAGCCGAGCTGGTTCATCTGCTTCGGAACGGCTGCACCTTGGTACTCCAGCGGGATGGCGTGGCCGTGTTCGTCGACCTGGCCAAGCGGCTGGTGCACCTCGATGAAGGCGCCATTCGGCATCATCTTGATGGTGCCGGTCTCGATGCCGTGCTCGAGCACCTCGCGGTCGGAACGCTGCAGACCAATGCAGATGCGGTAGGTGATGAAGTAAGCCAGCGGCGGCAGGATGATCAAGCCGATGCGGCCAACCCAGGTCATGGCGTTGAGCGAGATGTCGAAGTGGTAGGCGAAGAGGTCGTTACCACCGGAGAGGGTGAGCAGGAAGTAGAACACGATGCCCATAACACCCAGGGAGGTACGAACCGGAACGTCGCGAGGACGCTGCAGCAAGTTGTGGTGTGCATCGTCGCCGGTGATCTTCTTCTCGATGAAGGGGTAGGTCACCAGCAGGATGACGAGCACGAGACACAGCATGGCTACCCAGAAGGCACCAGGGATGGTGTAACGGCCGATGTAGAGCTCCCAAGCGGGCATGACACGGGCTGCACCGTCAGTCCACAGCATGTAGATGTCGGGCTGCGAGCCTGCAGATACCTGCGAGGGGTTGTAGGGGCCGAGGTTCCAGATGGCGTTGATGGAGGTAAGGCCAGCCATCAGTGCCAGGACACCTGCGGTGAGCAGACCGAAGGCAGCAGCCTTCAGGCCGAACAGCGGCAGGATGCGCACGCCAACAACGTTGTTCTCGGTGCGGCCAGCGCCCGGGAACTGGGTGTGCTTCTGGTACCAAACCAGTGCCAGGTGAGCTGCGATCAGGCCAAGGATGATGCCTGGGATCAACAGCACGTGGGCGATGTAGAAGCGGTCCAGCATCAAGTCAGAGGGGAAATCGCCACCGAAGATCAGCCAGTGCAGCCAGGTGCCGATGATCGGCATACCAACGATGATGGCGGACATAATGCGCAGACCAACACCGGAGAGCAGGTCATCAGGCAGGGAGTAACCCATGAAGCCTTCAACCATGCCCAGCAGCAGCAGGACAACGCCGATGATCCAGTTTGCTTCACGCGGGCGACGGAATGCGCCGGTGAAGAAGATGCGCAACATGTGCACGGTCATTGCGACCATGAACATCAGGGCTGCCCAGTGGTGCATCTGGCGAATGAACAGACCGCCACGAACCTCGAAGGAGATATTCAGTGCGGTTTCGTATGCACGGGACATCTCCACGCCGTTGAGCGGGAGGTAATCGCCGTCGTAGATGACCTTGGTAATCGAAGGATCGAAGAACAGGGTCAGGTACACACCGGTGAGCAGCAGGATGATGAAGCTGTACAGCGCGATCTCACCCAGCATGAACGACCAGTGGGTCGGGAATACTTTGTTGATTTGACGGCGGATACCGGCGGAAGCCGTGTATCGCGAGTCAATGTTGTTGCCGATTTCGGCTAGTTTGTTGCTCATGACTGACGCTCCCAGAATGCCGGGCCAACAGGCTCAATGAAGTTGCCTGCGGCGACGAGGTAACCCTCTTCGTCAACGGTGATCGGTAGCTGAGGCAGAGCACGGGCAGCGGGGCCGAAGACCGGCTTACCGTAGTGCAAAGCGTCGAACTGCGACTGGTGGCACGGACACAGGATGCGGTTGGTTTGCGCCTCATACAAAGAGGTGGGGCAACCGATGTGCGTGCAGATCTTCGAGTAGGCGTAGTAATCGCCGTAGTGGAAGTCTTCTTGGTTCTGGCGCTCAACAACCTTCAGCGCATCTTCGGAGCGCAGGCGAATCAGCATCACAGGGTTACGAGGACCGTGGATGGAGTGCATCTGCTCTTCGAAGACATTGGCCTTGGCGTCGTACTGGTCGCCATCGTTAACCAGGTCTGCAGGCAAGGGGTACACAGTCTCCATTGCGCCAGCAGCGAGGTCTTCGGGGCGGATACGAACCAGGCGGGTAACACCCTGAGTGGTGTAGTGATCGCCGATGGAGCTTTCGTGCTTCTCGGCAACAACACCGGTGTCGCGACCCAGGTAAAGCTTCACGCCTTCATTGTGAAGGGTCCAACCGGAGGTCCAGAGGGTGCCGTCGCCTTGGATGCCCAGCGGGCCTTTCTTCCAAGGGTTCTTCACCATGCCACCGAGCGGTGCAATCACCACGAGGCCGGCGAGCAGGCCGCCCACGCCAAGCATGGACTTGATTACCTTGCGGCGACCAAGGGTGGAGGTCTGCCAGGAATCGTTCAGCAGGGCAACGATGGTACGGCGGTCAACTTCATCGGAAGGACCGTCGTGACGACGCTGTACGGCGATCTCCTCGGGGATGATCTTCTTGACGTACAGGGTGGCGCCGATGCCCAGGCCGAGGATGGCCAGACCGGCGGTAATGCCAAGCAGCGGGGTGTAGAAGGTGTAAAGCCACAGGCCTTCTTCGCCCAGAGCCTTGTACTCCCAAGGCCAGAACAGGTACACACCCAGGAAGGCGATGGCGGCGACGATGCCGATGCCAAGCCAGATGCCTACGGTGCGAGAGGCGCGCTTATCAGCCGGATCGTTGTCGATCGGGAAGCGCTCTTTGCGGTACGCAACGGTCACGCCGTCAAGCTCAGTGCCCAGACGAGCGAGCTCATCGTTGCTCATACCGTTGAGTTCTTTTTCGGTGTAGTTCTTCTCGTTATTGCTCATGAGCGCGATCCAATCCACAATGCGGCGGCCACGAGGACCACGATTCCGACGAGCCACATCATCATGCCCTCAGTCACAGGACCAAGACCACCGAGGCTCCAACCACCGGGGCTGGGGGTTTCCTTGGAGGACTTAATAAAGGCGATGATGTCCTTCTTCTCGTCAGCAGTGAGCTGGCGGTCGGAGAACTTCGGCATGTTTTCAGGGCCGGTGAGCATTGCCTGGTAGATCTCCTGCTCATTCGCAGGGTCCAGCACAGGAGCGTACTTACCGGAGGACAGCGCGCCACCACGACCGGTGAAGTTGTGGCAGGAAGCGCAGTTGAGGCGGAACAGATCGGAGCCGCGAGCGACATCGGCCGGATCGATCTTGCCGTCGTAGTTCTTACCGCGGAGCGATTCCATAGCAATGGAACCATCCTGGTTGTAGACGATGCCTGGGCCGCCACCGTTAGCGTCTACGTATGCAGCCAGAGCAAGAATCTGGGCTTCGGTGTAGCGCGCGGGTTTACGGGGCACCTGTGCCTCGTTGCGGGTCATCGGCATACGGCCGGAGTGAACCTGGAAGTACACTGCGCCGGCGCCGGTGCCGATGAGTGAAGGACCGCGGTCTTTCACACCCTGCAGGTTGGCACCGTGACAGGTGATGCAGGCGGTGTCGTAAATGGTCTTGCCCTCTTCGATGAGCGCTTGCTCATCTTTTTGGGCCGTAGCAACTTGGGCGTCCGGGGTTGCGGCGTTCACCAGCAGTCCGGCACCGGTAAGGCCAACCGAAAGTGCGAATGCTCCGGCAAGCGTACGGCGAAGCTTGCGGCGCGTCTTCACCTTCTTTGCCTTCGTTGCCGAGACAGTCTGCTCGACTGCCTCGTGATTGGTGGGATTGGTATCCATCATTTCCCTTTGTGTCTCGAATACGGAAAGTGAGGGGGCGGTTAGCGTCGAAACGCTGAAAACAAACCGCTTCCTACTGGATGAAGTAGATCGTGATGAACAGGCCGATCCAGACAACGTCCACGAAGTGCCAGTAGTACGAAGTCACCATGGCGGCGGTTGCCTGAGCCGGGGTGAACTTTGCCTTGCTGATACGCAGCATCACCACGACGAAAGCCAGCACACCCGCGAGCACGTGAGCCGCGTGGAAGCCGGTGGTGATGAAGAACGTAGAGCCGTAGACGCTGCTGGGGATGGTCATGCCGTGCTCTACCAAGTGGTAGTACTCGTATGCCTGGCCAACCAGGAAGATCGAGCCCAGCAGGATGGTGATCGCAAACCACTTGCGAAGACCGAAGACGTCGCCACGCTCAGCAGCAAACACGCCGAACTGCGCCGTGAAGGACGAAGAAATCAGCACGATGGTGATTGCCAGTGCGTAGGGGACGTTGAGGTGTTCCGCTCCCTCCTTCCAAGATCCATTGCCGATGCCGTTTGCGCGCGAGGTGAAGTACATCGCGAACAGGCCGGCGAAGAACATCAATTCCTGAGACAGGAACACAATCGTGCCGACACTGACCATGTTGGGTCGGTTCAGTGCCGCAACACGTTGTGGTGCTGCCATACCTTTGTTTCCAATTGCGCTCGTCACGTGTTCTAGTATGGCGGTTTCCGCCGGGTGAGTCACGTTTTTGCCCCCGCCCGTTTTCGCTTTTCGGGCACTGTATTTAACACCCCCACACCCCTTGTTGCGGCGGAAAAAAATTTTTCGAAGCCGTGGAACTTTTTGCCCTAGCTAAACGACGCACAGTTTTCGCAGGTCATTTAACGCTTCTTTGAAAAGCGAAATCCAGCTTCCCAAAAGACTGCTCTCAGTCGCATCTCAGGGATCACAGTTTCTTTTGATACAAGCCCTTTTAGCGTGAGAGTTAATTCACAATCGTGGAGGCCGAAGATACCGGCACCACCAACTTTTGTATGCCCCTCCCCCACCGCTGCGCGCTGCAAGATTTTAACGCCCACATACCCCTTATTACGTGCGTTTTATTTTAGGCTTCCTGCAAAAACACCAACGCCCCGAACACTACCCCCGCCTTTAGGGGCGAGGAGTGTCGGGGCGTTTGCAGACGCGAGAAGGAACTAGTGCTTTTCCTTCGGAAGGCCGTACTGAAGGTTCAGCATGGTGGTGGTGAAGATCAGGCACACAGCGCCCAATGCGATCAACCAGTAGTGCATGTAGATGATGCCGAAGCCAAGCAGTGCGATGGAACCGCTCATAGCCAGAGGCCAGATGGAGCCGGGGCTGAAGAAGCCCAGGGTGCCGGCGCCGTCGGAGACCTCAGCCTCTTCCCAGTCTTCCGGGAGCACGTCGATGCGCTTTTCGGTGAAGTGGAGGTAACCGCCGAGCATCAGGGAAAGAGCGGAAGCCAGGAACAGGGATACGCCGCCTGCCCACTCATAGCCCTTGATATTGCCGGAGTCGGATACGTGGATGGTTGCGAACACGTAGATAACAGAGACGATGAACATGAATACGGTGATCCCGTACATGATCTTGGAGCTAGCCTTCATTGTTCAGTCCTCTCGTTCTAGCGTGGCGCCGCGTTGGGGTCTTGGGCGTTGTCACCATCAACGGTGGCACGATCCGGATTGAATGGTGCGGTGCTGGTGGCGTAAGGAGCCTCACCAATGGAAGCCAACGCATCGGAGTTCTCAGCCTCGGGGTTGTCGATGCGGTACTGCAGGTACTGCTTGAACTTCTCCGGGGACACAACGCGGATCTCGAAGTTCATCATGGCGTGGTAGGTGCCGCACATTTCAGCACAGCGACCAACGAAGGCGCCTTCTTCTTCGATCTTTTCAATCTGGAAGCGACGTTCCTGCTTGTTCTGCTCGGGGTGGTTGTACACGTCGCGCTTGAACAGGAACTCGGGTACCCAGAATGCGTGGGAAACGTCGTCCGATGCCAAGGAGAACTCGATGGCGGTATCGGAAGGCAGAACCAACACAGGAACCACGTTGGTGGTACCGATGGTTTCGATCTTGTCAAAGTTCAGGTAGGACTTATCGCCGATGGAACGACCATTGATCGGGTTGGGGTGCTTCACGCCTGCGCCCTCATCGTCGAACTTGGTCTCTTCAGCCTGCTGCTGACGAACCTCGTCGACGCCGTTGTAGTCGTTGCCGTCCTGAGTGAGTTCACCGGCAACTTCGCGGTAGCCGAACTTCCAGTTCCACTGGTAGCCGGTTACGTCCACCTTCACCTTTGGATCCTTATCCAAAGCGGTGACCTTGTCCTGGGTCTGGACGGTGAAGAAGAACAGCACCATCACGATGACGATTGGGACAATGGTGAGCACGAGCTCAAGCGGGATGTTGTACTGAGTCTGGCGTGGGAATTCATCCTTGCCGGCCTTCTTGGCGCGCTTAGCGCTCCAAGCGAACATGCCGTAGATGAACAGGCCCCACATGATGAAGCCGATGGTCCAGGCTGCAACCCATACCCAAACCCAGAAGTTATACATTGCGGTTGCTTCCGGCGTAATACCTTCCGGCCAGCCGAATGCGAGCGCCTTGCCGAGCACGCCGCCCGGAGCCTCCACGTCGCATCCCGCAAGGGCGAAGCCACCGATGCCAAGGACACCGGCTAGCAGTGCCTTACGGCCAAAGCCACGCTGCTGCTGTTGTTTCACGCGCGTCTGCCTTCCTATTGCACTAGTTCTTCGAATGAAAACCGGCCGATACCCTGGGAATTTACTGAGTTTGTATCTCAGCTCACCCGCTCAGGACATGCCGCTGGCTTTTCCATTCACGTCTATTAACGCAGGATAGCGCATTTACCGGCGGATTTTGAACGCTACTCACAGCCACCTTGCAGCGGTTTCAGGCATTTGCCAGCTTGCTTAACATGGCTCAACGCAGCGTAAACGGCATGAATGGCATTTCACGGGCTTGCTGGCCGATCACCTCAGCCCCGCTCGTGTAGCCCATATCACAAGCGTGAACCGCCATATCAACCTTATGGATACCCCACTATTCCTACCGACTAACGCACCATGAATTGGCACTGCCTGTGCCCCCGGATCTTCGGATCAAAGAAAAGCTCGAACCTTGCTGCGATACAGCGTTTTTGGCGCCAAGAGAGTAGATTGGTGCTTCTGATATGTCGAGCTTTATTCCGTTATCGCGGGCTCAAGCAGCAAAGCAATCAAACGATAAGGAAGGGAGACTCGCCTCGGTATGTGCGGGCTTCTAGGAATGGTCACTAGCCACGACAACGCTGAAGCGTTCGTGGACTCTATTAATAAGGCATTGCCCTGTATGCGGCATCGCGGCCCCGACGAGGCCGGCGCCTGGCACGACGAGACCACGGTGTTCGGTTTTAACCGCCTCTCGATTATCGATCTCGAGCACTCTCACCAGCCACTGCGCTGGGGGCCAGAGGGGCAACCGCACCGTTATGCCATGACCTTTAACGGCGAGATCTACAACTACCTGGAGCTTCGCGAGCAGCTCCAGGAAGCCGGATACTCCTTCTATACGGAAGGCGATGGCGAACCGATCATCGTTGGATTCCACCACTGGGGTAAAGACGTGGTGCGCCACCTGCGCGGCATGTTCGGCATTGCCATCTGGGACACCTATGAGCGCAAGCTTTTCCTCGCACGCGATCAGTTCGGCATTAAGCCGCTCTACTACGCCACCACCGAAGAAGGCACCGTCTTCGCCTCGGAAAAGAAGTGCATCTTGGAGATGGCGGAGGATATTGGTCTCGGCCTGGAACTTGACCGCCGTGCCATCGAGCACTACGTGGATCTGCAATATGTGCCAGAACCAGAAAGCCTGCACAAAGAAATCCGCCGCATTGAATCTGGCTGCACCGCCTTCGTCTCCCCCGGTGGCGAAGTAAAGCAGGAACGATACTTCCGGCCACAGTTCCCGGCACAGCCAGTACCTAAAGGGGCCGAGCAAGATCTCTTTGACCGCATTGCCAAGGCGTTAGAGGATAGCGTCGAAAAGCACATGCGTGCCGATGTGACCGTGGGCTCTTTCCTTTCCGGCGGCATTGACTCCACCGCCATTGCCACGCTGGCTAAGCGCCACAACCCCAATCTGCTGACCTTCACCACCGGTTTTGAGCGCGAGGGCTATTCAGAGGTTGATGTTGCGGCGGAATCCGCTGCTGCGATCGGCGCAGAGCACATCGTGAAAATCGTCAGCCCCGAGGAATACGCCGACGCTATTCCGAAGATCATGTGGTACCTCGACGATCCGGTGGCCGACCCTTCGTTGGTGCCCCTGTACTTCGTTGCCCAAGAAGCACGCAAGCACGTCAAAGTGGTGCTCTCCGGCGAGGGCGCCGATGAGCTTTTCGGTGGCTACACCATTTATAAGGAGCCACTCTCGCTTGCCCCATTTGAAAAGATCCCGGCCCCACTGCGCCGCAACCTTGGCAAGCTTTCCAAGATGCTTCCCGAAGGTGTGAAGGGCAAATCGCTGCTCGACCGCGGCTCGATGACGATGGAGGAGCGTTACTACGGTAACGCGCGCTCCTTTAACTTCGAGCAGATGCAACGCGTGATCCCCTGGGCGAAGCGCGAATGGGATCACCGCGAAGTAACCGCGCCGATCTACGCAGAATCACGGCACATGGATCCCGTTGCCCGTATGCAGCACCTCGATCTGTTTACCTGGATGCGTGGCGATATTTTGGTCAAGGCCGACAAGATCAATATGGCTCACTCGCTTGAGCTGCGCGTTCCCTTCCTGGATAAGGAAGTCTTCCGCGTTGCCGAGACCATCCCCTATGACCTCAAGATCTCCCACGGCACCACCAAGTACGCGCTGCGTAAGGCCATGGAGCAGATCGTGCCCGAGCATGTCCTACACCGCAAGAAGCTGGGCTTCCCCGTGCCGATGCGCAACTGGCTTGCCGGCGATGAGCTATTCGGCTGGGCTCAAGACCAGATCAATGCATCTCAAACCGAAGAGATCTTTGATAAACAAGCCGTGCTGGCCATGCTCAATGAGCACCGCGATGGCCACAGCGATCACTCGCGCCGCCTTTGGACGGTGCTGGCCTTTATGGTCTGGCACGGCATCTTTGTGGAACACCGCATCGATCCGGGTATCGAAGACCGCGACTACCCCGTCTACCTCTAAACACCCATGCAGGGGCTCAAACCTGCTGCATAAAGGATAGAAAAACACCCGCTGCCCTTGAAAAGGCAGCGGGTGTTTTGTTGTTTTTAGCCCGAGCGAAGCTCCAGCAAGCCGGGCCCGCAGCATGGGTCCAGCAGCGCCGGCCAGACCCGCATGAGTCGAGCCAGCCGGGCCAGTGTTTTAGTTGAAGGAGTCGCCGCAAGCGCAGGAGCTGCCTGCGTTGGGGTTGTCTATGGTAAAGCCCTGAGATTCGATGGTGTCGGCAAAGTCGATCTTTGCGCCGGTGAGATAAGGAACAGACATCTTATCCACCACCAGGCGCACGCCGCCCACTACGTCTTCTTTATCGCCATCGAGTGCGCGGTCGTCGAAGTAAAGCTGGTAGCGCAGGCCAGCGCAACCACCTGGCTGCACGGCGATGCGCAGGGAGAGGTCATCGCGACCTTCTTGGTCTAGCAGTGCCTTTGCCTTGGCGGCAGCGGCTTCGGTGAGAATGACGCCGGTATTGGTGTTGGCGGTGGTCATCAGTGCTCGTTCTCCTCGATGTTTTTAAGAAATTTCTTCTCGCCGCATTGTCACGCTCATACTTTAGAACGAGTTGCGGTAGCGGTTGTAGCCTACGCTACATCTGCGAATAGGCGCTAGGGCAGGCTGCAAGCCCAGCCGATGTTCCAGCTCGATGCCCGGGTGATCGGAAGGCTTCTGAGTAGTGCTAAGCAAGCTCAGGATCGACCCAGCGATCGGGCATATTCGCCAAAACGCAGCGTGAGGGTGTAGTACCCATTGCGTATAACCGGCATGAGTGCGGTGCTATTCCCGAAATGCTTTCTTGTGCTTGTACCCTAGTGAGCGTGAATCAATCGCAGGATAATACTGAGCATCTTCCCAAGGGCTATACCCCAAAGAAGGGTCGTCCGACCCCGAAGCGCAAGGAGGCCGAGCAGCATACTGGTGGCTTTGAGGCTCGTTTCGCCCCTCAGCAATCGTGGAGTGAGTCGCGCAAGGAGCGCAAGGCGCTAAAGGCCTCTATGTCTTCCGAGGAGTGGAAGGAATATAAGGCAAAGCAAAAAGAGCAGCGCAAGCAGCGCCAGCGTGAGGCGCAGGCCGGCATGGATCGTGGCGAGGAGCAGTATTTGCTCGATCGCGACCGCGGCCCCGAGAAGCGTTTCTTGCGTGATTTTGTAGATTCGAGGCGCTATGCCAGCAACTTTGTTATGCCTGTAGCGTTGCTGCTGCTGGTGGTGTTGTTTGTAGGCCAGTGGGCTCCTACCTTTGCCAGCATCGCCTCGATGGCGGCGATGTTGATGATGTTGGCGTTTTTGGTTGAAGGCATTGTGCTCGGCCGCTCTGCGTCGAAGGCCACTCGCGAGAAGTTCCCGGATACCAACCTGCGTGGTTCCTCGATGGGCTTTTATGCTTATTCCCGCGCTACGCAGCCTCGTCGTTGGCGCACGCCGAAGCCTCGCGTAGAGCTTGGCCAGAAGGTGGTTTAGCCAGGTGCGCACGTTGGTCCTTGGCGGTGCCCGTTCCGGGAAGTCCGGCGTTGCTGAGTCCTTAGTGGGCGATGGCAATTGCGTCTATGTGGCCACTGCCAGGCCTTTTGGCGATTCTTTCGATGCCGATTTCCGGGCTCGCATAGCCCGCCACGTTGCGCGCCGGCCTAGCCATTGGCGCACCGAGGATCAACGAGACTTGTGCCAATGTCTGCTCCAACAACGCCAGGGCACTTTGCTTGTCGACGACCTCGCGACCTGGTTGAGTGCCCGTATTGATGCAGCCGATGGCTGGGATGATCCCCGCGCGCTGTTAGAAGGCCTAGAGCAAGAATTAATCCAGGCGCTTGAAGCTGCCACTGCCGATGTGATTATCGTGAGCGCGGAAGTGGGCATGAGCATCGTGCCTGAGCACCCCTCGGCGCGTGCTTTTCGCGATTGTTTAGGCACCTTAAATCAGGCGGTTGCCGAGGTATGTGAGGAAGTTCTGCTTGTGGTGGCCGGCCAAAGGCTAAAGTTGAAGTCTGCATAACAAACCTCGCAGATGCTCCACGCGTCTTGTCAGGATCAACGCGCCTAATACTGAGGACTTTTAGCCGAGATGCAACCTTCAGACTTTTTCCCAAAAATCCAAGAGCCAAGCGCCGAGCACGAGCGTGCGGCACGTGAGTTCCAGTTGGAGCTGACAAAACCCACTGGATCTCTTGCTCGATTAGAAGATCTTGGCGTGTGGCTTTCTGCGTGCCAAGGCCAGGTGCCTCCGGCAAAGATCCAGCGCCCCCGCCTCGTGGTGTTTGCTGGCGATCATGGCATTGCCACCAAGAATGTCTCCCCCTACCCCATCGAAGTCTCCATTCAGATGGCTGAAAATATCCGCCGCGGCGGCGCTGGGGTCAATGTGATTGCCAATCAATCCGGCACGGGTGTGCGCGTGGCCGATATTTCTTTGAACCACGATGTGTTTGGTGATGAGCGCGTATCAAAGTCCTGCGGTTCGATTGATCGCGAAGATGCGATGAGCGAAGAGGAGCTTGTTCGCGCGATAGAGATTGGCAAGCGCATCGCCGATGAGGAAGTTGATGCCGGTGCTGATCTGCTCATGGCTGGTGACCTCGGCATTGGCAACACCACTCCTTCTGCGGTGATCATTGGTTTGCTTACCCGCCAGGAACCTGTGGTGGTCACAGGCCGCGGTTCGGGGGTTGATGATGAAGGCTGGATGCGCAAAGTAGCAGCCGTGCGCGATGCGATGTTCCGTGCCCGGACCTTCCGCCATGCGCCCTTGGATTTGGCCCGCAGCGTCACGTCTCCTGAGCTTGTGGCCATGGCTGCATTTCTAGCGCAGGCTGCAGTAAGGCGGACCCCTGTGTTGCTCGATGGCGTGGTGGTTACTGCAGCGGCGTTGCTTGCAGAGCAATTTGCTCCCGGCGCGCGCCGTTGGTGGCAAGCAGGGCACCAATCGGCTGAGCCTGCTCATAGCTTCGCGCTGAATTATCTAGGCCTTGAGCCTTTTGTACGCCTTGGTTTGCGCCTGGGCGAAGGCTCAGGGGCCGCGGCGGCCGTGCCATTTGTGCACATGGCCACTGCGATCATGAACGATATGGCGACCTTTGAGTCGGCTCAGGTGTCTGGGCGTGATGCGGTTCCACCGGAACGCAGCATCTAAGCCGATGTCCGACAAAGTCGATTTTGTTGAAGGTGCTCATGGCCCTGCCATCCTCGAAGGGCCGCTGACAGCACTGAGCTGGCTCACCATCTTGCCAATTCGTGGTGCGACTGCCTTTGATCGCATCACGGGTGCTCGGGTGATTAGCTCGGTTCCTGTGGTGGGCATGGTCTATGGCGTGCTCGCAGCACTCGTGGCCTGGTTGGGTATCGCCTTGGGTGCTTCCCCCTTACTTATTGGGGTGTTAGCCGTCACGGCGATGGAATTATTTGGCCGTTTTATGCATTTAGATGGCCTTGGCGACGTCGCCGATGCGCTGGGCAGCTACGGCTCCCCTGCCAAAGCGCGTGAGGTTCTTGCCGATCCTCACATTGGCCTTATCGGCGCAGCCTCGGGCTTATTGTCGTTGCTGGCTCAGGTCGCTGCCATTGGCAGCATCGCCACCTTGGCTCCTGATCACCTGCCTGTAGCGTTGCTCGCCATCGCAGCAGGGCCTGCCATTGGGCGCCTTGGGGTGTTGTTTGTGTGCCACCAAAGCCGCGCGCCGATGAAGCCCACGGGCTTTGCCGCGCAAATGATTGGCACGATCCCCACCTCGCGCATCGTCGTGTGGATCGCAAGCTACGCCGTGGTCTTGCTCATTGCGCTGCCATTTGCCCCCGGTATTGCTCTTGCTTGCTGGATTGCTTTGGCCTGTACTTGCATCAGCGCTTGGTTGTTCAGCAGGCACTGCGATCGACGCTTCGAAGGCCTCAATGGTGATTGCTGTGGTTTCGTTATCCACCTGTGCACCACCATCGCGCTCGTGGTGCTTGCTTTAAGCCTCTAAGACAATAGTCAATGCCCGGCACCAAAAGAGGTGCCGGGCATTGTGCACTCAACCTAGACCAGGGTGTGCATCCAGTGATGCGTATCTTCGACGCTGCCGCGTTGGATTCCAGTAAGCGCCTCACGTAGCTGCATGGTGATCGTGCCGGCGTTGCCGTGTGCCACCTCGAACTCGCCTGCTGCGGATTTCACAAAACCAACTGGGGTCACCACCGCAGCGGTGCCGCAGGCGAAGGCCTCGCTCATCTCGCCGCTTTCTGCGGTTTCACGCCACTGATCGGTGGAAACGAGGCGCTCCTCGGTGGTGTAGCCAAGGTCGCGGGCTACCTGCAAGAGGGAGTCGCGGGTAACACCTGGCAGCAGCGAACCGGAGAGTTTCGGGGTAACAACATGGGCGTTCTCGCCTTCGCCGAAGACGAAGAAAAGGTTCATGCCACCCATTTCTTCGATGTATTTGTGCTCGATGGCATCAAGCCATACCACCTGGTCGCAGCCCTTTTCTGCGGCCTGGGCTTGGGCTGCCAGGGAGGCTGCGTAGTTGCCGGCAAATTTCGCTGCACCGGTGCCGCCTGGGCATGCGCGGGTGTAGTCCTCGGAAAGCCACACTGATACGGGCTTAATGCCGCCCGAGAAGTATGCGCCCGCGGGTGAGGCAATCACTGCATAGGTGTAGGTGGCAGAGGGGTGCACACCAAGGGTGGTTTCGGTGGCGATCATAAAGGGGCGCAGGTAGAGGGCTTCTTCTCCGCCGGCTTTGGGCACCCACTGCTGGTCAATTTCCACCAGTTGGCGCAGCGACTCGATAAAGAGGTCCTCGGGCAATTCGGGCATTGCCATGCGCTCGGCGGAGCGTTGCATGCGGCGTGCGTTCATCTCGGGCCGGAAGGTTTTGATGTGCCCATCTTCGTGGCGATACGCCTTGATGCCTTCGAAGATGGCTTGGCCGTAGTGCAGCACGGAGCTGGCGGGATCTATCTTGAATGCTTCATAGGGGCGCACTTGGGCGTTGTGCCAGCCTTCTTGTGCATTCCAGTCGATGGTGACCATGTGGTCGGTGAAGTAGTTGCCAAATCCCGGTGCTTCGAGGATTTCTGCGAGGCGCTCCGGGGAGGTGGGGTTTTCAGTTCTATGAATGCTAAATGAAAGATCGCTCATAGTATTTCAACCTACACCGCCACAAGAATCGCGGCGGTTGATTAGGCTCTGTTGGGTGTGCTGCAACCACCCCTTGCGGCCACCACGTGACGTCGACAAGCAAAGGTGCATTTTCTTGACTATTTCCACCAACCTCCCAGCCACCGGTAGCCGAAGCAATGCTGAGCTGCTTTCTTCTTTGCCTCAGGGCAGCAACGCCATTGTGGTTCCACTGTTTTCGGCGGAAGATTCCATCGAACTTGCAGTATCGGAGCTTTTCGACGCCCCAACGTCGCGCAGTTTGCTGGCCACCTTCGAGGCTCTGGGTGCCAAGGGCAGCGAGGGTGAATTGCTTCGCGTGCCCGCACCCGAAAACGTCGACGCTGATTTCTTACTCGGCGTTGGTTTAGGTGAGGCCGAAGAACTCAGCGATGAGTCCCTGCGTCGTGCATGCGGTGCTGCTGCTCGTTCGCTTGCTGGGGTTCGTCACGCTGTGGTGACCCTCGGTGCCTTCGGTATGCAGGCTGCCGTTGAGGGTTTCTTGCTCGGCGCGTATCACTTCACTGGCGTTCGCTCCAAGGAATCCGGCAAGGCCCCGGTGGAGCTGTTGAGCTTCCTTGGCGATGAAGACGATCAAGCAGTATTCGATCAGGCAGTAATCACCGCCGAATCTGTGATGCTTGCGCGCGACTTGGTGAACACGCCTTCCTCCGCGCTCTACCCCGAAACCTATGCCGATGAGCTCGTCTCCTACGCCGAGGCCTTCGACCTTGAGGTAGAGGTATTGGATTTTGAGCAGCTCAAAGCAGAAGGATTCGGCGGCATCGTGGCCGTCGGCGGTGGATCTGCACGCAAGCCTCGCCTGGTTCGTCTGCGTTGGTCGCCCGAAAACCCCAAGCACCGTGTCGCACTGGTGGGCAAGGGCATCACCTTCGATACCGGCGGAATTTCCATCAAGCCGGGCGCCAATATGGACGACATGATCTCCGATATGGGCGGCTCCGCGGCCGTGGTGGGCACCATCATTGCTGCTGCTCGCCTGGGTATCGACATTGAGGTCACCGCCACCATTCCTCTGGCAGAAAATATGCCTGGCGGCTCGGCGTATCGTCCAGGCGATGTCATCCGCCACTACGGTGGCTTAACCTCTGAGATTCTCAACACCGACGCCGAAGGCCGGTTGGTGCTTGCCGATGCCATCGCACGCGCCTGCGAAGACGAGCCCGAATACCTCATGGAGGTGGCAACGCTCACCGGCGCGCAGCTTGTGGCTCTAGGCGATCGCACAGCCGGCGTGATGGGTTCTGATGGATTCTGCGACTTCATGGCCGATACCGGCAAAAACGTCGGCGAACAGGCCTGGGCTATGCCCATGCCAGAAGAACTCGGCGAGGCCATCAAATCCCCAGTGGCTGATCTGCAAAACATCTCCCGCGACCGCAAGGGCGGCATGATGGTGGCCGCTTGGTACTTGAGCCACTTTGTGAGTGAAGACGTGCAATGGGTGCACTTCGATATCGCAGGCCCTGGCTACTCCAGCAGCGCCCACGGCTACACCCCCAAGCGTGGTACCGGCGTTCCCGTGCGCACCTTTATCGCAGCCCTTCAGACGCTGGCGAATTCCCACAAGGATTAGGCGCTGGTGGCGTTATTGCCGGCATTGTTCCTGGCAGGCAGCAGACAATGATGCCGGCGACGCCAAAGCGTGAGCTTCAACCGTGGTGACGGCTCACGCGCGCCTTGGCCAAGGTCACATTCATGGCCAAAACACGGTACTGTCTGAAGGTATATACGTTCATTTTTGCAAACTTTCGAGGAGTCTAAACACATGGCGCACTCCGTAGAGATGCCTGAGCTTGGCGAATCCGTCACTGAAGGCACCATCACCCAGTGGCTGAAGTCCGTCGGCGACACCGTCGAGGTAGACGAGCCTTTACTTGAGGTATCCACCGACAAAGTCGATACCGAGGTTCCCTCCCCCGTAGCCGGCACCATCTTAGAAATCCGCGCCGAAGAAGACGACACGGTCGATGTCGGCGACGTGATCGCCGTGATCGGTGATGCCGATGAAGCTTCCGAGGATAACGAGTCCAAGGACGAGGACGCTCAAGACAGCAAGGCTGAAGAGCCTGCTGAGGATCAGGCTGAAGAAAAAGAAGAAGCAAAGCCTGCAGCGAAGTCCTCTGGCAAGGGCACCGATGTGGCTATGCCTGAGCTTGGCGAGTCCGTCACCGAGGGCACCATCACCCAGTGGCTGAAGTCCGTTGGCGACACCGTCGAGGTAGACGAGCCGCTGCTTGAGGTATCCACCGACAAGGTTGATACCGAGGTTCCTTCCCCCGTGGCCGGCACCATCTTGGAGATCCTGGCCGAAGAAGACGACACCGTGGATGTGGGCGAGGTTATCGTTCGCATCGGTGACGCCGATGCAGCAGGCTCTGATGACTCCGATGACTCGGATGACGTTGCCGAAGAAGACCGCGATGTTCCTTCCGAAGAGGCTATTCAAGAAGCCGAGAACAAGGAAGACAACGACACGGTGGAAGAAGCAGAGTCTTCCAACTCCTCTGCCTCCAGCGACGAGGCCAGCGGTGAAGCCACCGATGTGGTCATGCCTGAGCTTGGCGAGTCCGTCACCGAGGGCACCATCACCCAGTGGCTGAAGTCTGTTGGCGACACCGTCGAGGTAGACGAGGCACTGCTTGAGGTATCCACCGACAAGGTCGATACCGAGGTTCCCTCCCCCGTGGCAGGCACCATCTTGGAGATCCTCGCCGAGGAAGACGAGACGGTAGACGTGGGCGACGTGATCGTGCGCGTTGGCGATCCAAGCGCAGCCAAGTCCGAGGAAAAGAGCGAAAAGCAGCAGGATTCCAAGGACGAAGAAAAGGCTGAAGAGCCCAAGCAAGAGCCCAAGAAGGAAGAAGCAAAGCCTGAAAAGAAGGCTGAGGAGCCCAAGAAGGAAGCTCCGAAGTCTGAAGAAAAGGCCGAGGATTCCAAGAAGGAAAGCGCTACTTCCGGCAAGGTTCCTTATGTAACCCCGCTGGTACGCAAGCTGGCTGAAAAGCACGGCGTGGATCTCAACTCCGTTGAGGGCACCGGCATCGGTGGCCGCATCCGCAAGCAGGACGTGCTGGCTGCTGCTGAAGGCTCCAAGCCAGAGCAGCAAGAGTCTGCTGCCCAGACCCAGGAAGCACCGAAGGGCGAGCGCGCTAACTGGTCTACCAAGTCGGTTGATCCCGCCAAGGCCGAGCTGATTGGTACCACGCAGAAGGTCTCGCGTATCCGTGAGATCACCGCCAAGAAGATGGTGGAAGCGCTGCAGATTTCCGCTCAGCTCACCCACCTGCAGGAAGTCGACGTGACCAAGGTGGCCGAGCTGCGCAAGACCGCAAAGCCTGCCTTCAAGGAAAAGTACGGCGTCAACCTCACCTACCTGCCCTTCTTTGTCAAGGCAACGGTTGAGGCTTTGGTCAGCCACCCCAACGTGAATGCTTCCTACGATGCTGAGTCGAAGGAAATGACCTACCACGCTGATGTGAACGTGGCCATCGCCGTAGACACCCCTCGTGGTTTGCTTACCCCGGTGATTCACAAGGCACAGGAAAAGACTCTGCCCGAATTGGCCCAGGCCATTGTTGAGCTCGCCGATAAGGCCCGCAACAACAAGCTCAAGCCACAGGATCTCTCCGGTGCTACCTTCACCATCACCAACATTGGCTCTGAGGGCGCATTGTCTGATACCCCGATCCTGGTGCCGCCACAGGCCGGCATCCTGGGTACCGCCGCTATTCAGAAGCGCCCCGTGGTTGTGACCGAGCACGGCGTGGACGCTATTGCTATTCGCCAGATGTGCTACCTGCCCTTCTCCTACGATCACCAGATCGTTGATGGTGCAGACGCTGGTCGCTTTACCGCCACCATTAAGGATCGTTTGGAAACCGGCGACTTCGAAGCCGATCTGGATCTCTAAGCGCTTCATCACTACACCCCACCACCCCCGCTCCAAGCGGGCAGGTCGTGGGGTGTTTGTGTTTTATTCAGCCTCAGCGGGCCTGAACTGGTGAACCAATACACCCGAACTCCCCTATAATGACGGGGGTCACTACATATCGTGGAGTGAGAAGAAGGTAGGTTCATGGGTTCACCCGCACACTATTCCCCCTACGTAGCCCGGCACATCGGCCCCACTGCCGATGAACGCAGCGAACTGCTGCAGCGCCTGGGCTTCGATTCTTTTGAGGCCCTGATCGAGGCGGCTGTGCCAAAAGACATCCACAGCCAAGCACTCGAATTGCCGGAGCCTTTAAGCGAGGACGAAGCACTGGCTAAGTTGCGCAGCTATGCCGATCAAAACGTTGCGCTCAAGCCCTTCTATGGCCAGGGCTTCTACGAAACTTCCACTCCCCCGGTGATTCGCCGCAACGTGCTCGAGTCACCGGCCTGGTACACCGCCTATACCCCGTACCAGCCTGAAATCTCCCAGGGCCGCCTTGAGGCTTTGCTGCACTTCCAAAATATGGTCAGCGAGCTGACCTGCCTTCCTGTTGCCGGCGCCTCGCTGCTGGATGAGGCCTCCGCGGCAGCAGAAGCCGTGGCATTGATGGCGCGCGTGAGCCGAAAGGGCAGGCGCATCATCTTCGACCAACGCCTGCACCCGCAGGTGTTGGCCGTTGCCACCGAACGCGCACGCACCCTGGCCTTGGAAGTGGAGATCAGCGACATCACTCACGGCCTGGTTGGTGAAGATCTGGTGGGTGTAATCCTCGCCTATCCGGGTACTGAGGGCGATCTCAGCGATATTCGTCGCGCGATTGAAGATATCCACTCCCGTGGCGCACTGGCGGCAGTAGATTGCGATCTTTTGGCACTGCAACTGCTTGAAGCACCAGGCACCCTGGGTGCCGATATCGCCTTTGGTACCTCCCAACGATTTGGTGTGCCACTGTTTTTTGGCGGCCCGCATGCAGCCTTTATGGCAGTTACCTCCAAACTCACCCGCCAGCTTCCCGGGCGTGTAGTGGGTATTGCTCGCGATGCCGATGGCAACCCTGCCTTACGTCTTGCGCTGCAAACCCGTGAGCAGCATATCCGCCGCGAAAAAGCCACGAGCAATATCTGCACCGCGCAGGCACTGCTGGCTGTTACTGCCACCATGTATGCCATTTGGCATGGTGCTGATGGTTTGCGCCAGATTGCACAGCGCGTGCATGCTCGTGCCTGCGATTTTGCCGCGAGCGTACAAGGCGACTTTGAGCTTGCCCATGAGCACTTCTTTGACACGGTGACGGTGCTTACCCCCGGCAAGGCGGAAGCGATTGTCCAAAGCGCTGAGGAACGCGGCTATCTGCTGCGCGCTATTGGCGCCGATAAGGTAAGCGTGAGCTTCGGTGAATCTGCAAGCCCAGCCGATGTGGAGGCATTGGCAGAAGTCTTCGGCGTGCAGGCCAAAAAGGCTGAAGGCCAGGCTATTCCTCAAAGCCTTTTGCGCAGCAACCCCACCTTGAAGCACCCGGTGTTTTCCTCGATCCACTCCGAAACCCAAATGCTTCGGTATTTGCGCAAGCTCTCTGATCGCGACTTAGCGCTTGATCGCAGCATGATCCCCTTGGGTTCATGCACCATGAAGCTCAACCCCACCGCGGGTTTGGAGCCGATTTCTTGGCCCAATTTTGCCAATATCCACCCCTATGCGCCTGATCGTCACACTGCCGGTTGGCGCGCGTTGATTGAAGAGCTCCAAGGCTGGCTGGAACGCATTACCGGCTACGCCAAGGTATCGGTGCAGCCGAATGCTGGCTCCCAGGGTGAGCTGGCAGGGCTGTTGGCCATTCGCCGCTATCATGTGGCCCGCGGTGAGGCACAACGCGACGTGGTGCTGATTCCGCGCTCGGCGCACGGCACCAACGCGGCCTCGGCCAAGCTTGCCAATCTCGACGTGGTTGTGGTGGATAACGATGGCCGCGAAGGCTCAATCGATATGGCTGACCTTGAGGCCAAGATTGACAAGGTTGGTGATCGCCTAGCAGGCATCATGATCACGTATCCCTCCACCCACGGTGTGTTCGAGGCGAGCGTGCGCGAGGTGTGCTCGAAGATCCACGAACACGGCGGGCAGGTCTATATCGATGGCGCCAACATGAATGCACTCACCGGCATTGCCCAGCCGGGTGAGTTCGGTGGCGATGTTTCGCACCTGAACCTGCACAAGACCTTCACCATTCCTCATGGTGGCGGCGGACCAGGTGTTGGCCCGGTTTGTGTGGCTGAGCACTTAGCCCCGTATCTGCCCAGTGATCCTTTGGGCACCGACCCCGCCCAACCTGCACCTGGTGATGCTGGCGTACCGATTGCCTCGGCTCGCTATGGTTCTGCCGGTGTGCTGCCGATTTCTTGGGCATATATCGCGATGATGGGCGCCAAGGGCTTGAGGCAGGCGACTGCCACGGCCATTTTGAATGCCAATTACATTGCCGCTGAGCTCAAAGATGCCTTCCCGGTGCTTTATACAGGCCCTGGTGGTTTGGTGGCCCATGAGTGCATCCTCGATCTGCGTCCGCTCAGCGATGCCACTGGTGTGAGTGCCGCTGACGTGGCCAAGCGCTTGATCGACTTCGGCTTCCACGCCCCTACGCTTTCTTTCCCGGTGGCTGGCACCTTGATGGTTGAGCCCACGGAATCTGAAGACGTAGCCGAGCTGGATCGCTTTATTCAAGCGATGCGAGCTATTCGCGCCGAGATCGCCGAGATCGAAAACGGCACCACCGCCTACGAGGAATCCATGTTGCATCACGCGCCCTTTAATGCGCAGGTGGCCTGCGCTGATCAGTGGCCGTATGCCTTTGGGCGTGAAGAGGCTGTGTACCCAGTTGAGTCTTTGCGCGAAGCCAAGTATTTCCCGCCCGTTCGCCGCCTCGACGAGGCCTATGGCGATCGCAATTTCTGCTGCACCGGTTAGGAGCATGAATCTATGAGCAAATTGTTGCACTCTCCCCTGCACGCTGTGCACGAGGCATTAGGCGCAAGCTTTACCCCTTTTGGCGCCTGGAACATGCCGCTGAAATACGGCTCTGAGCTTGGCGAACACCGCGCGGTACGCAACACCTGCGGCATGTTCGACCTCTCCCACATGGGCGAAGTCAAAGTAACTGGGCCTGATGCTGCGGCGTTTTTGGACTATGCCCTGGTATCCAAGCTCTCGGCCATCGCCGTGGGCAAGGCCAAGTACTCCATGATGGTCAATGAGCAAGGTGGTGTGATCGACGATTTGATTACCTACCGCCTGGGCGAGCAGGAATTCCTCGTGGTGCCCAACGCCGGCAATACCGAGGCCGTTGTTGCCGCGTTGCAGGAACGCGCCGAGGGCTTTGAGGTAGAGCTTGTCGACGAATCGCGCGACACCGCTTTGATTGCTGTGCAAGGCCCGAAGGCTGAGGCAGTGATTGAGGCCTTGGTTGATCCCGAGGATGCAGCCACCGTGCAGGAATTGAAATACTATGCCGCTACTTGGCTGGTGGTAGCCGGACACCGCGTGCTGCTAGCCCGTACCGGCTATACCGGCGAGGATGGCTTCGAGCTGTATATCCCCTGTGCCGAAGCAGAGGATTTGTGGAAGGCCATCTCCGAGATTGGCCAGGAATTCGAGCTCGTACCTTGCGGGCTTGCCGCGCGTGATTCTTTAAGGCTTGAGGCAGGCATGCCCTTATACGGCAATGAGCTCAATGAGGATCTCACCCCTGCAGATGCTGGCCTTGGAGTCTTGGTAGCCAAGAACAAAGATGGCGATTTCGTGGGCAAACAAGCTCTGCTTGGTGCCGAGGAACCGAAGCGCCAGCTTGTGGGTTTGTCTTCCTCCCAGCGCCGCGCAGCGCGCCAGGGCGCACAGCTCTATGCAGGCGAGCAGCTTGTTGGTGAGGTCACCTCCGGCCAACCTTCACCCACCTTGGGCCATCCCATTGCACTGGCCTACGTGGATCGTGACTACACCGCCGAAGGCACCGAGCTCGAAGCCGATGTCCGCGGCAAAAGGTTGCCATTTGTTGTGCAAACGCTGCCTTTTTATCGCAGAGAACAATAAGCTTGCTTGCAACGTCGAAAAGCTAAACCTGTAGGAAAGGAAAACCCCATGTCGAACTTGCCTGAAGATTTCTCTTACTCAGAAGACCACGAGTGGATCAACGCCACCGCCGACGAAGCCGTTGGCGCCACCGTGCGCGTTGGCATCACCTCCGTTGCCGCTGATCGCCTAGGCGAAGTGGTGTTTGCGGAGCTTCCAGAGGTAGACGACCAGGTCGAGGCAGGAGAAACCTGCGGTGAAGTGGAATCCACCAAATCGGTATCCGATCTCTACTCCCCTGTCACCGGCACCGTCACCGCCGTCAACGACGCAGTCCACAATGATTATGCGGTAGTCAATAACGATCCCTTTGGCGAAGGCTGGCTCTTCGAAGTCGAGGTCGAATCAACCGGCGAGCTCATGGACGCTCAAGCCTATGCCGAGGCCAATGGCGTGAACTAGAAACCGCGCCCCTGCACCGCACCTTCAAGTTTTTTCTTAGGTGCGGTGTTTTGTTTTAGCTGCCCCTCGGTGCCTGTGGGCAAAAGGAGTACCCTAGATGCCCATGAGCGCACCTCGGGATCCCTTCTTTCCAGCCCACCAGTCCATTCGTGCCTCCAGCGAGCCTATCGACGTGCGCATGCTCGGCACCGTCGATTATCAGCAGGCATGGGACTTACAAACAGAGCTTGCCGCCAAAAGGGCTCAAGACAGCATCGGCGATACGCTCTTGGTGCTCGAACACCCCAATGTCTACACCGCTGGGAAGAGAACACAGCCGGAGGATCGCCCCCGCAATGGGCTGCCGGTGATCGACGTCAATCGTGGCGGCCGAATCACCTGGCATGGCCAAGGCCAATTGGTGATGTATCCAATCATTCGCCTGGCCGAACCGGTTGATGTGGTGGATTATGTGCGACGCCTTGAAGAGGCACTGATTCAAAGCGTGCGCCAGGCAGGCATCACTACTGCCGGGCGCATCGACGGCCGCTCAGGTGTGTGGGTACCCGGCAGCAATGGGCAACAGCACCGCAAGGTCGCAGCACTTGGCATCAGAATCACCCGCGGAGTAACCATGCATGGGCTGGCCTTGAACTGCAATAACACCCTGGAGTACTACGAGCACATCGTTCCCTGCGGCATTGATGATGCAGGGGTGACCACCATGAGCGCCGAGCTTGATCGTGATATCACCACCGAAGCGATGACGGAACCGCTGATTCGAGAAATCACCCGTGCGCTCGCCGGTGAATTGCAGGTGGCTGATCATAGTTTTGATCAAGCACCTGATCCCACCAAGGGCATAAAGCGCAGGTAGTAGGGCTGTGGGCACGTTTTGCTCACAACGAGTAGGGTACGTGGGGTGACTACAGCACCTGAAGGACGCAGACTGTTAAGAGTTGAGGCTCGCAACTCGCAGACCCCAATTGAGAGCAAGCCTCGCTGGATTCGCACTGCCGTGAAAACGGGCCCTGAATATCAGGACATGAAAAAGAAGGTGTCGGGCGCAAGCCTGCACACCGTGTGCCAGGAGGCTGGCTGCCCGAATATCCACGAATGTTGGGAATCACGCGAAGCCACCTTCTTAATTGGCGGTGCAAATTGTTCGCGTCGTTGCGACTTCTGCCAGATCAACTCGGCAAAACCTGAACCACTCGACCGTGACGAGCCCCGAAGAGTAGCGGAGTCTGTGCGCGAAATGCAGCTCAACTACTCCACCATCACCGGTGTGACACGCGACGACCTCGAAGATGAAGGCGCATGGCTCTATGCCGAGGTGGTGCGCCAAATTCACCAACTCAACCCCCACACCGGTGTTGAGAACCTGGTGCCGGATTTTTCTGGCAAGCCCGATCTGCTGCAGGAAGTATTTGAGGCGCGCCCCGAGGTGTTCGCCCACAACCTAGAAACGGTGCCGCGCATTTTTAAGCGGATCCGCCCGGCGTTTCGATACGAGCGCTCGCTCGACGTGATCCGCCAGGCACGAGATTTTGGCCTTGTAACCAAGTCCAACCTGATCCTCGGCATGGGCGAAACCCAAGATGAGATCCGCGAGGCACTCGATGATCTCCACGATGCAGGCTGCGACATCATTACCATCACGCAGTACCTTCGCCCAGGCCCGCTCTACCACCCGATTGATCGCTGGGTAAAGCCCGAGGAATTCATCGAGCACGCCGATTATGCCCGCGAGATCGGCTTCGGCGCAGTGATGTCTGGGCCTTTGGTTCGATCCTCCTATCGTGCCGGCAAGCTGTATGCCGAAGCACTGGAATCCCGTGGGGAGCAATTGCCAAGCCACCTCAGCCACTTGGCGGAAACAGCACACGGCACCACCGCCCAGGAGGCATCGACGCTGCTGCAGAAGTACGGTAAATCTGAAGACACACCAGTGGTGTCTTCACGCACCAATTCCTAAGCATCCAAGGTGAGCTTGTAAGGTTATTCAACATGGCAGACCCGAATAAACAGGACATCAAGGCCGCAAAGAAGGCTCAGAAGCGCGCTAAGCGTGAGCAGCGCAAGAATACGCGTAAGCAGATCTGGCAGGCATTCCAGATGCAGCGCAAGCAAGATAAGGCGCTGGTGCCGATCATGCTCGCCGCATTCTTGGGCATGGGCTTAGTCTTTTTCCTGCTCGGCTCCCTCTGGGGTGGCCAGTGGTTCATGTTGATCGTAGGCCTCGCCTTCGGTGCAGCACTGGCCATGTGGCTGTTTAGCCGTCGCCTGCAAAATAGCGTCTATGACCGCGCCGATGGCCAAGCCGGTGCCGCTGGCTGGGCGCTGGAGAACCTTCGCTCCGGCATGGGCATTGCTTGGCGCACCAAGACCGGTGTTGCCATGACCCGCCAAATGGATGTGCTGCACCGCGTGGTGGGCGTATCTGGTGTGGTGCTGGTGGGCGAAGGCAACCGCAGCCACCTGAATAACCTCATTGCGCAGCAGAAGCGTCGCATTGAAAAGCTCGTCCCCGGCGTGCCCGTCGAGGTGGTCATGGTGGGCAATGAAGGCGATGCCGTGCCGCTGAAGAACTTGCAGCGCCACCTGATGAAGATGCCCAAGCGCTACAAGAAGAATGAGGTCTACCAGATCGCAGGTCGTCTTGAGGCCATGGATGCAGTCAATTCCGGCCAGGCACTGCCCAAAGGCCCCATCCCCGGCGGCGGCAAGATGTCAGGCATGAATCGTGCCGCTCGACGCGCCGCTGAGCGCAATAAGCGCGGCTAACACAGCGCATAAGAAAAACTCCCGCCTCGGATCGAGGCGGGAGTTTTTTTGCCTTTTATCCAGGCCATCTGAAAGGAGTGAGCGTTAGCCCATCACCACGGATGTACCGGTTGCTCGGTCGTGGATGCCGCGGCCGTCGGCGTCGACAAGCACTGCGGGGAAGATAAAGAGGGTGAAAAAGGTGCGAGCGAATGCGCGGAGGAAATTCACTCGGGCTTCGGCGTCAATCCTTGCAACACCCATGCCGAGGATGGCTTGGCCGGGGGTTCGTGCGAATAGCCAGACGGAGATCACACCGAGCAGGAGGTAGATCATGGGGGTAACGGTGGCGACACCCCCGAGGGAGCTGGTGAGGGCTACAACGCCATTGGCGATGGCAAGGCAGATGAACCAGTCGATAAACACCCCACCGGTTCGCCGCATCACAGAAGCCAGGGAGCCCGGGCCTTTTGCAGGTAAACCGAGGTGCTCACCAGGCCAGCGAGCGGTGTTGTCGGCATCAAATTGTGAGGGGATCTGTGGGCCGTCGAGCCAGCTTCTTCTGGGCTGTCGCGGCGTGTGATCCGATTCGTCTTTGGGGGTGTTTCGACGGCTATTCATAGAGTTTCACCTTAGCTTCTTGGCAGAATTTCGGGGGTGAGGCACTCGGAATAAGCGAATTTTAGTCAGTCGATAGAAAATTGAGTTAGACTCTTTCCTGAACCCCATTTGGGGCAAGCACAACGCAACCTACCCCGGCACAAGCCCGCGGCTTTTAGGAGACATCGTGGCATTTCAATCCGCTGACGACGTACTGAAGTTCATCAAGGACGAAGAAGTCGAGTTCATCGACATCCGTTTCACCGACGTTCCCGGCATCGAGCAGCACTTCTCGATCCCCGCGAACATCCTCGACGAAGACGCAATCGAAGAAGGCCTCGCATTCGACGGCTCCTCTGTTCGCGGCTTTACCACCATTGACGAGTCCGACATGAACCTCCTGCCGGACCTCGCCACCGCGAAGATCGACCCCTTCCGGAAATCTAAGACGTTGAACATGAAGTTCTTCGTCCACGATCCTTTCACCCGCGAGCCATTCTCCCGCGACCCGCGCAACGTGGCACGCAAGGCAGAGGAATATCTTGCGTCCACCGGCATCGCCGACACCTGCTTCTTTGGCGCTGAGGCGGAGTTCTACCTCTTTGACAAGGTTCGTTACGCCACTGACGCCCACACCGGCTTCTACGAAGTAGATTCCGAAGAAGGCTGGTGGAACCGCGGCAAGGACACCCAGCTCGACGGCACGCCCAACCTGGGCTACAAGACCCGCCTCAAGGGCGGCTACTTCCCCGTGCCCCCATACGATCAGACCCTTGAGCTTCGCGACGAAATGACGAAGAACCTCATGCAGTGTGGTTACGAGATCGAGCGTTTCCACCACGAGGTAGGCACCGGCGGCCAGCAGGAAATCAACTACAAGTTCAATACGCTGCTGCATGCTGCCGACGATCTGCAGTCTTTCAAGTACATCATCAAAAACACCGCGGCACAGCACGGCAAGACCGTCACCTTCATGCCCAAGCCACTGGCAGGCGATAACGGCTCCGGCATGCACGCCCACCAGTCGCTGTGGAAGGACGGCAAGCCGCTGTTCCACGACGAGTCCGGCTACGCAGGCCTTTCCGATATCGCCCGCTACTACATCGGCGGTATCCTCCACCACGCAGGCGCGGTGTTGGCATTTACCAACCCGACCCTGAACTCCTACCACCGCCTGGTGCCCGGCTTCGAGGCTCCCATCAACCTGGTGTACTCGCAGCGCAACCGTTCGGCTGCCGTGCGCATCCCGATCACCGGCTCCAACCCCAAGGCAAAGCGCATCGAGTTCCGCGCACCGGACCCATCGGGCAACCCCTACTTCGGTTTCGCTGCCATGATGCTGGCAGGTCTCGACGGCATCAAGAACCGCATCGAGCCGCACGCTCCGGTGGATAAGGACCTCTACGAGCTTCCTCCGGAGGAGGCAGCTTCCATCCCGCAGGCACCGACCTCACTTGAGGCATCGCTGAAGGCTCTGGAAGAAGACCACGAGTTCCTCACCGACAACGACGTCTTCACCGAGGATCTCATCGATACCTACGTCAAGCTGAAGTACGACAACGAGATCACCCCCGTGCGCCTGCGCCCCACCCCGCAGGAGTTCGAGCTGTACTACGACTGCTAAAAAGCAGCAACACAAAGGCGGCAAGCATCTGCTTGCCGCCTTTTCATATTTGCCCCATGTGGCCTACAGTGCCGAGGCCTTAAGCATTTGCCGCGTCGGCAAAATCGCCCATCTTCATCAGCTTGTATTCCTTGACCAGACGGATGCAGGGGCGGATGCCGAATAGTACTGAACCGATAACAAACAGCCAGGTGCCTGCAACCATGGTGCGGTCGCTAAAAAAGAGGAACGATCCGATTAAGAAGGTTGCCGCTGCGACAACATCGACGATGGTGTAGGCCAACTCATAGATCGCAGCAACTTCCATGTGTTGCTTGGATTTGAGGGCATTGCGAGGATCAAAGAATTTTGGCATAGGCAACAGCATAGACGCCGTGAGCAAGGACACCACATCGACCTTTGCAAAGAAAATGCGCCCAAACACACCCAACGATTGAGGCCACCTACACCACTTGCGCCCCATTTTTCACAGGCTTGAGAACCGCGCTGTACCTGCGCAAGTGTTGTGGCACCCTGTGGATTTTGCAGCCAAAAATTTCCGCGGATTTCTTAGGTAACACTATCTCTGAGGTGGGCAAAGAGGAAGTGCACAGACAGGGGATACGGTTAGGTTTTAGCAAAATAAGCCGGTACATTTTTGCACCGTACTGGTAATGGAATGGAAATTTCTTCACCCCTTTACCTCAAGGCAACGAAGCATCGCTGTCTTGTCCCACACCCCTGCCTTCAAGGATGAAAGATGACGCAATTATGACCTCTGCAGCGACGAATGCGGCCAAGGAGCCCCAACAACCAGTAGCGAATCCAGACGCCACCACCACTCCCCCGGAAAGAGAAACCGTGGGCAGCTTCATTATGAAGGTGCTCAACGGCATCTCCATTGCAGTGGTGGTAGCCCTTGTCCCCCAAGCCCTGCTTGGTGAGCTACTCAAGGCACTCGTTCCGCACTTCCCGTCGCTGCAGACGTTCCTAAGCCTCATCGCACTGTCTGCCACCATGCTGCCGGCCATCATCGGCTTCTTGGTGGGCATGCAATTCAAGCTCAACCCAATCCAAAACGCCACCGTTGCTGTGGCATCCGTCCTCGGCTCTGGCGTAGCCCAGGTAGACCCCAATGGAGGCTTCCACCTCCAAGGCACAGGGCTCGTGATCAATGCAGGACTTACCGCCGGCATTGGCGTGCTCATTGCTAAATACATCGGCCCCAAACTAGGCCAGTACATGGTGCTGTTTTTGCCCATGATCGTCGTGGTGGTTGCCGGTGGCATCGGCTGGATCATCACCTACCCGGCCGTGAAGGTCTTCAGCGTTTGGCTCGGTGAAGTGATCGTGGGGGCTACCAACCTTCAACCCATCTTGATGGGCATGATCATGGCCGTCGTCTTCGCATTCTTGATTCTAAGCCCCATTTCTACCGTGGGTATTGCCACCGCCATCTTCCTCTCCGGCATTGCCTCCGGTACCGCGAACCTCGGTTGCGTTTGCGCCGCCTTTGGCGTGTGCGTTGCCGGTTGGCGAGCAAACCCCGTGGCAGCTTCCCTATTGCCCGTGATCGGCTCACCCAAGGTACACATGGCCAATATCATGGGCCGCCCCTTGAACTTCCTGCCTATCCTGTGCAGCTCGGCCATCGTGGGCGCTATCGGTGGCTGGCTCGGCATTGCCGGCACTCCGATTTCCGCGGGCTTCGGCATCTCCGGTTTGGTAGGCCCGGTTACCGCCTTGAATGCTGAAGGCTGGGGCTGGAGCTTTGGCAATATCTTGATCATCATCGGCATCTTCGTTGTACTGCCACTGCTGTGCTCGATTGTGTTTGTTCGCATCTTCCAGCGCGCAGGCCTAATCCGCCCTGATCACTACCGCCTGAGCTTCATCTAACAGCCTTCAAGCGCTGCGGCCCCGCAACCGATGTTGCGGGGCTTTTTTGGCGTTGCACGACCCTCCCTCACCACGATGCGGGGGCTCGAGTGCTCGGGAGTGGCACAAAAACAACCCCCGCCTTCGCGGTTGCGAAGCGGGGGTTGGAGCTGAAGGTTTTAGCTCTGATAATGGCTTACTTGTCGTCGCCCTTGAAAGCGCCGATTACCTTGTCGGCAGCTTCCTTAACCTTCTCGCCGACATTGTCAGCAGCTTCCTTCACGTCGGACTTAACCTGGTCGGCCTTGCCCTCGTTCTTGATGTCTTCGTTGCCGGTAGCCTCGCCGAAGCCTTCCTTGACCTTGCCGCCGAGATCCTCAGCCTTGTTTTCGAAATCGCCCATGAGATCCTCCTAATTTTTATACTGAAATTCTGTATGTGCGAAACGCCCGGCTGCTCAGAAGCTCTCGCCTCTAAAGCAGTGAGTGTGCCCTAGGGCACCGTGTTCCGCTGCCACACAACTATAGCGCAAGGCGCATGGTTTCAGCCTCGTTCAAAGGAAGTTCCAAGGCAACCGTTACTATTTTGCAATACGGCTAAATCTGTTTACAGCACCATGGCAGCGATCCAACCAGAGGCCAGCAAAGGCAGGTTGAAGTGCAAGAACGTGGGGATCACGGTATCGCGAATGTGGTCATGCTGGCCGTCGGCATCCAAACCAGCCGTGGGGCCGAGTGTGGAGTCTGATGCGGGCGAGCCTGCGTCGCCAAGCGCACCTGCGGCGCCAACGATGGCAACCGTAGCCGCTGGAGAAAAGCCAAGCGTTGCACACAACGGCACATAGATCGTGGCGATGATGGGCAAGGTGGAAAAGGAAGATCCGATACCCATGGTGACCACCAAGCCGACCAGGAGCATGGCAAAGGCAGCGAGCCCCTTAGAGTCGCCAACGAGGTTGGCAGAAGCGGTGACCAAAGATTCAACCTCGCCGGTTGCCTTCATCACCGAGGCAAAGCCCTGGGCGGTGATCATGATAAAGCCGATCAGCGCCATCATGCGCATACCTTGGCTAAACACATCATCGGCGGCCTTCCAGTGCACAGCGCCTGTGCCCATAAAGATGGCAAGGCCAACCAAGGCACCAATCAACAGCGAATCAGCCTCGGTGCCAATCGCCTGCATCCACACCTGCACACCAAAGGTGGCGATGATCGCGATGATGGAAACGATCACCTTATAGCGAGACACCGATTGGGTTTCCACACCAGCGGCAATGTCGATGGTCTGGTAATCCCTTGGTTTGCGGTAGCTGACAAACACAGCGATGAGCAGACCTGCCACCATGCCCAGCGCTGGGATGGCCATGACGTGCAGCACGTTAATGCCCTCGGTATCCATGCCGGCTTGTTGGATATTGCCAAGCAGGATGTCGTTGAGGAAGATCGAACCGAAGCCCAAGGGGATCCACATATAGGTGGTGACTAGGCCGAAGGTGATCACGCAGGCAACGAGGCGACGATCGATGCGTAGCTTATTCATCACGGCCAAAAGCGGCGGGATGATCAGCGGGATGAACGCGATGTGCACCGGGATGAGGTTTTGGCTCATCACGCTCATAGCCAAGATGCCGGCAAGCATGAGCCATTTTGCTAGCGAGGCTGCCCGCGACCTGGTTTCTTCGGAGGTCACCCCGACCTTATCCATGATCCAATCCGCCAGAAGCTGCGGTAAACCAGAAGAGGATACCGCCATGGCAAAAGCGCCGAGCAGTGCATAACTCAAGGCAATTTTTGCACCACCGGCTAGGCCATCTTCAAAAGCAATCATGGTTTGGTCAATGCCCAAACCAGAGAGCAGGCCACCGACGAGCGCGCCGAGGAACAGGGAAATTACAACGTGGACGCGCAGCAGGGCCAGCACGAGCATGACCACCACTGCGATCAGGACAGCATTCATGCTTTATAAATTTAATCCACTAAGGCGCATATTCCAGATTCTTACCCCTCGTGGGGTTAGCAGGCGCGAGCGCTACGCCGGATCAGGCTTAGCCACGTGGCAACAGCGCATCAAGCACCACCGTGGGAACAAGCACGCTATCGGCGAGCCCCGAAAGCACCGAGGCGTCCACTACCCCGCTTAACTGATCACGCACGGACCACAGGGGCACCGCTGACACGGTAGAAGATCCCTGGCCTAGAAGCGCCTGAGCGCTTAAAGCCTGCTGGACGTCTTGAGTAAGTTGCGGTGCCGGGCCAAAAGTATTCGCGGCCACCACGAAGCCTGGGCCAAAGCTGGCCGTGGCGTGCACACTTTGACAATCATCGGACCAACCGAACTTCGTAGCCCAAATGCCAGGGAGGGTGGCTGTTCCATAATCTTGGCGGTACCCATCAGCCGCCACAGGAGCAGCCGTGCGCATGCCATTGATCAAAGGCCAAGCAACCGGATCCAAGGCGATGGCCTGCAAAAAGCGCGCCATATCGTTGGTCGAGGTGGTGGTATTGCCCCAGAAGCCGTTGTAATGGGTTTGCCCAAGGCCAAATTGGGCGATCACTTCAGGGATTGCTTGGGGGTAGGTTGCGTCTAATTCGCTTGCGATGCGGTCATCAGAAAAACGAATCATCGGCTCCACCTTGGCCTTATCCTCTGGAGCACCGTGGTGGAGTACCCAGTAGCCCAAGTAGAGCTTGGAAAGCGATAGCGCAGGGCGCGACTCATCCGCATTCGGGGTGGATGCATGAATTCCCACGGGGGTCTGCACCGTGATCTGGGTGCGATCAGGCACGCCATTGATTGGCACTTCTACCGCTTGAGCCATGGGCGCTGCAGCAAAAGGAAGCGCTACTGCAAGCACCACGCTCGCTACGCGCGTTGAGCGATAAGCACCGAGCGTTTGAATGGAAGGAATCATCACAGCCTCTTTTGCTTTCTGGAGTATTTGCTACCTGGATCATTGGGGATCGCGTCGCAGATGCGCTCGCCACCACGTGCACCGCTGAGCCTTCGGGCGGTGCCGAGCCTTGTGGTCACCGCTGAGCCATGTGGTCACCACCGAGCCTTCGGCCGGTGCCGGGCTACAACACATTGCAGCCTACTCCTGGGCGTTTGGATCCAATAATGCTTTTCCGCGCCCCACACACCAACCGGATTGCCCTTTGCGCACATCTGGAAGCTTTGCACACGTCTGAAAGCTAGAAGCGTTGTCCTCTTCCCCGCTTGCTTCAAAACTGTTCATTGGCTCCAAAACCTTGGCTTGCAGTGAGAAAAAATGGCCAAATCCTCTGCGCTACACCCCCGTGTCACCTCGCGCATGCAGGCGATTTGTGCGAAGCTATCATTTACCTGTTGAGTAACAGATAAATATCCGCACCAGTAGCAGAGGTTTCCATGCGCACTATCGGCTTGTACAACCCAGAACACGAAAAAGATGCCTGCGGTGTGGCCTTCGTGGCGAATATGCACGGCGAGGCATCACGAACGCTTGTCGATCACGCCATTCAGGCGCTGGTCAACCTCGACCACCGTGGCGCTGCTGGAGCAGAGAAAAACACAGGTGACGGCGCTGGCATCTTGATCCAGATCCCAGATGCTTTCTATCGCGAGGTCTGCGAATTCGATTTGCCGGCACCTGGCAGCTATGCCACTGGCATCGCCTTTTTACCCAGGGCTCGCATGGCCATGTTGGACGCCAAGCGCGAAATTGAGGCCATCGCCAAGGAAGAAGGCGCCCGCGTAATCGGCTGGCGCGATATGCCCACCAACCCTGAAGGGTTGGGCAAGATGGCACTTGATGCCATGCCGAGCTTCGCCCAGGTGTTTATCGAGGTTGCTCAACCCTCTGATGCAGAGTCCGACTCCGAGCTTTTAAGCGGCATCGAACTCGACCGCGTGATGTTTTTTATTCGCAAGCGCTGCGAGCGTGAGCTTGGCACCAAAAATGGTGAGGAAACGGTCTACTTCCCCTCGCTCAGCGCCCGCACCATCGTGTACAAGGGCATGCTCACCACCCCGCAGTTGGCAAAGTTCTATCCCGATCTGCGCGATCCTCGCCTCAGCAGTGCCATTGCCCTGGTGCACTCGCGCTTTTCCACCAACACCTTCCCGGCTTGGCCTTTGGCTCACCCTTATCGCCTGGTGGCCCACAACGGTGAGATCAATACCGTGCGCGGTAATGAGAACTGGATGCGTGCGCGCGAATCTCTGATCCGCTCGGAGCAGCTTGGTTCCTTGGATCGCGTGCTGCCGATTTGTACTCCCACCGGCTCAGATACCGCTCGCTTTGATGAGGCACTCGAGCTGTTGCACCTCGGTGGCCGCAGCCTGCCGCACGCGGTGATGATGACCATCCCCCAGGCGTGGGAACATGCAGAGATCGCACCTGAGCTGCGCGATTTCTATGAGTACCACTCCTGCCTGATGGAGCCTTGGGATGGCCCGGCCGCCGTTGCCTTTACCGATGGCACCCTCGTTGGCGCCACCCTAGACCGCAATGGTCTGCGCCCCGGCCGCATTTGGATCACCGACGATGGCCTGGTGGTCATGGCCTCGGAGGCCGGCGTGCTTGATATCGCCCCCGAAAAGATTGTCAAGCGCACCCGCGTGCAGCCTGGCAGGATGTTCTTGGTTGATACTGCCCAGGGCCGCGTGATTGAAGATGAAGAAATCAAACGCGAACTGGCCACGGCTGAGCCTTATGGCGAGTGGATCGAGCAGAACTTCGTCCACCTCAAGGATCTACCCCAGACCCGCTATGAGTACATGCCCCACAATCGTGCAGTATTGCGCCAGCGCGTGTTCGGCATTACTGAAGAAGACGTCGATCTGATCATCCGCCCCATGGCGCTCGAGGCTTCTGAGGCCATTGGTTCCATGGGCTCTGATACCCCGATCGCAGCGCTTTCTGCTCGCCCACGCATGCTGTTCGATTTCTTTGCACAGCGCTTTGCGCAGGTGACCAACCCTCCGCTTGACTCGATACGAGAAAAGCCTGTCACCAGCATGTTCACCCTGCTGGGAGCACAATCCGATGTGCTTAACCCCGATGCTGAGGCAGCGCGGCGCATCCACATGGATCGCCCCATCATTGATAACCACGAGCTGGCTACCTTGATCCACGCCAATGATGATGGCGATTGGCCTACCTTCGGCGCTGCCGTGATCTCTGGTTTGTACCCGGTGGCCCATCACGGTGCTGGGTTGCGTGAAGCGATTGCGCGCGTGCGTCGAGAAGTTTCTGAGGCCATTGCCCAAGGCAAGTCGATCATTGTGCTTTCAGACCGCGAATCCGATGAGCGCTTCGCCCCGATCCCCTCCTTGCTGCTTACTTCGGCAGTGCACCAGCACCTCGTGGCCGAGCGCACCCGCACCCGCGCATCGCTGGTGATCGAGTCCGGCGATGCCCGCGAGGTGCACCACCTGGCAATGCTGATCAGCTTCGGTGCCGATGCCATCAACCCCTATATGGCCTTTGAAACCATCGATGAGCTGCGCATGAAAGGCCAGTTGGGTGAGCTGAGCTTGGATGAGGCCTGCCGCAACTACATTCAGGCCGCTACCTCTGGTGTGTTGAAGGTGATGTCCAAGATGGGTATTGCCACGGTGGCTTCCTATCGTGGTGCTCAGCTTGCCGACGTCACCGGTTTGCATCAAGAGTTGCTGGATGAATACTTCGGCGGGGTACATTCGCCCATTTCGGGCGCAGACCTTGAAGATATTGCCGATGATGTTCGTGCGCGCCACCGTGGTGCCTTCCTGCCGCGCCCTGAGGAGCATGCACACCGTGAATTGGACTTAGGTGGTGAGTACAAGTGGCGTCGAGAAGGCGAATACCACCTGTTTAACCCCGAAACCATTTTTAAGTTGCAGCACGCCACCAAGACTGGCCAGTACAACATTTTCAAGGAATACACCCGCAAGGTGGATGATCAATCCAAGCGCCTTGCCACCATCCGCGGCCTGTTCGAGTTTGCCTCTGATCGCGAGCCGATCTCGGTGGATGAGGTGGAGCCGGTGGCAGATATCGTGAAACGCTTCTCCACGGGTGCCATGAGCTATGGCTCGATCTCGGCTGAGGCTCACGAGGTGCTGGCTATTGCCATGAACCGCTTAGGTGGCATGTCTAACTCCGGTGAGGGTGGCGAAGATCCAGCCCGTTTCGATGTAGCCCCCAACGGCGATTGGAAGCGCTCTGCCATCAAGCAGGTGGCCTCGGGTCGTTTCGGTGTTACCAGCCACTACCTGAGTAACTGCACCGATATTCAGATCAAGATGGCGCAGGGTGCAAAACCTGGCGAGGGCGGCCAACTGCCTCCGCACAAGGTCTACCCCTGGGTGGCAGAGGTTCGCATCACCACCCCTGGTGTTGGTTTGATCTCTCCGCCTCCGCACCACGATATCTACTCCATCGAGGATCTAGCGCAGCTTATCCACGACCTGAAAAACGCTAACCCTGATGCGCGCATCCACGTCAAGCTCGTCGCCGAGCAAGGCATTGGTGCCGTGGCGGCAGGTGTGTCGAAGGCTCACGCCGATGTGGTGTTGGTGTCTGGCCACGATGGTGGCACTGGTGCATCTCCGCTGACCTCGCTAAAGCACGCAGGTGGTCCCTGGGAGCTGGGTTTGGCAGAAACGCAACAAACCTTGCTGCTCAATGGCCTGCGCGATCGTATTCGCGTCCAATGCGATGGTCAGCTTAAGACTGGCCGCGACGTGGTCATCGCAGCACTGCTTGGTGCAGAGGAGTTCGGTTTTGCCACCGCCCCCTTGGTGGTTGAAGGCTGCATCATGATGCGCGTGTGCCACCTGGATACCTGCCCGGTGGGCATTGCCACGCAGAACCCGGAGCTGCGTAAGAAGTTCACCGGCCGCGCCGAGCATGTGGTGAATTTCTTTACCTTCATTGCCGAAGAGGTTCGCGAGTACCTAGCCCAGCTTGGCTTCCGCTCGATTGACGAGGCCGTAGGCCAAGCACAGGTGCTGCGCATGACTGAGGAAGCTGCCACCGAGCGCGCTGGCAAGCTGGATCTTTCGCCGATTTTCCAGCGCGTTGAATCCCAGCACTTCCGCAACCAGAATCTGCGTTGCACGAAGTCGCAGGAACACTCCTTGGAGCAGGCACTGGATAACCAGATCATTGCCGATACGCAGCTGACGATCGACGCTGCTGCAGCAAAGAGCTCTGCTAGTGCACCGGCATGGATGGCTGCTGGAGAAAATCCCCACATCGAGCTGCACTACCCCATTGCCAATGTGCACCGCTCGGTGGGCACGATGACGGGTTCGCGCATTACCCGCGCCGCCGGTGCCGCCGGGTTGCCGGATCACACCTTGCAACTTAACTTCACCGGTTCTGCTGGCAATAGCTTCGGCGCGTTTATTCCGAAGGGCATGACGCTAAAGCTCACCGGCGATGCCAATGACTTTGTGGGCAAGGGCCTTTCCGGCGGCCAGATCGTGGTTCGCCCGCACCCAGATGCACCGCAGCAATTGGAAAATAACCCAGACATTATTGCCGGCAACGTGGTGGGTTATGGCGCAACCAGTGGTGTGCTGTTGATTGGTGGTTCTGTGGGCGAGCGCTTCTGTGTTCGTAACTCCGGTGCCACTGCAGTAGTTGAAGGCATTGGTAACCACGGTTGTGAGTACATGACCGGCGGCATGGTGTTAATTACAGGCGAGGTGGGCGATAACTTCGGCGCTGGCATGTCCGGCGGCATCGCTTACTTACGCAAACAAGAGCACCTGGAATCCAAGCTGAACCCGGATGTTGCCAATGGCATCGAGGAGCTTCTCAGCGAAGACCGCGAGACCATCAGCGAGCTGCTCACCGCGCACGCTGAGGCCACTGGTAGGCAGCTTGATCTGAAGCCGGATGACTTTATCAAGATTGTGCCCGCACCGTATCGCAAGGTGTTGGACGTGATCGAAACGGCCACTGCCGAGGGCAGGGACGTCAACGTAGCGATTATGGAGGCAGTGAAATAATGGCTGATCCACAAGGATTTCTGAAGTTCGACCGCGAAGAGCCAGCGCACCGTCCTGTGCCGCTGCGCTTGATGGATTACTCCGAGGTGTACGAGGCTGCACCCGAAGGCCAGATCGAGCGTCAAGCAACCCGCTGCATGGATTGCGGCGTGCCGTTTTGCCACGAAGGCTGCCCTTTGGGCAACATCATCCCTGAGTGGAATGACCTGGTGCGCCAAGATCGCTGGCGCGAAGCCTTCGATCGCCTCCATGCCACCAATAACTTCCCGGAATTTACTGGCAGGCTGTGCCCAGCACCTTGCGAGGGTGCCTGTGTGCTTGGCATCAATGATGATCCGGTGACCATCAAGAACGTGGAGCTGGCTATTGCAGAGCGCGGCTTTGAAGAAGGCTGGGTGCAGCCCATTACTCCCACCCTTGATACCGGTATGCGCGTGGCGGTCGTAGGTTCTGGCCCTGCCGGTCTGGCGGCAGCCCAGCAGCTTACTCGCGCAGGCCACACGGTAACGGTGTACGAGCGCGATGATCGCCTCGGCGGGCTTATGCGTTATGGCGTGCCGGAGTACAAGATGGAAAACCGCTGGATTGATCGTCGCCTGGAGCAGATGCGCGCCGAGGGCACCGAATTCCGCACTGGCGTGTCCCCCACCGCCGCCGATCTGAACGCCTACGACGCCGTGGTGCTCGCCACCGGCACACCAATCCCGCGCGAACTTCCCGTTGTAGGGCGCGAGCTCGAAGGTATTTACCCGGCGATGGAGTATCTCAACCTCCAAAACCGCGTGTGCGAAGGCGATACGGATACCCCGGCGATTAGTGCCAAGGGCAAGAAGGTTGTGATTATCGGCGGCGGCGATACTGGTACAGACTGCTTTGGTACCGCCTTGCGCCAGGGCGCTGCCAGCGTGACGCAGTTTGATATTCGCCCGCGGGCGCCGAAGCACCGCGCAGCTTCTACCCCGTGGCCGATGTATCCGCTGGTGTATCGCACCGCCACCGCGCACGAGGAGGGTGAGTATGTGATCAGCGGCGATGAGTCCGCCGCCGAGATTGAAGCACTTGGTCTGGCTACCCGTCAGCTCGGTACGCCCCTGGGTAATCGCGTGTACAACGTCAATACCGTGAGCTTCCACGGCGACGACGGCCGCGTGCAGCAGTTGCGCGCCAATGAGGTGCAGGTGGTAAACGGCCGGCGCGAGGCCATCGAGGACACAGACTTTGAAATGGACGCCGACCTGGTGCTGTTGGCCCTGGGCTTTAGCGGCGCGGAGCGTGGCGGAGTGACCCACGAGCTGGGCGTGGCTTTTGATGAGCGCGGCCGCATGGTGCGCGATTTCGAGTACCGCGCGCAGATCAAGCCGCTATTCCCGGGTTTCAAGCCGCCGGTGTATGTGGCGGGCGATAATGGGCGCGGGCAGTCGTTGATCGTTTGGGCGATCGCCGAGGGCCGTGCCTGCGCCGCCGCGGTGGATGCCGACCTCATGGGCGAAACGGCGTTGCCTGTGGCGGTGACCCCGCAGAAGCAGCCTTTGAGCGTTCGCGCCTAGCAGCGTCGCTTAGCTTTTCGACGCCCCAGCGCTACCCACGCGATGGCGCATCCCCTGGGCGCCAACGGCGTTGAGGTCGGGCAGGTCATCTAGGGTGCTGCCGTCGCCCAACTGGTCAAAGGTGACGGTGGAGATGGTGCCGTCCGTTTCCAGGATCATCGCAGCGATGTTCTCGAAGCTGCCCAGCCCCGCTTGGCGGGCGGCTTGACGCACGTCGGCCTGCCCGAGCCTGGCGGCTTTGAGACCTTCCGGGAGTAGCTGACCGGCGCGCACCAGCACCACGGGCGAGGCCGTGACTAGCTTGCGCAGCCCAAGGCGATCGCGGATCACGCGGGCGACGAGGAACTGCAAGCCGAGCATGAGCGCGATGGCAGCTGCGCCCGAGGTGAAGGCGAGATCCTTGGAGGTGACCGCAGTGGCGAGCATGGAGCCCACGGCCACGGTGACGGCGAAATCGAAGGCGTTGAACTTAGCCAGTGAGCGGGCACCGGCGATGCGCAGCATCACCAGCAGCGCTAGGTAGGAACTGCTGCCTACCAGCAGGATTCGGATGATCGGGTCAAAGCCTGAAAACCACATGTCCCTTAGTATGCCCTACTGATATGCGATGCGCTGCATACCTGAGATACGTTCACGTCCCAGGCCTCTGTTGAGTAACCGGGGACGTGAACAGGTTCGGTGTTCAAGCCGGATGGGGTTTTATCCGCGACGACGACGCATCAAGAACACGCCACCGCCAACGAGAGCCGCACCGAGAACAATGATGCCCAGCACGGAGGCGCCGGTGTTCGCCAGGGAACGCTTATTGTTGTGCGCTTGAGCGGCTTCGGACTTCTTGGCTTCTTCGGCCTTCTTCGCTGCCTCTGACTTTGCAGCCTCGGAGGACTTTGCTGCCTGGGAGGACTTTGCTGCCTCGGACTTCTCTTCCGAGTCCTTGTCCTTCTTATCGCCGTCCTTGCTGTCCTCGTCCTTCTTGTCTGGATCCTTCGGATCAACTGGCTTCGACGCATCCGGGTCCACGACGGTGACCTCGACGATCTTCTTGGCCTGGAATCCCCAGCTATCGTAGGCGGCCAGCGTGACGTAGTAGGTGCCCGGCTTGGAGGTGTCTACGTTGTTTTCCAGCACCTCGATGGAATCGGTAACGTTACCGTCCTCAGCATCAGTAGCACTCGGGTTGATCAGGGCAATCTCGAATTTCTCACCCACATTCAAGGTGACGTCCTTGGCGGTAATCACAGGCACGGTGTTCTTTGGAGCAGGCTCGCTGGCCCCCAACACCGTGACGGTGACCGTCTTGGAGGTCTTCAGGCCGTTTGCGTCTGAGGCAGTAATGGTGACGGGATACTCGCCGGGCTGACTGGTATCAACGCTGCCGGAGGTAGTCACCGAGGTGATGACGTTGCCGTCCTCAGGATCCTGCGCATCGATGTTCAACAGAGAAATGCCATAGTCACCGTTCAGGGGCACGGTCGCATCGTTCGCGGTGATCACCGGTGGCTGGTTTTCCTGCGCCACAGCGCTGGGGCTTGCCACCATGGCGCCGGCGATAGCGATGGAGCTGCCGAGGGTGACAGCAAGGGCCTTCTTAGAACGTGGAGTCATATCCTTTAACCTTTTCTTCGAGGGGTCTGGGAACCACTGTAGCGAGCAAAAGTACTTTTGTCAGGCAAATCGTTGTTGCTGCACCCGATCGCACGGCTCACTGACCACACAATCGCCCTAAGTACCCCCATCGTTAGCTACGCCAAGCTTTTCGACGCCCCCGCCCCCCCCCTTAAAGGATGTCAAATGCGAGGTATGGTTTCCCACCTTCCGCGATGCAGATTCTCGGCTTGCGACCGAGTTCCTCACCGCAATGGAATACGTCCACCCCGCCATCGGTTGCACCGGGCATGCGAATTGATATTTGGACCGATGTGGTGTGCCCCTTCTGCTTCATTGGCAAGGAACACTTGAACCAAGCGCTCGAAACCTTTGAGCACGCAGATGACGTTGAAGTGCACTGGCGTGCGTTTGAGTTAGACCCAAGCCTTCCTGCGCAGCCGGACAGCACCTTGGCGGAGGCAATCGCCAAGAAGTACGGCGCGAGCATGGAAGAGTCGGCTGCTCGTCAGCGTCAGATGGCGCAGCTTTTACAGACCTATGGCGTGGAGTTCAATTGGGAGGACGCAAAGTTCGGCAACACCTTGGATGCGCATCGCCTAATACAATTCGCCCAAACTAAGGGCAAAGGCGCGGAGCTGCAGGACGCTCTCATGCGCGCGTATTTGGAAAACTCCCAGAACATCGCAGAACACCCCACGCTGCTGGCGGCAGCCAAGAAGGTAGGCCTGGACGCTTCCGAGGTGCAGGCAGTCCTGGATAGCGATGATTTCCGCGAGGCCGTCCACCAGGATGAGGCCCAGGGCGCCCAGATTGGTATTCGGGGTGTGCCTTTCTTCGTCTTCGACGGCAAATTCGCCGTCTCCGGCGCGCAGCCCAAGGAGGTGTTCGATCAAGCTTTGGATCAGGCGTGGGCTGATTCGAAAAATCTCCTTAACAATCCCGAACAGGGCTCAAGCTGCTGCGGTGGCGGCGGCTGCTGCAGCTAAGGAGTCAGTGTGAGCAAGCATTTTGACGTCGCCGTGATCGGCTTCGGTAAAGCCGGTAAGACCATTGCGATGAAGCGTGCCAAAGCAGGTGATTCTGTGGTGCTCTTTGAACAATCTGCAGCCATGTACGGTGGCACCTGCATCAATATCGGCTGCGTGCCCACCAAGAAACTGCTCTTTGAGGCGCACCGCACCTCCGGCGAAACACCCGCACAGCGTTGGGAGAACATCAAGCAAGCTCGCCATGAGCTTGTGCGCAAGATGAATGGTGCCAACCTCACCATGGCGCAGGATGCTGGTGTGGAAGTGGTCACCGCCCGCGCGCAATTTGTGGGCGAGCGCGAGATCGAGGCGAACGGCGAGCGTTTCACCGCCGACACCGTGATTATCAATACCGGTGCTACTGCACGCACCTTGGATGTACCGGGTGCGGAAGATCCCCGGGTGGTGGATTCCACCGGCATCCAATTCCTTGACGCGTTGCCGGAAGATTTGGTGATCGTGGGCGGCGGCCCAATCGCCATGGAGTTTGCCTCGCTCTTCCTCACCCTCGGTGTGAAGGTGCACATGCTCGATCACGGCCCGGAGTTTGGCCGCGCCTTCGATCGCGACGTCGCCTCGGCCGTGCTTGAGCACCTGGAAGCTCAAGGTCTGCACTTTGTGCCCAACGCCGATGTTGAGCGCATCGACTGCGGCGAGCGCCTCAGGGTGCATGCCAACGTCTGCGGGGAGTCGAGAGACTTTCCTGCCGACGCCGTGCTGGTGGCAATCGGCCGTGCGCCGAATACTCAGGATATGGGGCTCGAGAACGCCGGTGTGGACACTGATGAAAAGGCGGCGGTGGTCGTCGACAAGCAACTGCGAAGCAGCGCCGAAGGCGTATATGCGGTGGGTGACGTCAATGGTGGGCCTCAGTTCACCTATATTTCCTACGACGATCACCGCGTGGTGCTCAGCGCACGCTGGGGCGATGGCGAGCGAACCACGGAGCATCGAGTGATTCCTACCGCCACTTTTATCGACCCACCGCTGGCAACCGTTGGCAAGAGCCAGGCGCAACTTGAACGCGAAGGCGTGCGCTTTGAAGTGAAGCAGGCCAAAATTGCCGATATCGCCGTGATGCCGCGACCGAAAATTCTGGGACAAACAACCGGCGTGGCGAAGTTCCTGATCAGCGAGGACGATCAGATTCTGGGAGCCACGCTGTGGTGCGTCGATGCTCAGGAGATCATCAATACCGTTGCGCTTGCCATGCGGGTAGGGATGACTGCGAGTGAGCTCGGCGGGCAGATCGTCACACACCCCGCCAATACCGAGGTGCTGAACGGGGTATTGGGGTAGCCACACTGCCGGCGCGCTAGCATCGTTGGGTCGAATCTGCCCCACCCTGCGCCACGGAAGGACACCCCACATGCCACAGACGCTGTCCCGGCGAGCCATTACCGTATGGTTGGCGGCCGTCGCCGTGTACGTGCTGGCCATTGCAGGGCGCACTTCCTTTGGGGTTTCAGGGGTTGCAGCCATTGAGCGCTTCCAAGTGGATGCCTCAAGGCTCGCCGTTTTCACCGCCGTCCAAGTGGGCGTGTACGCCATCGCCCAGATTCCCACCGGCGTACTGGTGGATAAACTCGGGCCGCGCTCCATGTTGCTCTACGGGGCGATTCTCATGGGCCTCGGGCAGATCATCCTCGGTTTCGCTCCAGCTTATTGGGTTGCGATTCTGGCGCGAGTCCTCATTGGTGCAGGTGACGCCACAGCGTTCTTATCGGTGATGCGCCTAATTCCCGCGTGGTTCCCGGCGCGCAAAGCTCCCCTGTTTTCCCAACTCACCGGGGCGCTGGGTCAATCGGGGCAATTCATCTCCGCTGTGCCGTTCCTCCACCTCCTCGGCGTGGCCGGGTGGAGCGTGGCGTTCGTGAGTTTGGGGGCGGTAGGCATTCTCATCGCCGGCGCCGCGTGGTACTTCATTGCCGATTCACCGGAACAGCACGGCAGGAAGGCCACCTCGAAGTCATGCGGGCCGCAGCTTTCGCTCGGCGCACGTTTGCGCACGGTGCTACGCAGCCCCACCGCCTGGCAGGGCGTATTTATCCACTGGAGCAACCTCTCCCCCATCAACATCTTTCTGCTGCTGTGGGGTGTGCCGATGATGAAGCTTGGCATGGGGCTTGATGCCGGGCAGATTGCAACGGTACTAAGCACCGCCACTATCGGATCTGTGTGCGCAGGGCCTTTGCACGGCATGATCTCCGCGCGAGCGGGCAACAATCGCGACCTCGCGGCGCTGGCGACTTCGACAATCAATGTTGGGCTATTTGCTTGGTTTTTCGCCTCGGGGCAGCCACGCAATCAGATCTGGCTCATGGTGCTCATTTTTGTGGTGGCGCTGCTAGCCCCCGCGGCGAACTACGGTTTCGATTCGGTGCGAGAACACCTCAAATATTCAGTGCTCGCCACCGGCACTGGTCTGGCCAACATGGGCGGATTCGTGGCCACCATGATCGGCGCCCAATTGATTGGTGCGCTGCTGGATTGGCACGCGCAGGTCGCAACGTTTCAGTGGGCAGACTTCCGGGTGGCTTGGCTCGGGATCATCTTCGTGTGGGCTGTTGGCGCTGCAGGCATTGTGTACTGCGGCTTAAGGCTACGCCGAATCTGTGACAACGCATCTGTTCGCTGAGACGACGTTGCAAGAGGGGGCTGGGAGCGTCGAAAAGCAAGCAAACACCGGGTTAGCATGGTGCGAACGCCACTCCACAACGTGGCGCAACTTCCACCACACCCCACGAACATGAAAGTTTGCACCATGAGCCGACGACTCACCCTAGGGCCTCTCCCCAAACACTTGCGCCAAAACTTATTGCGACTGTGCGCCAACACCGCCATTGCAGATCACCAGGAACAAGAGGAATATCCGGTGCACTCAGCATTCAGTGGCGAGGTCATCGGGCATGCGCTTGCAGGTGATGAGCAGGTCGTGGAAGCAGCTTTCTTCAAAGCGCGCGAGGCGCAACGCCTGTGGGCGCACACCCCGGTGAAACAGCGAGCAAAGATCTTCAAGGATTTCCACGATCGCGTACTGCGTGAGCGCGAATTCCTCATGGACATCGTGCAGCTCGAAACCGGCAAGAACCGACTATCCGCCCTCGACGAAGTGCTCGATGTCGCAGGCAACGCACGTTATTACGCCAACAAGGCACCCCGCCTGCTGGCGGAAAACGCGAACCCTGGTGCGCTGCCTCTGCTGACAAAGAACCGAGTGCAGCATGCTCCCAAGGGTGTGGTGGGCCAAATCAGCCCGTGGAATTACCCGCTCGCCTTAGGCATTTCCGATGCCATCCCCGCGCTCCTCGCAGGCAATGCGGTGGTGGCCAAACCAGATTGGAACACTCCTTTTACGCTGCTAGCCGTGGTTGATCTGCTCTACCAGGCCGGCCTGCCGCGCGAACTTTTCCAGGTGGTTACTGGGGCTGGCAAAACCGTCGGCTCCGCCATCGCTCAGCGCAGCGATTACTTAATGTTCACCGGTTCCACCGCCACCGGACGAATCTTAGGAAAGACCGCTGGCGAACGCCTCATCGGTTATTCTGCTGAACTCGGCGGTAAGAACCCCATGATCATCGCCGCCGACGCCGATCTAGACAAAGCCGTGCGCGAGGTGCCAAACGCCTGTTTTTCTAACTCTGGCCAACTGTGCGTCTCCATCGAGCGGATTTACGTCGAGGCGCCGGTGTACGAGGACTTTCTGAGCCGCTTCACCAAGGCCGTGCAGCAGATGCGCCTTGGTGCAGGATTCGACTGGAATGTAGACATGGGCTCGCTCATCAACCAACAGCAACTCGACAGCGTCCAAAGCTTCGTTGACGACGCCGTAGCCAAGGGGGCCACCGTGCTCGCTGGCGGCCGTGCTCGCCCGGACCTCGGCCCCTTCTTCTTTGAGCCGACTGTGCTTATCGACGTCCCCCGCGACGCCAAACTTCGCACCGAAGAAGTCTTCGGCCCTGTGGTGTACGTGGAAAAAGTGGAGACTCTTCAAGAGGCGATCGCGCTTGCCAACGACACCGAATACGGCCTCAACGCATCTATTTTCGCAGCCCCCGAGACGGGCTGGCAGATTGCCGGGCAAATCAACGCCGGCGGGGTTGGGATCAACGACGGTTACGCCGCGACGTGGGCCTCAATCGCTTCACCCCTAGGTGGCATGAAGCAATCGGGAATGAGCCGACGCCACGGCGAGGAAGGCCTGCTGAAATACACCGAGGCACGCAACGTCGCCGAACAGCGCGGGCTATCCATCCGAGGCCCTAAAGGCATGCCACCAAAGCTCTATGGCCAAGTGATGTCCTATGCCCTGCTGCTAGGTAAGAAACTGCGGTTCTTGCCCTAACGCTGGCGATCGCGCTTTTGAAAACCCATGCGAGGCTTGAAGCCCTCGGGGCGGCGAAGCTGCGCCACCGCATCACCGATGACTAGACGGAAGCGTGGACTCATTGGCGGCATCTGCATGATGGAGAACCAGCCCACTTCAAGATTTTCATCATCCGCCACGCGCGGGGTATCATCGCCCGCCAGCGAGCAGCGCATGGCGGTGTCCATGTAGCGGGCTTGGTCACCGTTGGGGTAAGTGACTGGACCGGCGGCACCGACGCCCAACAAGGCTTCCACCTGGACGTCGAGGCCGGTTTCTTCCTTCACCTCACGCACCGCAGCAAGATGAGGTTCTTCACCGGGATCGACGATGCCGGTGATCGGGGTCCACTGCTCGTTATCGGCCCGCTTCACCAACAGCACCTCAGGCACCGCAGTGATCGGTGCCCCTTCAGGAACATCACGGATCACCACGGCGGTGACGCCGGGCATAAACAGCTCGTCGTTGCCGATCTTCTCGCGCAGTTTCAATACATAGTCCGGGGTCGCCACTAGTCCTCCACCTGCTCCTGGGCCTCTTCGGAACTAAATGGATCGTCCTTCAACGCGCCCTTTTTGATCTGCTCAACCAGGGCAGCCGGGTCAAACTCGTTGTGGTATTCCGCCGGGGCGGTTCGCTCTTGCGCCATGTGCTTAAACCTCCGATGCTTGAATGGAATCCAAAATGTACTGCTTCACGGCCTCCGGATCGTTGGGCAGATCCGCAACGTGGCGGGGCGCCTCCATAATCCCGGCGAAGCGCTCTGGGATCTCCGGTTCTTCACCGATGGCCTCGCGGATCGTATCGGCGAACTTCACCGGCAGCGCTGTTTCCAGCACCACGATTGGGGTGGACACCTGATCCTTCCAGTCCCGGGCAGCCTTCACACCATCGGCGGTGTGCGGATCAATCAGAGTGTCAAGGCGCTCGTTGCAATCGCGGATCGTCGCCACGCGGTCGGCGTGAGTGGAGGTAGCAGATGCGAATCCGTATTCGTGGGCGGCTTTGGGGAACGCGGGATCGTCGACAAGCGAAAAACCACCCTGTGCAACTTTGGTGCCAAACAGTTCTGCGGTGCGCTCGGGATCGCGGCCGAGGAGATCGAAGATGAAGCGCTCGAAGTTAGAGGCTCGCGAAATATCCATCGAAGGCGAAGAGGTTTCAAAAGTGTCGGAGGAGCTGCGGACTCGATAATTGCCGGTGCGGAAGAACTCGTCCAAGACGTCATTCTCGTTGGTAGCGACGATCAGGCGATCAATGGGCAGCCCCATCTGGCGAGCGATGTGACCAGCGCAGATGTCGCCGAAATTGCCGGTGGGCACCGCGAAGCTGACCTTTTGCTCGTTGTTGTCTGTCATGCGCAGATACGTAGAGATGTAGTAGACAACCTGCGCCATGAGACGTGCCCAGTTGATGGAATTCACGGCACCGATGCGCTGAACGCGTTTGAAATCGGCGTCGGCGGACACCGCCTTGACGGCATCCTGGCAATCGTCAAATACGCCATCGAGGGCGATGTTGAAGATGTTGGGGTCATCCAGGCCGAACATCTGCGCCTGCTGGAAGGGGGTCATGCGGCCCTTCGGCGTCAGCATGAACACACGGATGCCCTTGCGCCCGCGCATCGCGTACTCGGCAGAAGAACCAGTATCACCCGAGGTAGCGCCCAAAATGTTCAGGGTCTCACCGCGACGGGCCAGCTCGTATTCAAAGAGCTCGCCGAGCATCTGCATGGCCATATCCTTGAAGGCGGCCGTTGGGCCTTCGGAAAGGTGGCCCAGGTAAATGTTGTCCTCCAAGTGCGTAACCGGCACGATGTCCTCGTGCGCGAACTTCTCGGTGGTGTACGCGCGCTTGGCTATGCCCTCAAGATCCTCCGCCGGGATGTCGTCGACAAAGAGCTTGAGCACCTCAGCAGCTAAAGCCGCATACCCCTGCTGCGCTAAAAGGCTGCGCCACTGATCTAGTTGGGCACCATCGATCTGCGGATAGTGCTCAGGCAAGTACAGCCCACCATCGGGGCTTAGACCTGCAATCAGAATGTCGCTAAAACTCGCTGGGGTCTGGGATGCATCACGCGTAGAAATATATTTCACGGCTACTACCCTAGCGGGCATCATGCTCAAGCAACGAGCACCAGCCCGATAGAAGCGCTTAAGCATGAAAAGCTTCAGGTCAATGGGGTGATGCTTTAGGCGCCTGTGGCCCTATTGACCAGGGCATCGATGATGGATTTCAGTGCTTGATCTCCAAGAGGTTTATCAGCATCGACTTTTGGTAATCCGCTGGTGGCACTGCCGCCTTGAGCGGCATCGGCACGCACGCTTAATACCGTTCCCTCCAATTGCAAGGGGGTGCGGCTTTTTGCCCCGGTGGATTCAACTGCGCGCAAAAAAGTTTGCAGCTCGCCAATCGTGGCGCCTTCAAGATCCAAGCTTAAGTTGATCATATTTGCTTCAACGCACAAGCTTGGCAGATCGTTCCCCAAAACGCAGACTTTTAGGCCGGGTGATACACCAGCGGGCGTGCCCGCAAAGGACTGCGAAACTTCGCGGTGAATCACCAGATAACGTGCGGTGCTTATCGAGCTTGCATCTGGTGTGGTGGAACCTTTTCGCAGCTCCACAGCTAGGATCAGCCAGGCCATTTGCGTGTTTAAGCCACGCAGTTCTAGATTGTTGTTGATTCATCACATACATGCAGCCATCAGAAGGGAAACACCATGCACACTGTGGAAGAAGCCATCCGTAGCCGCCGCGCCACGAGAGCCTATAGCGAACAACCCATTACTGATGAGGTGCTCGATAAGGTTGTAGCGCTGACTCTGGAAGCCCCATCGGCATTTAACGCTCAGCGAGCAGACCTGGTGGTTGTGCGCGACCAAGACGTCAAAGACGCCATCTTTGAGGCATCCGGCCAGGCACAATTGCGCGATGCCCCAGTCGTGCTGATCACGGTTGCCCGCGCGGATATTCCTGAAGATTTAGAGGAGATCCTCGGGCAAAAGCGCGCAGACTTCGTCCGCGGCTACCTAGGCAAGCTCGACCAGGCAGCCCTGCGCGAAACTGCGATGAAAGATGCCATGCTGCTGGCAGGCTTTGCGCTGATTGCAGCCCAAGGCGAAGGCCTTGCCACCTCTCCTACCACCGGCTGGAACGAGGCGAAGGTCTTAGAGGCCATTGGCCTTGGCGGCCGCGAAGACCGCGGCGTCGGCTTGGTTATCGGCATGGGCTATCCCGCCGAATCGCCTGCCCACCCCGGGCGCGCTGCGAGCCGCCGCGTGGAAAACCGCTACTAACGCTCGTCCTCGGTGGGCATGGCCTCACCCCAGAACACCTCATCGACTACCTGGCGTGCACGTCGGGTAAGCCTCAAGTAGTGCTCCAGGAACTCCTGATAATCCTCGGGGTTCCAGCCAGCAGCGCCTGCCACAGCGGCAAGCTGTGGCCCAGGCTGCGGCAATTGATCCACACGCTTGCCTCGCACTAATACGATCGCATTGCGTGCTTCAGTAGCTGCAAGCCAGGCCTCTTTGAGCGTTTCTACTTTCTCTTTTTCCAGCAATTGCTGCTGCGCAATCACATCGAGCGATGCCAAGGTTGAGGTGTTGCGCAGTGCTGGCACGGTGTGTGCGTGCATCAGGGTAAGCAACTGCACTGTCCACTCAATATCGGTAAGCGCACCGCGGCCGAGCTTGGTGTGCGTCTTGGGATCTGCGCCTCGTGGCAGGCGCTCATTATCTACCCTCGCCTTCATGCGGCGCACCTCGCGAATGACCTTCTGAGTGACTCCCGCATCGGGATAGCGGAAGCGATCAATCATGTGCAAGAAACGCTCGGCAAGGTCCATATCACCGGCGATGCCAGTGGCGCGAAGCAGCGCTTGGATCTCCCAGACTTCCCCCCAGCGTTCGTAGTATCGCTCATAGGATTCTAGGGTTCGCACCACGGCACCCGATCGCCCCTCCGGGCGAAGGCCAAGATCAACTTCGAGTGGTGGATCGCCGCTCGGTTTTGCCAAACGCTGGCGCATGCGGTCGCACACCGAAATAGCCCACTTCACCGCCTGGTTTTCTTCTACGCCTTCCACCGGCTCGCAAACAAACATCACGTCGGCATCAGAGCCATAGCCAAGCTCTGCTCCACCTAGGCGCCCCATGCCAATCACAGCAATGCGAGCCGGTGGGCTATCGAGTTCTTCCTCGGCTACCGATGCTCTGATCTCTGCACCTAAAGCAGCCTCAAGCACCGCATCCCACACAAAGGATAAGGCGCGGCAGACTTCCTCGACCTCCATCATGTTCAACAGATCCGCGCTGGCAATGCGCGCAAGTTCCTTGCGCCTTAAAGAGCGCGCAACGGCAATGGCCTTCTTTGGGTTATCGTGACGCCCCGCAGCAGCCACCAGCGACTTGGAAACTGTGCCGATTTTTGTATCGAGCAATTTCGGCCCACTTGCGCCATCGCCAAATTGTTTAATCACATTGGGCGTAGAAAGGATCAGATCTGAGGCATAGGGGGAATTGCCCAAGATACGCATTAAGCGTTGGCCGACGATGCCTTCGTCGCGAAGCATCCTCAAAAACCAAGTCTGATCGTTCAGTGTTTCCGATAGCTTGCGGTAGTTGAGCAACCCGGCATCTGGATCGGCGGTTTGCGATAACCACTCCATCAGCGTGGGCAGCAGCATGCTTTGGATTTTGGCCTTGCGGCTTGAGCCGGCAGCCAGTTTCTGAAGGTGCTCGAAGGCTCGATCGGGGAATTTGTATCCAAGGGCGCCGAGCTGGAGTTTGGCGGCCTCTGGGGAAAGCTTGATGGTGTCGGCGTCCATCACCGCCACAGAATTGAGCAGCGGACGATAAAACAGCTTGCGGTGCAGATTCTGGATATGCAGGCGCACCTTGCGTAATTGCTCGTCCATCGCGTCGATGGCGCTGCCCTGCTTGGAGCTGCGGAACCCTGCCGAACGCGCAAGCCAACGCAGATTCTTTTGATCTTGGGGCGCGGGAAGGGTGTGGGTGCGCTTGACTTTGTGCAGTTGCAGGCGGTGTTCAAGCAGACGCAAAAACTCATAGGCACGAGTAAGTTCGGCCCCGTCTTCGCGGCCAATATAGCCACCTTCTACCAGTGCCGCTAGGGCATCCACTGTGGCCAGGGTGCGTAGCGATTCGTCGGTGCGGCCGTGTACAAGCTGCAATAACTGCACGGCGAATTCCACATCGCGCAGGCCGCCTTCACCCAATTTCAGCTCGCGGGATTTCAAGGCGGCCGGCACGTTTTCTAATACGCGGCGGCGCATGGATTGCACGTCGTCTACAAAAGAGTCGCGCTGGCTGGCATTCCACACCAGTGGAGAGATGGCATCGGAGTATTGCTGCGCCAGTGGGATATAGCCCGTCATGGGGCGGTGTTTTAGCAGCGCCTGAAACTCCCAGGTATCAGCCCAACGCTTGTAGTAGGCCACATGGGAATCCAGTGTGCGCACAAGCGCGCCGCGTTTGCCCTCGGGGCGCAGTGCCGCATCGACTTCGAAGAAGCTGCGGCACCCAATGCGGATGAATTCACCCGCCAGTTTCGTGGCCGCGGGGCTTGGGGGTTCGGCAACAAAGATCACGTCTACATCGGAGATGTAGTTCAATTCCCTGGCACCACATTTGCCCATGGCAAGAACGGCGAGGTGGGTATCGAGCGGTTCATCACCATAGGTATTGCGCACGGCTACTGCCAGCGCGGCAGTTAAAGCTGCGTCGGCAAGATCGGCCAGCGTTGACGTAACAACGCTAAAGTCCACCTCCGGCTGGCCTTCTCTTCGGGGATCTTCTAGGTAGGTGCCGGCCAAATCGACCGCGGCAATGCGCAGCAAAAGGTTGCGGTAAGTCCGTCTTAGGAGGACTTCTGCTTCTTGGCCACCGATGCCCGCGCAGTAGGTTCCGGCGGTGGAGCATTCTTCAATGGCGGGATCTTCGGTGGCAAATTCCATGCCAATGGAAAGCTCTGCATCTTCTGGTGGCGTTGGCTGAAACTGTGCTGGTTTTGCTTCAACGCTACTGAGCAATTCTACGAACATCCCAGCGCGGTTGGGCATTGGTTTATCCAGCTCACGCCATAGGTGCGGGTGGGCCACGAGGTGATCGCCAAGTACTGAAGATCCACCCAGAAGGGCAAAAAGGCGCACGCGGAACACGAGGTTGCCCCTGATTGCCAGGTCGACTTCTTCGCGTTCCTTGGGCTCAAGGGCCTCCATGAAGCGGATGAGAGAATTTAACGCCAAATCCTCGTTGGCGGTGCCGGCAAGCGCCCACAACAGTGGCAGGGAGGCCTCGTTCCACCAGCCGAGCCACTCGAGGTCTTTGGCGGCATGTTGACCGTGAAAGCCGAGCGCACTCACCGAGGGCAACGGGCCTCGTACTGGTTTGCGAGTATTGGTTGGCTGTTGGCTCATTGCTTTTGCCTCATTTTCCTTCCGTATGGGGCACGGGGCAGGCAGAACTTTGGGGCTTCGGCGCAGTGTGCAGGCCCTATCACTGCTGGCCTATTGCTGCGGGGCTAATAATCCAGGTTGGAGGAAAGCTCCCAAGGGGTGATCTGTTCTTGGTATTCGTGCCATTCGCGCCACTTATTGCGCAGGAAATACTCATAGACGTGCTCGCCTAGGATGTCGGCTACGAACTCCGATTGCTCCATTGCCCTGAGCGCGTGATCGAGGCTGATGGGAAGGTCTTTGTAGCCCATGGCGCGACGTTCACGGCGAGTAAGTTGTGCGATGTCGTCTTCTGCTGGATCGGGAAGTTCATAGCCTTCTTTTACGCCCTTTAAGCCCGCGCCCAGCAGCACGGCAAGCGCCAGGTAGGGGTTGCAGGCACTATCGGGTGAGCGCACCTCCACGCGGCGAGAATCTTCCTTGGTCAGGCGATAGGTTGGCACGCGCACCAGCGCCGAGCGATTCGACACTCCCCAGGTAGCGGCAGTGGGCGCCTCGTTGCCGAAGAGGATGCGCTTATAGGAGTTCGTCCATTGGTTGGTAATGGCCGAGATCTCGTTGGCATGCTCCAAAATGCCTGCAATGAATTGCTTGGCGGTCTTAGACAAGCTGAATTCATCATCCGGGTCATGGAAGGCATTCATGTCGCCTTCAAAAAGCGACATGTGGGTGTGCATGGCCGAGCCTGCATAATTCCTAAACGGTTTAGGCATAAAGGTTGCCGCCACCCCGTTGCGCAGCGCTACCTGCTTCATTACATAACGGAAGGTCATAATCGAATCCGCCATCGTAAGCGCATCGGCATGGCGCAAGTCGATTTCTTGCTGGCCAGGGGCAGTTTCGTGGTGGGAGAATTCCACGGGGATGCCCATGCGTTCGAGTGCCAACATCGCTTCACGACGAAACAGCGGCGCATCATTGCGGCTGGCCTGGTCAAAGTAACCGCCATTATCGGTAGGAATTGGTGGCCTGCCATCGGTGGATAGGCTCTGCACCAAATAAAACTCGATCTCGGGCGAAACACTGCAACTAAAGCCCTCGTCGGCGGCCTTTTGGATCTGGCGCCGAAGCACCTGCCTGGGATCGGAATAGGAAGGCCTGCCATCGGGGTTCATAATGTCGCAGAACATGCGGGCAGATTGCAGGGGTGAATCGTCGTCGTCGAAAGGCAAGAGCTGGAAGGTGGAAGGATCCGGCATGGCAATGGTGTCGGCCTCGGATACACGCGAGAAGCCCTCGATGGCCGAGCCGTCAAAGCCGATGCCCTCTTCAAATGCCGACTCGAGCTCTGCGGGAGCCACGGCCACGGATTTGAGGTAGCCCAAAATATCGGTGAACCAGAGGCGGACAAACTTAATGCCGCGCTCTTCAATGGAACGCAACACAAACTCTTGCTGTGAATTCATGTACTCAAGCGTAGTAAGCAACCCCCGATTCTTCGGTAGAAACAACCACATTTTCTGCCCTGAGCTGGGATGTTCGAATGCATCTTTTCGCCTTCACACCTCAATCGGGGGTCGCTTGGCACACTCATCACCATGAATCGAACACAAGTACTACAAGCTATGGCACTGGGTTGGCGCCCCATCGATATCCACCATGTGCAAGGCCAATGGCCGCCGCGCATCAACAACATCCCAGAAGGCATTGCCCCGGCGATCGCTGTGGCCTGGGCATTTCACAAGCACAACGGCCAGATGGAAACGATCAGCACCCCGCTTGTCGACGCTCCCCTGCTCGCCCCAGCAACGCCCCTGCACCCAAAGCGCACCTCAAGGCTGCTGAAATTGCTCCACCACTGCCACCACAGCAGCACCGCCTTCGAAGCCGCCAGCTACGCTGCGATGTGCCAGAAACTCGCTCGCCTTTGGAATATCGCCCCCGAAGCGCTTGCAATACTGCACAGGCTGAAGCAGCCACCGCCGAGCATCCAGGCACAACGAGTGCTACTCGATGGTCCTTGGGGGCATTTTGATGGCCACATGCTGCGCCATCTTGGCGCACGCGCTGGGGTATTCGTTACCCAATTACATCCAGGTGGCATTTGGTCGCTGCTTGGCCAGGCCTGCGCACTCCAGAGCGTTATGCAGCAGTTTTCCTTTCTCAGACACCACCGCTGGCCTGGGGCCCACAGCCTCGATCCCGCACAGGCCAATAGCTTTTGCGCAGGGCTTTGCGCCACACCTCCCACACCTGCTCACACAAGCGGCATCCAAGGCCTACCGGCTCGATCACCCACCAGTGCCGTAGCTGCGGAGGTGTTAATAAAAATGCAGTTGCTGGATCACCACGATCCTCCTGGGCAGATCCTGCCTGCGTGGCGCACCTTGGGCGCGCGGTGGAGGCGCATGATCCAAACAACGCCACCAATGCTGGTAGAACTGCAAGCATGAGCCCCAAGCGCACCGTTGAACAAGAGATCAAATTCGATGTGGATGCATCACAGCCCGATGCCGAACTCACAGAGATCATGCACGTCAGTGCCATAGGTGATACCACCACCATGGAACTCGACGCTCGCTATTTTGATACCGAGGATCTGCTACTTGCCGCCAATAAGATCACACTGCGCAGAAGAGTCGGCGGCAAAGATGCAGGATGGCACCTGAAAACCACCGGCGAGCACGGCAGAGAAGAACTACAGTGCCCGCTCGGCGATGCCATGGAGGTGCCTCACACGCTGCGAGAAGAAGTCGCCGGCATCATTGGGCAGTCGGCACTCAAAGAGGTGGCAAGGATTCGCAACCGCCGGGTAGAAACATTGCTCATCGGTGCATCAGGCGAGGTAGTAGCCGAATTCTGTGATGATCACGTCACCGCAACTTCTGAGAATCATCAGGATCGCTGGCGGGAATGGGAAGTGGAATTGCGCGAAGGGGCGCTAGAAGCGGCTCAAGGTGAGGAGCTTTTGCAAAGCGCTGCGCGCATGCTCCAAGCCCAAGGCGCGCACAAGGCTGCAAGGGCATCGAAGCTCCAGCGGGCACTGGGCAAGCACTAGCGGCTCAAGCATCCTGGTGGCGTAAAAGAAGGAAAAACCCAGTGCCCTTCGCGTGAGGGCACTGGGTGTGCAAGAAGATAACAACCGGAGGCTAGTCCTCTTCGCCCTCCCAGGCTGCTTCTTGCTCATCGGCTTCTTCGTTGCGCTCATTGGCAATTTCTAAAGCGTGCTGTGCTGCTTCCTTCGACTCATAAGGGCCCATGCGGTCCATGGAGGGAAATTCCTTACCCTGGGCAACCTCACCAGTTTTGAGGTTGTAGTACCACTGATAGTCTGCTTCTGCCATGCCAGGCGTCCTTTCACTGCATTCGCTTGTGACTCGGCATTCCGTATCCGCCTGAGTCACTGATTAGTTCCAACGGTACGCAGGCCTATGCCTATATGTCCATGTGCACATAGCCCCAGCGGCATCTCGGGTACACCTAAGCGCATACTGGCCTGAGCATCACCAGGCGATGAAAACAGGTACTGCCCAAAGTTTTTAGTGGTTGTGCAACACTGCATCACCGACGCACTAGAGTAAAGCTACAACCTGCTTATCAAGGTGTTGTGCCAAACTTATATCTTGCGCATCAACGCCCCACCCGGCGCCGCAAAGCGAACTAGCCACAAAGCGAATAAGCCACGAAGCGAACAAGGAGAACCCATGCCCCTGTGGTCCACGAAGCCAATCGACGTGGAAGCACTTGCCTTAAGCACCCACCGGGAATGGGCCCACGGCCAAGCAATCGTGGCATCTGCTCCAGCCACCTGCCCCCTATTGGGCGAATTGAGCGATCACGCAGGTGGCATGGTGCTCGTAGCGCTTGGCCACCAGCGCCTGGCCGTTGCGCGAAGTGTGCGAGAAGACTCGAAAATCCAGGTGCGCAGCATTCAGCTTGGTGGCAACGGCGAGACGGCCGCAGATAATTACTTCCAGGCCGATTTGCAGCAGCTTCGCAATCAGCAGCCTGCCGGAGATCTCGATCTTGCTCAAAGGGTAGGCATGGTGGTGTTTACGATGATGCACCGGCAGCTCATTAGCCGCGAAACCCCCGGCATGGATATCAGCGTGATCAGCTCCATCCCCCACAACGCCGGACTCGGCGAAGACGAGGCGTTGGATATCGCCATTGCCCTGACGCTGGTGCAAGAACCTGAAGAACATCAACTAGGCCCTGCTCGCACCAAGCTGGCGCAGGTGTGCGCCCAAGCGGCCGCATCGATTTCGCAGCAGGCCCCCAGCCGTGCTCGCTACACCGCCGCGCTACGAGGCCAAGGCCAGGCCCTCAATGTGATGGATTATGCCGATGGCTCCATCACCCAGGTCACTCATACCCAAGATTTTGGCTACCAATTGCTCACTGTGTGCCCGCCGCAGGCATTCCCCCAAGCCGACCAGGCCGCCATGCAGCGCTTTATCGACGATGTCACCACCGCCTTTGCGGCCCCGAGTTTGAGGCTGCTGCCTAATGCTCGTGAGCGCGTTCTGGCGTGGCTGAAAGCGGTGCATCAGGTGCACCCCAAATCCCAGGCCCCGACGGTGGATCAGGCGCAGCGTTGGTTGCGCTACTTGGAGCACGAAATTGATCGCACCATCGCCACCACCAGCGCTATTCGTTCGCGCAGAACTGCCGATATTGTTCCTGCGATGAATGCCTCGAACCAGGAGTATGTACGCCTGCTCGAGGCCCCTGAGGCACTTGAAGCTACTGCCCAATTGTGCCTCCAGCGTGGTGCTGCGGCAGCGCGTTGTTCGGGCGCATCGGTGCTGTGTTTGGTTCCTGACTACAAGGCAGATTCGGTGGCCGAGGCTTTAAGCCAGGATGGTTTTGAGGTGATGCTGATTCAGCGTGGTGAGCAAGCCTCAAGCAATAGCCAATAAGCCCACCTGCGCTGTATCCAATAAGCGCACCTGCGCAGGGAGAGTACGAAGCGCAGCGAATGAGCCGGCCTATAAGCCGGATTCTGTACCCGCCTGCACCAGTTGATGCAGCCAAGGCGGCGATCATCCATCTAGGGCCGCGATTGCTCGCGACCTCAAGCAGCTACCCGCGGACGTTTAGGCGAGCCGCCTTCAATCCGCGCAGGCACACTTCTCACCTCTTACCTGGGTGAAGCTTCGTGCGCCCTCTTGCCTTGCCCCCGGTGGGGTTTACCTGGCCAGCTACGTCGCCGTAGCTGCCGGTGCGCTCTTACCGCACCCTTTCACCCTTACCGCCAGGAACATACCTGGAGGCGGTTTACTTTCTGCTGCACTTGCCCTCGGGTTTCCCCGGGTTGCCGTTAGCAACCACCGTGCTCTTTGGGGTCCGGACTTTCCTCGGCCATGTGCCTAGAACATCAATCGACGCTGGTTCACACAGACGCAATCGCCCAGCCGGCTCATTCGCGCGGCTTTAGTGTACACGCGCAAGGCCTTCTCGCCGCACCCTCTTAGTTGGTGGCTGGCAGATAGGAGGTGTCGTTGACTAAGCGCACACAGGTTGGCCCATCGGCATAGAACTCTGCGATGGATAAAGAAGCAAGGTCTAAGTGCATTTTGTGGAACATCGTCGCCGGGGCACCCAAGGCTTCCCTCAAGATGGCCTTGATGGGCGTGACGTGGCTGACCACCAAGATGGTGCCGGGGCCAAAATCTTCTGCAATACGAGCCCTGGCCTTTTTCACCCTCCGGTACACCTGCGCGAGTGATTCGCCCCCAGGCGGGGCCATGGAGGGATCTTCAAGCCACTGCTGATGCCGCTCGGGATCCGATTCGCGAGCCTCAGCAAACGTCAGCCCATCCCAATCACCAAAGTCCATTTCCTGAAGGGGGTCCATGGTGTGCACCTTCATACCGAGTGCGGCTGCCGCCGCCTGAGCAGTTTGCTGGCAACGCTGCAGTGGCGAGGCCACGATGGCATCGATGCCGCCTCGCGCAGCCAGGTATTGGGCTGCGGCTTCGGCTTGTTGCGTGCCGATGGCAGAAAGTGGTGGGTTGGAGCGCCCGGAGTATCGGCGCTGGGCCGACATTGCTGTTTGGCCGTGGCGTAGCAGCAGCAGGCGTGTGGCTTTGGTGGTGGCACCATTCCACACTGTGGGGCAATTCTTTTGCTCCTCGCCTTGGTCTGGCTTCGTGCTGCTTGTGGTGCTTTGGGTGTGCTCTTTGCTTGGTGGCTCGTAGCCTGCGACGTAGCCGGGTGCGGCACCTTTGGCGATGGCGTCCATGGCTTCGTTGGCTAGTTCATCGGCACGGGAGTTTTCTTTGCGGGGCACCCATTGGTATTCCACCTGCTCGAAGCCGCGCTCGATGGCTTTGCATTCCATGGCGAGCTCGCGCATGTCTGGGTGCTTGATTTTCCAGCGCCCGGACATTTGCTCTACGACGAGCTTGGAGTCCATGCGAACGCTTACTTTGCGTGCGCCTAGGGCGGCGGCTACTTCCAGGCCGTTGAGTAGCCCGCGGTATTCGGCGACATTATTGGTGGCTTTGCCCACCACATAGGCCAAGGTGGCGAGCACTTTTCCGCTTTCTGCGTCGCGAACGACTGTGCCGGCGCCTGCTGGCCCTGGGTTTCCGCGTGAGCCTCCATCGGCTTCGATGAGTAGGTGTGTGCTCATGCAGCGTGTCCTCGGATGAGGAAGCTGCCGCATTCTCCGCATTCCGGCACCTCAGTTTCGGGCGCTTGGCGGATGCGCGAGGCCTCAGCTACCGGCAGCATGATGTGGCAGCCTCCGCAGGATCGCCCATTGAACTTCGCCGCACCGATGCCGTTTTCGTTCCTGCGTTCCTCATAGGCCGCAAGGATATCTTCGGGCAGGGCTTCTTTGAGCTTTTCGACGCGCCCGCGCACATCCTCTTTCGACGTATCCTTCGGCAGGGCGTCTACGGCACGCTGCGCTTTTGCTACCTCTGCCTCAATATCTCGCAACTGCTGCTGATATAAATCGCGATTCGCCCTGAGTGCGTGGACCTCATTGTGTGCTTCTTGCATTTCCGAGGTGAGGTTTTGGATGCGCACCTGCGAGGAGTGCAGATCGTGCTGGAGATCTTTGCGAGTCTCTTCATCGGTGGCGGCGCCGAGCTGGCGGCGGTTATCTTCTAGCCTGCGACGCAGTTTGCGCTCATCATCTTGGATGCGGCGGATTTCTAATTCCATATCGTCAACGGCTAATTGGGCAGAAGCTGCCGCATCGCGAATACGCACCTGCTTGGCGCTTAAACGCTCAAGTTCTTGCTGCTCTTCGCTTTTTACTTCCACCATCGCTACGTCGCCATTGCGCTCCAGGGTGGATAGTTCCAGCAATTTTTCTTGAAGGGGCAGTGCTAGATGCATCGTGATGTTCTTCCTCGCGTATTAGTGGTCTTGGGGGTGTTTGGCAATGGTCCAAGGATCTGTTCGGGTGGCAAGAACCTCGACTTCAACGTCTGGCAGCGCCTGGGCGATCACCTGGGAGGCTTGGCTTGTCCAGGGGTATTCGCTGGCCCAGTGCGCGGTATCGATGATGCACAGGTCAAAGGCTCGCAGGGCCTCATCAACGGGGTGGTGGCGCAGATCGGAGCTTAAGAAGACATCGGCGCCGAGCTTTGCGGCTTCTTCGATAAACCCATCGCCTGCACCTGAGCTCACGGCGATGCATTGCACTTGTCTATCTGGGTCGCCTGCTGCTCGCACGCCCCAGGCGGTGGCTGGGAGCTGGTTGGCGATCATTTGCACATAGTCTTCAAAGCGCATTGGCTGCTCTAGGGTGCCGATCCTGCCGAGGCCACAGGCTTGTTCGATAGGCTCGGTGGGCTGTAGTTGGGTGATGTCGAAGGCTGGCTCCTCATAGGGGTGCGCTTCGCGCAGTGCGTGCATGATCGCGTTTCTGCGCCCGCGCGGTGCGACGAACTCGATGCGCATTTCTTTCAGGGTTTTTAGCTGCTCGCGTGTTCCCCTGGTTGGGTTTGCGTTGGCGCTGGGGAGGAATTGGCCTTGGCCTTCGAAGCTGAAGGCGCACTGGCTATATTCACCGATCTCGCCGGCCCCGGCGCTAAAGATCGCGTCTTTGAGCGCTGCTGCCTGCTCTGCGGGTATTTGCACGCCCCATTTGTCGAGGCCTTGAAGTTTGGGCGCGAGTGGCCGACCTGGGGTGATGCCGCAAAGGGTGGCGAGCTGATCGTTAACACCTGGGCGCGCAGAATCGGCATTGGTGTGCGCTGCGAACAAGGCCACGTTGTTGCGAATGAGCTTGTGAATGATCTTGCCTTTAGGCGTATCGGCAGCAACGCTGGTGACGCCCCTTAGCAGCAGCGGGTGGTGCACCACGAGCATCTGGGCTCCGGCGGCGATGGCTTGATCGGCCACGGTTTCGGTGCAGTCGAGGGCAAAGGCGACCTTTGTTACCGGCGCTTCGGGATCACCGCAGATAAGCCCCACTGCGTCCCATGATTCGGCCAGATGCGGTGGATACGCACGCTCTAAGGCATGGACAACCGAGCTAACGCTATTGGTGGTGCTCACGGTGTGTTCAGTGCTCCAATCTCCTGCATTGCCTGAAGTAGTGCTTGGACATCTTCAGGCGGTTTCACGGCCAAACGCCAGTGGTTTAAGTCTAGACCGGGGAAGGTATCACAACGCCGCACCGCAATACCTCGGCCTAATAAGCGCTGGCGAGTCGCTTCTGCATCAGCACACGGTGGCTTGACAAGCACAAAGGGTGCGCGAGAATCACTTGCCATGACAAAGCCGTGTTGCTCAAGCAGCGATTGCATCTGGGTTCTCCGGGCATCGATGCTGCGCGCAATGGCTGGAAGCTCGTGCACACCTTGGCTAAACACAGCACGCGCGGCCGCAATCTGCAGGGTGCCTACCGGCCAGTGGGCTCGTTGTTGGCGCAGGCGATCAAGCAGGGCGGGATCACCTGCCACGTAGCCAATTCTTAAACCAGCAATGCCCCAGGTTTTGGTCAGGCTTCGCAGGCAGAGGACGTCGTCAAGCTGGGCAGGAATCATCGAATACTGCTCTCCCACCACATCCAAAAAGGCCTCATCTACCACCAGAATGCGCCCCGGTGCCCTCAACGAAGACACATCGTGCAGCACACCAGTGGGGTTGGTGGGATTGCCCACGATCACCATGTCCGCGGCATCGGGGGCCCAAAGCTGATCAAAAGGCGGATCGAGCACCGCGTGAGCGACGCCAGGGCCGAAAATCGCATCAGGTTCACTAAAACCGGGGTGAATCACAAGCGGATGCGCAGGGCTTAAACGCGGCAACATGGCAAAAGCCTCCGCGGCACCCGCGACCAACATGATCCGCTGCGCCGGCACACCGTGATACTGGCCGATCATCGCCTCAACCTCAGCCACACTGGCCGGATCGGGATAATCACGCAACGACGGCACCGCCTGCACAATGGCCTGTTGCAACCACGCCGGTGTGTGCGAAGCCACATTCACAGCAAAATCCACCGAGGCCCCACGAGCATCGGCATCACCATGAATACGAGGATCAAACACTGGGCTGAGTGTAATCGCCGAAAGAAAAAATGTAAGACTAAAAGCCGTGCCTATTTTGCTTATCGACGTAGACGGAACCATCGTGAACTCCTACCCAGGAATACGCGCGAGTTTCATCACCGCGCTTGAAGCCATCGAGCAACCAATTCCTGAAGAAGACAGGCTACGCAAAGTGCCCGGCCCGCAAATCTACGACACACTCCGAGACCTCGGCCTCGACCACGAAACAGCAACCCAAGGCCTCGCCGCCTTCCGCGCCGACTACCGCGAACACGGATGGCACAACGCGACACTGTTTCCCGGATGGGACACACTGCTGCCAAAACTGCGCCAAAACGGCTACACCCTGTGCACCGCCACCAGCAAAAACCAAGAACTTGCCGCACGCACCCTCGAACACCTAGGCGTTGCCCAACACTTCCACTTCATCGGCGGCGCCGACGTCGAAGGAGGCCGCCAAGGCAAACAGGCAGTCATCCAACACGTGCTCGACACCCTCGACGCCGACCCAGCAACCACCCCAACGCTGATGATCGGCGATCGAACCCACGACACCGAAGGCGCAGCACATTTTGCCATCCCCACCATCCTCGTAGGCTGGGGCCATGGCGAACCAGCAGAATGGGACCAAGCCTTTGACTACGCTGGCGATATAACCACCTTGGAGGAAAAAATTCATGGCTTCTTCAACTGAGCAACTATCAGTGGTGTTCGTCTGCACCGGCAATATCTGCCGCTCACCCATGGCAGACGTCATCCTGCAAGACGCCGTCGAGGCCGAAAACCTAGCCGATCACGTCACCGTCAGCTCCTGCGGCACCGGCGGATGGCACATCGGCCAAGGAGCCGACCGGCGCGCCATCCAAGCACTACGCCAAAAAGGCTACGACGGCACCAAACACCGCGCCCAACAAATCGGCCAAGAAGCCGAAGACGCCGACCTACTCATCGCCCTAGACCAAGGACACGAAAAAGCCCTCCAACAACTCGGCTACCCCAAAGAACGCATCCGCCTGCTACGCAGCTTCGACCCACAGGCCGACACCCTCGACGTAGAAGACCCCTACTACGGCGACGCCGAAGACTTCCGCACCGCGCGCGACCAGATCCTCGACGCCACCCCCGGCATCATCACCTGGATCAAGGAGCAGCTCAGTGAGCAGCACTAAACGCTCCGGCTGGAAAGTCTTTCTCACCCCCGGCTGGGTCATCACCACCGTGCTCGTCATCGCCTTTTCCTACCTCGCCTTCACCGTGCTATCACCCTGGCAACTAGGAAAAGACCGCGACATCGTCAACCGCAACGAACACGTCGACGCAGCCTTTGAAGAAGAACCCACCAACTACCAAAACGTCTTCAACACCCAAGGCCACATCACCAACGACCAAGAATGGCGCCGCGTGCGCATCGACGGACACTACCTCCCCGACAAAGAAGTGCTCCTGCGCATGCGCCCCGTAGAATCCGGGCCTTCCTACCAATCGCTCGTGCCATTCCAAATCGATCACGGGCCGGTGGTGTTAGTGAATCGGGGCTTTGAGCCAACCAGCGCCGGGGAGGCGCCCAACATCCCCACTCCCCCTTCAGGAAATGTCACGCTCGTAGCCCATGCCCGCGCCAATGAGCGCACCCCCGATAAAGAGCCCATGCAAGCAGACGGCTACCAGCAGGTCTACGGGATCAACACTGAGCAAATCAGCAAAATCAGCGACACACCTCTTGCTCAGGACTACCTGCAGTTATCCAGTGATGAGCCCGGAGTACTCCAGCCCATCCCCATTCCCAAGCAAGACCGCGGCAACCACTTGTCCTATGGGTTCCAATGGATCGCATTCGGCATCATGGCACCCCTTGGGCTTGGATACTTCGTCTACTCCGAAATACGCGAGCGCAAACGCGTGCGTGAAGAAGAAGCAGCGATGGCGTCGGCAAGCAGCGCAACGAACAACACAGATTCACCAGCGCCAACGCAGCCTCAAGCCACGCAGGTAAGCGAACAAGCCCCCGATGGCCCAGCAGCGCCCCAACGCTCACGCTACGGCACCAAACACCCCGCCGCCGGGCAGCAACGAGGCTTCGACCGACGGCGAGACAACTTCTAAACCCGCCGCCACTACCAGCCGGTCACAACGATCTTTCCCAGTTCGTGGCCGGCTTCCATGCGCTCTTGGGCAGCACTTAAAGTCTGCACGCTAATCGGGCTGAGCTGCTCAGCAATCACAGGGCGGATCTCGCCGCGGGAATACAAACGCGATACCTCATCAAGAATCGCACCTTGAGATTCAAGCGCGACGTCGAAAAGCGACTTCGTAAACATCGACTCCCAATGCCACGCAATCGACTTAGCCTTCAACGGCGCAATCGAATCCGGGCCAACATCAATGCCAACAATGTGGCCGAAGGGGCGGGTGATGGAAGCCAGCACGTCCTCCTGACCCTGGGAATGGGCAGTAAACACCCAATCCACCCCTTCAGGAAAATCAGCGAGCACCTGCTCCAGCAAAGAGTCGCAATGGTTCACCACGAACGTGGCACCCAAGTCGCGCACCAGGCGGGCGCGCGATTCGTCTGAAGCAGTGGCGATCACATCCACCTTGGGGCAACGAAGGCGCAGAAGCTGCAGGGCAGCCAGGCCAACGCCACCGGTGGCGCCGATCATCAGCAGGGTGCCTTGAGAGTCCTCGTTGAGCATGAGGCGCTCAAAAAGGCTTTCCCAGGCGGTGATGAAGGTCAGCGGCAGGGCGGCTGCCTCGGCGAAATTCTCCCCTTCAAGCTTTGCGGCCATGCGCTCGTCGATGGCGAAGCATTCGGCGTTGGTGCCCTGGCGTGAGAGCGTGCCGATGGCGATCACTGCGTCGCCAGGTGCAAAACGGGTGACCTCCTCGCCCACAGCCTCCACGCGGCCGGCGGCGTCGTAGCCCAACACACGAAACCCTTCAGGATCAACAGTTTTGCGCTGCTTGGCGTCGATAGGGTTCACGCCCACAGCCTCAACGCGAATGAGCACATCACGAGGGCCGCACGCAGGCTTTTCCACCTCGCGCTCCACCAACGCATCCGGGCTGGAGATGGGCAAATTTTCTACATATCCAATAGCCTTCATGCACCCGATCGTGCCACACAAGCGCCAACGACGACGGCCGCAGCAGCCGCCACAAGCTGCGCCCGGCGAATCAGACGCACCGCAGCCTTCACATCGTTCGGTCCTGGAGCACGCCCCGTACCCAAAACTGGGCGCATCTCCACACCGTGGGCATATTCGGTGGCGCCGCCGAGTTGCACACCCAAGGCTGCCGCGGCCGTGGCCTCGACAGGGCCGGCGTTGGGGCTGGGGTGTGAGGGGGCGTCGTGCTTCCATGCGTGGAGCGCAGCACCGCCTCTTTTCTTGAAGGAGGCGAGGAGGACGAAGGTGGCTGCGCTAAGGCGCGCGGGAATGAAGGCCAGGGCGTCGTCAAGCTTGGCGCTAGCCCACCCAAAGTTGGCATAGCGCTCATTGCGATACCCCACCATTGCGTCCAGTGTGTTCGCTGCGCGGTGCAGCACCACCGCCGGTGCGCCCACCGCAGACCAGCACAAGGAGGCCACCACGGCATCTGAGACGTTTTCGGCCAGCGACTCCACCGTGGCACGGGCAATGCCGTCGGCGTCCAGGCGCTCCGGGTCGCGCGAGCACAGCCACGGCACCCAGCGGCGCGCAGCCTCCACGTCACCTCGAGATAGATCAGCAGCCACCTTCAAACCCGTGCGCTCCAAGGTGGTGCCACCTAAGCAAAACGCCAACACCGCGGCATTCGTGCTTCGTGGCCATCGACGCCAAAAGAAGGTGGTGGCCGCAACCGGCGGGGTGACCGCAGCTAGCCAGAAGGCGGCGCCGCGCAGCTTTGAGTCAGCCCACATCCTCTCCTTTAAGAAATTGGCATAAGTGCCAAAGATGGCGACGGGGTGGGCGCTGCCGCCGGGGTCGGCGATCAGCCTGTCGAGAAGCACGCCGGGGAGGATATTCGAGCAAGAAAAAAGCAGCCGGTGCAACATTACGTTGTGCACCGGCTGCCTCAATGACATGTGCGCCCTGACGGGCTCGAACCGCCGACCTGCTGGGTGTAAACCAGCTGCTCTCCCAGCTGAGCTAAAGGCGCTAACTTCGCCATAACTTGGCGACTCAGGGAAGTTTAGCCCACCAAGCGCCAAAGACAAAACTTAGTGCTTAACCCCAGCTTGGACTAGGCAAGAGCCCTGCCAATTACCGAGACGTTCGGCCTTGGTTTGCACGAAACCAGCCTGCTGCGCCGCTTCAGAAATTTCGCCGGGTTCGAGGGCACCCGGTTTCCCGGTGCCGGGCGTGAGCAACCAGATTCGGCCGTTGTCGGCGAGGGAACGCTGGGCGTCGACAAGCCCATCGCCGAGATCGCCGTCCTCGCTGCGCCACCAAAGCAACACCAGGTCGCATGCCTCATCGGTGTCCTCTTCAAGTAATTCAGAGCCGATGAAGTCCTCGATGGCTTCGCTTATCGACGAATCGGCGTCCTCGTCCCAGCCGATTTCCTGAACCGTCAGCCCTTCAGAAAGGCCGAGCAGTTGGGCAATCTCTGCCCCAGAATAGTTCTCCTTGGATTCTTTGACGTTCATCGCTAATGAACATTACATGGTCAGCCGTGGTTTTACCGTCTTTCACGAAAGAAACCGCATAAAACTTCCGACCGGGCGAACACGAAGCGCTTTCTCACACGTATTCTGGGAACATATGCGTGTCGACAACCACCCCGTCGTCGACCTGAAAGCTTCACTTATGGAGGTGTGGAATGGCTGATCCCAAGACGGAAAAGCACCCTGAGGACACAAACTTTGCCCTAATCCGCGACGGCGTCGCCTCGTATCTCAACGACGCCGACCCAGAAGAAACCCGCGAATGGCTCGAATCGCTCGACGGATTACTTGAAGAGTCGAGCATCGACCGCGCACGATTCTTGATGCTGCGCCTACTCGAACGCGCATCAGCCAAACGCGTGCCCCTGCCATCGCTCACCTCGACCGACTACGTCAACACCATCCCCACCACGATGGAACCCGACTTCCCCGGCGACGAGGAAATTGAAAAGCGCTACCGCCGCTGGATCCGCTGGAACGCAGCCATCATGGTTCACCGCGCCCAACGACCCGGCATCGGCGTCGGTGGACACATCTCCACCTACGCAGGCGCAGCGCCACTCTATGAAGTCGGCTACAACCACTTCTTCAGAGGAAAAGACCACCCAGGTGGCGGCGACCACATCTTCTTCCAAGGTCACGCCTCCCCCGGCATGTACGCACGCGCCTTCATGGAAGGCCGACTTTCTGAAGACGACCTCGACGGCTTCCGCCAAGAAGTCTCCCGCGAACAAGGCGGACTTCCCAGCTACCCGCACCCCAAGGGCATGCCAGAATTCTGGGAATTCCCCACTGTCTCCATGGGCCTTGGCCCAATGGACGCGATCTACCAGGCCAAGTTCAACCGCTACCTGCACAACCGCGGCATCAAAGACACCTCAGACCAACACGTCTGGGCATTCCTCGGCGACGGCGAAATGGACGAGCCCGAATCCCGCGGCCTCATCCAAATGGCCGCACTGCACAACCTGGACAACCTCACCTTCGTGATCAACTGCAACCTGCAGCGTCTCGACGGCCCAGTTCGCGGCAACACCAAGATCATCCAGGAACTCGAATCCTTCTTCAGGGGCGCAGGCTGGTCCGTGATCAAGGTCGTATGGGGCCGCGAATGGGCCAAACTCTTTGAAGCAGACAAAGAAGGCGCCCTGGTGGACCTCATGAACACCACCAAAGACGGCGACTTCCAAACCTTCAAAGCAAACGACGGCGCCTACGTCCGCGAACACTTCTTCGGCCGCGACCCACGCACCGCCAAACTCGTCGAAGACATGACCGACGAAGAAATCTGGAACCTACGCCGCGGCGGCCACGACTACCGCAAGATCTACGCCGCCTACAAGCGCGCCCTCGAAACCAAGGACCGCCCCACCGTCATCCTTGCCCACACCATCAAGGGCTATGGCCTCGGCCATAACTTCGAAGGCCGCAACGCGACCCACCAGATGAAGAAGCTCACCCTCGAAGACCTCAAGCTCTTCAGGGATAAGCAAGGGGTGCCGATCAGCGACGAAGAGCTGGAAAAGGACCCCTACCTGCCGCCGTACTACCACCCCGGCCAAGACTCGAAGGAGATCAAGTACCTTCAGGAACGTCGCAAAGAGCTCGGTGGCTACCTGCCCGAACGCCGCGAAAGCTACACGCCGCTTGAAGTGCCGCCGCTGGACAAGCTGCGCAGCATCCGCAAGGGCTCCGGCAAGCAGGAAGTCGCCACCACCATGGCCGTTGTCCGCACCTTCAAGGAATTGATGCGCGACAAGGAACTGGGCAAGCGCTTTGTGCCGATCATTCCCGATGAGGCTCGCACCTTCGGCATGGACTCCTGGTTCCCGACCATGGGTATTTACAACCCGCACGGCCAGAACTACGTGCCTGTCGACCACGACCTCATGCTGTCGTACCGCGAATCCAAAGACGGCCAGATCATGCACGAAGGCATCAACGAGGCCGGTTCCACCGCATCGTTTATCGCCGCGGGCACCTCTTATGCCACGCACGGCGAAGCCATGGTGCCGCTGTACATCTTCTACTCGATGTTCGGCTTCCAACGCACCGGCGACTCCTTCTGGGCTGCTGGCGACCAGATGGCACGCGGCTTCATCCTCGGCGCCACCGCCGGTCGCACCACGCTCACCGGTGAAGGTCTGCAGCACATGGACGGCCACTCGCAGATCCTGGCCTCCACCAACCCCGCTGTGGTCTCCTACGACCCCGCCTTCGCCTACGAGCTCGCTCACCTGATCCACGAAGGCATTGACCGCATGTACGGGCCAGGACGTGGCGAAAACGTCATGTACTACCTGACCATCTACAACGAGCCGGTGCACCAGCCTGCAGAACCCGAGGACCTCGACGTCGAAGGCCTGCACAAGGGCATCTACCTCTACGACAAGGCAGCCGACGACGCCAAGCACCAAGTCTCCCTTCTGGCTTCTGGCATCGGCATGCAGCAGGCCCTCAAGGCCAAGGAGCTGCTCGCCGAATACGATGTTGACGCCAACATCTTCTCGGTCACCTCGTGGGTAGAGCTCGCTCGCGAAGGCCGCGAAAAGGAACAAGCCGCGCTGCGCACCGGCGAAAAGCCTGAAGAGGCGTTTGCCACCAAGCAGCTCAAGCAGGGCTCCGGCCCCTACATCGCTGTGTCCGACTTCGCCACCGACCTTCAAGAACAGATACGTCGCTTCGTACCGGGCCGCTACACCTCTTTGGGTGCCGATGGCTTCGGTTTCTCGGACACGCGTCCCGCCGCACGCCGCTTCTTCAACATCGATGCGGAATCGGTGACGGTGGCTGCGCTGAACGCGCTAGTTCTTGAAGGGGAGATTGATCGCGAGGTTGCTGAGCAAGCAGCTAAGAAGTTCAACCTCACCGACCCCACCAAGGCCTAAGCGCTCTTTTAGCGCAGGCCTGCTGCCCGCTCAGAGGTTTCCTCTGGGCGGGTTTTTTCTGCGCTGCGCCTAAGGCGGGGGTGGCTCTTGAAGCTTGAAGAGGTTGTTGGTGTGTAGTTCGTGGTTGAGTACCCAGTTTCTTCCGTTGTATTGGGCGAGGGGGAATTGGTTGTATCTTCGACTGCGGTGTTCGTCGACAAGCTGGCGGCAGGCTTGGCCTGTGACGGGGTCGCGGGTGAGGTGGCCGTAGATGGCTTGTTCGCGGTCGTCGTCGTTGCGGGCGTGGTGGGGTCGGCAGGCGATGACCATGTTGCTGACGTTGGTGTCGCCGCCGTTTTTCCAGGCTTTGATGTGGTGGGCTTCGCTGGTGATTGCGGTGTGGGTGCATTCGGGGTCGGCGCAGATGAGCTGGTCGATGACCATCATCATGCGTTGTTTGTCGTTGGCTGTGCGCCGGGTGCGCCAGAGGTCGACGTGCTGCATCTCCCCTTCAAGATTTGGGGCCCACATTGTGGCGTAGCCGAATTCGGAGAGCAGCGAATCCATGTGTTCGCGCGCCGGCACGATCGCCCCATCGCTGGTGGCCAGCAGCCCATTGCCCATATACGTGCACCCATCCGACGGCACCAGCAGCACAGGCTCTCGAAACACAGAGCTTTTCGACGCCCCCTGCCCGCCCATCACACGAGCCACAAGGGCATCCGCCATCGCTTGCTGACGCGACAGCCCCGCATCTTCTCGCTGCAGCTCACGCGCCGTTTGATCCAGCGCATTGGCCAGCGCCATCGCATCGGAGTCACTCAGGCGCGCCAGCATAAAGCGCATGCCATTGGTATCGGGGTTGCCCGAAATGCGCAGCCAGCGCTGCTCATGGGCGGTGCGTGGGTGGCGCTCGTTAATTTCCTGAAGGCGGAGTTTTGCGTGCGCCTCCACCTCTTCAAAGGATTTGCCAACCGCGTACTCGAAGAGCTCTTTGCGTAAGGGTTCGCGGGCTGCGTTGTCGTTGACGCGGTTGACGGTCTTGTTCATGGTGATGAGCGTGTCGATGCTCATCTGTGCCTCGCGGGCGATGCGGGCGCAGTGCTGCCGGTTGGCGAGCTGTTCTCCCTCCCCTTCAAAGAGATCTCGGCCGACGCGGTGGATTTGGCCGATGCGGCGCGCGGGGATGCCATAGTCTTGGCCGATGGCTTTGCGTGATTCGCGGTTGTTGATGCGCTCATACACCAGGTCGACCAGCGGCATGCCGGTCTTTGCTAAGTAGCGAAGTGCGCGTTCGAGATCCATGGTTCGCACACTAAGGAGGCAAAGGACCTGGGCAAAGCGCTGGGCCGGGATCGGCGCTCAACCTGTGGATAGTGGTGCTTGTGGGCACTGATGTTTCCACAGCTTGAGCAATCTTGGCTGTGGGCTTGCTACTTCTAGCGCGGTGAGCTATTTGCGCCTTTGATTTGTACCAGGGCGTGGTCGAGTGCCTTGTTGATGATCCAGGGTTGTTCGAGGATGATCATGTGCCCGGCATCGGGAATTTCCTGAAGGGGGGCGGTGGGCCACATTTGCTGGATTTTTTCGGCTTGGCTCAGCGGCGTGACCAAGTCCTTCTCCCCCACAATCACCAGCCCTGGCAGGTCACCGAGTGCTGTTTTGGCTTCGGTTTCGGCGTGGTGTTGGAGGTCGTCGAGGAAGCCGACGAGTGTGTTGAGTGGGGTGTCGTTGATCATTTGGGCGTGGAAGTTGATCACGCTGTCGGGTGTGGGGTGGACGAAGACGGTGGCTGCGAGGGTGGGGGCGATGAGTGCTGCGATGTCTTCGCGGAAGGCTTGGACTTGTTTGGGGGCTAGTTCGACGGCGTTGCGGATGTTGTCGACGATCGGTAGGGCGAGGACTTGGGGGAAGCCTTGGCTGGCGAAGGATTCGACGGCGGTGGCGACGAGGATGCAGTTGCGGGTGTTTTGGCGGATTTTCTTGAAGCGGCGTAGGAGGTTGAGGGCGACCATGCCGCCGAGGCTGTGGCCGATGATGATGGTGTCGCCGGTGATGCCTGCGTGTTGGTAGATCTTGGCTATGTCGTCGGCGGCGTTGTCGATGTTGCAGTCTTCGATTGGGTATTCGCCGGTTTCGCCGTGGCCGCGGAGGTCGATGAGTAGGTGGCGTGCGCGGTCGCCGATGTGGGCGACTTGGAGGTGCCAGGATTTTGCGGCGAGGGTGAAGCCGTGGATGTAGACGATGGTGATTTCTGCGTCTTCAGGCCCGTCGAGGTAGTAGTGGATGCCCTCGTGTTCGCGGTGTTCGTTAAAGAAGTTGTTGCGCCGGATCGTGTCGCGTTGGGCGTGTTGGAGGGCGTGGCGGCGCTGTGCGTTGTGGGATCCGTGCAGGAACATGCCAAAAATCCTAGCGCTGCGTATTGTTTTTATTGTTATCACCCAGGGAGGTTGTGTATGGCCACACTTCAAGAACAGCTCGCGGCGCTTGCCCAGGAGCAGTCGGAGGACACTGAGCTGAGTACGCTCGAGCGCGTCGCCAAGCTTGTCGACGCCGCCGATGCGGATGCCGAAGATTCCTTGAAGGGGCTTGGCGTGGACTCATTGGGGCTTATTGCGCTTGTTGTGCGTATTGAGCAGGAGTTCGGTGTGCGCGTTGGTGCGCAGCGGGCTTGCCAGTGGGAAACGTTGGGCTCGGTGGCGCGAGACGTCGAAAAGCTAAGGAAGGATAAGGCATGAGTATTTCCTATCTCACCGATATGGATGGGGTCCTGATTAAGGAAGGGGACATGATCCCCGGTGCGGATAAATTCTTGAAGGGGCTGCAGGATAATGACATCAACTACATGGTGTTGACCAACAACTCCATTCACACCCAGCGCGATCTTTCGGCGCGTTTGCATCGCACGGGTTTGGATATTCCGCCGGAGCGCATTTGGACTTCGGCGAAGGCCACCGTTGATTTCCTGACTAAGCAGGGCAAGCAGGGCACCGCTTATGTGGTTGGTGAGCCCGGTTTGACCACTGAGCTGCATCGTGAGGGCTGGATTTTGACTGATTCCAACCCCGATTTTGTGGTGCTCGGTGAGACGCGCACGTACTCTTTTGAGGCGATTACCACGGCCATTAACTTGATCCTCGATGGCGCTCGTTTTATTGGCACCAATCCTGATGTGACTGGCCCTGCCCCGCAGGGTGTGCTGCCGGCGACGGGTTCGGTTGCTGCGCTGATTACTGCGGCTACTGGCCAAAAGCCCTATTACATTGGCAAGCCGAATCCTGTGATGATGCGTTCCGCGCTGAATCACATTGGGGCGCACTCTGAGCACACCGTGATGATTGGCGACCGCATGGACACCGACGTCAGGTGCGGTTTGGAGGCCGGTATGCGCACGGTGTTGGTGCGTTCGGGTATCTCTGATGATCGTGAAATTGAGCGCTACCCCTTCAGGCCAACCAAGGTGGTTGATTCGGTGGCTGAGCTTGCCGATTCGATCCTGGATCCCTTCGGCGATGGTGCCTATCAGGACTAGCCGCCCCCTAATCGCCCCGTGCACGCCCTGGTGGACGCCCTAGTGGACGCTCTAGTGCATGGGGCAGGGCTCTAGGCAGCTCAGGCGCTCAATCTTAAAGGTGGCCGTGGGCGGCAGTGTTGCCGCCAGGCATTGTTCGAGCGCCTCAAGCTCGCTGCGTTGGCCGTTGAGCACTTGGCGGCATCGCACCAGGCGATGCCCGGCGCGTTCCCAGCGGGTACACCACGTGGCCGCTAAGGGATCAGTGCCCAGTGGGGCTGGCATCGCTTCGCTTTGCAGCGTGCTTACCAGGTAAGTCTCGACTGCTGGGCGCAGGCTGGATGGGAGGGCGTCGATATGCAAAATCGCGACCTGCTGTTGGGTGTGCACTGCTCGTAGTACTCCAAAGGTATGCGCGGCTCACCTTCATATCCATCAGCCTGGCAGCCTGTGTGGGCGTAGCTGTTTTTTTGAGGACATGACGGTGAGAAGACGAGAGTTCGTCTTCCCCAACGATCACTCGTGCACCTTGGATATGCACGACGATTCTCACTTAACTTCACCCCCACCAACAACCCTCAACGCACACTTCACACCCCCATTTACTCAAGTTAAAGTTGAGCTCGAAACCGGGGGTTCACGCTCAACCCGGTGGCGTTACTTGCCTTCCTGCAGGGACTGCCAAAGCGCATCGTTGGTTTCTTGCCACAGCGGCTTGGCCCAAGCGCCGAAGTCGCGATCGCTTAACATCACCGCCGCTCGGCGTTGCTTCGGCGCCAGCCACAAAAACGTCCCCGATTGCCCGAAGTGGCCAACCGTATCCTGAGGCATCTCCGCTCCCGTCCAGTGCGGAGATTTTTCGCCCTTGATTTCAAAACCCAAACCCCAGGGGCAGGGCTTTTGCATGCCATAGCCAGGCACTACCCCGTCAAGGGTGGGAAATTGCACCTCAAAGGCCTGCTCCAAGGTGCTTGGGTGTAAAAGCTGAGGATCGATCAGCTCATGGGCAAAGCGCAACATATCGCTAAGGGTGGAGCGCGCCTCATGGCCGGGCGAACCCCACAACACCGTCGCATCCATGCCCAAAGGCACAAACACCGCCTCATGGAGGTACTCGGCAAACGTCATCTGTGTTTCCTGCTCAAGTTGCTGCGCCAGCAGCTCAAAGCCATAGGAGGAATACACGCGGCGCTGCTCTGCAGGGCGGGTGGCGTCATCGCTGCGGAAACCCACCCCGGATGCATGGGCAAGCAAGTGCCTCACGGTGGCAGGCCCACAGGGGCTATCGAGGGTGAAGACCTCTTCTTCGCAGGCCAGCAAGAAGCCATAGGTGGCCAATAATTTGGTCACGCTGGCTAATTCAAATTCCCGGTCTGTATCACCGAGGGTGTATTCCTTACCTTCGGTGATCACTCCGGCAGCAAGATGCTCAACAGGAAACGCTTCAAAGGGTGCAAGCAGGCTCATAGCTTGCCAGTCTAGGCGCCGGGTGAGATCCGCACAGCCACCAGTGATGGGCAATGTGCCCACCGGCTTAAGCGTCGCGGCCTTCGCGGTAGCCCTTGCGCTCAGAGCGCTTAATTAGGGCGTTGAGTTGGCGTGGCGTCATCGAAATTTTCTGAAGATCCGAAGGGCGGAACAAAATCCAATGCTTCCAATACGCCAAAATGGCAAGCCCCGCCCCGGCCATGGCCGCAAGCAACATGCCAAGGGTGATCAAATCGAACTGCGCAAACACCACCATGGTCACAGCAGCCACCAGCGCTGGCACCGCATACAGTGGCCCGCCACCGAAAATGCTGGGCACTTGGCCTGTGACAACGTCGCGAATCATCCCACCGCCAACGGCAGTCAGCACACCGAGCAACACCGCCGATGTCAGCGGCATGGAAAAGGTCAAGGCTTTGACCGCACCGGTAACCGCCCACACGCCCAGGATCACTGCATCGGCATGGACCTTAAACAGCTCCCAGCGCTTGCCGTCGAAATGGAATAAAAGCGCCAAGATGGCACCGACGATGGCCAGCAATAAGTAATTGGAATTCGCAATGGCAGCAGCGGTCCCGCGATCCATCAGCACGTCCCTGAGCATGCCGCCACCGAGGGCGGAGAACAGGGCAAGGAAAATAAATCCCACCAGGTCGAAATCGCGCTGACGTGCGATGGTTCCGCCGATAATGCCATTGAGCACCACGCCGATAAGATCGAGCGTCTCATACAGCGTGAGCACGTGGGGATCTACATTGTGCATTCCGCGTAGCTTAGCTCACCTATTGGGCATCAATGGCATCGAGGCGGACCTCTTTTGTACCCGGGTCGTACACCACATTCATGGCCAAAGGAATCTGGTGGGAAGCGCTTTCGAGGATGTGCATGAAATACCCGGCGGTATTGGGAATCGCGATCACATCGCCGACACTCACGCCGTGTTCAAAGCGCATCTTCCTGCGCACAATCACCTCATCTTCAATGCAATACGCACCCACCAAAAAGGCTTCGAGGCCACTATTGGCCCGCGTTGGTGCACAGGGCACCAGGATGGGGTCGAGCAAAATATCATCGCTGGTGGTGCGGCACTGGGTGCGGTTCATCTCAAGGCCTACCAAATCCAAGCCATCACTGCGCTGTTTAATGAAGGCCACCTTAGCCAGAATCACTCCGCCGCCATCGAGCAGGCTGCGGCCAGGCTCGGCATGCAGGCGCAAGCCACGCGAGCGGAACGCTTCAGCGGTTTGCCCATAGCCGGGAACGTCGGCGTCGAGAAGCTCGGAGAGCCACTGGCCGCGCACCGGACGTTGGAAGAAGGGGTAGACGTTAGCCAGCGGGTCATGTTTCCAGGTGAAATCGGGTGTGCCCAGACGTTCGCGCAGTTCGCGCCACTGTTTGGGGTGATCCAAATAGCTCATCGGGATACCGCCGCCGATGTCAATGAATTCCGGCTGGCCGGGCGCGGCGTCGATCACCTCAAAGGCGTAGGCAAGGGCTTTTCTGCGATCGGCCTCCGCATAGCCATGCAGGTGCAGGTGCACACCGGCGATGCGCACGTTGGAGGCGAAGCCGCGCTGCATTTCTTCGATCCACAATGAGGCGCGCTCGCCGAAACGGGTGGGCATAAGCACCTCGGGTTCAGGTGCGATGCGTGGTGCGATGCGCACGGGGGTGTTGTTGGCCAGTGCTTCGATCCGCCTGGCTTCTTCGCGCGAATCAGCAGAGATACACACGCCATGGTCGATGGCCAGGCGCAGGAGCCGGTCGGGTTTGACTGCAGCCGATAAGATGATGCGCTCACCTGGCACACCTCGGGCGAGCACCTGGGATAATTCGCGTTCGCTGGCCACATCCACTCCGTGGCCGTGGTCGCGGGCAGCATCAACAAAGGCCAGTGCCTTATTGGCTTTGCGGGCGAAAAACACACGAACATCCACGCCGTGGGCCTTGCCAGCTTCGACGAGCTCGGCGGCATTGCGCTCAAGCACATCGGGGTAGACCACATTGGTGGGTGAGTCGTAGGTATCGACGATCTCCTGGACCTTCTGGGGTGAAGAAAGCAAGCTCAGCATCCAGGGCTCAAGCCGGGCCTCGAGTGGCACGGTGGCACACATATTGCGCTCAAAGGCCCTGCCGGCCACCGCCTGCGCCCAATTGCGGATCTCCGGGTGCAGATCACGATTCAAGGTGTCGTGGCCAAGCACCACCGAGGCGGCATCGCGGCCGATCACTGCCACCGTTGGATCAAGCAGCGACTGCCCCGCGCGCCCTAATTGCAATTGCTTGGTCTGCTCATCCACACCAAGCACATCCAGGCTTATAAGCTGCGCTACCAGCGAAGCAGGATGCACCCCAGGTGGTGCAATCACCGCATCAATATCTGCCTCATCGCATGTGCGACGCTCCGGGGCAGAAACGATCCCGGCATCGCACAGTGCCAGCACGCGCGTGGCAGTAATAGGCGGCGGCCCAAAAGCCACCCGCTCCAAAGTGCGCGCCAAGGCATCAAAGCCCTCGATGGGCTTGGAGTAGCTCACCCTGGCAATCAGCGCTGCATAAAGCGTGCGCCAGGCATGCCCCACAGCCCAAGCCGGCGAGGGCTCCTTCAAGCCGAGCGCTACCTGGCAGGAGTCTCGCAATGCCGCTACTGCATCGCCGTGATCATCACGGCCTTCAAGTACAGCGTCGATGGCGGCATCGTCAGGGTGTGCAAGCAGGCTGGCTGCGGCGCGGCGAAGGATCGCTTTGATCGTGTCGATATCGCGCGCAGCAGCAATCTCCCCTTCAAGAAATTCCTGATCTGGCAGCACCCGTGCGGCAAGCGCGCTATCGGGTGCGGGTTTGACCTCCATGAAACGCCCGGAGCGGCTTAAGGGGATGATGGCGGAGGGTTCTTTTCCTGAAGGGTGGTATTCAAGTAAGCCCTCGCCTTCAAAGCGACCGCCGCGGCCTTCGCTCAATTCCAGGCAGACATCGATAAAGGTCAGCGCCGCGCCGCGCACACGCACCGGCTGATTGGCGGGAATGCTCTCGAGTGAGTCGAAGTATGGGTGCAGTGCTTGGCGTAATTCGCCGGCCCAATGATGTTGATGGCCGGTGGTGAGCAGGACTTCGTCGAAAAGCTCTCCTTCGATTTGCCATTGCTCGCCGCGCTCAATGGTGCCAACCTGCTTTTTGCTGTGGCGCACGCGCAGTTGTGGGGGCAGATTGGCAAGGAGATGCTCGAAGGAGGCGGCGAGGAATTGGCCAACTTTTCGACGCGGCGGGAACGCCTCCTTAGTGTCCAGGTATTCGGCAGCGTTGCCAAGGTTGGTGCGCACAATGGAGGAAGGAGCGTTGAGCCGCCAGTGGGCGGATTGCTCTTCGCGATACACCCAACCTGCACCTGGGGTGCCGGGTTCGAAAACGGTGACCTCGATGCTGGCGTTAAGGTCGGTCTCAGCTACCACCTGTGCCAGTTCTTCTAGGGCGAATAGGGCGCGCGGGCCGCCGCCGATGATGGCTAGTTTCATGCCAGTGCCTCCTGGATTCGGGCTTCAACCTCGGCTGGGGAGGTATGCAGATGTTCTTGGACCCATGCGTCGTTGTAGATGGTGTCCATGTAGTTTGAGCCAGCATCATGCAAGAGCAGCACGACGTCTTGGTCTTGTTGGAATTGCTTCGCGTAGCGCATGGCCGCGGCGAGCACCGCGCCACCGGATGCGCCGGGAATGAGCCCTTCGGTACGAGCAAGCACGCGCGCTGCCACCACGGCATCGATATCGACGATGCGCGAGACCGCAAAGGGGCGCACATGGGCAGAAAGCTCCGGCACTACCCCAGCGCCGTAGCCTGGCAATAATCGGTTGGCGCGCACGCCTCCAAATAGCACTGAGCCTTCGGCATCCACACCAACTGCTCGCGTTGCAGCAGCACTGGCTTCGATGTGTCGCAGGCATCCGCCGATGGTGCCGGTGGTGCTCATTGCCACAAAGAGCCAATCGGGTGCGCGGCCAACTTGCGCTTCGATTTCTGCCATGGTGCGGGCATGCGCACGGAAGGCGGCCTGGTTGGAGTATTGATCGAGGTTGATTGAACCCGGCAGTTGATCGAGGAGCTCAGCGACCTTTTTCCTACGCGCAGCGAGCCAGTCGCCGGTATCTGGATCAGGTTCTTTGACCAATTCCACCTTGGCGCCGAGGGCTCGCATGGATGCGACGGTGGCGGCGTTGGTGCGCTGGTCTACAACGCAACGAAACTCCCAACCCCGCAGCATGGCCTGGCGTGCAAGAGCCATGCCGAGGTTGCCGGAGCTGGATTCTACAAGCGTGACGGGTTTGTCCGGATCGATCACGCCTTGGTCGAGGGCTTCTTCTACCAGCGCAAAAGCTGTGCGATCTTTGGCCGATCCCCCGGGATTGTATTGTTCGAGTTTTGCCCACACCCGCACACCTGGCGCGAGGCCATCAAAGATGCTGCGCTCTAAACGCGAGCAGCGCAGCAACGGGGTTGCGCCGATGGCTTCGTTTAAGGAGTTCAAAGGCGCTGGAGCGTGGGTGGATGGTGATTGCGGTGCAGGTTGGCACATGGCTTCTAAGTGTAGTCCTACACAAGAAAAACATATAAGCAATTGGCAATGCTCTAAGGCCTTACTGCCCCACACCTGTATTCAGGAAATACAAGAACACCCCAGATGAAATCTGGGGTGTTCTTTGCTGCTCCGCCAACTGGGCTCGAACCAGTGACCCTTCGATTAACAGTCGAATGCTCTGCCAACTGAGCTATGGCGGAATGTGCTTGCGCAACGGAATAGAACTATATAGCGCCGCGTTTTTTCTGGCAAATCACCTGCTCATCACCCTGTTTGAACCCAATTCTTGAATGCAGAAGAAGCACTCTATAATGCCCTGTGGGGCTATAGCTCAGTCGGTTAGAGCCGCGGACTCATAATCCGCTGGTCGCGGGTTCGAGCCCCGCTGGCCCCACATCCACCCCGCCATCATCGGCCACATCCTGGGTTGCTCTCAGCAGCATTCGCAGCGCAATGTGCAGCGAAATTCCCAGCGCAATGTGCAGCGCAATGTGCAGCGCAAGCCCCTGATGGCGGGGTGTTCGTTTCGCTATCGGCTATCCCCACACCACGTGCCCACGCCAATCCGGTGGAGTATGAAGCAATCAACCCATCAGGTGATGACTTGCCGCTTGCCACGGAGAACACTCAAGGAAGTGAACACTCCCACCCACTCCGATTCCCAGCACCAAGGCCCAGAGCATCCCAATAAATGGTGGATGCTGCTGGTGCTTGCTTTCGGCCTCGCCCTGATCGTGCTCGATGGCACCATCGTGGGCGTTTCCCTGCCCACGATTATCGATGCGCTACACATGGACATCACCAGCGCACAGTGGGTCAATAGCCTCTACAACATTATTTTCGCCGCCCTGCTGCTGACCTGCGGGCGTTTAGGCGATCGCATTGGCCGCCGCACAACATTCGTGATCGGTTTGGTGTTATTCGGTTTCGGCTCGGCGCTGGCGGGTATGGCCGGAAGCACGGCAGCGCTGTTAGGTGCGCGCGCCCTTCAAGGAATTGGCGGGGCTTTCATCCTGCCTTCGACCCTATCGACGGTCAATGCCGTCTTCCGTGGCAAGGACCGCGCCGCCGCCTTCGGGGTGTGGGGTGCGGTGATGTCGGGTGCGGCTGCCCTTGGGCCATTGGCCGGTGGTTTTATTACCCAGCACTTTGGGTGGAAGTGGATCTTTTTAGTCAACGTCCCCCTATGCGCCCTCGTACTGCTTGGCGCGATCTTCCTGGTGCCCAATACCGCAGGTGATCGCGATGGCAAGGGCTTTGACCTTCCAGGCTTAGTACTCTCCGTCATCGGTTTTGCCACCTTGGTCTTCGGCGTGATTGAAGGCCCGAAGCTGGGTTGGCTTCGCCCGCTTGACGACGTCCACCTGGGCTTATTCACACTCAGCGCACCGGGGATCTCTCTTGCCCTTTGTTCGCTGCTCATCGCGGCCGTTACCTTAAGCGCATTCGTGTGGGTGGAAAAGCGCCGCGCAGCAGCACAGCAGCCCGTGTTGCTGGATGTGTCGATGTTTAGCATCGCCACCTTTAGCTGGGGCAATATCGCCGCAATGATGGTGGCCGTAGGCGAATTCGGCTTGGTGTTTGTGCTGCCCTTGTTCTTGCAATCCGCCATGGGATTAAGCGTGATGGACACCGGCCTCGTTCTTGCCGCCATGGCCCTTGGCGCATTCCTCTCCGGTGCGATGGCTCGGCATATTGCCGCACGCATCGGCGCTTCTGGCACCGTGCTTGTAGGCCTTGGCCTTGAAGTATTCGGCACCTTGCAGCTTGCGGCAGAAGAGGGCAGAAACCAGCCCATTTGGCTGATTTGCGTCGCCTTGATCATCTATGGCATCGGCCTTGGCCTGGCCTCTGCCCAATTAACCAGCGTGGTGCTTGGCGATATCCCAGCCAAGGTCTCCGGCCAAGGTTCTGCCACCCAATCGGCGGTGCGCCAAATCGGCAGCGCCCTGGGTGCTGCACTGATGGGCTCAGTACTTTCGGTGAGCTTGAGCCATTATCTTGCTCAGGTGCAAGGTCCTGCAGCATCCATGACCGAAGCCGTGAAAGAAAGCGCCGGCAGCGCGCTGATTCAGATGCGGGCAAGCAACACGCCGCCAGAAATTCTCGACCCCCTCATCACCTCCTTTGCCCAGGCCACCAAGGTCAGTCTCTTTGCAGCAGTGGTCTTCCTCGCCCTTGGGTTAGTGGCCGCACTGGTGCTGCGCCGCTACGCCAAGCAGGACGCTGAAGCCTAAAAGAGGCGTGTGGAGTGAGCACGGGTGGCGTCGACAAGCTCACTACGTGCAAGAAAATGCATACGGCCGGCGCAATTGGGTAAGGTGTGGGCAGTTAGCAGCAGAAGAAAGGGAGCCAATGATCCAATTTGTGGTTGGAGCCGCAGCAGGATACGTCTTTGGCACAAAAGCCGGGCGCAAACGCTATGACCAGATTAAAAAGGCCACCAATGCCGCAGTGAAATCGCCGGTGACCAAAAAGGCCGTGCAGGTCACGCGCAAGACGATCGCCAACAAGCTCGACCCACAGCCGCGGATGAAGGAAGTAAAGAATCTGCGCACCGTCGATGGCTCGCAGGTGCTCGAACCAGATCACGATTAGCGTGGCTGCACCCAACTGCTACAAATTGCCCGTTTCGGGTCATTCAAAGGGTGCATTCTGGCCTTAGATGGCACCCAGCTCACGTAAACTGGTACACCGAATCCTTGGAATAAGACTCTCACCGAAAGGTACCGAAGCCTCATGCGCGAACCGAAGCGTTCTACCGCCATCGCCGCCACCGCCGTCATCGCGGGTATCGCCCTGGCCGCCTGCTCCCCTCCCAACGAAAAGGACTCCGACCTCAAGGTTGAGACCGCCTCCGAGGTGCAGCTGACCAAGACCAACGAATCCTCCGCCGAAGAGTCCACCTCTTCCGAGCCCACCACCTTGGTCACCACCGTCACCCTCAAGCCCTCCAAGACCACCGGCTTGAAAAACGGCGAAGAAATCATCGTTGACCTCGCCGGCCTGAACCCCGACCAGGGCTACTACACCGCTATCTGTGCTTCCGAGAACATCGCCGATGGCCAGCAGCCTGCCTGCACCGGCGACAAGGGCGATAGCGCCGTACAGCCGCACGTGAAAAACGGTGCGGACGTAGAGATCTCCCCCTCCGGCACCGCCGTTGTTCCGCTGACGGTTGCTGAAAGCGGCGAAGAGGTCGACTGCACCAAGCGCGACTGCGTGGTCAAGGTCTTCTCCGACGAGGACAACGACTACTTCCCCCTCGCCGAAGTTCCGGTCTTTGTCGAGGCTCGCTAATTACGCACCAATAAACAACGCCGCCCCCAACATCACGGGGCGGCGTTGTCGCATTTTCAGGGCTTGCCCATAGCGGGCACCGCTGGCTTGGGATTTAACGAAACACCCTATCGATCAGCTCGCGGCGGGCTTCTTCCAACGCCACCAGATCTGCGAACATCGCCCGATACTCCTCCGGTTTTTCTGAAGGGCGCATGCGTTGAAGCTGGCCTTTTAACACCGCAATCTGATTGCCCACCAACTGCTCCTGCAGCCTGGTCAAGGTGCGATCAACATGGGCATTGAGCTCTTCTACATCCCCATCGAGCGCCTCAACAGCCAGCTCAGAGATCAAGGCTTTGCCCACAATATCGTGCATCTGATCATTCACAGCACCGATCCAGGTAGGCCCTGGTTGGTGCTCGGCTGCGCCTCCCGCTGCTGCGATGGCGCGGCGCACGGCGGCATAGGCCTCGTTATCAAAGGCATCTTCAGGCAAACCATCAAAGTAGTCGCTTGCTACTCGAGGTTCTTGAAGGGCGATCTTGAGCGCTTCGCGCTGCGGCCACAGGCGCGGGTCGCGGCGATTGGGCAACACCAGCATGGACTCATTGCGTGTCGGCGCGTTTTGGCTGCTATCAAAGCGCTGTGCGCGTGGGCGCTGCGGCTTTTTCGGTCGGCGTTCTTCTTGGCGCACCTTCTGCATTACTTCTGCAGGATCGGGCCACCCGACCCAGCCTGCGAGCCTGCGGGCGTATTCGGATTTCAAAGCCTGGTCACGGATGCCCGCCACCACCGGCACCGCGCGGTTGAGTGCCTGCACACGCCCCTCGGCGCTATCGAGATCGAAACCATCGATGAGCGCCTGGATAATGAACTCGTACATGGGGATGCGCCGGGCCACCAGGTCACGGACTGCGGCATCACCTTTTTCAAGGCGGAGATCACAAGGATCCATCCCTTCAGGAGCCACAGCCACATAGGACTGGCCGGTAAATTCTTGGCCGCCCTCATAGGCGCGCATCGCCGCTTTTTGGCCTGCCTCATCACCGTCGAAGGTGTAGACCAGGGATCCGACGAAGTAGGAGTCGTCGAGGAGATAGCGCCGCAGCACCTGCAGGTGTTCCTCGCCAAAGGCAGTGCCGCAGGAAGCCACCGCAGTTTTCACCCCGGCAGCATGCATGGCCATCACATCGGTATAGCCTTCCACCACCACCGCCTGGTGGCTTGAGGCAATGGCCTTTTTGGCTTGATCCAGGCCGAAAAGCACCTTCGATTTCTTATACAACAACGTTTCGGGCGTATTCATGTATTTGCCCAGGTTGTCGTCATCAAAGAGCTTGCGTGCACCAAAGCCAATCACATCACCGGAAACATTTTTAATTGGCCACAATAACCGGCGGTGGAAGCGATCGATCGGGCCTCGCCTACCAATGGTGGAAAGGCCTGCGGCTTCGAGTTCTTTGACGCTAAACCCCTGCTTGAGCAGGTGCTTGGTCATGGTGTCCCAGCCGTCTGGGGCATAACCGCACTCGAAGGTGTAGATGTGCTCTTTGGAAAAACCGCGTTTGAGCAGGAAATCGCGGGCGGTTTTCGCCTCCGGGGTTTCGAGTTGTTCTCGGTAGAACTTATGGGCGGCGCGGTTTGCGTCGATAAGCCTCTTGCGCGTACCCGGCTCCTCGCGGCGTGCCCCTGTGGAACCACCTTGGTAATTGATGCGGTAGCCGATCTTTTCCGCGCACGCCTCCACGGCCTCTGGGAAGGTGAGGTGCTCCATTTCCATGAGAAAGTTGAACACATCACCGCCTTTATCCGAAGAAAAGCAGTGGTAGTAGCCGTGCGCCGGGCGCACATGAAACGAGGGCGTCTTTTCGTCTTTAAACGGACTTAAGCCCTTCAGAGAATCGGCGCCGGCGGGCTTTAATTCCACATATTCACCCACGATCTCCTCGATCGGGGTGCGCTCACGAATCGCTTGGATATCGCTTTGCGGAATCAGTCCTTTGGCCATAGCTCACATCGTAGCGGGCGTGGCAAACGACGAAGGTTTTGAGCTTTGCTTCTACCCCACTACCGGGCTTTCTGCGCAGCCCACAGTCGACCGGCGCGGTATTAGTGCAGGGCACCTGCTTCTTGGCCAAGGTGTTCCGAGAACTCCGGATCGAGGTTGTGGATGAAGCGGATCAGATAGTCCAAGTATCCGATATGGTCGATTTTCCGCTTCCCCACCCACCTTGAATAGCCAAGGTCATTGGCGTGGGGCAGGTTTGGATGAACTGCGCCAAACCCTTGGCCTGATTGAGGTAGCCCAGTGCATCATCAAATGCGGGTAAGTCATTTTGGGCTTCGAAATTGACTCGTTCGTTGTGGAAGCGTCGTGCCATAGACAAAACCGTATATCTTCCCCTTTAAGAAAATGGTGCAAATGCCCAACGACGGGGCAATCACCGCAGGCTTTTACCCCTAGATGAGCATGGTGGTAGATCACCACCTTCGCGCCTAGGCTGGCGCACATGACCTATCCAGATGTGTACAAAGCCGCCGAAGATCGCTATGAAAACGCGAAGTTTCGGCGCAGCGGCCAAACGGGCCTGAAACTACCCGAGATCACCCTGGGCCTGTGGCATAACTTTGGTAACGACCGCCCCCTGAACACGCAGCGCGAGATCCTTCGTGCTGCTTTTGATGCAGGCGTCACGCACTTTGACCTAGCCAATAACTACGGCCCGCCACCTGGCTCTGCCGAGGAAAACTTTGGGCGGATCTTCGCCCAAGACTTCAAGCCTCACCGCGAGGAGCTCTTGATTAGCTCCAAAGCCGGTTGGCGCATGCAGGATGGGCCCTATGGCTTTGGTGGTTCGCGCAAATACATTGTGGGAAGCTGCGATGCCTCGCTCAAGCGCATGGGCTTGGATTACGTGGATATCTTCTACCACCACCGCCCGGACCCGGAAACACCGATTGAAGAAACGATATCGGCCCTGGACTTCCTGGTGCGTTCCGGCCGCGCGCTCTATGTGGGCGTTAGCTCCTACTCCCCCGAGCTAACAAGGCGTGCCCAGAAGATCGCACGTGAGCTGGGCACCCCGCTGACGATTCACCAGCCCAGCTACTCCATGTTTAATCGCTGGATTGAAGATTCACTCTTGGAAACCTGCGCCGAAGAAGGCATGGGCGTGATCGCCTTTTCTGCCCTGGCCCAAGGCCTGCTTAGCAACCGCTACCTCGACGGTGTGCCTGAGCATTCTCGTTTAGGCGAGCACAAAATGAGCGAGGACTTCCTCAACGAGGACACGCTGAAGGCTATTCGCGAGCTGCACAGCATTGCCGAGCAACGTGGCCAGACCTTGGCGCAAATGGCGATTGCTTGGGTGCTGCGTCGCCCGGAGGTGACCTCCGCGCTTATCGGTGCGTCTTCGGTGGAACAACTGCACCAAAATATCGCAGCTCTGGATGCGGCTCCGTTTAGCCAGGAAGAGCTGAACAAGATCGATCAGTGGGCAACTGATCGCGGCATTAATCAGTGGCAGGGCGCTACTGAGTCGGTATAGGCAAGTGCCCTTCCGGTGGAGCCGGAAGGGCACTTAATAGCGCTTTCGAAGGTTAGCTTTCCTTGGTGTAGAGCTTCAGATTATCGATCTGAGCTTCGCCTTCGTAGTAGTTAAGGTGCGGAATCCCAATCACAAAGTTATCCGGGTAAGCACTATCTTCTGGCCACATCTCCTTCTCGAAGCTTCCGTGTGGTCCTTCGAAGGTCAGGGTCTGGTTAGAAGAGCCGTCGTACTCGTCGGCAGTTTGGTTGTAGTGCCAGATTGTGTGACCGTCATCGGACTTGAAAGGACGCTCGTTTCGAATCGTCGTTTCGCCAATGTACTTGAAGTTTCCCTTCATTTCGGTCACATAACCGTTCGCATTCCGTTCAATCGCGAAGGTGTAAGTCTCACCGGGCATCAACTCAGGTTGAACTTCAGCAGTGGCCACAATTGTAGCGTTCTCGTCGTCACCAATTTTGAGTCCGCAGGGTGTAGGCATAACAAATTCGTTGTATGCGAACGCCGGGTCACGGAACGACTCTCCATCAAAGAAAATCTGATTCACGCCGTTAGCCGAGGAGTCAGTGTAGTCAATGAGTTCCTTGGATTCCGGATTACAGACTTTGTAGGATTTTGCCCAGTCGGCGTCAACGGAATACGAATCCATACCGACTTTGCGGTGTGAGTGGATGAAAATGTTGTTGTGAGGAGCCGGCTTAGCGTAGTCAACCACCGACAGGAAATAGTATCCGTTCTCCTTGGTGGTATCACCCCAGGGGTCGGCACAAGGGTCAACCTTGTCTGAACCGCCTTGGCTGTAGTCTCCCTTGCGCACCCAAGGGAAATTCGTCTTACATTCACCAGGCTCGAAGCCATTGTATTTTCCGTCGTAGTTCCAGGAACCGTCACGCTTCCCGCCGAAATCGAGCGTTTTGAGCTCATATTCGATTCGATACTCGCTCGGCAAGGGATCTGAGGCCGTGAGCATCGCGGCGGTGTCGTTCGAAGGTACCGAAATTAGGCCGTTTCCGTCTTCCACCGAGATATTCGGTTCCGAATCAGGCTTGCCGTCTTTATCTCTATCTTGAGCAGCCAACTCGACGGTCAACCACCCATCGTCACCGACTTCGACCCTTTTACGCATGATGTTCATCGAATCAAGCGCACGCTGGAAATCGTCTCCTCCCAGTACCTGGTAGTACTGGCCATCATCGGAAAACTCATCTACGTACCAAGGTGAGTCTTTTCCGAGTGGATCAATTTCCCAATCTGCAGACTCCACGCCCAACGGAGACTCAAAGTTTTCCTCGCGAACCATTACCCACTTGCTCTCGGAATCCGAGGTAGATTCCGAACTACTAGCTACCGCATCGGTCTGAGAGGCATTGTTTTGCTCCGCACTACATGCTTGGAGCAACGGCATTGCCGCCAAAGACAACACTCCAAAGCTGGCCACCAGTCCCGGGTGCCAAGTTTTTCTAATTCGCATCTTGCAATTCTCCTTTTGACGACCCGAGACATTTGGTGGCCAACGGTGCACTCTGTTCATCGGCCGGCGGGCCAGCTTCATCGGGTCGGTTTAAGCTGAGCCCGCTTGTTCCCCATAGGCTGAATACGAACCCCTCCGACTAATTCAGGTAGAAAATGCGATCCTTATTTTCTTCCATATGCTTAGCGTTCCACTCAGCGCCGCCATCGAGGTTGGCAGCAAGGAATACCGGAGGAGTTTCACCCCGTTCAATTAGCTTTTCGATGATTCCAGCAGACAGTGAATGGAGGATTGCCGTTGACGTAACGCCCGAAGCGGGAGTGAATTTTTGCGGTACCCCTTCAAGCGATAAAACAGCGTCTCCGGCATCGACCTGGTTGTCCAGGAGAATATCTGCATGATCTTTCAGCTTTGAGCCATCTGGTACACGCGATGTCACAGCGTCGGTGTACTTCGAAGAAGTCAAACCAACTACCAGAACACCGTGCTCTCTTGCCTCACGAGCCAACTCCACCGGGACGGCATTTCGACCCGAAACCGATACGCAAATCAAGACGTCACCCTCTTTGAGTGGCGAGTTATCGAATAGGACCTTGCCGTAACCCGGCATCTGTTCCATCTGGGAGCCAAGGGTGGTGGGACGAGTCGTGAGAGCTTCAATGCCTGGGCCGTACAACGGATTCACAAGCATCAGCCCACCGGCACGATAGACGATATCTTGCACTGGGAGAGACGAATGCGATGCACCGAAGGCGAAGATTCGTCCTCCTTTGGAGACGAGTTCTGCGATCTGCTCTGCAGCATCCTCGATCTTTTCAATTTGTTCTTCTGAAATCTTCTCGAGCAAGTCGATGATTTCCTTGTAGTAGGTCTTCAATAGTTGAGACATCTTTCTTCCTTTCAGATTGAACTGCGAATGACGCTGGTTAATGGGTACTCATCACCCAATGCAGGGTTTTGATTAGACGAACCCAAACAGCTGGGCAAGACCGTGAATGATGATTCCTGGCACGATCACGTCAGGAACAGTGAAGCCGAGGTTTTCTGCACCCAACCCTGCAAGATCGCCGAATACTTCCGCCTGGAATGCGAAGGAAATGATGATCCAACCGAGGAAGCCCCAGAGGAAACCACCAATCCAAGCCGCGAGCCGGCCACCGGTAGAGTTGGCGAAAATCGCGGCGGTACCGGATGCAAAGAAGGCGACGATCATCGACGGAATGGGCACCGGCCAGCCAAGGGCGACGCAGAGAGCCATACCAGCGATCTGGCCAATCAGACCGGAGATAAGACCAACGAGCAGTGCGTTAGGCGCAAAGGCGAAGAGAACTGGTGCGTCCAGTGCCGGCACAGCATTCGGGATGATCTTCTTAGAGATGCCTTCAAAGGCGGGCACAATCTCACCAATCAGCATGCGAACGCCGTAAAGCAGAATTAGCATGCCCGCAGTGAACTGAAGAGCCATGAGTAAGGCGAATACGATCCAATTTTGGCCGTCCGAGATACCTCCGTCGTCGATAGGAGCCTGGAATGCGCCAGCGCCGGAAGTAATCACCGCCAGGGAGGCAGATACAAAGGAGACGATAGTCATGACCAATGTGGTCGATACAGCAACGTCTCTAAAGAAGCCCAGTTTCTCCGGCATCTTGACGTCTTCGGTCGACTTCTCTTTATTGCCAACGACCATGCCGATGTAACCCGCAAGAATATTCAACAGAGTCTGGCCGTGTGCGAAGCCAACGTCGTTACCACCGGTAATTCGGCGCACAAAGGGTTGAGCCAGAGCGGGTGCAATCGTGTAGTAAAAGCCAACTAACACCGATGCAACCGCCACTGTGGCAACGGGTGACCAGCCGAACTGGTAGATCAAAATCGTGAAAGCGCCCGCGTGCACCCAAATCATATGACCGGTCAAGTAGACATAGTGCCAAGGTGTAATTCGGGCGAGTAAAAGGTGAAACAGGTAGCCGAAGAGCATCGTCAAACCGATTTCTGAACCCAGCGTTGCTACGGGGCCGGTTTGAACTGCTGACACTACCGCCTCGTCGAAGGTTACGAATGTCGTCACATCGCCTGAAGGAAATGCCATTTCGAACATTTTCTGGATAGGCGACAAGCCCTCAACGAGAACACCCGTACCACCAGCGATGATTAGGAGCGAAAGCGCAGTTTTCACCGTACCAGTGATTACATCACCAGCAGGTTTCCGCTGTGCTAGTAGTCCGAGCAGTGCGATAAAGCCCACGATCAAGGCGGGAATCTGCACTAACTCGACCATGAAGCCGAGGATTCCGTTCATTGTCTTTTCCGTTTCAGATCATGCCAATCCTGCGAATCGGCGCTGGTACGTTACTTTTGCTGGTATTCCTCGACGGCGGCCATGACCTTCGTCTTGACTTCGTTCTTGTCAACCAGGTTGTCGATTAGCACGACGATTGCCTTTGTCCCCTCGACATTCTTTGCCATCCCTGTAGTCGTAACTACGATGTCCGAGGGCTGTGATTTGAATGAGCCGAGATCAATTGCTTGGACCTTCGCCTCGATGTTTGCGTCTTCCAACATCGAGCGCACTTGGCTGGCCAGCATCATGGAAGTTCCAAGACCCATGCCACAAACAGTTGCGATTTCAATCATGATTACTCTCCTTGAGAAGTTTCGGTTGTTTTTGTTTAGCTGTGATGCGCAAGAAAGACATTCATTAGCGCTTCGTCATCCTCTGCGGCTCGAGCTCGATCCAGCAGAGCCCGATCAGACAGAACCCCAGCAAGTGACTGAATCATCTCGATGTGACCGTGATTGTCACCGGCAGCAAATGAGATCAGAACGTCTACCGGGTCGTTTGCTGGAGAGCCAAACTCGACAGGCGTCTTGAGCGTTACTACCGCCGTTCCCGGTCGTTGGACACCAGCAACTGTCTTCGCGTGAGGCATTGCTACTCCCGGAGTGAGCACCATGTAAGGGCCAAACTCCTTGACGCCTTTGATCATGGCCTCGGCATACTCCGAGCTAGCGATCCCCTGTTCTTGGTAAAGCCTGCCTACGAGACGAATCGCTTCTTCCCAATCGGCGGCTTCACATTGTGCGGCAACAACGTCCGGCACAAACCGCGTTCTTTCGCTAGGCGATTTAGCCACTTTGCGTTCCTCCCTACTGATTAGGGTTTCAATGATCTTTGCCCAAGAGCCGAGATTCTCGGGTTGTTACGTGTTCCAAGATACGTTCAACAGCTCAGCGTTTCAATAGTTTTAGATCACTTTCGATCATTTTTAATCACACGTCTTAGGAGTGAAGTGGGGCTGACCTGGCGGTTTACGTGCCCTATAGCAAAAAGTATTTTTAGTGTGGTTTATCTCATAGTACGTTCTGACCTGCCCTTTAAGGCATTTGAAAGCATTTTCAACCTGGAGCGCCGCGTGACGCTCCACATATTGCTTGACAATTCACGGCCGTCGGTGTGTGATCGTTATTGATTGGTTTTGATCTTTATCCGGTTTAAACAATCATTTACCGTCAGTAAGCATCGAGAAAGGATCACTGATGAGTTCCACGCTCGGAATCCACATGGAAGAAGAATTACGAAGCCAGCCGGATACCTGGCGGACTGCACTGAAGCTTGACTCTTCTGCACTACCCAAGAAGGGCGAACGTGTCTGCGTGGTCGGCTGTGGCACGAGTTGGTTTATGGCTCAGTCGTACGCCGCTCTCCGAGAACAATCAGGTGAAGGCATTACCGATGCGTTCACCCCTACCGAGTTCAGCACAGAGCGCGAGTATGACACTGCAATCGTGATTACGCGCTCCGGCACCACAAGCGAAATCATCAATTTCCTTAAACAGAACGCCGGCAAACTCCATACAGTGGCACTCCTGGGGGATGTCAATACTCCAGTGGCAGATCTGGCGGATGACGTCATTGACTTGTCGTTCGCAGATGAAAAGTCTGTAGTCCAGACGCGATTCGCAACTACTGCCCTCATGGTTCTCAGGAGCACGATCGCCACCGAAGAAACCTGCCTGAAAGCCTGCGACGAAGCCACAGAGGCACTGAGTGCTTCGCTGGATGATCGATTGATCGATGCGGAGCAGTACAGCTTCCTAGGCCGCGGGTGGGTTCAAGGACTCGCAACTGAAGCAGCGCTTAAGATGCGTGAATCTTGCCAAGCCTGGACCGAGTCGTACAACTCGATGGAGTACCGCCACGGACCTATCGCTATCGCGGCCCCTGGGCGAATCACATGGCAGCTAGGCAGCAGCCCAGACGGCCTCGAGGATCAGGTAAACGAAACCGGCGCTACCTATGTCGAAGGCTCTGCCGATCCCATGGTTGAACTGGTCAAAGTTCACATGGTGGCCCTTGCAACCGCACGCGCTAGAGGATTAGACCCGGATCACCCTCGTAACCTGTCGCGTTCCGTCATTTTGAAGTAACACGACTGAAGGAGGATCGCGATGTCACTCCCCACCGTTTTGACGCTCACCCCGAATCCGGCTCTGGACATCACCGTCACCATTGACGAGTTCCTCCGGGACACCTCGATCCGCATAGACACGGCTTCGAAGCGTCTCGGGGGCAAGGGGATAAACGTAGCCTCAGTAGCTGCACAACAAGGTTTCAAAGCTATTGCTTTAGGGCCACTGGCGGAATCCACATCCACTGACGCCGAAGTGCCGTTTTACAAGGCTTTTACAAATACCGATGCGCCCCTTCGTCACTCCTACGCCATCCACGAGGTGAAGTCGAACCACACCACCATCATCAATGAGAGTGGGCTTCCTCATTCTGAATCGGCTTTCCAACAGCTATTCGAGGACGTTCGGCTAACGCTAGCTCAGGAACGGGGTGGCATTCTAGCGATTTCCGGCTCTCTTCCACCTGGATGCCCCGAAGATTTCTTTAATCAAGTCATAGCGTCAGCGCACCAAGCTGACGTACGTGTGATCGCAGACACTTCGGGGAAGAACCTGCTTAAAGCCTGCAAAGCAGGTGCGGATTTCGTGAAGCCAAACGTTGATGAAATCCGCGAAGCAACCGGGCTTTCGGATCCCGTTTCTGCCGCTGAGCAGCTTATGGGTCTGGGCGCCAAAACCGTGATGGTTTCGATGGGGAAAGACGGTCTCCTTTGGGTCGACCGATCCCATCGAATCAGGGCGAAACTCTCCAAGCAACTAGCAGGTAACCCCACCGGCGCTGGGGATGCGCTAGTCGCGGCACTTGCCTGCTCATTAGCTGAAGGCATTTCGATCAAAGCCACGCTCGAACGATGCGTGTCTTGGTCTGCAGCAGCGGTACTCGAACCTGAAGCCGGCCGAATTAGCGATTCATGGGTCGATTTCACAGATCAGATCACGATCAAGTTCGAAAGCTAACTCACAATAACTTCGACGTTCTGAAAGGAACATTTCATCATGCCACAGGTTGACACCTTCTCACTGGTCCGAGAAGCCGCCTCCAATCGAACCGGAATTGGAGCTTTTAACGTCATCCATCTTGAAACCGCAGAGGCAATCGTGCGAGCGGCCGAGGATTCCGACTTGCCTGTAATCCTTCAGGTCTCCCACAACTGCGTTCGCTACCACGGCAGTCTGGAGCCGATTGGCAGCGCAATGATCGCCCTCGCTCGAGATTCAAAGGCTCGCGTAGCAGTGCACCTCGACCACTGTGAGGACGTTGACTTGGCAAAGGAAGCCATTGATCTCGGCTTCGATTCCGTAATGTTCGACGGTTCAACGCTGCCATACCAGGAAAATGTTGCAGCTACCCGCGAAGTAGTGGACTACGCCCACGCGAAGGGCCGCACCGTGGAAGCCGAATTAGGTGAGATTGGTGGCAAGACTGCGCACACCCCCGGTGTGCGAACCGACCCAAAGGAAGCCTCTGAATTCGTTTCTGCGACGGGTGTAGATGGACTCGCCGTAGCGGTCGGATCTGAACACGCTATGCAAGAAAGAACGGCTAGCTTGGATCTAGAGCTCATCGCCGAATTGCACGACTTGCTCGACGTCCCCCTGGTGCTGCACGGTTCCTCCGGCGTGCCAGACGAAGAGATTGTAAAAGGTATCCGGGCAGGCATGACAAAGATCAATGTTTCAACTCATCTAAACGGTTATTTCACCAGAGCTATTCGCGAATTCCTTGACGCGAATCCCTCAGTGACAGACTCACGTAAGTACATCAAGGCGGGACGCGACGCACTATCGGGTGAGGCTCAAAGGATGCTTCGAGTTTTCGGCGCTAAGGGCCACTAGAGTCTTTAGTTAAGCGTGGCAAAGCTTCATCATTCAAGACCACAGTGAGAAGATGGGCTTAGGCCATAAAATCAGGTCTTGACTAACTAAAACGAATTAAGGGATGAAATGCTAAGAAGTCAACGCCTTTCGAGAATCCTGGAGATGATCCAGTCGGAAGGGGCGGTAACCGTTGACTCACTCGTGGACAGTCTCGGGATCTCGCCCGCAACCGCTCGGCGAGACCTCGACGTTCTCGATAGCGAGGGCCAAGTAAAAAGGACCCGTGGCGGTGCAGAAGCTCTAGGCGATCATCAGCTACCCCAGATTCACAGCAGTAATCACGATGAATTTGGCCAGCATAAGGTAGCAATCGCCAAGCTCTGCACCATGTTTCTCCAGCCTGGCTATGTCATTGGCATGACCGGTGGTTCCACAGTCTCGGAGGTAGCAAACGCTATAGTCGACTGGACTAGGCAGCACTCGGCATTCTCCTCACCTAATTCGACGCCACTGCTAACGATCGTCACCAACGCTATTGACGTTGCATATCGATTAGCGAACCAGGCAAATATCAAGATTGTTGTACTCGGAGGTCAACTCAACCAGACTTCGTTCGAATCCACAGGCCCGTTCGGCATTCACATGCTCGAGCAGCTCTGGTTCGATTTAGCCTTTATCGGTGTGAATGGATTCGATGAGAATGGCCCCGGCACAGTCGATGAGTACGAAGCCGCAACTAACCGCATGATGGTGCACCGCAGCAACAAACCAATCGTGGTTGCGGACTCAGGAAAATTCGGCAAACGCAGTTTCTCCTCGATCGGAGGCCCGTCAACAGTTCGAACTGTGGTCACAGACTCTGATATTACGGAGGCGACTATGGACAAATTGAAACTTGACGGCTACCAAATTCATGTTGCTCGTGTGGATCAACATGATTGATCCACCGTACTAATACCAGTTACAAAAGGGGCTGGGTCAAATGAAACTTAAGAAAATCGTAAATGCCACCCTTCACCGAGGTGACGGAAGCAGACCAACTTCGAACGCCACGGTTATCTTCAACGAGTCTGGCATCATATTCGCAGGCGACACCAGGGAAGCGCCCTCGGCCGAAGACGCAGAGTGCATCGATGCATCAGGCGCTCCGGTCTGCCCCGGCTATATCGATATTCACCACCACGGCGCCGCAGGGCATGCATACGATGACGGTCCCGAAGCAGCACAGGCATCCCTCGCAGCGCATCGCCTCCACGGCACTACCCGATCAGTACTTTCTTTAGTTACAGGGGATATCGACAAAGTCGAGCAAAGAATTCGAGACTTGGTGCCATTAGTGAAGAGTGATCCGCTGATTTTAGGATTGCACCCTGAAGGGCCTTGCCTTCATCCCGATCACAAGGGAGCGCACCCAGAACATCTCCTCCGGGATCCAGAGCCAACTATCGTGGAACGCCTCATTGAGGCGGGTGAAGGAACTGTAAAGCAATTCACTCTCGCCCCTGAACGAACCGGAGGACTAGACAGCTGCGCCCTTCTCGCTAAGCGTGGCGTAGCCGCGGCGGTAGGCCACACCAGCGCCACCTTCGAACAAGCTGAACAGGCATTCGAAACTGGCGCCAGCATTCTGACGCACGCCTTCAACGGCATGAAGGGAATCCACCACCGCGCACCAGGGCCGGTGATTGCTGCTCTAAGGAACGAGAATGTCTGGATCGAAGTGATCAATGACGGCATTCATGTCCATCCTGCTGTAGTTCGATCTCTCTTCCTTGAAGCTTCCGAACGAATAGTCTTAGTCACTGACTCGATGAGCGCTACCTGCAATCCGGATGGCGAGTACATGCTCGGAGATCTGCCCGTGATTGTGACCGGTGGTAAGGCGATGCTCAAAGAAGGAAACTCTCTTGCCGGGTCAACTCTGACGATGGATTACGCGGTATCGAATGCCGTGAAAAACGTGGGGGTCCCACTAGAGGTTGCCATTGCCGCAGCCACCCACCACCCCGCCAAAGCCATAGGTGTGGGCGATGAGTTTGGGCTCATAGAGCCGAACTACCCCGCCGACCTTCTAATTCTGGATCCGGACACATTACTGCCGACGACAATCATTGCCGCCGGCAACAATATTTATGCAGCTTAGGTGTTCTTACTCCACCGTCACAGACTTAGCCAGGTTGCGTGGCTGGTCTACGTCGTAGCCCTTCTCGGTGGCCACGCCGCAGGCGAAGATTTGCAGCGGCACGGTTGCGAGGAGAGGCTGCATCAGGGTGGGCGACTGCGGGATGCGGATGACGTGGTTGGCAAATTGCTCCACGGCATCATCGCCTTCTTCGGCAATGACGATGGTGATGGCACCGCGGGCGCGGATCTCTTGGATATTCGACACCACCTTGGCGTGCAGGGAGTCACGCCCGCGTGGCGAAGGCACAATCACGAACACCGGTTGGCCTTCCTCGATCAGGGCGATCGGGCCGTGCTTGAGTTCGCCGGCGGCAAAGCCTTCTGCGTGCAGGTAGGCAATCTCTTTGAGCTTTAATGCGCCTTCGAGCGCCACAGGGAAGCCGACGTGGCGGCCGAGGAAGAGCACAGACTTGGCATCCACCATATCGCGGGAAAGCTGCTCTACCTGGGCTTTATTATCGATTACATCTTGGACCTTCTCGGGGATCTTCTGCAGCTCGGCAATCACGCTGTGGATTTCATCGGCAAACATATTGCCGCGCAATTGCGCCAGGTACAGCCCCAGCAGGTAGGTGGCCGTGATCTGCGCCAGGAATGCCTTGGTGGAGGCCACCGAGATTTCCGGGCCTGCGTGGGTATAGAGGCAGGCGTCGGCTTCGCGCGGGATGGAGGAGCCATAGGTATTGCAGATGGCGATCACCTTCGCGCCCTGTTCGCGGGCGTGGCGCACGGCCATGAGGGTGTCCATCGTTTCACCTGATTGCGAAAGAGCCACCACCAGGGTTTTCTCATTCACGATCGGGTCGCGATAACGGAATTCGTGCGCCAGCTCCACTTCGGTGGGGATACGGCACCAGTGCTCGATGGCGTAGCGCGCCACCTGGCCTGCATACGCTGCGGTGCCGCAGGCAATCACGATGATCTTATCCACGCTGCGCAGGATCGATTCATCAATATGCAGCTCATCGAGGGTGAGTTTGCCGTTTTCATCAAAACGCCCCATAAGCGTATCGCGAATGGCCGCAGGCTGATCGTGGATCTCTTTTTCCATGAAGGAGTTAAAGCCATCCTTCTTGGCGGCGGCTGCATCCCACTCGATAGTGAACTCTTTGCCCTGCGCAGGCTCGCCGTCGAAGGTGACGATGTCATAGCCCTCGGCGGTGATGGTAACGATCTGGCCGTTATCCATTTCCACTGCTTGCTTGGTGTAATCGATAAAGCCGGATACATCGGAGCCTAAGAACATCTCGCCTTCGCCCACGCCAATCACGAGCGGGGAGTTCAGGCGCGCTGCGACGATGCGATCGGGCGCATCAACGCTAATAGCGAGGATGGTAAAGGCACCTTCGAGGCGCTGGCAGGTCATCTGCATGGCCTTGCTCAGGTTGCCTGCTGCCTCGCCTTCGAGGGTATCGGCCAGCAGCGTTGCGGCGACCTCGGTGTCGGTTTCAGAGATAAAGGTATAGCCCTTGGCTTGCAGCTCGGTGCGCAGCTCCACAAAGTTTTCAATAATGCCGTTGTGCACCACTGCCAGCTTGCCGCCGGCTACCACGTGCGGGTGGGAGTTCACATCGCTGGGTGCGCCGTGGGTGGCCCAGCGCGTATGGCCAATGCCGAGTTGGGAAGCAGGCAGCGGGCTGCGCTCAATTTCTGCTTCGAGCGCTGCTACTTTGCCCGCTTTCTTGCGCGCGGCGATCTGCCCATCGGCATACACTGCCACTCCGGCGGAATCGTAGCCTCGGTATTCGAGTCTGCGTAGGCCTTCTAAAACAACTTCAAGAGCGTCATGCTCCGGCTGTACGCTGGGGTTTCCTACGTACCCGACGATTCCACACATGCTGTAAGGCAGTCCTTTCATTCGGTGTTATTTGGCTTTTCGACGCCACCGTTTTGCCCATCGTACCGCGCCACGGTGCTGAGTCTGTTATCCATTTTCCTGCGGTGTGCCACCGCTGCTTGCTAGGTACAACCTCACGCGCACACTTTTTCATTCCGTATGCGAAAATGAGTGCCATGGCTTCATCTGATGGCGGGAACAAACCTAAGCGCGGCACCCATGTAGCAGCAGCGATCGCCGGTGCAGCTTCCGTGGCGGTGGCGGCATACCTGGGCATCAGCTCGGGCGAGCACGTTGAATCTGAGCACGATGCGACGTCGAAAAGCTCGGATGTATGCCCAGTAGACTCGCTGCCAAAAGAGGCCGATGAGGTGATCGACTCGATCTTAAGCGGCGGGCCTTATGAATATCCCCAAGACGATGGCTCTCACTTTGGCAACTACGAGCGCCTCCTGCCGGAACAATCCAGCAACTACTACCGCGAATACACCGTGGAAACGCCCGGGCTGCACCACCGAGGCGAGCGCAGAATCGTCGTTGGCGGCGGCACAGAAACAGACCCAGATACCTGGTACTACACCGCCGATCACTATGAAAGCTTCTGCGAAATCCCCGACGCAGAAGACTAACTAATCCATAAAGCCCGATAAACCAGCAGCCTGCTTGGCCACACGCTCCAGTCGCGTCTCCGTCATCGACGCCACCTGATCAATCACCACCCGCATACGCTCAGCATCACTTTTAGCCTCGCGCCACCACTGGGCAAACATCGGATCAAGCGAGCCCGGCGCGCCCGCGGCAAAATAATCCACCACCGTGAAAATACGCTCGCGTTGACGATCCTGGCGGGCGATATGGCGCGGCTCATCCATCACATAAAGCACCGCGATGGTCTTAAGCAAGGTCACCTCAGCCAACACCTGCTTGGGCACAATCAAACGCCCATGAATACGGCCAAGCTCTGAAGTATTGTGCTCTAGAGTCGCCGCCACCACAGCACCGACAAAACGGCCCACTAGCTGCGAAGTCATCGCCTTTAAGGTGCTCAAGCCCGCCAAGGAGGCATCAAAATCAGCCGCCTCGGCGATAATTGCCAAGCCACGCAAATGATCGGCAGCCTGCAGCAAATCCTCCGGGCTTCCGCCGAAGGCACGAGCGCCCTTTTCAGCCAAAGAGGCAAGCTCCACCAGATCCCACAACACATTCAGATGCACGCGACCAGCAATGATGCCGTCTTCGACATCATGGACCGAATAGGCAATATCATCAGAAAAATCCATCACCTGCGCCTCCATGCTTGGGGTGGCGTCTTCGTGGCCCTCACGCAGCCAGGTAAGGATCGCTGCGTCCTCGTCATAGCAGCCATACTTCTTATTCACGCTGCCGTCGGCATTGGTTTTCGTGCGCGGATACTTACAGGCCGCATCCAAAGCAGCGCGGGTAAGGTTCAGGCCAAAGGATGTTCCTGAAGGGCTGATCACCTTCGGCTCCAGGCGAGTAAGAATCCTCAACGTTTGAGCATTGCCCTCAAACCCACCGCAGGCCACCGCCGCCTCATTCAAAGCCGTTTCACCATTGTGGCCATAGGGCGGGTGGCCAATATCGTGAGTAAGCCCTGCCATCTCACACAAATCAGGGTTCAGGCCAAGGGCTGCACCAATGCCACGAGCAATCTGGGCCACCTCAAGCGAGTGCGTCAGGCGCGTCCTTGGAGTATCGCCATCGCGCGGTCCTACCACCTGCGTCTTATCAGCTAATCTTCGCAGCGCCGCCGAGTGCAGGACGCGGGCGCGGTCGCGGGAGAAGGCGTCGCGGATTTCTGCCGCCTGAACCAATTGCGCGCCTTTTTCCCCTTCAGGAAAACGGCGGGCGCGGTCGGCTTCGCTGTAGTGGTACAAAGGCTTCCCCTTAGATCTTCTCGCTGGCGTGGCACTGGCCTAAGCAGCACGGTGCCGGCCTCAAGCCTTGTGGGCGCGGGGTGCTCCCATTGGCGTATATTGTGCGCCACTTAGCGATGTTGCTGGGCAAGCCTTGCGGAACGCTGCGCTAAAAATTCATGGCGCGCTTTCCTATTTGGCCTCAAAAACCCTTCGAGGCGCCGCAGCCAAGATTCCACCTGGTAGCTTCTGGCACGCCCCAGCAGGCTCGTCAGTGCAACCACACCAAGCCCTCCGTGTTCGTGGGCAAGGCTGAGCCACCAGGCTTTGGAAGGAAAGCGCGTGGGGCTAAAAGGCGTAGGTGATGCCACGGCGCGGATTCCTTGCTGGCGTGCGATCCACTCACTGCGCAGCGCGTGCATCGGGTCGGTGACGATCAGTACCGGCGCTAAGAGATGTTCTTTGGCATGTTCGAAGGATTCCCACGTATCCGAACCTTCGGATACTACTGTGATTGCTTCTGGATCCACATGGGCTTTGAGCAGGTATTCGCGCCCCACTTCGGCTTCTGAGTAGGCATCGCCTGGCAGCTTCCCGCCCACGGTGATCACCTCCATGGCTCGCCGGGCTCGCCAGAGCCGTTCGGTCCATTGCAGGCGGCCTGCGAACTGCCGTGAAGGCACCCCGTTGTATTGGGCTGTACCTAACACGATCACGCTTTGGTACTTGCTAGATCCAAGCCGCGGGCGCCACATACCGCGGGTGACGATGGCTGCTGTGGGCAAAAGTGAACAGGCCAATGCGATCATCCGAAGCTTCATACCCATAGTGTGCCAGCACTAGCCTGGCGTGCACCAGATCACGTCTGAATTTTTCTTGCCCTGGCGTTGGCTCCATTCCTGCCAGGGCGCTTAGAAGATCATGGTTGTTCGCCCAGAGCAGACCAACAATGGGAGGTCCTTCGCTACGCTTTAAGGCATGCACGAAACTTCGAGGACACGCTATCTTCTTGCGCTACCGGCAATTGCTGCCGCCGGTTTCTTTTTTGCTGGATCCGCCATGATCGGCACCTTGCCCGCGGCTGAAGCACGCACCACCGTGCTTGCAGAGGCTCCACAGGCTTCTACCAGCAGTGTGGTGGATAGCGCCGAGGTGCTCAGCGCGCAGGAAGAACAGGAACTCGATCAGGCCATTGGCACGTTCAATGCACGCACTGGCCTGAATATTTCGGTGATGTACGTCAAAACCTTCGATGGTTATAGCGGCACGCAGTGGGCCGAACAGATTGTGAAGCAAAAAGGCAATAATGCCGCGGTGCTAGCCGTGGCCGTCCAGGATGAAAGCTTTGGCATTGCAGCAGGCCAAAGCTGGCAATCCTCCTGGTTCCCCTCCCTCGAGCAGGCCGCCAAGTCGGAGCTTTCTTCGCGCAATTTCGGCGGTGCCGGCATGGCGTTTGTGCAGCAGGCGCAGCAGCTCGCCGAGGGTGGTGCATCCAGTAACAGCGGCGCGAGTAATTCCGGTGGCTCAGGTGGCGGCAGTGGGCTGCTGTGGCTCGGCCTCGGTGGTGCCGCCGTGGTGGGTGTTGGTGGTGCCGCGAAGGTGATGAGCTCGAAGAAGAAGAAAATCGATACGCAGGCAGCGCTGCAGCGTGGCCGCGAGCTTCCCGGCAATCAGGCTGATGAGCTAAGGAATCAGCCTATCGACGTCCTACAAACGCTTGCCGACGAAGAGCTGGTGAGCACCGATGAATCCATCCGCAAGGGCAAAGAAGAGCTCGATATTGCCGTCGCGGAATTTGGTGCCGAGCGCACCAGGAGCTTTAGGCGCGCCATGAATACCTCCACCACCACGTTGCAGCGGGCGTTTCGCTGGAAGCAGCAGTTGAGCCAAGGCGAGGTCTCCCCTGCCGAGCGCCGCACCCTTTTGGTGCAGATCATTGGTGAATGCCGCAAGGCCGACGAGGCACTGGATAAACAGGCCGCTGATTTTGCAGCCCTTCGCAACCTCTTAATCAATGCCGATGCCCGCCTGCGAGACCTCACAAAACGCTCGGTGGAACTGCAGGCCAGGAAGCAAGAAGCCGCCAGGGTACTTGAGCAACTGAAAAACAAGTACGACAGCGCGGTGCTTGCATCGCTAGAAGATAATATTCCCCTGGCCACCTCCGCTTTAGAGCAGGCAGACACGCTGATTGATGAAGGCCGCAAGGCCATCACGCAGGCAGCAGGCCAACAAGGCGGTGCGGTGGATGCGATTCGTGCTGCCGAAGATGCCCTGAACCAAAGCGAAAAGCAATTGCAGGCCATTGAGCATGCAGATACGAACCTGCAAGTAGCACGCCAGCAGCTTCCTGCGCTGGTGCAAGAAGTTGAAGAGGAATTACAAGAGGCAGCAGCGCTTCGCCAGCAGGCCCAAGAGCAGGCCACGCCAGTAAAGTGGGATGACTTCCAGCAGGCCATCGATCAGGCAGAAGCCGCGCTTTCGCACCATAAGGCTCACCCCCAAGATCCCCTGGGCACCTGGACCATGCTCAGCGAAGCCGACGCGGTACTAGACGAGCAGCTCGATGCACTGCGCCTTTCTAACACCGATCAATCCCGCCTACTGCAGCTAGCCCAGCAGCAATTCGCCGCAGCCGATGCCGCCATCCAGGGCGCTGCAGGGTTTATCCAGGCCCGCGGCCGCGTTGTAGGCCCAGAGGCTCGCGCACGCCTGGCAGAAGCAGAACGCTCCAGGGCTCAGGCCCAGCAAGCCCTACGCGATAATGCCCGCGCCGCGGTGGGCTTAGCGCGCCAGGCCCGCGTGCAGGCCGATGAGGCACAGCAATTGGCAAATGAAGATATGCGGCGCTACCAAAACCGCAATAACCGCGGTGGTGGCGGAGGCGACTTCATCACCGGCATGGTGCTAGGCCAATTGCTTGGCGGCGGCCACGGCGGCTTCGGTGGTGGCTTCGGCGGAGGCGGCGGCTTCGGCGGCGGAGGCTTTTCTGGCGGTGGCAGCTTTGGCGGAGGCGGAGGCTTCTCCGGAGGCGGAAACTTCTAAGCACCACCCAGTCGCTGCCCATGCAGGATGCGGTGATTGCTCCTAGCATGGCAGCATGACTGATCCCCAAAACATTTTGATCATCGGCGGCCACGGCAACGTGGGCTTGCGTATTGCCCCGCTGCTCAACAGCAAAGGCCACAGCGTCACCTCGCTGATCCGCAACCCTGAGCAACGCCCAGCCATTGAGGCCACCGGTGCCACGGCACATATTGCCGATATCCGCGCTTTGAACCCACAGCAGTGGGATGAGCTGCTGGCTCAGTACGACACCGTGATCTGGACGGCGGGTGCTGGCGGTAAAGGCGGGGTGGAAAATACCTATGCAGTTGATCGCGATGCGGCCATCGCTTCAATGCGAGCGGCCGAGCGCCAGCGCACCCGCTACGTCATGGTGAGCTTCTGGGGTGCCACCACCAGGGAGATTCCTCAAGAACACCCCCTGCATCACTACGGTTTGGCTAAGAAGGCCGCCGATGAAGAGCTGTTGGCTAGCGATCTTGACTTTGTCATTTTGGCCCCGACGGCACTGCATGATGGGCCCACTGAAGGCATTGCTGTGGTTGAGGTTGAAGCCACCGCCGAAGCGCCAAAGGCGGATACTTCGCGCGAACTGGTTGCCGAGGTTGCAGCCTTTGAGGCAAGCGCAGCAACACTGCCCAACGCGATTGTGGCGTTCCATGATGGCGATGAGGATGTAAAGCAAGCACTGAGCGCACGCTAAGCGCGCGGTGCCGTTTAAATCATCAAACGTGTTGGGGTATCCACCAATGCGCAGGCATAGGTGATGAAGGCGGCATCGACTGGGTGCAGGGCTGCGTCGAAAAGCTCGATGTCGAGCTCACCGGATACTCGTGCCTGGATGCGGGCAAGCATTGAGCCTTCGGCGTCGAGCAGCTTTCTTGTGCGACGCCACGGGCTTGTGCGTTGGAGGGTGTAGAGGCGGCCATCGCAATTGGCTTCTAGCGTGTGCACGGTCAGGCCGCGTTTGCCCATGGTGTAGACCGCGCCGGAGGTGCTGGTGCCGCGGGCACGGAAGCCTACGATGGTGCCTTGTGAGGATTCGATCAGTAGACGATCTTTGCCAATTTTTAATACCTCGGCCGTGACTGAGGCGATCACGCGGCCGTCGGGATCAAGGAGTTGATCGTCTACCCATCGAAACAACATTTATAAAAACACCAGCACCAAAAATAAGGAGATGAGCACCAAGGAAGCAATGAGCGCAACACTCATCGAGCTCAACTTGGATTCCAGCACCGTGCGCGAAATCAGCGAGAGAAAGACCTGCTCTTGCTCATTCGTCTTGCCTGCTTCAAATTCCGTATAGGAATTGCGCACACCGTTATTGCCGCCGGAGAACTGCCCGAGTTTTTCACCCGAGGCATCCTCGTACACCCAATCCGAGCGCTTCTCGCAAATCGCACGGGCCTTGCGGCCATCAAGGTCGAGCTGGATCTCCTTTGCAGAAGAGAACTTCTTTTCTACGCTCGCCTTGAAGCTGCGCTCGCCCACCTCGGCGGTGATGTTGCGCTGACCTTGGCTTAACTTCCAAGGCGTGCCTTGGACCTCCACCTGGGTAATGCCTTCAAGCTGTGCTGGGAAGGTGGCGATCGGGGTGTCGCCATCGGCAATCAAGGTCACGGTGTGCTGTTTGGAGTCGCGCTGACCCCAGCCGGTGTAATTCCATGCCATGGTTTAGCAACCAATCAGACGCTGGGCAAAGTAGGCCTCAAGCTCGTCGATTTTCACGCGGGTTTGTTCCATGGTGTCGCGATCGCGAACGGTAACGGCCTGATCTTCGAGGGTGTCGAAGTCCACGGTGACGCAATACGGCGTGCCGATTTCATCTTGACGGCGGTAGCGGCGACCAATGGCACCGGAGGTGTCGTAGTCGATATTCCAGTGCTTGCGCAGGGTATCGGCCACAGCCTCTGCAGTTGGGGTGAGGGTGTCTTTCTTCGACAGCGGCAGCACGGCGATCTTGACTGGTGCTAGGCGCGGATCCAGCTTGAGCACCACGCGCTTATCCACCCCACCTTTGGAGTTGGGTGCTTCATCCTCGTGGTAGGCATCCACTAGGAATGCCATGAGCGCACGGGTCAGGCCGAAGGAAGGCTCGATCACCCACGGCACGTAGCGTTCGCCGCTTTGCTGATCAAAGTAGGAAAGATCCTCGCCGGATTCCTTGATGTGGCAGCCCAAGTCGTAGTCGGTGCGGTTGGCCACACCCATGAGCTCGCCCCACTCGGAGCCTTGGAAGCCGAAGCGGTACTCCATGTCGATGGTGCCATTGGAGTAGTGCGCGCGCTCGTCTTCAGGCACGTCGAATTTGCGCATATTGTCTGGGTTAATACCCAGGTCGATGAACCAATCCCAGCAGGCGTCTACCCATTCATCGAACTTGGCGTCGGCTTCTTCGGGAGCAACGAAGTACTCGATTTCCATCTGCTCAAATTCGCGGGTGCGGAAGATGAAGTTGCCTGGGGTGATCTCGTTGCGGAAGGACTTACCTACCTGTGCGATGCCGAATGGGGGCTTCATGCGCGCGGTGGTCATCACGTTTTTGAAGTTCACGAAGATGCCCTGGGCGGTTTCGGGGCGCAGGTAGTGCAGGCCTTGTTCGTTGTCCACGGGGCCGAGGTAGGTCTTCATCAACCCGGAGAACATTTGCGGTTCGGTCCAGTTGCCGGGCTGGCCGGTCTCTGGATCGGGAATATCGGCCAGGCCATTTTCCGGCTTGTGCCCATGCTTTGCCTCATAGGCTTCAATGAGGTGATCGGCGCGGTAGCGCTTGTGGGTGTGCAGTGATTCCACCAGCGGGTCGGTAAAGGTGGCCACGTGGCCGGATGCGTGCCAGACCTGACGCGGCAAGATGATGGAGGAATCCAGGCCTACAACATCGGCGCGCGATTGCACGAAGGTGCGCCACCACTGCTTTTTGATGTTCTCTTTGAGCTCGGTGCCAAGCGGGCCGTAGTCCCATGCCGAGCGGGTGCCGCCGTAGATTTCACCGGAGGGGTACACCAGACCACGGCGCTTGCAGAGGTTCACTACGGTTTCCACCAAGTTGGTGTTTGCGTTCGCGTTGGATGACACGGGCGAGCACGACTCCTTATATAACGTGTTGCTGCGAAAAATTGCTTCGCTACAGTCTAACCCGCCGCCCGCTAGCTTTTCGACGCCCACCGTTGTGGCACGTCAACGCAGTTCATAGTAGGATACGAAATTATCCCTACCGTATCGGCGTCGGGCGTGGTTAGATGGATTAATATCCACTGATACCATAAAGTTTATAGTTCGTTTTTGTCCGATTTGTCGTCCGATTTGTCGAAGGTGGCTCAACTCCGAATGGATAACCAACCCCAGCTCGCGTCGTTCACCTCGCATGCGCTCGACCCGGTAGAACTGCAACAAAATCCCGGGATCCAAAGCGCCGAGCTCCTCGACCAAGCACGCGATTTTAGCCGCACCGCCCAAATCTTTGGTGCGCTCGACTCCCCTATCCGTTTGCGCATCCTGCACCTGCTCCAGCAGCGCGATCACTTCGTACACGAGATCGTCGCCCTGCTCGGTGCTAGCCAGCCTCTGGTGAGCCAGCACCTGCGCGTATTAAAAGAGGCAGGGCTTGTAAGCGCCGAACGCAAGGGGCGTCAGATGACATACCACCTGGTAGATACCAGCGTCACTGAAATCGCAGATATGGCCGAAGCGCTCATTGAACGCCTGGATCGCCGCCTGTTGCAGCGAGTGCATTAGGTGACACTCCATCTCTCGTACACCCCCGTTTTATAACGGGGGTGTTTCATTTTCGGTGATGCGTACCATTTTCCATTGCATTTCCGATAAGCCTGAAGGAAAGCGCTAAAAGTAACGAGAGCGAGAACATCAATGTCCCCTGTAGTAGACCCGAACGTACCCAAGCTTGGCGTGCGCAACACCCGCCAGCGCAGCGCCGTCGTGCAGGTGCTCCAAGATATGGATACCTTCGCCTCCGCCAAGGTCATCCACCGCGAGATCACCGACCGCGACCTCAAAGTGGGACTCACCACCGTCTACCGCACGCTGCAGTCACTCGCAGAAATCGAAGCCGTAGACGTACTGCAGATGAGCAACGGCGAAACCCTCTACCGCCACTGCAGCTCCGATGCACACCACCACCACTTGGTGTGCATGCGCTGCGGCAAGACCGAAGAAATTGAAGGTGGCCCCGTCGAGCAGTGGGCCAAGGATGTCGCAGCCCAGCACGGCTACCAAATGACCGGCCACGACGCCGAAATCTACGGCCTATGCAAGCCGTGTGCGGAAAAAGAAGCCTAAAGCCAAAGCCTTCTTCTTTAGGCCACAGCCACCCCGAAGAGGTGACCGAGTCCGAAGGTCACACCCGCAGCCCCCAGCCCAATGGCGAGCTGGCGCAAGGCGCGCTTCAGGGGTGGCTTTCCGCTGAGAATTCCCGTGATCGCACCGGTGATCATCAACGTCAGCCCCACCGCCACCAAGGCAATCAACGATGCCACAAGCGTTGAGATATTGAAGAAGAAGGGGATGATCGGGATCAAGGCACCAGAGGCAAAGAAGCAGAAACTAGAAATAGCAGCCTGCCATGCCCCGCCCACGGTGGTGCGATCTGTGGCCTCGATACCAGAGACGAAAGACTTCGCGCTGGGGTGCTGCATGCGGGTAAACACCTGCTGGGCTTTGTGCTCGGCTTCCTGCTCGCTCATTCCCCGAGCACGGTAGACCAAGGCGAGCTCATTGGCATTCACATCAAGTTTCGGGATGGCCTGATCCGCCTCAGGGTGCGGCGTAGAGGCCTCAAGCAGCTCATCTTGGCTTTTTACCGAGATGTATTCGCCCGCACCCATCGACAAGGCACCGGCTAAAAGGCCAGAGACGCCGGTAATCAACACCACGCCAGGGCTGACCCCGGAGGCCATCACACCGAGCACCAGGGCCAAATTAGACACCAGGCCATCATTGGCGCCAAACACCGCGGCGCGGAAGCTGCCACTCATCTGTTCACGCCCGCGCGCGGCTAAACCTCGCACCACCTCAGCGTGGATCGCCTCATCGGCTTTCATCTGATCCGTAGCATCAGCATCTTGGGCATAAGGGCTGCGCTGTTCTGCTGTCTGCATCAATGCGAGCGTGAATACCGAGCCAAAATTCTTAGCCAAAAACGCCAACATCCGGGTAGAGAAATCCGGCTGCTTGGGCAAGCCCACATCTGCGCCTAAAAGGTTGCGCCAGTGTTCTTCATGGCGCGACTCAGCCTCGGCCACAGCGAGCAGAATCTCTCGCTCCTCACCCTGCTTGCGCTTGGCCAGCTCTCGATACACCGCTGCTTCTGCGCGTTCATTGGCAAGATACTGCCGCCAACGTCGAATCTGGGCTGGGGTGGGTGAGGTGCTCATTTTGTGCCCCCGAATCGCCTATCCCTGCGAGCGTATTCTTCCACCGCGGCAAAAAGGTCATCCGGGGTGTAGTCGGGAAAGAGCTTGTCCTGATACACCATCTCGGCATAGGCCGATTGCCAGAGCAAGAAATTTGAGGTGCGCTGTTCTCCCGAAGGGCGCAAGAACAAATCCACATCGGGCATGTCGGGCTCATCTAAAAACTGCGAGAAGCTCGACTCGGTAATCGCCTCGGGGCGCAACTTCCCCGCTGCCGCCTCGGCGGCGATCGCACGGGCGGCATCGACGATTTCCGCGCGGCCACCATAATTCACGCACATGGCCAAGGTCATGGCGGTGTTGTCCTTGGTCAATTCCTCCGCGGCCTCGAGCTCACGAATCACGCTGCGCCACAGCCGTGGCCTGCGCCCCACCCAGCGGATGCGCACATTGTGCTGGTGAAGATACTCGCGTTGGCGGCGCAGCACATCGCGATTAAAGCCCATCAAAAAGCGCACCTCATCGGTGGAACGACGCCAGTTTTCAGTAGAAAAGGCATAGGCCGAAAGATACGGCACCCCCATTGCCAGGCAGGCATCCACCATGGACAGCAGCACTTTCTCGCCGCGCTTGTGCCCCTCGGTGCGCTTTAAGCCGCGCTGCTGCGCCCATCGCCCATTGCCGTCCATGACTAAGGCAATGTGCTTGGGTAAAAACTCAGCAGGAATATCTGGCACGTTCATCGCTTCACTCACGTGGAGTATTGTGCCATTTTCACACTTCATCCAACACCTGCAGGCTCTTTAACCTGCGTTCAAGGTGGTATTGCAGATAGCTTTTGAGCAATTGGTGCCCCTGCGCACCACGTTGAGGCGTAAGCACCTGGCTTGGTGAATGCCCATGGGCTAAAAGCCACAGCAAATGCAGCGTTTCTGGATCCACCTCGCTCGATCCAGGCGGCCTGCAGTGCACGCACACCGCCCCGCCGGCTGCAGGATGAAAGGCATGATGCGGCCCACGCGCTGAACACTGGGCGCAATCAAAGAGGCTTGGCGCCCAACCGGCAAGCTCCATGGCCTGCAAGAAATAACCATCCAGGGCCACAATCGGATCGGGATCCTGGGCGATCTGTACGATCGCTTTGACGCTGAGATCGTATAACGCAGGGTCTTCGTGGGCCTGGGATAGGGACTCGGCTGCTTCCAATACTGTGCAGGCGGCGGTGAAGCGACGTGGGTCGTCGATAAGTCCTGAAGCAAAATAGGACACGGTATCGGCCTGGGTGATCAGGCTAAGGTTGCGGCCCGGGTAGAGCTGGACGTCTAATTCCACAAAGGGCTGCAGCCTGGAACCAAAGCGGCTTTTTGCACGCCTCACACCCTTGGCCACCGCACGGACAAGCCCTTCTTCACGGCTGAGCAATACGACGATGCGATCAGCCTCGCCAAAGTCATAGCTGCGCACCACCAGGGCGCGCAGCCTGCGTGCAGGTCTAGGCAAATCCCAAGCGCCCCAGCAACTTAGGATCCTGCTGCCAATTCTTCAGCACCTTCATGCGCAGATCCAAGTAGACGTTTTGGCCAAGCAGCTCAATAATCTGCGGGCGGGCCGCATGCACAATGCGCCCCATGCGCTTACCGTCACGCCCAGCGATGATGCGCTTTTGGCCTTCTCGTTCCACATAGATCAACGCGTGCACATCGAGCACGCCTTCGCGCTCTTCATTCGGAATGATCTCATCGACCTCCACTGCCACCGAGTGCGGCAGCTCATCGCGCAAACCCTGAAGGGCGGCCTCGCGGATCAACTCTGCGATTCGGGTGTTGGTGTCATCATCAGTGACGTGATCATCGGGATAAAACTTTGGCCCTTCAGGCAACAGATCCACAATCACATCTAGAAGCACATCGCGCTGCTCGCCGGTCACCGCCGATACTGGCACGACCTCCGATTCGCCACCGAGCATCTCGTGCACGGCCAATAATTGCGCGCCCACCTGGTCACGGGAGGCTGCATCTGCCTTGGTCACGATCCCCAGCACCGGAGTGTTCGGCGCAAGTTTGCGCACGGCATCAAGGATCCAGCGATCGCCAGGGCCGATCTTCTCATTTGCAGGGATGCACAGACCAATCAGGTCCATGTCCTGGTAGGTGTCTTTGACTACGTCGTTGAGACGCTCGCCAAGCAAGGTGCGAGGGCGGTGCAGACCAGGGGTATCCACCACGATCACCTGCGCATCAGGGCGGTGCACAATACCGCGAATTGGGTGGCGGGTGGTTTCTGGCTGATCGGCAGTAATGGCAATTTTTTGGCCAACCAGCGCATTGGTCAGGGTGGATTTGCCGGTATTTGGCCTGCCCACAAAGCTGATAAACCCAGACTTAAAGCCCTCAGGTGTGTCTTGGAAGCTCACGCGTCTCCTCGTTGTAGTTGGGGCGCTTAGCGGATTCGCTCGGCGCTAAAGGTTTGAGCAGGTGCAACGAAGGCCTCTTGGCCAGCAATAAGGGCAAGCTCGCTCTCCTGCTGTGTAAAGGTGTAATCAATCAAGTTGAATACGCTGGCGGTGGTGCGCTCCAAAGCCTCCTTGATGCTGCCAGTTTGCACCAGGTGCCCACTAAACAGCGCGGTGGTCACATCACCAGTACCAGTGAGCTTGGTGCCCACCCAAGGGGTCTGCACCATGTAGGCGGCTTCGCCATCAGCAGCGATCATCTCGATGGTGTTCTCCGGAGCCTCGGGCCGACGCACCGACGTCACCAGCACCACCTCAGGGCCCATGGCGCGTGCGGCGTCAATGGCCTCAAGGGTGCTTGCAATATCGCTTGCCTCAACGCCGGTGAGGTAGCCCAACTCGAATTGGTTCGGGGTGATGATATCGGCAACGGGCACGACCTTATCGCGCAACAGCGGCGGGATGGCGTCGTCGACAAAGCAGCCAGTGGTCTTCGAACCCATCACGGGATCGCAGGCATAGACGGCCTTGGGGTTGACCTTCTTAATCTCTGCCACTGCGTCGATAATGACCTGCGCAATTTCCTTGCCACCCTGGTAGCCAGAAACGATCGCATCAATCTGCTCGAATCCACCTCGACGCCCAATGCCCTCGATCACGCTGCGAATCTGATCGGCAGGGATGAGGTCGCCACCCCAGTCCCCATAACCGGTGTGGTTGGAAAAATTGACGGTGTACACAGGCCATACTTCAAGGCCGATGCGCTGCAAAGGAAACACTGCCGCCGAATTACCAACGTGGCCGAAGCTCACATGCGACTGGATGGAAAGGATACTCATAACTCCATCATGCGCGACTGCGCTGCACACAAACAACTTGGCACACCCAGCGCCTGAAGTTTATTGCTCCGGGTCTTCCTTGTGCTCGTGCACCCGAACGATCACCGAGCCAACGCGCACCCGGCCACGACGGTCGCGGCCTCCTTCGGCACGCAACTCCAGCCTGCCTACTCGTACCGTGGATCCGGGCAGGGGCACACGGCCCATCTCAAAGGCGAGCAGCCCGCCGACGGTATCAACCTGGTTTTCTACCTCTTCAGAAAAATCGAGGGTAATACCAAGGTCTTCTTCGACGCGCTCGCCAAGATCATCCAGGCTCAAACGCGCCACCACGCGGTAGGTGGAGGGTTGCTCAAGGGCCTCGATGGGGGCTACTTCGCGGGCGTCGTATTCATCTGCGATCTCGCCCACGATCTCTTCGAGGATGTCTTCAATGGAGATCAGGCCTGCGATGCCGCCGTATTCGTCGACAAGCATGGCAATGTGGTTGCGATCGCGCTGCATCTCGTGCAACAGGGCATCGAGGTTCTTGGAATCGGGAACGAAGGTGGCCTCACGCATCACATCATCGACGGCCACGCTACGGCCACCATCGGTGCTGTAGTAGGTCTGCTGCACTAAGTCTTTGAGGTAGACCACGCCGATGATGTCGTCGACCGTCTCGCCAATGACGGGGATGCGAGAAAACCCAGAACGCACACACAAGCTGGTGGCTTGGCCGGCCGTTTTTCCTGACTCGATCCACACCATCTCCGGGCGAGGCACCATCACCGAACGCGCGGTGGTGGAGGCAAGATCAAACACCGACTGGATCATGCGGCGCTCTTCTACCTCTACTACCCCACGTTCTTGGGCAATATCGACCATCTCGCGCAATTCCACCTCGGTGGAATAAGGGCCGTCTCTAAAACCAAGACCAGGGGCAAATAGGTTGCCCACGCGGATAAGCAAGCTGGAGATCGGGCCTAAGATTTTGGCCACGATATTCAGCAGCAGCGCGCTGCCCAAAGACACGCTATAGGGGTTCTTTTTACCCACAGTGCGCGAAAACACACCGACTACCGCGAAGGTCACCAGCGAGGTACCAATGATGGCGGCGGTAAGCGCCCAACCAACATGGTGGATCAGCTCCAAGCTGACCAGGCTGGCAAACACCGCAGCGGTAGCATCAAGCAGCGTTTTCAGCAGCACCAGTAAGTTGATGTACTCGGCGCGATGATCCAGCACGCGCAGAAGGCTGCGGGCATTGCGCTGCTCTTCTTCTTTGACCATGTGCTCCACCCGCGCGCGGGAAATGGAGCTTACTGCCGCCTCAACGGTGCCGATCAAACCGGACAGCAGCAGTGCTGCCACGGTAATCAGCCCGGCAAGTGCCATGCTCATGAAGGCTCACCAATTGCAGGGATGCCGCCGCCTGGAACTTCCTTATCCAAAGCCGCGCGCTGCTGCGGGGTGGGAAAAGCACCGGCATTCGAAGGCTTTGGTTGGTATTCAACCTCAAGCTGGGCGTACCAATCCTTGAGCAAAGCATTCTGAAGAGCGAACATCTTTTGTTCCTCTTCAGGCTCAATATGGTCATAGCCCAGCAGGTGCAAACAGCCATGGGTGGTAAGCAACGCAAGCTCATGGCCTAGATCATGGCCTGCCTTAATGGCCTGCTTTGCGGCGAATTCTGGGCAAATGATGATATCGCCAAGCATCTCCGGGCCAAAGGGCTGCGCATCGGGGCGCGGCTGGCCGGGGCTGAGCTCATCCATAGGAAAGCTCATCACATCAGTAGGGCCTTCAAGGTCCATCCAACGCAGGTGCAGATCGCTCATCGTCGGGGTATCCACCAAAGAGATGGTGGCCTCGGCGTCGCTATGGATATCCATGGCAGCTAGGACGAAGCTCGCGACGTCGACAAGCATCTCCTCGTTGACGCCATCGAAGGCTGATTCATTAATGATCTCGATGCTCACTGCTGCTCCTCGAATTCCTCATAGGCCTCCACGATGCGGCCGACGAGCTGGTGGCGCACCACATCTTCGGCGCCCAACTCGGCAAAGTGGATCCCTTCAACACCTTGCAAAATGTCTTTGACTACCCGCAGGCCAGAACGCTGACCACCCGGCAAATCCACCTGGGTCACATCCCCTGTCACCACCATCTTGGAACCAAAGCCCAAACGAGTTAAAAACATCTTCATCTGCGCAGGTGTGGTGTTTTGAGCCTCATCCAAAATGACAAAGGCATCGTTTAAGGTGCGCCCGCGCATATAGGCAAGCGGGGCGACCTCGACAATCCCAGACTCCATCAACTTAGGAATGATCTCTGGATCGACCATATCGCGCAGCGCATCATGCAGCGGGCGCAAATAGGGATCGATCTTCTCATTCAACGTGCCCGGCAAAAAGCCCAGCTTTTCTCCCGCCTCCACAGCAGGACGAGTCAAGATGATGCGGCTTACTTCCTTCGCGTGCAACGCCTGCACCGCCTTGGCCATAGCCAAATACGTCTTACCCGAACCTGCAGGGCCTAAACCAAACACGATGGTGTTTTCGTCAATAGCATCCACATAGCGCTTCTGACCATAAGTTTTTGGCCGAATCACCTTGCCGCGGCGGGCCAAAATATCGCTACCGACCATGGTGGCCACCGACTCGGGGGCCTCCACGCTGACCATGGTCACGGTGTGTTTGACGGTATCTGGAGTAATCACATGGCCGCGACGCGCGACCGACTGCAGTTCTTTTAAGACCCGCACCGCACGAGCCACCTCGTGTTCAGCGCCGGCAATAGACACCGCATCGCCGCGAGCAAAGATACTGACATCGAGTTGGTTTTCTAGGACCTTGAGGTTTTCATCATGAATCCCCATGATCGTTTGCAGGTGCTGGGCGTCCACCCCGACAGTGCGGGTGGTGGAGGCATGCTTTGCCAAATTGATCTACCTTCACAGAAGTTTGGGAACAGAAGCAGGATCGCTTTCGCGCCACACCTTACCAGCGCGAAGTCTTCATGCCGATTGCAGCAAGAGCCACCATGCCCGCAGTAGCCGTGCGCAACACCTCCGGCCCCAGCTTCAATGCGAGCGCTCCACGGGCTGAAAACGCCTCGAGTTCTTCGGGGCTAATGCCACCTTCAGGGCCAATAATTAACGCCAGCGACGCTGCGGCACCAAGCTCACAATCCTTGATGCCAACCGTGGCCGATTCATGCAGCACATACACCGCATCAAAGGCATCTAAGCGTGCGGCGACCTCTTGGGTGCTGTGAGGTTGTTCAATGCGCGGCAGCCTGGCCCTACGCGATTGTTTGGCGGCAGCACGCGCGGCCTGCTCCCACTTGGCCACAGCCTTGTCGCGCTTTGCGCCCTGCCACTTGGCCACGCAGCGCGAGGCTTGCCAGGGCACCACCACATCCACGCCTGCTTGGGTGAGCAAATCGACGGTGAGTTCAGAACGTTCTGATTTTGGCACTGCTTGGAAAACCGTCACCGAGGGCTTGGGCAAAGGTTCTGTGCCGCGCTCAAGCACACGCGCGATGAGGCGATCTTTGGCAGGAAGCTCGATGACTTCACAGATGGCGAAGGCACCGTTGGCGTCGACAAGCTTGATGTGCTCGCCCACGGCGGTGCGCTTGACCGTCACTGCGTGTTTGCCCTCGGGGCCATCCAGGCTGAGGGTGTCGCCCTCGAGGGAATCGGCGATAAAAACCTGAAGGGACATTAGCGGCGGAAGCGGTTTCTAAAACGTCCGAAAAAGCCGTCTTGCTGGCTGCGGCTGCGCACCTCGGCATGATCACCGTTGTGCTCACGCAACTGCTCGAGCAGGCTGCGGGTTTTTTGATCAAGCTGCGCCGGGGTGTGTACCTCGATGCTGGCTACGAGATCGCCGCGGCCGTCCTGGTTGATCTTTGGCATGCCCTTGCCGGCGATGATGACGCGCTCGCCAGGCTGGGTCCCTTCAGGAATTTCCACATCGATGGGCTGCTCGTCTAAGCCCATCACCTGCACGGTGGTGCCCAACGCGGCATCGGCCATGGGGGTATCGATCTGCACATGCAGATCATTGCCGTCGCGCTGGAATACGGCATGGGGTGCAAGGTGTACTTCCACATAGAGATCGCCTGCAGGGCCGCCGCCGTGGCCAACTTCGCCCTGGCCGGACATGCGCACGCGCATGCCATCGGCAATACCTGCGGGGATATTCACCGTGAGATCACGACGAGCCTTCACACGGCCTTCGCCGGCGCATTTTTCGCAAGGATCAGGCACGATCTCGCCCACACCACGGCACTTGGGGCAGGTGGAGGTGGTGAGCACATTGCCGAGGAAGGAACGCTGCACCTGCTGCACCTCGCCGGCACCGCCGCAGTTATCGCAGGTAATGGGCTTGGCCTTGGTTTGAGAGCCGCTTCCCTCGCAACGATCACACAAAATGGCCGTATCGATGGTCACCGGCTTTTTCACGCCATTGAATGCTTCTTCTAAGGTGAGCTCGGTGCGCAAAAGGGCGTCGTTGCCGGGCTGCACGCGCGAACGCGGCGGGCGACTTGCCCCACCACCTTGGCCAAAGAAGGCCTCGAAAATATCGCCCAAACCGCCGCCGAAGTTGGCGCCACCAAAACCACCGGCGCCACCGCCGCCTTGGGCCATTGGGTCGCCACCCATATCCACGATGCGACGCTTTTCTGCATCCAGCAGCACCTCCTGGGCCAGCGAAATCTCACTGAACTTCGCTGCTGCCTCCTCGGTGTCGTTGACATCCGGGTGGTATTTGCGGGCTAATTTGCGATACGCCTTTTTAATCTCGTTCTCGCTGGCGTCACGGTCGACGCCCAAAATGCCGTAATAGTCTCGAGCCATAAGTCTCTAGCGGTCCTAACACCTTGTGAATTGTCGCGTACATCAGCGAATTGGAAGCGAAACGATAATACTACTCGCCGCCTAAAACGCGGGATACGTAACTTGCAACAGCATGCACCTTGGACATTGTTCCCGAGTAATCCATAAAGGTAGGCCCAACCACAGCCAAACCACCCAACGTGGCTCCTTGGGCACCATATCCAGTGCTCACCACCGAAGCCCCGGGCAAGCCGGCCTCGGAATTTTCCTGGCCAATATGCACCTGCACCTGGCCTAATTCCTGCACATTTGCCAATAGGCGCAAGACCACCACTTGTTCCTCTAAGGCCTCAAGCAATTCATGGGAAAGGTGCTGCGTGGCCTTGGCCAACTGTGATGCCCCAGCCACGATGATCTTGTCATTCGGCTGCTCTACGAGCGTTTCGACGAGCACCGTAATGCACCGCAACGCAATCATCTGGATCTCTGGATCCAAGGGCATGGCAGTATCGGCAGGATCGGCCAGTTGGGTAAGGGAGACGGAGGCGTCGGCAAGCGTGCGCCCCTCTAAGGTCTTATTCAGCACATCGCGAAGCATGGCCACTTGCTCGGCATTACAGGGGCGATCGAGCTCCACATTCCTTTGATCCACCCGGCCGGTATCAGTGATGAGCACCAACAACAGGCGAAGCGGGGTCAACGCCACCACCTCTAAGTGCTTGACGCGCGCGACCGCCAAATTGGGCAACTGCACCACCGCGGCTTGGCGGGTGAGCTGGGAAAGCAGGCGCACGCTGCGATGCAGCACATCTTCGAGGTCTACTCCCCCTTCAAGAAAATTCAAGATGGCGGTGCGCTCTGCCTGGGATAGGGGCTTGACGTCGTGGATGGAATCGACGAATTCCCTATACGCCCGCTCAGTGGGGATGCGACCGGAACTAGCATGCTGCTGCACGATATAGCCCTCGGCCTCAAGCGCTGCCATGTCATTGCGGATCGTGGCAGAAGAAACATTGAGGTTGTGGCGTTCCAATAATGCCTTGGAGCCCACTGGATCTTGGCGCGCAATATAGTCGGCCACGATGGCATGCAACACCTTCGTGCGACGCTGACTCGTACTACTTGCCACCTGCGCTGCCCCTTTCCTTTTCTTGGCTACCTAGCGGTGAGGATATCGGCGATGATCCCATCTGCCAACAATCTGCCAGCCTTTCTCACACGCACCCGCTGCCCCACTTCTACCAAGTCCATCGCCTCATAGCGAGCAAGCACCTCACGCTCGGAGGCATTAAAAAGCTCAAGCGGCACACCTTCGCGGATACGAAGCCCCAGCATCACCCGTTCTTCATGGCGCTGCTCGGCACTTAAAAGCTCACGATCTTGAATGGGCAATGCGCCTTGGGCCAACTGCGCGGCATAGGTGGCGGGGTGTTTGACGTTAAAGAAGCGCTCATTGCCAATATGCGAGTGCGCACCAGGACCTGCGCCCCACCAATTGCCGTCGCGCCAATACAAAAGATTGTGTTCGCACTGCCCGCCCGGCTTGGCCCAGTTCGATACCTCGTACCACTCAAACCCTGCCTCTTGCAGGCGCGCATCGATCATGGCGTAGCGATCGGCATACACATCTTCATCCGGTGCATGCAGCTCCCCTTTGCGCACCTTCCTAGCCATGGCCGTGCCATCTTCCACGATCAGCGAATAGGCACTGACATGATCCACGCCAGTTTCCAGCACACGATCAAGTGTGTGGGCTACGTCCAGGTCGTGCTCATAAGGGGTGCCGTAGATCATGTCTAAATTCACATGCTCAAAGCCCGCAGCCTTCGCCTCGGTGGCCGCCTCAAAAGCCCTGCCAGGGGTATGGGCGCGGCCGAGAATTTCTAAGACACGACTGCTTGCAGATTGCATGCCTAAAGAAATGCGCGTGAAACCGGCCTCGCGGAGCTGCTGGAAAAACAGCGGCGAGGTGGATTCCGGGTTGGATTCGGTGGTGATTTCCGCCCCCGGCTGGATACCCACCTCACGCCTGATCATGCCCAAGATGCGCACCAACCCCTCCCAGCCAAGCATGGAAGGAGTACCACCGCCGATAAAAATGCTGCTCACAGGCTGGGTGTGGGCTAAGGCAAGTTCTTGTTCGAGCGCGTCAAGGTATTGCGCAGGTGAGGTGGCGCTGCCAAGCTCACCGGGGGTGTAGGTGTTGAAGTCGCAGTAGCCGCAACGCGTGGCACAAAAGGGCACGTGGATATACAGCCCGAAGGGTGGTTTATCCAACCGATGCTCCAGCGGCGTGGCGCTTGGCAGCTACTTTGGCTACCACAGCGTCAATGCGAGCGCGCTCGTTGAGAAACTGCGGCGGATTCGTCCCTCGCATGGTGCGCGCATAGCCGGGGTGCTCGAGTGCTACGGCTTCACGCCAGGCTTGGACGATGGCGCACACAATGTCGTGGCAGTGCGCATAGAGCCTGGATAGGTTGAGTACCTGCAAGTCGCGGGCACCGCGTTCAGTTTCTGCCAGTACCCACTCCACGCAGCCTTCGAGGGCGTCGATCACGGCCGCTGCGCGGGCGTCGAGCGAGGAGGTGAGCTCGCGAACCACCACCGGCTGCTGCTGAATGGGATAGGCCATGCGCAGTGCTGCTGCGTGGAAGAGTTTGGGTTCGGCTACGCGCTTGGCCGGTGCCGTTGTTGTTGCGATCCGGCCCGATGCCACCCCGGATACGAGGGCTTGGCGCAGCCCGAGGAGTTCTGCGCTGACGCTTCTTGCGTCATTGCGTGCGTCCTGGGCGATCTCTTCGAATTCGGCCACGCAGTCGTCGACAAGCTCAATATCCCAGTCGCGGATGGCCTCGATCAGATTCTCGATATAGGTGGCCATTTCATCGCCGATGTTAAAGAGCTCTTGAGTGAGCTCGCGGTGCCGCAAGGTGGCATCCGTAACCTGCATCCGCGTCGGCCTTTCCAATAGAGACTCGTATCAAACCTTCATGCGCGCCTTGAGGGAAGCGCTGCATGCAACCTTAAAACTTTCTGTGCCATTCCCGCGCGCGCCACGCCCGAGCAATACAAAACTCGCCCGAGCAAACCCGAAGATCTCCAGGTAAGCGCAGGCGAGCAGTGTTTTTTAGCTTATCGACGATACAAGCGGTCGATCGCATCCGAATAGCGTCGAGTGACGACGTTGCGCTTCACCTTCATCGTTGGGGTCAGCTCGTCATCTTCCTCGGTGAGATCGCGATCGAGGATGATGAACTTCTTAATGGACTCCGCATGAGAGACCATGGCATTAGCCGAGTTCACGGCGTCTTGGACCTCTGCCCTTAAGAAGGGATCATCGCTTAAATCGCGCACCGTCTTGGAGGCAGGAATGTTGCGGTTAAGCTTCCAGCGCTGCAAAGCCTCCTCATCCAAGGTGACCAACAAACCAATAAAGGGCTTGCCGTCGCCTACCACCATGGCCTGGCTGATCAGCGGGTGCGCGCGGATGGCGTCTTCCAAAGGCCCTGGCGAAACATTCTTGCCGCCTGCGGTAACGATGAGCTCTTTCTTTCGGCCCGTGATCATCAAATGGCCAGAATCGAGCAACTCGCCCAGGTCGCCGGTATTAAACCACTCGCCTTCCATCGACTCCTGGGTGGCCTCATCGTTTTTCCAGTAGCCATCGAACAAGATATTGCCCTTGACCAAGATCTCGCCGTTTTCATTGATCTTGATGCTGGTACCACCCACCGGCAAACCGACGGTGCCGATCTTCTGATTGTCATAGGACACCGTGGCAGCAGCACAAGTTTCTGTAAGCCCATAGCCCTCATACACCGGCACACCGATGCCCCGATAAAAGTGCAAAAGATCAGGGCCGATGGCAGAACCACCAGAGATGCAATACTTCACCGCCGAGCCCATAGCCGCGCGGATCTTCGAATACACCAGCTTGTCAAAGGTCTTGTGCTTGAGCTGCAAAGCACGAGACGGCCCCTCAGCAGTATCGAGCGCGCGAGAATACTCCTGCGCCACCTGCTCTGCCTGCTTAAACATCGCAGCCTTGAGCGGGCCGCCGGACTGGGCATTCGCCGCCGCAGAGTTGCGCACCTTTTCAAAAACGCGCGGCACACCCAAAATCATGTTCGGCCGAGCACGCTGGAACTCCATGGCAATGGTGGAAAAATCAGACCAGTGCGATTGGGTGGCGCCACCGATGGCCACCGCAAGCGCGACCGCGCGCGCCAGCACGTGCGCCATGGGCAAGAAAGTGAGCACGCGAGTACCGGGCACTGCGATATGGCCAATGGAGTTGGTCAGCAGCGCCTGGGCCTCGGAAAGCCAGTTGAAGTGCGTGAGCTTGCAGCCCTTAGGCCTGCCAGTAGTGCCTGAGGTGTACACCAAAGATGCAAGATCCTTGGAGTGGGTATTAGCGATGCGGGCATCAACCTCGGAAGAATCGACCGTGCGACCCTCAAACTTCAAGGTTTCAATGGCCGAGGCGTTGATCTCGAGGATGCGACGCAGCTTCGACTCGGACCCCTTCAAGGCCGGCTCGCCGTCTTCTTGCAGCACCAGGTGGCTCATCAGCTCAGTGTGATCGCGCGTTTCCGTGATGGCGAACACCGCACCTGAATCTTCAATGATCCACTCGATCTGCTTGAGCGAAGAAGAATCATAAATCGGCACGCTCACCGCACCGGCAGCCCAAATGGCAAAATCCAACAAGGCCCACTCATAGCGGGTAGAAGAAAGCAACGCGATGCGATCACCTTGCTCCACACCTGCATTAATAAAGCCCTTCGCTACCTCAAAGACCTCATTGATAAATTCCGCAGCCGTGACATTGACCCACTCGTAATTCTTCGGCCGAGTAAACATCACCCCATACGGCCGCGCCTTGGCGGTGCTCATCAGGGCAGTCAGGCAGGTGTCATGCTCACCTACCGTGTACTCGGCTTTCGTGCTCACTTCTTGCACGGCGCTTTACTCCTTCAAGGTCTTTTCAAAACAATCACTGCCCCACCAGGACCCACTCAACAATGCGCCCTCAGCGTTGCCACGCCTTGGCTATGAGTGCGCATCGGTTTTTGGTGCGCCTTTAAGCTCGATGCGCCTTTAAGCGTTGTTGGGCCTCCTGGCTGCCCCAAGGAAAAAACTTGAGGCAAAAAGCAGCGTTTTGTCCGAGGGTACCGCGTTTTAGTTTCGCATTGGTTTTGTCTTGGTTTGTGGCTTGGTTTCTGGCTTGGTTTCTGGCTTGGTTTGTACCTTGGTTTTGCTGCCAAAAAGCACCACCGTGTACGCACGCATTGAAGAAGTAGCCGTTTTTCACAGCCAATCGTGTGCTGCACTTCCGACACTTCCGGGCTGACATGGCACAATGTTGCCTTGTGACATACATGGATACGCTGCGAGCCCTGGCCGATGCCCACAACATTGCGTGGTCTTATCAAGACACCGCTGGCCAAACCGTGCACGTGAGTGAAGACACGCTGCTGAAAACCCTGCGCGCCTACGGTGTGCACTTTGGCAACGAGCCAGAAGGCTGGCAGGATTCGGTCTTTGCCGTAGAGGCGGAAAACCCCAGCCAAGAAGCCCTCGAGGCAGCACTTGCGCGGGTAGAGGCAGATCGTTTTAGCCGGCCGCTGCCCCCATGCGTGGTAGCCACCCATGGCTATCCCTATGTGGTGCATGTCCATGTCCATGATGGCGCGAGCGCCCGGGTGAACGTCACGCTCGAAGATGGCAGCGTATGCGAAGCAGAGCAGGTAGAAAACTGGACCCAGCCCCGCGAGATCGACGGCGTGGTGTGGGGCGAGGCCTCGTTCCGTTTGCCCGAGGATCTGCCCCTGGGTTGGCACACGCTGACCTTAGAATCCGACGACTTCACCTCCAGCGGCTTCCTTGTCGTTACCCCGCACCGGATTCCTACTTCAGATGCCTTTGTTGAGCGCCCGGCCGCCGGCGTGATGGCGCAACTGTATTCAGTCCGTTCCAAGCACTCCTGGGGCATGGGTGATTTCAGCGACCTTGGCAGGCTTGCCGCAACCGTGGCCGAGGATGGCTTCGACTTCCTGTTGATTAATCCCCTGCACGCAGCCGAGCCCTACCCGCCAGTAGAAGACTCACCCTATTTGCCTACGTCCAGGCGCTTTATCAACCCCATCTATATCGACATTGATCAGATTCCCGAGCTGCTCACCTTAGATGAGGCCACCCGCGAGGAGATTGAAGAAATCGGCGCGGATTTCCAAACCCTCAACACCACCGCGGCACAGATTCGCCGCGACGATATTTACGCCACGAAGCTTCAGGTGCTTCGAGAAATCTTCGCGGCCGGCCGCGAGCAGGCCCGCGAACAAGACTTCCGTGACTTTATCGCCCGCGAAGGCGAAGGGCTTCAGCACTTTGCCACCTGGTGCGCTAAGCGCGAAGCCGAAGAACTCGGTGTCGATGGCAATCACGCCCAAGCCCCAGACATTGATGAGCTGGCCGAGTTTTATATGTGGCTGCAGTGGATCTGCGAGCAACAACTTGGCGCCGCTCAATCAGCAGCCACCGACGCCGGCATGCGCATCGGCATCATGGCCGATCTTGCCGTGGGTATTCACCCCGGCGGTGCCGACGCCCACAATTTGGCAGATGTGCTCGTCCAACAGGCCTCGGTGGGTGCACCACCGGATGCCTATAACCACCAGGGACAAGACTGGTCCCAGCCACCATGGCACCCAGAAAAGCTGGCAGAAGCTGGCTATATTCCCTGGCGCGATTTGTTGCGCACAGTACTTAGGCACTCCGGTGGCATCCGTATTGACCACATCCTTGGGCTGTTCCGCCTCTTTTGGATCCCCCGCGGCCAAGCACCCACCACCGGCACCTATGTGCGCTACGACCACCAGGCGCTCATCGGTATTTTGGCCCTCGAAGCCGAGCGCGCAGGTGCTGTGGTTATTGGCGAAGATCTGGGCACCTTCGAGCCTTGGGTGCAGGAATACTTAGCAGACCGCGGCGTGATGGGCACCTCCATTGTGTGGTTTGAAAGCGACTGGGAGGGCAATCCGCTGCGCCAGGAGCACTATCGCCAGCTCGCCCTCACCTCCGTTAACACCCACGACCTGCCACCTACGGCTGGGTATCTCGGCGGCGAGCACATTGAGCTACGTCACCGCTTAGGCCTACTCGAATCCGATGTGGCAACCGAGCATGCCCAAGATCTGCACTGGCAGGCGCAAGTATTAGAGCGAGTAGCCGAACAAGGCGGCTTCCGAGCCGAAAACGCCGAAAACGCCGAGCATGCCGAAGATGCTGCTGCTCCGAGCGCTCAGGCAGGCCGGGTGCCCGAGCACTTCCATGGCCTTGAGCGCGAGCAACGCGGCGACCTCCACACCCTCATCGAGGGGCTCTACCGCTTTATCGCGCACACCCCATCCGCACTGAGCTGTGTGTCTTTGGTGGACATGGTTGGTGATACCAGGGCTCAAAATCAGCCCGGTACAACAAAAGACCAGTACCCCAACTGGTGCATTCCCCTATGCGATGGCGATGGCCAGGCGGTACTCATTGAAGATCTTCAAACCTACCCGCTGTACCAGCAGGTAGCGAGGGCTTCTCGTCGATAAGCAACCAACTTGGCCATTTCCTGCTACCTAATGCGGTAGCAGGGCGCTCGGGTGGTGTGGGGAGGCAACGTCGCACAGCCGCGCGCTGCCCCAGTCAAAGTTCACTGCCGGGGGTAAACCTTAAAAGGCAGTTACATTGCAGAGATAAGCCAGGCCAATATCATCAACGCAAGCAGCAGGTATAGGGCTTGGCGCACACGCGACTGTGGGTATTTGCGCTGGCCTTGTGCGCGCTTTTGATCCTGCTTGCGCAATTCCTCAGGGTTCGCCATGTTTAGCCGAGGCCACTCTTTCTGCATCGTTGCGAGTCATTCGATCCAGACTAACCTTAGCCTGTGCCCGCGCCCGTGCTCTAGCACCACCCCGTGCAAGCAAAGAGCCCACACGGTCTACCACTCGCAGCCACAGCAATGCCAACACCGCGCATAGGGGCACGGCCACGGCGATCACTAAGGTCACCTGCAACCACAGCGGAGAGGTTGTTAAAAACTGTGCGGTGCGATCGCCCAGGTCAGTGAGCCATTCCCACATAGCAACCTCCTTTAGATGCCTCGCTGTTACGCCCGCTTCTTCAATGCGTGCGCACGCTTTTGTGTATCTCGCTAGCTATCCTAGCGCCGCAAACGCTACCTGCCCGCGCGGTAGCATCGATGCCGTGAGCACCAATGCGAAACCTTGCCAATCACCAGGTACGAACGCCCGCGGCCAACGCTTTCATGGCTATATTGAGCCATCTCGCGATCAAGCCGAGGCGGATGTGGCCATTTTTGATCACATCGCCTACGCCAGCGTGGAGCAACCCTTTGATGCCCCCACGATGCGCACAGAGATCTCCCAACACGTTGGCAGGCCTGATCAATGCCCCTTGCTGTTGAGGGTGAGCATTCCGGCAGATGCCGAGCTTGGCGAGGATCTTCCCATCGTCGCCTTTATCCACGGCGGCGGTTTTGATTCCGGTTGGCGCAATGAGCACTGGTTTCATGGCGGCGGGCTCGCAGCGCAGCGGGTGATGATGGTGAGCATCGACTACCGCCTCGGCGTGTATGGCTTCGCGCGTTTTCCTGAAGATGAGCCCGATTCCTACCGGGGTATTAGCGACTGCCAGACTGCACTAGATTGGCTCCAGGGCAATGCCGAGGCCTTCGGCGGTGACCCCACCAATGTCACGCTCATTGGGCAGTCCGCCGGCGCCACCATCGCGTTGTGGCTGTGTAGGAAAGACCATTACAAAGGCACGTTTCGTCGCGCGATAGCGTTATCGCCTGCGTTTGCCCGCAAGAGCTTTGAGCAGCACAAACCCAGGCTGCGTTTCGCGCTTGGCCGCGCGATTACCCGCAAAAGTTTAAGTAAGCTTTCTGCCGATAAGTTAAGCCGCGGCTATCGCAAGTACAAGCGCTACGTTCCCACCGACCTGGCCATGGGACCTACTGGCCTTGATGGCGCAGAGCTGGCCGACGTGCCGCTGATTCTGAGCTGCACTGAGCAGGAGTGGTTTGCTTCTCGACGCACCGCTCGCATCGACGCGCGCCTGCCCAAAGCCTTACGCCCGCTCGTGGCGCGGCACTTTCACGCCAACGCCAATTACGTAGAGCACGAAGCAGAAGAAGCACGCTTCATGGCCAAGGTCGTTGGCGATTCAGCTATTCGACGCCAAGTTGACCACATCGCCGCTGCAGCCCAACCCCGTACCTGGGTGATCCATTACACGGGAAGCAATGAGCAACCCGCGGTGCATTGCTGCGATATTCCTTGGGTGCTGCAAAGCGAAGCCTATGTCGAACCTGGCACTGCAGAACATATTGAGCACCCAGCCGAGCACACCACCGCAAGAGTTGCCCAGATTGTGCAAGATTTTCTGCACGGCCACCTGCCCGATTGGCCAAGCTACCCAGAGCACCGCGAGACGCTCGCATTGAATGTGGCAACGGGCGCAGAGTCGATCAGCCGTGATCCTTTTGCCCATCTGCGCGCAGGCTTTAGCACCCCATGAGCAGCATACATATCGCCATCGGCAAGGCGCAGTGGGCGCTTCAAGCAGCACCTGGCTCAAAGCAGCACGCCCAATATGAACAAACGCTTCGCGCCGGGCAGCATGACTGTTTTCAGCAGCCCGCATACGTCCAGGGCTTGTTGCGTGCGTGGCGTGAGCACCCGGCGATACAGTTTCATGGCGATAGGCGGGTCGTCGACAAGGCAATGGAGCAGCTTGAGGCAATAAGCGGGCAGCAAACCAATGCCTCGCTGCATACCGCGGCGAGCATGTGGAAGTTTTATCGCAGTATTAGCCCAGGGGTGCATCCTGATGTGGAGATTCCTCAAGTAGTGCGCGCGCATGTGCCCGCCTACCAGGCGCATGTGAGCATCGAGATCGCAGGCCAAAACTACACACTGGCGGTGGCCACGCAATTTATCCCCAACGCCACCGATGCCTGGAGCCTTGGCACCTCACACAAACGCGCGCTGCTGCTCGATCACAGCGCAGACATGGGCCGCGCCCTCAAAGACATCCACCACGACCTCAGAACAAAGCTTCCCACCAGCACGGTGGCAGGGCGCGAACTTGCCCAACACATGCACGCCCGCGCCGAAGCACACATAGCCCAAGCCCCCGAGCTTCGCCCCTATGCCGAGCGCATACACGCAAGCTTCGATGCACTCGAAGGCAGCATCGCCACCCAACGCATCCACGGTGATTTACACCTTGGGCAGGTGCTCTGGGCCAATGGGTGGCATGTTGTGGACTTTGAAGGCGAGCCCGACCAAAGCCTCAGCCAACGCACCGCGCTGTTACCTGTGGCCTATGACCTGGCGGGGCTTATTCGATCCTTCCACTACGCCGGCCTGGATTATCCCAGCGAATTGCTCGCGGCGTACGGTCGCATTGACGAAATTCTCGTGCACGCCTGCGTGGTGGATCGCTTTGCCTATGAAGTGGCATACGAAAAACGGCACCGCCCCGATTGGGTGGCAGTGCCGTTACGTGATGCTGATGCGTTGTTTGCAGATGCGTTGTTCTAGTGCCTAGCGTTGCTGCTCGCTTTGGCTAAGAAGCGCTTGGCGAAGCTCTGCATGCCCGAGCTGTTCGACCATCCAGGGGCTAAAGGCGAAAGGTGTTGCGTCTACCGCTGCGATGAGTTGGGCTGGGCTTGTCCAGTGCAGCTCGGCTACTTCTTCGCGTTCGGGCGCCACGGTGGCGTTCGTGCGGGCGATGAACACGGGACAAATTTCCCACTCGACAATGCCGCTGGCGTCTACCGCTTTGTAGCGGAAGTCAGGAAGCACGCAGGTGACGTCGAAAAGCTGGCTTTGTGGGATTCCCAGCTCGAAGGGCACCCGGCGTGCCACGGCCTCGGCGGCGCTTTCTTGTGGCGCGAGGTGCCCGCAAGCGGAATTGGTCCACACCCCAGGCCAGGTCTTTTTGGCTAAGGCGCGGCGGGTGAGCAAAAGTTGCCCCTCGCCGTTGAGCACATAGCAGGAAAAAGCCAGGTGCAGGGGTGTTTCGGTGCTGTGGACGGTGGCTTTTAAGGCGGTGCCGGTGGGCTTGCCTTCAGAGTTAGCAAGTACGACCAATTCCTCTGCATGCATGCGAGGATCCTAACACCGCCTCGGCCGCGACGTTATTGGCGAACCCACGCCCCAATCGCCCGCGGCACCACCGGTTCCTGCTGCCCAAGCAGCATTTTCAGGTTGTGGTTCTTTTCCACCGCTTGAGTAATGCCTTTTACCTTGGTGTTCTTGCGCTCACGCCCACCTGGCTGCGCCCCCATCATCGGCGCAAGACCGCCAGTGCTTCCACGCATCGCGCTTGTCGACGCCCCACCGCCAGCACCCCCGGCGCCCGCAAGGCCATTGGGTGCGGTAGCAGCAGAAGGCCCTGCCATACCACGCATGCCACCAGCATTGCCGGCCGCACCGCCGGGATAGCCACCAGCGTGTGCCAAGCCTGAGCCACCAAGCCCGCCCATCCCCATCGCCGCCCCACCAGTAGCCAGGGCTCCCAAGGCGGCAGCGCCGGCGTGTTTCGCGCGACGCGAAGTGTGCGCGCCGCTCACACTGCCCTGCGAAGACGGCGCACCTGTTGCCAGCGATTGCTGATGCACCGGGGTGCCCAACCCCGCGATAGGGGCACCAGGACTGTGCGAAGAAGGCTGCGAGGCGGCCGAAAGTGGTGCTGGTTGCCCAGCGCCCGCACCGAGTTGCTGGGCGCTCGCCTGCGCAAATTGCCCAGGTGCTTGGGCAACGGAGGCTTGGGTGGTGGCGGCATCACCAAGCACCTGCGGACTCGCCTCACTTGCACCGGTAGCCACTGCCTCGAAACTGCCACCAGGCGTGTGCACCGACGCACGCAATGGCTCAGAAGGTGTACCCGTTGCGCCCAAACCTGCGGTATTGAGCTTTCCTTTCCCAGGAATCACCCCCATGCCCGTGCGAGCCAGGCCTCCACCAAGCCCCGCCACTGCGGGTGCCACCAAACTACGGATCATGGGCATACCAGTAGGAAGATCAGCAGCAATAGCTGGGTTGAGCTGCGCTAGGGCAGATTGTTCTGCGAGCATCTTGGCCCGAGGATCACTCGCTGCCTGCACCTGTGCCTGCGCAGCTAATACCTGGGGCAGGTGGCGTTGGTGGATGCCCACCATCGAGCTCACACTTGCAGCCATCACCTCACAGTTGGCCGCAAAGTTGCCTGCTGTTGCGGCCACCTCACTGATCTTTGCCGCAGCACGATCAAAGGCGATGCCTTCAGTCGTGGCCAGCAATTGGGCTGCGACCGACTCAAGCGATGTGGCCAGGCTTGCCGCGGCCGCACCGAGCTGCGTCCACTGCCTTGCCCCTTCAAGGCCGCCAGCCTCGTTCGTGGCGTTAAATTGTGCAACGAGCTGCTCAACACTCGTAGCTGGCACCATCACCGGAGGCGCGAAAGAAAAACCCGGAATGGTTGGGATAGGACGCATAGGAAAAAGGGCGGCCATGTCCCCCACATAGCCGCCCTCATCTGCAACGTCCATTGCGCGCTGAACGAAGTCATTTTGCATGCCCAGGCTACTTGCGGTTGCTTTAAGCGCCTCATATAGCCAGGCCACCTGGTGTGAAAGTGACTTAGCGACGCTCGCCGCGGAGCCCGGTGCTCCTGCCAACACCAGCGCATGCTGGGCACCAAGCTGATCAAGGCCAGACACAGGTGAGAACGTGGCGAGCGCCGGTGCGGCGCTTGAAATAGTGGTCGATAAAAATGATGATGCTGTGATTGTCTGAAGCGCCGCTGCGGTGGAAGCAAGCTGCGACGAACTGAATTGAACCTTCATTGGTCCCCCTTCGAGATGGCAATAATCTGGTGCAGGATTCCCGCATTCTGCCGGCATTGCTTTTCTAGCTCAGTATTGAAAATCCCATAACTTCCAGAAACTGCAATTCTCCCCCGCGAGGTATCAACAGATACTTCACACATCGATTCGAAGTCCACCGGATCTCCGAAATACCTGGCATCCGGAAGCGCATCATCATGGAACTGGAAGAACTCTTCCCTGGCAAAGGCCTCGCGAACTTCATTGCTTTGAAGCGTCGACATGAAGCTCAAAGTCCCAATAGGATCAGGCCCTGGTCCTCCCATGAAATAGCTACACATCGCCACTCCCCTGGCCGGGTTATGCGACGGGTGTTGCATTTCTTCTGGAGCCAACGTGAGCTTGTATTCCTGCAACAAGGACTCTGGCACCGCACTGCACACGTCAAAGAAGTCAGTCTCATTTACGTTGGGCGCAAAAACTTCCCCGAGATAAATTCTTTTACCATCAGCCGTAAATTCGCCTGCTTGCCCATCAGTACCGCCAGCACGATCATCGCCAACACCTTGCAGCCCCTTAGCGACACTGCCGCTTGAGGTTTCTGTTCCTGCTCCTCCTCCTGCACCCAAAGCGCAACTGGTGAGCATGAAAGCCAGGCAACCAAGACTCCATAAGCTTCGCCGGGCATAGAAGGCAGGTTGCGTGTTGCCGTTATGTAGACCCAATTTCTGCACGGGAGGTTTCCTTCCGTATTCAACAATGTCGGCAGGGCAGAAAACCCTGCTACTTCTGTTAGACGAAATTCCGGGCGAACGGTTCCCTCAAATCCAAAAGTTTTTCTAAAGCACTACCCCCGAGGGGCTAGCCAAGCAGTGACGTCATGATTGCCAACACAGCACCCACGAACAGCACACCTGCTGCATATCGGCGCTAAGAAGGGTGGATGGCAGAGGGGGTGGGTGCGGTGGCGTCGAAAAGCTAAAAACCTTGCCCCAAAAGGAAGCACGGCTGCGAACACCCCGCAGCGGCCCCGTCGAAAAGCCCCCTGCAGCTCCCCCAAGCTGCCCCACTTTTTCGACGCCCCCGAACCACCTGCCGTGAAGGCCTCGGTGGTCTCCTTGGGCTCAGGCTGCGGTTGCTTCAAGCGGTGTCGCAACCGTGCTCACTATATGTTTGACGTAAAAACGCAGCCCGAGGATCCCACCTCATTTCCTCGGCCCACCCCCGCGCCAGCACAGAATGACGCATTGATACAGCTCAAGGCATGCAAAAGCCCCGCCGCGAGCCACCCCCGCGACGGGACTGCAAAAGCTTAGATATTGGTGAAGTTGCCCTTGAACTTCAGGTTGCCGATCTGGAATTCAGCATCGCTTAAATTGCCGAAATTCACATCGAAAGCATAAGCGAGGTTGGTAGAAGCGTGAGCCTCAAGCGGAAGCTCAAGATCAACGGTGCCGTTTTCTACCCGATCGATGCTTTCCCCATTGACGGTCAAAGTGGGATCGGAGAATGCGTCGGCAGGCAGCGGGGCATCATTGTCGTTGGTGAGCAACACATAAATCACCGAGCCTCCACCCTGGCTGTTGTAATTCGCGCTCTGCAAACGAACGGTGGTGTTCAGGCCATCGTCGTGCTCAGCGTCGCGGGAAACATCAACCGTTGTAACGTCTACGTCCTTCGCCTCAAACTCCGGAGTAGCCGGCGCATTAGCGCTAATCGACGCCGCAGCGTCATCCGTCTCCGAACCACCGCAGGCAACTAAAGCCAACGACAGCAACGCCGCAGCGGACGTAGCTTTGAGCAACTGTGTGCTTTTCAAGACGTATTCCTCGCAGTTCTTCGCGTGCATCAACACCTGCAACTCTAGCGCCTGAATTGATTCGACAAACAATCCCAAAGTGCCATTTGCCGCAATTTGTGTAAAGATGAGCCGGTTTTCTAATCGTTCGCAGCGTTTGGGGCTGGCCGACGCCCTTGTGGTCGAGCGCAGTGTCAAAGCGAGCGTCCGCAACGTCAAAGCGAGCGCTACGGCGGCAGCGACTGGGCGAGGCAGCGACTGGGCGACCGCTACGGCGGCAGCAACCGCTACGACCGAGCGACCGCAACGTGCGGCGCTGCTTCTAAGAAGCCACAACCGAAACGCAACAGATACGCAACCGAAACACAACCGAAGGAGCCTCCTTATGCAAGCAATCGGCAAAATTTTGCGCTCTGCCTGGGTGCTCTGGCCTTTTTATCTTGGCGTGGTGCTCAATGCGGTGCTGGTTTCGGTGCTGGCGCTGCTTACTCCTTTCATCATTAAAAACGCCACGGATACTATCGTCGCTGCCACTACTGGCGAGGTTGATGCTTCTGATGTGAGCACTCATGTGATTTGGTTGGCGCTTGCGCTGTTGGCGGTGCAGTTTGCCAATACGTTGTTTAACAACATTGGTGGCTATATCGGTGATGTGATGGCTGCTCGTTTGCGGCAGATTCTTTCTACTCGCTACTTTGCCAAGCTGTTGGGCATGCCTCAGCGCTATTTTGATGATCAGGTCACTGGCACCATCATTGCTCGGCTTGATCGTTCGATCACTTCGATTACGCAGGCGCTGCAGGCGGTGGCGAATAATTTCTTCCCCATGATCATCACCATGGTGGCGGTGTTGGGTGTTTCGGCTAGTTACTATTGGCCGCTGGCTGTGTTGTTGGCAGTGATCATTCCGATTTATATGTGGCTGACTTCGCTGACTTCTAAGCGTTGGCAGAAGATCGAGGGGCAGAAAAACCGTCAGATCGACTTGGCGGGCGGTCGTTTTGCCGAGGTCGTCGGCCAGGTGAAGGTGGTCAAAAGTTTCGTTGCGGAGGTGCGCGAGCTCAGCAGCTTTGCTGGGCGTTTCCGTGAGACGGTCACTTTGACTAGGCGGCAGTCTTCTTGGTGGCATTTCATGGATACCTTGCGTGGGGCGTCGATGAATCTGATCTTCTTCGGCATTTATCTCACGCTGTTTCTTCGCACTTTGCACGGTTATTTCACCATCGGCGACATGGTGTTGCTGATCCAGTTGGTCAATATGGCTCGCATGCCCATGACCATGATGAGCTGGGTTGTTGATACCACTCAGCGCGCCATCGCCGGTTCGAAGGACTACTTCGAGGTCATGGATTTGGAACTCGAGGCCACGGTGAATCCCGAGATCGCCGCCGCTACCCATACCGATGATGTGCCCGAGCTTGTCGACGCCCACGTCGCTCCCCTTGCCCTGCCCTCATCGCCGCACAGCGAGGCCAAAGTCCCGGCGGTGCAATTCGATCACGTCTATTTTGAGTACTCCGAGGGCGAACCGGTGCTCAAAGACATTTCCCTGCGCGCAGCAGCAGGCGAGCGCATCGCCTTGGTGGGCGAATCCGGCGGCGGCAAAACCACCATGATTAATTTGCTGCTTGGCCTTTATCGCCCAACCCACGGCCACCTTTCTTTATGCGGCCGCGACATCAGCGAAGTCTCCGCCGAGCAATTGCGTGCCTCTGTTGGTGTGGTGTTCCAGGAATCCAGCCTCTTTTCGGGCACAATCCGCGAAAACATCGCGTACGCACGCCCCGATGCCAGCGATGAAGAAATCATCGCCGTGGCCAAGCGCGCCAACGCCCACGACTTCATCTCTGCATTCCCCGATGGTTACGACACCGTCATTGGCGAGCGTGGTTTGCGTCTTTCCGGTGGCCAAAAACAACGCGTTGCCGTTGCCCGCGCCATGCTCAAAGACGCCCCCGTGCTCGTGCTTGACGAGGCCACCTCAGCGCTCGACACCAAAAGCGAGCTCGCAGTCCAAGCCGGTTTGGATGAACTGATGCAAGGTCGCACCACCATCATCATCGCGCACCGCCTTTCCACCATCGCCGATGTAGACACCATTGTCACGCTGAAGAACGGCCGCATTGACGAAATTGGCGCCCCAGCCGATCTGGCCACCTCTGGTGGCATCTACGCCGAGCTGCTCGAACTGACCGCCAATAGCAACGAAGTATCTCGCGAACGCCTCAAGGCTTTCGGCTTCCAGGCCTGATCGCACGCCGGCTGCTTTGGCGCATCGCTGGCTCCACGGCCTGCACCTCACGGCTTGAACGAGCTAGTGAAACCTCTTGGGGTGGCTTTGGCTACCTTGGAGGGTATGGATTTTCCCGAATATGAACGTCTCCGTGCCCGCCACACCATGAAATGGACTCGCCACGACGAGGATGTGATCCCTTTGTGGGTGGCCGAATCTGACTTCGCCACCTGCCCTGAAATCCACCAGGCTTTGCGCACCGCTGTGGAAGAAGAACGCTTTGGCTATCCCCCATCGGCCGAGGGCTTGCAGCAGGCCTGCGCGCAGTTCTACCAGGATCGTTATGGTTTCCCTGCGCGCCCGGAGTGGATCTTCCCGCTGCCTGATGTGGTGCGCGGTTTGTATATCGGCATCCAGGAATTTAGCCAACCGGGCTCCAAGGTGGTCGTGCCCGTTCCCGCCTACCCGCCGTTCTTCCAGGTGCTCGACGCCACTGATCGCGAGGGCATTTTCTTGGATGTCAGCAACGGCCTTGACTTCGATGAACTCGAGCGCGCTTTCAAAGCGGCCGGTTCGATGCTGCTGTGCAACCCTTATAATCCGCTCGGTTTTACCTTCAGCCGCGAAGAGCTCGAGCGCATCGTGGAACTCGCCGCTGCCAATGATGTTCGTTTGCTTGTCGACGAAATCCACGCGCCCCTCGTCTACGAAGACACCCACATCGTTGCCGCCGGGATTTCCGAACTGGCAGCCAAGCAATGCATCACCATCACGGCTACCTCCAAGGCTTGGAATACCGCTGGCTTAAAGTGCGCCCAAATTATTTTCAGCAACCCTGAAGATGTGCAGCGCTGGGAGCAGCTCAGCCCTGTGACCAAAGATGGCGTTTCCACCCTCGGTTTGCTCGCCGCCGAAGTTGCCTATTCCAAGGGACGCGAATTCTTAGATGAAGAACTGGCGTATCTTCAAGCCAACCGCGACTTCCTTGTCCGCGAGATTCCGAAGCGCCTGCCCGGCGCGAAGGTTCGCAACATTGATGCCACCTACTTGCTGTGGATCGACTTCCGCGATTGTGGTCTAGAGCAGCCGGCGGCGTTCTTCCTCGAGCACGCTCGCGTAGCGCTCAACGAGGGCACCATGTTTGGCGAACTCGGCCGCGGCTACGCGCGCCTTAATTTCGCTACCTCTCGCGAGATTCTCGAAACTGCACTCGAGCGCATGGCCAAGGCTTTGGATCAGCGTTCATAGATCGCATGTTCTTCATCGAGGGCGGTGCTAGGTAGAACAGGCCGCCCTCTTTTTCAATGCGTGCGTTTAAAGAAACGAAAGAAGGACTCTTGTGCGACGTTCTGCTGGCGTGATCATTCCCACCGCGCTTACGTTATTTTCGATGTTCTTTGGTGCGGGCAATCTGATTTTCCCACCCATGCTCGGACAAGCCGCCGGTGAACATTTCCTCCCGGCGATGCTCGGGTTCTTATTGGGCGGCATCGGCTTACCTGTTTTAACCATCATCACCATGGCAATGACTGGCTCCGATGTGCGAAGCCTCGGTGCCCGCGCCGGCAAAGTATTCAATATCGCGTTCTGCGTGGTGGCCTACCTTTCCGTCGGTGCGATGTACGCCATCCCACGAACGGGCGCGGTGAGCTATTCGGCGGTCGTTGATCCGGTGCTCGAGCCAGTAGGCGAATCGAGCGCGATGGTGGCGCATGCTGGCTTTAATGCCTTGTTCTTCTCACTAGCGCTATTGCTTGCGCTGTATCCCGGAAAGATCGTGGCCAACCTAGGCAAGGTGCTCACCCCCATCCTGCTTGGTTTATTGCTTTTGTTGCTGGGGTTGGTGCTGAGCAATAAGTCCCATGTGCAGCCCCAAAGCCCGCAGCCGCCCTATGATCATGCGCCTTTAAGTGCGGGCTTTTTGCAGGGATACCTCACCATGGATTCCATTGCTGCGCTGGCTTTTGGCATCTTGGTCATTGCTGCGTTGCGTTCACAAGGCAAGCCCGCCGAGGCATCAGAAGGCGCTGGAAGTTCGATTGTGTCTCGAGCGGTGATCGTTAGTTTGATTGCCGGCGCGCTGCTTGCCACGGTGTATGTGGGGCTTGGTTTGATTGGTTTGCACACCACCGAACACTTTGACGATGGCGCCGTGATGCTCGCCCAAGCAGCCCATGAGGTTCTAGGCCCATACGGCCAACTTGCCTTCGGCCTGACCGTCCTGTTGGCATGCATGACCACAGCCGTTGGCCTTCTGGCTGCCACCAGTGAGTTTTTCCACCGACTCATCCCAGGGGTGAGCTACCGTGCATGGCTCTGCACGTTTAGCTTCATCTCATTTGCCATCGCAAGCCTTGGGCTTTCAGCCGTTTTGCAGATCGCTGCGCCAATTATCGCCTTTATCTACCCCATCGTGATCACCCTGGTCGTAGCCACGTTGGTCGGTCGCATCTTCAAAGCGAGCGCTCGCCTCAACGCTGATCCAACGCTGTGGGCGTTTCGTCTTTCGGCTTGGACCGCGGCTTTCTTCTCGGCCTGGGCGTTGTTGGAACAGCTTGGAGTAATCGATATTGGGCTTGGGGCGTGGCCCTTGGCGAGCCAGGAGTTGGCATGGGTACTGCCGGCCATTGGTGCTTACGCAGTAGGCTTGGCGGCCGATCTGATTCAACTTTCGAAGAAAGGTGGGCGCGTTCATGCGGTATAGGACTTCACTGCTGGAGTTCGCCAGCGTGTATGAGCAAGATTCTGCGGCTTTGGCGTTGCGTCGAATAGCTCAAACTGCGCAGATGGCCGAAGCGCTTGGCTATCACCGACTCTGGTTTACCGAACACCACAACATTCCCAGGGTGGCTGCTGCAACGCCTGCGGTGCTCATTGCGCATGCCGCGGCGCACACTGAGCGGATTCGGCTAGGTTCCGGCGGGGTGATGCTGCCGAATCACGCCCCGTATGTGGTGGCTGAGCAATTTGGCACGCTTGAGGCGCTGTATCCCGGTCGCATTGACGTAGGGATCGGTCGTGCACCGGGTACAGACCCGCTCACCTTGGGCCGCGCTTTGCGTCGTCAACCTGGGGCTGCGGGCTTTGACCAGGATGTAGAGGACTTACAGGGCTTTCTTGCCGGGCGTTCCCCAATCCCGGGCGTGACGTGTGTGCCGGGCGCTGGCAGCAATGTGCCTTTGTATTTGCTTGGTTCTTCGCTCTATAGCGCAGGGTTGGCTGCGAAGATGGGGCTGCCCTATGTATTTGCCTCGCATTTTGCCCCGGATCATTTGGATCAGGCTTTGAGCTTGTATCGGCAGCAGTTCCAGCCCAGTGCTCAATTGGATTCGCCCTATGTGATGGTGGCGATGAATGCGCTGTGCACCGAGCAGCCAAGCGATATTGAGAAGGTTCGCGAACAGCATGTGGCTGCCTTCGCAGGGCCTCATGCAACACCGATGGCGCGTGCGCGCGCATTGACGATGCTCGAGCATTTCGCCTGCGGTGATGCCCAGCAGGTACGCGAAAGCGCCGGTGCGTTTATGCAACGCACCGACGCTGATGAGCTCATGTTGGTTATGCGCGCCCCGGATGCAGAGACTGCGCAGCGCTCTTTGCGTGATTGTGCTGAGGCCTTGGCCGACTAATAAGCAATGCTGCCCTCGTCGCGATGTTTCGGTGCGGGGGCAGCATCGGTAGCTGTGGGGTTTAGGCGTGTGCCTTGATCTGTGCCACCAGCTCTTGTAGGCCTTCGCGCAGCAGCGCTTCAGGGATGGTGAGCGGAGGAAGCAGGCGGATGACGTTGCCGTCGAGGCCGCAGGTCAAGATGAGCACACCGTTTTGCTTGCAGGCGGCGGCTGCCTTTGCGGTGAGCTCGGCGTTGGGGGCGCCGGAGGCGTCGACAAGCTCAAGGGCCATCATGGCGCCGTGGCCGCGCAATTCGGCTACCACGTCCAATTCGAGCAGCTCGGCAAATTCTTCGCGAACGATCTGCTCGATTTCGAGTGCGCGCGCATTGAGGTCGAGGTCGCGCATCTGGTCGAGTGAGGCCAAGGCTGCGGCACAAGCCACGGGGTTGCCGCCGTAGGTGCCGCCGAGGCCACCGGGGACGGGAGCGTCCATGATTTCAGCGCGGCCGGTCACAAGCGACAGGGGCATGCCGCCGGCTACACCCTTGGCGATGCACACCAGGTCGGGTTCGATGCCGAAGTGCTCGCTGGCGAACCACTTGCCCGCACGGGTCAGGCCGGCTTGGATTTCGTCGGCAACAAAGACCACGTCGTTGGCTCGACACCAGTCCACGATGGCGGGCAGGAAGCCCTCGGCGGGGACGATGAAGCCGCCTTCGCCCTGGATGGGTTCGATGACGACGCAGGCGAGGTTTTCGGCGCCGACTTCCTGCTCGATCATCTTGATGGCGCGATCGGCTGCTTCTTTGCCGCTGAGGCCATCGCGAAGCGGGTAGCTCATGGGCGCGCGGTAGACATCGCCGGCGAATGGTCCAAAGCCGGTCTTATATGGCTTGTTCTTCGCGGTCATGGCCAAGGTGAGGTTGGTGCGCCCGTGGTAGCCATTGTCAAAGACCACCACGGCGTTTTTCTTGGTGTAGGCGCGGGCGATCTTCACGGCGTTTTCTACTGCCTCGGCACCGGAGTTGAGCAGCACGGACTTCTTATCGAAGTCGCCGGGGGTGAGTTCGTTGAGTCGCTCGGCTACAGCAACATAAGACTCGTAGGGAGAGACCATGAAGCTGGTGTGGGTGAAGTGGCGTGCAGATTCTGCAATGGCTTCAGCAACGTGCGGGTTGGAAGCGCCGACGGTGGTGACAGCGATGCCTGAAGCGAAGTCGATAAAGGAGTTGCCATCGGCGTCGACAAGCACTCCGCCATCAGCGTCGACGACAAACCCCGGCAGGCCAGGAGCCAAGGCTCGAGCGACGGCAGCTTGTCGACGTTCATCCAACGCCTTGCTTTGCTGACCGGGCAGCTCAGAGGCTACGCGACGCTCCTGCGCCAAGCGGTACTCCAGATCTTTCATTCCACGCCTTTCTTGGGTGTTTATGGTGCACAAACGGCACCACGGGTGAGGTGTCCTGATGAGTGTATAACTAAACACGCAAAAACCGTGACATAATCGTCAAAATTTGTTTTTCGTGCCCTACCCCATAGCCTCCGAGCGCCCCCACAAACCCCAAGGACCCCACCATGGACACACCCCGCACACTCACGGTCACCGCCGTCCAAGCCAACCCCCTGCTCATTGGCGAACCCCTCGAGCACTTCAAAGAACAAGCCCAAACAATCCTTGAACAACACCCCAAAACCGAGCTGCTCGTCTTTCCTGAACTGCACCTTTTTGGCGACGGCAACCCCGACCAAGCCCGACGCAGCGCACTCGAAGCAGCAGCCGAAGCACTCGACGGACCCCGGGTACAAGCGCTCAAAGCCATCGCAGCCGAACTCGGCATCTGGCTCGTACCCGGCAGCGTGTGCGAACGCGGAGCAAACGGCGAACTCTTTAACACCCAACTGGTGTTATCCCCTCAAGGGGAACTCGTTGCCAGCTACCGCAAAATTTTCCCCTGGCGCCCGCACGAACCCTACGACATCGGCGATACCTTCGTTACCGCCAAAGCCGCAAACACCACCCTCGGCCTGCATATCTGCTACGACTCCTGGTTCCCAGAAACCACACGCCACCTCGCGTGGATGGGAGCAGAAATCATCCTCAACGTAGTCAAAACCACCAGCGAGGATCGAGCCCAAGAACTCATCTTGGCCAGGGCGAATGCCATCGTAAACCAAGTGTTTTTCGTCAGCGTGAACGTCGCAGCGCCCACCGGCAAAGGCCACAGCATGATCGTCGCCCCCGATGGCGATGTCATTGCGAGCGCTCGGGGCGAAGGCCCAGAGGTGCTCAGCGCCACGTTGGATTTGGATGCGCTACGCCACATCCGCGACCACGGAACTGCGGGAGTAAATCGCCCCTGGGCTCAATTCCGCGACACCGACCCGGTGGTACCGCTGCCGCTTTACCAGGGAAGGATCGACCCGGCCACCTGGAATATTGAACCTGATGAGCCAGGTAAAACAACCGATTCCGAAGCAAACCCATCCTGAATTGCTTGGCGCATACCTCTAACCAAAGGCGACCCCAATGAGTGAAGAATCGTTTCAACTAAAAAGGACGCTCAAGACGAAGGCCTTGGTGCTTTTCGGCTTGGCGTATCTCACGCCGATGGTGGTGCTATCGATCTTCGGCGTGATTTCGGTAGCAACCCACGGTGCAGCCCCGGCGGCCTATCTGGTGGCGATGATTGCCATGCTCTTTACCGCCCATTCCTACGGGCGCATGGCCAAGGCGTACCCAGTTTCAGGCTCCGCCTACACCTATGTGCGAAAAACCATCCAACCGCACGCAGGCTTCATGGTGGGGTGGGCAGTGCTGTTGGATTACCTCTTTTTGCCCATGGTGATTTGGCTCATTGGCGCTTCCTACCTAGGTGCCCAATTCCCCGCCGTGCCCAAGCCTGTGTGGATTTTGTTATTCATCGCTTTGACCTCGGTGCTCAACATCGTGGGAATCCAAGTGGCAGAGCGCGCCAATACCCTGCTCATGGCGTTCCAGGGCCTGGTCATCTTCTTCTTTGCTGTGCTCAGCATCCGCTTTATCCTCCACAGCGACGCCACCGCCTTTAGCCTCGACCCTTTCATCAACGATCAGTCCGGGCCGGGCTACATCGTGGCAGGTGCCGCCATCGCCGCGTACTCATTTCTTGGTTTTGACGCAGTCACCACGCTGACTGAGGAAACGATTGAGCCAGAAAAGCGCATGCCCCGCGCAATCTTCTTAATCGCCCTGATTGGCGGGCTGATCTTTATTGCCCTGGCCTACCTGGCGCAGTTGGTTCACCCCGGTTTTAGCTTCCAGGACCCCGATTCCGCCGCCATGGATCTTGCGCTCAACATTGGTGGCACCGCCTTCGGTGCGGTGTTCCTTGCCGGGCTTGTGCTTGCTCAATTCGCCTCCGGCATCGCAGCACAGGCCAGCGCCTCGCGCCTGCTCTACGCCATGGGCCGCGACGGTGTGTTGCCCAAAGCGGTATTCGGGCGCCTTTCGCGTTTTTCCACCCCGGCGGTCAACGTGCTAATTTCCGCCGCCGTTGGCCTCATTGCGATCGTCATGAGCGTTTCTACCTCAACGTCTTTTGTAAACTTCGGCGGATTCGTCGCCTTCGCTTCTGTCAACCTTGGCGTGATCTTCTACTTCTTCCGCCAACGCGGCCAGGGCACCACACTCAACGTCTTTTCCTACGCCATCGCACCAGCTATCGGCGCAGTGGTGTGTATCGGATTGCTCACCCAACTCGACATTCACGCCAAGACCATCGGAGTGATCTGGTTAGGCATCGGCGTGGCCGTCCTCGCGGTCGTAACCAAGGGCTTCAAACGTCAGCCACCAGAAATGAGCGAGGTATAGCAAAAGCTCCCGGCCGCATTGACGATCCGGGAGCTTCAGTGATGTTTAGCTTTGCTTGTCGACGTCCCCCTGTACGCCAAGATCACCCTCAATCACCACATTGCCGGGGATGACGATATTGCCCTCAGCATCCTGCTCCAGAGCCACCACGGCGAGTTCGTTGCCTTCCTCGTCGTAGCCCGGAGCTGGCATTGCCTCATGTGCTTCCAGCTTCTCGGGAGTATCTGTCTTCTCCCAGCGGCGGGTCTTAATCGCGCGTTCTGCCGCAGAGTCGTCCATCATGCCCTTTACCAGCGAGTACATCATGATGAATTGGGTGATAAAGAAGGGGAAGGCAACGATGATCACCACTTCCTGGAGGGTCTTAATGCCCACACCAGGAGAGATGATGAGCAAGGCACCAGCCACCGCACCGATGGCAACCACCCACAGCACGCGATACCAGGTGGGGGTCACGGCCTCTTCGCCAGTGGCGAACATGTCGTTAATCATGCCGGCAGAGTCCATGGAGGTGACGAAGAAGATGATCACCACCACCAGCGCAAGCACACTTACAGCACCGGTCCAGGGATATTCCTGAAGGAAGCCGAACAGAGCGAAAGGCACGTCGCCTTCTTCAACCACCGGGATCGAGAGTTTGCCTGGATCGCTGAGCTCAATTTCTACGCCCGCACGGCCGAAGATGGCGAACCAGATCACCGAGAAGATCGCCGGCAACGCCAACACGCCACCGATGTACTCGCGCACAGTGCGCCCGCGCGAAATGCGGGCGACGAACATGCCCACGAAAGGCGACCAGCAGATGGTCCATGCCCAGTAGAACACCGTCCACTTGCCCTGCCAACCGGGGTTATCGCCGAAGGAGTCAGTCCAGAACATGATTTCTGGCAATTGATCCGCATAAATGCCGAAAGACTCAGCGGCAAAACGCAACAGCGTAAGGGTTGGGCCTGCGATCAACACGAAGATCATCAGCAGCACGGCAAGACCAATGTTGAGATTGGACAAGGTCTTAATGCCACGGTCTAAGCCCACGGCCACCGAAATGCAGGCCACGCCAGTGATAATCACGATGATCATCAACTGAGCCCAGCTCACCACCGGCACATCCCACAGCATGTTCAGGCCAGCATTGATTTGCAGCACACCCAAACCAACCGAGACTGCGATACCGAAGGTGGTGGCGATGATGGCCAGGACGTCGATAAGCTTGCCGGGAACGTCGTAGATCTTCGAACCCAGAATCGGGGCAAACACCGAGCTCACACGCGGCGGCAGCTTGCGCTTATAAATGAAATAGCCCAACGCAAGGCCCGGCAGCGCCAAAATGGCCCACATGTGAATGCCGAAGTGATAGAAGGTGTAGGCAAACGCCTCACGAATCGCAGCTTCGCTCATCGGATCCGCATCCTGACGAGGCACATTCACCGCGTGATTCAAAGGCTCAGCAACGCCCCAGAACATCAACACAGCACCCACGCCACCGGCGAAAAGCATGGAAAACCACGCCGGCAAACTGTACTCGGGCTCGCCGTCATCATCACCCAAGCGCAAACGGCCATAGCGAGAAACGAACACGGCGATCAAGAAAATGAAGATCACGCTCACGCCGGAGATATACAGCCAGCCGGTGGTGCGCATCAGCCCCTGCGCCACGGTGCTAAACGCATCGCGAGCGGTCGTGCCCAGCAGGATCGTCAGCAAGACGAAGACGACGATAAAACCCAAAGAAGCAAAAAAGATGAAGGGATCCGACTTCACACCCCTGCGCTTCTCCGACTGGCGCACACCAGCCGTATCACTCTTTTCAGACAAAATAATCAACTCAAATGGTTCAAACGGTCGGTTACGGTTGCTAAAGATTACGCCAAAACGTTCATCATTTCTTATCGAACCCCCAAAGGCACACCCCATCGACACCCCAGGTATGCGCGCTAATTTTGCCCACGAAGCAATTATTGGCTCAAGGTTTTCCACCGGCCTGGAGCGCAAGGGATTGGTGGGGTTTTGGGTGGGTTCTGGGGCGGGTTCTGGGGTGATTGTTGGGGTTGGGTTCTGGGGCTGGTTCTGGGGCGGCGATACCTCCATCTGAGGCACTCCCCACTCCCCTTTTCGCTGCCTGAAGGGCAAAGGGATATCCTCAAACGCATGCCTCAACTCCGCACAGCCGCAGCGGCACTGGCACTGACCTGCGGAATCGCAGCCTGCAGCGCTGGCGAAACCGCCACACAAACCAGCCAATACAGCGCCGATACCCCCGGCACCGTCGTCATTGGGCTTAGCACCGCACCCGCATCCCTCGACTTCACCACCACCGCGGGCGCGGCTATTCCTCAAGCACTCATGGACAACGTCTATGAAGGCCTCGTGCGCATCTCGCAGACCGGTCGCATTGAAGCAGCGCTCGCACAGCGGTGGGAAATTTCAGATGACGGAAAGACCTATACCTTCCACCTCCGCCAAGGAGTGACCTTCTCAAACGGTGAACCATTCGACGCGAATACCGCCAAGTTTTCCATCGACAGGGTGCGCTCCGATGCGTGGAGCAATGGCTTGAAGTCGAAGATGGATGTGGTGGACTCCACCCGGGTGATCGACAGCAACACGCTCGAAGTCACACTGAAACACCGATCCAATGACTGGCTTTGGAACATGGGCACCCTTGTGGGCGCGATGATGCACCCGGCGGGCGTCGACAAGCTTGAAAGTCAACCAATCGGCACCGGGCCTTATGAGGTGGAACGGTGGGCGGTTGGCGAGTCGCTCGCATTGAAGGCGCGGGCGGATTACTGGGGCGAACCTGCGGCCAATGAACGCGCGGTGCTGCGGTATTTTGGCGATGCCACGGCGCTGAGCAACGCGGTGCGCACCCACGATGTCAATGCGGTCGTAGGCTTGCAGTCGCCTGAGCTTCTCGACGCAATCCGCGCCGACGAATCGCTAAGCGTGGAAGTCGGCACGACCAACGGCGAAGTGCTGCTCAGCATGAACAACCAGCGCGCCCCCTTTGACGATGTGCGCGTGCGCCAAGCGGTGATGTACGGGGTGGATCGTCAAGCCATCATCGACACCACCTGGGAAGGCTATGGGGTCGATACCGGCGGCGTGCCCGCAGCACCGACGGATCCTTGGTACTACGAGTCGCAACGCTTTCCATACGACCGACAGCGTGCGCTCGCATTGATGAAAGAAGCGAACGCCATCGGCACCAGCATCACCATCTCCGTGCCCTCACTGCCCTATGCGCAAACAGCATCCGAGCTGCTGTACTCGCAACTCAGCGAGATCGGCTTCGACGTCCACATCGAATCCGTGGAATTTCCAGCCGTGTGGCTATCAAAGGTGTATCAAGGCAAAGACTACGACCTATCACTAGTCGCACACGTCGAAGCCCGCGACATCCCCACCATGTTCGGCACCGCCGAGTACTACCTCGGATTTAACGACGCAGAAGTACAACGCCTGCTCAACCAAGCCGACACCGCCGCCGAAGACGACTACATTCCAACGATGCAACAAGCCATCGAACGCATCGTGGACCAAGCAGGAGCAGACACCCTGTACAACCTGCCCAGCATCATCGTCACAAAAGACGTCAGCGGCCTTCCCGTCAATGCGGTCGGCGACGGACTCGAACTCGCCCAAGTACGCAAGGAGGATCGATGAAACTTCGCGCCGTGGCCAAGCACCTCTCGCGCTACGCCATCACCCTCATCATCGCCAGCGTGCTCATCTTCCTCGCGCTTCGCATCATCCCCGGCAACCCCGCCGAAATCGCACTCGGCGTCACCGCAACCGAAGAAAGCGTGGCCAAACTCGAAGCCGACATGGGCCTCGACCAACCCGCCTGGCAGCAATACCTGCACTGGGTCACCGGCATGCTCCAAGGAAACTTCGGACAATCCATCGTATCGGGCGCCGACATCTCATCAATGGTGCTCGACCGGCTTCAAGTCAGCCTGATCCTCGTCACCATCGCCATGGTGCTTGCCTTAATCATCGCAGTGCCCATGGGCATGTGGGCCGCGCAGCGGAGCGCTCGCATTGACGGCGTGCTCGTCAGCGCGCTCAGCCAAATCGGCATCGCCATACCCAGCTTCCTCACCGGCATCCTGCTCATCGCCCTATTTTCTGTGCACCTTGGCTGGCTGCCACCCAATGGCTGGGTGGTGCCACGAGAAGACCCAGGCGCCTTCCTCGCCCGCATCATCTTGCCGTGCGTAGCGCTTGGCCTGGTCCAAGCAGCAATCATGACCCGCTACGTGCGCACCGCGATTCTCGACATCCTCCACAACGACTACATGCGCACCGCCCGCGCCATCGGCCTAAGCCCCGTGCAAGCACTATTCCGACACGGCCTGCGCAACGCCGCCCTACCAGTGCTGACCGTCGCCGGCATGCAACTGACCTCGCTGCTCATTGGCGCCGTCGTCATTGAAAAAGTGTTCGTCATCCCCGGCCTGGGCTCAATGCTGCTGCAAGCAGTAAGCAACCGCGACCTGCCCACAGTCCAAACGACAGTCATGATGCTTGTCGTGCTCACCATCTTCGTCAACGCGCTTGTCGACGTCACCTACGCCCTCGTAGACCCACGCACCAAAAGGAGCAGCCGATGAAAAGCCTCAACGCCAACGCTAAGGCCGGTCTCTTCGTCATTGCGTGCGTACTGGCCGTCGCACTCCTCTCCATTTTTTGGACCCCCTACGACCCACTCCACGCCATCCCGAACGAACGCCTTGAAGGATCCAGCGCACAACATTGGATGGGAACCGACCGTTACGGCCGCGATGTGCTTTCTCAAATCATGGTCGGTTCGAGGATTTCACTGCTCGTGGGTGTCGTTGCCGTGACAGTGGCCGCAGTAATCGGTGTCCCGCTCGGAATCGCCGCTGGGATGAACCGCGGCGTGTGGGATGCAGTGATCATGCGCCTATCCGATGTGCTGCTTGCCTTCCCAGCGCTTCTGATGGCCATCGTTGCCACGGCAATGTTTGGTTCGAGCACCACCACTGCAATGGTGGCCATTGGCATTGCGAGCGTTCCGGCCTTCGCGCGAGTGACCCGAGCCTCAACCATGCGAATCATGTCTCAAGACTTCATCTTGGCCGCCAAAGACGCCCAGCGCAGCACCTTCTCCATCGCCATCCGCCATGTGCTGCCGAACATCCTCGGGGTGGCCATCGTCCAGGCTTCGATCGCGTTTGCCCTGGCCATCTTGGCCGAAGCGGGGCTCAGCTTCCTCGGGCTTGGCACTCCGCCACCAGAGCCATCATGGGGACGCATGCTCCAAAGCGCACAGTCTTCCTTATCGTCTGCCCCCTGGCTTGCGATTTGGCCCGGCGCTGCCATCGCGCTGACCGTCCTCGGCTTCAATTTGTTCGGCGATGGTCTGCGTGATCAAGTCGATCCCCGACACGAAACGAGCGTACGCGCATGAAGCTTCTCGACGTCCAGCGCTTATCAATTGCAGGCATCGTTAAAGACATAAGTTTCGTCGTCAAGCCTGGTGAACGCGTAGGAATCATCGGTGAGTCCGGTTCTGGAAAAACCTTGACAGCCCTCGCGATCATGCGACTGATGGATCCGGATGCCGGCAAAATTTCACTCGACGGCGCAGATTTGACCGCATTGAAGGAACCCGAGCTGTGTCGCGTGCGCGGGAAAGATATGGCAATGGTGTTCCAGGAGCCGATGACCGCGCTGGATCCGCTCATGCAGGTTGGGAAGCAAATTCGCGAGGCTGCGAAGGTGCATCAACGGCTCAGCAGGAAGGAAGCGAACGCACGAGTTGAACAAGCGCTCAAAGAAGTCGAGCTCGACGCCTCGATCGCGGGGCGGTATCCGCACGAGCTTTCTGGTGGTCAACGCCAAAGAATCTTGATCGCCATGGCGTTGATCAATAATCCTCGCCTGCTCATTTGCGACGAGCCCACAACAGCATTGGATGTGACGTCGCAAAGGGCCGTTGTGGAACTGATCTTGCGTTTGGCTCAAGACCGCGGCCTACTTTTCATTTCGCACGACCTCGGACTCATTGCCAACACCTGCGAGAAAATTCTGGTGATGCGCAAGGGAGAGATTGTCGAGCGCGGAACCACACAAGAAATTCTTCACAATCCGCAGCACGAGTACACGAAGATGCTGATCAGCGCCTCCACATTGCAGTCCGCGCGGCCGGCCAGATATCAAGACACGATCGTCACCGTGGATGGGGTGAATCGTCAATTCGGGCGTTCGACGGTAGTCAAGGACGTTTCGCTAGAAGTTCGCCGTGGTCAGAGACTCGGAATCGTCGGCGGGTCAGGCTCAGGTAAAACCACCCTCTTGAGGATGATCGGCGGTTTACTAGAACCAACTTCAGGTTCATTGCGCGTTCAAGGAAGCACCAGGACAGTATTCCAAGACCCGATGAGCTCGCTCGATCCGAAAATGACCATCGCCCAAATCCTGGCGGAGTCTGCACCCGAAGCTAGCACCGCTGAAATGCAGGAAGCCCTGGCCGAGGTCGGCATCGAACCGGACGCATTGACGAAGTTCCCGCATCAGTTTTCCGGCGGCCAACGGCAGCGAATATCTATTGCGCGCGCATTGATGGGGCGACCCGACATCCTTCTGGCTGATGAGCCCGTCTCAGCGTTGGATGTGTCAGTGCGCGCGAAGGTGTTGGGTCTGTTGGACCGTTTGGTGGAGAGTCACAACCTGACCATGGTGTTCGTGTCGCATGATTTATCGGTCGTGCGCGCGGTGTGCGATAGCGTCGCTGTCATGCACCAGGGTCGCCTGGTGGAATACGGGCCGACTGAGGAAATTTTCCAGTCGCCAGGGCATGCTTATACCAAGCAGCTACTCGAGGCGATTCCTCGACTGGATTAGGCGGCTGAGCGCCTCTTTTGCACTCGCTTGGCTTCGTGGCGCTGCCAGGATTGGCCGAACATCGGCGCTATTGCGGCTTCGCCTGCTGGGCGGGTTGTTTTGGTGTTGCCGTTGGGGAAATGCCATGTGGTTACGCGGTGTTCGTCCATGGAGTATTGGACGCGTCCTGAGGTTTTTTGCGTGTGGTGGAAGCGACATAAGCAGGCGAGGTTCGCTGCGGTCGTTTTGCCGCCTTCGTCGTAGTTGATCACGTGGTCGAGGTCGCACTGGTCTGCAGGAGTTGAGCAGCCCGGGTAGCGGCAGGTGCCGTCGAGAAGCTGGACGGCGGTGCGAATCTCAGGAGTTGGCCGGTATTGATCGGTCTCAGCGTTGTGGTTGATTGACCGTTGCTTGTCGGCTTCCAGTGCGCCTGCGAGCCCACCGGAAATAATATGCTGAACGCCTGTCGGGTCGGCGAAGGTATTGAGCGTGATGGAAGTGAGTGTTTTGCTTTCAAGCAGGCGCACAAAACCATCGGCGCTTGACTCATCATCGGCGCGTTCATGCTTGCGTATTCCCAGCTCAAGTCGCTTCGCCTCGGCGTCGCTCAGCGTTGCACTAAACCGCGTTAAACCGTTGTGGCAGCGCGTAAAACGCGCCCGACGTTTAGTTTCCTGCGGCTTCATTGCGGCCTCGGGGTCTAACGTGGCAATAAACGCCCGGAGATGTTTCGCCACAGTTTGAGCCTGCGCCAGCACCTCGTCGGCATGCTTTGGCGTGAAATATTCTGTTAAAAACTCATCTAATGCATCATGGAATTCTGGTTTTACCGCCATCACTTGCTTTTCGACGACCGCAAGCCTGTGAAAATTCACGTGATACCAAGCGCGCAAACAGGCTAAGAATTTAGGGAATCGGCGAAGCATCTCCCCAATTCTCAACGCCTGCCGCGCTTCACCTCGGCTGATATTCATCGACGTGGCGACGTCGGCAAGCTGGGTATGAAAATCCTGATCACCATGCGGCGGATGCTGGACCCAAAACTCGATGGTTTGCCGGTTGATCTCGCGCTGAAAATCCGCGAAATCCCCAGATTGCATGTGAACGTAATTCCCCTGCTGCATAGTGGTTCCCCCTCAATGACCACGAACATTGCCTTACAAAACCGAATACTAGAACAACTTTTCGATTCGCGCAATAGATAGACCAAAAAGGCATTTAAGCAGGTAAAAGGTGCGGAACGATCAACAAAACAGGCACAGACCAAGCCACATGAAACACCGCGCAGCCGACCACATTGTCAAAGCGACCGCGCAGAAAAGCCGCCAACAACCCCAACACCGCGGCAGCGAGCATGAGCACGAGCATGCCCGAAGCACTAACGACAGCAACGTACGTCACCGTGCTGCCCAAGATCGCCGCAGAGCGAGGGAACGCATCGAAAAGGGCGCCGCGGAAATAGAGCTCCTCCGCGATACCACCGACCGCAGCAATCAAAGCGAGCGTCCAAACGCTCGACCCAACCAATTGCGACACCAGCGCCACAACGCGAGATTCCAACCAAGGCAACAACGGCACAACAAGCGCGCCAACAACGGTGACGCACAGCAGAACCAACGCGGCAAGGATGTGCGGCAGCAACGCACGGACCTGAAAGTCCGAACGAGAAATCCGCACTGGGCGAATGGCCACACCGAGCAACCACACACCCGCCATACACAGCGCAGACACACTAAAGCGAAGTGAGCCGAAATCACTATGCAAAGCGATGCCGAGACAGATCGCTCCTGCGACAAGCACCAGTGCATGCATCAGTCCATGCATCAGTACCGAGAGGCGCAAATTGTGTTGTGGTGTCATTTTTCTGCCTACTTATTGTTGCTGCGGTCCGGTCGCATTGAATCAGTGGTCGGTCATAAGCGCCCGGAGTCGCGCGAAAATTGCTGCACCATCAGCGCGGATCCCGTCATGTTGATAGGTGTTGGTGATGTAGGGTCGCAAGTCTTTGTAGGTGCGTGCAGTCTCCATGGATTGCTCAAAGGGGACGAAAATGTCGTCGACGTAAATCGCCGCCGCCGAGGTTGCGGCGTGTTCTCTGATCGCCTCGGCGTCGTATGGGGATGCAGGCCATGGGTGTTCGGCCAGGGCTTGCGCGCTCGACTTGAAGGGGCGAAGTGCGGGGTCTTCTTCAAATTGCCAGGGGAAGATGTGCTCGCCGGTAAGGAAAAACGGTTCTTTTGCCTTGGGGTCTGCGTCCTCTTCAAAGCCTGGCATCGTGGCACGCACGCGGTGGGCTGCCCAGTTAGTCGGAGCGCCCGCATTGACGATGCCGCCGTAAATCGACTCATGGATCGCTGCATAAAGAGGCGCTCCAGCGAAGGACACTTGCTGACTTATTGCTTGCAAGAAGGCGGAGTCGAGGCGCTTTTCGCCTTTGCACACACTGAATGGTTGCTCGAAAAGGTAGGCCAGTGTGTGAAATCCGGTGCCTCGGCCGAGGTTGATGCCAAGGGTTCGCAGGCGTCGTGAAGATAGCCGCTCGCCGGTTGGGAGGCGTTCATCCGAGCAGTCGAGGTGGTGGCACACCTCACGAATCCGATTTTCGATCCACGGGTACTCGCGATAGAACTCCAGATGGCGTCGACGAAGCTTCTCGAAGGTCGTTTTATAAAGCTGATCAGCACTATCGAACAGCGCCGGCAAACCACCGGTGAGGTAGGCGTTTTCAATGGACTCAGGAAACAGTGATTGGTACGTGGTGATACAAAATCCACCGAAACTTTGGCCGTAGAGCGTCCACTGCTTCAATGCGAGCGCTTCGCGGAGCAGTTCAGCGTCGCGAACAATGAACTCCTGGCGCAACAGTGGCAGAAGATCCCCACGAAGGTTTCGATCATCGATCCTGGCCGAACGCCCGGTGCCGCGCTGATCCAACAAGATCACTCGGTAGTGCCGAAGCGCTTCGCCGATTAGACCTTGGATGCTCTCGGGTCGCGGCGCGGGAAAACCGGGGCCGCCCTGGAAGTACACCATCACTGGCAGGGTTTCGCCGCCGGCCGGGATGAGCTCGCGGGCGAATAAATCGAAGGTTTCGGAGGGATTGTCGTGGTCCCAGGGCACGCTGAGTCGGTGTTCTTTGATGGTCAGGCCGAGGTGGCGGGATGTGGTCGTGCGCAGAGTCATAACCTACGAGTCTAGGTTGAGCGATTCTTATGGCGTTTTAGACTTGCTTTGTGATCACTTTGGATGAAATTCGCAGGAATTACGAGGATGTGTGCGCTCGCATTGAAGATGCGAGCGCTCGCGCCGGCGCCAAGGAGGACGTTCGCCTTATCGCGGTGACCAAGACGCACCCCATCGAGCTTGTTCAACTCGCGCGCGAGGCGGGCATGCACACCTTCGGCGAGAATCGCCCCCAAGAGCTCGCCGCTAAGGCGCCGCAGCTTGTCGACGCCACGTGGTGCGCCATCGGCCAGCTTCAGAGGAATAAGGCCAAAGATATTGCCGCGCACGCTGATGAGTTTCACGCGCTTGATTCGCTAAAGGTTGCCGATGCTTTAGAGCGCAGGCTCGAGCGCACCTTGGATGTGTTCGTCCAGGTCAATGTTTCTGGCGAGCAGCAAAAGTCCGGCGTTGCTCCTGAAGATGCGGCGGAGTTTTTAGCGGCGCTTACTCACGAGCATCTGCGGGTGCGGGGCTTGATGACGATCGCTCGCAATGACGATGAGGCCGTAGTGAGGAAGAATTTCGCTGATTTGCGTGAGCTTCGCGATGCTTTGCTTCCGGATTTTCCTCAAGTACGCGAGCTGTCTATGGGGATGTCTGGGGACTTCGAGTGGGCGATTGAGGAGGGTGCTACCTCTGTTCGCGTTGGGAGTGCGCTCTTTGGGCGTCGACAAGCTATGTAAAGAATCCTTGACGGTTTGTAAAGTTTGGTTTACATTTTGGGTATGAGCGAATCCGGGAACAATGTCAAAGCTTCAAGGCGAGCGCTCGGCATGAGTCAACAGGCGCTCGCAGAGGCGGCCGGCGTGTCCAGACAAACGATCGCCAACATCGAACGCGGCAGCTACGCGCCCTCGGTGTACTTGGCACTCAGGATCGCCCGAACGCTCGCATTGACGGTGGAAACACTCTTCCCCATCAACGCCGACGAAGGAGACCCACAATGATCCAGCAAACAATCCGTGCGACAGAACGCGCATTGGGCGACGAGTTTCACATCCGCAAGTACCACGAAGCCAGCACCTACACGCTGACGCTGTCGATGTACCTAACCCTCATCGGCTGCATCGCCATCGCCGTGCTCGCAGACAACCCATGGCTTTCATTTATCCCCCTCGCAACAGTCGGCATCGCCAATAGCATCGGCACATCACGCATGCGCAAAGAAATTCCCGCGCCGGTGATTCCGAAACCTTTCAGCCCGGCGATGCGCAAACACACCATCGTCACGCTCATTTTGACCTTCATTTGGCTTTTGATCTTTAGCTGGAAGCTTGGCGGTGATTCATCCTTTATCATCGGCGGGATCGTCGGCGTTGTGGTCGTGCTGCTTATCGCGCCGGTTTATAGCCGCAAGCAACACAAGCGCGATACCGCTCGCATTGACGCTGAACTCGAGGACTAGCCGCCCGCGCCTCGCCCAACATCGCCCAACATCGTCCAACCTCGCCCAACCCCAACCCAAACCTCCGCCGCAGCCAGCAGGTTGCGGCTTTTCGCTAGCGTGGTACCGAGAGCAACATCAGAACGGAGCCCCGCATGAACACCGACGTGCTCGCCAATCTCGCGCGCCCCATCGTCCTCGCCCCCATGGCGGGTGGCCCGTCCACGCCCGAACTCTGCGCCGCGGTGTGCAACGCCGGCGGCTTCGGCTTCCTGGCCTCCGGTTATCACAGCCCCGACGAACTTTCCGCCCAGATCGCCCGTACGCGCGCATTGACTTCTCGACCGTTCGGCGTGAACCTGTTCGTGCCTGGAAAACGCCACGACGACACCGACGCATGGCTGCAATATCGCGAGCATCTTTCCCAGCTTGTCGACGCTCCCCTGCCCCAATCCCCAACGTGGTCGGACGATGATTACGAGAAGAAGGTCGCCGTCCTTGTCAATGCGAGCGTCCCCGTAGTCTCGTTTACCTTCGGCAATCCCACCCCCGAGGTCGCCGATCGCTTGCGTGAACAAGGCTCCTTGATCGCACTTAACGCCACCACGAGCGAGGAAGTCGCTGCTGCCGCCGAACTTGGCGATGTGATCATCGTCCAAGGCAAAGAAGCCGGCGGACACCGAGCATCACCGCTTGATGAGGCTCACGGAGCCAACTACAGCACCAAAGAACTACTAAACATGGCCACCGACTATGGCCTACCGGTGATTGCAGCAGGCGGGGTGGCCACCGCCCAAGACGTCCGAGCACTCATCAGGCTTGGAGCCAAAGCAGTGCAAGTTGGCACCCGATTTCTCACCGCCGAAGAAGCGGGAACAAAATCTACCCACCGCGCAGCACTGCTGAACTTGGAGCGCGAGACTGTGCTAACCCGGTCGTTTTCTGGCCGAACAGCTCGCGCCATTCGCAACGAGTGGACGGACGCATTGACGAAATTCTCGCCATCGCTGTACCCGGAGGTGCACTACCTCACGGCTGAGGCTCGCAAGCAAGCGAACGCACAAGGCAACTTTGAGCACCTGAATTTATGGGCCGGCACTGGATACCGTTCGTGCACACAAGCAAGCGCTGAAGAGATCGTGCAGGAGCTGTCCGCTGAGCTTTAGCAGCAAAAAGCCCCTTTCGCCGCGAAGCGAAAGGGGCTATAAAAGCGCGGAGGTAGGTTATGCCTCGTCGGTAGATAATGCCGCAACGAAGGCCTCCTGCGGCACTGCCACAGAACCAATCGACTTCATGCGCTTTTTGCCTTCCTTCTGCTTTTCCAGCAGCTTGCGCTTACGGGAAATATCGCCGCCGTAACACTTGGCCAGCACGTCCTTGCGCAGAGCGCGGATGTTCTCGCGGGAAATGATCTTGGCACCGATAGCTGCCTGGACGGGCACCTCGAATTGCTGGCGAGGAATAAGCTCTTTGAGCTTCTTGGTCATCTTGTTGCCGTACCACTGGGCATTGTCGCGGTGGACGATCGCACTGAAAGCATCGACGGGATCGCCCTGGAGCAAGATGTCCACCTTCACCAAATCTGCCAGTTGTTCGCCGGCTTCCTCGTAGTTGAGGGAGGCATAGCCCTTGGTGCGAGATTTCAGTTGGTCGAAGAAGTCAAAGATGATCTCGCCAAGCGGCATGGTGTAGCGCAGCTCGACGCGATCTTCGGAAAGGTAATCCATGCCGCCCATTTGGCCGCGCTTGGATTGGCACAATTCCATGGTGGAGCCGACGAATTCGCTCGGGACGATGATGGTGGTTTTCACGATCGGCTCGTATACCTCGCGAAGTTTGCCACCGGGCCAGTCGGAAGGATTGTGCACGCGCGTTTCTGTGCCATCTTCAGCAATCACGCGATAATTCACGCTCGGTGCGGTCGAAATGAGGTCGAGATCGAATTCGCGCTGCAGACGGTCACGGGTGATCTCCATGTGCAACAGGCCTAAGAAGCCACAACGGAAACCGAAACCAAGGGCAACAGAGGTTTCGGGCTCGAAGGTCAAAGACGCATCGTTGAGTTGCAGCTTCTCCAAAGCATCGCGCAGATCCGGGAAATCTGCCTGCGAAATTGGGAACAGACCCGAATACACCATCGGCTTGGGCTCCTCATAGCCCTGCAGTGGTTCTTCTGCACCGTGGTGCGCCCATGTGACCGTGTCGCCCACCTTTGATTGGCGCACGTCTTTCACACCGGTGATGAGGTAGCCGACTTCGCCCGGGCCAAGACCGTCGCACTTTTTGGGTGTGGGCGAAACGATGCCGATCTCGAGCAGTTCGTGTACCGCGCCGGTAGACATCATCTTGATCTTTTGGCGCGGCGTGAGCTTGCCATCGATCATGCGGATATAGGTGACGACGCCACGGTAGGTGTCGTACACCGAGTCGAAAATCATTGCGCGGGCGGGCGCATCGTCAGAGTGTGCGGTCGTCGGCGCGGGAACGAGCTCCACGACCTTATCTAGAAGCTCTGCCACGCCCTCGCCGGTTTTGCCGGAAACACGAAGGACTTCTTCAGGTTCGCAGCCGATGATGTGAGCGATTTCTTCGGAATACTTCTCTGGGTCTGCTGCGGGCAGGTCGATCTTGTTGAGCACCGGGATGATCTCAAGATCGTTCTCCATGGCCAGGTACAGGTTGGCTAGTGTTTGCGCCTCGATGCCTTGCGCGGCGTCGACAAGCAAAATGGCGCCCTCACACGCCTCGAGCGCACGGGAGACTTCGTAGGTGAAGTCGACGTGGCCGGGGGTGTCGATCATCTGCATGACGATTTGTTCGCCCTCGAAGGGGCCGGAGCGCGGGATCCAAGGTAAACGCACGTTTTGTGCCTTGATGGTGATGCCGCGTTCGCGCTCGATATCCATGTTGTCGAGGTATTGATCGCGCATGTCGCGCGCATCCACGACGTTGGAAAGCTGCAAGATGCGGTCGGCAAGGGTGGATTTGCCGTGGTCAATGTGGGCAATGATGCAGAAGTTGCGGATCTGCTTGGGATCCGTGAACGTCTTCTCCGCAAATTTCTCAGCCATCGTTTTTGATTCCACGCACCTTTCATCACACGTCACAAACACACTACCCGACGCACGCATTGACAAAGCACTCCGCCAAACCACAACCCCCGGCCGAGCCCACCGCCGCTGCGAGCGAACCCACAGCCGCTGCGACCGAACACGCCGCCGCTGCGAGCGGCCGCGAACCCGCAACCCCCAACCGAGCCCCGCAACCCCCAAATGGAAAACTTCACACATAGCGAAACATCACGGCTGCAAAGCTAGATAGACTTGAAAGAACAATCGCTTGGCACATAAGGGTGACACTATGAGGCACGCAGCACGCAAGAGGCCTTCGCTCATTCGGCGAATAAGCAGTTCGCTGCGCGCTCAGGACCCAATCGAAGACGGCCTCAATGCCTTATCCGAGCGGCTTGGGCTCTGCGAACATCAAGAGGCCAAACCCGATCACCTGGCATGCGAAGTGCACTCTGCAAGCGATATCCCAAGCAGCATCATTTACGCGCCCGATATGGACGGCCAAGTCGACCCCGGCGAGGTCGTGTGGTTTTGGGCGCCTTCAGACCATTCGCCCCAACACGTCGTTGAACGCTCGCTCGTAGTAGTCGCGCGCACCGCCGAGTCGATCTATGGCCTTCTCACCTCTCCTAACCCGGATCACGAGACTGATGACCACTGGATGGACATCGGTTCAGGCCCCTGGGATGCAAGTGGCCGCCAGTCCTGGGTGCGGGTAGACAAAATCGTCACCGTGCCCGAAACCCACATTCGACGCCAAGGCATCGTGATGCCGCAGCAGCGCTTCGAGAGGATCGCGAATCGTTTGAGGCAGGAATACGGCTGGCGCTAGTCGTCCCCTGCGCCCCTCCCACAAAACCCCGCCAATCCAAGCACCATCATTGGGAACGTGAAGCGCGGATTATCATTCCCACCTCACCACCTGCTAAGGTAGACAACCGCTGTCGATCAGATGCACCTAGTGCTGTTCTTATGGTGAACAAGACCTTGGGTTCACAACCGAACATCACTCCTTACAGCAGTTTCTGTATTGAGCGGGCGTAGATGATCATTCGAAAACGATCGAGAACCAAGAGGTACTCCCATGGCAAACATTAAGTCCAAGAAGAAGCGCATTCTGACCAACGAGAAGGCTCGTCTGCGCAACAAGTCCGTGCGTTCCGCTGTTCGCACCGAGATCCGCAAGTTCCACGAGGCTGTTGAGGCTGGCGACAAGGCTGCTGCCGAGACCCAGCTCCGCGTAGCTTCCCGCAAGCTCGACAAGTCCGTTTCCAAGGGCGTGCTGCACCGCAACAACGCAGCCAACAAGAAGTCCAACATGGCTCGCGCCCTGAACAAGATGGCCTAAGCCTTCTTAGCTTTTCGACGCCACGTCTCCCATCGGGACGTGGCGTTTTTTCATGCCCTCTGCCCTGCACCGTCCAGCGGCTCCATTTGAGCGCCCCCGGCCTCAGTCTGCTCGCACGAGCTCCTATTGAACTCAAATCCGTTTTAAACAACACTGAAGAGCACAGTGAAACGATGAGAGGAACCAAATGAGTCTGGGCATTGTCGAACTCGCGTTAATCGCGGTCTTAATCGCGATCCCCCTTGCAATAATCACTGCAGTGGTCATTTTTGGAGCAAAAATCTACAACACCTTAAAAAGCATCAACCACGAATTGAAGCTGGCAAGGCAACACCGATCAGGCGACGTAGAACACTGACCCTCTACTGCCGCGCTACCTCACGCGACCTTAAAGAATTCAAGTCGCAAGCTAATGCGACCTCAAAATCCAGCGGTGTTTAGGCAATGCCTTCGGTGAAGTCTCCAAAATGCACTTCAGTCAGCGCCTTCGAACTAGAGCAAAGGCTCGCATAGACCTTCGCCTTTCGACGCTCCCCTTCCCCACCGGGATCCACAACCCACGTGCAAGAACCGTTCGAGGTTAGCCAATTGAGTGCAATTGCGCGGCCTGAAAAACTGCAACATTAGAAGCCCAGGCGACCAGGGTGCTCAAAAATGGCCCTCAGTGCGTGAACGTTGTGTGTCCCCGCGAACGCGGGGAACACTGCATTTGGTGGTGGAATTTCGATGCCCTGACGGGCTCACCCCCGCCAACGCGGGGAACGCTAGTGCTGCATGACCCAAATCTCTGCGACGTTGGGCTCATCCCCGCCTTCGCGGGGAACACTTATTGGCTCACCCCTCCTCAACCACGGGGGTGGGCTCATCCCCGCCTTCGCGGGGAACACGCTGTCGAACGCATCTTGAACGAGCCGGGTGTGGGCTCATCCCCGCCTTCGCGGGGAACACTTCACAGCCGCGACCATTGCGCACACATCACCAGGCTCATCCCCGCCTTCGCGGGGAACACGATGTGGCCACCATGTCGCAGTTGAATGACAAGGGCTCATCCCCGCCTTCGCGGGGAACACTCCAACGACATCAAAATGTTCGGCGGCGGAACCGGCTCATCCCCGCCTTCGCGGGGAACACCCCGGTAGAGCTACCGCCCGAGCCCACCAAGGCGGCTCATCCCCGCCTTCGCGGGGAACACGATACTGACCCTGTCGAATGGGCATTGGGTCAGGGCTCATCCCCGCCTTTCGCGGGGAACACCCACGGCGCGGGCGTGGTGTCTTTGAGTAAGGCGGCTCATCCCCGCCTTCGCGGGGAACACGTCAATATCGTGGCCACCGGCCAAACGCTTAACGGCTCATCCCCGCCTTCGCGGGGAACACTCCGGCATGTATTGGTCGGCGGGTGGCAAATTCGGCTCATCCCCGCCTTCGCGGGAAACACTGCATTGATCAAGTTGGGCCTTCCGGTCCACTGGGCTCATCCCCGCCTTCGCGGGGAACACGCTGCACCTTCAAGGCCGTGGTAGCCTGGCAGCGGCTCATCCCCGCCTTCGCGGGGAACACAAAGCGAATTCCGGGGGCTACCGGCGGGGCGGGGGCTCATCCCCGCCTTCGCGGGGAACACATTTGCACCGCCCGGGGTGCCTACCCGCCTTCGCGGGGAACACGAGGGCGCGCTTCGTGGTGAGATCACGGCGTCGGGCTCATCCCCGCCTTCGCGGGGAACACCGGCAATGGCACGCACTGCCTCGGGTGCTAGAGGGCTCATCCCCGCCTTCGCGGGGAACACCACCGCGCCATGGCTTCAATTTGCTTCGGGTGCGGCTCATCCCCGCCTTCGCGGGGAACACGAAATGACTGATGATCCAGAGCGCTGCGACATGGGCTCATCCCCGCCTTCGCGGGGAACACGCAAAGTGCCCATGCGCAGGCCGAAGCTGTTCGGGCTCATCCCCGCCTTCGCGGGGAACACACGCCAGGGCACCCGATTCATTGTCGCTGACTAGGCTCATCCCCGCCTTCGCGGGGAACACAATGTGCAATCCACCTTGGATAAGGTTGATGCGGGCTCATCCCCGCCTTCGCGGGGAACACGTATGTGGGGTGCAAGAGGTAAACGACTATGTGGGCTCATCCCCGCCTTCGCGGGGAACACTTCTGCGTAGGCACAATGGCCTGCATCAGCGCGGGCTCATCCCCGCCTTCGCGGGGAACACGAGGTCAAAGCGGCCTTGTTGTGCGGTGCCGAGGGCTCATCCCCGCCTTCGCGGGGAACACAAACGCCCAGCAGCACTGATTTGGGTCATGACGGGCTCATCCCCGCCTTCGCGGGGAACACCAAAATGATCGAAGCAGGCCCCGTCACCGTCCAGGCTCATCCCCGCCTTCGCGGGGAACACTCCCTGTAATTACGGGCCGTTGTGCCGGATTTGGGCTCATCCCCGCCTTCGCGGGGAACACGTGGCGTTTTCCGACACGGGCATGCTGTCCAGCGGCTCATCCCCGCCTTCGCGGGGAACACTGGACGTCGGAGACGGAGACGCAGCCGTGGGTGGGCTCATCCCCGCCTTCGCGGGGAACACCGAGCCATGACATTCGCGCCGTGCAGCAACTCCGGCTCATCCCCGCCTTCGCGGGGAACACTTGAGGAAGTCGCATTCCCGCCCGGCACAAAGGGGCTCATCCCCGCCTTCGCGGGGAACACTTGCCCATGTAATCAGCGACATACTGATAGATGGGCTCATCCCCGCCTTCGCGGGGAACACCCGGCCGATAAGATGCCCACTTTCCCCTGGTCGGGCTCATCCCCGCCTTCGCGGGGAACACCATCCACATCGCAGGACGCGCATCAACGTAGCGGGCTCATCCCCGCCTTCGCGGGGAACACGCGTGGTCGTACACCGAGGACTCTGTGATGGAGGGCTCATCCCCGCCTTCGCGGGGAACACTCATCCAACGACGGCGCGGCTACCTCCATAAAGGGCTCATCCCCGCCTTCGCGGGGAACACCCCCCAACGGCAAGCCGACAGGCAGGCACCCCGGGCTCATCCCCGCCTTCGCGGGGAACACACCAGCGACTTCTTTCCCTTGGTACGTTTCTCGGGCTCATCCCCGCCTTCGCGGGGAACACGGGCGTTGGTGATGTCCTCGTTGATCTCGTTGGGGCTCATCCCCGCCTTCGCGGGGAACACGTAGCCAATTCGAGCGCTGCGCGCACGGGAGGGGGCTCATCCCCGCCTTCGCGGGGAACACACTTCACTACCAGCACGTTAGGTTGAGCCAGGCCCATTTTACATACAGCTTGGTTTCACTAATCACGCCTCCAATGGACTCGAGTGCGGTCTACTGGCTTCTTACTAAGCTCTTCAGTTAACACTTGCGAGGGAGAATCGGGCTCGGCTCCCATACTGCCCATCATCCAATGGCCATGCCTCACCGTCGCTGTTTTCTTCGTAGGTTACGTGCAGTGGACCATCCTGTTCTTCGCGGATTCTTTTCATGTTTCGAGCTTTTATCGGGCCGCATCATGAGTGTTATCCCGTCAAAGTCGACCGGTTCCCAGTCATGGCGGTGGGTTCGAAATTCCATTCCTTGCTCATTATTCGTTGAGAAAATGAGCAGCGCACGCCCGTCCTTGCATAGTTCAGTGGTGCGTTGCCAGAGCAAGTCGCGAATCCGCGCGGAGGGATTCCCGACGAAAACCCCTGGGGAAATCTCGGTCAGCCACTTCCCAAGGTCGCCACGCAAACCGGCAGGCACTGCGGTGACATTTAAAACCATCATTGGGCAACACTGTCCCCATCCGCCCAGTTCATTCCGGCGGCGATGACTTCCAGCTCACTCCATAAGAGAAGGTCAACATCCGTGTAGGTGTCTTCCTCAGGAATCTCCATGAGATTCTGCAGATCCTGGACCATCCTTTGCATGAGTTTTGTGCTCACTACTCGATCACGGATCCGTTTTCGAACATTGAGGTCATCTCCGCTTGGCAGTGCTGCGACGGCTTCAAAAGCCGCGGGGATTGAGATCTCAGCTTTATACAGATCCGCTACGTCGTAGACGAATGCCCTGTCGGTACCGGTGTGGATGATGCCAAGTGATGGAATGAAGCCCAGCCCAACGATGACGGCATGGGCGATGCCGTAGAGAGCGGCCGATCCTTCGGTGAGTGCCCGGTTAATTGGATCGCCAGACTCGAAATCATTCGGATCATAACTGCGCCTACTCCACGCAACACCAGTTCGTTGCGCTTCTTGGCTATACACTCGCTTCATCCTGGCACCCTCCCTGCCACGCAGTTGTGACATGGAGAGCCCGGATACATCTTCACCAGGAAAGCGCATCGCGTACATTTTCCGGGCACAGGCTAGGCGGGAACGTTGATTGGACCAGATTTTGGCATGCGCCTCGGCAAAGCGGGACGTTTTGGCTGGTGGGCGACCATGAGCGTAGTATCGTACACATTTTTCGCCCACCCAGACTACCGATGCGCCTGCGTCGCCAAGCAATGCCATAGCCGCATAGGTGACTTTGGTTCCAGGTCCAAGCAGCAGCACAGCCAACTGTGTGGCAGGAACGTGTGCGATTCCACGGACGTCTTGGATGGTCAAGGCATTGCCATCACGATGCACCACCGCCCGCTCCACATAAAGAAACGAAAGGCGATCCTCTAGCCGTGGCAATAACAGCCGGTCAAGTGGTGCACCCGATGGAGTCTCAGCCATGTTCTAACCCTTGATTTGCGCCAATGTGAGCAAACCGCAGCCGTAGCCTTTTGCTCGCCCTACCCCTTTTACTAGCGTCGCTTGGAGTTTTTCCGCATCCACAACCTCCAGCGTGCCTGCGTAGCGGGCTGTAACGATGTGGACTCGGGCTCCTTCACTGCCGTCTGCACGGGTTTTGCGAAAATCTAGCGTTTTGCGCTCGATGATCCTGGCGGTGCTATCGCCAAGATCACCAAAACTCACGCCCATTGTTTCGGCCTTCTTGTGCAACCACTTCATTTGCTCTGCGTTACTGAGGTGAGCCACCACCTTGCCACGTTTGTCTCGGCCCTGGTTAAGGGTTTTCGTTGGGTTGGCCAGCAGCTCAAAGTTCCACCTTTGGCCTTTTTTCAGTTGGGATAAAAAGCGGCCATAGTCAGCGGTTTGTTGTGGCCTTGTATCCCAGCCGGCTTCTTCGACAATGTGCGCGGCCGTAGGCTTTTCTGGCCCGACTATGTATAACGCATGCTCATGTCCGCGCTGGTCGAGGCGCCAAAGAATCCGCTGATCGTTTTGGTCCACGTCATCTGGAAAACAGTAACGGACCGCTGCATGGAGCGCATTTGGATTCAACAGATACTTGCGGCCTTTGCGGCGCTCAGGGTTGATGAGCACTTTTGTAAATGTGGTCATGAAGAAATCACCGCCTCGAAGAAGGGATCGTTGTTGGTGCCTAAGTCGTTTTCGATCGTCTTAGAACCTGCGTACACGACGGTTCTCCACCCATATTTCCTATGCTTTTGGTCATAAGAAATGGGAACGTCTTGGCGCCGATTTCCGTATTCGCCCGGTTTTCCATCCCGATAAATCGGCAACTCGACGTTTCGGGCGCGTTCTTTTTTGTGCACCGTGGTGGCATGCCAAGTGTCATAACCAAGAAGTGCCTCCACCACTGGAGCATCGAAAATTCCGAGGTCGAGATTGGCAGGTGCGGGGCAGGAACGCCGACCCAAAAACAGTGGATACGCCGGGGTCCGGAGGTTGCGTTGGAGTTCTTCTAAAAGTCCACGGTCATCCGAACCGATGGCGGCCACAAAGGCGGCATCTTCAAGAAAATACCGGGTTACCAGCTTCGCATCTGCGTGAGGATTTTTCTGCCACGGCTGCGCAGTCTGATAATCACGCAACAAAGATCCAGCCTGATCCACACGAACAGCAAACTCAAGATCAACCAGATCTTCAACGGGATCGCTACGCCGACGTCCCTGCGCCGCGGCCAACATGCCAATCACGCCCGATAACAGGGGCAATATCGGTGATCAACAAGTCGGCGTCAATATCCAAACTCTGTTCAGCAACTTGGGTTGCCACCACAATGCTTCGCCACGGGCGGCCCTTTCCCCTTCGCGCTGCTGGCCCCAAAGCCTCTCGCAGCGCATCTTCCTTTTCACTTCGTTGAACGGCAAGAAAAGCCGAGTGATGCAGTTCCACTTCTCCCGGATACTGCCGATCAAGAGCCGAAAAGGCTTCCTGAGCTCGCGCGATGGTATTGCAAATGATCAAAGCGATGCCACCCTCAGATAATTGCGAGCACACAGTCGAGCACAATGCATCGATCGAATCTTCAATGCGAGCGGTCGCAATCTCAACATCCGCAGCTCCGGCCTCTACTTCAATTGCCCGGATACCGCTGGCGTCTGCCACGCTAATCAATGGGTATCCAGGAAGATCGATGGCCTCTGCTGCTTGCTCCGGCTTATGGATCAACTGCGAGGCATAGGCTGCAGCCAAGCGCTTTCTCTGCTGGGGCGGCAGTGTTGCAGACATGAGGATCACGCTCGCCCTGTATCGCGCCAGCCATTCCAGGGTGAGGTACAGGTATTGAGACATGTAGGCGTCATACGCGTGCACCTCGTCAATGATGATGATCTTGCCCGCCAAGCCGGTATGGCGCAGCATGGAAAAGCGAGTTTGAAGCGCCATCATCAATACTTGGTCTACGGTGCCGACCACGAAATCCGACAAGATGCCTCGGTTGCGGCTCGATAACCATTGGGTAGCCACCACCTCTCCCCTTGCTGTGCGCGAATCGGAACCCGATGCGTGTTCGTCTTCTGCAATTGAGGAATACCGCAGCGCTTGATACTGCTTCGAAAGCTTATTTTTCGAATGAGCCAAGTACATCGAAGCAACTTCCCCGCCGCGGGAGCTGCGACGAGCCCACTGTGATGCACGTTCGAAAAGACCATTGGCCGTTGCCATCGTGGGTGCAGCCAGAAATACGCCCTGGGCACCAGATTTGGCACCAAGGATGTGTGCTGCTGCTAACCCAGCTTCTGTCTTTCCCTCACCCGTTGGAGCCTCGATGATCATCAATGTGGCGCCAGTAGCTGCGCGGGCGACCTCAGCCGCGGCGCGTTGGACGGGGCGCACGGAAAAATTATCCGGCCAGCCGAAGGTGTTTCGGAATAAGTCGTGTGCCCCTTCAGGAATTTCCACCGGTACCCAAGGCTTTGGAAGAGCGATATATTCCATCGCCTTAGCCAGCCGCTCTGGGGCTGGCTGTATCAGGTGGTAGCAAAAAGCATCCTCATTTGAAGCGATCCAGTCAGCCATGATGACCAAACCAGTGGTGATTTGGAGAGCATCAGCATCAGGCGAAGCGTTCCAAGCGAGTTCCTCCAAGACCTCGTGAACCTCGGTCAGTTCTGCCATCGAGTCCAATAGTTCGTAGGCAATATCATCGAAGATCGATGTCCTGCCCTCGGTCGCATCGGTGAGGTTTTTCACCATCATTGGATCGCTGGTGAATCCGTGGTGCGCATCGACAATTGAGGCCAGGGCGTTTCTTCTGAGTAAATCCAGCTCCGTTTTTTCTAGCCACCTTCGCAATAGCAAGGCCGAGGCCGTGCCGTGCGGAAACTTGGTTTCTGCACTTTCGCCCTGCGGCCATTCCAGTGAAATGCCGGCATCGATAAGCGGGCCAAGCAAATATTCAGATCCGCTTCGGTGCTCGACTAAGCGTTGAAATGACGCTGAAGCTTTGCCCACATCGTGGATTCCAGCCAGAAAACAGTAGAGCCTGGCTACTTCATCTTCTTCTAAGCCCCACAGCCGGCTCAGTTGAGCTTTGAGCGCATCGGATACCCAGTGCTCCCACAGCCATTCTGCAACTGACACGGCATCGGCCAAGTGCTGCACCAGGGTGAGGTATGCATCCTCGCGTCCGGATTTGGCCCACAGTGCGCACGCTTGAGCACTGCGCTCCTGCTTCCACGCATCAACCCGCTGGAAAATCACTTGTGCCTCTTTCCCCGGACGGCCCCATCGTCATTGCGAGCGCAGCATCTTCTCAAAACGCTCCCTGTACATCGGGGCCACGCAATCGGCCTCGAGCACAGCCGCCATGGCTTCGCGATCCCCCATATTCGCTGCGAAGAGCGTCCGCATTGTCAATGCGTGCGTTGGGGCGTCGAAAAGCTCGATGGAATCACCTGGTCGAATATCCCCAGGCTCGATCACGCGGAGGTAGGCGCCGCAATCGCCATGATCTGCAAAGCGTTTGACCCATCCGCGCTGCTCAAGCCATGAGGCGAAGGTTCGACAAGGCTGGCGCGAAATGGATACCTCAAGCACCGCGGTGCCGATGCGCATGCGTTGGTTGATCAGTTGCGCAGACCAATCCACGCCCGTGGTGGTGAGGTTTTCGCCGAACACCCCAGGGGGCAATTCGCGGCCGAGCAGCTCCTGCCAATAATCCAGCTCCTCGCGGGCGAAGGCGTACACCGCTTTTTCGGCGCCACCGTGATGCTTGGTATCGCCAATCACATCTGATTCCACACCCGAACCATCCCCGTAGGAAGGCCCGGGGGTAAACACGCGGATGCACTCGCGCGGCTTCTTATCAATGCCGCTCACACGATCCGCGCCACCAGGATCAGCTTGGGGCACGGCCACATTGGTGCTGAGGATCTTCATGCCCCTCATACTAATAACTCCAAAGGGCAGATCCTCCGCTTTATGCCCCGCTTTATCGCAGGGCACTACCGCAGGCTTCGTCGCAGGGCACTACCGCAGGGGCCGATCGCGAGTAGTTAGAAGAAACCGCGGATGCCGGCAATCATCAAGGCAATCGCGGCGAACACAAAGAATGCACCCGCAACGCCATCAATATATGGCCCGGCCTTGACCATCCGTTTGCGCAGGAATTTCGATCCCACCGCCAATGCGATCAGCCCGAAGCCGATAAGCGCGGTAAAGAGCAGCACGAAGATGAGCTCAACGCTGAGCCCCAAGCTCGGATTTGGCGGCAAAAACGGCGCGATCACAGCAGCGAAGTACAGCAGCGCTTTAGGGTTAGCCAAGTTGGTGAGCAGCCCCTGACGGTAGGAACGCCACGGTGATCCCAGCACGCCCTCGAGCTTTAAGTCAATGCGTGCGTCCGCTTTGAACTGTTCTCTGGCCTCGCGAAGCATTTGCACACCCATATACCCAATCCAGGCGCCGCCAAGCAGTTGAATGGCGCTCAGAATCGACGGGTAGGCAGTAAGCAGCGCTGAGGCGCCGGTGACGGTGAGCGTCACCCACACCGCGAGCCCGGTCACAATGCCTGCGACCGTGGCCAGACCATGTTTGCGCGATTTGGTGGCCACGCGCATCACCAGGAAAATATCGGGTCCGGGGCTGATCATCCCAGCCAGATATAAGGTGACGAGCGTGGCGATCTGGTTAAGCTCCATGGCCTTCGAGCCGTTGCACAAGCTCGTCTTGGCCAAACATACGCGCCGTTTCAATGGCGTTTGGCTGCCCCAGGGCAGGGTCAGCGCCGGCTTGAATGAGCTTTTCGACGACCCCCTGTTCCTTCTTAAAAATCGCCCCGGCCAGTGGCGACTGGCCTCGATCATTCAAAGCATCAACATCGGCGCCGCGTTGAATCAGCACCTCAAGTGCTTCCTCGTTGCCGCTATAGGCAGCCAACATCAGCAGGCTATTGCCCTCATGGTTTTTTAAGTTCGGATCAACACCGTGGTCGAGATATTCCGCCAGGTTGCGCGGATCTCCAGAACGCGCAAGCTGAAATAGCTTGTTGGCTAACGCTTGCACGTCTTCAGGTAGTTCGGATGACAGCATGCGTGACAGTTTAGCCAGCAAGTTGGGAAACGCGCCTCACCGCATCCTCAATAGCAAACTCAGGGTCGCCGCCTTGGCCTTTGACGGTGGCATCAAGTTCGGCCATGAGGATCACGGCCTTGCTCACCGCATCGCCTGACCAGCGTCTTGCCACCTTCGAGGTTTTTTCCACAATAAACGGCGCCATTCCTAACTCTCCGGCTAACTCACGAGAATTAATTCTCCAACTGCCATAGAGCCGCGCCACCGCACCCACCTTCATGCTCAGGGCGGTAGCCAGCGCCACCGGCGATACACCGAGCTGCAATGCGCGGCGCGTGCTGGCCACGGCGCGGGCGGTTTGTCCACTCACAGCGAGGTCTGCAATATCAAAGCCCGAAACTTCGGCAATGCCGTTATAAAACGCTCGCACTGTCGATGCGTCCACACCATCAGGGTTATCTGAAACGAGTTGAGACACGGCTGAAGCAAGCTCGCGCAGATCAGACCCCACGCCGTCGAGAAGCGCATGGATTACATCAGGGGTGGGGTTTACGCCGTGGTTTCTAAACTCCGCTGTGACCCATGCGGGGCGCTCGTTGGGTTTGAGTTTGGCCACCTCATGGACTTGCGCAAGCTTTTTCAGCTTCGGCACCATGGCCTTTTGGCGTCCGCCACCGGCGTGGCAAATGATCAGGTACATCCCGTCGATGGGGTTGCTTGCAGCTTCGAGCACGAGCTGCGCTGGTTCCTTGCCCGCATCTTCAAGGTGTTCGATCACAATGACGCGTTGCTCAGCAAAAAGTGAGGGGCTGAGCAGCTCTAAGAGCTCAGATTGTGTGATTTCGCCGGCGCGTACTCGGCTGACAGTTGCCTCGGAGTGTTCGGCAATGCTGCTCGTAATGGCGATGCGGGCGCGCTCGCGCAAGAATTCATCATCACCGAGGACGAGATGGACGGGGGCAATTGCTTGGCTCACGGCACTAATGGTGCCACACCTAGGCCAGCAACATGAGCACGCATCCGACGCTGAGGGACACGAGGATGATCACGGTTGGGCGTCGAGAAGCTAGGGCAAAAAGAATCCAGGCCACCGCCAGCACCATCCAGGCCAGCGTGAGCGGATCACTTTGGACGTTCACACGCGCAAAGGGCAGGCTGTAGCCATAGTAAGCAACCCTGGCAATCCAATTGGCCAAGGGAGTGATCGCGCGAATCACCACAGCACCTACCACGGTGGGTTCTAACAGCACAGCACATAACCCAGCCACAGTAATGATCGGCACCACCGGCGCCACCAGCACATTGGCCGGCACCGCCACCAAGGACACCCGCTGAGACATCGCCACCACCAGCGGCAAGGTGGCAAGCTCGGCAGCAAGCGCCACCGCCACCATGCGGCTGAGCACATCCGGCCAATAGGGCGTTGCAATGCTGCGGTAAATCAGCGGATAGGCGGCAATGATGCCCGCGGTGGCAAAGCTGGAAAGGCTCATGCCAAAGGACGTGGCCAAAGAGGGCTCATACAGCAATAACACCAGTATTGCGATGCTCAACCCATGAATCGGCGGAGCGCGCGTCTGCGCCATCATGGCCACAAGGGCGAGCGATCCCATCACTCCAGCGCGCAGCACCGAAGGCTCCGGGCCGACGATGAACACAAAAGCGCCCAGGCTCAACAGTGCCGCTGTCAATGCGAGCGCTCTGCTGGCACCGAGCAGCGTGGCAATGGCTAGTACCGCGGTGGTGAGCATGGCCACGTTGCCTCCGCTGACCGCACTTAAGTGCGCAAGCCCAGTGGCGGCGTAGCGTTGTTTGGCCTCTGTGTCTTGCAAGGAGGCATCGCCAAGGATCATCGCCGGCAATAAGCCGATGGCCTCGCCATTGGAGTGCTGCTGCACAAGTGCCTGAAAGCGCAGCTTGATCACCAAGGAAAGATGCTGAAGCCCACCTTGTGCACCGAGGTAGTGGATATCCTCTGCCACATACAGGGTTCTGCCGAGCCCTCCGCTGGGGCTTGCTTTGCCTTGAAGGATCAGCAAGTCGAATTGCTGGATCTTTGGTGCCTCAGTGGTGATCACGGGCAGTTCACCAGGAAACCCCGCCACTTTCGCGCGAAAGAACCACCCATGTTCCGTGCTGTGGGGCATGCTGGAGACTTCAGCGCGCAGCGGTTTGGAAAAATCGAAGCGATCCGCCGCACGCACACTGTGCCAAGTGCGAAGCGCACCCGCGATTGCCGCTGCACCCACGGCGATTGCTTGGGGCTTATGCCACAACGCCAGTGCCACCGCGAGACACAAAGCGAAGCCCAGCCCCAACGCCAGCGACCTGCTCCAAGTCACCACCACTGCAACACACCAAAGGCTCAGTGCCGCAGGTACTAGGCGAAGATCACTCATAACGCAACGTCTTCGGCTATGGCCGCATATTTTGCAGGACCGATCCCCTTGACCTCTTTGAGCTGCTCCACGCTTTGGAAACCACCATTGCTCTCGCGGTATTCAATGATGGCCGCCGCAGTCTTTTCTCCGACCCCCGAAAGAGAGGTGAGCTGCTCAAGGCTTGCGTGGTTCAGCGAGATTTTTCCACCAGCATCTGCTGCCACACCAGGGCTTTGGGGCGCCATGATTGCCTCCCCGATGCGTGGAAGGGTGATTTGTTGGCCGTCGACAAGCTTTTCAGCCAAATTCACCCCTGCCAATTCCGCATCGGGCTGCGGCTTGGCCTTTGCTAAAGCATCAGCGACCCGGGAGCCAGGCGCAAGGGTGAAAAGGCCCGGCTGCTCCACAGCGCCGACCACCGCAACAACCACCGGCTCGCTCGAAGGCTGCGTACTCGAGGCCTCGGGATGCGGGCGGGTATCCAGCGCGGCTTCTTGCATCAGTGGCTGACTCTGCGGGCGAAACAGCAAAAGGATTACCGCAGCCAGCACAACGGCAAGCACGATGGCCTGCTTCTTGCCTATACCCAGCCGCGGCTTTGGGTATTGCACTTTGAGCCGCTCGCTTTCCTCGGTGGTGCGCAGCAGCTCGTCCAGTCTTTGTGTAGCCCTCCCCATGCCCGCGAGGCTAAGAGCACCACGCCGGCCCGGCAAACAAGGACGCCATCAGGCTGTGGATAACGCGATGCCTAACGACAACGCTGTGGATAACCTAGTCACGTTGGTACACAACAGACACACCAATCGCACCAGGGCCTGCGTGCACCGCCGCCGTAGGTTCGAGCGGACAGCTAAGAAAACTCGAACCTGAAGCAAGCTGACGCTCCATCTGACGCTGCAGCTCCGCCGCCTCGTTCGCGGCATCGAAGTGCTGAATCATCACAAAAACCGGTGCCGAAGCAGCTCGTTGCCGAATCGCCTCCACCAGGCGCGCAAAGGCCTTCGACTGGGTTCGCGTTTTGAACGCCAATTCAAGGCGACCGTGCTCAACACGCATCAAAGGCTTCGTGGCCAGCGCCGAAGAAACAACGGCAGTAGCAGCCGAAATACGACCGGACTTCTTAATGGCATCTAAACGATGCAAATACAGCCACGTCTCGCTGCGACCCAGCACATCGCGGGCAACCTCAGCACAGGTATGAACATCAGCCCCCTCAGCAGCGACTTTTGCAGCAGCCATCGCTGCAGCACCCACAGCCATACCGATGGTTTGGGTATCGACCACATGCACCAAACCATCAAAAATAGCTGCGGCCTGGGTGGCAGCAGACCAAGTAGAGGAAAGCTCTTTAGAAAGGTGCAAGGCAACAACACCCGCATCGCCGCCGCGTTCGAGCTGGCGCGCATAGGCCGCTGTCAATTCGAGCGCACTTAAACCGGCAGTACTTTGCTCCCCGCTCGATTGCATCACATGCAAATCCACCACCGTGATGCCCAATTCTTGGGCAAGATCAACCGGCAACCCGGAAGATGAGTCGGTGACAATGCGAACAGCCATGGTTGAAGTTCTTTTCTTAACAAGTCATGCAATCGGCCGCGGAACACTCATGCGCAAGAGGCACACCGCGGGAAAAGGGGTTATATCTGCAACCCTAGCGTGCAGCGGGAAGGCTAGCGTGCAGCGGGAAGGCTAGCGCGCAGCGGGAAGGCTAGGACTTAAACCCAGCCCACCAAACCCGGCGCCCAAAGCCCGGCCCACCAAACCCGGCCCACCAAACCCGGCACACCGAACCCGGCACACCGAACCGGCACACCGAACCGGCGGCGCCCAAAGACCCAGCCCACCAAACCCGGCCCACCAAACCCGGCGTGCTAGAGCACTTGGTCAATATTCCAGCCTTCGACGTACCACTGCACGGCCTTATTGCCGTGTACGGGGTAGCCTTCTGGCACATCACGACCAACGATCTGCGCGAGCCGGGTGTTGCCGAGGTTCGAAAATAGCGGGTGCTTGGAATCTGCGAAGCCGAGCAGCGCGGAGGTCAGTGCGGAGATCGTGCCACCGTGGGCAACGAGGAGCACCGTGTTGCCCTCCCATTGTTCTTCTTGTTGCAGAAGATCTTCAACCACCGTGAAGGCTCGGGCGGCTACTTCTTGGCGAGTTTCAGCATTCGGTGGGGCCCAGGTGGCGTCGAAACGCCAGCGAGCACGCGCCCCTGGCAAGGCCTGGTCTACTTCCTCGTGGGTTTTGCCTTGCCAATCGCCAAGATCGGTTTCGCGCAGGCGTGGATCGAGGCTCACGGGAAGCTCTAGGCGATCAGCGATGACTTGGGCGGTATCTTTTGCCCGCCGCAAATCGGAGGCGACGATCTTGATAATCGGCTGGCCGCTGAGCATCTCTGCTGCGGCTTGGGCCTGCTGCCAACCCGTGTGCGAAAGCTCGGTATCGAGGTGTCCCTGCATGCGGCGGGTGGCGTTAAATTCAGTTTGGCCGTGCCGCAACAGTAAAAGACGTCGAGACATCGGCGCCTAGAACTCCTCTTCTGGCTGCGCTGCCAGCGGAATATCGTCTAAGGATTCCACGGTGCGGGTATCAACTTCGTCCATCTCGGGACGCTGTGGCAGCTCAATGCCTTCGACCTCGATCAGTGGGCAGTCGCGGTAGAGGCGGTCAAGGCCGTAGAAGTCGCGCTCGGTATTGCGCTGCACGTGGATGACTAACATGCCGTAATCGAGCAGCACCCAGCGATTCTCGCGGTTGCCTTCGCGGCGCTTTGGTTCTTCGCCGGCTTCGGTGAGGGCGTCTTCAATTTCTTCAACGATGGCGCGCACCTGGCGCTCATTGTCTGCCGAGGCCAGCAGGAATACCTCGCTAATTGCCATCACGTCAGAGACGTCAAGCACGGCGATATTGGTGGCGAGTTTCTCGTCGGCGGCTTTCGCGGCGATCTCCGCGAGGTGGATAGTGTCAGCGGTTGCTGTCATAAACTTTAGGTTTCCTTCGTGTGGGTTGGGTTGGAAGTTTAATTTGCTACTAGCAGTCTTCCACCCTCCTAACTTTTCGCAAAAATTAAGAGTGAAGCGCCACCCCCAACCAAAAACCCCAGCTACCCGGCACCAAACCCCGCGCCCCGTTCGTCCTGATCCCGCACAGATCCCGCAAACCCATCAATCGCCACCCGCAACGAATCCTGCTGATCCGGCAAGAAGTGCGCATAGGTCTGCATCACCATCGTGATATTGCCGTGCCCCATCAGGCGCGCCACCACCGGCACCGGCACCCCATCAGCCAGCAAGCTGCTCGCAAAAAAGTGCCGGTAGGCATGGAAACGCGGCGCCATGATCCCCGCCGCCGTGAGCACCTCCCTGTGCTGCCTCGCCAGCCACTCAGCAGACAACACCCGCCCACCAGGAGCAAGCACCGAATCACCACGATCCGCGCCACCACACCACTCAGACAATGCGAAGATTAGCCACTCAGCGACCGGCACTACCCGGCGCGATCCCGAGGTTTTCAGCCCCGCATAGCCGCCCAGCGCCGAAGAATATTGGCGCTCAATGTGCAGCTCGCGTCGAAGAAAATCAACATCACCCACCTGCAAGCCAGCGACCTCACCCACGCGAAGCCCACAAAACGCCGCCAACTCAACCCCAAGCGCCACCCCGGGGTGATCCGCGCGCAGCACCTCCACATTGCGCTGCACCTCTGCAACGCTAGGGATATCCGCCCGCGATAACGCACCACCGCGCCGGGTGGGCACCCGAACACCCTCAGCCGGGTTCTTGGAAATCAGCCCATCAATCACCGCTGTTTGCAGCACACCCCGAACCGCAGCAATCACCATACTGGCAGTCGAACCAGACAACGGCGCACCGCCCGCCCAAGGCCTCCCCGTAGTAAGCGTCGTGGCAAGTTCTTGCACCATTGACCGGCGCACCTTCACCACCGGAACATTGAGTAGTGGGTGGGCGTTATCGGCGGATCGTCGCCGTGACGCCCGCGTATTCGGCTTCTGAGCCCGCGCCACCCACTGATCCAACAACACCCCCAGCGTCACCGTAGTATCGCGGGGATCGACCCATTCGCCCCGACGTAGGGCGCGCTCTTGCTCCTGCACATGGGCTTTCGCTTCGCGTTGGGTGTCGAAGCTGCGTGAGTGCTCTTTGCCTGCCGCGTCCCTGTACCGTGCTACCCAGCGGGTTTTCCCGGCTTTGGTGGTACGTTTTTGAATCGCCATCGTGGTATCCTCACTGGTGCTGGCTGCTTTTGGTGGCTAGAAAAGTGCCCCGCGCTGAGATTGTGGTGAGCCCCGGCGCGGGGCTTTTGCTGTCAAATGACTATTTCATGTGCTCGACGCCGTACTGGGCTTGCTCTGGGGTGAAGCCGTCGAAGGTGAGCTGATTGATCAGCTCGTCATTGCTCATCGGCAACGTGTCGTTGTACTGCTCGGCCTTCTTCACGGCTTGCTCATTCCAGTCGGCATCCACATTTTCGACTGCGTAGGCCACGGCGTCAGCTGGGTAGCCGTCGAATTCGAGCTGCTTTGCTAGGCCATCCTTGGAAAACGGCATCGTTTTCAAGTACATTTCTGCTTTTTGTTTGGCGTTTTTCTGCTCGCGGGTCACCTCGCCTTCGGCTGCAGGGGCTGGGGCGTCCTGTGCCATGGTGGTTTCCTCGACGGTGGTGGTCTCGGTCTCCTCCTGGGTCGCTGTTGTCGTGGTGGTGGCTGTGGCGGATTCCGACGCGCCAGTGTTGGTGGTGTCGGTGTTGGAGCCGCATTGCGCTGCGAGTCCGAGCAGGATCACGGCTGCGATGCCGCCGATGATGATTTTCTTCTTTTTGCTGCTCTTTTTCTCTGGCTGGGGCTGCTGCGTGGGTTGGGCTGGGTATTGCTCGGTGGGCTGCTGGCCGTATGGGTTCTGTTGGTCTGTCATGGTATCTCCTATGCGTTGATGGGGAGGGATTGGAATACGAGGACGAGGTGTGCTGTCACGCCCAATTCGCGGCCCAGGAGCGCCGGGTGCGCCCCGTATTCCTGCTCGCACCGAGCGTATTCGCGGGGGTCAATGAGCAGGCGTGCGGCGAATCGGTCTGCGCGGGCCTCTTGGATGGTATCGGTGCCGTGGGTGTCTCCATGATGGAAATGGCCCATTTCGTGTGCGAAAGCACACAAGGTTTGGGCATCGTCCATGCCTTCGCGGATGCTGATCGTGTTGGTGGCTGGCATCCAGGCGGCCTTGGGTCCGCCTTTGTGCCAGGCCACGGTGATGCCGTTGTGCTCGGCTTGGGTGATGAGCCTGTTAATCAAATAGGTTTTCACCTCGTCTTTCGCGCTCGGCTTGCTCGTCTGGGCTACTGTCCGCTGCGTGGAGTGTGGTGTCATCCCATTCGCGGACGGTGCCATCGTAAGAGGGGACCTCCGAGCGGGTGCCCCCGTTTGTTCGACGGGACGCTAGCTCGTCGACGGGGGTGTCGAGTGCTCCGCCGTGTTCGACTCCGAGTTCCATTCGGCGTAGCACTTCGTCGGCGAGTTGTTTTTCGGTGACGGAGCGAAGGGCGCGGGCTGGGTCTACCTGCTCGGCCCATTTGGCGTCGAGGTATCCGGTGTCCACGAGTGCGCCGACGGGGTGGTGGTCGTAGGCCACGGCGATCGCGATGACGTTCTCCGGGGATATACGCCCCTTTTCCAATTGAGTCGCGAGGGTGCGTGGCGCTACGTCGATCTTTTTCGCAGCAGACCGTACGGAATCCTCGGTTATTTGCTGCATCCATTGAGCATGTTCCATGCCCATGATCTTACCCGACACGGCATGACTGGGCAACTTTTCGCACACTCTTGACCTGCAAAAACAAGAAAGTTTGCACAAAAGTTTGCAATATCTCGCTAATGTATGCTTAAATAAGCACAGGCAAGCGAAGAACCGCACACCAAGGAGGTGAACACGATGCGCCTAGACCCCGCCGTAATCAGGGAAGCGATGGACCGCACCGGATGCCGCTCCATCGATGAACTCGGATGGAAATTCCTCAACAAAACCGGCACCACCGTCCGAAACTACCGCGACGGCAAAAGCGTCCCCACAATCCCCACACTCATGATCCTCAAGCGAATCACCAACCGCCCCCTGGACACCATGATCCTCGAAGGCCAAGCCCAAGCCGCCTAAGGAGAATCCCAATGACTTGCGATGAACAGAAACTGCTCTCGATGAGAGTTGACAAGATCGTTATCGAAGCGCCGCGCGACGGCCAGTGGGTGACGCTCCGGGAGGAAAGCAGTCAGGACGACATGCTTGTAGTCCATGAGTGGCACCTCCCGAAGCTCATCGAAGCGCTCAAAACGGCCGCAGTGCTACTCGACTAGCCGAACTCGATGGAGAACGGAACCCCTTCAGAAAGATTCACCAGAATCCGGTTTCCGCTCTCGGTGGTCAGCTCCACGACACCGGGCAGCACCCCGGCGCGCAGAGAATCGAGAACCTCATCGTTGTCGAAAGAGTCGAGCAAGAAACTCTGACCAGCATAAACAAGCTTATCCATGGTAATCACCTCCTTCCCGGGGCCAGCTGCCCACGGGAATAAGGATACCGACCAACAGCATGAGAAAAGCCCCTGCTGGAACAGGGGCAAAACCAAAGAAACCTATGAAAGAGCATACATCATGAACAATCTGATTCCGATTCAACACCATGATAACGGCGTGCAAGCGGTGATGGGGCGCGACCTCCACGCTTTCCTCGAAGTGGGCGCCGAGTATCGGCATTGGTTCCCACGCATGGTCGCTTACGGCTTTGAAGAGGTCAAAGACTACGCGGTCAAAAATGACCGGGTACAAGACTCCCTCGGTCGACAGCGTGAAGCCCTAAACCACGTCATCTCATTGGATATGGCGAAAGAAATCTCCATGATCCAGCGCACCGACAAAGGTAAGCAAGCCCGCCAGTATTTCATCGAGTGCGAGAAGCGCGCCAAGGCATCACCGTTCGACCCGGCGACACTCACCCGCGCAGAGATTCTCCAGATCGCGCTCAACGCCGAAGAAGAACGCCTCGCCCTGGAAGCGAAAAACAAGGAGCTAGAACCGAAGGCTGAAGCCTACGACACATTCCTCGACGCCTCCGGCAAATACAGCGTAGGCGCGGTGGCGAAGATGCTCGGCAAAGGCCAGAACTGGCTATTCCGAGAGCTCCGCAACCGCGGGGTGCTCATCACCAAGGGCGCGATGCGTAACACGCCATACTCGCAGTACATGCATCATTTTGAGGTGCTACCGCACAACTACGAGCGCAAGGACGGAACGCAGGGCACGAGCTACACCACCTACGTCCAACCCAGTGGGATCGACTTCATCCGCAAGAAACTCGGCCTGCAAACCATCGACCCACTACCAACCAGCTACGCAGCATAAGGAGAAAAATCATGCATCTTTTCACCGGAACCGACAGTATTTGCGTCCGAACAGGCTCGGATTCAATCGTGATCGCGGAGCCAGACAGCAAAAAGGAAGTCTCGGTCGCTATTCACGATCTTGAGTTCTTGATTACCGCCTTGAACACGGTAAACAAGCTTGCCAGGGCGCACCGTTCCACTATCGCGCAGAAGGAATTTGCACAGCGGAACGGCCTCCCTGCGCTGCCTACTGAGACTGTGATTCAACCGTTCCCAGACGACGCTCCAGTGATGCAATAGCGCGCTCGGTAGCGAATCCAAGCTCGGCAACCACTGTGGCTAGTGATCGGTCGACGTTGGATTCACTCACAAATAGCGCAGCGTGCTTCCAAGCTTCAGACGCGGCCAACGCGAATGCTTTTGCCTCATCGCAACCATCAAGATTGCTCAAACCAATCTTGTGCGCTTCGGAAGCCTGCTGGCAGCTCTGGCTGATTGTTTCATCTTGTCCAAACATTTTCCTCACCTCCTTTCCTGGGCAAGTAGCCCACGGGAATGAGGATACCGACCAACAGCATGAGAAAAGCCCCTGCTGGAACAGGGGCAAAAACAAAACGTACAGAAAGCATAACAATGGACTTGCAAAAATTCGACTTTAAAGGGCACGGCGTCCGCGTGATCGCGGATGATCCCCATAACCCCCGCTGGGTAGCCAAGGATGTGGCCGTCGCCCTCGGGTATAAGAACCCCGCCGATGCCGTATCGCGCCACTGCCGTGGGGTCGCGAATCACGACCCCATCCAAGACAGGCTAGGACGGACTCAAAACGTCCGCACGATCACCGAGCCAGACCTATACCGCCTCATTGTGGGCAGTGACCTGGAAACCGCACAGGAATTCGAGCGGATGGTATTTGAGGAAGTCTTGCCCACTATCCGCAAGCATGGCACCTATGCCACCGACCAAGCGCTAGATGAGTGGCTGAATGATCCCGATTCGATGATCCAAGCCCTTACCGCCCTCAAAGACGAGCGCGAGAAGCGCCGGGTGTTGGAGCAGGAGGCCGTGGCCAACGCGCCAAAGGTTGAATACCACGACGCTTTTGTGGCCGATAGCGACCTGATGACCTTCCGGGATTTCGCTAATCGCGCCGGGGTGAGTGAAAAAGCACTGCGTGAGGTGCTGATGAAGCGCAAGTGGATCTACGCGCGCACATTTGAGCGCTGGTCAAACAAAAAGCGCGCCAAAATCCACGAGTACCAGTACCGCGCGTATGCCGATAAAAAGAACTATTTCCAATTAGTAACGCACCATGACGCCCCTCGCGTGAATGGTGAGCCGCGCCGAACTTTGAAGCTCACCCCTGCTGGTGCTGCTGCTGTGAACCGCCAACTGAAGATCTGGGGGCTGGTGTGATGGCAACGCTTGTTTTCCTGCTGGTGGTGTCGAATCTGCTGGTGCTCGCTCTTTGGGTGCGTGCGCATCGGCGTGCTGCTTATGCGGAAGATGACCGCGATGATTTGGTGCGGCTGCTGGCTGGTGTAGCTATCGGCGCGGTTGATCTGAAAGGTGCGCTTATCAAGTTGCGTGATTCGGAGATTGAAGAATCACCGTGACGAAAACGCACTGGTAAATGGCCTGAATGGTTTTGGGTGGGTTCGATTCCCACCGCAGGCGCAAAGCCCAACCTGATTGGTTGTGCGAAATGTTGTTTGAAAACTTGATAGTGAATTGTCGCCGCAGAAGATATTGGCCGGGGCGAGCGCTGGTGTGTAGATGCGCCATGACCCCCAACGGCAAGCCGACAGGCAGGCACCCCACTTCGGTGGGAGGGAACCACGAGGCGACGTAAAACACTGGATCGAAATAGCTACTCCCCGGGGTGCGAGTCCCCGGCGCGCCACCAGGGGTTGAGGGTTATGCGGGCTTTTCCCCTTTCGACGCTAAGCGCACCCCATGACCAGCCCATTCCCTTCGCTGTGAGGGTGTTGCTGCCCTCAACCCCCACCCCAAAACGGAAAAGCCCCGCGCTGCTTGCAGGCATGTGCGCGAGGCCAATCACTCCATAGGAGCACTTATGCAAACCCTATCAGAACCGGCGACCTATAGCGCCGTGCAAGTAGCCAGGATGCTGAATATCCCGCGCTCCACGATCTACTGGAAAGCCCAAACTGACACCGCGTTTCAAAAAGATTTTGGTGTGATCCGCGTAGGCGATCGCGTCCGCTTCAAGAAAACCACCGTCGATAAGCACATCTACTAAGGAACCAACATGCAAACAAGAACCCCCCATGACCGCGCCGTCCCCGGCGAAGTCGTACAAAAAATTGTTGATGACCAGCGCCATTTCATCGCCCTCACCGCCTTTGTGATGCTCATGCTGGGCATCGTCATCGGCGCAACCTTAAGCAATGTTCTAGCCGTGTGGTGGGTGGCATGAGCAACAAACTCATTCAAGGCCACATCTCCACAATCGCCAACAACATTCAAAAGGACGTAGCGAAACTCCGAAAGCTGCCGCTTACCGCTGGCATGCACCGTGATCTGACCACTATCAGCAGGGCTGCTCAAAACGTGGAACGCAAAGCTACGGTGAAGCCGAATCGCATACCGGAAAGCTACCGGCTCCAGGTCAATCAACTGCGGGTCGCGGATTACATCCGGGGCGAGACTATGGAGCTTTTGGAGTCGCCGTTGCTCACCGTGCCACTGCGAAACGCGGTCGCTAACCTGCACGAGATCGCCATCAAAGAAGTGGCGCGCTTGAAGCGGGTGCCCCTCAATGATTGAAGGGCGTGGCGCGGGGTGGTGGCGCGCCCAAGGCTTAGGGGATCACCGTGACCCTGCATAGCCGTTTCCTGCGCTTGAAGGAGCCACCCAGGATCATTTTCCAATTCCCGTATTGCAGCGCGTGCTGCATCAACCTCACAGATCTTGGGGAGGTGTGGGAGTGCCCCTCATGTGGGCACCAGTGGGGAGAAGAAGCAGAGCCGCTAGAGGTCGGGGTGATGCGCCACCCCGATACCGAATTGACCCGCAACCCAGTGCAGCACCTGGATGACATAGCCAAGCCAGGCACCACCCGCCGCAAAAACCTCATCAAAAAACTCAACAGGAGCCAACCATGAGCACCATTGTCAAAAACCCGCCCAAGCCGGGCACACCAGAATGGCAACAACTTATCACCGCCTCCAAGGTGCCCATCATCCTTGGCCTATCGCCACACCAAACACGGGGTGAGCTTTGGACGGTCATGTCCGGGCTTGCGGAACCCGCGCACCTGGAAGGTGATCACCTGGATTTTGGCCACGATATTGAAGATGGACTCGTCAATTCTTGGAAACGCAAAAACCCAGGGTGGCGAACCAACAGCACGGAAATTGCCTACAAAGATGAAACGCTGCCGTTCCCCAATCTGGTGACGCTGGATCGGCGCGCGGTGCGTGGCCGGGCATTTGCCATCATCGAATGCAAAGCCAGCTCAAGCAACGCCACCTGGGGCGCACAACAAAGCGAATACTCGCCGAATGACCTGCCCCCGGTGGTTGCAGCGCAGGTGCTCGCCCAGCAAGGCATCTCCGGCATACACCAGGCGCATGTGGTCGCCCTCGTGGGCTACGACAAGCCGTTATCGCCCCGCCACTATGAGGCAGCGTGGGACGCCGATTTGTGGGACGCCATCGTGCATGAGATCGATGTGTTCTACAAGTCTCTTGGGGACGCGGAGCCACCAGCACCATCACAAGACGTTATCGACGCCTTGCTGGCAGCACAGGGCAGCGTGGGCGAAGGCAAAACCGAAGCCCAGGCGGAACTAGCCACCCACTATTTCGCAGCCAAGGCCACATTTGAGCAAGCCAAGGCCGATCTGGATCAAGCACAGGCTGATCTTGTGGGCAGCATGGGTGACCTCAAGGCCTTGACCTGGGACGGCAAAACGCTCGTGTCCAAGCAGGCGGGGCGTTTCTCCCAATCCAACGTGCCCGAAGAGTACAGGCATCTGCTGAAAACCAATGATGTTTTGACCCCGAAATTCGACGCGAAGAAATTCAAGGCAAAACACCCCGACCTGTACCAAGCCGCCACCGGCGCACCAACAACCCGCTTCTACCAATAAGGAGAACCACCATGAGCCAAGAACTCGACACCACCACCAACAACCTTCCACCAGCCCCAGCCGTGGCGAACACCGGCCAAACGCTGATGCAGAAGGGCGTAGAAAAGCTCCGCCAACACGCCGAGCTCAAAGCAATGGCGATGGACTACGCTGACTTCATCACGCAGACCGGGAATTGCCCGGACATTTACCGTGGCAAGCCTGCCGATGCAGCAGCCGCCATTATTCGTGGCACCGCGCTGGGTTTTGACCCAGACGGGGCGCTAGAGGCCTTTTTCGTGATCAAAGGCAAGACCGGGATGTATGCGCGCGCCATGATCGCCGTGGCGGAAAACGTTGGATGCCGCGTGTGGGAACAAGAAGCAACCCAGGGTGAGGACGGCAAACCCAGGGTGACCTGGTGCGGTACGCGCCCCGGATCGAACAAAGTTGAGACAGTGACCTGGGACATGAAGCGCGCAGAAGCCGCCGGATATGCCACAAACGGACGCTACAAAACCAATGGCATCGAAATGCTTAGGGCGAAATGCCAGGCCGAGCTTGCTCGCATCATCGCCCCCGGCGCACTCATGGGCTTGTATTCCGAGCAGGAGCCAACCGCATTTGAGCGCCCGGAGCCAGTGAAGGCCACCGCAACCCGCCTGGACGCTGCACCAAAACAAGGTGGCCTGGATGGGGTGCGTGCTGCACTTGGGCAGAAGCAAGAGGAGCCGGTGATTGACCAGTCGGTTGTGCAGGGCTTTTTGCAGAAGATCGAAGATGCGAAAGACCGCGCCGAACTCAAGGCTGTTTCTACCGCTGCGAAAAAGGCCTTTGATGACGATGTGCCCAATGAAGTTTCCGAAGCAGCGAACAACCGCTGGAAGGCCTTGGGTGATCAGTAATGAATCCTGTGCAAACTTATGCCGGCAATCTCGTGGCGGAACCCGAGCTGCGCTACTCCCAAACCGGCAAGGCCGTGCTGAACATGCGCGTGGCTGTGAATGACTCCCGCAAAAACGATATGGGCGAATGGGAGAACAGCAACAATTTGTTTTTCAACGCGACGGTGTGGGGTGATCAGGCCGAACAGCTCGCAAATGTGCTGCACAAGGGCATGCGTGTGCTTGTGCAAGGCAAGCTCACCACACGCACCTACGAAAACAAATCTGGTGAAACACGCCTATCGGTGGACATGTCCGTTTTTGACGTGTGGTTGCAGCCCCACCGCCAACAACAGCAGCAGGGGCAGACGCCCTGGCAACAACAGCCCCAAAACAACACCAGCGGGGGGCGCGGAGGCTTCGGACAAGACCAAAATGAAGAACCACCATTCTGATCTCAAAGTGGGGAGCCTGTTCTCTGGCTATGGCGGACTCGACCTCGCTGTGGAGCACGTTTTCGGTGCCACCCCAGCGTGGTTCGTGGAATTCGATGAGGCTCCATCAAAAATCCTCGCGCACCACTGGCCAGACGTGCCAAACCTTGGAGACGTCACCAAAATCGACTGGTCAAAGGTGGAACCCGTAGACATCATCATTGGCGGCTCACCCTGCCAGGATCTTTCTGCAGCCGGTAAGCGAGCAGGTATGACCGAGGGAACCCGATCAAACCTCTGGGTAAACATGCGCCAAGCCATAGACCAACTCCGGCCACGGTATGTGATCTGGGAAAATGTACAAGGAGCATTAAGTGCAGCAGCCACAAGCGATAGCGACATGGAACCCGGATTCGGACAGGTGGGAGACAGGGGGGCACGATCTCTTCGGGCACTCGGTCGCGTATGTGGCGACCTGGCCGAAATCGGGTACGACACGCGGTGGACAACTCTACGAGTCTCCGACATCGGAGGATGCCATCACCGCGCCCGGATATTCCTCCTCGGAACACGCCAAGATGTTACCAACATCGGTAGCAGCCGAATGGAAACGAACTGATAGCCCAGGCGAATTTCGCCGTGACACTCCTGGGCTCTCAGCCGTCAGCATTCACTTCCCACAGGGGCAGCGTTACCTCCCGACACCGAATGCGCGTGATGGTGGGGGAGGTGGTGCACAGCACCCCGATATTCTGCGCGCCGGTGGCCACCAAGTACACCTCACCGATGTGGCTGTGGAACTGGGTACAAAGTGCCTTCCTACACCGAAAGCGAGTGATGGAGTGATGGGTAGGCCACGCACTAGCGGGAGGCCTATCGAGAAGTCCACTCACCTGGGCACCATCGTGACCCTGCTCCCAACGCCAAACACGATGGACAGCCTTCCCGTAAGGGAGGGCGAGGCCAGGAAGAAGCAACTGCATCGTGGCGACCTCAATTCGCCTAAACGCAGGTTCATGGGCAACCTCCGTGAGGACATTGTTCACGAAACCACAGCATCAACCTATGGAGTCTACGAGGCTGCTGTTCGCCGATGGGAGGAGGCTACCCGCCCCGCTCCACCACCAACAGTTCCAAATCGGAAGGGCAAACCCCACCTAAACGTGGCGTTTGCTGAGTGGATGATGGGGCTACCCGAGGGGTGGGTCACATCGCCAAAGATTGGACTCACCAGGGCGCAACAACTCAAGGCGATTGGCAATGGTGTGTGCCCACAGCAGGCAATCGCAGCCATCGGAACCCTGTTCCAAGACAACGCACTGTAAGGAGGTGAGTGTTTGAGTATCCGCGCTGTGGCGTGGGTGAGTGACGAAGTGGACGATATTTCGCCCACGGAACGGGCTGTGCTGTATTTCCTCGCTGACAAAGCCCGCGACCACAGCGGGACTCAGCAAGCATGGCCTTCAACCGTGTTCATGGCGGATCGTCTCGGAATGAACCGCAGCACCGTGCAAAGGAGCATCAAAAAGCTACGCGATTCTGGGCTGATTGTGCGTGGGGATCAGTCGCTTGTGGCGCGGCGTGGAGGTGGCCGACGCCCCGTCGTGTGGGCGCTAAATGTCCCGTCTAAACCCCAGGGCGAATGATGCACCCATGCACCATTTGCCCATTTTTGAATGGTGCACCCACGCATCATTCAATGGTGCACCCATGCACCATTCAATGGTGCACCCATGCACCATAAAGACAGTAAGTAACAGTAAGTGAACCACGAAGGGCGTGCCTTACTTTTCAGTAACCCACGCCCTTCTGTAACTGGGGCTAGCGCCCCAGACCCGAACCGGTAATGCTCCGCAATGTGGCATTCGCCAACATAGCGGCATCGGTCATCAATGCGAACTGATCGCCATTTCAACAACCACACCACTAGAGGGCACCACCAATGCTCATCATCAACCACATCAAAGCCCAACACCACAACACCGAACTCGCCGACATGCGTTTCGCGGCGGATGACACGGGGCGCACCCTGATCCGCAAAGTCGGGTGCTGGCACCTCGCACTCCCAGGACGCGCACCCCAACCCGTCGCCAATCCCCGCATCGCCATGCAACTCGCACAAGCACACGAAAGGAACCACATGACCACAACCGGCACCCTCATGCTCAAAGCCACCAGGGACGGTGTGCCCATCATCCGCAAAATCGGCGACCGCTGGGTGCTCGCACACCCAAACACCTCGACGCCGCACACACACACGAATTTCCAATCCGCGCTGCGCCAAGCCAACCGATTCAACCGAAAGGCCACGAAATGACCCCCATGCCCTACATCACCAACCGATACCCTCTCCGCAAAGCCCACGCGGATGATGCCGCCTACGACCTGCACAACACCGGCAAAATCACCACCATCCCACCCCACCACACCACAAAAATCCCCACTGGTATCCACGCCGCCATCCCACAAGGGCACGTCGGGATCATCAAAGACCGCTCCAGCATCGGAGCCAAAGGCCTCGCCGTGCGCGGCGGGGTGATCGACCCCGGCTACACCGGAGAAATCATCGTCCTCATCCAGAACAATTCCCCGCGCAGTCAGGTGATCCAGCCCGGCGACCGGGTAGCGCAGCTTTTGGTGATCCCCACCTCGCCGGTGACCCCCGTCGAGGTGAAAGTCCTCCAAGACACCCAGCGCGGCGATGGTGGATTCGGAAGCACAGGAGCCTAAACCATGGATCCGCAAAAATGGCGCGTCAAGCAACACGCCCCGGATGACCCGCAACGCCGGTGGGTGGTGTACCCACCCGGGGTGACCGACCGATTCGCACAGCAAGCCCAATGGCAAGCGAAGGGCGGGCGCGTATTCCGAGGCTTCTACGCACGCCGGAACGCCATGCGCTACGCCGAAGAGCAATACGCCAAGACACACCCACCACGAACCACCGTGGAGCTCGCGCACCGCATCGCCCACAACATCGACCGTGGTAAACCATGGGCGTTCACGAGAACCGATGCCCACACAGTGATCCGCGAACTCCACCGAAAAGGCCTCATCCCCAACAGGCAGGTGGGGAAACCATGATCATCATCACTGTGGAGGGCACACCCGCGCCCCAGGGCTCCAAAAAGCATGTGGGGCATGGCCGCATGGTCGAATCCTCTAAAAAGCTCCCAGCGTGGCGCACAGCGTTGATTCAGGCGTGCAGGGAGCAATACCACGGCCCGCCACTGGATTGCCCTGTGATGGTCACCGGCACCGTGTGGATGCCCCGCCCAAAACGCCCACGCTTCCAACACCCCGCCGTCATGCCCGATCTGGACAAAATCCAACGCGCCATCGGGGACGCACTCCAATACGGCGGCATCGTCAAAGACGATGCCCGCATCACCCACTGGAACATCCAAAAAACCTACGAAACCCCCACACACGCACCAGGTGCCCAACTCACCATCCAGGAGATCACATGACCATATTCGACCAGGCAATGGAACTCGCAGACCACATCGCCGAAACCGGCGGAGGCGAACGCGAACTCATCCGCCAACTCCACCGTGGCGGCATGCTCAAAGGCCCATCCCCGCTTGACATCACCCTCGGGCGCGACCAATCAGAACACCGCCCCACATGGGAATTCAACAGCGACCTATTCACCGCCGAAGTCACCGCAGGCAACACCCACCTGCACCTATCCGCCTGCGACACCACCACGCGACTTGCCCGCATCCGCATCAACGAAGCAGACACCCAAGCCCTGATCGACCTACTCGAATCCGCCCTGACCTACCTCAAGGAGCACAAAGCATGAGTGAACGCATCCTCGGCATCGTCCAAGCCCCCAAATCCGGCCACATCTGGCACCGCACCGAATTCCAAGACATGGCCACCGCCCAAGCCTGGGCAGCCCAAGCCCCAGCCTTCCGCCACATCACCACCCAAGAACAGGAGAACACCAAATGAATATCCGCGATGAAGTCCAGTACCGGATTGAGCGCGCTCTAGCCCCCTTCGGGCTTGACGGCTACGCCGATGGCGTGATGGACAGCCTCGATACCGTAATCGACGACTGGGAAGAAGAAGTTGGTGACTACCTTGCCTAAAACCCTGGCGGACATGACCCAAGAAGAACGCGACCAGTGCCGGGGCATGTGGTGCGACTTCGGCTACCTGAAAGGCCTGGATTGCCTCGCAATTTTTGCTGGCATGAGCAAACGGCACCACGGCTACGCGGACGTCATCTACGACGGCGAATGCGGGATGATAACCGTCCCCGGAACCCTCACCCCGCGCTTCGATCTGCCCCGCGCGTGGAATGCGGATGGAACACCACCCAAAATGAAAACCGAGTTCGCCCGCGTCGAGTGGGACTACATAGACAAATTCATATCCGTATTGCCAGACGGCGATGAGTGCATCGACGAAGAGAACTTCATTCACCCCAACCGCACCTACCGAGATGGCGAAGCGGTCGCAGCTCGCTTCTGCACTGAATGGGAACCGTACCAAGAACAGGAGCGCACTAAATGACCCTCATCGACCTATTCGCCCTGCTGCTCACCGATTCGGGTTTTGCTATCGGCTACCTCGGCGAAGCCCTCAATCACCTGGTGAACGGGGTGCCACTATGACCGGCCAACTCACCCTGTTTGGTGGCCGCTACCAGTGCCCAGCATGCGGTGTGCAAGAACCCAACGACTATGTATATGGCCTGAATCACAGCATCCCAACAGGCCAAGACCAATGCATCAGCCTGATACTCAAAGCCCGCCACCGCCAACACGACAAGGAACAAGCAGCATGATCACCAAGGAATACCTTGTGCAAGTACTCGAAACCCTGGGGTGGCGCATGAATACGGTTGCGCCCGCCTGCGAGGAAGAGATCTGGGTAAACCTAAACGAAGCCGGGCATATCCGAGTACCAATGCACGACGAAGATGACAACGACAAGCCAAGTGACTACCAGCACCGACTCGACGAGGCTGCACTCGAAGTCCTACGAACCCCGCGCAACCGAATGGTATGCGACCTCTACCTAGACATGGAAGGGCAGCGTGAATACACGGTACAGGTGTATGTTGCCGGGCGCTGGGCCTACTACAAGAGCATGGGGCACACCGGGGGCGTACTCACCACCGCATGCCCACATGCCGCCACCTGGTTCAAGACCAAAGAAGAAGCCGAAGAACATGCTGCCACCAGCGCCTACCCAACCGCCATCTTGGTGCGCACCGTACACCAGCCGGAACTCGTCGACGCCACCCGCGAGCAGAAGCCCCGGGCACTCGACTAACTACCCTGGAGATGGACGAATGATCACACCAGATAAAGCCCAAGCGTTGCTTAAAGGCGCCACCCCAGGGCCTTATGAACTCGAAGAGTCTGGGGAGCAGTGGGCTGACTGCCCACCCAGTCATAGCATGCAAATAACAAGCCGCGACGGACACGCACTAGTCCAGAAAGAGGTATCCGAAAGGGTTGCCGATGAGTGGCACGCCACATTTGAGCTCATGGCCACCGCCCCGGACATGGCCAAGCAGATCGCCAACATGCGCTGGGAATATGCGGTGGAGCTGCAATACGAGCCAGACCGCTGGGAGCTCTACAAACACACCAACCTGTTTGCCCTGATCACCACCGAAGTGCCCGCCAATGGCAGGTGGTTTGACACCATCAAGCAGGCACAGGAACACGCTAAGACCACGAAATACCCGACCCGCATCGTCCGCCGCCTAGCGTCCACCGAATTGGAGGTAATCGAATGATCCTCACCCACCTCACCGTGAAACAGCACCTTGAAGCGCTTGAGGACGTGCGCGCCCTGATCAAGCACATGCAGTTCGAATTCGCACCCCAGTACCGATGCGATGAGCCTTACAACGAATGGGTGTACATGCACCGCAACAGGTTCGCTATCACCACCGACCCCACCTACGCATCGTGGCATGTCGATCCGGAAGAAATTGCCGGCATCCTTGAGCGGTGGGAGCAGGAAGGCCTCCGCGTGCGCATCATGTGCCGCCTCGTCACAAAACCAGTCGAATACTAAAGGAGGCTGCGCATGCAGCTAAATGAGCAGGAAGCCCGCCAGCTCATCCGAACATCAATCGCCCTCCACCAAGAACTGGAGCACAAAAAACACAGCCCCCCACCCCAAAAAGAAAAGATCGGACACACCCCACCCCATCCAGGACCCAGAACCCCAGGTGGCCGCCTCACCGATATCAGCATCGATCTCGCAACCAACCTCGCGGAACTCATCCGCGACCTAGCCCACCGCGTCACCCCAGGCCGAGAACTCCCCGCCGAAGCCATCCCCCTACTCAGGTGGCTACAATTCAACCTCCAAGCCGCCATGCAGCAAGACTTCATTCAGGATGTACTGGATGAGATCGAACAGCAGCGCAAGCAACTCACCGGCCTGCTTCAACCAGCGGAACCGGCGACACAAAGCGCCAAGACTTTCAACACCGCAACCGCTGTGCTGCAGGTGCTGCAGATGCATGGCCACCTCAAAACAAGGGAGGATCTGAGGAATTGGGCGAACCGCGGCTACATCAGTCGAGTGAAAGACAGGCAAGGTCGCTCGCTGTATTGCGCAGCAGAAGCCATACAGCACATTGAGCATCAGCGATGCACTGCAAAACACTTGATAGACTGAACGGTCTAATGCTATAATCGACGTGGTGGTAAACCACACCCTCGATACACACTAGGTTGGTTTACAAAAAACAACCCCCGGCCTACCCGCTGGGGGTTTACCCGTATCTACACCAGGGGGTGCCCATGCTGCATATCGTCACCGGGCCACCAGCCGCAGGAAAATCCACCTACATACGCGAGCAGCGACACGATGGTGACGTGACCGTGGACTTCGATGACCTCGCCAACACCATCGCAGGTAAGACACCATCGAATCACGAGCATGTGCAGCACATTCGCGCGATCACAAAGGCGATGCGCAAAACACTCATCGATGCCGCGATCAAGCATGCGGGTGAGCATGATGTGTGGATCATTCACTCAACACCATCCGAAGCAACGCTCGACAAATACCGTGCGCATGGTGCGACGGTGCACGAGATTGACCCCGGCAAAGACGTGGTGATGAAGCGCATCAAGCAGGAGCGACCAGAAGCGATGCTGAAAGTCGCTGGCAAGTATTACAGCAATCAGAAAAGCGGTAAGCGGAAGCGCACCACAAAGGAGCGTGGCTATCATCACCAGCACCAAAAGATCCGTAAGGCGATGCTCACGAACATGACCCAAGGGCAGCCGTGCTGGTGGTGTGGAAAGCCCATGTACCGGGAAGCCGAGCGCAACCCGGATGGTAAGCCCCTGGCTGCTGATCACCTCCAAGCCGGGGGCGCTGGCCTCAACCAAGCAGCAGGACGGTTGTTGCATTTCAGTTGCAACTCGGCGCGCCAAGATGGAAAGCGTGACCACCTTCGGCCTGCGTTGGCGAAAAAGCCCGTCGAACAACCCCAAACGGAAACGGGTTTCAAGTGGGGATGAGGTGCCCCGCCCTGTGACCAGCGCGAACGCTTAATGAAACCGTCCCCCAATAATCTTAGATGGATGGCCACGCCCGACCCCCCTCGATTGCACAGTCTGGCCTTCTCTCTCCTCTGGATTATTTTCGGCTCTAAACCGCGTCCTAATGCGCGCTGTGAGCCTTTTAGGTGTGCGGTGTGGCCTAGTACTGGGTTTTGGGGTTGGTCGCCTTAGATGGGCTTAGATTGCGTGGTGCAGATCGCTTGTTTTGGGCGTGTAAAAGTGGCAAAAACAGTGTGTGACCTGCTAGAATGGATAAAAGTAAGGCCGTTGCGGAAGTGGAGTTCCCAACGGCGTGGTTGCTGAAAGAAAGGATTCAACAACATGACCGATTCTAGCAAGCTCGCCCGCGTTTTGAAGCGTGTCGCCAATGATGAGGGGTTGGAGCTATCCAATGCGATGGTGAAGCACCTTGCGGAGTCGCTGGCAGCGCACCCTGAGCCTGCGCATGCTCGCCCGGCGCGTAAGGCTCACGCCAGGTTCTCAAAGGCTGGTGTGGCTGCGCAGTCTATCGCGGGTTTTGATCACGGCATGGACGTGCTCGGTTTGACGTATGGGCAGTTCTCGCTGATTGATTTGGTGCAGGCCACCTTGGATATCACCGGCCCTGCTGATGTGACCATCGCAACCTGGTCTGCGGGTTTCTATGACTTGGAGGCCGCGAAGAATTTCCGGGATGATGGGCGCATCCGGTCGATTCGTTTCATCATGGACTCGGGTAGGCAGAAGAAAGGCCAAGCTGGGGTGCATGAGATCGATGCGCTGTTTGGCGAGGACGCGGTGATTACGATCCGGACTCACGCGAAGTTTGTGCTGATCCGCAATGAGGATTGGGATGTGTGCATCACTTCTTCAATGAACCTCAACAAGAACATTCGCTGCGAACAATTCGAGATGACGGACGATCCAGAGCGCTGCGATATGTTCGAGGATTTTGTTGGTGCCGCGTTTCGTGAAGCCCCTGAGTCAAGGTCGTTTGGTCGCGTGATGCCTGGGCTGCGGTCGGTTGATCCGGCAAGGCAGGTACTTTCGGTGTCTGGTGTTGCGCGCCATGTCGGTGCGGTGCAGGTTGGACAGGTGTCGCTTGCCCGCGAAGCCGGTTAAAGGAACAAACATGCTTGCCCCACATTGTGGGGCTTTTTTCATGCCCAAAAGGAGGTGATGGTGTTGTCTGCATTTGATGATGAGGTCGAGGCGCTCCGAGCCGGGCGGGATCTGAACCACTTTGACCTGGCAGCAGTGGAAACAGTCGCCGGGCTGATTCTCCGTGTCCGTGAAGCGCAGGAGGTGATCCAACGTGAAGGCACCATCGTGGACGATGGTAAGGGCTTTCCGGTGGAGCACCCCGCGTTGGTGATTGAGAAGCGGGCTTCGCAGGAGATTCGCGGGTGGGTGCAGCAGCGCCCTGATCTTTTTGGGCAGCAGAAGCAGTCACGGCGTGCGCGTGGCGGATCTGGCCTAAAGGCCGTCTAAACAGGGGGGGGTGATTGGTTGTGGAGTCGCAGTTGATTGGCTCGCGGTATCCGCGACTGGCACATATCCCCGAAGGTGACGCTTCTCGTGGTGATCGCGCTGTCGCGTTTGCCCGTGGTGCTGGCATGACGCTGTTTCCTTGGCAGGAAGATGTGCTGCGTGCCATGTGCATTACCGGCGATGATGGTAAATGGGCTGCGTCGGAGTCTGTGATTTCGGTGCCGCGCCAAAACGGCAAGGGCGAAATTCTGGTGGCCAGGGAGTTGGCCGGGATTTACCTGTTTGGCGAGTCGGAGATTCTGCATACGGCGCACTTTTTGGATACGGCTGTGGATGCTCGTGATCGTCTGTGGGATGTGATCGAGCACTGCGAAGATCTGATGTTTTGGTGGGAGGATGACCCCGAAACGCCTGGGGTGCCGCAACTGGTGCGCTCTAACGGTAAAGAGTCCATTGTGTTTCCGACTGGGCAGAAGGTGAAGTTTCGCACCAGGACGGATAAAACAGGCCGTGGTTTGTCCATTGATCTGCTGGTGTTTGATGAGTGCTTCAACCTGCCGAAGCAGACCCATTCGGCGATCTCCAAAACAACTCGTGCTAAGCAAAATGCCCACACGATTTATATTTCTTCGCCGGTGGACAAGTCGGAGCACATGCATGGTGCTACGTTTTCCGCGAAACGCTGGGCTGGCATTGATGGTGCGCCGGGGCTTTTGTTTATGGAATGGTCTGCTGATCCTGATCAAGTGGACATTTACTCGCGTGAGGCGTTGGTGCAGTCCAATCCGAGTTTGACGCTTGAAGGGCCTGGTGCCCAGTTTCGTGATGCGATGCAGGACGCGAATAGCGCCAAGGTGTCCGAAACCCTGCGTGATGCCTATTTGGTGGAGACGTTGGGCATTGGTAATTGGGTGCCGCGTGATGGTGAAGAAAGCGACTTCACGCCAATTATTGATTTCGATGTGTGGGGAGCATTGCAGGATGATGCCCCGGCTGTCACGAAGCTGCGCGAATCCGCGCTGGGTATTGACGTGAATGTCAATGGCGATGTGTGCGCAATGGTCGCTGCTGTGAAAACCCGCAAAGGTGTGCATTTGTCGCTGGCTGATCGTGTCGAATTTGATCGTGATGCGCTGCTCGCAGATCTGGGTAAAGCCGTGGAACTCAATGACCCGCTGGCTGCTGCGATTGATGTGCGTGGCCCCGCCTCAACGATTGAGCGCGGTATTAGTGATCTTGGGGTGGAGCCAACGATCATGCAGGCCAAAGACGTGGCCAAAGGCTACATGCTGCTCCAGCAGCTCATCCACGAAGGGGCATTAACTCATGATGGTGATCCGCGTTGGCTAGACGCCCTAGGAGTTGTTGAAGAACGTGAGATTAGTGGCATGGGGCGTGCTGTGAAGCGTGTCCGTGGCGAGGGTTGCCCCTTGGTGGCTGCGACGTTTGCGATTTTGGCGTTGGACAAAACCGGGCTGCAAGAGGTCGTGCCGATGCCGCGCCGTGGCGGTTTTACTCCGGTGGCTGTGCCGTCTGCTGGTGGTGGGCGTGCTGATTTTGATTTTTAGGAAGGTGGTGATTGGGCATGGCTGAGATTGGTCACGCATCACCGCGTGGTGTTACCGGGCTGGTTGCCGAAGATAATTGGCAGCTCACATTCCCGAATTCCACGCGGGTGTATTCCAAGATGCTCAGGCAAGATGCACAAGTGCAGTCCATCTTGAAGGCTGTGACGTTGCCTATTCGTCGATCCACCTGGCGGATTGATCCGAACGGCGCACCGGATGCTGTGGTGCAGCACATCGCTAGTGATTTGCGGCTGCCGGTGCTTGGGCAGGAGCGCGGTACGGTGCCGAGGCGTCGTGGCCGTGTGTCGTGGGATGCGCACCTGCAAAAAGCGTTGTTGGCGCTGCCGTATGGGCACATGTTCTTTGAGCAGGTCTACCAGGTGGGTGACGATGGGTTGGAGCATCTTGTGAAGCTCGCGCCCAGGTTGCCTGGCACGGTGTCGAAAATCAACGTTGCTGACGATGGCGGTTTGGAAAGCATTGAGCAGCATGCGCTTGGGCACGGTGGTAAGCCCCCCGTGATCCCGGTGTCGCGCCTGGTGGCTTATTGCTTCGAGCCGATGGATTCCACTTGGTTGGGGTCGAGTATTTTGCGCCCTGCCTATAAGCACTGGAAGTTGCGGGATCGGTATTTGCGCTTGGAGGCGCAGGTGCTGGAGCGCAATGGCATGGGTATCCCCACTTATGAGGCTTCGCCGATGCCGGAGGATGCGCGCCGTGAACTGCAGGATGGCCAGGCGATTGTGGAAGGCATCCGGTCTGGTGCTCATGCCGGCGTGAGTATTCCCAACGGTGCCCGTTTTGACCTTAAAGGCATTAGTGGGCAGGTGGCCTCGCCGCGTGAAGCGATTGATTATCACGATGCGATGATGGCCAAGGCCGTGCTTGCTCACGTCCTGAACTTAAGTGGCAAGGGCGGTAGCTACGCGCTCGCTGAAACACAAAATGATCTGTTTGTGCAGTCGTTGCAGTCCATTGCGGATTGGATCATCGACACCGCCAACCAACACATCGTTGAAGATCTTGTGGAACTGGCGTGGCCTGATTATGACGGCCCCGCGCCCCTGCTGATGGCTGACCCTATCGCCTCCAAGAAGGAACTCACTGCCGAAGCGCTCGCCCTTTTGGCAAACGCGAAGGTGCTGCTGATGGACCCGCCGACCGAGGCCGAGGTACGCAGGCGCTACCAACTGCCCGAGAAGGATCCGGATTACATTCCCGAACTCAAGAATGGAGGTGGCGACGATGCCGAAACATCAGAAGCGCCCGCTGGCACTGATTGATAGTGCTGATGGGCCGGTGCTGGAAATTTATGACGAGATTGGCAATTGGGGTGTGACTGCGCAGGCGGTTGCCCAGCAGCTCGCCGGTGTCGATGGTGACCTGACGGTTCGGTGCTCGTCGCCCGGTGGTGATGCCTTCGAGGGCGTGGCCATTATGAATCTGCTTCGAGCGCACCCCGGCCGGGTGACTGGTGTTGTGGAAGGCTATGCCGCTTCTGCAGCGTCGGTGCTGATGGTTGGTGGCTGTGACCACCTGATTATGCGTCCTTCGGCTGAGCTGATGGTGCATAACGCTTGGGCTTGGGTTGATGGTGGCGCGGATGATTTCCGTGAGCTGGCGGATTCCCTGGATCGCATGAATGACAAGATGGCCACGATTTACGCCGAAAAGTCCGGTGGCTCCCCCGAGTCGTTCCGTGAGGCTATGGCGCGGGAGACGTGGTACACGGCTGACGAGGCCGTGGCTGCTGGTCTGGCTGATGAAGTGCGTGATGGTCGTGAGGTGCCAGCCGCGCCGGAGCTGATGAGCGCCCGGCTGCGGGCTGCGTTCAAATATCGGGGGCGTGCTGATGCCCCCGCCCCTGATACACGAGGAGAAAACATGGATTTGCAGGCTTTTGCACGCCGTTTGGGGTGTGCTGATGATGCCGATGAGGCAACGATTTTAGCGGCGCTTGATGAGGCGCTGGCTGAGCAGGTCGCCGAGGGTGAGCCTGTGGAAGAAGCCCCTGCCAAGGAAGAAGATGAGGGTCAGTCGGAGCCGGTGGCGGATTCTGCCCCGGAGTCGGAAGAAACCCCTGAACATGAGCCGGAGTCGGAGTCGGTGGTTGAGGGTGAAGCTCCCGCTGATGATGAAGCCCCTGCTGATCATGAGCAGGAGCCGGTGGAGTCGGAAGAGGAGTCCGAACCGCTGGTGGTCACCATTGATGCGAAAGACCTTGAGGCGCTGCGTCGCCAAGCCGCGTATGGCATTGCTGCGAAGGCGCGTGACGATCACGCAGCACTTGAGGCGTCGGTTGATCAGGCGATCAAGGAGAACCGTATTTCTGCTGGTTCCCGTGAGCGTTGGATCAAGGCGATGGAGGCCGATCCGGAGGGCACCCGCGAAAAGCTGGGTCGTATCCCCAAGGATCTGATTCCGCGTGCTGAGGTGGGTCATAACTCCGCTTCGGTTGATCACACTGTTAAACCCCAAGCTGCACCTGGTTTCGGTGCTGTAAGCGTCTAAGGAGGCGTAAATGTCTAATCCCACTTTTGTGCAGGGGCCTGTGACTTGCAAGGTCAATGCCGAGAAGATCGAAAAGTACCGTTTGGTGAAGCTCACCTCGGATGGCATCGAATATGCGGGTGCTGATGCGCCGGTGTTTGGTGCTGTGACTGAGGCGGGTGCGAAGCCGGTGGAGCGTGAGCCGGGCGATCTGCGTGTTGGTCTGCCTGATGTTCTGGCTGTGCATACTGCCCCGTCTGTGGTGCCTGTTGCCTGCGATGCGCCTGAGTCTGTGAAGGCTGGTGCGCCGGTGTATGCCGCTGCTGAGGGCAAGGTGTCCAATGATGGTTCCGTTGTCGTGGGTGTTGCCCTGCGTGACGGCGCCGAAGGTGACGCTACCGTTCGTGTCCGTTTGCTCGCCCCGGTGGCGAAATAATCCGCTGGCCATACAGATAAGGAGCTTTGATTATGGCTAATACCCTTTCGTCCACCTACGACGGTGGCGCCCTGACCGTTTCGGACATTAAGAATGATCCGACTTTCTTACAGACCCGCATCACCGAAGAACTGGATGGCGCTTTCGTCGAAAACCTGCTTTTCCGCGATGGTGGCCAAAACGCCTCCGGTGTGGTCGCGTTCCGTGAAGCTGCATCGGCTGTGCTTGCTGATGCACCCGAGGACGTGGCGGAATTCGCCGAAATTCCCACCTCGGTGCTTGGCCTTGGTGCGCTGAAGTCTGCTCACGCCCGCAAGCGTGCCCTGGGTGTGCGTATCTCGTATGAGATGCTGCATGAAAACAAGCTTGATCTGCTTTCGCAGCAGGTCACCGCGCTGAACAAGACGATGGTGCGTGACTCTGTGCGTACCGCGCTGGCTGCGCTGAATGGTGCTGTGGCTGGCAATGAGCAGGCAGCTACCGGCGCCTGGGGTGGCGGTTCTGCTGACATCGTGAAGGACGTTTTTGACGCGATTGAGCGTGTGCAGGGTGCGCATGTGGATGGCAACCCCAACGAGTTGTACGGCTATGACCCTGACACCCTTTTGGTGCACCCTGCTGTGCTGTCGAAGCTGATGCGCAACGACAAGATCATGTCGGCGTATGTGGGCGATATTGCCCACGAGAACCCCGTCTACAAGGGACTCACCACCAACACGATCTTTGGTCTGAATGTGGCCACCTCGCGTTTCATGCCGCTGACTGAGGCGTGGGTGCTCGAGGCCGGAACCGTGGGCTTCTACTCGGACACGATCCCGCTGACTGTGACCGAAACCTACCCCGAGCGCGGTAACTCGTCCTTGGGTGGTTCCACGATGGCGTGGCGCACTGATGCGGTAATCAAGCGCGCCGTGGCTATTGACAACCCGAAGGCGGTCGCGAAGATCACCTCCATCGGCAGCTAAGGGAGGTCGTTGTGAAGATTCGCATGGTGCGTGGCACCTGGGATCAACGCATCGCGCCCTATGAGTATGTGACCCACCGTCCTGGTGATGTTGTGGAGGTGTCCGATGAGGATGGCCTGCGACTGATCCAGGGTGGTAGCGCGGTTGATGCTGATGCGGTGGTCGTGGAACAGGAGAAACCTAAGCCTGTGAAGCGTGCTGAGAAGCCCGCTGTGGTGAAGCAGGTGCCGAAGAAGCCTCGTCGTTCTGCCCCGAAGGCTGAATGGGAGAAGGTGGCCACGAAGATCGGTGTTGGTACGCAGCGTGCTGATGGTGAGCCGATGGAGAAAAACGAACTCATTGTGGCTGTTGAATCCCGCTTGGCTGAGTTGTCCGACTAGACCGTTAGGGGGTTGCTCATGTTGTTTTCGCTGAAAGACCTTGAGCCGCGTTTCCCCAGGGCACTGAGTGATCATGAGCGGTCGCGTAGCGTCGTGCTGCTGCGTGATGCCGAAGAAATGATCGTGGCGGAATTCCAGCGCGAAGGGCGCGATTTTTATGCCGAGGCCGAGGCCGAGTGGCTGCTGGTCAATGCGCGCCGTGTGGTGTTCGAGCTGGTGTCGGCTGCGCTTTTGACTGGTGATGCTGCTGGTAAGCGCCAGCACTCCATTACGGTGGGTGGTGTGACTGAGTCCTCTACTTGGGCTGATGTTCATGCTGCGCCGTGGGGTGTTTTGGCGTTGTCGGATGCGCAGCGTCGGTTGCTGGGGTTGTCGGTGGCTGTGGGGCCTCGTGGTCGGTGGCCTCGTCCTGGGCGTTGGCCTGAGAGGTGGTGCGACTGATGTGGGCATCTACATTGCGTGTGGTGAAGGCGGGGCGTGAGCCTGACCCGTATAAACCCCGTGGTGGCATGATCACGCTTGACCCGGCGCGGGGTGCCCAAGTCATGCCTGAGCGGTATCGCTGTGAGGTGCAGCCGGTGGAACTCGTCGAAGATGACGGCGGGGGCATCAGGGTGCATACTCGCACCTCGTGGCGCGTCATCACCATGCCGGGGTGTTTCATTGAGGGGCTTCGCGCTTCTGATGGTGTCCTGGTCGATGGGATCGACGGGGTGCTTGAAGTGGTTGGCGAGGTTGGCCAATGGCAGCACCCAACCCACGGTCATTCCGAATTCACGGTGAGGCGGTGGCAAGGCTAATGGCTCGTGCTGACTTTGATGCTGATGCCATCTTCCAGCAGGTCATGGCGCAACCCGCCGTCAAAGCAAAGCTCATGCAAAAAGCCTCGCGTATCGCCACGTTGGCGCGTAAAGACATGGTTCGAGCCAAGATTGATGGCAGCGTCACGATCAAGCAGCGGCATTTATCGACGGGGCGCGCGTCTCTGGATGTGCAGTGTTCGGTGAAGCCGGAGGATGAGCGTCGCGCCGGGCGGATTATGCGACGTGCAGGAAGGGGTGGACGATGATTCGTGTCCCTGACATGCTGAAATTCGTTATCGACTTCCTGGGCGAAGCGATGCCTGATGTGTGGGTTGCAGACGCGCTACCACCTGACGCTGAACTCGCCGATGCGTTGCCGTGCGTGGTCGTGGACATGCTGCCCGGCGAAGAACTGAAACACTCCTGGGGTGGCGAAGGATTCCCGGTGCGCCTCGATGGTGTGGCCTTGGACGTGGAAGTGTTCGCCGCGTCTCGTGGTCGCGCTGTGCCTGTGGCTGACCAACTCCGCGCCCTTATGCACCAACTGCCCCATATCGCCGGGTCGCAGGTGGTGTCGGTTTCGTGCCCTGCTTTTGGGTCGCGTGAGGATCTGAACCCGAGGGTGAAGGTGCTTGGAGGCGTGGTTGATTTGGCCACTCATTCCTAGAAAAGAACAAGAACAAACAGCCCCCCAACCTGGGGGCTTTTTCTATGCCTGTAGGAGGCAAAAATAATGGCTATTTCTGATGTGCTCACCGGCTTTAATGCCGGTGCTGCTCGCGTCGCCCTGACTGGTGCTGTGCGCACCGCGCCGATCGGTCTCGAGATGAAACCCATCGGCGAAAAATACGGCGACGAGTACACCAACCTGGGCTATATCTCCCCGGATGGTGTCGAAATTTCCTTCGACGAGGATAAGCAGGAATACATTCCTTGGCAGGAAGTGTCCGCGATCCGCACGGATATCACCAAGGCCGCGAAGGCGATCAAGTTCACCCTGTGGGAAACCGATCCCGCGAAGATCGCCATGTTCTTGGGTGTGCCCGCCGACCAGATTGAGGACATTGCATCCGAAGGTGGTGTGGCGTTCTGGGAAGAAGGTCTGCCTGTCTTTGAGCTGCAACAGCTCCATGTGGACATGGTCGATGGCGATAAGCACAATCGCGTGTCGTTCCCGTCCGCGAAGATCACCGAGCGTGGTGCGCTGGTGATGAAGAAGGATGACATTTTCGGTCTTGAGGTGACGTTCACGACGTTCCCGGCTGGTGCTGAGTATGAGGGCACTCCGGCGCGTGGCAAGACCGCGTATTGGCAGTTCAACAAGGCGTTCGCTGAGGCTGCTGATGTGTCCACGTCGGTGGATGGTGTCGCACCGCTGCGCGTGACCACCGAGTCCCTGCCCGCTGGCACCCAGTCCGAGGAGTACAGCGGCAAACTTGACGCGACTGGCGGAACCCCCGGTTACACCTGGACGGTGTCCGATGGCACCCTGCCGCAGGGTATCGAGCTGGATACGAACGGCACTCTGTCCGGCACCGTCGATTCGTCCGCCGAGACTCAAACCGTGACGTTCAAGGTGGAGGACTCCAAGAAGCTGCCCGCAACAAAGCAGCTCACCATCACCATCAACTAAGCAGCAACACCTTTGGGGTGGGTGCGGGTTTCCTTGGCAGGGCTCGCCCACACCCACCGTCGCTGCGTGCCGCTTCAATAGCCCTGCCAACCGTTCTTTCCAATAACTCCATAGATAAGGAGCCTTGCCATGACCGCTATTGATCTTGATGCAATTCTCGCCCAGCGCGCAGAAGCCACCGGCGCGGAAGAAGGCCGCATCCCATTCATCTTCAAGGGCGAAACGTTTACTTTCCGTGATCCCGTGACCCTGTCCGATGAAGATCAGGAAGAGCTTAATGAGCTTGGCGAAAGCCAGGATGCTCGATTCTCTGACGTCGCGGTGTTTTGGATGGGCGAAGAAGAATGGGAACGCTTCGAAGCCGCTGGTGGCACCGCGCTGATGTTCCGCTTCATCGTCGAAGAAAACGCACGCCGTGAGCAGGAAGTCAATGCGGCGGGAAAATCGTCTGCACGTATGAATCGCTCGCAGCGTCGTGCGGCGGGCCGGAAGCGCTAGAAGCAGCGTTGTGGCGCACCTATGGCTTTGATGCCGTGGGTGCGTTTTTCCGTGGCGATATCACCCTGCGAAAACTGCGTGTGCTCGCGGACGGCCTGCCGCAAGCAGGGCCACACACACGCCACACCACGAACGGCATCGAATACACCTATACCGATTCGCTTTTGTGGGCGCTGATGTGGGGTCTCATGCAAAACACCGTCACCACGGCGCAAGCCGCCGGGTCGAAGAAAGCGAAAATGCCCGCCGATCAAATGCCCCCATACCCGTGGGCACTGCAGGACAAAAAGCAGGCGCTCGGTGGGTCTTTGGGTGACCACACACAAGAGGAAGTCCTGGACTTCCTTGACAGTCTCTAGGAGGGGTTTTATGTCCGGTGTTTGGATTCCGGTGCTCGCGTCCATGAAAGGATTCATCGCCGAGGTGAACCGCGGGGCGGACACCGCCGCGAAATCGGCTGGGCAAAAACTCAACAAGGGATTGTCGGAGGCCACGAAGGATGGTGGCGCTGATGCTGCCGCGAAAGTGGCGAAGGCGGTTGAAGCCCAGACGGTGAAAATTTCGACGGCCAGGAAAGCGCAGGCGCAGGCCGCTGCTGATGTGCAGGTGGCCGAGCAGAAGCTCGCCAATTTGCGTGAGTCGGGCACGGCGAAGGCATCGCAGATCGCCAAGGCTGAATCGCAGCTGGAAACCGCGAAGGTCAAGCACAAGAATGCCACGGCGCAGTTGCAGCGTGGCGAGCAAGACCTAGAAACGGTGCGCAACGGTGGTGAAGCCACCGCTTCTTCGTTGGCGCGTGCCGAAGATGGGCTGGCCAGTGCGAAGGCTAAATCTGTGGCCAAGCAAGGCGAGCTGCGTACCGCTGAAACGCAACTCAATGAAGCCCGCGATAAGGCCAAGGGCGCTTCGGAGGCTGTGCAGCAAGCCGAATTAAACCTCATTAACGTTCGTGACCGCTACGGCGCGAACACCCGGGAAACCGCGTCTGCTGAAAAGCAGCTTGAAACCGCGAAGAAGCAAGCCGCCACGGCTGATAACCAGGTCGCTACGGCTGCTGGCAAGGTCACGAAGGCGCGTGCTGACGTGGCAAACGCCACCGATAATCTTCGCGCTAAGACGATGACCCATAAGGCTGCGCAGGAGCAGGTGGCGAGGTCGGAGCGGAAAGCCGGTGACGAAGCGGCTAGTGCTGGCAGGAAGATTCGTGGCATGGGCACCGATATGGAGTCCGCCAACCCCAAGGCCAAGAACCTGACCGGTTCGCTGATGGGTGTGGCCACGAAAGCCGGTGTGGCCGCTGGCGCGTTCCTTGGCGTGCAGGGTGTCACCTCGGTTCTTGGTGCTGGTTTTGATCGTCTGCAAAATATTGAGCGGGCGGAGATCGGCTTTAAGAACATTGGTCTGACGGCTGATGAGACGAAAGCCCAGATGGCGAAGCTGACAGAGCAAGTTACTGGCACGTCTGTGTCCTTGTCGGACGCTGCGAAATACAGCGCCATGTTTGCCCAGTCTGGTGTGCAGATGGGTAAGCCGATGGACGATACCGTAAAGGCGTTCACGAACTTGTCTGCGGCTGCTGCTGGTTCTGGTGTGGACGTTGGTAACGTCATGACCCAGATTTCGGCTGCCGGGCGTCTGCTCGGTGGTGACGCGATGCAGCTCCAGCAAGCCGGCATCAACATTTATCAGTACGTCGCTGATTACATGGGCAAATCCGTGGCCGAGGTCAAGAAGCTGGGCGAAGAAGGCAAGATCAGCTTCGAGGATGTTGTGGGTGCTGTGAATAAGGGCACCGGCGATTTGGCGAAGGACATGGGCGAGACGCTGTCGGCGAAGATGGCGAACATGAAAACCGCCTTGGCTTCGCTGGGTGCTGCGCTCATCGAGCCATTGATGGGGCCACTTACTACGGCTGTGACAGCGGTGACGGGGGCGCTGAAAGCGCTGATCGGCCCGTTGAAAGTCGTAGGCGGTTGGGCGTCGGAGCACCAAACCACCATGACGGTGCTCGGTGTGGCGTTTGGCTCCCTGGCTGCTGGTGTCGCCGCCTATAACGTGCAGGCCAAGATTGCTGCGGCTGGCGGGATCGTGAAAATGCTGACCGGCATGGCGAAGGCGTCGAAGCTGGCTGCTGTGGGTCAGTGGGCGTTAAATACCGCGATGTGGGCGAATCCGCTGACATGGGTTGTTGCCGCGATTGCTGCGGTGGTGGCCGGGTTGGCGCTGTTTTTCACAAAGACGGAAACCGGGCGGAAAGCCTGGGAGACTTTCACGAATTTTCTTTCGAGTGCTTGGCAGGCCACGGTTGATGCGCTGAAAGCAGCGTATGAGACTTTTGTGAAGCCTATTTGGGAAGGCCTCGTAAATGGCGCCCAGTGGGCAATGGAAACCCTCACCCCCGTGTGGGAAGGCATCAAGGCCGGGTTTAACGCGGTGAAGGATGCGTTTTCGACTGGTGTTGATTGGATCAAGTCGAAATGGGATGAGCTGGGCACGGGCCTTGGGCAGTTCAAGGCGACGTGGCTTGATCCTATTGGTGCTGCGATCCAGGCGTGGGTGAACACGATTGTTATGCCGGCGTTTGATTTGCTGGGGCAGGGCATCAAGCTGGTGTGGGATGTGCTGATTAAGCCGGTTTTTGACACGTTTATGTCGCTGGCGCAGTTGGTGGGCAACATTATCATGATCGTGGTGAACAACTTGATCATTCCCGCGTGGAACACCCTGGGGTCGATTATTTCGAGCGTGTGGAATGGCATTATCCAGCCGGTGTGGGAGCTGATTAAAACGGCTGCTGGCATCCTGGCGGATATCCTCACCGGCAATTTCGGCAACATCGGTGATCGCTTCTCGTCGATGGGTCAATCGATTAGCGACATTGTGCACGGTGTGATCAACACGGCGATGGAATTTTTTAAGGGCATTGTTGAGATGGTTGGCAATGCCTGGGAGACATTCCGGGACATTGTGGGCACGGTCGTGGATTTCGTGAAAGAACGAATCCAGAAGATGATCGATAACATCGGCGAGATCCCCGGCAAGGTTCAATCCTTGTTTGAGGATGCCGGGTCGTGGCTGGTGAATGCTGGTCGTGACATTATCAGTGGCCTGTGGAACGGCATGAAAGAGAAGTGGAATTCAGTCAAAAATTGGCTGTCTGATCACTTGTCGTTCTCGTCGATCGGTTCGCTGGTCGGTATGTCCGGTGGTGGCATCATTTCGTTTGCTGCGGGTGGTATCACAGAGGCCTATGTTCAGGGTGGTATCCGCCAGCTTGAGGCATACGCCAATGGTGGTGGTCGTGAGGATCACCGGGCGCAGATCGCCCCGGCTGGTGCTTGGCGCGTGTGGGCTGAGGACGAAACCGGTGGCGAGGCTTATATCCCGCTGGCATCGTCGAAGCGAGTGCGCTCCACCGCGATTTTGAATGAGGTCGCAACCCGCTTTGGATACCAACTCATAGATCGCAACGGCGCGCCTTACGCGGGTGGTTACAACGGCAACCTGGGGCCACAACACGTTACAGCGTTCGCTGATGGCGCGGTTGTAGGCCCCGATGCGCTGGTGAGCTTCGTGCATGGCCGTGGCGCATCACGCCCCCTGGAAGGCGCACCGTATATCTTCGGCGGTTCCAACTGGGGCGACTGCTCCGGCACACAATCCGCTGTTGCCGCGAAGGCCGTTGGCCTTGACCCGTTCCCCCGCAAATTCGCCACCATGAACGAAGGCTCGTGGCTGGCTGCTCATGGGTTTAAGCGTGGCCGTGGCGGATCTGGTGATCTGCGCATCGGCTACATGAACGGAGGCCCAGGCGGTGGTCATACTGCTGGCACGCTGCCTAACGGTGTGAACATCGAAATGGGCGGTGCCAGGGGTAATGGTCAATACGGTGGCCAGGCTGCGGGTGCTTGGGATTCGTATTTCACAGATTTCTACTACCTGCCAATGAAACCGGAGTTTGACAAGGTAGCGCTTGATGGGCTTGGGGATCTTGGTGATGATGATCTGACGATTTCCACCACCCCGATGGGTATCCCGGATACGCCTGGTGATGCTGCTGCCGCGTCTATGGGCGCGGATACCACTGGCAACACGGGCACGAATGAGAACACGATTTCTGGGATGGCTGGCAACCTCGCTAAGGAAGTTGTGTCCGGCCACGTGTCGGACATTTTGGGTGTGTTTGGTGTTCCTGACACGCTGCCGTCGTGGCTGACTGGTATGCGTGACCTGAAACAGGAATACGACAAAGCTCACTCGGATAACGCCACTGGCAACCCGCGTACCTCGCTGGCTGAGGATCACGCTGCGCAACTGCATGATGATGCTGTGACTAGCATGACGCCTGCGGAAATGAAGCGCGACCCGCAATTACGCGGCGCGGATACGTTCGATGTGGTGGAGCAACCAAAGGTGCCTGAATGGGGCCCGGAGTTTTTCGTGCATGAGATTGCGCGTCAAGCCAAGGCCATGAATTTGGGTGCTGATGGCGCGAAGATTGGTGTGGCTACGGCACTGGTTGAGTCCGGTGATCCGTTGCAAATGTATGCCAATAATTCGGTGCCTGAGTCGCTGAAATTCCGCCATGATGCGGTGGGCAGTGATTATGACTCGGTTGGCCTGTTCCAGCAGCGCAATAACGGTGCGTGGGGCACGGTCGCGGAGCGCATGGACCCGTTTAAATCGGCTGGCATGTTCTTCCGTGAGCTGGTGAAGTTTGATTGGCGGGGCATGCAGCCGGGTGATGCTGCCCAGAAGGTGCAGCGTTCGGCGTTCCCTGACCGCTACGCGGGGAAGATGGGGCGCGCCGAAGAATTGGTGAACAATGTTGGCTTGTTTGACCAGGGCGGGGTGCTGAAGGATAAATCTTTGGCACTCAACTTGTCTGGCAAGCCGGAGGCGGTGCTCACCAATGATCAGTGGGGCATGCTCAATGACCTCGGCGGGTCGCTGCCTTCCATCGTGGGTGGTTTGACGTCCTCGGCGGTTGGTAGCGCAGGCATGGCCGGTATCGCCGGTGTGAACTCTGTTGTGCCTGGTGCTGGTGCCGCGCTTGAACCGCTGGTGGGTGTTGCCGCTGACTATGCCGGTGGTGTCACCTCGGGTTGGGCACAGGCGTTTGTGACTGCCGCTAATCAAACGGCGGATATTGTCGCGGAGCCGGTGCGCGATACCGTTGGGGAGTTTGCGCAGCCGGTCGTGGACATGGCCAACCAGGTGCAGACCGGGGTGCGTGAGGTTGCTGGCAGGGCACAATCCACTGCCCAGCAGGTACAGGCGAAAACGCCTATCAACATCAATGTTCAAAACATGGAACAAGCCTACGAAGCAAAAAGGCGTCTTGAGGCGCGCGAATTGGCGGGTTTCATGTGATCCTGTGAGGAGGGGTCTTGTGCGGCGCGAAAAAGTAGACATCCGAATTTACGGTGTGGACGGTTCCCGTTGGCGAATCACCGGAAAAAAGGGTGGCGACCAAGGAGTGTGGATTGACCAGGGACAAGTCGGTCTTGTGGCCGATACCCCTGTGGAGACTATCTGGCAGTCTGGCGTTGGCCAGGTTGGTGGCACATTCCGAGGTATGAATTTCGCGCCGCGTGAAATTTCTCTTCCTGTGATGATTTTGGATCACGATGGCGAGTCTTGGGAGTCGATCGATTCTAGGTGGCGTCGCGCTTGGTCGTACACCGAGGACTCTGTGATGGAGTTGGAGGTTGAGGGGCAGGCGCGCCGGATTGGTGTGCGGTTGAAGGCCACCCCGGAGCAACATTTTGAGGAGTCATCGGGGCATGAGCGTGGCGCATCCAGGATGCTGATGCACCTGATCGCTGGTGATCCCCTTTGGACGTCGGAGACGGAGACGCAGCCGTGGGTGTTTGATGGTGTGCACTGGACGGGTAGTGTCACCGTGACGAATCCAACTGATATGCCGATGTGGCTTAAATGGACGGTGACGGGGCCTGCTTCGATCATTTTGCCGGATTTTTCGTTTGAGACTCGTGAGGGTTATCCGGGTTTTGAGCAGCAGCACCGAAAGATCGTGCTGCCTCACCTTCGTTATAAGTGGGATGCCTTGGTGGACTCTGATCCTACGCATGAGCAGTTGGCGGTGGTGGGTAAACCGAATTTCTGGATGCTGTTGGAAAAGCCGTTCCTGTACCCTGTTCCGCCTCACACCCCACCAACTCAACTCCCTATCGCCGTGAACCCCCTTCCCCTGTTGCCGGAGGTGTGGAAACGGCTGGATGTGCCGTTTGATATTCCGGTGGAGTTTTTGGTGAAGATGGCCGAAATCCTGGAGAAGATGCTGGTCGGTATTGGGCTGAAAACGCTGGAGCAGTTTTCGGCTGATCAGATCGCCGCGAAAACCCGCGAAGCGCTAGAGCAGGCAGCGGATTGGGCACGCGGTATCGGCTTGATTGGTGAGTGGCTGGGGCAACTGCTCGATAAGTTGTCGCGATCACGTTTGGCGGAGTTGATTGGTGATGCGTGGGGTCATACCTGGGGGCAGGCTTTTAATTTGCCTGGTGCTGGGGTGCAGGTGCGTATGGAGCGCCGGTGGACGAGGCCCTATGGGCTTGATTAGGGAGGTTTTGTGGCTACTGCAGCAGCGTTGAAGCGGCTCGATGCGCATTTGTCTGAGGTGTATGGGCGGGTTGATGCGGAGCGGAAGGCACGCGATGCACAACGCGCCTGGACGCCACTGGTGCGCTTGTGGGATGGTGATTGGAATCTGCGCGGCGTTGTGGGTGGCGCGCTGGATATGCAGTGCGAATGGAAGTACAACGAGGTTGGCGCTGCGTTTATCACCCTGCCCCATGACCATCATTTGGCGAAGTGGGCGTTGGATCATCGTGGCCGAAAGACGAAGAACATCCATGTGACGTTTGATCGTGCTCTTGATGGGCAGGATGCGCGTTGGGGTGGCCGGTGCCAGTCGGTCACGCTGGTGAAAAACAGCGATGGCACGCGTCATGTTGAGTTGAAGTTTTTGCATGACCTGAAAGAGCTGGAGCATGTGCTCGTGTGGCCGAACCCCTTTTTACCGGCTGGGGTGCAGTTCCCGAAGGCGTTTGCGCTCGCTGGGCCATTGCGCACGATTTTGAAAACCACATTGCTAGTGAACCTCATGCGCCTTCACGGCAACATGTGGCAACTCCCTGATGATCCGCTGAATCCGAAAACGTGGGGTGAGGGCTTCACCCCGTGGAATTGGTCGATCATCGTGGCGCCGGGGTCTATTCTGCTTGATGATTCGCAGTGGGGTGTGGTGTCCTCCCGCATGAAAAATTTCATGGAAGTGGCCGCCCCTTCCCTGGATGATGCTGGGCTGATGATCACTTGCCGCCGGTGGCTGCGGGGTGACCCGAAGCCCAAGGGCTGGCTGGGGCCTATGCGTCAAGGCCAACTCGTGGTGGATATTGAGGATAAGTCGGGTGTGTTTGAGCAGACCGCGATTGGTGGCACCATCTTTGGTGGCATGGTGCGCACGGTCACGAAAATGGCCGATAACGTGGTGGATGATGTGGTCACGGTGGTGGCGAATCCTACTGTCCCGGTTGAGCACGCCGTATCCCGTTTCCTAGGCACGCACCCGCGTTACCCCTGGGTGGTGTTCCGCGACGGTGAATTTACCCCGGTGGAATCTGGTTCGTGGACGTGGCAACCTGCGACGGTCGCCCAAATTACTGCTGGTGGTAGGTCTGCCCCTGGTGTGAATTCGGCTGTGTCGATGGTGACGCAGCTTGTGGGCAATTTGATCGGGTCGATCTTTTTGATGCCGTCTGCTGGTGGGATTGTGGATACCGCGCTGAAACCCCTCTATGAAGATGTTTTCCTTGCGTTTGGGTCGGTGAAGTCGCCGCTTCGCACAATGATGGCCGGGTGGTCGTACTACCACGAAGGTTGGGCTGAGGGTGGCGAAACCGCGTGGTCGTTTAGTGGCCTGGTGGCGATGCGCGAGGCCTTCTATAAGACCCGCGCGAAGGATTACGCCACGGTCGCTATCAGGGACGGGGCACCCTACATCATTGGTGACATGGGCCGTGGCCATATTTGGTTGGGTGACCGCGCCGGTGTGCTGCTTGAGGGCATGCCCGGCGGCTACTACCCGGTTTTACAGATGACGCAGGTGACGATGGTGTGCTCGCGTGATGAGCCGGTGAAGCTCACGGCTTCATTTGGTGACCCGCGCGCCGATCAATCCCCCTTGGCGCGCCTTTTTGGCCAGTCCAAACAATTTTTCGAAGTTCTGAAAGAGCTAGGAGTGTGGGCGTGATCCCAGTAGACCAGACCAAAGCAGACATGTCGGATCCGGAGCAGCATTTCGGGTGGGCGGTCGCGTCCATTCCCCCGGTGGGATACAACCCCGACCTGCCAAATATCGTGTTCCCGCTGCTGTACCTGCCGTGGCTGTCACAATTCCTGTGGGATTGCGGTTTCCGCCACCACCCGGAGCTGCAGGTGATTCGCCAGCGGGTCGATGAGTCCGCGCCGTTGCGGAATGCCGGTGTGCAGTGGGAGCGGATTCCCAATGGTGAGGCCGTGGCCACGCCGCAACCAACGGGTGTTGATCTCACCACCATGTCCGATGAGGACGCGCAGGCGCTCCTAGAAGCACTGAAAGCGAGGCTGAATCTATGACCGCGCCACATGGCTCAATGCCTGAGGGTTTTATTGGCATGGGTGGGCTGCAAGATTTGCAGCGCATGACTGAGGACGATGTGCGCCGCCGTCTGCGTGCCCCTGTGCAGCGCGCCGTGGACGATGCCCGCTCAAAATTCTTGGAGGGGTTGAAGCGGGATGTGTTCGCCCCGCTGATCAGCATTTTCAAAGGTGCCACCCCACCAGGGTTTGAGCGGGTGGCGGAGGCGTTTCAGGATGGGCAACTCGCGCTAAAAAACCGGCTCGACCTGCTCTCACCACTGCTGGATTACGGCAGCGCTTACATGAAGGAGCAGGGTGGCTTCCTGCAATTCGGCAATAACCACGGGCGCATGCGATTTGATCAGCAGCTCGGGCCGATGCGCGGCTGCGAACTGGTGGACGGTGGTATCCGTCTGCTGGATAAGGGCTTGTGGGATATTCGCGCCCAGTTGGCGTTTGGTGGCAATGCGCTCGGTTTGGGTGCGGGCTATGTGAAGTGGATGGTGCGTGTTTACCGGCCTGACGGCTCGCTGTTTTCGGAGCAGGTCGGTGTGGAGGACAACCAAAACACGATCACGTCCACGATCGTGTCGTCGGTGGTGGTGCCTGAGCCCGAGTACACGGTGATCGTGGAGGTCGCGTGGATTCACGGTTCAAGGCTGCTGCTTGGTGGCCCCTCCAATACGCGCCTGGTGGTGCAACACATCTCGCGCAAAACAGATGTTGGTGCCACGGGTGCCGAAAACTCAGATGAAATTGAAGGAGGAATCCAGCCATGACGATTTTGGTGTGTGATTTTCGGTCGATTGTGGGTGACCGCGCCCAGGGCACGGTGACGGTGGAGTCTGTGGTTGATCGTCCGGCTCATGGGATCCCGGGCGCGGTGATTCTGCCAATGCGGGAGACGTACAGGCTGGTCGATGGCCAGTGCGTGATTGATGGCATTGACCCAGGGCCGGTCGCGCTCGAGGTGCACGCCGGTGGTGTGTTCCGCCGCTGGGAGATCAACATCCCGGAGGATGGGCGGCATAATTTTTCGGAGATGTTGGAGCATCAGGTGCAGTGGTCGCCTGCGGTGGTGTCGCGTGTTGAGGAGTTGGTTGCTGAGGCTTCGAGGGTGGCTACGGCTGCTGGGAAGTCCGCGAGTGCTGCGAAGCAAGCCGAGGGCAGGGTGGCTGCTGTTGTGGCTGATGCGGAGGGCGCGTTGCGTGGTGAGATCACGGCGTCGTTGGAGGCGGTTGGGGCTGCGCGTGATGAAACGGTGGCTGCGAAGGATACGGCGGTTGAGGCGCGTGGCTTGGCGGAGTCTGCGCGTGATGCTGCCAGGGGTTTTCGTGATGAAGCCCAAGAAGCTAGGGATGTTGCCCAGGGTCATGCTGTAACGGCTGGTGAGCAGGCCGGGGTGGCTGAGGGGCATGTGACCACGGCGCGGGAGTGGGCTGAGAAGTCGGAGGCTGCGCGCGAGGCCGGTGTCGCCCTGATCGTGGAAGGGCGCTCGCTGTCGGAGCTGGGGCATGCTGACGCGGATCGTGCGGAGGCTGCGCGTGATGAGGCGGAGGCGAAAGCCCGTGAGGCTGGTGAGCATGCCACGGAGGCTGGAGAGTCCGCGAAGGCTGCCGCTCGGTCTGCGGAGTCTGCTGCGCAGGGTGCCCCGGAGGGTGGTTGGACGAAGGCACAGCTGCATGTGAACGTGCAATCACAGTTGGATAAGGTCGATAGCCTGCCTACGTCGCAGGCGGTGCAGTCGATGATCTCCGGCAAAGCAGATACTACGGCTTTGCAAGAAGGCCTTGCCCGCAAGCTGGACAGTATGCCCGTCTCTGAAAACGCCACACAATCCACCCTGGTGAAGCGCACTGGGGAGGGCAGGATCAAGGCCGCGAACGGGGTTGCGGGTGATGATGTAGCCACCATGTCACAGCTCAATGACAAGCTAAGCCTTGGGCACCAATGGAACTCCGTGTATGCGATGGATGACATTTCCGACACGATGATCCCGTATGGGGAGCCCGCGAAGCCGAACAGCATTCCGTTGCGTGGTGCGGGTGGTGTTTTGCAGGTTGGTGACCCCACGGCACCGGCGCACGCTGCGAACAAAAAATACGTTGATGCAGCCCAGTTACCGAAGGGGTGGCAAACACACCCGTGTGAGGTGTGGGACACCCAACGCATTAGGGTCGGGTCGAACGGCAAAGAATCGTTCCAATATTGCCGGGTTGGTGGCCAGATTTATCTGGTGGGTGAGATTGTGATCGGCTCGGAAGGCGCTATGGCTGGTGGTGGTGATGTGCTGGTGAAGAACCTCCCCGGCACCCCCAACTACCCGGCTGGTGCGCGCCTGTTTGGTGCTGGCGAAGCCTACATCGCCGGGGTGAACCGGTTCGCTATCACCCCCTACATGCTGGGTGACCAGATCAAATTCCTAGTGCCATACTCAATCAGCTCTGCCCAGACCGTGCCGTGGCGACTGTTTTGGAATAGCCAGGGTGGGTATCCGATTGAGTCGAAAATTTATGAGCAGCAGAAAGCGAATTATTTCCGCTTTTCGATCACCTACCCAGCCAACTAACCCCCGCAACATGCGGGGCTTTTCTTTTAGGAGGATGAATGACCATTTTCGGTGTTGATGTGTCCGAGCACCAATCAGGCATGAGCCTACGCAGGGCAAAAGGTGAGGGCATTGAGTTTGCGATCCTGCGCCTGTGTGATGGCACCTACCGCGATAAGGTGTTCCGCTCGCATTTGGCTGATGCTGAATCGGCGGGGCTGCTCGTGGCCACCTACTGGTATTTGCGCGCCCCTAGTGAGGGCACCACCATTGCGCAGCAGGTGGATGTGATCGATGCGCAAATGGGTGGGCGTCGTGACCTGCCGGTGTGGATTGATGTGGAATCTGTTGACGCCAGTGGCCGGAAGTTGCTTACGAAGGACGATGTGCATGCCGCGAAACGTGAGCTTGAGAAACGCGGCTACACCGTGGCCGGTGTGTATTCCGGTGCGTGGTATTGGGAGCAGATGCCAGGTGGTGAGCCGTCGATGCGTGGCCTGGGTGCCCTGTGGGTGTCGAATTATGGCAAGAATCGTACCCTGCCCTACAAGGACGCTTATCTAGCTGATGGTGCAGACAAGCATGCTGGCTGGGGTTATCCGTTGGGTGATCGTAAGCCGGATATTCTGCAATACGGCTCCAATGGCTTGGTGGCGGGCTTCAAGGTTGATGTGAACGCCTATAAGGGCACCCGCGAGCAACTAAAACAGCTTTTTACTGGGCGTGGTGACAAGCCAGCCCCACCCGTGGCACACACCATCACCACCGTGGAAAAAGTGCTCGAATACCCCCGAGACCAAGTAGTACAAGACACCTACTACTACTGCGGCCCAGCTTCGACACAAACTGTGGTGCGCGCGGCTACGGGGCATTTGATTGGTGAGCGTGACCTCGCGCGCCAAATGCAAACCACCACCAACGGCACCAACAGCATCTACAACATTTTGCCGGTGCTGCAGCGTCATGTGCCCGATGGTGCATGGAAGGCCGTGGAGATGCCGAATGACCCACCGACCAATGAGCAAAAAACCCGCCTGTGGCAGGACATTGTGCGCTCCATTGACGTGGGCAGGGGTGTGATTGCGAATATCGTTGCCCCGCCGTCGAACTATCCCCGCGCATCGTACAAATCCAACATTAACCCTGCGTATGGCGGTGGGGTCGTGTACCACTATGTGGCTGTGATGGGCTACGCGGTGGACAACACCGGCCAACGCCATGTGTGGGTGGCCGATAGCGGGTTCCGCCCTTATGGGTATTGGTGCACGCTTGACCAGCTCGCCACGCTGATCCCCCCGAAGGGCTATGTGGCAGCAACGAAGGGCATCACCCCGAAACAACAGCAGCAGCGGGAGGAGGTGAAGAAGTTGGCACAGTCGCTTGATGATGTGGTGAAAACCCTCGTTGATGGCAGTGATTTTAAGGACGCTCGCGGGAATTTCATTCTGCACGCTGATCGCAACGCGTTTTTGGCGATGAAGAATACCGAGCTGATCTTAAAAGCCTTGGAGCGTCTTGATGGGCGTGTGGCTGCTTTGGAGAAGCAGCTTGCAGCACCGAAGCAGTAAACCCCCAACCCCTATCCGTTTTCCCCGCCCGCTTGTGGCGGTTTTTATGCCCTTTAGGAGGCAATTCATGTTTGACCAGATCCGTAACACTATTCCCGCTTCGAGCCGTGGCACCCTCTACGCCGTGGTGGCAGCACTCGCCCCTGCCCTGATCGCCTGGGGTGTGCTGGGTGAAGAACAAGCCGCTGCTGTGGTGGGTGTCCTCACCGCCGTGGTCACCCTCGCTTTCGCTGTGGTGCACTCCACCAGCTCCGTGCGCACCGCCATCTATGGTGTGGTGGCTGCTGTGACCGCTGCGCTTGCCGTGTGGGGTTATGGTGACCCCGCCCAGTGGGACACCATCCTCGGTATTGTCGCCCCAGCACTTGGCATGGGCGTGGCTGCTGCTAACACCCCCGTGGTTGAGGAGGGGTGAGCCAATAATGCCGATTGAGCACCTGCCGATGCGTTGGCGTCCTGCTGCAAGGCGGGTGCGCCAATGGGCAATGACAGACAGCATGGCAGCACTCATACTCGGTGTTGGCATGCTGTTACGCGGCTGCTCGTATATTCCCGGTATTTTGGGTGCCCCACCCACCGGGGGTTCGCACCCTGCTGAGGGCACGTTGCCGATTAGTGCTTGGGGGTGGGTGTGGATCACCACCGGCACCGCGTGTGTTGTGTTGGCGTTTGTGCGCGCCCCCCGGTGTGAAGCAATTTTCCTCTCTATCGGTGTTGGCCTGCATGTGCTGTGGGCGTGCTCATTTTTGACCGCTGCGCTATCCGGCGAATCACCACGCGGCTGGGTGTCCAGCTTGTCCTACTTCATGGTGGCGTTTTTGGCGTTGTGGGCGATCTGGCGCGGTAAGCGCGGCGATGCACCGATGGAGCGTGACTACAAAGGGGGTGGGGAATGAGCGGATCACTCATTAATGTGCTGCTCGCTGCTGCTGTGCCGGGTGCGTTTTCTATCTGGGTGGCCTGGCTGAACCTTCGATCCAAGCAAAAATCAGACGCGCAATCAGCCCAAGGTGACTATTACCGGGGGTTGGAAACCCGCATTGACGCTTTGCAGTGCCGCATGGACGAACTGCAAGCCAAACTGGATGAAGAAATCGAGAAACGCCGCGTGGCGCAGGATCGAAACTTCATGCTCAAACGCGCTTTGCAGCAGTATGTGGCGTTTGCTCAGGCGATTCGGCAGTGGATTGACAATGGCAGTATCCCGCCCCCACCGGAAGCCCCGACGGCTAATATCTCTAAACTTTTGGAAGGATAACTACCTTGACTACCGTAATCTGTCGTTTTGTGGGTGTGGACTCCGCGCCGGGTGAGGGCACCGCCCGTATCCAGGTGAAAACTGCGCATCCTGGTGTGGATGGCATGGTGGTGCCATCCTGCATGGAAACCCCCATCGTGGATGGTGTCGCCAAGTTCGTGGGTGTGCAACCCGGACAGGCTGAAATCACCATCACCCCACCCACCTCCCAGCATTGCCACACCTACGCCTCGTGGCAGGTGACGATCCCCCAGGCGGAGGAAATCACCCTGGTGGAACTCACCTCCGGTGGGGATTGGGAACCACCCCAGGTAACCCAATTGCAGGCCTCGTTGGCTGAAGCGCGTGAGCTGCTCGCGAACCTGCCTGATGGTGACACCCTCGGCAACCAAATCAAGGCCGTGGAAGGGCGCGTAGACGCCTTGGAAAACAAGGTTGAGGAATACCTCAACACCCCCCCCCTCTGAACCAGTAGACGAATGGGAAGAATGGGAAACCAGCGACATTCTGGTGTATGTAAGCTACAACAATTTTGAGAAAGCCGACTTCTGCACCGGAACTCTCACCGTGAAATTCAACAGTCAACATGTGTACTACAAGTTGTCTGCGAAGATCACCGATGAGGAAGCCATGGAGGCCTACCGAAAAAAACAAGAAATGTCGAGCGATCGCGTTGATGGGCATATCGGTGTGTATGTCGATATGGGCGAGATCCTTGAAAAGGTTGGTAAAAACGCGCTGCCAATCCCGCTAAAGACGCCTTGGAACAGCCCCGGCTATGCGCTGATCGGTTTAGATGGTCGCCATGCTGTTTTCTACATGCCGTTGGCTGATGGTAATCACCAATTCCATGCGTACTACTCCCCGAACACCGAAGTGAGTTACGCCTAACCCCCGTGCCCTGCTGCCTCCGCTTGTGAGGTGGTGGGGCACCTTTTTGCGTTTAGGGGTCTAACACTAGGTCAAGTGGGTGGCAATCCAACGCCACGGCTGCGAGCCTCAGCAAGGTTTCATCATCTGGATTGGTGGGGATAAGCGCGATCATTTGGGCGCGTAACTGTTGTCTCGTGCCTTCCCAGGTGAAGCAGTCGGTGCTGATCTTCATGTGAGCATTGTGGCCTTCTTGGGGTGAAAGAAAACAGCCCCCTCATGCACGATCTTGCTGGCGCATGAGCCGGTGACTGTGTTTATGGCACCCACTCTAGCACCCGTGGGGTGGTGGGCGATCCCGCAAAAATCCCGCACCCCGCATTGGAGCCACTGGACTAGCTGGACTCACTGGACTAGCTGGACACCTGCGACCAGCACAAACACCAAAACCCCAGCACAGAAACCCCCAGTCCTAACTTTTCGCAAAAGTTAGGAGGGGGTGGGGTCTAAGTCATCGTCGGCGCCGCAAGGCGAATACAGCTTCCGCTTATTGATGTACTGCACCACCCCATCGGGCACGAGATACCACACTGGCATGCCGTTTTTGGCTCGTGCGCGGCAATCTGTGGATGAGATGGCCATTGCTGGCACTTCGATGAGTTCTACGCGGTGTTGGAAGCGTTGGGGAATATTGCTTTCTTCGAGTACGTATCCGGGTCTGGTGACGCCGACGAAGGTGGCGAGCTCAAACATTTTTTCCCAGTCTCGCCAGGATAGGATTTTGGCTAGTGCGTCGGCGCCGGTGATGAAGAATAGTTCTGCGTTTGGGTATTGGCTTTTGAGGTCGTTGAGGGTGTCGATGGTGTAGGTGGCGCCTTGGCGTTCGATGTCGACGCGCGAGACGGTGAATTGTGGGTTGCTTGCTGTGGCGATCACCGTCATGAGGTAGCGGTCTTCTGGTTCGCTTACTTCGCGGTCGGCTTTTTGCCAGGGTTGGCCGGTGGGGACGAATACGACGAGTTCGAGTCCGAAGCGTGCGGCCACTTCGCTTGCGGCTACGAGGTGGCCGTGGTGGATGGGGTCGAAGGTGCCACCCATGATGCCGATGCGTTTGCTCATGCGCGGGTGTGCCCTTGGCCTTCGAGGATCCATTTGCTTGTGGTGAGTTCGGGCAGTCCCATTGGTCCGCGTGCGTGGAGTTTTTGGGTGGAGATGCCGATTTCTGCGCCCATGCCGTATTGTTCGCCATCGGTAAAGGCGGTGGATGCGTTGATCATGACGGCTGCGGCGTCTACGCCTGCTGCGAAGGCTTGTGCGGTGGCGGTGTTGCGGGTTGCAATGGCCTCGGTGTGGCCGGAGCTGTAGCGCCTGATGTGTTCGATGGCGCCGTCGAGGTCTTCGACGATTTGGGCTGCGATGTCCATGCTGAGGTATTCCTCTTCCCAGTCGCTGGCTTCGGCCTGGATGATGTTTTCTGCACCGATTGCTTCTAGCTTGTCGACGTCCCCATGCACCTTCACCCCGGCGTCTTGGAGGGCGCGGATGATGCGCAATTGTTCGGTGGCTGGCAGGCCTGCGTCAATCAGCACTGTTTCTGTGGCATTACATACGGAGCATCGGCGAGTTTTGCCGTTGAGCAGCATGGCGATGGCTTCGTCCATATTGGCGTCGCGGTCGACATAGAAGTGGCAATTACCGGTGCCGGTTTCGATGGTGGGCACGGTAGCTCCTAGAACTACGGCCTCGATCAGCTTCGCACCTCCTCGAGGAATCACTACATCCACAAAACCGCGGGCGGTAATGAGCTCTTGGACGCTCTCGTGGTTTTCGCAGGGCAAAAGCTGCACGGTATCTGCGCTCAAGCCGTGTTCTTGCACCACTGCTTGGAGCAGCTCTACCAGCTTGGTGTTGGTGTGCACGGCTGATTTGGAGCCGCGCAGTAGCACCACATTGCCGGATTTTAAGGTCAGGCCAAAGGCATCCACGGTGACGTTGGGGCGGGCCTCATACACGATGCCCACGACCCCAAGTGGGACTCGGACTTGGCGCATGAGCATGCCGTTATACATCACGCCGCCACCGATGACTTCTCCAACGGGATCAGGCAGCCCTGCCACCAGGCGCAAACCACCGGCGATGCCGGCGATGCGCTCGTGGTCGAGGCGTAGACGATCTAAGAGGCCCTCGTTTAACCCGGCGTGCTCGCCTGCGCGCAGGTCTTGTTCATTGGCTTCTAAGATTGCCTCGCTGTGCTCAAGCAGGTACTCGGCTGCTCGTTCAAGCAGGGCGTTTTTCTCGCTGCTTGATAATGCTGCGAGCTTCGGTGCTGCTTTTTTGGCGGCTTTGGCGCGTTCTAATACCGTTGGCTGTTTCATACCGCCTTAAACTAGCAGCTAGTAGCCTTTCGCGGGTTCAACTTCGGTGAGCATCGTTTCACCTTGCGCGAATCGACGCGCGTTTTCTACAAACAGCGGGCCTAAAAGGTGCTGCATTCGCTCGCTGGTGTTGGCCACATGGGGTGTGATCAGCACATTGTCCATCTGCCACAAAGGGTGCCCATCGGGCAGCGGTTCGGGTTCGGTCACATCAAGGGCCGCACCACCGATTTGGCCTTGTTCCAGGGCAGCTACTAAATCCTCGGTGCACACCAGCCCGCCTCTGCCAACATTGATCAGCACCGCGTGGTTGGGCAGTTGTGCGAAGACGCTCGCATTGACCATGTGCTCGGTCGCCTCTGTCAGTGGCGCAAGGAGCACCACATAATCGGCCCTGGGCCAGACTTGCTCTACCTGCTCGATGCTGAAGGTTTCATCGGCGCCTTCGACGGGCTTGCCGCTGGTGTTCACGGCGATGGTGTGCAGTGGGAATCCGGACACAAACTCAAGCAGGCGGCCAGCGATACCGCCGGCGCCGATGATGGCGAGCGTTTTATCGTCGTAAAGCCAATTGGTGTGCTGATCTGGCAGGGGGCGAATGCCCCAAGACTTGGCGTTGATAATCGCCGGGTACTTATGCCCCACCGCAAGCAACATGGCAAGGGTGGATTCGGCCACCGTATCGGCATAAAGGCCTGCGGCATTGGCCCAGCGCACTCGGGCATCCAGCACGCCTTGTTTGCGCAGCGCATCCATGCCGGCGAAAGCGACCTGCACATATTGGATATTCTCCGGCAGCTCGGGAAAATCCTCGGTGCCGTTAAAGACGAGGAAGTCGGCTTGATCCAACTCAACTTCCTCGTGGCCGGCGTCGATCAAAGCTTGGGCTGGCATATCCCAGCGTTGTGGCATCATGGCAAATTTCATGGCAGCGCTCCTTAAGGTTTTTTAAAACGATCAGGCAACCCAACCAGGCCTTAGAACCGTGCAGCCTGGAAGGTGTTAGGCGCGCGAACCAGACAGGTAATCGGCGTGCACCACTGGTCGCTGCATGCCCTCAGGTAGGTCTGCGGATTGCTTGCCCACCATGCCAACGAGGGTATCGGAATCATAGGCCACCTCGCCGCGGCCGATGATCTGACCTTCAGGGCCTAGGATCTCCACAATCTCTCCTGAGTGGAAATCACCAATCACCTCGGTAATGCCCACCGCGAGTAGAGAGTTACCGCCTTGTTGGATCGCACGGACCGCGCCGGCATCAATTCTTAGGCCACCGCCTACATCGGCGGCGTATAAGGCCCAGAACTTCCAGGCAGAGAGCTTATTTTCCTCCGGGTAGAACACCGTGCCCACATCGGCGCGATCGAGCGCATCTTCAATGCGAGCGGTCGCCGTGAGCAATACCGGGATCCCTCCGCGGGCTGCCAGGCGCGCAGCAGATACCTTCGAGGCCATGCCTCCGGTGCCAACCACGCCCCCATCACCTGCCACCACACCTTCTAAGTCGCGTGCGTCTCGGACTTCGCTAATAAAGTGGGCGTTGGGGTCGCTGGGGTTGCGGTCGTAGAGGCCATCGACATCAGAAAGCAGCACGAGCGCATCGGCGGCGATGAGGTTGGCGGCGATGGCGGCCAGCCGGTCATTATCACCGAAGTGCATTTCGGAGGTGGCCACGGTGTCGTTTTCGTTAATGATGGGCACGCACCCTAATTGGCGCAGGCGGTCGATGGTGCGCTGGGCATTGCGGGCGCGTTCGCGCACGCCTGCGTCTGCGGCGGTGAGCAGCACCTGGCCGGTGGTGCGCCGATAGCGCGCGAAGGAGGCTCCCCAAGCGTTGGCCAGGTGGACTTGCCCAACACTGGCGGCGGCTTGTTTGGTGGCAAGATCTGCTGGGCGTCGGTGCAGGCCAAGGGGTTTGAGCCCGGCGGCGATGGCGCCGGAGGATACGACGATCACATCGGAGCCTTTGCCCATGCGTGTTTCCAACGCGTCGACGATGCGGTTGATCCGCTCGGGGCTCACGGCAAAGTCTTCGCCTGTTAGTGAGCTCGAACCAATTTTGACCACCACCCTTTTGGCAGCAGCAATGTGGTGGCGGAGGTCTTGGGGGTTTCCCGACGCTGCGAAAGTCATAAATTGAAATTCTAATCCAGGCGCTTTGGGGGCGTGGGGAGGCGTCGAAAAGCTTGAGCTGCAAAAAGGTTTTGCTTTTCCCTCCAATAGATTATTAAGATTTAGCAGACAAAATTTATAGTGTGCCAAAAGCAAACTACTAGCCCTTCCCCTCATCTGACCTCGCACTGGAGTTTTTTGCGCATGAAAGACACCGCCACACCCGCCCCCTCACGCAAGCGTGCACTGCTGATCCGATCGATCATCGTGACCGTCCTTGTGGCTCCACTGCTGGTCACAGCCGCTTTCATGTGGTCGCTTTGGGATCCCTCCCACTACCTCCAAAATGTGCGCATGGCCGTAGTTAATGAAGATGCCGGCGCCCAAAAAGATGGCCAGAAGGTCAATTTTGGCGACGACGTGGTCGAAGGCCTACTCGATACCAGCTACATGGACTTCACCGAACTATCTGCCGAGGACGCCAATGCGGGGCTGCGCGATGGCGACTTCATGGTGGTGCTGTCGATTCCAGAAGAATTTTCCCAGGAAGTAGCCAGCGTGATCGACGAGCACCCCAAGCAGCCCGAAGTGGTGATCTCTTTTAATGATCAATACGGCACCAACACCCCGCTGCTGACCTCCGGGCTTGTGCCGGGAATCCAAAAAGGTATTGCCAAAGGTATCGCCGAAGGCTACAGCTCCGAAATTCTCGGCGGCATGAATCGCCTAGGCGCTGGCCTGAAACAAGCCGCCGATGGCGCCAAACAACTCGACGATGGTGCCGCGCAATTAAAGGCCGGAACCGCACAAGGCCTCGATGGGGCACAGCAACTCAAAGATGGCTCCTCACAGCTTTCCGACGGAGCCACGCGACTCGACCAGGGCATGAGCCAATTGCTCGATGGCACCAATCAACTTGGCCAAGGTGCCGCCCAAATTGACGCCGGCGTAGGCCAGCTCACCGACAAAGTGATCCCCCTGCTCCAGCAAGCCGGCACCACCGTGGAGATGCTCAAGCCCATCGCCGATCAGCTCGACATGCTCGGCCTGCACGCCCAAGCACAACAAATCCGCGATCGAATCTCCGTGCTGGATACCTCCAACCCCGATGCGCTGGCGAACCAGCTAGCCAAGCTCAAAGACGGCACGGCGCAAATGAGCTACAACCTCAATGATCCCGCCGCGCCGTACCTCCAAGGTGCCCTCCAGCTCAAAGATGGCACCTCGCAGCTTGCCGACGGAGCCGCGCGCCTCGACGACGGCATGGGGCAGCTTCTCGACGGCACCCACCAACTCGACGCCGGCGTAGCCCAACTCAAAGACGGCACCGCACAGCTCGACGCGGGCCTAAGCGAAGGCGCGCAACAAGCACCAGAGATTAAAAATATCGAGGCATCCTCACACCAAATCGCCGTACCCGTGGCCTATGAGGAGGACTACCGCCACGCAGTACAAGAGCTCACCGACGAACACGACCCAACCTCCAAGGTGCTCTCCGGCGGCGTGACCATGATCCTCATCCTCGTCTTCGGTTACCTGCTCATGGCGCTGGTAAGCATGCTCGCCCCGCACATCTTGGGCACCCGCAAGCACACCTCCACCCTGGCCGCGGTACTGGCAGGGTTTGCCGTAGTAGGCGCCGGCAACACCGCCTTGCTGGGCCTGCTCACCGGCGCAGGCATGGCAGCCGGCTTCCACATCGCGCACATCGGTGCCTACTGCCTTGCCATGGTGCTCATTGCAGCCCACGGCACCAGCATCTTCCAATTCCTCCGCCTAGCCTTTGGCAGGCTCGCAGGCGGCGCACTGGCACTGGGCTTTTTCGCCTACGGTGTATTTGCCTTCGGTGGCGTCTGGCCCATCCAACTCACCCCGGCCCCCATGCGCGCCATGCACAGCCTGCACCCCATGACCTACGCCAAGGACGTCTTCGTGCGCACCGTGGACGGCAACTTCGATAGCACCTACTACATCGCAGTGGCAGTACTCGTGCTCAGCACCATCTTCTTTATCGCGCTTTCGGTGTTCGCACGCAATTACAAACTCCGCAAAGCCAGCGAAGATCAACAACAAGCAGAGCTCATCCACAGCTAACTTCGCCACGGCCGGTTCAACTACCAGCCCTACAAACCCCAACACCCACCGCCTAAAAAACCACCCCCAGTGGCCACAGGCGGTGGGTACACTAATGCTGCCTTCAAATAATCCTTTTCATTTCCCCCTCTAGAAGAAGGAGCCCTCCCGTGGCAGCCTCTCGCACCCGCATCGCCGCAGGTCTTCTCGGCGCAACACTCGGACTCAGCCTCGCAGTGCCAGCCAATGCCATCGACCTCGGCATCACCCAAGGCCTGACTCCCCTCACCGATGCGCTCAACTCCATCGAGCAACCAGCCGAAGACATCGCCCCCACCGTCCCAGCCCCGCTAGAAGAAATCGGGCTCACCGGCACCCGCATCACCGCACCCTATGAACAAGCGCCCGGAAAAATCCGCGAAACCTTCGGCGCACCCGGTTCGCACCCAGTCGCTTCTACCGTGCCCACCATCGACTGCGCCCCCATCTACGCGCTCTACAACCAAATCTTGCGCTTCAACCACGGCAACAACGTGCCACCGGAGTGCTACGGCGTTACCCCCGAAGGACCCAACCCCGCCATCGGCTTCCAATTCATCTACCCCACCGACCTCGCCCAAGGCCAACGCGCACCACTGATCGTGCTCTCACCCGGCATCGGATCCGAACCCGGCATGGTGCACCACCACGCCGAGTTCTACGCCTCCCACGGCTACGTCGTCGCACTCGGCTACAGCGTGGCCAACTGGTTTGGCGAGCAGATGAATATCGCCGCACTTGGCGCCAACCAAGCAGACCTCGACCCCCAAAGCCCCCTCTACCAACGCATCGACTTTTCCAAGATGTTGCTCGTCGGCCACTCCGCCGGCGGCGGATCAGCACTGCGCGAAGCCGGCATGATCGACAAATTGCTCCAATCGACCGGCCGCACTGAAGCAGCGGTCCTCGGCGCAGTGGGCATCAACCCCGGCCCCTCCGACTTCGGGCTCGCCTCTCCCCCATCACCAGTACCCACCCTGGTGCTAGCAGCCGAACACGAATCACTCGTGCCCTGGCCTTTATCCAAGATCGCCTATGACCGCGCCACCGGCCCGAAGTGGTGGGCAATCGTACGCGGCGCCGAACACGGCCTCTACCTGGACGCAAGCGACGTCAGCATCTACGACTCACTCGTAATCTCCTTCGCCGACTACACCATTCGCCACGATCCCGAGGCGGCGAAGGTGTATGTGGGGCCAGATAATTGGCTCTCGAAGGATTCCGAGCTTCGCGACGTCACCTCCTCCTAACTTTCTATAAAAGTTAGGAGGGGTTAGCCCTGCCAGCGTTCACGATCCGCCTCCTGGCCATCGCCAAAGTCGTACTCATCAATGAGTCCGCGGCGAGCCTGGGAGGCGCGTTTGCGTTCTGCGGCAGAAACGCGGGTATTGGGTGCCAGTCGGGGGTCGGTGCCACGGCCGGTCAGAGGCGTTTCGGCGCCTGCGCTCATGGTGGGTTCCCATTCGAATGACACTTCACCGATGGTGACGGTGCAGCCTGGGCGCGCGCCCGCTTTGAATAGGGCGTCTTCGACACCCATGCGTGCGAGCCTATCGGCGAGGTAGCCCACGGCTTCGTCATTTTCGAAGTCGGTTTGGATGATCCAGCGGGTTGGGCGCTCGCCAAGGACGATGTAGCCGTCCTCGATTTCTGGGTCTTCGATGATCTCGAAGTCTTGGCGTTGCTTCTTGGAACGCTTATCCACGGCCTCTGGTCTAAGGATTTGGCGAGGTTGCGCCTCTGGTGCCGGGCGTTGTGCGCGCGCTTGGGAGACTAATTCCATCAGCTTGTAGCGCAGTGGCTCCAGGCCTTGCTGGGCTACTGCGGAGATGATGAAGACGGGCCAGCCAAATTGTTGCTCGAGGTCTTCTTTAAGAAATTCGGCCAATTCGCGCGCTTCTGGGATATCGGCTTTGTTCAAGATGATGATGCGCGGACGTTCACGCAGATCCCCTAAGCCGGAATCTTGATCCAGGTCGGATTGGTAGGCAGCAAGTTCTGCTTCCAGCGCTTCAATATCAGAGGCCGGGTCGCGCCCCGGTTCTAAGGTGGCGGTATCCACGACGTGGGCAAGCACCGCGGTGCGTTCGATATGCCTTAAGAAGTCCAGGCCGAGGCCCTTGCCTTCGGAGGCGCCCGGGATCAGGCCTGGCACATCGGCGATGGTGAAAGATTCGTGGCCGACGTCCACCACGCCGAGGTTGGGCTGGAGGGTGGTGAAGGGATAATCGCCAATCTTGGGCTTGGCGGCAGACATCACCGAAATGAGCGAGGATTTACCCGCCGAGGGGAAGCCCACGAGCCCCACATCGGCCATGGACTTTAATTCCAGCACCACATCGTGCGCCTCGCCGGGCTCGCCTTTGAGCGCAAAGCCTGGTGCTTTGCGGGCAGCAGAAGCCAAGGCCGCGTTGCCGAGGCCGCCGTAGCCACCTTTGGCTGCGATGAATTCCATGCCCAGGGTGGTCATATCGGCCAGCACGTTGCCATCGGTGTCGAGCACCACGGTGCCTACTGGCACGTCCAAGATGAGGTCTTCGCCGCGGGCACCGTTGCGGTGATCGCCTGCGCCGTTGGCTCCACGCTTGGCGCGCAGGTGGGGGCGGTAGTGCAGTTCCAGGAGCGTGTGTACCTGGTCGGACACTTTGAGGATGATGTCGCCGCCGTGTCCGCCGTTGCCACCGTCTGGGCCGCCGAGGGGCTTGAATTTTTCGCGGTGGATGGAGGCACAGCCATGGCCGCCGTCGCCGGCCTCGAGGTGTAGCACTACGCGGTCGATGAATCGCGCCATGGTGTTTCCTTTCTTAACTTTGCTGAAAAGTTAGGAGAGCACCGACCCCCGGAAGGTGCGGTGCTCTCCTAAAAAGTGTTGCTTTGCGTGAAGCGTTTAGACCTCGACGGCCTCAACGATGTTCACGGTGCGACGGTTGCGCTTGGTGGCAAACTGCACGGAGCCTGCCTTGAGCGCGAACAAGGTGTCGTCGCCGCCACGGCCGACGTTCTCGCCGGGGTGGAACTTGGTACCGCGCTGACGAACGAGGATTTCACCTGCGTTCACGCGCTGGCCACCGAAGCGCTTGACGCCTAGGCGCTTTGCCTCGGAGTCACGGCCGTTGCTGGAGCTGGATGCACCCTTCTTGTGTGCCATGTGGTTTCCCTCCTAAAAAGGTCTTGCGTAAGGCCGTGTGGCTTACTTGATACCGGTGATCTTCAGCAGGGTCAGCTTTTGGCGGTGTCCCTGGCGCTTCTTATAACCGGTCTTGTTCTTGTACTTCAGGATCTTGATCTTCGGGCCTTTGACCTGCTCGACGATCTCAGCGTTGACGCTCACCTTAGCGAGCTCATCGGCCTTGGTGGTCACATCGGCGCCGTCGACGAGCATGATCGGGGTGAGTGCAACGGTCGAACCCTGCTCACCCTCGATCTTCTCGACCTTGACGAGGTCACCTTCGGCAACCTTGTACTGCTTGCCGCCGGTCTTGACGATCGCGTACATACGAGGGCTACCCCTTAATCTCTACTCGGCTCAGGCATCCGGTGATATTCCAGCCGCCTGAATGGTGTTTATTGGTTTCCTAAGCTGTTCAACGCGCAGGCACAAACCTGCGCAAAACAGCGACTGTCAAAGACTACCCTTTAGCACAGCCGATTGCCAAACTTGGCTTATCGACGTGCCCTGCGCGTCGCACGCCGACGGCCCCGCCGGGGGTGCTGCACCTGGGAAGTTTCGGGCTTTTCCTGCTCAGGGCTTTGCTGTTGCGGGCGCGCTGCCTGCTGGGGCTGGCTGCGTCGAATAGCGCGACGACGCCCCTTGCGCGAAACCACCTTCACCTCCGGGGTGTGCTCCTCCTGCGGAGTTGGGGCAGCAACCTTCGGCTCGGGGGTGTCCGGCTTAAAATCTTCAGGCTTTGGCTCGTGGTCTGAGCGGGAATTGCCACGCACGCGCCGCTTGCGCCTCGGGGAGGCTTCAAATTGCTGCTTCGCCTCCTCGTAGGTGCCAGGCAAATGATCGCGGCCTGAAGGCTCATCGGGCTCTTCTGCCTCGGCCTTATCCAAAGCGGCGTGAGCAATTTCCTCGGCGCTGGCCTTTGGAGCTTCGCTGCGCTGGGTGCGACGGTTGCCGCGGCGCTTGCGCTTGGAACGCTTCGTAGTTTGTTCCTCCTGCTCTGCGTCATCTTCTACCAGCACGACGGCGCTGGCGAGCTCTTCAAGGGTGGGCTTGTCTTCTTCTTCCTTGTGCATGGCCACCACGGCGGGGTGACGCTTGGGATCCTGGTGGCGCACGCCATGATCGTGCTTCTTGCGGGCCTTCTTCGGCTCTTCTACTTCCTCGATGGGGTCATCGTGGATGATCACGCCGCGGCCTTCGCAGTGCTCACATTCGGTAGTGAATGTTTCAAGCAGCCCGGTGCCCAAGCGCTTGCGGGTCATCTGCACCAAGCCGAGTGAGGTCACCTCGGAGATTTGGTGGCGGGTGCGGTCGCGCCCGAGGGCTTCGGTGAGCCTGCGCAGCACGAGGTCTTGGTTTTCAGGCAAGACCATATCGATGAAGTCCACCACGATCATGCCGCCGAGATCCCTCAAGCGCATTTGGCGCACGATCTCTTCTGCGGCTTCGAGGTTGTTGCGGGTAACCGTTTCTTCCAGATTGCCGCCAGCGCCGGTGAATTTGCCGGTGTTGACGTCGATCACTGTCATCGCTTCCGTGCGGTCGATCACCAGGGTGCCGCCGGATGGTAGCCATACCTTGCGCGAGAGCGCCTTTTTGATTTGCTCATCTACGCGGTATTCCTCGAATGCATCGCGACCATCATGTTCGCTGCGGTCGAAGTGCTCGAGGCGCTCCAGTAGTTCTGGTGCCACGGACTGCACATAGGCGTGCACGGTATTCCAGGAGCGTTTGCCATCCACGATGAGTTTGTGGAAGTCCTCGTTAAAGAGGTCACGAACCACCTTGACCAGCATGTTCGGCTCTTCATAGAGGGTGACAGGCTGCGAGGATTTGGCTTCGCGCTGCGTTTCGGCACGCTGGGAAAGCTGGTTCCACAGCGTATCCAGGCGCTTGACGTCGGCTGCGATTTGATCCTCATGCACGCCTTCGGCGGCGGTGCGGATAATGGCTCCACCATGTGCCGGCATGACTTCTTTGAGGATCTTCTTTAAACGCGAGCGCTCCCCTGCCGGCAGCTTGCGCGAAATGCCCGCAGAACGCCCACCGGGGACGTAGACGAGGTAGCGCCCGGCCAAGGAAACCTGCATGGTCAATCTCGCGCCTTTATGGCCCACTGGGTCCTTGGATACCTGCACCAGGACTTGATCGCCTGGGTGGAAGGCTTGTTCAATTCGGCGCCCGCGGCCACCAAGGCCTAGGGAACGCCAATTGACTTCACCGGCGTAGAGCACGGCGTTGCGCCCCTGGCCGATATCAATGAATGCGGCCTCCATCGAGGGCAGCACATTTTGCACGCGCCCGAGGTAGATATTGCCCACCATCGAGGCCTGCGTTTCGCTGGTAACGAAGTGCTCAACCAGCATGCCATCTTCTAGCACGCCCACCTGGGTCACCGTTCCTGGGTGATCTGTACGCTCGCGCTCGCGCACCACCATGGTGCGCTCTACGGATTCACGTCGCGCGAGGAACTCAGCTTCGGAAACGATATGGCGCTTCTTTCGCTGCTCGTCGCGCATCTCTGCGCGGCGGCGGCGCTGGGCTTCCAGGCGAGTAGAGCCCGCGATGGCTTTGGGCTCTTCAATCTGCTCGACTTCTTCGCTGCGCTCTTCTTGTTTACGCCCACGTCCGGTTCCGCGGCGGCCGCGGCGACGCTTCTTTGCTGCGGTGTCTTCGTCTTCTTCCTCGGCTTCTTCTACCACCTCAAGTGGCTGCGGCGGCATAAACACCGGGATGGCGGCAGCGACAGGGGCAGGCTTTTCCACCTCAGCCGGGGCAATGATCGGCGCCTGCTCCGGTGGGGTGACGACCTCTGCTTCGAGTTCGCGATCAACTTTTTGCTTGATCTGCTCGATTTCGTTTTCTACGTTCTTTTCCACGCGGTGACGCAATTTATCGTCATCGCCGGGTGTGTGCCCATCGCCTGCAAGGTGATCGAGCAAACGGGTTACTTCTGCCGGGGTGAGTGCTGCTTGGGCCACCTTGACAATGCCGATGGCGTGCAAAGCCTCAACCACATAGGGGGAGGTGGCATCAAGCTCGCGGGCCAAGGCCCAGACGCGAGTTTTTTCTTCGATGCCTTCACGATCGAATTGCTTGGCTTTTGCTGCAACTTGCTGTGGGTCTACCGCCTTGGGTTCAGGGCGAGTTCTTGGGCGACCTGGTTTACCTTGAGCCACGTGCCTTTAGCCTTCTTTCATCTCTTCGGCGTCCCGGGCGCTGAACGATGCACTGTGGTTGATCGCCGCCGCCGCGCAGGTGCCGTGTTGTTGTAGTTGTAATGGAAAAACTCAAGCGTGATGTTCTGCGATCTCGCCTGCGTACACACAACAGGTGGAGCGAAGCATCAAAGCTTTCCCCCGTATTCTTCCATACCCCCTGCCCAACAATGCCAAACGGCACCACCTTGAAAAATTGGTGGTGCCGTGGGGTGTGCAAAAAGATTGCTGCTTTAGAGGTTCGGGAACCAGATGCTGATCTCGCGGGCAGCGGATTCCTCGGAATCGGAGCCGTGGACCACATTGGAGGCCACCTCAAGGGCGAAGTCGCCGCGGATGGTGCCTGGGGTTGCCTTGGATACCGGGTCGGTGCCACCGGCAAGCTGGCGCCAAGCCTCGATGGCGCGAGGGCCTTCCACCACACCGGCGATCAGCGGCGCGGAGGTGATGAACTCCACGAGCTCACCAAAGAAGGGCTTATCGGCGTGCTCTGCGTAGTGCTTTTCTGCGGTTTCGCGGTCGGCCACGCGCAGATCCAAAGCGGCCAGTTTGAGGCCCTTGCGCTCAATGCGGGCGAGGATCTCGCCTACCAGACCGCGCTCAACACCATCGGGCTTAATCAGAATCAGGGTACGTTCAGTCATGTTCAGTTACTTTAGCCAAAGCAACCGAAACAAAGCTTCGGTGGCTACCCCCGAACGTCGAAAAGCGCAATAATGATGCCATGACCGCAATCGAGCGCATCACCTCACGCAAAGTCCCCCTCGGCGGACCACGCGCCATGACCGTCCACCGCACGCTGCCGCACAGGCAACGCCCCACCATCGGCGCCTGGTGCTTTGCCGATCACTACGGCCCCGATGAACTCACCATGGACGTGCCCCCACACCCACACACCGGGCTGCAAACGGTGAGCTGGCTTTTCGAAGGTGAAATTAAACACGATGATGCCGGCAATAACCACGCCATCGTCCACCCCGGCGACCTGGTAATCATGACCGCCGGCCACGGCATCTCACACTCCGAAGTATCCCAATCCACACGCCTGCACGGGGTGCAACTATGGACGGTGCTGCCAGAAGAACACCGCGACAGCAGCCGCCGCCTCGACGTGTACAAAGTGCCACGCACCGAACTCGACTGCGGCTACGCCCACGTATTCCTCGGCTCCCTACTAGGCCAAGAATCCCCAGTGCAGACCTTTACTCCCCTGCTCGGCGCCGAAATCGTGCTCAACCCAAAGGCCACACTCCGCCTCGAACTCAACCCAACATTCGAACACGGCGTGCTCGTTGATACCGGCCGCATTGACATTGAAGGCGAACACATCGCCCCCACCGAGCTGGCCTATATGGGCATTGGCGAAGATCACTGCACCATCAACAACACCGGCGATCACCAGGCGCGCATCGTCATCCTCGGCGGCGAACCCTTTGAAGAGCCCTTCGTCATGTGGTGGAACTTCATCGGCCGCAGCCACCAAGAAATCGCACGCTACCGCGAACAATGGCAGCACCAAGACCCCCGCTTTGGCAGCTTCGAGGGCTACCAGGGCAAAGGGCCTGCGTGGCTTCCCGCACCCGCCCTGCCCAACGCCGAGATGCGAGCGCGCGTGCCGAGCAAACCGCGAGCACAGGTAGAAAGGTAAGGCATGAAGGTTTTTGATTATGCAGAGGTTCAAGCAACGATCTCGCCCGCCCGCGCCCTTTCCCTCCTAACTTCCGCCCTAAAATCAGGAGTGGAACCGGCCGAGGATCCAGCGCGCAGCATCACCGCCGTGCCAGCCGGCCAAATCCTTTCCATGCCCGCCTCCATCCCCGGTTGGGCTGGCGCGAAAATCATTGGTTTGGCTCCCGGCAACACTGATTTGCCCAGGATCGATGGCACCTATGTGCTTTTCGACGGCCAAACGTTGCAGCTTCAAGCCATGATCGACGGTGTGGCGCTGACCAATATTCGCACGCCCGCCGTCAGTGCGCTCGCGGCCTCGAAGCTGCTGGCACCCGGCGCGGTGGACAAGCTGGTGGTGTTTGGCACCGGCCCGCAGGGGGTTGGCCATGCCCGTGCGCTGGCGGATTTGCGTGAGGTGCGCGAGTGCGTGCTGCTTGGCCGCGATGCACAAAAGGCGCAGGCTGCCGTGGAAGAGTTGGCGCAGATGGGCATTCAGGCGCGTGTTGGCGAGGTCTCCGATATTCGCGACGCCGATGTGATCGTGTGCGCTACTTCTGCTGGCTCTGCCCTGTTTGAGGCCGCAGATGTGCGCGATGATGTGTGCGTTTTGGCTATCGGTTCCCATGAGACTGATCGTCGTGAAGTACCGGCCGAATTGATGGGGCGTTCGCTCGTGGTGGTCGAAGATGTGACCACTGCCCTGCGCGAAGCCGGCGACGTGGTGATGGCGATTGAGGACGGTGCGTTGGCCGAATCTGAGCTTCGCACGTTGAAGGATTTGGTGCTCGGCGAGGTCGAGGTGGACTACACCAAGCCGCGCGTATTCAAAGGCACCGGCATGAGCTGGGAAGATTTGGCTGTTGCTGTGGGCATGATGAGCACGCAGTAGCGTTTCCACGAAGCGCAGCACCCTCAAAGGATCAGTGCGATCCTTTGAGGGTGCTTGCTATGGGCAGCTAGTGGCTGTATTTGTCGATGTCTACCTGCGGCGTTGGTTGCAATTGGCCTGCCGGGTCGTTGCTCACGGTGGGGTTGTGCATATCTACGTGGGTGTCATCGGGCATTTCCTCATAAGGAATCTTGCCGTCGAGCACGTCGTAGACGCGCTGGCGATCCACGGTGTGGGTCCACTTGCCTACCAGCAGGGTGGCAACGGCGTTGCCGGAGAAGTTGGTAAGCGCACGGGCCTCGGACATGAAGCGGTCGATGCCGACGATGATGCCCACGCCGTCGAGAAGCTCGGGGCGATGCGATTGCAGGCCGGCGGTCAGCGCAGCTAGGCCACCACCGGTCACACCTGCGGCACCCTTGGAGGCGATGATCATAAACAGCAGCAGTGCGATCTGCTCGCCCATGTCCATGGGCTTGTTCATGGCATCGGCAATGAAGATCGAGGCCATGGTGAGGTAGATGGCGGTGCCATCGAGGTTGAAGGAGTAGCCGGTGGGCACGACGATGCCGACGGTGGACTTGTCCACGCCCACGTGTTCCATCTTGCGCATCAAGTTAGGAAGGGCCGATTCAGATGAGGAGGTGGCCACGATCAGCAGGAATTCACGGGCTAGGTACTTGACCAGCTTGAAGATGTTAAAGCCGGCGAAGATCTTCAAGATCAGCCCCAACACCACGAACACAAACAAGAAGCAGGTGATGTAGAAGGCGACCATGAGGATGGCCATCTGCTTCACGGATTCAATACCCGTTTGGCCAACCACGCCGGCGATGGCACCAAAAGCGCCGATGGGGGCGAGCCAGAGGATCATGTTGAGGATCTTGAAGGAAAGCCGCTGCAGGTGTGCGATGGCACCGAGGATGGGCTCGCCACGCTTGCCCATGGACTGCACAGCAAAGCCGGTAAGCAAGGCCACGAAGAGCACCTGCAGGATATTGCCGCTGGTAAATGAGGAGAAGATCGTGGTGGGGATAATACCCAGCAGGAAGTCGATGGTGCCGTGGCTTTCGGCGGCATTCTTTGCCACGAGGGAATCGGCGGCTCCCCTAGAGGCCTCGATATTTAATCCGGAGCCGGGTTGGATGAGGTTGCCTACCACCAGGCCTACGGCAAGCGCGAAGGTGGACATGGTGATGAAGTAGGCAAGCGCCAAGCCGCCTGCTTTGCCCACGGTGGCTGCGGCGCGAACGGAGCCGATGCCGAGCACGATGGTGCAGAAAATCACCGCGGGGATCATCATGACGATCAGATGCACGAATGCGGTGCCGAGCACTTTGAAGCCCTTGGCGGCGTCCGGTGCCACGAGTCCGAAGATGATGCCTGCGATCACGGCGATGATTACGCCGATGTAGAGCCAGTGGGAGCGGTCTTTGTGGCCACCCTTTGGCTCTGGGATTTTGGGGGAACTGGAGATTTTTTCCATGCTTGTGCTTGTGCCTTTTCCCTTGAGATGTGGAGCACTCGGTTACACCCGCGCTCGGTTTCAGCGGGCTACCTCCACCGCCCAAAAGACTAAAGCTGGTTTAAGGCGCTGAAAAAACCGCTGTGCCTGCGAAAACCCCCTGGCGCATCGATGCGTATGAAACTGTTTGCAGGCGCTTGGGTTTTAGCAGCTTCTGACGTGGCGTTTTTCCGCCCACACACCTGCAAATCCAAACATTTACTAAAACGCAACATGTGTCTTTTGGGGTGAGCTAAAAGTTTGATATAGGCGAAAACGGCTGCTCCTAAAGTAAAAGCCTTCCTGCAATGAGGAAGGCTTCTACAGGCTTTATCAGCTACATGTGCTGGGTGGTAAGCAGGCCACGCTTCATGCGCTCAATTAAGTTCTTGCGCAAGTAGAACAAATACCACCACACGGCGATAAAGATGATGGCCATGATGCCCATGGAGACGTGCACAAAGAAGCCAAGCAGTGCAAAGACTTGGATGCCGATATTGGCCTTTACAGCCCAGGAAAAGCGCTGCATAAAGCTCAGCAGCAGCATTGCGGTGGCAACGGCGGTGACGTACACCCAGTTGAAGGTGGTCCAGTAGGCTCCGCCATCAACGCGCAGGATCACGGTGAGCACCAGATAAAAGGAGATCGACTCCATCATCATGGTGCCTGCCATGACCCCTCTCAGGCCTTTCATCGGGTCCTTGGCCGGAGCATGGCCTGGGCCTAGCGGGCCGTATTCGATGGGTTGCTCGGACTTGCTCATGCGGGGTCCTTTCCAAACAGCGTGCGGGCTTCCCCGGCGGTGACCACCGAGCCAGTAATGATCACACCGGCACCGGATTGAATATCGGTATCTTCGGCCAATTCCACCGCCAGCTCTACTGCACCGGGCAAGTAGGGCTCGACGTGGACGCGTTCTTCGCCAAAAACCTCGCGGGCATATTCGGCAAGTTCCTCGGCCTCTAAAGCCCGAGGCGAGGAGTTTTGGGTGCAGACCACCTCGGCAAGATAAGGCTCTAGGGCCTCGAGCACGCCGCGGGCATCTTTATCACCCAGCACGCCCACCACACCGACGAGCCTGGAAAACTCGAAGTCGCGGTCAAGGGCCTCTCCTAAAGCCTTGGCACCATGAGGATTGTGGGTGGCATCAACGAAGATGCTCGGGGTGGTGCGCACGCGCTCTAGGCGCCCTGGAGAAGAAACGGTGCCGAAACCTTCTTGGACGGTATTCAGATCCAGCGGCTTGCCTGGGGCTGCGCCAAAAAAGGCCTCCACGGCAGCCAGGGCCACGGCAGCGTTGCGCGCTTGGTGCGCACCGGATAGTGGCAAGAAGATATCTTCATAATCGCCGGCGAGGCCACGCAGCGTGAGCTGTTGGCCACCCACGGCAATCTGGGATTCAACGACCCCAAATTCTTGGCCGAGACGAGCCACGGCAGCGTCAACGGAGACGGCTTGTTCCAAAATCACGCGCATCGCAGCCGGATCCTGATCGGCCACGATGGCGATATTTTCCGGAGGCGTGAGCAGATCATCGGCATCCCAGCGCGACTTGATAATGCCCGCTTTTTCCGCCGCGATCTCCTCGATCGTCTCTCCTAAGTATTCGGTGTGATCAGTACCGATTGGGGTGATCACGGCAACATCGGCGGAGATCACGTTGGTGGCATCCCAACGCCCACCCATGCCCACTTCCACCACGGCCACATCGACGGGCGCGTCGGCAAAGGCTGCATAGGCCATGGCGCTAAGCACCTCGAATTTGCTCATCTTCGGCCCGCCTTCGGCCTCCGATTTGGCATCGATCATCTCCACATAGGGCTTGATCTCTTCCCAGGTGCGCACATAATCGCGCGGATGAATGGGTTGGCCATCAATGGCGATGCGCTCGGTTACAAGCTGCAGATGGGGGCTGGTGGTGCGCCCAGTGCGCCGGTGAAAGGCGCGCAGCAGCGACTCGATCATGCGCACCGTGGAGGTTTTGCCATTCGTACCGGCAATGTGGATTGCCGGGTAGGCGCGCTCGGGATTACCGAGTAAATCCATCAAGGCCTGGATGCGATCCAAGGTGGGGTCGATTTTTACTTCAGACCAGCGTTGATCAAGTTCGGCCTCCACTGCTGCAAGGGCCGCTAGATCTTCTTGCGTGATCTCTTCGCTGGGCACCTCGACGTGCTTATCGTTGACGTCGATAGGCAAGGAAAGCCCGGTGGCGTCGAGTTCAACTTCGCTCATGCAAGCTCCTTTAAGCGCGCGGAAATGCGCTCGACTTCATCCTGAGCCACCTTCGCACGCTGGCGAATCTTTTCCACCACGGCCTCAGGAGCCTTGGCCAGGAAGTTCTCATTACCGAGCTTCTTGGCGGTGGTATCGACTTCCTTTTCAGCTGCGGCAAGGTCTTTTTCTAGGCGCTTGCGCTCTGCTTGCTTGTCGACGGTCCCCGACGTATCCAACGCCACCTCAAGCGGGCCTTCTGCAAGGCGAACCTCGATGCTCGCGCTGGCAGCAAACCCATCCTCGGGCTCGTCCACGCGGGCAAGGGAGCGCACCAGGGCTGCCTGCTGCTCAAGGTCGGCGGCTGCGAAGTCAATGCGAGCGGGCACACGCTGAGAAGGCTTCACGCCCTGATCCGAACGGAAGCGGCGCAGCTCGGTGACGAGCTTTTGCACATCGTCCATGCGCTTGGCTGCACGCTCATCGCTGGCAGCTCCACCATTGGTGTGCTCTGCACCCGGCCACTGAGACACCACGAGGGATTCCTCACCAGTGAGGGCCTTCCACAGCACCTCGGTAACAAAAGGCATGGAGGGGTGCAGCAGACGCAAGATGGCGTCGAGGGCATTGCCCAACACGATCTTGGTGTTCTCGCCTTGGACGCTTTCACCCTCGCGCGGGATTTGCACCTTGGCAATTTCGAGATACCAGTCGCAGAATTCACCCCAGGTGAACTGGAAGAGCAGCTCATTAGCCTTGGCAAATTGATAGCGATCTAAGTAATCATCCACCTGCTGGCGCACCTGCTCGAGGCGATCGAGGATCCAGCGGTCGGCATCGCTTAAGTCCTCGCGTGCGGGCAGCTCACCGGTGCGAGCACCATTGAGCAGGGCGAACTTGGTGGCGTTAAAGAGCTTGGTGGCAAAGTTACGAGAGCTCTGCGCTGCGTCCTCGCCCACCGGCAAATCCACGCCGGGGTTCGCGCCACGCACGAGCGTAAAGCGCAAAGCATCGGCACCGTAGTCGCGCACCCAGTCCATGGGGTTAATGCCATTGCCAAGCGACTTGCTCATCTTGCGGCCATGCTCATCGCGAACCAGGCCGTGCAAGAAGAGATCGTGGAAAGGAATCTGAGGGCGGCCATCCTTGCCATCACCAAGCAGCTCGGGGGTGTTCAGGCCTGCGAAGGTGCCGAACATCATCATGCGAGCAACCCAGAAGAACAGGATGTCGTATGCGGTAACGAGCACCGAGGTGGGATAGAACTTCTCTAGCTCCGGGGTCTTATCCGGCCAGCCAAGGGTGCTAAAAGGCCACAGAGCTGAGGAGAACCAGGTGTCTAACACGTCCGGGTCTTGCTCGTAGCCAGCCGGGGGCTGCTCGTCTGGGCCGCAGCAGACCACTTCACCATCAGGGCCGTACCAGATGGGAATGCGGTGGCCCCACCACAACTGACGCGAAATGGTCCAGTCGTGCATATCGTCTACCCAGTCAAAGTAGCGAGGCTCAGAACTTGACGGGTGGATGGTGGTATCGCCCTCGCGCACAGCATCGCCGGCCATCTTGGCCAATTGCTCTACCTTGACAAACCACTGCAAGCTCAAGCGGGGCTCGATGGGCTCACCGGAGCGCTCCGAGTGACCAACGGCGTGCACATAGGGGCGCACCTCCTTAACAATGCGACCCTGCTTAGCCAAAGCCTCGCGGATTTTCACGCGAGCCTCAAAGCGATCCATGCCATCGAACTCAGTGCCGGTATCGGCGATGCGGCCCTTGGCATCCATCACGATGGGCATGTCCAGGTCGTGGCGCTGGCCCATGGCGTAGTCATTGGGGTCATGGGCCGGGGTGATCTTCACCGCACCGGTGCCGAATTCTGGATCGACATAGTCATCGGCGATGATCTTCAGCTCACGGCCTTCAATAAAGGGGTGTGGCAGGCTGGTACCGACCAGCTCGCGGTAGCGATCATCATCGGGGTGAACGGCCACGGCGACGTCGCCAAGCATCGTTTCTACGCGCGTAGTGGCAACGATGACGTGGGGTTGATCGTCGACAAGCGAACCATAGCGAATCGAGACCAACTCACCTTCAACGTCCTTGTGCACCACCTCAATATCCGAAACGGCAGTTTCAAGCACAGGAGACCAGTTAATCAAGCGATAATCGCGATAAATCAGGCCCTGATCAAACATCTGCTTGAAGATGGTCTGCACCGCACGAGACAAACCCTCATCTAAGGTGAAACGCTCACGCGACCAATCCACCGAATCGCCAATCGCACGCATCTGCTGACCAATCGTGCCACCATACTCGCGCTTCCAGGCCCACACATGCTCAATGAACTCCTCACGAGAATAATCCCAACGGGACTTACCCTCGCGCTCCTTCAACATCGCCTCAACCTTCGACTGCGTAGCAATGCCAGCATGATCCATACCCGGCAACCACAGCACCTCAAAGCCCTGCATACGCTTACGACGCACCATCGCGTCCATCAACGCATGATCCAAAGCATGACCCATGTGCAACTGGCCAGTCACATTCGGCGGCGGCAACACAATGGAAAACGCCGGCTTCGAACTGCTGGCGTCGGCGGTGAAATAACCCGCATCTACCCACGACTGATACAGATCAGCCTCGTGGTCTTGGGGCACCCAAGATTTTGGCAGGCGGGTAGCGGGGTCGGATGGATTCGAAGCATCAATGTTGGCAGTCACTCCCCTATCCTAACTTTTGCCAAAAGTTAGGAGAAAAGCGCCCGCAGGCACAGGCCCACGAGCGCTTGAGAAAGAAGGAAAGTTTTACTTCAGAAGCTCAGCCACAGCCTCGCGCTCTTCTTGCAATTCCTTCACATTGGCCGCGATGCGCTCACGCTGGAAATCGTTGAGCTCGAGGCCTTCAACGACCTCCCACTTGCCATCGCGAGCAACGGTGGGCAGACCGAAGATCAAGCCCTCCGGCACACCATAGGAGCCATCGGAAGGAATGGCCGCCGATGCCCAGCGCTCAGTGCCGTTGATCCAATCGTGCATGTGATCAACCGCAGCAGAGGCGGCCGAAGCGGCCGAAGACTTGCCGCGCACCTCAATGATCTCCGCGCCACGCTTAGCCACGCGCGGAATGAACTCATTGACGTACCAGTCATGCTCTAGCTTGTCGACGATCTTCTCGCCCCCAGCGGTGGCGTAGCTGATGTCTGGGAACTGCGTTGCAGAGTGGTTGCCCCACACGGCGAGGTGCTCGATCTCGGTGGTCTCCACTCCTAACTTTTGGCCAAGCTGAGAAAGGGCGCGGTTGTGATCCAAACGCATCATGGCGTTGAAGCGCTCCGCAGGGATGTCCTTGGCGGCGTGCTGGGCAATCAGCGCATTGGTGTTGGCGGGGTTGCCGACGACCAGGACGCGCACATCATCAGCGGCGTTATCGTTGAGCGCTTGGCCCTGGGGGCCGAAGATCTTGCCATTGGCGGCAAGAAGATCGGAGCGCTCCATGCCCTTGCCGCGCGGCTTCGCGCCGACGAGGAAAGCTGCGTTGGTGCCGTCGAAAGCCTTGTTGGCGTCATCGGTGACGGTGATGCCACGCAACAGCGGGAAGGCGGAGTCGAGCAGCTCCATGGCCACGCCCTCGGCAGCGGTGGCTGCTTCAGGAATTTCGAGCAACTGGAGGTGAATCGGGGTGTCCTTGCCGTACACATCGCCATTGGCAATGCGCCACAGTAGCGAGTAGGCGATTTGGCCAGCAGCGCCAGTAACGGCAACCTTTTTCACATCATTCATGTGTGCAACTCCTTCAAGAAGTATTGTTTGAGATTCGCAGCACCATCAACGCCGCGACAACCATCGCCCACCAGGGTAACGCGCAAAGCGATTGCATGCCCTAAAGATTCCGCTTCAGCGCAGGTCAAGCCCCTGCGGAATATCTCACACGTGACTGAACACACAAGCTCAATCCTGGCAGCAGCGCGGCGCAAACCACCCCCAAAAGGACATAAAAGCCAAGCTTCAGATGACTCACATGTCACAGTTGAGGACAATCGCACCCCACATCTTTAGGATCAATGAAGAGCAAACCTTGCAACTCTAACGATTGCAATGCGAAACGCGAGTACACAGGAGGCAAAAAGCAGTGACGGGCAACGGCGACAAGAAGAAAAACGCCAATCAGCAGGTACACAACGAAAATGTCACACCAGAAGACGTGCTCGACACCGCACTCGCAATGTTCTCCGCCAAGGGCTTCTCAGACGCCAAACTCGAAGCAATCGCCAAAACCTCCGGCATGTCCAAGCGCATGATTCACTACCACTTTGGTGACAAAAAAGGCCTCTACCGCCGCTGCCTCGAAACAGCCGTCCAAAGACTCCGCCCAAGCGCCGAAGAAATGCAACTCGAATCAGCCGTACCCGTCGACGGAGTAAAAAAAGTCGTCGACGCCGTCTACCGCACCTACGTGGCCAACCCCGAAGCAGTACGCATGCTCCAAATGGAAAACCTCCACCACTACGGCAAAATCGCCGAAGCCACACCCCTATCCGACCAATCAGCCATCACCCTGCAACTCGACAAACTCCTCATGCTCGGCCAAGACTCCGGAGCATTCCGCCCCGGCATCTCAGCCCAAGACGTATTCACCCTCATCGCCTCCCTCGCCGTCTTCCGCATCAACTCCCGCTCCACCACCATCAACCTCTACGGCATCGACATGATGGACGAAGAAAACACCCAAGGCATGAACCGCCTCGCCATCGACGCCGTCCTCGCCTTTTTAACCTCCACCCTCAAAACCACCTCCGCCACCAGCTACCTCAGCGGGGCCGAGCAGCGGGAGGACGAGGAAGCGGAGAAGTCCGGCGACTACGAAATCTCCTCCGACCTCTTCTCCTAACTTTCTAGGAAATTTAGGAGAAAGGGCCGTTGCAGCAATGCTGCAACGGCCCTGAGTCGTCTCTACGCCTTAGGCGGTTTTCTCTGCCTCGCCACGCTGGACAAGCTTCGGTTCGCTCTCGCCCCTCGCAGCCTCGGCGGTGATGATCACCGACTCCAAATCCTCGCGGTCCGGAATGTCGTACATGACGGGCACGAGAATTTCTTCCATGATTGCGCGCAAACCACGCGCACCCGTGCCACGTTCAACCGCCTTATGGGCGATCACTGCAAGTGCTTCTTCTTCGAATTCCAAGGAAACATCGTCAAGCTCGAAAAGGCGCTTGTACTGCTTGACCAAAGCATTCTTTGGTTCGGTGAGGACACGGATCAAGGCGGGCTCATCAAGATCACGCACCGTGGCCACCACAGGCAGACGACCAATGAATTCGGGGATCAGGCCAAACTTCACCAAATCCTCAGGGCGAACCTCCTGGAAATCCACCGCATCGGGATTGTGCTGGCCCTCTCCTAACTCAGCGCCAAAACCAATGCCGCGCTTGCCGCGTCGTTCAGCAATGACCTTTTCCAAACCAGCGAACGCACCAGCGACGATGAACAACACATTGGAAGTATCAACCTGGATGAAATCCTGGTTCGGATGCTTGCGGCCACCCTGTGGAGGGATGGATGCAACGGTGCCTTCGAGAATCTTCAACAGCGCCTGCTGCACACCCTCGCCAGAGACATCTCGAGTGATCGAGGGGTTGTCCGACTTGCGCGAAATCTTATCCACCTCATCGATGTAGATAATGCCGCGCTGGGCGCGCTGCACATCGAAGTCAGCAGCCTGCAAGAGCTTCAGCACGATATTTTCCACGTCCTCGCCAACGTAGCCGGCCTCGGTCAAGGAAGTGGCGTCAGCGATGGTAAACGGGACGTCGAGAAGCTTAGCGAGCGTCTGAGCCAAATACGTCTTACCCGTACCCGTAGGCCCCAACATCAAAATATTCGACTTCTGCAGCTCAGCATCGTCCTCATTCGGACGTCGCCCAGACTCCAACACACGCACACGCTTGTAGTGGTTGTAGACGGCCACAGCCAAAACACGCTTCGCCTCATCCTGGCCAACCACGTACTTATCCAAAAACGCCGAAATCTCAGAAGGACGCGGCAAACGATCATCCGAATCGCGCTGCTCACCAGCGCCGGAGGCCAACTCCTCCTCGATGATCTCATTGCACAACTCAATGCACTCATCGCAGATATACACACCGCCACCGGCGATCAGCTTCTTCACCTGCTTTTGGCTTTTGCCGCAAAAAGAGCACTTGAGCAAATCAGCGCTTTCCTGAATACGAGTCATAAAAAGAAGAAACTTCCAATCCGAAGGTCGAAGAAGCCGGGAGGTTTAAGAAACACTCTAGTGCTTACGTCAAATTTCCCCTCCTAACTTTCGAAGAAAGTTAGGAGGGGAAACAAACGCCAAGGAAAATCCCTAGCCGTTCATCTTGCGATAATCAAAAACCTGATCAACGATGCCATACTCCACTGCCTCTTCAGCGGTGAGAATCTTATCGCGATCGGTATCTTCGCGGATCTGCTCCGCGCTACGGCCGGTGTGGCGCGCCAGCGTGTTTTCCATCAGCACGCGCATGCGCTCGATTTCTTTGGCCTGGATTTCCAGGTCAGATACCTGGCCTCGGGTGCCTTCGGTAGCAGGCTGGTGGATCAATACGCGCGAGTTAGGAAGGCAAGCGCGCTTGCCGGGCGCACCTGCAGCTAGCAGCACTGCTGCTGCAGAGGCGGCCTGGCCCAGGCAGACGGTGCGCACGTCGGGGCGAACGTACTGCATGGTGTCGTAGATGGCCATCAGTGAGGTGAAGGATCCACCGGGAGAGTTGATGTACATGGTGATCTCTCGGTCGGGATCGAGCCCTTCGAGCACCAAGAGCTGCGCCATGATGTCGTTGGCGGAAGTGTCATCGACCTGGGTTCCTAGGAAGATGATGCGTTCTTCGAAAAGCTTCGCGTAAGGGTTGGTTTCTTTGGTGCCGTACGCCGACTGCTCAATGAAGGAAGGCAGGACGTAGCGCGATTGGGGCATTTGCATACCGTTTTGGTTCATGTTGATTCTCCTGCCTTAGTTTGCCAGCGGCTTTTGGGCGGTTTCGATGACGTAGTCGACCAGACCGTATTCCTTGGCCTGCTGGGCGGTAAACCAGCGGTCACGATAAGAATCCTTCGTGATCTGTTCGAAGGTTTGGCCAGTGTGCTCCGCAATCAGCTCAGCCAATTCGTGCTTCGTCTGGGCAAATTGTTCTGCCTGGATGGCGATATCGGCCGCGGTGCCGCCAACGCCGGCAGAAGGCTGGTGCATCATAATGCGGGCATGCGGCAGCGCGAAGCGCTTACCCTTGGTGCCGCCAGAAAGCAGGAACTGCCCCATCGACGCGGCCAGGCCCATGCCGTAAGTAGCGATATCGCATGGGGAATACCGCATCGTGTCGTAAATTGCCATGCCGGCGGTGACCGAACCACCAGGGGAATTGATGTACAGGGAAATATCGCGGGTGGGGTCCTCGGCCGACAGCAGCAAGATTTGCGCACACAGCTTGTTCGCAATCTCGTCATTCACGTCGGTTCCTAGGAAGATAATGCGCTCGCGAAGTAGACGCTCATAAACAGAATCGCTGAGATTCATGCCGGCGCCACCCTGTGCTTTGGGGGTGAGATCAGACATTGGTGGGTTTCTCCTTCATCACATCCTGCCTCCGCCCAAAAGTTAGGAGGGAGGCGATCGAATGGCACCTACGTTACCTCTCCCACCGCCATTCGGTGTTGCCTGTTCGCTAACAGCGAGCCTTGTTCATTCCAGCCTCTGGATGAGTGCGCGCATCTTGTTGTTGGCGAGTTCTTGCCAGGCCGGGTCATTTCGATATTCTTCGAACATTCGGTGTGCGATGGCTCTGCCTGAATTTTCTACAGCGGGGCGAGGATTGCTGCGAACCTGCCCTGCCCCTGGGGCCTTGTGCCCCGCTTTTCCTGTGCGCGGGCAGCGCTCATAGCGCCCGTTGCGCGGCCGCTCGGGGTCGTCGTCATTGCTGCCGTGGTGCGTGGCGCATACCGCGACGAGGTTTTCTTGGCTCGTCTTTCCGCCTTTCGACGCCGCCTGTACATGGTGCAACTGACAATTCACCGCGCGCCGGTGACATTCGGGATCTGCGCACAGGACTTGGTCTGCTTGCGCTACCAGTCGCTGGGTGTTGTTGGCGTAGCGATCTGGATTGTCGTGAATTGGTTCGAAAGGCACGATGCCAACGGGTTCCGGCACACCGGTGGTGGCATTTTCACCATAGAAAAGCGCCAGGCCATGGTCGTGCAGGAGGGCGTCGGCAAGCTCAGAGAAGTGGATTTGAGCGCCGTCGGTGGTGGATAGCAGCCCGTGTTCTGCGTGGCGGGCGCCGGTGATGGGGATGATCACCATCGGCCGGCGCTGTTCCTGCCTCTCCTGATTTTGGCCGGAAGTTAGGAGGGAGGTGGCGGCATCGGCCATGGCTTGGAAGTGGCTGAGGCTGGGGTCGCGTTTGCGCAGGCCGCGGGTCTGGCGGTGCAGTGTGGATTCGATGTCGGCCATGGTGGCGTCGGCAAGCGAAAGGTGCATGTGACGCTGGCCGCTGGCGTCGGCTGTGGCGGAGATTCTTAAGGAGCGTCGCCAAGGGGTGTGCTCTTCGCCGTTGAGCTCGCGCACCCGCGCCGTGGCGTGCGCCTTGACCTCTGCGACACTTCTGCCTTCTGCCCATTGATAAAGCTCAAGGCGCAATTCCTCACGGCCCAAACTGCTCGCGGCCGTCAAAGAACGCACCGATGCATTAATGGCCTTCAACACCTCGATGCCGAGGAGATTTCTTTCAGCAATCGCGATGGCGCGTTCGCGCAACATGGGAGATTCGCTGAAGCCGAACAGCACCTTACCCAAAGCCAAGACACTACCTACCCACGACTCAGTCAGCCCTGTTGCAGCCGCGATCTCCGATCGCTTCCGCCCCGATTGCTGCTGCTCGTAGAAAAACCGCGCCACCTCAACGCCGCGCGAAGCAAAAATTTCAACCGCCCCCGAAATCAACATGGCTGCATTCTCAGTCGATGTTGAGGCTTAACGCAACACAGACCCACGCTGGAGGGCGTGGGTCTGTGGATAACTTGGGGTTAGCGCGCGGATTTAGCTCAATCTGTGGATAACCCCTCCTAAGTTTGCTAAGAAATTAGGATTCTTCGGTTTCTTCTTCGCCGTAGTAGTCGGCGGGATCCACCTTGTTGCCGTCCTCATCGGTCACGCTGGTGCGGCAGATGGCGGCTGCGAGTGCTTTGCCGCGGCGGACGTCTGCGAAGACGTTGGCGATTTGGCCGGACTGTTGGAGTTGCATGACGAACTCGTTGGGGTCCATGCCGTAGCTCTGGGCGGTGAACAGGATGTGGTCGGTGAGTTCCTGTTGGCTGACCTCGGGCTGCTCTTCTTCGGCGACTGCGTCGAGGAAGAGTTGGGTGCGCACGGCTTCTTCGGAGTTCTTGCGGTTGTTGTTGTCGAACTCTTCGCGGTCCATGCCTTGGGCTTCGAGGATGGAGTTGAGCATCTTCTCGTCGCCGCCGAATTGGCCGAGGATCTGGTGCAGTTGTGCGTGTACCTGCTCGTCGACGACGCCCTGGGGCAGTTCGAAGTCGGTTTCGGCAAGGGCTGCCTTGAGCACTTCGTCGCGGATGGCGCCGGCCTGGGTGGTCTTTGCTTGCTGCTCGACCTGCTCCTTGGTGGCTTCGCGAAGCTCTTCGACGGTGTCGAATTCGGAGGCCATTTGGACGAATTCCTCGTCCAGTTCGGGCAGCTTGCGCTCCTTGGTTTGCTGCACGGTCACGGTGACGGTGGCTTCTTCGCCAGCGTGCTCGCCGTTTTCGAGCTTGGTGGTGAAGTCGGCGGATTCGCCGGTCTTCAGGCCGCGCAGGGCGGTGTCGAGGCCCTTGATCAGGTCATCGGAGCCAACCTGGTAGGACATGCCCTCGGTGGTGGCCTCGTCGATGGTTTCGCCATCAACGGTGGCGGAGAGGTCGATGACGGCGAAGTCGTTGGTCTTCAGCTTGCGCTTGGTGTCTTTGAGCTCACCGAAGCGCTCGCGGAGTTGATCAATTTGCTTGTCGACGGCCTCGTCGTCGATCTTCAGCGCCGGCACGGTCACCTCGATCTTGGAGAAGTCCGGCACCTTGATCTCGGGGCGGATATCAACCTCGGCAGTGAACTCAACGAGCTCATTGTCTTCAATCTTGGTGATGTCAATGCTGGGCTGACCAACCACAGCGAGCTCGTGCTCCTCACAAGCCTGCTGGTAGCGGGAGGGAAGCATGTCGTTGACGACCTGCTCGAGCACTGGCCCACGGCCTACGCGGGCGTCGATAAGCTGACGCGGCGCCTTGCCACGGCGGAAGCCGGGGATGTTGATCTGCTGCGATAAAGCGGCATACGCCTGGTCGATTTCCGACTTCAGCTCCTCGAAGGGAACCTCTACGGTGAGCTTGACGCGGGTCTCGCTCAGCTTTTCGACGGAACTCTTCACGAGTCACACTCCTGCTCAAATTGATTTCGTTGAAAATCCCCCCACGCTAAAAGCAATGGAGGGACCTTTGTCGGGACGACAGGATTTGAACCTGCGACCCCCTGCTCCCAAAGCAGGTGCGCTACCAAGCTGCGCCACGTCCCGTGAAGCCCTAACAAGGCCTGGTTCAGCAGTGTACACAGACAAAGGCGAAACTACTGAATCGCCCCTCCTAACTTTTATAAAAACGCAGGTAAATGGGAGGTTTACAGATGCAGCTTGCACCCGATAGGGCAAGCAACCTAGAGTTACTCAGCAGGCAAGGCAAGCCGATGGGAATGTCGTATAGTGGCTAATACCTCAGCCTTCCAAGCTGAAGACGCGGGTTCGATTCCCGTCATTCCCTCAAAACAACAACCTCCGACCGAGCACAATCGGCCGGAGGTTTTGTCATTAAAGGCTTCAACACTAAGCGCTAAAAGCTGCAAAAGTGCAGTTCAGGGTAATAATGGCCATGAGCAGGGCGAGTACCCTTTTTTCAATAAGCGCCCTACTATATGTAGCATGACACCGAAGATCATTGACGCGGACACCGGTATCGAACTCTGGACGGCCGTGGACTGCGCCGAATATTCCGGCACCGCCCGCGGCACCTTCACCAGCTACGCGGGACGAGGCCGAGCACCAGCCCCAACCGCAAAACTTCATGGACTAACGCTTTGGAATTCCGAGGAAATTAAAGCGTGGGTCGAGCAGCGGGCTCAAGGCCGCAAACCCTCCTAACTTTCGCAGAAAGTTAGGAGGGGGAAGAAAGTTAAACTTTGCGCTCCCCGACTCCAGAATCTGTGGATAACCATCGGCCACTTACCCACACTGTGGATAAGTGGCCGAATCTTTTTTCTTTTTTTGGCTTTAGGCCTCGGGCTGGATGCCGTCTTCTTCGTATTTGCTCAGGATATCGATGCGACGCTGGTGCCGCTCCTCCTGACTCCAGGCAGAAGTTAGGAAGGAGTCGACGATGGCGAGCGCTTCTTCCTCGGAGTGCATCCGCCCACCAATGCCGATGAGTTGGGCATTGTTGTGTTCGCGTGCCAGTTTGGCTGTTTCGGGCGACCAGGCGAGTGCGCAGCGTGCGCCTTTGACTTTGTTGGCTGCGATTTGTTCGCCGTTGCCGGAGCCGCCGAGGACGATGCCGAGGGAGCCTGGGTCTGCGACAACGCGGGTGGCGGCGTCGATGCAGAAGGCGGGGTAGTCGTCGTTGGCGTCGTATTCGTGGGCGCCGCAGTCGATGACTTCATGGCCTTGGGCTTCGAGGTGCTTGGCGATGGCATTTTTTGTTTCGAACCCTGCATGGTCCGCTCCGAGATATACACGCATGGGGGTTATCCTACGCGTCGAATCGGGGGTTTTCGGTGCGTGAGCGCTTCAGTTCGAAGAAATGGGGGTAGTTGCCGAGGGTGACGGAGGCGTCGAAAAGCTTGCCGGCCTCCTCGCCCTTGGGGATGCGCGTGAGCACGGGGCCGAAGAAGGCTGCGTCGCCAAGTTTGAGCACGGGTGTGCCCACATCGTTGCCCACCGCGTCCATGGCTTGCTGGTGGAATTCGCGCATTTGCTTGTCGACGTCCTGCGTATTGGCCACCTGCGCAAAACTTGGGTCGAGGCCGAGCTCATCGAGGGTCGTGGCAATCACCTCGTCATAGGCACCGAAACCGCTTTGTCCACCTTGGCCTTCATTGTGCAACTTGGTGCCAATCGCGGTGTAGTAATCGTCCAGGCGATCAGGTGCTTGCAGCGCAATGATGGTGGCCACGCGGGCAGGGCCCCAGGCGGCCTTGATGTGCTCGCGATATGCCTCGGGCAGTTCATCGCGACCCTCGTTGAGCACGCCGAGGCTCATCGGCACCCACTGCACCTGCACGTCGCGGACTTGTTCTACCTCCTTCATCCACCGGGAGGTGATCCAACAAAATGGGCAGGTGGCATCGAACCAGAACGTTACTTTTTCACTCATGGTGCTCCTTGTAATTCCTTGCGTAAGTTAGGAGGGGAATGTGAAACCAATTGTAGGAGGAGAAGCACAAAGGTGTCTTCGATTAATCTCACCCAAGCAGAAGCCCAGGCGCGCGCTGCGCTGCTCAGCGTTAGTAATTATCACGTCAGCCTCGATCTCACAGCCTCGGAGAAGACCTTTCCTTCGCGCACGTTAGTGTCCTTCGAAGCCTTAGAAGATGGCAGCACCTTTATCGACCTGCGCGCCGAGGACGTCCACCGTGTCGTGCTTGACGACGTCGACATCACCGACGCCGCCGTGCCACGCAAAAATGGCACCTACCAGGAAGCAGAAGGCATCTCCCTGGATCTGCGTGCAGGCGCCCACGAGCTGATGATCGAAGCCACCGCGCGTTATTCCAATTCCGGGCAGGGCCTGCACCGCTTCGTTGATCCTGAAGACGACAAGGTCTACCTCTACACCCAGTTCGAAACCGCGGACGCCAAGCGCATGTTCGCCTGCTTCGATCAACCAGACCTCAAAGCCACCTACGACTTTGAAATCACCGCGCCTTCGCACTGGAAGGTCATCAGCAACGCCGCCGCCGAGATCACCGAAGCCGGCGATCACAGCGTGCACCGCTCGCGCATCGACTATCCCCTATCCACCTACCTCGTCGCCGTATGCGCAGGCGACTACTACGAAGTCTCCGATACCTGGTCAGGCACACTCACCCGCTACGACACCACGCCCGAAGATCAGCCGGAGAACCTTGAGATCCCCATGTCGATCTTCTGTCGCGCCTCGCTTGCGCAACATTTGGACGTCGACAAGCTATTCAAAGAAACCAAACAGGGCTTCGACTACTACCACGCCCACTTCGGCATCGCCTACCCATTCGGCAAATACGACCAACTCTTCGTACCCGAATTCAACATGGGCGCCATGGAAAACGCCGGCGCAGTCACCTTCCGCGACGAATACGTCTTCTCCTCCAAAGTCACCGAATACCGCTACGAACGCCGCTGCGACACCATCCTGCACGAAATGGCCCACATGTGGTTCGGCGACCTCGTCACCATGCGCTGGTGGGGCGACCTCTGGCTCAACGAATCCTTCGCCACCTGGTCAGCAGCCATCAGCCAAGCCGAAGCCACCGAATACACCAACGCCTGGGTCACCTTCGCCAACGTAGAAAAATCCTGGGCACTCCAACAAGACCAACTCCCCACCACACACCCCATCACCGCAGACGCAGGCGACATCGAAACCGTCGAGCAAAACTTCGACGGCATCACCTACGCCAAAGGCGCATCCGTACTCAAACAACTCCAAGCCTACGTCGGCCGCGAAGCCTTCTTCGCAGGCGTACGCCAACACTTCGCCACACACGCCTACAGCAACGCCACCTTCGACGACCTACTCGCAGCACTCGAAAGCGCCTCGGGCAGGGACCTCAGCGGCTGGGCCGGGCAATGGCTCAAGACCACCGGCGTCAACCCCCTCTCTCCTAACTTTGAGCAAAAGTTAGGAGAGTATACGAGCTTCGAAATCCACCAAGGCCCCGCCGCCCCCGGCGCCGGCGAACTGCGCACCCACCGCGTGGCCGTTGGCCTCTACCGCCTCGAAGGCGATCAGGTGCGCAGATTCAAGCGCGTCGAAGTAGATGTCGAAGGCGCTGTGACCCCCGTGCCCGAACTCGTTGGATGCGAGGTGGCGGATCTGGTGCTCGTCAATGATGACGACCTCACCTACTGCCTGATGCAGCTTGATCAGGCTTCGCAAGGCTTCGTGTTGAACAACATCGACAAGATCGACGACGCCATGCCACGCACCCTGTGCTGGTCAGCCGCATGGGAAGCCACCCGCGCCGGCGATATGCGCGCCCGCGACTTCCTCGCACTCGTCGAACGCGGCGCCCCAGCCGAAACCCACATCGCCGTGCTCGAACGCGTACTCATGCAAGCCCGCCGCGCCCTGCACGCCTACGCCGATAAAGATTGGGCACGCGAGCACGGCAATGCGCAGCTTGAACGCATTTGTTTGGATGGGGCGAAGCAGGCAGCGCCGGGCAGCGACCGCCAGCTCTCCTTCCTCCTAACTTTGGCCAATATTCAGGTTTCGGAATCCACCGCTGCAATCTTTGAGCAATTGCTTGCCGACGACACCACCAGCATCCCAGGCGTGATCGTCGATACCGACCTGCGCTGGCAACTGCTGATCGCCCTGATCGCCAATGGCTTTATTCAAGGCGAAGACGTGAAGCGTCGAATCAACGCGCTGCTGGAATCGGACCCGACTTCTGCGGCCAAACTTTTTGCCATCAAGGCAGAAGCCGCGCAACCCGATGCTCACGTCAAGCAGGCTACGTTCGAAGAACTCGTAGACCCGGACAATGCCATGTCCAACCTGTATCGACGCCACAAGATTGAAGGCCTGCGCGCACCGGCATCTACCCACGCGCTAAGCCAGCTCAACTACGCCATATACGATCGCGCCGAGGATCTCTGGCAAGCCATGTCCTCCGAGGTGGCACTGGTGACAGTGACCGGCCTCTTCCCCGGCTGGGACACCACCGAAGAAGGGCAACAGCGCTCCGCTGCATTCCTCGAACGCTCCCTGCCCGCCGGCCTCAAACGCGTGATTGCCGAAGGCAACGCCGAGCAACAACGCGCGCTGCACAACCAGCGCGTCGACCGCGGCTAAGCCGCCAGGCGCGAAAAAAAAGAAAAAACTTTGCCCCACTTATCCACAGGTTGGATAGTGGGGCTTTAGTTATCCACAGTTTGGGGCTTTTCTCCTCCTAAGTTTGCTCAAGAGTTTGGAGAGAGGAGGAGATGTCTTCGAGCAGATCCTCGATATCTTCGATCCCCACCGAAATCCTCACCAGTTCTTTCGGCACCTCGAGTGTGGAGCCGTTGACGGATTGATGGGTCATGCTGGCTGGGTGTTCGATGAGTGATTCGACGCCGCCGAGGGATTCTGCGAGGAGGATGAGTTTGGTGTTGAGGCAGAAGTTGCGTGCGTCGGCTTCGCTGTGGAAGAGCACGGAGATCATGGCGCCGGGGCGTCGCATTTGTTTTTTGGCGATCTCGTAGCCGGGGTTGGAGGGCAGGCCTGGGTAGTAGACCTTGGCTACGCGCGGGTCGGCTTCGAGGTATTCGGCGATGGTTTGGGCGTTGTCGCAGTGGCGATCCATACGTACTGCCAGTGTTTTGATTCCTCGTGCGGTGAGGTAGGCGTCGAAAGGCGAGCTGATTGCGCCGGCGTCGCCTTGGAAGCCGTAGACGAGTTCGTCGAATTCGGCGTCGTTGCTGAGCAGGGCGCCGCCGACGACGTCGGAGTGTCCGCCGAGGTATTTGGTGGCCGAGTGTAGGACGATGTCTGCGCCGAGTTCGAGGGGTCGTTGCAGGTAGGGGGTGGCGAAGGTGTTGTCTACGACGAGTTTGGCGTTGTGGCCTTCGATTTGCTTGACGACGTCACCGATGTCCGTGATGCTCAAGGCGGGGTTGGTGGGGGTTTCTAGCCACACCACGGCCGTGTTGTCTTTGAGGGCGTCGCGCACGGCGTTGGGTTGGGTGGTATCGACGACGGTGAATTCGACTCCCCAGTCGCCGAATACTTTGTCGATGAGTCGGAAGGTGCCACCGTAGGCGTCGTGACCTAGGATCATGTGCTTTCCTGGGCGCAGCAGGGCTCGCAATGCTACGTCGGTGGCGGCCATGCCGGATGCGAAGACGCGGCAGTAGGTGGCTTGTTCGAGTGCGGCGATGGTGCGCTCTAGCGCCGCGACGGTGGGGTTGCCCACGCGTGAATATTCAAAGCCTCCACGCAACTCATTGATGCCGTTTTGGGCAAAGGTGGTTGATGCGTAGATGGGGGTGTTGACAGGACCGTAGAGGTTGTCGGGGTGATAGCCACCGTGAATTGCGGCGGTGTGAAAGCCCTGGCTCATGGAACATCCTTATGGGTCGGGGGCAAAGATATGTACGCACATACTAGACCAAGCTGTTCACTCATGCGGTGTCGCATGAATAAAAATGCCCCTCTAGGCTAAAACGCATGAATAACGAGTCCGTGTACCAAGCAATCGGCGGCGAAGCCACCTTCCGCGAGGTAGTCCACCGCTTCTACCAGTCGGTACGCACAGACGACATCATCGGCCCGATGTACCCCCAACAAGACTGGGAAGGAGCCGAAGATCGCCTCAGAATGTTCCTCGCCCAATACTGGGGCGGGCCTAGCGACTACTCCGAACAACGAGGCCACCCCCGCCTGAGAATGCGCCACGCCCACTTCCGCATCGACTCACAGGCCGCCCAACGCTGGCTGGAACTCATGGACGAAGCCATCGACAACACCGACATAGCACCACCCCAACGCGAAGCCCTACGCGAACACATGCAAAAAGTCGCCTACATGCTCATCAACACCGCCGGCTAATGCTCATTGCCATCGGGATCCTCGCCGGGGCCATCGTGCCAATCCAAACCATCGCCAACACCCGGCTCAGCCGCAGCACCGGCACCGCACTGTCAGCATCACTGCTCAGCTTCAGCGTCGGCAGCATCGCACTTTTGGCAATCACCACCCTGACCGGCACACTGCCCCACCTCGATCAAATCCTCGCACAACCATCATGGACGCTCATCGGAGGAGCACTCGGGGTGATCGCACTCAGCGGCAACATCGTGCTCTACCCAAAACTCGGCGCCATCCAAACGGTAGTGCTGCCCATCTGTGGGCAAATTATTGCCGGATTGCTCATCGATAGTTTCGGGCTTTTCAACGCACCCCTGATCCCTCCTAACTTTCTTCGAATCTTAGGAGCTGTGGTGGTTCTAGGCGGGGTGATCGCCTGCGTATGGCGCCCCAACGTCAGCAATACGCACCACCACCTCCCCCTCCAGCTCGCCGGAGTAGGTTTTGGCATGTGCCTTGCTACGCAGTCTGCAATTAATGGCCAGCTCGGCCGAGGCCTAGGTTCTGCGCTATCGGCAGCCCTTGTCTCCTTTGTGGTGGGAACAGCAACACTGGTGCTTGTCAACTGCTGGCCGCGCTGGCGCCCAAATCTGTGGATAACTCGGCTCAAAGGGCCGTGGTGGATGTGGATCGGTGGAATTTGCGGCGCAAGTTTTGTTTCCGCCAATGCCCTTTTAGCGCCGCAAATCGGCACCGGGCTTACCGTCATGGCCGCATTAGGCGGCATGATGGCGGCCAGTGTGGTCGTCGATTGGGTTCGCGGCGCGCGGGTAACTGGGGTGCAGGTGTTGGGCCTGCTGCTGTTGGCAGCAGGCGTCTCCCTCCTAACTTTGGGCAAAAGTTAGGAGAGGGCGGCGGCGACCGTTTCGTTGAGGAGCTGGCCGTGGCGCGTCATTAACCCATCTTTAAGCCCCGGGAAGCGCTCGAATGCTTGGTCTACTCCCCCGGCGGCGATGGCGCGCACGTAGGGCAGGGTGGCAGATGATAGGGCTCGGGTGGAGGTGTTGGCGACTGCGCCTGGCATGTTGGGCACGCAGTACATCAGGGAGTTGGCCACTTGGAAGGTGGGCGCTTCGTGGCTGGTTTTGCGGGAGGATTCGAAGCAGCCGCCTTGGTCGATGGCGACGTCGACAAGGACGCTGCCGGGTTTCATGTCGGCGACGAGGCTGTCTGGCACGAGCACGGGGGCTTTGGCTCCGGCGACGAGGACGGCGCCGATGACGAGGTCGGCGTCGAGAAGCTCTTGGCGGATGGAGGCGGGATCGGAGACGATGGTGCGCACTTGGCCGTGGTAGAGGTCGTCGAAGTGTGCAAGCGTGCGTGCATTGACGTCGAGGACGGTCACTTGGGCTCTGAGGCCGTGGGCCACGGCAACGGCGCTGGCTCCGACTTGGCCGCCGCCGATTACTACTACCTTGGCGGGGCTGGTGCCGGGCACGCCGGAGAGCAGCACACCTCGCCCACCTTGGGGGCTGAGCAGGTGGTGAGCACCTTCGATGGTGGCGAGCCTGCCGGCTACTTGGCTCATGGGCGCAAGCAGTGGCAATCCGCCTTGGGCGTCGGTGACGGTTTCGTATGCCACTGAGGTGGTGCCGGCGTTGAGGAGGGCTTCGGCCACATCGGGGCATGCTGCGAGGTGGAGGTAGGTGAACAGGATTTGATCACGCAGGTAATCGAACTCTTCGGGCTGGGGTTCTTTGACTTTGAGAACGAGCTCGGCATCCCATGCATCGGCGACGTCGACAAGCTGGGCTCCGGCGGCCTGGAATTCTTCATCGGGCATGGCAGCGCCTGCGCCGGCGCCGCGCTGGACGAGCACTTCGTGGCCGTCGTTGACAAGCGCTTGGACTCCGAGGGGACCTAAGGCAACGCGGCCTTCTCGGTTCATGACTTCTTTGGGGATTCCGATTCGCATGGTGTCTCCATTGTTTGTGTGCGCCCTGGGTGCGACGCAAAGTGATACAGAACACCGTCATTGAATCATGTGAACCAGGGAACTACAAGAGGGGGAGCCCCCGCGAAAAGTATGCGCTTGCCACCACCGTATCCACGCGCAACCAACGCCCAGCAGCGCTCACGCGCACCTGACGCGGGGCGCTAGAAGCAGCAGGCGGGATTAGCCCGTAGACATCGCAGGCAAAAATCACCCGCATTGGCACCTCACGGCCTTCAACATTGAGCACCGTTTGATCTAGAAGGCTCGGCGGCACCCCAAGCGGGCCGCTATGCGCTCGCGCCAAGGTGCGCCCATCTTCGGCCAACTGCGCCACCACTTCCCCAGGGACCTCGTCGAGCAAAGAAAAACCTTCGCTAGGCGGCAACGCACCTGGCCACTGAGCCTGCCTTTGTACCAGGCGGCCTGCAAGAAGATCACCAACACCAATGACGCCTTGCTCAAGCGGCAAAGCTGGGGGCACATCGATTGCTAGAAGCGCCTCGAAGGGGGTGGTGAGAAAGGCCTGGGCCGGGCGATCCTCACGCTCGCGGATCCGCAGCAGCGATTGCGCATCGAGGCGTTGGGCGCGGTGAAGCAGGGCGGAGAAGTTTCCGCTTGGCACGGTGGGGCGATGCTGACCTTCTAACATTCCTGCAATCTTAGGAGGAATGTCCGCGGGTGAGCACCTTCATTTCTTTCTCGGTAATTTGCCTTGGCCGAGACGTGGGCAGATCGATCGCCACCTGCACGGTGTGCACGGTGGCGCACACATGCCCTTCGGCGTCGTGGAGGGTTTGGCGGGTGGTAAATGAGGAGCGCCCAATATCGGTGACGACCGTTTCAACGCGCACGTTGTCGGTAGAGGGCATCATGGGGCGTAAGTAATCCACTTCGATTTTTCGCACGAATACCGGCGGAATGTCATAGCCTTCGGCCCCGAATTCATCGTGCGCCCAGCGCAGCCGCGCCTCTTGGGCAAGTTCGATATAGGCGGCGTTATTGACGTGCCCATAGCGATCAAAATCACCCCAACGCAAGGGGATCAGGCTTTCGTGAACAGTGGCGTAATCAGAAGAAGACATACGGAGAACAAGTTCCTTGTCATATACGAGCAATAGTGTTCCACCAAGGTGAACTACACCACCATAGCGCGAAAATTACTTTTTGCAACAAAAGTACGCATGGTTGGCGGTGGCACCTGGCGCACAAATGCCACAACCCCTCCCGAGGCAATATTGCGGGAGGGGTTGCAAGCCAAGGCTTAGCGGCTGAGCTTGCGGTGCGTCACGCGGCTTGGGCGTGCGGCCTCAGCACCAAGGCGCTCGACCTTGTTCTTTTCATAATCTTCGAAGTTGCCTTCGAACCAGAACCACTGCCCTTCTGCCACATTGCCTTCCCAGGCAAGGATGTGGGTACAGGTGCGGTCGAGGAACCAGCGGTCGTGGGAAATGACCACGGCGCAGCCGGGGAACTTCTGCAAGGCGTTTTCCAGCGAGCCCAAGGTTTCAACGTCGAGGTCGTTGGTGGGCTCGTCAAGCAGGATCAGGTTGCCGCCCTGCTTCAGGGTCAGCGCCAAGTTCAGGCGGTTGCGCTCACCACCGGAGAGCACCTTCGAAGGCTTCTGCTGATCAGGGCCTTTAAAGCCGAAGGCCGAGAGGTAGGCACGAGAAGGCATCTCGTTTTGGCCGACGTGGATGAAGTCGAGGCCATCGGATACAACCTCCCACACCGTCTTTTCGGGATCGATATTCTCACGACCCTGGTCCACATAGGACAGCTTGACGGTTTGACCAACCTTGACCTCACCTGCATCAGGCTCTTCCAAGCCCACAATCGTCTTAAACAGCGTGGACTTACCCACACCATTCGGGCCAATCACACCGACGATGCCGTTGCGCGGCAACGTGAAGCTGAGGTCTTTGATCAAGGTACGGCCATCGAAGCCCTTGGTCAGGTTTTGCACCTCAACCACCTGGTTACCCAGGCGCGGTGGGGTTGGGATCTGGATTTCTTCAAAGTCGAGCTTCTTATACTGCTCGGCCTCGGCAGCCATCTCCTCATAGCGAGCCAGACGGGCTTTGTTCTTGGCCTGGCGAGCCTTGGCACCAGAACGAACCCAAGCCAGCTCATCTTTCAGGCGCTTTTGAAGCTTCTGATCCTTCTTGCCAGCCACCTCAAGGCGCTCAGCCTTCTTTTCCAAGTAGGTGGAGTAGTTGCCCTCATAGGGATACAACTTGCCGCGGTCTACCTCACAGATCCAGCCAGCGACGTGATCCAGGAAGTAACGATCGTGGGTCACAGCGAGCACAGCGCCCTTGTAATCGGCAAGGTGCTTTTCTAGCCACAGCACGCTTTCGGCGTCCAGGTGGTTCGTGGGCTCGTCGAGCAGGAGCAGATCAGGTTCGGAAAGCAGCAGCTTGGCCAAGGCCACGCGGCGGCGCTCACCACCGGAGAGGTGGGTAACCGGCTCGTCAGACGGCGGGCAGCGAAGCGCTTCCATGGCCTGCTCGATCTTGGAATCAACCTCCCAAGCATCGGCGTGGTCGAGGTCTTCTTGGAGCTTGCCAAATTCCTCCATGAGTTCATCGGAGTAATCGGTGGCCATTTGCTCTGCGATTTGCTCGTAGCGCTGCTTTTTCTCGAAAATCTCGCCGAGGCCTTCCTCAACGTTTTCGCGCACCGTCTTTTCTTCATTCAACGGCGGTTCCTGCAGCAAGATACCCACGGTGGCACCGGGGTCCAAGAACGCCTCACCATTGGAAGGCTGGTCCAGGCCGGCCATGATCTTCAGAATCGAAGACTTACCAGCACCGTTAGGCCCAACCACACCGATTTTGGCGCCGGGATAAAAGGCCATGGTGACGTTGTCCAAAATCACCTTGTCACCGATGGCTTTGCGCACATTTTTCATCGTGTAGATGAATTCGCCCATGTGTTGTTTCGCCCCTTAGATCTTTGTTGAAATTTTCTACCGACCTCACAGGCTACCGCATGAAAGAAGCAATGCTGAGCGGGCAAAGCAAAACGACGTGCAAAGCAAACCCTTGCACGTCGAAAAGCTAGCTAAAACGGCGCCGCAGCCAATTCCTGCTTCCGGTTCGATTCGATCACCCGATCAGGCTCTGCAACATCGGCGAAGGTGAGATCCTTATCTGGCACATGCTCCTGGGCATCGGTGCGCTTAGACCCCACGAGGTAGCGGCTGAGCTCAAAGGCGACGTGATTGGCCCGCAAGACAATCGCTGAGCGACGCCCCTCCCCCTCACCCCAACTCTGGGTGATCAGGTGGCCAAGGCACACCACCGGGTGGCCTTTGCGCAAAGAACGCTTCACATTGAGCGCAAGCTCGCCCCAGCATTCGACGCTAATAAAAAGCTGATCGGCATCCTGCCACTCCTCTTTGCCATTGACCTGGCGCAAGCGACGCCTGCTGGCAGCAACGCGCATGGAAACCTTGTGGCCTGGGTCTTCATCGGAGTTATCAAAGCGGACATAGGTTGGGTCATCGACAAGATTGCCGATGATGGTGGTTTGGGTGTGCATGAACAATTCCCCTCTTAAACATCTGGTGCCCGAGGCCGAATTTGCCTCGGTAGCCACATCATCACCCCTTGCGCCAACCCCATGCCAGCGATGCGCGCTGTACTAGCGCCAGGCTGTGAATAACTAGGCCTGCAACCCATTGCCCGGCGCGAAGTTATCCACAGCCAAGTTTTATTGGGAAGAATCCTTGTGCCCAAACTCCTGCTCGTGATATTGGCTCACGGCATCGGTTTTGCCCTCATGCATGCTGGCCAACATGGCGTTATAGGCATCGAGCTCATCCTCGCCTTCTTCACGTACATGCTCTTCATAGGTTTGTTCTTCCTGGCGATCTTCGCGCAGCCATTCCAAAAACAGGGCACCGAACACGACCAGCAGCGGGAAGGCGCCAGAAGCCCAGGCAATGCCGCCGCCGACGTTTTGGTCTTGCATGAGATCCATCTGCCAGGGCAAATCGAGGCTTTGATAAAAATCTCCGGCCAAGACGGTAGAAAGCTGCATCAGATACACACCGAAGTAGAGGTGGAAGGGCATGGAAAAGACCAGCCACCCCAAACGCGAAAGCACTGAGTTTTTCACCGGGCGAGGATCGGGGCTGATCATCTCCCAGTAGTAGATATAGCCAGACAGGAGGAACAGCCAGTTCATGGAAAGGTGGCCGGCGTGTTCAGACACCATCAACTCATACAGCGGCGTGACGTAGAGCAGGTAGAAGATGGTGATGAACTGGATGGTGTTGAAGGCCGGGTGCATGATCACGCGCATGGTCTTGGAGTGCACGAAGGCCTCCAACCATTCGCGCGGGCCGGGTTCTTCTTCAGTGCCGGGGCGCAGCACCTCTAATGCCAGGGTGATGGGTGCGCCAAGGACGAGGAAGACCGGGATCACCATCGATAGCACCATGTGGGTGACCATGTGCATGGAGAACATGGCCGGCATGTACAGGCCAACACCGGAGCTCATGGCAAGCGCTAGGCCCAAGGAGCCGAGAAGGAACCAGAAGCTGCGCTGCCACTTCCACTGCTTCTGTTGGGCTTTGAGCTTATAGAGGCCATAGATATAGGCACCGGCCATGATCAGCCCCAGGGTGGAGAACATGATGTCGAAACGCCACACCGTCCACACACCCCAGAATGTTGGAGGTTTGCTTAAGTTGTAGCCCATCTCCAGTGCCATCGGGCTGAGATCCACCACGCGCGGTGGCGGCGGCGGGGTGCGGCCTAGAGAGACAGCCACGCCGGAAATAGCGGCCATTACTAGCATTTCGACGATCGCCACACGGGTAAATGCCCGGCCGCGAGTATCTGCATTGCGCAGTTTTGGCATGGTCATCTTGCGGTGAATCAAGCCGAAAAGCGCCAGGATAATGGTCAGTACTGCCTTGCTGAGGATCAGGCGGCCATAGCCGGAGGTGAAGAGGTCTTCGAAGCGAACGCGGATGGCGGCGTTGACCACGCCAGAAAACGCCATCACGATCACAGACCACAAGGCCACGGTGGAATAGCGGCGTACCGCGGTGGGAAGGCCAGGGCCTAAGCGGCGCGCGTGGGCAATCAAGGCCATGAGCCCGCCTACCCACAACAGCATGAAAATGAGGTGCCAGAGCAAGGAGTTGGTGCCGTAGTCGTGATCACCACCGGCAGCAGAGTGCCCTTCGAGTCCGAGCGGGACGATGATCAAGATGGATCCGAGGAACCAGAGGAATTGGGTGCGCCACGCCCTGCTGCTCAAAGAGGCAATGCCGATGATGAAAGCGAAGATCGCTGCCCACATCCAGGCGAATGCAGCAGAGACGCGCTCGATGGCCATCGGCCACATATCGGGCTGGACTGCCTCGCTAAAGGGCTGGCCGGAGACGTCGGAAAGCACCAGGGGGATCATCAATACGGCGATGCAGCCGAAGCAAAGGGCGGCCACGGAGCCGGTGCGGGCAGCCAGCGCGCCGTCGACAGAAAGCCTGGCTTTTAAAAGATTCCGCGCCGGCTGCGGGGAGATAAAGAAGGTCGATGCCATGAAAGACCCAGTGGCAAGCGCCGCCAGCATCCAGGCGACTGCGCGGAAAAATGGCAGGCCTGCGGTAGTAAAGGGGCCTGGATCGGGGATGCCTAAGGCGGCGAGGGATTCCGACAAAAAGCCCCAAGAGATCAGTGCACCTACTGAACCGGCAACCAGGAAGAACAACAGGTACAGCGGCCACATTGACCGAACGTTGGAGGCTTGTTGCGCAGAAAGCATGCTCACTAGCCTAACCCTTGGGTACTCTAGCGCTGCGTTTGCTCATGGTCATGGGAGATTTTTTAAGGCCTTCCAGCCCGCTTTGGCCGCGCTGAAGGCCTGCGAGCGCTGAAGGCCTGCGAGCCCGGCAGACAATGCGACGCGGCAGGAGCACACGGGATGCGCTGCGATGCGAGAAGCCCAAAGCGCGGCTTGGGGTATGTCAAGGCGAAGAAAACCCCCGCGCCTTAGGCCACGGGGGATATACCTCTCATGTGCGCCCCCAGCAGGATTCGAACCCGCGACCAATCGGGTAGAAGCCGACTGCTCTAATCCACTGAGCTATGGAGGCATTGCGCACAGCATCCTACCGCAGAGAATCGGAAGGCTTCAAAACAGCCAGTTGCCTAAAACGCTGCCGCGCGATGCCCAAAGCCGCGCGGTACTCAATGCCACGCGGTGATTGAACACACAAAGGCTCGACTCACAAAGCTAAGCCTGCCCTAGTAGGCTCAAAAGCATAAGCAAGTGTAGCCCAGCCTAAATAAGCTCAGGGTTTTCCACATGGTGCCAAAAACAGCGCACCAACTAAGGAGCACAGTCATGTTTGGAGCACTCGCAAAGACGTTTCAGCGTCCATCACGCGAAGCCCAACAACGTTGCACCAATGGCATCGACGACACCCAATCGTGCCCAACATGCCAGGGCGAAGCGGAAACTTTCACACTCAACGCAGTTCCCTGCGGACGTACCTGCACAATCTCAAGCATTGCCCAGCACAAGCTTTCTCAAGCAACGCAGCGGCGTTTAGCGGAGCTAGGGCTGCGCGCAGGCATGCACGTCACCATTAGCCAAAAGACCAGCGCAGGCGGCCGAGTGCTCAAGATTGGCACCACCCGCTACGCCATTGATGGCGCCACCGCAGCCGAAATGCTTGTGCACGTGGCCTAGAGCCCACGCCCCGACCCAACTACTGCCCTACTTTTCACAAGGGATGATCGAGCATGTCCACCTCCACCTGCCATTGCGAAAGCCACGGTTCAAACCCCGCACCCAAAGGCGCACCAATTATCGCCCTCGTCGGTGCGCCCAATGCGGGTAAATCCACGCTTTTTAATGGGCTCACCGGCGCCAAAGCCAAAATGGGTAACTGGCCTGGCACCACCGTCGAAGTCAGCCGCGGCGCTTGGCGCACCAAAGACGGCACCTATGATGTGATCGACTTTCCCGGAGCCTATTCCCTTGATCCGATCAGCCCCGATGAGGAGCTCACCCGGGAATTGGTAGTGGAATGTGCCCCGGAGGATCGCCCCGATCTGGTGTTGGTGGCCGTCGATGCCACCGCTTTAAGCCGCAGCCTGTATATGGTGGCGCAGCTTGCAGAACAAGATCATCGCATCGTCGTGGTAGTAACCAAGGCCGATGTTGCAGCCCGCTATGGCAGCACGGCGGATATAGACAAGCTCGCCGAGATGCTCGGGGTTCCGGTGCTTGCCGTGGATCCTCGCCGCCGCTCTAATTTGGCTGCCATTGAGAAGGCGGTAGCCAAGCGCCTTGAGCAACCAAAGCACACCTTGCGCGAAACCTCCTTGCAAGACACCTTCGAGCTTGCCGACGCCCGCTTTGCATGGGTTGAAACCGCCGTAGCAGCAGCCCTGGATGCCAAAGAACAGCAAAAACGAAGCGCCACGGAAAAGATTGACGCCGTAGCCTTGCACCCAGTGTTTGGCCCGCTGCTCTTTTTGGCCTGCATGTGGCTGGTTTTTCAGATCACCACCACGGTGGCAGCCCCGCTGCAGGATTCCCTCGAATCCTTCTTTAGCGGCCCGGTCAGCGACGCCGCCCGTTCCTTCCTTGAGACCATTGGCCTATCGCAGCCATTTTTCACCGGCCTGATCGTCGATGGCCTCATCGGCGGTGTGGGCATGGTCTTGACTTTCGCACCACTGATGGCGCTGATGTTTTTGATCCTCGCGGTGTTAGAGGATTCGGGCTATATGTCGCGTGCCGCGGTGGTCACCGACCGTTTGATGAAGGCCATTGGCCTGCCCGGCAAAGCTTTTATCCCCTTGATTGTGGGTTTTGGCTGCAATGTGCCAGCCATTTCGGCCACCCGCGTACTAGGCCAGCCTCGCCAGCGTTTGCTCACCGCCTTACTGATTCCCTTTACTTCCTGTTCAGCGCGCCTGACGGTGTATGTGATGCTGGCTACCACCTTCTTCCCGGATCACGCAGGCAGCGTGGTGTTTGCCATGTACGTGATTTCCATTGCCCTGGTTATTTTGGTGGGCCTGGGCATGAAGCACACCCTGTGGCGGCGCATGGGCACCGAGCCTTTGGTCATCGACCTCCCCGTGTACCAACTCCCCGGCCTGCGCTTGGCGTTTTCGGTGATGTGGGTGCGCCTCAAAGGCTTCCTGCACACCGCCGGCGGCATCATCGTTGCCACGGTGACGGTGGTCTTCCTCCTACAATCCACACCGATGGTTGGAGGCTATGGCTTTGCCGACGAAGACCTGCCGCCCCAAGACAGCGTCTACGGCCGCGTCTCTGAAACCATCGCCCCCGTATTTGAGCCCGCAGGCTTTGGCTCCTGGTCAATTTCTGGCACCTTGCTCACAGGCTTTGTAGCCAAAGAGGCAGTGATCTCCTCCTGGGCACAGACCTATCAGCTTGAGGACGTCACCGACGAAGACCCCAACGAACAAGCCTCCTCGCCTCTTGCGCAGGCAGTGCGCCAAGATTTCAAAGAAGCCTCCGGCGGGCACACCATCGCGGCCGTGTGGGCCTTTATGATCTTCCTGCTCTCCTACACCCCCTGCGTTGCCACCCTTGCTGCACAGAAACGAGAAATCGGCACCAAGTGGATGCTCTTTGGCATGGTGATTCAGTTGACCTCTGCCTGGATACTGGCCGTGGCCACCTTCCACCTGCTTAAGGTGTGGTTCTAATGGGGCCACTGTCGGCTGTCACCCAAGCAATGCGCGAAGGTGCTCGCACAGCACCAGAAATTGAACGCGCCACCGGGCTATCTCGCAGCACCATCAGCGCGGTGCTCGGCCACCTGGTCGATAGCGGATATTTAGCAAGCAGCCGCGATAGCTCCGCATGCACGAGCTGTGCCATGCATTGCTCCCATGAGGGCGCTACCTGCGGACGAGGGCTGACCACGCTCACCCTCAAAGCCCCCGGCCCAAAGCACTAGGATGTAGGGCACCGTCACAACCGCTGATCAAGGAGCTTTCATGGCATTGCCCAAACCAAGCATCAACGCCTACGCCGTTATCACCGGCGCCAGCCAAGGCATCGGTTATGCCATGGCAAAAGATCTGGCACGAATGGGCTACAACGTCATGCTCGTTGCCCGCAGAAAAGCAATGCTCGAGACCTTCGCACAAGAACTCCACGCCGCCCACGGCGTGGATGCGATCGCCTACCCCTGCGACTTGGCAGATAGTAAGCAACGGCAGGGGCTCGTCGAAAAGCTAGCAAACACCGAAGTCAATATCCTGATCAACTCAGCAGGCATCGCAAGCTTTGGGCCATTCAAAGATCAAGACTGGGACTACGAAACCAACCAGTTCGAACTCAACGCCACCGCCGTCTTCGAACTCACCCACGCAGTGCTACCCCAAATGCTCAAGCGCAAAGAAGGCGCAATCTGCAACGTCGGCTCAGCCGCCGGCAACGTCCCCATCCCCAACAACGCCACCTACGTCTTTACCAAAGCAGGCGTCAACGCCTTCACCGAAGCACTGCACTACGAGCTCAAAGGCACCGGCGTGCACTGCACCCTGCTCGCCCCAGGGCCAGTACGCGAAGCAGAAATCCCCGAAGCAGAACAATCAGTAGTAGACAAAGTCGTACCCGACTTCCTTTGGACCACCTACGAATCCTGCTCACGCGAAACACTCGAAGCCATTGCCAAAAACAAACGACGCGTTGTACCAGGGCCACTATCTAAGGCGATGAATGCGATCTCTGCAGTGGCGCCGACGGCGGTGCTCGCGCCGGTGATGGGCAAGTTCTACTCCAACCTCTCCTAACTTTGGCAAAAAGTTAGGATAGTGAGTATGTCTGAAACGCTTTCGCCCAAAGATAACCGCCTGGTGTGGATCGACCTGGAAATGACTGGCCTTGATCCGCAGCGCCACGTCATCGTGGAGGTGGCAGCCCTTGTCACCGATGCGGACCTGAATATTCTTGGGCCGGGCGTGGATCTGGTGGTGCACGCAAGCGAGGAAGAACTCGCGCAGATGGATGACTTTGTCACCCGCATGCATAACGATTCTGGGCTCACCGAGGAAATCAAAGCATCGTCGATCAGCATCGCCGAGGCCGAAGATGCCGTACTTGAGCTCATTGCGAAGTACTGCCCAGAGGATCAGCCTGCTCCCCTAGCCGGCAATTCCATCGCCACCGACCGTTCCTTCATCCGCGAACACATGCCGCGTCTTGATGCCGCCCTGCACTATCGCATGGTGGATGTTTCTTCGATTAAGGAACTGGCAAAGCGATGGGCACCCAGGGTGTATCACCGCCAGCCAGAAAAAGGCATGGCGCACCGCGCCCTGGCCGACATTGTGGAATCTGTGCGCGAGTTAGATTATTACCGCCGCAGCCTGTTTCGCCTTGATGCCACAAGCGAGGAAGCAGCACAGGCAGCCGAAGAGAGTACCGCCTGTTACCAGCAGTTTTTGTAAAGTTCAGGCGATGCGTTAGTATTGCTATCGCTGCTTTTTACAGCAGCAATGGTGGCTGTAGTTCAGCTGGTAGAGCACCAGGTTGTGATCCTGGGTGTCGCGGGTTCGAGTCCCGTCAGCCACCCCTAAGATGAAGGGCTGAAAGTTTAACTTTCAGCCCTTCTTTTTGTTTTCTTCTCTCTTTGGTCTTGGCTGGTTCAGCTTGCCTGAGGCTCCTGGCTTTCTTGTTCTGTGCTTTCCTGTGCCGTGTTTTTCCCGGTGGCGCGTCTCATGGGGGGGGGCTTTGGCAGGGGCCGTGTGTTTGGCCGGGGCCGTGGATGAAAAGGCAAAGGGTGGAACCGTGCATCGGTTCCACCCTTTTTTGCTTGCTGGCTATTTTGCCGTGTGCTGTGTTTAGCCTTGGTCGGCGTTGCCCTTCTTCCAGGTACCCCAGTCGATGTTCCAGTCGCCGAGCCCGTCTGCGCCGTTGAGTACGCCGCCGATGGTGTTTTTCACGGTGACGATATCGCCGCGCTTGACGTAATCCTGGAACCATTTGGCGTATTCGGTGGTGACGTTGATGCAGCCATGAGAGGTGTTCTGGCTGCCTTGCGCCCACACGGACCAGGGTGCGGCGTGCACATAGATGCCCGAATAGGACATTTGCGTTGCGTAATTCACCGTGAGGCGATACCCACCATTGGAATGGGCAAGACCATAGGTTTCAGAGTCCATGATCATGGTCGGGTTTTTATCGCCAATGATGTACACGCCATTCGGCGTTGGCCACTGATCCGAACCCATGGAAATGGGGATGGACTTTACCAATTCGCCATTGTTATAGACGTTCATCGTCTTGGTGTTGTCATCTGCCACTGCCTCGACGCGATTACCGATGGTGAACTCGGTGGAATTATCGGCCTCACCATAGACGCCGCCACCTAGGTTCTTGCCGTAGAGTTTGGCGTCTACCTTGACCTTGGTGCCAGGCTCCCAGTAGTTCTCTGGGCGCCAACGCATCTCATAGGGGCTCAGCCAGTACCAGGCGCCTTCTACGGCCGGTTCAGCGCTCACCGTGACGGCATCTTGCGCCGCTTTGCGATCTTCAATGGCATAGGGGAAACGAACAGCGATGGTTTGGCCCACGCCAACTTCCGAACCTTCGATCGGAGATAGCGCACCGTAGGCGGTATAGGCCGGGGCGATAGTGGTGAAGGAAGATTTGGTGGTCTTGCCGTTCTTATCCTTTGCCTCGATGGTGTAGGTGCGCCCGTAGCCGAGCACCTCGTCGGTGCTCCAGCTTTCATCGTCACCAGACATCTTGCCTTTGACCTTCTTGCCCTCTTCGTTGGTCATGGTGACCTTTTCAAGGCCATCACCCTCGGATTTCACCTCAACGGGCTTAATGGGGCTGACGTCTTCGGCGTCGTCTTTCACGCTCACCACAGGAGGATGTTGCTTTTCTACTTCCTGCTGTTGCTCTTGGGCCTCATCGTTAGTACCGATGGTGCACGATGCGAGCAGTAGAGCAGCACCGACTGCACCTACCACCTTTAAAAATGCGGTTCGCCCACCACGTGCATTTGGCAATTTCACAACTTCCACACAAGCCTTCACTATTCGCTGTCACTTCGCGCGGTCTTGACCGCAGCGTTTCCTATCGTAAACCCGAGTACCGAAAACAATGCACTCCTCGCGCGAAGCGTTAGCACATTGTTATTTTCTAGAAATATTCACCCGAAACTGCTTTGAGCTGCAGAAAAACTATTCCATTAGAGCTTTATCGCAGGATGCGGACACCCTAGCGCGCCTATATCAACCGGCCTCCTTTTTCGCTTTCGACTGCCTCATCCTTACACCACACCCCCGATTCCAATACCTCAAAGAATCGAACAGGTGGGCGATAATTATTTTGAAATCTTGTGGCTATATCAACACCGCTAAGGGTGAAAAAATTCCAGCACCAAAATGCAGAGGAAAAACATGGGTTAAGCAGGCGATTTTACAAATAGACGGCAGCGTTGTTATATTCTTCTTCGTTGCACAGCGCGGCTAGCACGCCGATCTGTACAAGATGCGCCATTAGCTCAATTGGTAGAGCAACTGACTCTTAATCAGTGGGTTCGGGGTTCGAGTCCCTGATGGCGCACAAATAACCCCCGGTCAAAGCGTTTTGCATTTTTTGGCCGGGGGTCTTTTTTGTCTGATTCCATCTGAAACCCATCTGTTATTTTTCAAGGGCTTTTCGACGCCCTTTTCTCGGGTTGTTCCGTAGCACAGAACCGGCGATCATGCGGGGCGGGGGTAAAGGGGGCAGCAAAGGTGGCGGGAAGGGAGCGCAAAGGGAGCACCCAACGCAAGCCTGTGACCAGGGAAGAAGTGTAAGGGTGCAAGAATGCAAGTGTGTATAGGTAAGCGGGGTGCATTCTTTACCCCCGTTCACGCTTAAAAATGGCCGCTACGGCGTCGAGATCGAGTACCACGGCGCGCCCCGGTTGGTAGGTGTTGGCGGTGACAACGATGAATTGGCCGCGCCGGTAGATAGCGCCGGTGGCTTTGCCCCCTAGTGAGCCTTGGAGGTGGTTCCCGGGGTCTCCGTAGCCCCAAATATGCAACCCGTCGCCCGATTGGGAGCGTTCGACGTATGCGCCCTTGCAGGCGGCTAGTACCCGGCGCGCGTGATAGTTCGGGTGGCCACGTTTGTCTAGGCAGTGATCGAGGTCGATACAGACCACACCCCGGCCGGTCATCATGCCTACCCCGTTGCCAGCAGCGCCCGGCGCGGTACAAGCCGCGTAGGTGTTCCAAGTGTCGGGGTCGGTAGAGCTTGCAGGGCGTCCGCTTGGCGTGATTGGGCGTTTGCGGTTCGAGCATGCCCATTGCGGGCGGTCGAGCAAGTCGGCCGGGAATTGGGCGCGGGGTGATTGTGCCAGCTTTTTGCGTGCCCTGTAGGCCGCTTGGCGGCATGCGTTGGAGCAGTAATCAGCAGGTCGCCCGGGGCGTTGGAGGTCGATCCATCCACCGCATTGCTTACACCGTGTCTGCATGATTCTAGGGTATCATTTTTGCGTTACGAAAGACATTGTTTTACCAGGGGGGAAATTACACCTTTTATATCGGCGCGTTACGGCTGTTTTCCGCGTGGTCACGCCGGTTTTGTTGGTGCAGGTCATGGCGGTAAGCAAGGGGGCTTAAGGGGCATTTTTAGGGCGTGAACAGGGAAAAAGGTGGAACCCGTACCTAGTGTGAGCCCCTATGCCGTTAGTGCTTCTCGCGGCGCGGGGAGGGGCTTCCCCTCCCCCGGCGTCACCATGTTGGGCAGTCCCACCCGAACGAGTCGCTAGTCTTGCGCCGGTTTCGGCTCCCTGGCCGCCCGGGCGCGGGGCGGTACTTGCTTTGCCGTGCCCGGCCACGATTGGCTTCAAGGGCACTCTTCGCGGCGTGGCAGGTATGACAGACCGCTTGGAGGTTGGCTAAGGTTTCGCGGCCTCCCTCGGCATACGGAACGATGTGATCTACTTGCGTGGCCGTGCCTGTACAGCCGTCGCCTTGAATCTGACACATGCCCTTAGCGCGGTACATGATCCGCTTGCGCATGCGGGCGGTGATCCGCGAGTTCGTGCGCGTTGGCTTTCGGGTATGGATAAACGGGTAATCGCTCATGGCTTGATGCTTTCGATCATGTTTTCTAGTTTGCTTGTTACTCTTTGCTTCGAACATTTGAGCGTGAATGGTGTGTACGTTCGCATGGCCATGAAGCAAGGTGCGTTCATGGCCATGCTTGGCACTCATTCCCGATTAGCCTGCGAGCTTGATACGCACGATGCTTGCTTCATCAATGAAGCCAAAGCCTGCGCGCATCGTTGCACGAACGGCAATGCGATCCGACGTGAAGAACGGCGCGTCGCTGACGTCGATAGTCGCTTCCCTGCCGATCACCATGTACACCCGGTCACGCGGGATGCCCCAGACAGTACCGGGGGTCACGTACTTGGAGGTCTCAAGCGGAACACCGTTGAGCATGCTTCTCGCCGGTTGCGTTGGATCAGCGGCCAGCAGCGGTTCGTTGGAGGTCTTTTGCTTCTTGAGCGTGGCCAGTGCCAGCGCATCGGCCGGGTTGGCCACAAACGTTGTGATGGTCGCCCCGCGTTGCGTGGCCGTCGAAACGGCTTCGGCAAACGGATCAAGGTTCGCCCATGCACTCCCGGCGCTGACCTCCGTGGGGGTGATGGTCTCCAACCCATCGGGGGCGGGGGCATCAACGGAACCAAAGTAGGCCGCGTCAATCTTTGCCCCAATGTCTCGAACGAGTGCTTGGCCAACGATCTGCGATACCGGACTGTCCGAATCTTCGATCATTTCCCGGCTAATCACAGTCAAGCCAGCAACCTTGGCGGGGGTTACAACAATCTCCCCAATAGTCGGGGCGCTCGGGGCTATCTCTTCACCCTCTTCCACCCATGAGGCGGCGGGGTCTTCCGACACTTTGGGGAAATGTACCGCGTTGTCCATCGTGCGGTGAATGGTCGAAATGCGCCCCGCTAGCCCCTGTTCAATGGGGAGGATCAGCACTTCATTCACGCGCTCTTCGGGTACGAGCGCCGGGGTAGTTTTGGTGGTAATACCAGTCATGAGTATTTCCAATCTGTAGAAGATGTGAAGCAACTCTTCAGCGTCTCGCCTCCCCCGTAGCCCCCCCCCTCACCTCATGGTGCATGGCCGCAGACCAAAGCACCGCCCCGTTCAACGGGTGGCGTGCGACGATCACGGCAACGAGTGGCGATAATGCCTGGTTGCTTTATGACAGTTGTTCGCACGCCACCGGGGCGGTGCTTGGCTCGGCACCTGCTACCTGACAGTCCAAACCATGAGAAAAGACGTGCCACACGAAAATGAAAACAACATGGTGCGTGGCACGCCCTCATGCTAACACCGGGTGCAACCCGGCTTAGAGTCCTTTGCCTTGAATCGCCTCCTGAATCCAACGCTCCGCGCCGGGCGCTAGGTTCGGCCGCGATCCCGCGTTTTCCCCCGGCACGGTAGGCGCGAACGGGACGAGTGTGTTTACCCACTCAAGTAGCGCCTTGGCATGCGCTTGCATCTGCTCCGGGGTGGCACCGCGAATCACCTCCGGGGGAACCAAGTCGCCACCGGCGACATGCGCGGCGTGCTTCGCGGCGTCGCTTACCGGATCAGCGCTCGCAAGGCCGTGGGTATCCCGTAGGGCGGTGGCATCATCATGGGCGCGTTGGAGGTCTACCGCGCCCGTTGCCGGGTCTACGTAGGCCGTTGGATCAAAACCCAATGCCTCCAACGTGGCCACGTTCGCGGCCACCCCGGCGACGTGCTCACGCACTTGGGCACCCAAGACGGTGCGTATCGTATCCGCGCGCGCCTCAAGGGTCGCTTCGGCCTCACGTAGCTTCGTGCGATACCCCGCCGCCTCACGGCGTAGCCGTTCGATCATGTGGGATTCCCCCTGCTTGGGCTTGGCCTCGGGGGTGTGGGGGTTGTTGCCGGCCGACGCCTGTTGCATCGTGTTGCCGGCGCCCGTGGCCGTGTCGCTACCCGTCGCGTCGGGCGTGGCCGTGGTGTCGTTGGTGTCGTCGGTCATAGTTAGCCTCGCTTGCGGTAGGTTTCGTCAATATCGCACGCATCTTCGATAGCGCGTTCAGCGTAGAGCCGCAGTTGATCGAGCAGTGCTTCTTCCTCGCTAATGTTTTTGAGGTGTGGGGCGGGTTTTGAGCCACCGATTTGCGGGGACTTGGCTTCGTTCACGATCCGGCGGTACACGCGGCGCGGTAGCATGTCGGCCGACATGGTTACGGGGTCAAGGCAGTCCATGGCCGTGATGGTGTAGCGCTTTCCCGGGTTGCGTACCCCCATGTAGCGCATGAGGTCACGTTCATGGGGATAGGCGTCACGAATGACGAATGGAAAAAGCTGTTGCCGGGCGAACACGGCGTAGTCCGCGGCCTTGGCTTCGGCATCTGCTTGGCGGATACTGCATTGATCAACATGCCCAAAGTCAAGATCATGGATCCAATCGCCACCGCATTCAGGGCAATACCAATCCCGGCGCGCCCCAATACGCTTGCCCATGCGCTCCCCCGGCGCGGCGACTTCCCCCATAAGGTCGCGCTGTTGCTTAGTAAACATTGGTTGTCCTTTCGGTTCGGTGGTGCGCCACGCGGCGCGGTTGGTGGTCATGGTTGTGGCCTTGCATGCCGGGCGCGGGCTCGGCCGGGTTCGCGGTACGAATTCAATGCACGTACCCATATCGTGTCGATGTGCTCCCCCGCCGCATCACGGGTTTGCATGGCATCGGCAACAATCACTGTTGCTTCTTCCATGATTGGCCACCCGATTGCGTGCAGCAGCTTGAGTTCATGGGGGCGCGCCGGGCGGAAGAACACCGGCGAATGAAGCCTCTTAAAGCGTTCAAGATCAGCAATGCGTAGCCCATCATCGGCCGCGCCGATTTGGCATGCGGGGGCGTGATTGAACTTCAGATCATTCACCCAACGCCCGCCACACTCGGGGCATGCGCGCCGGTCACGTTCAACGGGTGGGGCTAGTGGGGTGCTCATGCGTTCGTGTCCTTTCGATCAGGGGTAGGCGGCGTTGAGGGCGCGCCGGGGAGGTGCCAGTACCAACCGTGGCCGTCGCGGTCTGCTTTGATCCCAAGGCGAATCTTGGCGCGCTTAATTTGGTCTTGTGACCAACCCGCGCCCTTAGCATCTTCGAACAAGGTTTTGGAGCGCACAGCGCCCGGGGTGAGTGCTTCACGTAGCCAAGCGTCCACGCCCTTACGCGCGGCGCGGGTGTCGTCCTTATCGGCGTCCATGAGGTCGCGGGCGTCCCTATCGGTTTCTTCTCCCCACTCAAGTTTGGACGTGGCGATCAGTAGCCCCGGCGCGCCAATGTGCGCGGTTTCAATGGTCGCGGTACGAGAGACAACACGGCGCGCTAGGTTCGATTTCGTGTTCGTGACGATCAGCCCGCCGCATGATTCATCATGCGCCACGGTCAGCACGCTGCGGGGCACCTGTGACCACGCGCGAGAACCTAGAATGGCGCGCGCGGCGTCGCCGGTCGATACCTTGCCGTGGTGGGCGATAGCCAACACGATCAGGTTGCGAGCCACCGCAAGGCGCGTCAAGGGCGTGAGGAATGCTCGCACGTCTTGAGCACTGTTCGCATTCAACTCCGTGGCCATGAGGTCGCCTACCGGGTCGAGAATGACGGCCTCAATATGGAACCGATCAACCAACGCTTCAAGCGCGGCCATATCGCGCGGCAACGTCATGGGGCGTTGAAAACCGGATTGATCCACCAGCATGACATTGCCAAGATCAGCCCCGGCCGCGATCAGCCTCGGAACCGTCGTTGAAGCGGGATCATCTTCCGTAGACACATACAGCACCCGCATGGCGCCCGCGCCGGGTACGCGCCCGGTTGATAGATCAGCGGCGAAACGCGCGGCAATGGTTGATTTGCCGATCCCCTCGGAACCGGCGATCAGGGTTAAGGCGTTGGCCGGTACCCAATCATCAATGATCCACCGGGTTTGCCGTGGTTGAATCTTCGTCGCCGGTACACATGCGATACCCGGCGCGGCTTCGGGGGTCGTGGTAGTCTCGCTCATGCAGATACTCCTTTCATCAGGGTTTTCCGTTAAGGCGTCTACTGGCACGTTCAGGGTGTTGCCGGTAGGCGCTTTTTCGTCACTGTGACAGCTTTTTGACATAGTTCCCGATTCCTTGAATGAAGCCTTGGCAGAACTCCCACTTATCCACATCGGGTGATCCTTTCTCGGGCACGGGCATGAGGACGCTTAGGCCGTCGTTTTTGCCGGGTTCGTCTTCTCGCATCTGCACAATGATGGATCGGGGTTGCCACGCGCCGGTATGCCGGTTGTGGGCGTACAGGTTCAAAATGTTTGTTTCAGATTGGTTACTCGGCCGAATACCGATAATGGATTGTTCAACCGTGACAAGTTGGTAGCTCAGCGTGACGCCGGTTCTCATCATCACTACGAGCATGGCCATGAACACCCCGGCGCGATACGGGGTATCCGGGGCTTCGCTTTGCAGGTTCGGCATTATGCGACCTCCGGCGCGGGCTTATCGAATAGCGCAAGCGCGCGGCTTGGGTTCGTCCCGATCGAGGCACATACGAGGCGAATCAGCTCCTTGGACAGATCACCCCAATCAACGGGGTTGCCGTCCACTTCGGCCGTGTGAGTGGCTTTGTCAATCTTCACGCTATTGGCGTTATTCAGCACCACGAGGGCAATTTCTTGCATGCTCATGCTTCAAGGTCTCCGGTGGCTAGTAGCTGGTCAAGTTGGGCGCGTGGGATCAGGTAGCGTTTACCGGCTTTCACGACGGGCGCGGGGAACGTACCCGCGTTAATGAGGCGGTACACCGCCCGATCACTCATGTTCAGCAGTGCAGCGGCTTCGGCAACCGAATACACGGCGGGACAGTAATCCCCCATAGTTCTAAATTCCTTTCGTTCGCAACTCATAGTTGGGCACTCAATACCGTTTAGTGTGCATTGGTGGGCACTTTTGGCTTTTAATGCCCATGTTTGCGATATTAACCCATTCCTTGCCAATTGTCGCCAGATTTGGCGCTACACTGCGCAATATGGCACGGAATAACCCAGATTGGGGCAAGCACCTAATCGCATCTGTAGGCAAGAACATTGATTTTCGGCGTACCGCGCTAGGGCTTTCAGCTCAAGCGGTTGCCGATCGAACGGCAGAACTTGGCCACCCCATCAGCAGATCAACCGTTGCGGGCATCAGCAGCACTAACCGGGCTTCTAAGTTGTCGGTTGCGGATTGGTTGGTGATTGCGGCGGCGTTGGATTGCGCGCCGATTGATTTGTTGATTGGTGGTACCCCGGGCGGGGAGGTTGAGGTGATCCCGGGGCGGGTGATGCCAGCGGCGCGGGCGCGGGGTTGGGTTGATGGCACGATTGCGCCTCCGTGGGGGCATGCGGGTACACCGTGGGCGTCGTTGTCGTTTGTGCTCGGGGAATACATTGGGGCGATTCAAGACGCGGCGATCAGCCGGGCAGAACGAGACGATTTGGAGGAAACGGGGGCGTCTCGGGCGGATTTGCATGCGGCGGATCGGCGGCTTGCGAGGTCGGTTGAGCGCATCGAGGCTACCGGGGCGCTTGGGGCTAAGGTCGCCGCTGCGATTGGTCTTGAGTGGCAACCGGTGGAGAACTTGGGGGCGTTTACCCGGGGGATTAGTCTTTTTGACGGCATCGAGGACGGGGAGGACTAGCGGGCATGGGTCGCCCCGGTTTACAGCCCGGCGAGTTCGGGCGCATGTTTTTCGATCAGGTGAGCACGGGTGTGCGCGCTCGGGTGCGCTACCGCGATTTGTCGGGCTCGATCAAAGTCGTTGAGCGCACGCGCAAAAGCAAAGCAGCGGCCGGGCGAGCGCTCGGGGAGGTGATCGAGCAGATGCAGCGCGAGGGGCTACCGGTTACACCCCGGCGCGAATCGGTTGGTGAATTGGTGGCCGCGTATCTCGCTTGGGGGCGTGTGCATAAGTGGAGGCCGCAAACGTCTGATTTGTACGAGCATGTTGCTGCTAAGCACCTTGAGGCGGTGGGCGCGGTTCGGGCGGATCAGGTGACTACGGCACTTGCAGAGCAGTGGCTAGCGGCTATTGAAGCGGCGTCTGCGAGGCGGTGCGCGCGGGTGATTTTGCAAGGCGCGTTCGCTAAGGCGTTGCGTGAGGGACGTGTTTCACGCAACCCGATTCCGGCGACGTCTACGGTGGTCAAGCCACGGCGTGAGCCACGGGCGCTTACCCCCGGGGAGGTCGAGGCGGTGCGCGCGGCGATCAAGGCGTATCAAGACAACGAGCGCCCGGGGAAAGCGGTGCGCGCGGCGTTTTTGTTGCCGTTGATTGATCTGCTTGTGGCCACGGGTATGCGCCCGAATGAGGCGTTGGCATTGACGTGGGGCAACGTGGATACCAAGGCGGGCACGGTGGAGGTGTGCGCCACGGTCACGCGCCATAAGGACGATTCCGGGCGTTCGCATTTAGTGAGGCAACCCGCGCCAAAGACGGCCAAGGGGCGGCGTGTGCTGTTGGTGCCAGATTGGGCAATGGCTTCGTTGGCCACGCAAGCATTGGATCCGATCACGCGGGCTGTTGGGTGTATGCCGGATCAGTTGGTGTTCCCGTCAAGCTCGGGCGGGTTGATGGATTTAAGCAACGTTCGGCGCACGCTCCGCGCGGCGTGCAAGGGCACACCAGCAGAGGGCTTTCACCCATACCTGTTGCGTTCCACCGCACTTACGGCCGTGGCAGACGTCTACGGCATCATGGCCGCGCGTGACGTCGCCGGGCACGCATCAACGGCGATCACTGAATTGGCCTATATCGAGCGCACGGGGCACGCTCCGGGTATTGAAGCGGCGGTAGCCGATTACCGCCCCCGCTAGCGCGCTCACGCCCCGCCATAGCGCCCCGGTTGGTCTCTTACCCGCCGGGGCGTTGTCGTTCGTCTACGGCGCTTACAGCCGTCGAATTGAGCCGTTTTGCGCTTTACGTGAGCACTTTTTACTTATCCGCGCTCACGGGCGCTACAACGCCCCCTACCCGGCGCGCTAGCCAAATTGGTTGCTGTGGTGTGGTTTGGGGCTGTAGCGGGGCTTAGGGCGCGGTGTTTGGTGGTGTTGGTTCGCTCTTGGTGGTGGGCGTGGTGGATATTGTGCCTAGCTTCTAGGCGGATTGACTGGCTCTCGCGCGCGCGTATACGTAAATAACATACACTTCTTCTATCTCTTTGCAGGTCAGGGCACACTTCTTTGGTTGCACTCTTTGCACTCTTCAAGCGCTCCCTTAGCCATGTCAGTAATGCCAGCGGTGGCGGGGTACGGGTCTTATTGGGCAACCAAATGGCGTGAGCCATTTGGGCGGCAGCGCTTTCGATCCGGTGGTGTGCCCATCTGAAACCCATCCGGAATGAGCGACACTAGCGGGCATTAGGCGGTACTAGTGGCAAACGCGGACTAAACTAGGTGCAGGTAAACGGCGCGAATCGGGGGGTTCGGTAGTTCCCCTTTTATTCAGTGGGTTCGGGGTTCGAGTCCCTGATGGCGCACAGAAAACACCCGGTCACAGCGTTTTAACACGCGGTGGCCGGGTTCTTTTTTGCCCAAACTCCCCCGAAACTCCCCCGTTATTTTTCAAAACCGGGTGCCTGCGCGCAGCAAACCTCCCTGCTTACCCCTTCCCTACTGCTTGATTCAGCCTAAAATCTGGCACCACCGTGCAAGGTGTTCACGGACCAATCGTTGTGGCCACAGAGCCCGCAATGCCACGTAGGCTTAGAACTTCCAAAGTTGTGAAGAAAGTTAGGAGGGGCGATGCGCGCCCTAGTCGTAGTCGATGTCCAAAATGATTTCTGCCCTGGCGGCTCCCTCGCCACCGAGCGTGGCGCTGAGGTAGCGGCAGCCATCAATCAGCACATCCTCGATCATGCGGATCGCTATAGCGCGATTGTTGCGACGAAGGATTGGCACATTGATCCGGGTGATCATTTTTCTGATTCGCCGGATTTCAAGGATTCTTGGCCGGTGCATTGCAAGGCAGAGACTCCGGGCGCGGCGTTTCACCCCAGCTTGGATGCTGGGAATATCCAAGAGATCTTCCTCAAAGGCCAGTACACTGCGGCCTATTCGGGCTTTGAGGGTGCGGCTGATAATGGCAGCGATCTCGCTAGCTGGTTGCGCGAGCATGATATCGACATTATCGACGTCGTTGGTATCGCTACCGACCACTGCGTCAAAGCGACCGTGCTTGATGCTCTTGCAGAAGGCTTTGAGGTTCGGGTGCTTACAGAGCTATGCGCACCGGTAAGTGAAGAGGCCGCGGAGCAGGCGTTCCAGGAGATGGTTGGCACCGGCGCGCAGCTTGCCTAAGTAGCTCGAAAGTGGGCAGCAAAAAACAGCACGGAGGCGTCTGGCGTTCTCCGTGCTGTGATAGGCCCTGAGTTTAGCGCTCAGCGAGCAGGCGCTGAAGCTCCTTGAGGTCCTTGTTCTTCTTGCGGCCGCGCACAACACCGAGGATGACTAGGCCGGCTACTGCTGCGCCGATGCCCAGCAGAGTCTTTTGCACCTGCGGATCCTTTAGCTTGGCGCTTGCCTGGTTCTTGGCGTCGTCGACAAGGTTGGATGGCTTGGAGCGGTCTGCAATCTCGTCCAGGGTGCTGGCGAGCTGACGGCGGGTGCGCTCGATGTCGCGCTGAATATCATCAATGTTGCGTGCCACTTGAGGGACTCCCTAGGAAAAGTTCGTTGATTGAGATCTCCTTATACCTTAGTACCTCAAGAGCAATTTCCACGAAGCCGGTACATTTAAAGCCATGACTGAACAGATTCGCCTCCAAGTCGGCGACCCCGCACCTGCCTTTTCATTGCCCAACGACCAGGGCGAAACCACCAGCCTGGAGGATTTCCGCGGCAAGAAGGTCATCGTCTACTTCTACCCTCGCGCCAACACCCCAGGCTGCACCAAAGAGGCTTGCGACTTCCGCGACTCGCTCACCCAACTCAATGACCAAAACATCGCGGTGGTGGGAATCTCGCCCGATAAGGTTGAAAAGCTGGCCAAGTTCCGCGAGGACCATGAGCTGACCTTCCCCTTGCTTTCCGACGAAAACAAGGACGTGATGAAGGCCTATGGCGCTTTTGGAGAAAAGAAGAATTACGGCAAGGTGGTCCAGGGCGTGATTCGCTCGACCTTCCTGATTCAAGAAGACGGCACCATTGGGCTGGCCCAGTACAACGTCAAAGCCACCGGCCACGTAGCACGGCTGATTCGGGACCTGCCCTCCTCCTAACGTTTTTTGGCCAAGGTGCATTGAGTATGAGCGAAATTTTGGTGCCTCGGCGGCGCCCAGCCCAACAGCGCAGCCGGGAGTCCTTTGAAAGAATCCTCACCGCGGCACGAGCGGTGCTGGTAGAGCAAGGCTTTGAGTCTTTTACCTTCGATGAGGTTTCGAAACGCGCGGGCGTTCCCATTGGCACCATTTATCGCTTCTTTGCCAACAAGTACGTACTCATCTGCGAACTCGACCGCCAAGATACCGCCGGCGCCATTGCAGAGATGCAACGTTTTGCCCAGCAAGTCCCCGGCGTGCAGTGGCCTGTGGTGTTAGATGAGCTCATCGATCACCTGGCGCTAATGTGGCGCGCAGACCCTTCACGCAGGGCGGTGTGGCATGCGGTGCAGTCCACCCCTGCGACGCGTGCGACGGCTGCTGCCACTGAAGCCCCGCTTTTAGAGCTGCTCGGCCAGGTTATTCAACCCCTTGCCCCGCAGCGTAGCGACGCCGAGCGTGGCGATCTTGCACGCATCTTGGTGCACACCATGACCTCACTGTTGAATTTCGCGGTCATCGATGACGCTCGCTTTGACACGACGGTCCGTGAAATCAAGCGCATGATCCTCGCCTACCTCTTCGACGCAGCGCAGAATTAGCCCACCTCGAGCAAACACTGTGCAATCGCATAATCACCATCATGCGAGATACTCAAGGCCACCTTGGCCTGCGAAAGATGCTCGGCTACGTGGCCGTGAAAGCGATACGCCACGCGCCCAAACGCATCCGGTATCACCTCAATTTCGGCCCACACCGATGGTGCATCTTCAAGCAGTGGCGGCTGGCCATAGCGTGATTGCCCCCAGGCTTTGATGAATGCCTCTTTCGCTGCCCAGCGGCCGGCGAGGTGCTGGGCGCGATCAGCCTTTTGCCCTGCCACTCGAAGTTCCTGGGCGCTAAATACCGCCTCAAATCGACTTCCGGGCACCTCGAGCTGGCGGGCAAACTCGGGAACGAACACCAAATCTGTGCCAATGACCATGCCTGTAGTGTGGCACAGTCAGTTTTTCACCAAAAGGAAAGGCCCCACCCGGCGGTTGCCTCAAGGTGGGGCCAAAGCATCAAAGGCCTAGTGAGTTCTCAGCACGCCTTCGATCAAGCGGGCTTTTTCATCCAGCAAGATGGCTGCCTCTCGTTCCTTTTGCTGCTTGGCGCTCACATTGCCAAGGTTGCGGTCTTTGGGGCGCTCATACAGCGTTGCTACCCCATACATGCCTTCGAGCACGGTTCTAGCACCCTGGTACAGCCTTGCATGGGCGCGTGAACGCCATTGCTGCAGTGCTTTGTCGCCGCGTTGGGCAAGCAATGCTGCCTCGAAAGCACCAGCGTGCACCACGGCAATCAGCGCAGAGACGTGACCGAAACCAAGTGAGGTAACAAAACCTGCCTTGGGCGCTTGGTGTGAAAGGTCGAGGGGGTGACGCAACCACACCAGGTGCTCATTTTCTGCAAGCACCGGATCCACACAATCCAGGCTCATATTCGCCGGCACCATGCCCGTGGCCAGCACCTGGGTGAGCCCCACGAGCTGGAAGGCCGCTGCCCCACCCTTGGCGTGGCCGGTGAGTGTCTTTTGAGAGATCACATACAGCGGGTTGCCCTCGCTTCGGCCAATGGCACGCGCGATGCGCTCGTGCAGATCGGATTCGTTGGGGTCATTGGCGTTGGTAGACGTATCGTGCTTGCTCACGATCTTTACGTCGTCTGCGCTCACACCTACCTGCTGGAGTGCCCGGGCAAGGCGGGAATCGCTTCCGCCTCGTGCCGCGCCCAGGGCACCGAGGCCTGGGGCAGGGATGGATTGGTGGGCACCATCGGCGAAAGATTCTGCAAAGCCGATCACGCCAAGCACCGGCAGGCCAAGATCTGCTGCCACGGAGCCGCGGGCAAGCAGCACGGTGCCGCCACCTGCGGATTCAACAAAGCCTGCGCGCCGGCGATCATTGGCCCGAGAGAAGTAGCGTTCTTCAATACCCTTGGCTGCGAGTTCATTGGAATCGGCCGTGGCTGCCATATCACCGAATCCGGTGATGCCCTCGATGGAGAGATCATCGTAGCCACCGGCTACCACAAAGTCGGACTTGCCGAGCTTGATCTTATCCACGCCTTCTTCCACCGACACCGCGGCCGTGGCACATGCCGCCACGGGGTGGATCATCTGGCCATAGCCACCCACATAGGACTGCATCACATGTGCTGCCATCACGTTGGGCAGGGCTTCTTGGAGGATGTCGTTTTGGCGAGGTTCAGCCAACATGCCGTCGATATACAAAGAACGCATCGACTGCATGCCGCCAAGCCCCGTGCCCTGGGTAGAAGACACGCGCGCCGGGTGCATGGCTGCCAGAAGCTCTGCTGGGCTAAAGCCTGCGCTGAGGAAGGCATCGACGGTGCACACGATGTTCCATAGCGCCACGCGGTCGAGGTTATCCACCATATCGGCGGGAATGCCGTAGACGGAAGGATCGAAGCCTTCAGGGATCTGGCCGCCCACAAAGCGGCTCATGGCCATGCGCCTTGGTACGCGAACAGCAGAACCCGCTTTGCGCGTCACTACCCATTCGCCAGAGGTTTCGTCGAAAAGCGCGGTGGTGCTTTCCGGTTCTGATTCCACGAAGCTGCGCGCGGCGGCCTCATCGGCGACGTTGAAGCTCAAATCTCGGTCGAGGTAGACATTCGTCAGCTCGGGCGCGAGGTTATCGACCATGCCAAAGTCATTGTGGTAGCGGCGCACACCAACCCGGGCGAGCACCTCATCGTGGAAGCGCTGGTAGATTTCGGCCTCTTCAACCGGTTGATCATCTTGGTCGTACCAGCCGGGCTTCGGGTCCTCATCCCAGTGAATTAGCCCCATGGTCCAGGCCAATTCGGCCACACCCGCAGCAGAAAGGTCACCGTGGAGCTCGGCTTCGAAACGCGTGCGCGCCGAACCCCAAGGCCCGAGCTCGCCTGCTCCAACAATCACCACCATATCTTCGAGCGACTGGCTGACTTGCCCCTGGAAGTCTGGGGCATTGCCGGTGAGCACTTCTGGAAGATTCGGCAGTGCTTGAATCTTTGCTTCTAGCTTTTCGACGTCCCCCTGCTCGCCAAGTTGGGCACGCACCTTTTGGGCAAGCTCAGACAAATTCACATCCGATTGCCCAAGGCCACCTGTGGCATCTACTACTACCGGCGTTTTTGCTGCTTGAGCGCGCACCTCAGGGCTGATCTGCTGCACGAGCTTCTCGGCCATTTCTTGAGTGGAATAGGTTTGCACACCTGCGGCTTCCACGGCCTCGACCAGCGGATCGTTGCCGCCCATGAGCCCTGTGCCACGAACCCAACCGATGTGCATGTGCACCAAGGAGGTGTGGGGCTGCCAGGAGCTTTCTGCATTCCAGCGATTCACCAGCGCATCAAGGGCAGCCTTGGATTCGCCATAGGCACCATCGCCGCCGAAGCGACCACGGTTAGGCGAACCGGGCAGCACCACATGCAGGCGTTCGCCCACGTGCGTGCCGTGGCCGATCCCGCTGAGACCAGCGATGAGGCGTTCGACCGACCAGAGCAAGAGGCGCATCTGTAGCTCAGATTGCGCGCCTGCCTGCATCAGGGAACCAGATACGCGAGGTGCTGCAAATGGGAAGAGCAGCGTGGGCACCAACGCAGGCTTGAGCACCTTGGATGCACCATTGACGGTGACTACCTGCTCAGTACCAATCCATTCCACCAAGGCGTCGAGATCGCTAAAGGAGGAAAGATTAGCCGGCACCACCCACAGCGCGGCCTGGCCTTGGGCTGCGCCACGATAGAGCTGCTTATAAAACTCCAGGCGATCATGGTTGAGCGAAGAGGTGCTCAGCACCACCGTTGCCCCACCGGCGAGCAGGCGTTCAACCACGGCGGTAGCAATGGAGCCAGGTGATGCACCGCTAACAACGGCTACATCATCGGCGTAATCCAGCTTCGAGTGATCGCGGGCCTGCTGCGCTGCCCAATCAAGGCCTAAGTACTCGGCTTGGACAGCCACGATCTCGCCTGCGCCACGGAAGGACACATCGAGTTGCTCGCCTGCTGCAATACGGGAGAGATCCTCTCGGGCACTGGCCCAGCGATCGTCGATGAGCGTGGCTTTCTTGGCATCAAAACTTGGGGCAACTTGGCGCAGCCAATCTGAGCCGAGTTCCTTAGTTACGAGCTCTACTACCGCTGCATCGCCATCGTTCGGGTCGAAGTCATGGCTGGATGCATCGTTGAGGCCAAGGTTTTCCAAGATGGTGCGCGCCGTTGCTGCAAGTACGCCTTGTTCGCCAGTGACCTGCTCGGCAAATGCGCCCAGGGCTGCAGAATCCACCACGCCACCGCCTGCACCACTGCCGCCGGGAAGCGACACCTGCACGCCGTGGGCAGCGGCTACGGTTTTGACGGCTTCGTCGATAAGCGAATCCAGCTCGGAGGCACTCGAAGGCGCGGCTGGGCTTAAGGTGGCAAGATCGCCACCTCGCAGCGACGCGCCCTCGCGGGCACCAAGCACCACTGCCGCAGTAACGTGCTGAACCCAGCCGGGACCTAACTCCCACGTCTGCCCGACGCGCTCGGCAATATACCCAGGGCGCTTGCCGGTAGGGCCGGTGATGCGTCGAAGTGCATCGCTAATGGCATCGCTGAGCACTGGACCAAAGGGGCTATAGCCCTTGGCCATGCGGTTGAGCGTGGCTTTCAGATCCGCTAATTCCGCATCGGCGGCACCATCGATGGCACCAAGGCCAAACTCCACGCCGAGGTCCAAGAGCAACTGGTTTCGGCGAGAAGATACGCCTTCTACCAGCGCCTCGATGGAATCATTGGGCGCCATTTGATCCGGGCGCACCTTCGTCCACAGCGCGATGAGCATCGCCGTTGCTTCTGCAGGGCCAAAGCTGAGATCTTCTGGGCGCGCCGCGCCACTTGGTGCCGCCGGGGCCACCTCGGTGGGCTGCTGGTTTACAGCTTGCACCGCAGCATCTGGCTCGGGGGCAGTGGTGTGTTGCTCTTGCCCAGCCTCCGGGGATTCGCTCACGGCGCGCTGTAATTCATCGGTGGCAAAAACGATGGCGCGATCGCGCTCCACGTTGAGGATCTCAACGTGGGCATCACGGTGCTTTGCAAGCGCCTGGGTTTGAGCAAGCAAGTTAGACAAGGTGGGCGCATTGGCTACGCCAACTTCAACGAAACGCTCGACCCCAAGGCCGCCGGCTGCTTCGGCATCCAGCAGCAGATCTTGGGTTTCAATCCAGCGCACCGGCGAGGCAAATTGCCAGGCCAGCAATTCCACCAGCAGCGTTCTGCCCAGCTTGACGGGGTTGTTGGCCCAGGTATCAAAATCTTCCATGATGCGGTGCAGCACCGGGGCATCCACCACATCGCACATGGCCTGAATGAACTCCTTGCTGAGCTCGAAGGGGCGAGCCACCAAGTTGGGCACATAGTGCCCAACCAGCACATCAAGATCGACGTCTTCGGGGATGAGTTGATCGAGGTGCTCGCGGAAATCATCCACACCATCGAGCAACTGCGTGGAGTGGAAGGGCACATCGATGCCGGGGATCTGGATAAAGGCGCGCGCACCAGGAGCCCGGGATTCAGCATCAGCGGCCAGGGCGCGAAGGCCCTTGGCTGTGCCCGCCACTGCGTACTGTTTGCCTTCGAGGTTGAAGTTCACAATCTCGAGGAATTCGCCCGAGGCTTCGCTGCACTGCTGGACATATTCAAAGACTTCTGAGGCGCTCAAACCCATCTTGTGGGGACGCAACGCGGCAAGGCCATAGTTGGAATTGCCCTCTTCATCGCGCTGCACCAATCGGTGCATGGTAAGCCCACGGCGGTAGACAATTTCCAGTACATTTTCCAAGCTCAACACGCCTGCGAAGGCCGCAAGTGCGTTATATTCGCCCACCGAGTGCCCGGCAAAGAATGCACGTTCTTGCAGCACGCCGGCTTCGCGCATTTCTGCCACCTGCGCAACGCCGAGCGTAGCCATGGCCACCTGAGTAAATTGCGTAAGAAACAGCACTCCCTTGGGGTGGGTGAAAGTTTCTCCTTGCACCCTTACCTCAGTGGGGTTGTGTTCCACGATGTGCAGCACAGAGAAGCCGAGCTGGTTGCGGGTATGCGCATCGGCACGCTCCCACACCTCGCGGGCGGCGGCACTGCGAGCGCGTGCCTCCATGCCCATGCCCTGGTGTTGAATTCCTTGTCCAGGGAAGGCATAGAAGGTGCGTGCCTGAGCCATCACTGCGGTGGCACTGAGCACTACCGTGCCATCGACGGTGGCGGTAACTTCTCGTACTTCCCCACAGCCAGGGCGGGTATCAATGCCACTGCGTTCTACCACAAACTCGATTTCTTGCCCGGGCAGCACGGGGGCAAGCATGGTGGCGGTAAATTCCTTGATCTTGGCAGCCGGGGTGCTCACAGTCTCATCTGCATAGGCGCTCGATGCCACCAGTTCCGCCATGGCGGAGGTCCACATGCCATGCACAATCACACCCGGCAAACCGGCAAGTGCTGCTGCGGTATCTGAGGTGTGGATGGGATTGTGATCACCCGATACTGCCGCAAACGCATGCATGGATTGTGGTGCGCGGAGTATAGCTTGGGCCCTAAATGAGCGCGGTGCATCGGCCACACTGGGAAGCGCCGAGGTATTTGTTCTAGCGACATCGGAGCCGCGGCGTCCACGAATGGCCATGCGCTCTGAGAGTTTGGCGCATAGCGTTTCATCCACGAAAAGCTCCGCGCGAATCAGCACGAGGCGCCCAATGGTGGTGTCGTGTACTTCTTCCGCGCGTGCCTGAATCTCAATATGCGATCCTGGGTGCACGATACGGTCGTCGAGCATGGTGATGTGGTGCTCGAGGTGCACCAGGTTGAGCATGCCCTCTACTGCGCGCGCTGCGTCGTTGCCGGGGACGCGAGCAGCCGCAACTGTTGCGAAAATCGCAGGCCAGGCTTTGCCCACCAGCACATCGGGGGCTACACCTGCCGCGGTGATGCCTGCGGGCAGGTGGGATTCAGTGACATTGCGGTAATCGGCAATATCGGTTGCTGAAAGCTCGGCTTGCCAATTGGCGCTGACCACGCCGTCGTTCAAGCTGACCTTTGGTAGCTGCCCGCCTGCGGCGATGCGGCACAGCTCATCCATGGCGGCTTCTGCATCTTCGCGGCTGAGCAACGGCGCGCCGCCAGGAACAGGATTGAGCGTCAACGGCAAGGTAAGCGCCGCGGATGCGTTCAGGGGCACATCTAAGGCCGCCCGTTCAGGCCCGGTGAGACGCAGCACCGCGCCACTTGCAGGGTGGGTGGCTTCTTCTTTGCCAAGATGCCACTGTTCGACGCCACCAAGGCGGTGCACAGGGTTGGTGCTGATCCTGCCTGCCCAGGAAATATCCGGGGCTTGGATAAAGGCCTCGAGCGCTGAGTCTTGGGAGGCTTCTTGGCCTTCAAGCCTTTGTTGGGTGGCCTGGATGAAGCGGGCAAAGAGTTCTGCTACCGGCTCATTGGCTCGATCAATGCCGGCCACGGCCTCGATGCCGGGGATAATTGCTACTTGATCGGCGCTATAGCGCTCATCGTGGGATTGCCACAGGGAGTCTGAGCGCCACCAACGGCGCACATCTTGATCAATCACGGGCACAAAATTCACCGGCTTGCCGGGGGTGCGTGCTAATTGCAAGAACCATGCCACATCTGCTGGGTGCAGCTGCTGTGAGGCAGCACCCGGGTAGTGCTCGAGCAGGGACTTGAGGCTGGCGTGTGGATCATCCACATCGAAGGTGACCTGGGCATCAAATTCCCCGTGATCCTGGGGGTGCAGGCGTGCCTCGGTGCGTTCGAGCATCTTGGCAAAGCGATCAGCCCAGCTTTGATCGGTCCACTTGCCTTGGTAGGGACCTGATAATTCCAGGTAGCGTTCCAGCCACTGCTGGTAGGTCATCGCGTGGACGTCGCCAAAGTAGGGTTTGGCAGTTTTGGCAATGGCTTCAATGATCTCTTCGCGCTGTTGCTCCACTGCTTCTGCATCGCCGGCAACCTGGTCCAGTAGGCGCCCGGCGCGGGCGAAGGAATTATCAATCTCGTGGATATCGGCACCGAGTTGGGAGCGCCCTGAAGCCATGCCGGATGCAGCACCTCCTGCTGGCACCCACTGGCTTGAGCCGGGGGTTTCTACCAGCAGTTGCTTGACGGCTTCAGAGGTCGTTGCTTCTTTGGTGGCCATCGCTGCGGTGCCAACGAGGATGCCGTCTACGGGCATATCTGGCAGCCCGTAGCGCCTGGCCCAACTGCCGGTGAGATAATCGGCGGCGCGTTCTGGGGTGCCGATGCCGCCGCCAACACACAAGATGGCATTGTCATGGGCGCGGATATCGTCATAGGAACCGATGAGCAGCTCGTCTAGGTCTTCCCAGGAGTGGTGCCCGCCGGCTTTTCCGCCTTCGACGTGCATGATGATCGGCACGTCGGGCACATCGGCGGCGATGGCCAAGACCTTGCGAATATGCTTCAGCGCACCTGGTTTGAAGGCGATCCAGGGGAAGCCCTCGGCGCGCAATTCGCGCACTAGCGCTACGGCATCATCGTGTTCTGGCAGGCCAGCGGTAATGACAATGCCGTCGATGGGGGCACCGTTTTTCCTGGCCTTTGGCACGAGGCGTTTGCCACCGATCTGCATCTTCCACAGATAGGGATCGAGGAACATCGAGTTGAATTGGGCATTCACGCCCGGCTCGAGCAAGGAGCTGAGCTTTTCAATATTGGCTTCGAGGATCTCGGGGGTCACTTGCCCACCACCAGCCAATTCGGCCCAGTGCCCAGCATTGGCTGCGGCTGCCACGATGCCGGGATCCACGGTGGTAGGTGTCATGCCGGCCAGCAAGATGGGGCTGCGGCCGGTGGTGTTGGTGAACTTTGTGGCGATTCGCACGCTGCCGTCTACTGCGCGATGAAGTTTCGGGGCGAAGGCACTATATGGCACGGGAAGTGCTGGGGCTTGGCCGGCGTCGAAAAGCTTTGCTTGTCCGGCTTGGGTAGCAACGGCGAGGCTGGCTGCCCCACTGCCTTTGAGAATTTGGGCGCTGAGCGCGCTCACGCCTTCGGCTGGGCCTACGTCGAGGAACCAGCGCGCACCACCTTCAAGCTGGGCGTGGATCTGCGCGGGCCAGTCCACGGGGTTGAGCATCACGGCCTCTGCTGCTTGTCGGGCAAGCGCGGAATCGATACCGGCTGCTGATGCCCAGGCCACGACCTGCTCTACGCCTTCTGCCATGAGCGGGTGGTGGAAGCCGACTTCGATGGGCAGGGCTTGGATCTTTGGCGAAAATGCGCTGCCGCCGCGGAGCTTTTGCTCAATTTCTGCCTGGGAGCGTTTGGCTTGGGCCTGGAGGTGTTCGACCACTCGCTGGTTATCTTGGGGACGGCCGACCAGAACGTAGCTATTGGCAGTATTTCGCAACCCGATCACGGGGCGTTGGGATGGCTCGATGTGTTCACAGGATGCCTCGATGGCCTGCTGCAGTTGCTCCTTGCTGATTCCTGCGATGGAGATCATGGGGGCGAGCTCGCCTTGGCGGAGCAGGCCACAGATGTGGGCATGCCGGCTGATCGCTGCGCCGATGAGTTCAGCGACTGCGAGCACTTCGGCGGCATTGGAAAGATCATCCACGGCGAGTTTGCCCAGCACGCCCTGGGAGTGGCCGATCACGCCTTGTGCTGCATCGATATCGAGGCCTTGGCGTTCCAGCACATCAAGGGTGGCAAGTTGTGCCACCAAAATGCCGGGCACGCTCAGCGCTGCGGCATTCGGGTCTTGGGGTGCAAGCTCTGCTTGCTTGGCCCAGTCCAAGGGGGCAAAGCCGAAGGGGCGGGTGCCGATGATCTGGTCTGCAACGTTGGTGAGTTTTTCGGCTGCTGCCGACACGATGGGTTCGATGGTGCGGGTAGCGCCTTGTGCCAGAGCCTCGCGCAGCGTTTCCAACCAGTCCACGCCTTGGCCTGCAAATACGAGGGCGAAGGGGGTATCGCTTAGTGTTGAGACCAAACGGGGGGCATCGTGGGCGGTGTTGGCTGCGAGTTTATGGTCGTTCACCAGCAAATACTCCTGTAGTGATGGGTGGCGCTTTCTCGAGTTTAGAGCCGTTGTGGCGAAGCTAAGCTCAACAAAGCACCCAAAGTACGTTTGTTTAGGAATACAAATATGCCATAAAAGGTGAGGGTTTTGTCATATTTCGCCCCCGGCCGGGTCAGCATCTTTCTTGCACAACCGAGAATCCTGCTGGAAAATTCCCTCGTCGTCTCCCCTCGCATCAGCGCCAGAATCCTGCGCAAGCTGCGAAAACACGAAATCTGAGGCTCGCTCAACTGCCTCAGATGCATCTTCTACCCCCTGGGCGGCGCAACCATATTCAAAATCGAGCTCGCCAAAGGTGGACTCCACATCCGGCACATCGCGCGTTGCCACATAGGCGTCGAATACCCGAGAAATACTCATGGCTCATACTCTAGCGACCCACCCCCGATTCACCGTTTTAACAGCCGAAAGGCGGGCTGCACACACAGCCCGCCTCAAGCGAAATCCACATCACATACTTAAGCCCCTTCACACACCAGCAGCTACAAGCACCGGCCGCTGCCAAACGGCAAACAGCAAGCAGCCAACACCAAACAGCAAGCAGCCAGCACGGGACCCAAGTGCTGCTCAGGCGCTACTCAGGCCTAGAGCACTGCAGTTACTACCAGCCCTTAGGCAGTAACTGCAGCAGTGAACCAAGGGAATAGCACAGCGCGATCGCACCTTCGAGCAGCAACAGGCCCTGGATGATCCGCGAGCCCTGCCAGGTCACTTTCCACACAGGTTCCTGATCACCATTGGCGCGCGCCTTGCGCAGCAAGAGCACCGGCACTGTGGTCATAATTGCTCCGGCAAACCCGCCGGCGTAGCCCAGCGCATCGGCAAATCCGCCAAGGTTGAGCAGCGCGATAACAAAGGGAGGGATCACCACCACGCCAAGGCTGAGCCAACGCAAAGGGCCGTGCTCATCCCAGCGCCCAATATCAATCACGTTGCGCATCGCCGTGTAGCCAATGGCGATAAAGGAGGTGAACATGGCCAAAAGCGCGAAGATATTGGCCGCGTAGTAGGCCACAGGGCCTAGCGCCTCACCCCAAGAAACGGTCACGACCTCGGAGACGTTCTTGCCCAGGAACCCGAGGGCAGCAAAAGGCACCAGCGAGATAACCAGGCCAGTCACACCCATGCCGGCGGTGATGGTTTTGGGCACCACGCTTGGGTTGGAGTGATCGAGGCCTCGGGCAAGTTCAGGCACGATGTACTGGGCCATGAAGGTGAAAATAGCCAGGTTCACAATCGGGATGATGAAAAATGGGTGCAGCACCAGCAGGTTTTCAAAGTTGATGCCAGGGCCGAGAATCGTCCAGAAGCAGAGCACGAAAATGATCGTGGCCATACCAGCGGTGATCATTGCTTCTACCCAACCGGTGGCGTGGAGGCCTTTGAACATCACAAACGAGCCGAGGGCGAAAAAGACCACGGAGCCAAGCAGCGGCGGAATACCTAAGAGGTTGTGCAGGATCAATCCCGAACCCGAGGCGTATGCGGTAAGTGCTCCGATCGCATTGATCATCACCGCTGCAAAGACCAGCCAGCGCCCCAGGCCTCCGAGGTAGCGTTCTGCAAGACCAGCCAATTGCAGGGGCTTGGAGGTGCGCAAGGAAACTTCGGCGATATAGAGCATGGCGATGGTGGTGAGCGTTCCCGCCAGCAGTAGCGCGATAATTAGCGCTAAGAAGCCACCGTTTCTTGCCGCATAGGGCAAGCTCAAAATGCCTGCACCGATATTGGTGCCAAAAATGAGTGCGACGCCCTGCCCCATGCTGAGCGTTGGGCTTTGTCGCTGTTGGGTTGCCGTCATCGTGCAGCGTATCCCTTTCCATCCATGGTTGTGATTCAGATAACCAAGGTGAAAATTACTGCACAGCCACGCTTTCTAGGAAACTCACCCACGCAACACCTACTCCGAGCCACCCCCGGCGCGCCGGGCTCCCCCACAGCCAGCGAACACACCCAGCGAACACAGCCCCCACAGCCTGCGAACACGCTCCCCCTCAAGCACGAAGCCGCTTGAGCACCTGCTTATACGCACCTCGGCCATTGACGGAATCGAGCGCACTTTGGCTGAGCACCAAACCGGGGTGTTGCATCAAGGTCAGCGATTTCGGCTTCTTGCCAAACTTGTGCTGCAGCTTGGGCACCATCTCGTACCACTCTTGTTGGCGCCTGCTTACGATCACCAATGGTGGGTGCTTTTCCTGCTTGGCGCGCTTGAGGCCGAGTTTTACTAGCGCTTGTTGGTAGCGCTGGCTTGGCAGCCACTGCCCGTCTTGGTGCGCAAACGCCTCCCGGGAGTAATCCACTGCGTAGGGGAAGAGGTTGATCAGCATGAAGTTCTTATATAGCTTGGCCGCGATTTCTTCTCGGACCTGATCGCTTGCGTGATTAAAGCCTTCTTCGCCCATGCGCTGTGCCAGATCATTGAGCAGCGGGCTGAGCATTCCGCCTTGGGCGCGCTGGGTTTTGCCCGATTCGCTTTCCTCTTCTTCTACCCTGCGCACTCCGAGTAAGGGCTGCGCCCCTGGTAGTTCGAGGGTGTCGAGGCTTTTGGCGTAATAGAATCCGCCTTTGAGCCCGCCGGAGTTGAGGTTTTTGCGGTAGGCCTTCTGCCAGGTTTCGTTGGCCAGTGCCTCGCCATTTGCCAGCACCGTGGGGTGTGAGGCGAGCATGATCACGGTTGCCGAGTAGATATTGCCGGCAAAAGGCTCCGGTGGCACGCTTAAGTCTGCCCGGGCGGTGGAGCCTTCGGGCAAGTCGGCGTGGAAGGCATCGAGTGCTTCTGCATCGCTTTGGCTATAGAACGCTTCGCGTTTGTGCCAGTCGGCGTCTTTGCTGCCATCGAGCTGGAAGAGGTCGGACCAGGGGTTGCGCACTTTTGCCATAGCAACCAGTGTAGATGGAAAAAACCGCCGTCTCAGCCTGAAATTTCTTTCAAGCGTAAACGGCGGTGCTGTGTGGTGCGCCCGGAGAGACTTGAACTCTCACGTCCTAAGACACTGGAACCTAAATCCAGCGCGTCTGCCAATTCCGCCACGGGCGCAAGTACAACTGCGATGTTGTTGCTCGTTGGCATGGTACACCCTTGAGCCCTCAATGCACCAAATGGCCACACCAACCTTTGTTGCACATGGCCAACCACCGAAAGGGTAGACTCTGCAGCCGTGAGCACCGAGAAACCTAGCCCTACCGATTCTGCGCAGCCGCGTCGATTTCGCGTGCGGCTTTGGCACATCCTTTTTCTCATCCTCGCCGTGATCGCTACCCTTTCGCTGGCCTGGTGGCAATGGACTCGCTTCCAGTCGGGCTCTGGCACCTTCCAAAACCTTGGCTACGCTCTGCAATGGCCGTTCTTTGGTGCCTTTTTTGTGTATGCCTACCGGAAGTTCGTCGAGTTCGAGAACCAAAAACTTGCCTCCGATGAGGAGCTTTTCGACGCCACCGCGCAGCCCACTTCCAGCGACACCCCACAGACGATCACCGAGATCGATCAATCCTTCCTCCCCCAGCGCGAACAGCTCAGCGTGGAGGAGTTTAATCAGCTCCAGCAGCCGCGACGCCGCCGCCGCGGTGAAGATCGCTAAAACCACATTGCCGAGGAATTTCATGACGAACACTCCCCAAGTCCATCCCGAACGCCAAGCTCGCGTGCGCAAGGCGCTCAATCTCTTTTCCGTCGCCGCCTGGGTCACAGGTGTTTGGCTGCTGATCCTGTGCGGGCGCATGGTGCTCGAATACCTCGTTGGTATTGATATGCCCAGTTGGACTCGCCTGATTGGCCAGCTCCACGGCCTGTTCTACATGCTCTACCTGGTGGCCACCCTAAACCTCGGCACCAAGGCCCGCTGGGAGCCCACCAAGTGGCTGATCACCGCCTTGGCCGGCACCATCCCCTTCCTCTCATTTTTTGTTGAGCACTGGCGCCGCCAAGAAGTCAAAGCACAATTCCAGCTTTCTTAAGCCAGCAAGCACAAAGCCCGCCTTTTTACCGGCGGGCTTTTGCTTTTTCTTGCTTAGACCAGGGACTGGATAATTGGCACAAGCTGGGCCAATGCACGCCCGCGGTGCGAGATCGCGTTTTTCTCCTCGGGGCTAAGCTCAGCGGCGCTGCGTTTGGTTCCAGCGGCGTCTTCTTCTGCCGGAACAAAGAGCGGATCATAGCCAAAGCCATGCTCACCCTGGGGTGCGCTGAGCAAACGGCCAGGCCAGCGACCTTCCACCACATGCTCGGTGCCATCTGGGGTCACGAGTGCGCACACCGAGATAAAGGCGGCACCTCGGCGGCTTTCTGGTACATGCGCCATCTGCCCCAGCAGCAGCTCGTTATTGGCTTGGTCATCTCCGTGTCCACCACTCCACCTGGCAGAAAGCACACCCGGCATGCCATTGAGTTCTTCGACGGCGATACCGGAATCATCGGCCACCGTCACAAGCCCCGTGTGGCGGGCACCGGCGCGCGCCTTAATCAAGGCATTATCGCTGAAGGTGCGCCCGTCTTCTACGGGCTCTTCATAGGCCGGCACATCGCTTAAGGCTAGAACCTCAACGCCTTGGATACCGGCTTGATCCACAATGGCTTGCAGCTCGCGTAGTTTCTTGGCGTTATTGGAGGCAAGCAGCACCTGCATTTAGCGCAACTCCCCTGCCAAGGCGGCCTTTTGGGCGGCGATGAGCTCGCGGCAGCCCTTTTCTGCATAGTCCAACAGGGCGTTGAGCTGTTCGCGATCAAAGGTGTTGTGTTCGCCGGTGCCCTGGATTTCTACGAATTTCCCCGACTCGGTCATAATCACGTTCATGTCCACATCGGCACGCGAATCTTCCTCATAGGGCAGATCGAGGCAAACGTGGCCGTCGATAAGCCCAACAGACACCGCAGCAACCGGGGGCAGCAGGGGCTCGCCTGGAACCACGCCTTCTGCCTTGAGGTGCGCGATGGCGTCGGCAAGCGCAACATAGGCACCGGTGATGGAGGCGGTGCGCGTGCCACCATCGGCCTGCAGCACATCGCAGTCGATATTGATGGTGTTTTCGCCAAGCTGCGAAAGATCCACGGCCGCCCTTAAAGAACGCCCAACCAGGCGGGAGATCTCGTGGGTGCGGCCTTTGACCTTGCCGGCCATCGATTCGCGGCGCATGCGGTCATGGGTGGCGGCGGGAAGCATGGAGTATTCGGCGGTCAGCCACCCCTCGCCGGAATCCTTTTTAAAGCGCGGCACGCCCAGCTCAACGCTGGCGGTACACATCACGCGGGTATTGCCGTATTCGATCAGCACGCTGCCCGCCGGATTGGTGGTAAAGCCACGGGTGATCTTTACAGGACGCATCTGATCAAGGGCGCGCCCATCGGCACGCGAGAAAGTTTCACTCATAGCTTCCAAGCGTACCCGGCGCCCCAATGCACTACCCCAAGGTGGCAACGTTCTAGCAGTCGATCTCCATGCCGGAATAGGAAACCTCTACAGGCCCTGAGAATTCTTCCCTGGCGGCAGCCAAAGCGGCCTCCGGGTCACCCCACGGCGGAATATGCACCAACACCAGCCGCTTTACCCCGGCCTCGCGTGCTATGCGCCCAGCCTCCGCGCCGGATAAATGCATATCGGGTGCTTTGCCCTCGCTACTTGCGCCCCAAGTGGCCTCGCATAAGAGCACGTCCGCATCGCGGGCACATTCGATCAGCTCGCTGGTCCAGGCGGTATCACCCGAATAGGCCAGCACGGCGCCAGTGCGGTGTTCCTCAATGCGCAAGGCATAGGTTTCCACCGGGTGGATCATGGGATAAGGAGTGATATTGACCGAGCCGAGGATCTCCGTTTGATGCGCCTTCCAGGCACTAAAGGCGAAGGTATCAGACATATCATCGATCTGATCTGGCTCATCGGCGCTTAAACGCCCGAGGTGATCAAAGGTAGCTGCAGGGCCAAACAGCAGGTTGCGCCCGGCCGCTGGAGCCTGCGGGTGGTAACGCCGCCATACCATGAGCGAGGGGAAATCCAGGCAGTGATCGGCATGGAGGTGAGAAAACACCACATGGGCATCGTTGGGGTCGTGGTGGCGCTGGAGTTGGCCGAGTACCCCAGGGCCGAGATCCATCAGCACACCCGCGCCAGTTGATGGAAGGATGAGGTAGCCAGAGGCTGGGTTCTCAGGCGCGCCAACGCTACCCGAGCTACCAAGAACGATCACCTTCATACTGGCAACTTTGCCACGGTGGGCACACAAATATAAAACCAATGCGCCTGCAACGTTGAAGGAATCACGTTGTGGCGATGCGTTCCACGTTGCTCACATGCGGGCCTAAAAAGCGCGTAGCTAATTGGGCGAAGGTGTCTGGATCACCGGTGGAATGGAAGTGATGGGCAGGTGTGTGCTGCTCACCGGCGAGCATATCGGCATCGCTGAGCACCCTCAGCACATCTTTGGCCGTCTCCTCGGCAGAAGACACTAAGGTGACGTGATCGCCCATGGCCAATTGGATCACGCCAGTAAGCAGCGGGTAGTGGGTACAGCCCAGCACGAGCGTATCTACGCCTGCGGCCTGCAAGGGTTCGAGATAGCCCTGTGCCACACCCAGGATCTGCCTGCCGGCAGTAATGCCGCGTTCCACGAAGCTGACAAAGCTGGGGCATGCAGCAGCCGTGACCTCTACCGAGGGGCTGGCAGCAAATAGTTCTTGATAGGCACCAGAGTTGATCGTGCCCTCGGTGCCGATCACGCCCACTTTGCCATTGCGGGTGGTAGCCACTGCTCGGCGAACAGCCGGCAAAATCACCCCAAGCACCGGCACGTCATAGCGTTCGCGGAGGTCTCGAAGAGCCGCTGAGGTGGCGGTGTTGCAGGCGATCACGATCATCTTCACGCCGCGTTCCATCAGCTCATCTCCAATAGCGATGGAGCGTTGCCGCACCTCGGCTATGGGTTTAGGGCCGTATGGGGCAAAGGCGGTATCGCCGATATAGTGCACGGATTCATGCGGGAGCTGCTCCATAATGGTGCGCGCCACGGTGAGCCCGCCAAGGCCGGAATCAAAAATGCCGATGGGTGAGGATGGGTCTGGCATACCTGGCAGTGTATCGAAGGATAACGTCTTACAGATTGCGCACCAGCGCTGCAGTTGCTCCGCGCAGCGTTTAGCCCTGCCAGCTTTGGAGGCGGCGTTGTTCTTCGCGGGCGCGCTTTGCCTGCAACGCCGGTGGATCATCACTGGTGATGATGGCCCCAGCGATCACACCACCGATAGCGCCAAACAGGTGCGCCTGCCAGGACACTCCTGCATCAGTTGGCAAAACGCCCCAGATCAAGCCGCCATAGATAAATGCCAGTGCCACACCGAGTGCTACCTGGTTAAAGCTGCGGTTAAAGATTCCTCGAACCACCAAATAGGCAAGCCAGCCGTAGATTAGACCAGAGGCACCGATATGCGACGTGCCTACCCCGCCAAAAAACCACGTTCCAAGACCACTGACGATGCAGGTAATGCCCGTGACCTCCCAGAAGGCCCTGGCACCGCTAAAGCCAATGAGGAAACAGAAAATGGCGCCAGGGACCGAATTAGCCACCAAGTGGGCAAGGGAGCCATGCACCAGCGGGGAGGTGAAAATGTGCCACAGGGAAGACACATCGAGGGGCTGCACACCGAAGTACACCAAGGTGCCGCCGAAGAAGAAGACGTTGATAATGTGCACTGCCCAGATGGTGAGGAGGTAGCCAATGGCTAGCCCGATGCCGGTGCCGAAGCCACCTCTGCGAACCACTACCGGTTGCGGTGTATATCCCTGGTACATATTCATGATGCTTTGCAGCGTAGCGAGCGATAGCTCTCAAGCCCAAAGCCTGCATCTGCATTCACTACCGCTTGCACAATCGCTGCTTGCACCGCATCAGCCGCGGCCATGGAAAGCGAAAGCAACGCCTCGGTGCTCACACCAGAGCCATCGCCGGTAGAAAGCGCAAAGAGCGTATCGCCGTCGAGCGGCGAATGCGCGGGGCGGATGGCTCGCGCCAATCCATCGTGGCCGACCATTGCAAGGCGCTTGGCCTGGGCTTTCGTCAGCGGGGCATCGGTAGTGATCACACCGATGGTGGTGTTGAGCTTGGATTCCAGGCCTGCTAATTGCCCATAGGCCACCGGATCCACCGGATCCATCCAGGGCGCACCCCACAGCCTGCCGGTGGAAGGATCCACCACATGGCCTACCGGGTTGGCCACGATATGGGCTTGCACCTGCCAGGAGCCTGCTTGCACGCTGGCGCTGCCAAAACCGCCGCGCAGCTTCCCAGCACTAGCTGCCATGCCCGCACCAATATTGCTTGAGTAGTGGGTCTCGTGCTGGGAGTTGGCAGCTTTATCCTTCGGCGCATTCAGGCCTTTGGGTTGAGTAGAAGGGGGTGCTGGGGCGTCGAAAAGCTGCTGTGCCAAAGCCTCCCGGCAGGCACTGGCACCGGCGTCTTCACCTGGGCGGCAATGGGCATCGCCGAGCAGGAGATCAAAAATGACGGCCGCGGGAACAATCGGCACCACAGGCCCTGGGCGATCAGGCCCAAGTACTGCAAAACCGATGCCTGCTGCTTCAAGCTCCCTCATCACTCCCCCGGCGGCCTGCAAACCAAACGCCGAGCCGCCACAAAGGGCAATGGCGTGCACCCGCTCGACGGTATTGTGCGCCTCGAGCAGATCAGTTTCCCTGGTGCCAGGCCCGCCGCCGCGCACATCCACCGCGGCGATGGCTCCCTTGGGGCACACCAAGACGGTGCAGCCGGAAGATTCCAAGGTGGTATGCCCGATAGCGATGCCGGGAAGCGGGTTGATGTGCACGTACTACTCCGATTATTCCGATTGCCCCGATTACTCCGATTGCTCCAAGGGACCCATCATGGCGGTAAGCAGGGATTCTTGGTTATAGGCAAGCCATTCCACCAAGTTGAGGCGATCATGATCGGCATCGGGGTTTTCTGATTCCGCGGCAAAAAGATACAGGCGGAGATCATTAAGCGCCGCAAGCCACTTATGAGCCTCTTGTTCTGTAATGCTCACCATCACCGAACCATCGGGGCCTATCGCATCGCCGATGGCTCTTAGGTTTTCCAGCTTTGCCTTGGTGATGTCTTGTTCATGCAAGGAGCGCAGCAGAGAATTATCGCCTTCATATTCTTGATCCTCCGCGCGCTCAAAGTCCGGCAGGAGCCGCGCCAGCGAGGGATCTTCGGGGGCCTCGGTGTGCCCTTGGGCCATGCCGGTGAGCTCAGCCAACTCATCTTTTGGCGCAGACTGCGCCCTGGCGATGAGCGCCTCGCTGATATTGGCGGCCAAATCGCCGAGGACTTCTCGCTCGAGCGGTTCCAGCACCGTCTCGTATTTGGCGCCACGCAGCAGGCTTTTCTTCTTCTTCCACGGCTGCATCGTTTTCTAACCCCCTTGCTGCATGGTGGCCCACAGGCCTGCGGTATGCAGCTTCTTTACATCGGCTTCCACCTTGTCCTTCTCGCCGGAAGACACCACGGCTTTGCCCTCGGTATGCACCTGCTGCATGAGTTCGGTGGCGCGTTTTTTAGAAAAACCAAGGATGGTTTGGAAAACGTACACCACATAACTCATCAGGTTCACCGGATCGTCCCAGACGATGCACATCCAGGGCAGGTTCTCTTTGGCGGCAACATCGACTGCGAGAGCTTCATCCAGCTCCGGGGTGGCCATGGGCGAACTCATCGCCTGCACCGGCGGCGTGCTCGCATCGGATACGTGAGGGTCAAGCATCATGCCAAATAGCCTACCCACCTTGGGCTCGGGCTTGGGGCTACACTTGGAACTCGTGACTTCTCTAGACTCCACCGCACTGCTAACAGACATGTATGAGCTGACGATGCTGCAATCGGCGCTTGCCGACGGCACCGCGTCCAAGCAGTGCACCTTCGAGGTATTTTCCAGGCGCCTTCCCAATGAACGCCGCTACGGCGTTGTTGCAGGTACTGCGCGCGTACTAGAAGCAGTAAAGGCCTTTCGCTTCCACGAAGCCCAGCTTGAATCTTTAAGCTTCCTCGACGATCGCACACTCGATTTCCTGCGCAATTATGAGTTCAAGGGCGATATTGATGGCTACCGCGAAGGCGAGCTCTATTTCCCCCACTCGCCCCTGCTCACAGTGCGCGGCACCTTCGCAGAATGCGTGATCTTAGAAACGGTCATCTTGTCCATCATGAACGCAGACTCCGCCGTTGCCTCCGCCGCAGCGCGCATGGTCACCGCCGCCGATGGCCGACCGATCTTTGAAATGGGCTCGCGCCGCACCAATGAACAAGCCGCCGTCACCGCTGCACGCGCAGCCTACCTGGCAGGCTTCGTATCTACTTCCAACCTCGAAGCGGTATATCGCTACGGCATCCCCGGCACCGGCACCGCAGCACACGCATGGACCTTGCTGCATGTAGAAGACGACGGCACTCCAAATGAGAAGGCCGCCTTTGCCAGCCAGATCAACACCCTTGGCATCGGCACCACCTTGTTGGTAGACACCTATGACATCTCCCAGGGAGTACGCAATGCCATTGAGGTAGCAGGCCCCGAACTCGGCGCTGTACGTATTGATTCTGGCGATCTTGGTGTGATGACCTCCAAGGTGCGCCAGGAATTGGATGATTTAGGTGCGCATAACACCCGCATCGTGGTCAGCTCCGACCTCGACGAATATGCCATCGCCGGGCTTCGCGGCAATCCCGTAGACGCCTTCGGCGTGGGTACCTCGGTGGTAACCGGTTCTGGGGCTCCCACCGCCGGCATGGTGTACAAGCTGGTAGAGGTAGAAGGCAACCCCGTAGCCAAGCGCTCGCGCGGCAAGAACATGACCGGCGGCACCAAGCGTGCCGTGCGCACCCACCGCGCCACCGGCACCGCCGTAGAAGAAATCGTGTTCCCCTACGAGCACGAAACACCAAAGATTGGCCAGCTCACCTCCTATGAGCTCACCGTGCCGCTGATGCGCGAAGGCGCGCTCGTCCAGGGGCTTCCAACCTTGGAGCAATCCCGCGAATACCTGGCCAAGCAGTTGGTTACGCTGCCGTGGGAAGGCCTGGCGCTATCGAAGGATGAGCCGGTGCTTTCGACCCGCTTCATGGGCTTCGAATAAATGGAGGCGGTGCCAGCAACCACCGAGCTGCTTGAAGCCGCAGTAGCAGCCCTTGGGGGTAAAAAGCGCGAAAACCAGGTGCACATGGCCAAGGCCGTGACCAAGGCGATGGAAAAAGAACGCCACCTTGCCGTGCAAGCTGGCACAGGCACAGGCAAATCCCTGGCCTACCTAGTCCCGGCCATCCGCCACGCTCAGGCAACAGGTAGCACCGTGGTGGTGTCAACTGCCACCATTGCCCTGCAGCGCCAGCTGGTTGGCCGCGACTTGCCAAGGCTTGCCGATGCCCTAGAACCGCTGCTGGAACGCCGCCCTACCTTCGCCATTATGAAAGGCCGCTCGAACTACCTGTGCCAAAACAAGATGGGGGTAGAAGAGCCCGGTGATGCGCTGCTCGACGAAGACTCGCTGACGTGGGTTGGCCGACACGTGGCCAGGCTGCACGAATGGGCCAATGAGACTGATACTGGCGATCGCGATGATCTAGACCCAGGCGTTCCCGACCTGGCCTGGCGAGCAGTCAGCGTGAGCGCTAGGGAATGCGTGGGCGCATCGCGTTGCCCTCATGGCGATACGTGCTTTGCAGAAGCAGCGCGCAAACAGGCCCATGATGTGGATGTGATCGTCACCAATCACGCCCTATTGGCTATCGATGCGCTGTCAGATGCCCAAATTTTGCCCGAACACGATGTGGTAATCGTCGACGAAGCCCACGAGCTCGACGGCAGGATCACGGCCGTGGCCACCAATGAAATTGGCGTCACTACACTCACGCTTTCGGCGAATCGCGCCCAAAAACTTGGGGCTGAGGAACGCTCCAAGGAGCTCAAAGAGGTAGCCCAGGAGTGGGAAGAAGAGCTGCTTGGCGTAGAGGCCGGAAGGATCACGGCCTTGCCTCAAACGCTCCAATCCCAGTTGGAGGCCGTGCGCAACGCACTGTGGAGGCTCAAAGACGCCATCGCCCAAAGCCCCGAGGGCGAACAAACCAACGCCCCCGAGCGCTTTGCAGAGCGCCTCGCGCTGAATAATCACCTGCTTGATCAGCACGATTCTGTAGTCCGCATCTTGGAGGTGTTTGAAGAGCCAGACCCTTCCAAGCACGAGGATGTGGTCTGGGTGCTTCACGACGAACGCCGCGGCACCCAAATCAAAGTGGCCCCACTGTCGGTGGCGGGATTGTTGCACACACGGCTTTTTGGCGAAAACACTTGCGTGCTCACCTCCGCCACCTTGGCTATCGGCGGTAATTTTCAGGCCATGGCCGCCGCCTGGGGGCTTCCCCGCGGCAGCTTCGAAGCCATCGATGTGGGCTCACCTTTTGATCCAGCCACCAAAGGCATCCTCTACACCCCCACTCACCTGCCCGAACCTGGCAGGGATGGTTTGGATGAAAGCTGGTTAGACCACATTGCCACGCTGATCCTTGCCGCAGGCGGAAGAACGCTCGGACTATTTTCTTCTAAACGCGCCGCAGTGCAAGCTGCCGAGGCGATGCGGGAGCGTCTGCCCTTCGAGATCTATTGCCAGGGCGAAGACTCTACGAGCACCTTGATCGAGGCCTTTGCCAATAACCACAATGCCTGCCTTTTTGGCACACTCACCCTCTGGCAGGGCGTCGATGTGCCAGGCCCGTCGTGCTCGCTGGTGATTATCGACCGCATCCCCTTCCCCCGCCCCGATGATCCCCTGCTGCAGGCAAGAAAGATCGCCGCTGATGCCGATGGGCGCAATGGCTTTATGGAAGTAGCAGCAACCCACGCGGCACTGCTGATGGCCCAGGGCGCCGGCAGGCTGTTAAGGAGCGTGGATGATCGCGGCGTGGTGGCGATCCTAGATAAGAGGATCGTGGAGAAACGCTATGGGCGCTTCCTGCTCTCCTCCCTACCGCAGTTTTGGTCTACCACGAGCGCTGAAACGGTAGAAGCCGCACTCAAGCGCCTGGTAGCCACAAGCTAGCAGGCCAGGCCTGGCTCGGGCAGGGCTGGCTCGGGCAGGACAGGCTCGGGCAGGGCACACACCGTGGGCGTATTCGGGGCGATCTCGGTAAACCCCGCATCAACGACCGTGACGGCACCGGGGTTCGCGCAACGAGCTTCAAACTCCTCTTTTCCCACCTCACACAAGCTTAAGGCAAAATCTTGCGCTGCCCAGCGCTCGGCCCATGCCAAAGATTGATGCCCGGCAAGCAACATGGATGCATGCCCTACTTGCGCCGCGGTTTTACCGGCGCTCATGCCTAAAGAGGCATCCACATACAACACCGGCACCCCAGGTTGCGGCTCTGGTTCTTGGCTTGCGGGAAGATCCGTGCCGGCGATCTGCAGTTTGGCAATAGGCGCCGGCACTTCGCTTACGGCACTGGGAATGAAGGCCCGCGCGGTGTTCTCAACACTGACCCCGGCCAAGTCTTGTACATTGCGCCATGCGGCATTGCGGGCACGGCGGGTGACTTTGCGGATCCGGTGGCGATACCACGTATCCAAAGCCCTGGCGAAGTAGCCGTGTTCGGGATCTTCAAAATCAGCACCAGCGCGCGGATCAAGGCATACTGCCACCGCCGCCCTAGCGGCGGCCTGCAGCACCGCATGCCGCTTGGGAGGATCCTGCTTTGGCAGGTGCAGCACAATCTGCATGGCCTGCACGGTGGAGGGATCGGATTGATCCTCCGGGTCGCGCTCCCAAGACCTGCCATCCACTGCCTTGGCTAGGCGCTCGAAAGCCAGCGCGAAGGCCTCGTTTTTAGCCATCGAGGGGCTTTCTGCGTGGTTCGCCTTCGAGCTCTGCTTGTACCTGGTCGATTTCCGAGCGCGGGATGCCCAGCATGTGCACTACTTCATCTAAGAAGGGCGAATTCACGGAAGTATCCGCCACGCTACGCAGCGCCGGTTTGGCGTTAAAGGCAATGCCTAAGCCTGCCGCAGAAATCATGTCGATATCGTTGGCGCCATCGCCTACGGCTACGGTTTGCGACATCTCCAAACCAGCATCGGCTGCAAACTCGCGCAGGAATTCTTCCTTGGCGGCGCGATCCACCACCTTGCCAATGACATTGCCGGTGAGCTTGCCATCTTTGATCTCAAGGGTATTGGCGCGCACATAATCCAAGTTGAGCTCTTCTGCTAGACCTTCGAGCACCTGGATAAAGCCACCGGAGACCACGGCGGTGGTGTAGCCAACCTCTTGGAGGGTGCGGATGGTGGTGCGTGCACCTGGGGTGAGCACGATATCGCGGGCGACTTCATCAATCACCGAGGCATCCAGGCCAGCTAGGGCTTTGACGCGTTCGCGCAGCGATGCTTCGAAGTCGAGTTCGCCACGCATGGCACGTTCGGTAACTTCTGCAACCTCGGCTTCGCGCCCGGCGTGGGCGGCGAGCATCTCGATCACTTCCCCGGTAATCAGCGTGGAGTCGCAGTCGAAGCAGATCAGGCGCTTTGAGCGGCGTTGCAGACCATCGCGCTCGATGGCGATGTCTACTCCTAACTCTTGGGTTAAAGCAGCAAGGGCTTTGCGCAGCGGGATGCCTCCGCCTGGTTTGGGGTTAGGCACCGTGAGCTTCATTTCTAGGCCGGTGACGGGATAATCGGCAATGCCTCGGATGGTGTCGATATTGGCGCCGTAGTCGGCCAGGGTTTGGCCGATCCTAGAAATTGCGGCGGCAGGAACGGGGTTGCCCAGTACGACCATCACGTGGGTTGAGCGCGGCCTGGAGAATTCGGGTTCATCGGGAATCTCGAGGGTGACTTTGAGGTGGGCGGTATAGAGGGAATCCCTGAGGCCTTGGAGGATCACTTCGCGTTCTTCGGCTTTAATGCCTACGAAGGCGGCGAGGTTGAGGTATCCGCGGAATTGGGATTGTTCGACGTCGAGCACTTGCACGTCTTGGGCGGCGAGCACTCGGAAGAAGGAGGCGCTCAAACCTGGGCGGTCTGCACCGGAGACGGTAATGACGGCGGGTGAGAAGCCTGGGGTGAGTCCTACGGTTGGCACTGAGGGTTCTGTTTGCACGCGTTGCATTGTCTCATGGCGCAGACACTACTGCCCTCTTTTGTGGGGTAGGCGTTTTGGGGTGGAACATGCACAAAGCCGCGGTCGTTATCTACGACCGCGGCTTCAAGCCAGGATGTGTGTTCCTCTACGTAGGCTTTAGGCCTTTACGTGGGACTTATTTTCTTCCAGCGGGTGTTGCTTGTGCTTGTCGTGGCCAACGTGGGCCTCGGCACGCATGCGCTCCACCATGTGCGGGTAGTGCAGCTCGAACGCGGGGCGCTCGGAGCGGATACGCGGCATGGAGGTGAAGTTGTGGCGAGGAGGCGGGCAGGAGGTTGCCCACTCCAGGGAGTTGCCGTAGCCCCAGGGATCGTCAACGGTGACGATCTCGCCGTAGCGCCAGGACTTCACAACGTTCCAGATGAACGGCAGTACCGACATGCCGAGCAGGAAGGAGAAGACGGTCGAGATCTGGTTGTAGATGGTGAAGCCGTCAGACTCCAGGTAGTCGGCGTAGCGGCGGGACATGCCCATGTTGCCCACCCAGTGCTGGATGAGGAAGGTGCCGTGGAAGCCCACGAAGGTGAGCCAGAAGTGCACCTTGCCCAGGGTCTCGTCGAGCATGCGACCGGTCATCTTCGGGAACCAGAAGTACACGCCTGCGCAGGAGGAGAACACCAGGGTACCGAAGAGGGTGTAGTGGAAGTGGGCGATCAGGAAGTAGGACTCTGCCAGCTGGAAGTCCAGCGGCGGGGAGGCCAGCATAATACCGGTCAGACCACCGAAGAGGAAGGTGACCAGGAAGCCCATGCTCCACAGCATCGGGGTCTCCCAAGAGATGTGACCGCGCCACAGGGTGCCGAGCCAGTTGAAGAACTTCACGCCGGTAGGCACCGAGATCAGGAAGGTCATGAAGGAGAAGAACGGCAGCAGGATGGCGCCGGTAACGAACATGTGGTGTGCCCACACTGCCATGGAAAGGGTACCGATGGACAGGGTTGCGAATACCAGGCCGATGTAGCCGAACATTGGCTTACGTGCGAAGACCGGAAGGATCTCGGAAACGATGCCGAAGAATGGCAGCGCCAGCACGTACACCTCGGGGTGGCCGAAGAACCAGAACAGGTGCTGCCACAGCACTGCGCCGCCGTTGCCGGAGTCGTAGATGTGGCCGCCGAGCTTGCGGTCGTAGAGCACGCCGAGGGCTGCGGAGGTCAGCAGCGGGAAGATCATCAGCACGATCACGGAAGCAACGAAGATGTTCCAGCAGAAGATCGGCATGCGGAACATGGTCATACCAGGTGCGCGCAGGCAGATCAGGGTGGTGATCATGTTGATGGCCGAAGCAATGGTGCCCACACCGGTGGCGCCAACGCCGACGATCCAGAAGTCGCTACCAACGCCGGGCGAGTGCACGTGGTCTGCCAGCGGCAGGTACATGGTCCAGCCGAAGTCAGCGGCACCACCTGGGGTGAGGAAGCCTGCGAGCATGCAGACGATACCGATCTGGGTGATCCAGAAGCCGAAAGCGTTCAGACGTGGGAAGGCCACGTCGGGAGCGCCGATTTGCAGCGGCAGCACGTAGTTAGCAAAGCCCCACACGATCGGAGTGCCGAAGGCGAGCAGCATGATGGTGCCGTGCATGGTGAACAGCTGGTTGAACTGCTCGTTGGACAAGAATTGCAGACCCGGCGAGAAGAGCTCAGCGCGGATCAAAAGTGCCATTAGGCCACCAACGAAGAACCACACGAAGGACATGATGATGTACATGATGCCCAGGAGCTTGTGGTCAGTGGTGGTCAGCATCTTCCAAGCCAGCGAACCCTTGCGGGCCCCGCCGGTTGGTGCGGGCCTGGTTGGCTCGGAGTAATTCTCCAGCCGTGGCTCCACAGCGGTCATACGTTCCTCCTGACTTGTAGGTTGCTTCCCAGCCCGCGTGCGCGTGCAGAAAAGCCACCGAAATTACACTGCTCTATCTTAAGAGAGCGTAAGTCTTCTTCCAACCAACTCTGGTTGGGGTTACTTTTGACCTTAATGGGGCGTGAATAGAAATGTAAGCGCGTGAGCTGCCATTTTCCCGGCAGGTTGGCGTGGCGCTGGAGACTTGCACAAAAAATCGGCCTCATAAGTGACTACCACCACAGTTTTTGATACGGCGCGCCACCACCGGAAGGCAGAAGCGGGCCTAAAACCCACCCCCGCCGGGTGTCATTCTTAAGGTTGATCCACCCCCTCCGGGCAAAAAGAAACGCCGCCCCGAAGGGCGGCAGATGACAAAGCGGGCGAAGGCGTACAACCAACCTTGCGGCTGGCTTAGAAGTCCCAGTCTTCGTCGGTGGTGTTCTCGGCCTTGCCAATGACATAGGAGGAGCCGGAACCAGAGAAGAAGTCGTGGTTCTCGTCGGCGTTCGGGGAAAGGGCCGAAAGGATTGCCGGCGATACCTTCGTTTCATCGGCCGGGAAGAGCCCCTCGTAGCCGAGGTTATTCAGTGCCTTATTGGCGTTGTAGCGAAGGAAGCGCTTCACATCTTCGGTCCAGCCGAGATCGTCGTAGAGATCTTCGGTGTACTGCGTCTCGTTGTCGTAGAGATCGTAGAGCAGATCGAAGGTGTATTCCTTGAGCTCGTCGCGGCGCTCTTGGCTCTGCCGCAACAGGCCTTGCTGGTACTTATAGCCAATGTAATAGCCATGCACTGCCTCATCGCGGATGATCAGGCGGATGATATCGGCGGTATTGGTCAGCTTGGCGTGGCTGGACCAGTACATGGGCAGATAGAAGCCTGAATAGAAAAGGAAAGATTCCAGCAGCGTTGAAGCCACCTTGCGCTTCAGCGGATCATCACCTTCGTAGTAGGAGAGGATGATCTTGGCCTTCTTTTGCAGGTTCTCGTTTTCCTCGGACCAGCGGAAGGCCTCGTTGATCTCCTTGGTGGAGGCCAGCGTCATAAAGATATTGGAGTAGCTTTTCGCGTGCACGCTCTCCATGAAGGCAATGTTGGTATAGACAGCCTCTTCGTGCGGGGTGAGCGCATCGGGGATCATCGAGACTGCACCGACGGTGCCCTGGATGGTGTCGAGCATGGTCAGGCCGGTAAACACACGCATGGTGGTTCGCTGCTCGAGCTCGTTGAGCGTTTTCCAGCTCTTAATGTCATTCGACACTGGCACCTTTTCGGGCAGCCAGAAGTTGCCGGTGAGTCGATCCCAAACTTCCAGATCTTTATCGTCTGGAATGGTGTTCCAGTTGATGGCCTCGACCGGTTTCGGATGTTGGTCGATATAGGACTCGTAACTGCTCACGAACGTCTTCCTCCAGGGATGCTTCTTGGGATTTTTGCGCGTGGTTGCCTTCAAAGCAATCGCATCAAGTTCTGTGCAGAGCTTACCCGAGCAAGCTCTGCGGGCACTATGACGATAGGTACACTCCCCTCCCCCACGGCGTTGCCATAGCAAGAGCAAGGGCAATTTTTCGCTTTTCGACGCCCCCAATTTGTATTCTTCGTCACATTTTCAGGGGCTACGCGAGCGGGGCTCAAAGCGTCAAAACCCGAGTTTTTGGCCCGAAAAAATGCCATCAGCCTTATCATTTAGACCGCCATCTGCGCGTGTTTTAAGCCCCTGAACGGCAACGTTAGGTTCGGCTTCATTTAGATGCCAAATTGATTAGCTCTACTTACAGTGTGAGTCATGGAGATCAACGAGAAACTCGCAACCGCACTGAACAATCAAGTCACTGCCGAGCTTGAGGCAGCCATGATTTACCTTCAGCTTTCTTATAAGCTCGAGGAACTCGGCCTGTCTGGCATGGCTCACTGGATGCGTGCACAGCACGCCGAGGAGCTGGAGCACGCTCAGCGCTTCGCAGACCACCTGCTCGACCGCGACTACACCCCGCAGATTGGCGACATCGCTCCCCCGAAGGTCGACGTTGCCACCCCGCTTGACGCTTTCGAGGCTTCCCTGGCTCATGAGCAGAAGGTATCCGGCATGATCCGCGAACTGGCTGAGCTTTCGCAGTCCGTCAAGGACTTCGACTCCCGCCCGCTGCTGGATCGCTTCCTCGACGAGCAGATCGAAGAGGAGTCCTCTGTTAAGGACATCATCGATCGCCTCAAGCTGGCCGATACCGGCACCGGCGTATTGGTCATCGACGCCGAGCTCGGCGAGCGCTAAACCCGCGTAGCTTAACAAGCCTGAAGGCCCATGGCATTTGCCATGGGCCTTCATTGTTGTGTGCTACCGATTGGCAGCACACACGCAGGCGTTTAGAGCATGCAGCTCACGCAGCCCTCTACCTCAGTACCCATCAAGGCCACCTGGCGCAGGCGGATGTAGTAGAGGGTCTTAATACCCTTGCGCCATGCATAGATCTGCGCGCGGTTGATATCGCGGGTAGTCACCGAATCCTTGAAGAACAAGGTAAGCGACAAGCCCTGGTCTACATACTTGGTGGCCACGGCGTAGGTATCGATGACCTTTTCATAGCCCACCTCATAGGCATCCTGGTAGTACTCCAGGTTGGAGTTATCCATGTGGGGAGCCGGGTAGTACACGCGGCCAATCTTGCCTTCTTTGCGGATCTCGATCTTGGAGGCAATGGGGTGGATGGAGGAGGTGGAGTTATTGATATAGGAGATCGAACCCGTAGGCGGCACTGCCTGGAGGTTGCGGTTGTACAGTCCGTACTCGGCAACCGATGCTTTCAGCTCCTCCCAATCCTGCGGCGTTGGGGTGTGGATCGTGGAGGCGTCGAAAAGCTGCTTGACCTTCTCGGTCTTGGGTGCGAACTCGGCTGGATCGAAGCCATCGAAGTACTCGCCGCTTGCATACTTGGAATCTTCGAAGCCCTCGAAGGTTTCGCCGCGTTCGCGGGCGATCTTATTGGATGCGCGCAGGCACTGGTACAACACGGCGGCAAAGTAGGCGTTGGTAAAGTCCAAGGCCTCCTCGCTGCCATAGAAGATGTGCTCGCGGCCAAGGTAGCCGTGCAGATTCATCTGGCCAAGGCCGATGGCGTGCGCGGCGTTGTTGCCCTTGCGAATACTCGGCACCGAATCGATGGAGGTCTGCTCAGACACGGCAGTCAGGCCGCGAATGGCCGTTTCCACCGTGGCGGCGAAATCGGGGGAATCCATGGTCATGGCGATGTTCAGCGAGCCGAGGTTACAAGAGATATCCTCACCAACCTCCGCGTAAGTGAGGTCGTCATTGAGCACCGAGGGGGTGTTTACCTGCAGGATCTCCGAGCACAAGTTACTCATGTTCACACGACCCGCAATGGGGTTGGCCTTATTGACCGTGTCTTCGAACATGATGTAGGGATAGCCCGACTCGAATTGGATCTCGGCGATGGTCTGGAAGAACTCACGCGCCTTGATCTTGGTCTTGCGGATCCGCGGATCCTCCACCATCTCCTCGTAGTGCTCGCTAATCGAGATATCGGCGAAGGCCTTGCCATAGACGCGCTCGACGTCATAGGGGCTAAACAGATACATGTCATCGTTGCGCTTTGCCAGCTCAAAGGTGACATCGGGGATCACTACACCAAGCGAGAGGGTTTTAATGCGGATCTTTTCATCGGCATTTTCACGCTTGGTATCAAGGAAGCTCAAGATATCCGGGTGGTGGGCATTGAGGTACACAGCACCGGCACCCTGACGAGCACCAAGCTGGTTGGCATAAGAGAAGGAATCTTCGAGCAGCTTCATCACGGGGATCACACCGGAAGACTGATTTTCAATCTTCTTAATCGGCGCGCCTGCCTCGCGCAGGTTAGAAAGCAGCAGTGCCACACCGCCACCGCGCTTGGAAAGCTGCAGCGCAGAGTTGATCGAACGCCCGATGGATTCCATATTGTCTTCGATACGCAGCAAGAAGCAGGACACCGGCTCGCCGCGCTGGGCCTTGGCGGAGTTTAAGAAGGTGGGCGTTGCAGGCTGGAAGCGCCCCGTGATGATCTCATCAACCAGGTGCTTTGCCAAGGCCTCATCACCTGCGGCCAAGGTCAGTGCCACCATGCACACGCGATCTTCGAAGCGTTCGAGGTAGCGGCGGCCATCGAAAGTCTTGAGCGTATATGAGGTGTAGTACTTATACGCCCCGAGGAAGGTCTTGAAGCGGAACTTATGAGCATAGGCCTGCTTAAACAGTGCCTTAATAAAAGGAAAGTCGTATTGCTCGATAACTTCGGCTTCGTAGTAATTGTTGCTGACCAGGTAGTCGATCTTTTCTTCCAGATCGTGGAAGAACACCGTGTTCTGGTTTACGTGCTGCAGGAAGAACTGGTTGGCAGCCTCGCGGTCTTTATCGAACTGGATATTGCCTTCGTCGTCATAAAGATTCAGCAGTGCGTTGAGTGCGTGATAGTCGAGCTGCTCTTCGCGCGAGACGGGTTCAGCGACGTTCTTACCTAATGGGGCCACAATGGTGTCCTTTGAAAGAAATGGTGGGTATAAGTACTTGAAGTTCAATGGCGCGGAGAGCCCTAAGTATTCCCCGCGGCCGCGTTGATGCCTGCTGCGCTTAGGCGCATTCTTTATCCATATACAGCCCCAACTCTTCCGCGTTAGCTTTGAGGCCTTCTTGGACGATCCTCACATCTTCCTCAGTGCCCAGCAACTCATAGCGATAGACGTAGGGCACCTGGCATTTCGCCGAGATTACGTCGCCGGCCTTGCCAAAATCGGTACCAAAATTGGAGTTGCCGCCAGCGATCACGGCCCGCAGGAGGGATCGGTTGTGCGCATCGTTGAGGAATCGGATCACCTGCGATGGCACGGGGCGGGTATTGCCTCCGCTTATCGACGCTCCCCCGCCGTAGGTGGGACACACCAGCACATAGGGCTCTTCGACTCGAAGGGGCGCATCGTTTTTCCTTAAAGGAATGCGCTCAGCCGGGAAGCCGAGTTTTTCTACAAAGCGCTTGGTGTTTTCCGTGGCGGAGGAGAAGTAGACGATGAGCACGAGATCGATCCTCGGATAAAAAGAAAACCGGCACTGAAACCTTGGGCGTTCCTGTACCGGAGTGATGGGCTAAGCCCTTAGGCAACCTGGGCAGCAAGTGAGCGAATGCGCTCGGGGCGGAAACCAGACCAGTGATCGCCACCGGCCTCCACCACGGGGGCCTGGAGGTATCCCAGGGCCATGACGTAGTCGCGGGCTTCTTCATCAAGGCTGATGTCTACCAGCTCGTATTCCAAGCCAGCGCGGTCGAGTGCCTTCTTGGTGGCGTTGCACTGCATGCAGGCGGGCTTGGTGTAAACGGTGATCGACATTGGCGTGTTCTCCTGCGGCGTAGTCATAGCCGGTGGCCCGGCATGGCGTTCGTGTTGGTGAGTATCTAGGCCAGCTCGGGGTGAAACTTCCAGCAATGGCTTTGCCTCTGCTGCCGACCCCGGCGACATGAAGAAACACTATACCTAGGGCAAACTCGGCGCAACTGCACTATATGTAGTAGTTACACGGAGGGAATTCCCAGCATGAGAGCAACCACGCGCACAAGATGTAGCCCTCAAGACCCAAATTTGGCCTCCACGGACTCACACTGATGTAAGTCACATCTAGGTTTATGCATAGTGCTAGCAACCTAGCCCTACCCGCATGAATGCACCCAAAGCGGGCGAAAAATGCCTGAAAATATTACTGCTAAAAATTCTTCCCAAACGGGGGTTAGCGCCACCCCCACCTAACAAAAAGAAACCCATCGCCATTACTGGCGATGGGTTTGGGTGCAGAATGATGCCTGCACACCTCAAGCGCTAGGCAGCAATTAGCCCTGGCGTGCCTTGAAGCGGGGATCCTTCTTGTTGATCACGTACACCTTGCCGCGGCGACGCACAACCTGGGCGCCCGGCTTGTTCTTCAGCGACCGAAGGGACTTACGGACCTTCATTCGGGCGCTCCTTTCTTTTCTACGAAAGTCAAAGTGAAAGACTTTACTTTGCTAATAACGACTACTCAGCAGCACTTGAGAAGCGAAGCTTCCAGCGCAAAGCGTTCAGCAGTCATGACACGAGGAGTTATGTTATCGCAACGGCAATTCAAACACCAAACTACGATGGCTGCCATGAACACTTCTCAACAGCAAGAGATTCTGAACGCCCTGGGCACCAAGCCCAGCATCGACCCGGCTCAAGAAGTACAAGCCCGAGTAGATTTCCTCTGCCAATACCTCAAAGCCTCCCACACGCGCGGCTTTGTGCTTGGCATCTCCGGCGGCCAAGACTCCACCCTGGCAGGAAAACTAGCGCAGATGGCCTGCGAACAACTCAGAGCAGAAGGCATCGAAGCTGAGTTCTGGGCCATGCGCCTGCCCTATGGTGTGCAGGCCGACGAGGCCGATGCGCTTCGCGCCTTGGAATTTATCGGCCCCGATCACAGCGTCAGCGTGAATATCAAGCAAGCCACCGACGCCATGGATGACGCGGTAGCAGCCACGCTGGATCGGCAGGATTTAGGCGATTTCAACCGCGGCAACGTCAAGGCCCGCCAGCGCATGGTGGCCCAATATGCCTTGGCCGGGGAATTGGGGCTTTTAGTAATTGGCACCGATCACGCCGCTGAGAACGTCACCGGGTTTTTTACCAAGTTTGGCGACGGCGCAGCCGATGTCTTGCCACTGTTTGGGCTTTCTAAGCGCCAAGGCGCTGCCCTGCTCCGCCACCTCGGCGCCCCAGCATCGACCTGGGAGAAGGTTCCTACCGCAGACCTGGAAGATGATAAACCCATGTTGCCCGACGAGGAGGCCTTGGGCGTGAGCTATGCGCAGATCGATGATTACCTCGAAGGCAAAGAGATAGAGGCCAACGCACAAGAGCGCATCGAGCACCTTTGGAAGGTCGGCCAACACAAACGCCACCTGCCCGTAGGGCCTGAAGATACTTGGTGGCGCAAGTAGCCCCAGCCTGCCACCTAGCCCTTGAGCAGCGCAATCGTGGCCTGGGCGAGCTCTTCTAGGTGCTCGCCATAGGCACGACCATGAGTAACGGCGTGCACTGCTACCGGGTGAAGTTGGTGGATGGGAATCAGTGAGGCATCAAGCACCTCAGCATCACAGTGTTCTTGATAGCCTCGCCAGATTTCTTCGCTATAGGGCGCGCCAAAAAGCTCAAGCATGGCTAGATCTGTCAGCGGATGCCCGCCGTGCGCTGCTGGATCAATAAACTTTGGCCCTTGAGCACCAAACATAAGGTTGCCGGCCCAAAGATCACCATGGATACGCGCCGGTGCCTTAGGTTCTAGCTCGGGGCTTTGCTGGATTAACGCACAAGCACGCTCAATGTTTGCGCTCGAGCCGAGGTTGCCGCGATCTTTAGCAGCGCGCACAAAAGGCAGCACGCGCTGGCGCACATAGAAGCTAGTCCAGGACGCTTCGGGGATACAGGACTGTTCTTGGGTGCCGATGTAGTTTGGCCCTTCCCAACCTGGCGGCGGGCAGCCATAGGCATGCGCACCTGCGGCGTGGATGCGCGCTAATTCAACACCGGCTGTGCGCGCATCCTTGGGGTTGGGTGCCACGCTTTGTACACGCCGGGTACTAATGCTTGATGCATCTGCGTGCACCACTTCCACCACTGCTGTGCTGGCTTCGCGCAGCCAACGCAGGCCTGCGGCTTCTGCCAGCGCAGATTGGGGCTCGGCTGGCCGCTTTTCAAATACAGACAAACGCCTAGACCCTAGGTTTAGTAGCGCTCTGGTTCTTCGCCCAGATCAAAGGCGCGACCGGAAAGGGAGTCGATATCAATGCGCACGTAGTTGTACTTCAGCGTCGGCACCCAGGGCTTGAGGTCTAAGGTATCGGCGTGACGGATCTCCGCGAAGGTCTCTACCACGGTGGCTGTGCCCTTGAGCACCACCGACCAGGCATGCTCCTCGCCTTCGAGGTGGTCAATTTCAAAGAGCACGTCATGGTTGAGGTTCACGCTAAAAAGCTTGGAGCCTTCTGCAGAACGGAAGTACACACACGGTGCTTCGCCTGATTCATCGAGCACGAAGTTCACCGGGAAGATATCCATATCATCCTTGCGGCGCACCACCAGGCGCCCCAGCTTTTCTTCGCGCAGCTTATCCAAGCAGGCTTGTTGGTCTAGGACTTTGATTGCATCGTTACTCATGTGTCCATTCTTCCCCTGAAACAAGAAATCGGGCAGGACCTACACCTAAAAATGGGGGTGGTGTCGAGCACATGCAAAGCTCGGGCACACAAAGCCCCGCACCTTCGAAGGTGCGGGGCTCAAACAATTATCTAGCGCACAGGGCCGGATTCACGGCCTTTGGGCAGGATGTCTTCGTAGTAGGTGCCCTTGAGCAGACGACGAAGCAACTTACCTCCGGGCAGCTTGCCATCATTCATGGCCGAAGCAGAATGCAGCATGGAACGAATATCGTATTGCGTAGGCCAAATCGGCTGGATATCGCGTTCGATTCCAAGCAGCCCATACACCGCCATCTGGCCGGTACGCGCCGAGCCTTCGGTGGTAAAGACGCAATCATCCGGCGTCTCTACAAATTGGCCAGTAAAGCCTAGGTTCTTTGAGCCTTCGGGCACAGGCCACGGGCGATCGCCTTCACCGCGCGGCATGAATTCTGCGGTAATCCAGGGCATCGTGGCCAAGCGAACCTTGGTCATGGCGATGGTCTTTTCTACATCTTCTACCCCGAAGTGGTAGCAGAATTCTCGCAAGACCTCTTCGCCGGTGCATTCGAGCATGGGCTTAGCAGTAACACTGCCCTTATTCCACCAGTGCAGGCCATAGGCCCATGCCACGCACAGCCCATCTTCTTGGCCAATGAATTGTGGCTGGCGGTGCACAGTTAAAGAGCACAACCAGGGAGAATCATCGGCGGTGATGATGCCTGCTGTGACCGTCTTGCCGCTGAAGAGGTCATTGCGCGAAAGCTCGCGCAGCTTGGCATTGAAGGGATTGTCGTAGCCGCCGTAGAAGTTGAAGCTCACCGATTGCCACACCGTCTTGTCCGGGTCGCTGCAAAAGACTTCTGGGCGCCCACAGTTCGGGGCTTTGGCCGCGATATTCTTCCACAAATCCCATGCTGGGCCTGGATCCTTTTTAAAGGGTGCAGGCGTGGTGTTGTCGCCATATCCGGTGGATTCCGTGAGCGAGCCATTGGTGACGATCACGATGTCTTCAGGGCGGACGTCGATAAGCTTTTCTTTGCCCTCGTGGATGCAATGAATTCCGGTGACCTCAAAGGCATTGCCTGCGACTTCGATATCCAGGTCTTGGACCACCGTGTCGTATTGGAAGCGCACACCTTGGCCCTTGAGGTAGTTCACCAGCGGCTCGATAAAGCTCGTGTACTGGTTATAACGAGAAAAGCGCAGGCAGGAAAAATCGGGGAAGCCGGGCAGGTACTGCAAGAAGCGGTGCATATAGCGCTTCATTTCCGTCAGCGATTGATAGTCCTGGAAGGCGAACATCGATCGCCACAGGGTGTAGAAGTTTGATTCGAAGAAGTCTTGATCGAACCAATCCTCGATCGTCTTGTAGTAGGTCTTTTCCTCTTTGACCGCAAGCAGCTTGATCATCTTCAACTGCGAGCGCTTGGAAAGCCCCATCTCTGGCATACGCAGGCGGTTGCGGGCTTGATCATTGATCAAACGGCAATTCGAGATATTCGGATCCGTCTCGTTATACATACGGAATTCATCCAAGACGGTGTGCGGTGCGGGAAGATCCACGGCTGGAACGTCCTTCATGATGTCCCAGAAGCACTCGAAGTGCTGGCCCATCTCGCGGCCGCCGCGGGCGATGAAGCCGTCTTCATTGTTGCCGGCGCCGTCGAAGGAACCGCCAGGTACGGCCATTTGCTCCAGTACCGTGATGTTTTCGCCCGGCATCTGGCCATCGCGGAGCAAGTAGCCGGCGGCGATGAGGTTGCCGATGCCCCCGCCTACAAAATAAGCCTTGCGCTGCTCAATATTTTTCGGGGCCTCGGGGCGGATTTCTAGGTAGCGTCCCAGATCGTTTTGCACGAAGCGATTGCCGTAATAATCGGTGGGATAGCTCTTTTGATAGGGCTGCATGGTGGTTGAAACCTCGTTTCAGTTTTTTGGTGCCAGCCTTGGATATCGCTGGGATATCAGGGGGCTTGGGGTTGCCTGCCACTTGGGTCTTTTTACGCCTTGAAGGTGGCGCGAACTGACACTGAAAGCGGCAGTGTTGGGCTTTTTGCGCGGTGTTCGCTGCCTCGTGCCAGCGCTGACTGGGAATCACGCTTGGCTAAGTTGGCAGAGGAAACCACCCCCGCGCGCGGGTGGAAAACCGAGCACAGGCTTAAGGGCTATGGCTGTGCACGAGGATGCAGTTCTGGCTGTTCCTGCCGTATTTTTCAGCGGATACATCACCAATCATTGTGACGATCGCCTCACTTTCAAGATCAAGCGCAACGTGACAGCGTGCCGCTGCGATATCTACAGTGAATTTTTAACAATCACGAGCTTAACACTTTTTAATGTTTTGTAAGAAAAGGTTTGGCTTGTGAACTATCTGCCGGTCAAACACTTTGAGGAGCAGGATGTCCAATCGCTACACACTCGCAACCCGAGTGGATCGAAGCGTGCCCAAACGTGAGGTTTTTCGTCAGCTTCGCTTCTTTTTAAAGAAGATGCGTGAGCGCGACATGATCGCTTCAGGGGGAGCGCAAGACCTCGCTGAAGATCTAAAAAATATTCGCCGCTGGGGCGGGCTCGAAGCCACCATCATGGCCCGCGGCGCACGCCAAGTACCCGATAAAGTAGCCCTGGTCGACGATGACGGGGAACTTACCTATTTCGAATTTTTCCAACAGGCTGATCGCCTCGCCCGAGCACTGCATGCACGCGGGCTTCACTCAGGCGCCAACGTAGCCGTCATGGCACTCAACGGCCGCGCCGCCATTTTGCCGCTGACCGCCCGCTCAATGGCCGGCTACAACATCTTCATGATCAACGGCAATGCCTCTGCCGCACAGATCGAAGAGTATCTCGACTTCCACAACGTTCAGGCACTGATCGTTGACGAGGAATTCCTCCCCCGCATCACCGAACGCGCACGCAAGCGCGAAGTCATCCTTGGCCACCTCGAAGCCGAAGCGGTAGAAACCGGCGAACACGAAGGTCGCGCCTATGAATCACTCGATCACGTGATTCACACCGCCAATGTGCACCATCCGCTGCCCAAGAAGCCGGAAAAGAGCATGCACGTGGTGATGACTTCCGGCACCACCGGCATGCCCAAGGGCGTGGTGCGCAGGCAGTTGAACTCCCCGCAGGGCTTTGCATCGGTAGCAGCGGCCATTCCGCTGGAACGCAATATGAATGTGCTGCTTACCGCCGTGCTCTTCCACGCCTATGGCTGGGCCTATATGGGCTTTTCTTTCCTTGCCCAATCCCGCGTAGTAACGCGCCGCCACTTCAGCGCCGAGCAGGTACTGGCCGATTTCCGCGATTACGACATCACCACGTGGATTTCCGCTGCTACCCGCATCCGCACCGTGATTAGCTACATGGACGAACACGGCATTGAGCAGCACGAGGGCTTAAAGGTAATCACCAACTCCGGCAGCCCGCTGCTGCCGGTGGAGATTCAGCGCGCCAACGACAAGTTTGGTCCGGTGCTGTGCTCGATGTACGGCTCTTCCGAAACCTCAGCCGTAGCTGTTGCAGGTGCCGAGGATCTGGTTAACGATCCCCACCTCACCGGCCGGGTGTATCCGGGCTGCATGGTCAAGATCTTCGATGAACACGGCAACGAAGTGCCAGAAGGCGAAGAAGGCGTGGTGGGCATCTCCTGCTTCGACCTTTTTGCAGGTTATACCGATCCCGCCATCGAAGCCCCCATGGTCAACGGCATGTACTACATGGGCGATCGCGGCTACCTCAAAGGCGATCGCCTCTACGTGCTCGGCCGCGCCGACGACCTAGTGATCACCCAATTTGCCGAGAAGATCTACCCGATTGAGATCGAAGACGAAATCTTGCGCGATGAGCGCGTAGAAGACGCCTTCGTTCAAGGCGTGCCCGATGAGCACACCGGTCAGGCACTGCGCGCCTATGTGGTGGCCAATGAGGAGATCACCCCAGATGAGATCCGTGAGCGCGTGCGCCAGCAGCTCTCGGAAGCCCACGTCCCCCGCGACATCGTCTACGTGGAGGATTTCCCACGCGGACCCACTGGCAAGGTGATCGCTCGCGATCTGCCAGAGCCCGATCAACACAATCAGCGCGAATCCTAACCCCGCCTTACAAAGCAGAATTGAGACTCCCATGAAGCTTCGCTATCTCAGCGCCCTGTGCGCCGTTGCCTGCTCAGCAGCATTGGCTATGCCGGCAGCAGCCCAAGGCATTAGCCCCAATAACCCCTTTGCCAGCCAGGGCCGCGAACTGCCCCATATCAATATGGAAGCAGCCCTGGATCAGGCCACTTGGGTAGATCCCAGCGTCCCCCAGACCGTAGAACCTGGCAACTTGGTCACCTTCGGCGATTCCATCATGGCCAACATGACCGCCGGTGATGCAGCCTTCTCCATGGCCACCAAGGGCGCACGCAAGGCCAACCCGAACGCAGCCGCAACGATTTCTACCCTGGATCCCAATATCAACCTTCACGGTTGCGCCCAGGGCACCCCGAGCCTTCCTAAGAAGATCGCCGCCGATTTGGGCGTGCCGCTCAATGATTACTCCTGCCCCGGCGCCACCATGTACACCCCCAGCGCTGCTGCATTGACCATTCCTGAGCAGGTTGATGCCGCTATCGCCGATGGTGCGCTGAACCCCCAGACCCGTTATGTCACCCTCCAGGGCGGCTACAACGACGTCTATAACAACTACTTCACCCTCACCGGTGAGGGCGCAAATGATGCCGAGATCGCAGCTCGGATCAATCAGCCCACCCAACGCGATATGTTTGCTGCTGCCATCGACGGTGCGATCTCCAAGATCAAGCAGGCTGCCCCGAACGCCAAGATCGCATTGGTGGGCTACCACGAGATCACCGAGAACACTCCTGCCGGCTGGCAGTGCCTGTACCACATTGGTGAGGGCTACGGCCGCGACAATGTGTGGGGCGCAAGCTACGCAGTGCCGATCTTCTTTGATACTCAAGGTGAGATGAATGTGCAGAAGTGGCTGGCCGAGGCCGCTCAGCGCCACGGTGTGCAGTTCGCTGATGAGCGCGCGTTTTCTGCCGGCCACGGTGAGTGTGCAGCTCCCGCTGATCGCTGGGTGGCAGGCATTTTGATCGACACCACCACCGGTGAGCACAATCTTGCGTTGCACTTAACCGATGAAGGCGTCGATGCGATTGGCTCCGACGTGGCCAATAAGATCCGCTAATCCCCCAAGCCCCACTGAATATAAGGAACTCCATGCTGTTTTTCGACCACATCCCCGCCCCCATCGCTGCTTTCGCTGAGCAGTGGAATGCCGTGACCTTCGAGTTGATGGGCCGTATTGATCAGCTCTCCGCTGGCCTGCCAGAGCAGTGGGCCCAGCTTTTGGGCATGCTACCTCACTAATCTGCAGCTCCGAGCTGCCACCTGATGCTTTGCATTCGGGTGGCAGCTTTTTCATTTTCACCCCCAAGTAAGGGGATGGTAAAAGCGGAGGAAAAGTGTTGCTTGAGTGAATGAATGTGCTGCGTGTGTTAATTGATACGGAAGTGAAAACGTTTTTTCCTAGGTTGATTACGTATAGATAACAACCGCCAAGTAACCCTTGACATTTGGCGCACGATAGGATGTTCAGGCAAACACTTAGGCTAGCCCCTTTCGGTTTTAGTTTTCTACGCTAAACTATCTAGGGGCTGCCGGGGTTATACCCAGGCAAATGGCGCGGCACGAAAGGCCAAGCGCCACCACAGCAAGGAAGACGCTGCACTCCCGCGCAGGATCGCTCGGGATGCCGGGGCAACCCGGCGCCACAAGGAAGATCACAAAGGAGAATCAATGTCCAGGTACACACTGAGCGCACGTGTGAAAACGAATATCGCACGCCGCCACGTGGCTCATCAGTTCTTGCACTTTTTGCAAAGGATGCGCCAACGCAAAATCATCTCCTTTGGCGGCCCCAAGGAAATCCTCGCCGATGTCCAAAACATCCGCCGGTGGGGCGGGCTGGAAGCCACCATCGTCAGCCGCGCCGCACGCCAGGTTCCTGACCGCGTAGCGCTTATCGACGACGACGGCCAGCTCACCTACAAGGAGCTCATCGAAGAGGCGGAGAAGCTCGCCCGCGCCCTGCATCAGCGCGGCTGCCACTCCGGTGCCAATGTCGCAGTGATGGCACTAAACGGCCGTGGCGTGATCTTGCCGCTCATCGCCCGCCAAATGGCAGGCTTTAATATCTTCTTGATCAACGGCAACTCCTCTGCCGTTCAGATCGAGGAGTACCTCGACTTCCACGACATTAAGGCCATGATCGTGGATGAAGAATTCCTCGAACGCATGACGGAATCTGCCCGCAATCGCACCGTGCTCCTGGCGCACTTAGAAGATGAGCCGGTAGAAACGGGCGATGTTGATGGCCGCCCCTATGAGACCATGCAGCACGCCATGGACACCGCGGACATGAGCGTTGATCTTCCCGCGAAGCCTGCCCGTAGCCACCATGTGCTGATGACGTCCGGCACCACCGGCATGCCCAAGGCCGTGATTCGCCGTCACCTGAAGTCGCCGCAGTCTTCCGCCAATATCGCAGCCGTGGTGCCCTTCGAGCGCAACATGCGAGTGCTGCTTTCCGCCGTGCTCTTCCACGCCTATGGCTGGGCATACCTGGGCATGGCCTTAATTACCCAGTCCACCATCGTCACCCACCGCCACTTCGACGCAACGAAGGTGTTGGATGACTTCAAGGAGCACGACATCACCTTGTGGGTGGCCGCAGCAACCCGCATCCGTGGCGTGGTGGCCTACATGGACGATAACAACATCGACCACTACGAAGGCCTCAAGGCCATCACCAACTCCGGCTCGCTGCTGCTGCCGGTGGAAATTCAAAAGACCTACGAGAAGTTCGGCCCCGTGCTGTGCTCCATGTACGGTTCCTCCGAAACCACCGCGATCTCTACCGCAGGTCCTCACGACCTCATCCGCGATCCGCACCTCTCGGGCTTCATCTACCCCGGCTGCATTGTCAAGATCTTCGACGATAACGGCAATGAGCTTCCCGACGGCGAAGAAGGCGTAGTAGCTATCTCCAGCTACGACCTCTTTGCTGGCTACACCGACCCGGCTGTGGAGCCACGCATGATCGACGGCATGTACTACATGGGCGATCGTGGCTACAAGAAGGGCAACCGCCTGTATATCCTCGGCCGCGACGACGATCTGGTGATCACCCAGTACGCAGAAAAGATCTACCCCGTCGAGATCATGGACGAAGTCATGCGCCTAGACCAGGTACGCGATTGCTTCGTGCACGGCGTACCCGATGCCCACACCGGCCAGGCACTGCGCGCCTACGTCATTACCAAGGACGAGATCGCACCGGATACGATCCGCGAGCACGTGCGTTCGCACCTCTCCGATGCCCACGTTCCTCGCGACGTGGTCTACGTAGACGACTTCAAGCGCGGCCCCACAGGCAAGGTGCTAGCACGCTTCCTTCCCGAGCCCGATGAGCACAACCAGCGCGAAGAAGCCAACGCCACGCGCTAGATTTCATTAGCAAAGGCAGCATCACCAAAAGGTGGTGCTGCCTTTTTGCTGCATCTTAGGCATCACAATAGGCACCATGACACCAGAGAAGTATTTCAAGCCAGCAGCGAAATCCCCCACGTCACCGCGGGGCTGCGTGGGGGTTTCGTCGAAAAGCTACAACGTGCGAGAAAGCCACAGGGATCTAGCGCAACAACACCCTTGGCCCATCAACTTCGGCAGGTTGCACGCAGCTTTGCGGCAGGGCAGCGAAACTGCAGAGCGCGGGCTGGCGATACAGCGGGCCTTGGGCGCCACCATCGGCAATGATGCGACGGTATTCCTCTACCGCTGGGGTGGCGTGGCGGGTGAGGGTGGGGTCATTTTTCACGTCCACAGTCCACAGCCCAAAGCGTGCGCTGTAATCGCCCCACTCGTAGTTATCCACCAGCGACCAGTGGTTGTAGCCAATAATCGGTACGCCATCGGCGATGGCCCTCTGAATCCAATAGATCGTGTCGTGCAAGAACTCCTCGCGCGGATAACCATCGGCGCGCGGCTGCGCATTATCGGTGGGCTGGCCGTTTTCTACGATGTAGATCGGCTTGCCGGGGAAGATCTCCGCGTATTGGCGGGTGGCGTAGTAGATGCCCTCGGGCTCCGGGGTCACTGCGGCAAAATCGGCGAAAGCCGCGTGGATGGCAGAGAGGTTGGTGGCCGAAACCGAGTAGTAGTAGTCAATACCCGCGTAATCCATGTGAGGGTTGAGGCGCTCGAACAGCAGGGCGCGTTGCACGGGGGCGATGGTGGGCAGGAAGGCGAAGTTGGTGCCTGAGAGCGTGTTCGGGTCTTTTGCATGGGCAGCCTCGTAGCCGATGCGGTTGAAGTTCACGATCATGTCCAGGTATTCGGGCAGTTGGGTGCGCTGGGCAAGGTGAATTTCTACGTCGTGGCCAAACCACACGAAGGGCTCATTGAGCGTGACCCACATGGTGCCATCGCCACCCCAGCGGTCAGTAATAAACGCTGCGTAGCGGGCAAAAGCGTCTTCTGCCTGCTGGCTTAAAATGCCGCCTTGATCCACAATCCAACCGGGGTAGACGTAGTGGATCATGGTGATCATCGGGGTCATGCCGTGTTCGCGGATCAGCCGCAGCACATCGTCGTAGTAGGCAACTTCTTCCATGTCGAAGTGGCCTGGTTCAGGTTCGATGCGCGACCATTCGATGCTCAAGCGGAAGGTGTTTACGCCAAGGGACGCGGCGTTGGCAATGTCTTCTGCGTAGCGGTGGCGGAAATCCACAGCGTTGCGCACACCATCGATGTGCTTGTCGCCGTCTTGGCGGTCCTCCGAGGCGTAGCGGCTCCAGTTGGAATCGCGGTTCGAGCCTTCAATCTGGAAACCCGCGGTGGCCACGCCCCAGTGGAAGGGCACCTCTTTGCTTGGGGCTTGGGTTTGCTGAGACGCTGCAGGAGAGCCTTCGGGTGCGGCAGAGCCTTCGGGCGCGCCGCTGCCAAGTCCTTCGGGGATGGGCAGGTTGTCTGGCAGCGCCTGCTGGAGCTGCTGGGGCAGCTCGGTGAGCTGGGTGAGCTGGGTGAGCTGTGCTTGGCCTGTTGCAGGCAGGGCAAGTTCTTGGGCGTTTGCACTCGGTGCGGTGGCGCCGGTGCAGGCCAAAGAGATTCCCAATAGCACTGCTGCTACCTTCTTTAGGGGGTGAGGGGAAATTGTTCTCATAGCAGAGAATTTAATGTCTCACGCTGGCGCTTTTAACATCTCACCCCCACCTGTAACATGTTTAATTTTCGGAAACCTTGTAACGCTTTAGCCCAAACAAACGATGTGCAGCGCAATTCTTTCTATAACGATCCACTGATAAAATCAGCGCTCAAACAATCGAAGGGATCCCATGAAACAGAGCATGTCCATCGCCATGGCATTCGTTGGCCTGCTAATCGGCGCAGGCTTTGCCACCGGCAAGGAAATGATGCAGTACTTTGTCTCCTTTGGCTCCACCGGCATGTGGGGGCTCGTGGTCACAGGCGTGATCATGGTCGTTTTCGGCGCCGTGGTCCTACAAATCGGCAGCTACTTCCTCGCCGATGAGCACGGGGCGGTGCTCAAAAACGTTGCACACCCACGCCTTTCCTGGCTTCTCGACGCCGCAGTATCCATCACCATGGCAGCCATGGGCATGATGATGCTCGCCGGCGCAGGCTCCACCTTCCAACAGGCCTTCCATGTACCCGCATGGCTCGGTTCCCTGCTGATGGCCGTGGTGGTGTACTTCGTCTGCTTCCTCAACCCCGATAAGGTGGCAAAGGTCATCGGCGCAGTCACACCGCTGATGATCGTCGCCATCATCGCGATCTTCATCTACTCACTGCTGCACATCCCAGAAGATTTCTCGCTTTCCGCCGCCAACGCCGTGGCACAGCAAGAGCCCTCCCCCGTGCAGCCCTGGTGGTGGTCTGCCGTGAACTACTCCGGCATGAGCCTGATCTGCGCCGTTGGTATGTCACTGGTGATCGGTGGTTCTTATACCAAGCTTCGCGACGTCGCGATCGGCGGCATGCTCGGCGGCATCATCTTGACCGTGATGCTCACCTTTGAAACCTTGGTGCTCTTCCTCAACGTGGATGCAGCAGCAGGCAAGGACATCCCCATGGCCGCCATCGGCAGCGATATCCACCCCATCGTCGGTGTGTCGATCTCTGCACTGATCTTGGTCATGATCTTTAACACCGCGCTTGGCGATGTCTACGCATTCTCCAGGCGCGTCAACGTCCTTGCACCCCGCCACCCCAAGATCAACCTCTTTATCATCCTCTTTATTAGCTGGCTGATCAGCCTGGTGGGCTTCGGATCACTGATCCAAATCATCTTCCCCATCCTGGGCTACATCGGCATGGTCATCGGCGTCGTCTTCGTGGCCTGGCGCATCCGATGGTCCAAGCTGATTGCTGGCGAAAAAGCTCGCCGTAACCGCATCCGCCAGCTCACCCGCGTGCATATCCACCCCGAGATCTACGTGGATAACTCCCTCGAACTCAACCACGAGCTTGAGGGCTCCGAAGCCGACAACGATAAGTTGCTGGCCACCGTGGCAGAAGAGGAACGCCCCAACCTCGAGCTCGACGCCGAAGAATACAAAGAGCCCGGACAGTCTTAATTACTGCCCAGGCCCCCTTGCTCCTGTGAAGCCCTTATTGGGCGTCAAACACAGGAGCAAGTTCGCTTTCAGGCACAATCTTCTTACCCGGTGCCTGGATAGAAAAGCTCTTGCCATTGGATTCACAACGCAACAGATCAGCATTCTCCGCGGTGCACACACCGGCACCAGCAGCGATGCGCTGGCCTGGCTCTAGATCCTTTTGTGCAGGCGGCACCCCTTCAAAAATGGTGTAGTAGAGGCCATTTTCACCGGCTGCGATAGCTCCTGGTTTCTGACGAGGAAGCGGCGCCATTTCTACCTCTGGGGCATCCTCAGGGGCTTGGCCGGTGCAAGCCACACCCTTATCGCTGATGTAGCACTCGCCGCTTTCGCCGCCGACGGTATAGCGGAACATGTGCGACTGGCCTTGCACATAGCCCTCTGGGTCTACATCAATAATCTCACCGCTAGGCGCAGGCTCCTCGGCAGCCTCTTGAGGCTCTTCACTTTGAGGCTCCTCGGCAGGCGCTTCGGAAGAAGGCTCAGATGAAGCCTCGGAAGCTGCTGTGCTTTCTGCAGATTTCAACACCGCTGTGCTTGAAGGCGACTCAGCCTCTTGCTCTCCCCCACATCCAACCAGTGCCAGGGCAGCCACGAGTGCGCTTAAACCTACTGTTCTTTTCACCGTCATTCTCCTTCGTTCAACCACATCGATGATGTAGCTCCTAGCCTAATCCCCACCCCAGCGAGCGACTCAAGGCTTTGGAATATCAGGGCGGATACCTGCTTGAAGAGCAGCAATGATGAATTCGGTTTTGGGCGCGACCGTGTGCTGATACAGGTCTTGGGATTGCTCGATCTTAGTGATCTCTTGGGGCAGGTTTTGCTCTAGCAGCTCACGGTTTTTGGCAAGCAGCTTGTTGCGCTGCTCATTGCGTGGCTCGATTCTGTAGCTTTGCAATCCAAGGCTGAGGGTGATGGCGGTATCGCCGATGAAATCCAGGGCATAGAGCACGGTATCGCGGTCAAGTCCGGAATCCTCGAAATCTTCCAGCACATGCCCCAGCAGCCTCATGCCATGCACTTGAGGGAAGGGATAGGTGTAGAGCGTCAATGCCAATCCTGGGTACGCCTCGCACACATCCCAGCAGTAGCGTGACCAACGCTTGAGCTTGTCTGGCCAAGAAAGATCCGTTTGCTGCCAGGGGTTTCTGGCAAGAATCTCTTGAAGGCAAGCCCCGACGAGGTCGTCGCGGCTTGCAAAGAGGCGATACAGGCTCGGAGCACCGACGCCCACCTGCGTCGCCACGGCGTTCATGGTGAATCGGTCGATGCCGATCGAAAGCGCGGCATCGACCACGTCGTGGGTGGAAAATTTGGGCTTAGGCCCGGTTTTTCGCCCCGGGCCTGCTGGTGTCATGTCAGTGACCATCCTTGAGCTGCATGTCTGCGTTGCCAGAACTGTTGATACGTGCCGTCTTGATGCAGCAGCTCCTCGTGAGTTCCCTGCTGACTGATGCGGCCTTGATCATTAAGCACCACAATATTGTCAGCGGATTCAATCGTGGAGAGCTTGTGGGCAATCACCACCAGTGTAGAGCGTTGACGAAGGTACTCAAGAGCCTGGACCACTCGCCGCTCATTGGCCGGGTCGAGGGCGCTGGTGGCTTCGTCGAACAAGACGATGGGGGCGTCTTTGAGAATTGCCCTGGCAATAGAAACGCGCTGGCGTTCCCCACCGGAAAGCGCGCGGCCACCCTCGCCTACCGGGGTATCCCAGCCCTGGGGCAATCGCTGGATGATCTCGTCCACGCCTGCAAGACGGGCCGCGTGCTGCAACTGCTCTTCACTGGCATGGGGGTTGCCCACCAAAATATTGGCCCGAAGGGTGTCATCGTAGAGATACACATCTTGGAATACCCACGCCAATTGGCTCATAAGCTGGGCCAGTGCCTGTTCTTCTACACGCACCCCACCCACGAGCACCTCGCCGTGATCAACGGGATAAAAGCGCGCGATCAGCCGGGCGATCGTTGTTTTTCCGCTGCCGGAGGGACCGACGATGGCGTTGAAGGAATGGGGAGGGAACGCAAAGGAGACATCCCGAAGCACGGGGCAGTCCTTGGTGTAGGAAAAGCTCACATCGCGCAACGCGATGGCACCAGGCTGGTTGATCCCTCGGGTGCGTACGGGATCTTCGATGATTGGCTCGTCGAGAAGCTCAAATACCTGCTCAAGCAGCGGTTGCGAACCCTGCACGCCCATGCCCAACTGGCCGATCTCATTCAAGATGGTGGTAAAACGCAACATGATGCCGATGAACACGATGGTGGCCACAGCATCTTGAAGCCCCGTGCCAACGCCTACGGCAAGCACCATGGCGAGCACAGCGACGTTCTGGGCGGCGGTGCCATGAATCAATTGACCCAGTAGCCCCCACCACAGCGCCTTCGAGCTTCGCTGTTCGCTGGTGTTGATCGCACGCTCAAGGGGCTGGAAAGCCTGGGCCTTACCGCAGGCTCTTAATATCGCTTGATTTTGGGCAAACTCAACCAACCGGCTGGCCACTTGCCTATTTGGCGGATCGGTCAGTGCAGAAGAACGACGTTCGCAACGATTTGCCAGATACGCCGCGAGCACCACCAGCGGCACCGTTGCGCTGAGAATCAAGCCCATCGTTGGCGCCCACACCCAGGTGCCTATGAGCAGCACCAACATGGTGCAAGCGTGCATGATCATCGGGGAATACATGTGGGCAAAAGACTCGCCCAAGTTGAGCATCTGACGCGAAACCAAGCGGGAGAATTCACCTGCGCTCTGCGGCTTGAAATAGCCCAACGGCAGGCGGGAGACGCGCTGGCCGATTTTCAAGTGAATGCTTGCCACCACGTCAATGGCGACGCTGTAGTTAGCAATTGCCAGGAAGTATTCCAATACCGCCGAGGTGCAGGCCAAGAGCGCCAATACGAGCAGCCACTGGCTAAAACGAAGTTCCCATACTGGATCCCCGCTGACCAAGCTTGCAGCTCCCGGCAAAAAGGCCACAAGGGCGAGGCCGCGAATGACACCGCAGATCAGCGATAGCACGAGCATTCGACGCAGGTGCTGTTCACCCTCGACGGAAAGCAATTGGGCAACGCGGCGGAGAAAACTGGGCGAAAAATGTTGGGTAGTTATCATCGTGCGCTTCCTTCCCAAAGAGCCATGTAGAGCGGTTGTTCACTGACTTCTTGTGGTGTGCCCTGGGCGCTGATCTTGCCGTTTTCCATGATCACCACTTGATCGACGTGCCGAACTGAGGCCGGACGGTGCGCAATCACCAGCACTGTCTTGGGGTGCTGGGGGTTATGGACTAGGGCGCTTAAGGCCTGCTGAATCTGTGCTTCGGATTCGGGATCGGCAAAGGCAGTTGCCTCATCCAAGATCAGCACCGGGGTGTTCAACAGCAGCGCCCTGGCGATGGCGAGTCGTTGACATTGGCCACCCGATAGGTGCGTGTCGACGCCATAGATCGTGTCGAGTCCGTGCTCCAATGCCCGAATCTCTTCGGCTACCTGGGCGCTTTCGAGTGCCTGCCAAATTTCTTCATCGCTGGCGTCCTCTTTGCCAAGCGCAACATTGTCGCGGATAGAAAGACTCAGGATCTGTGGATCTTGCAGCACGAAACCCACGTGCCGATACAGCTTTTCTGCCGGCCAATGACGCAAGTCCACTCCCCCGATGCGGATGCATCCTTCATCCGGGTCGCTAAACCGGGCTAATAGCGTTGCCAGTGTTGTCTTGCCTGAACCGGAAGGCCCGATCAGGGCTGTGGTGGTACCGGCTTCTAGGTGCAACGAGACGTGATCGATGGCCTTATGGGCGCCGTAGCTATAACTCACATCCTCAAAGTCCACGGATTGTCCCTTGATGCCTTCGGGGAGGGCATCAGCACTGGCTGCGTCCTGAGAGATTTGGGGGATATTCAAAATGTTTTGAACACGAAGTGCCGCGCTGCCAGCAATTTGCAGCGACCACGCCATGTTGGCCAAGGTTTCGAAAGCCTGCGGGATGGCTAAGGCGACGATGGTGGTGGGGATGAGGTCTGTGGCTTGGGCATGGCCGCTGCGAATCAGCAGTGAGCCTAGTCCGAGATTGACCAACACGAGCACCGAGGTGGAAATGGCGACATACGACATCGCAGAGATCCGCAGCATCGGGCCACACCAAGCAAGATAAAACTTGTGAAAGTCTTTGGTGGCGCGATCGTACCTGGCGTGTGCCTGACCGGTTTGGCCAAAGGCTTTGACCACCGAAATGCCCGTGACAAACTCCACCATGGTGGCCGAAACGTGGCCGAGACGGGTATCCATCTCCGCGGTTTTCTCGCCCATGCCCCTCATAGTGAAGGCCATGAGGCCGAGGTACACCGGAAGCGTGATGATGGCGAGTATCCCCAGCATCAAGTTGAGATAAAACACATAGGCCAACAGCGCCAAAGGACTCACGATGGCCACGGTGCTATCGACCGGAGCGTGTGCAACCACCGCGTGAATTTCTGCGGTGTCGTCTTGGACTGCCTTTCGCACCTGACCGGAATTGGTGCGCGAAAACCACGAGAGCGGGGCTTGTGAGAGGCGCTGGGCGATCTGGCGTTGCAACAGGTGCCGCAATTTCACGTCTGCAAAATGCGAAACCGTTAAGGCCACCAGATACACCACCAGCCGGGCAAGGAACAGCCCGATCAGCAGCGTGAGCGCCGATTTCACTTCGCCTTCATTACTGCCCTGAGCTCCTCCTTGGCCGAGCAAGGCCTCAGCCAACCACACCAGGGCGATATAGGGTCCGACGCTGAGCACAGCGGAGATGAAGGCCAGGATCCTTGCGATGGTCAGCGCTAAGGAGATTGGACGTATGAGTCTTTGGAAGGCTTTTCTTCCCGCCTTATCTTTTTCCCGGCTACTGATCACGTCGCGCTCGTCATAGGTTGTGTCGGGGCTCATGCTGCCGGTACTTGTGGTGCTTTGTATGGTGTCGCTGCTCATGCGCCTTCACTCTCATCCGAAGCCTGCCATTCCGGTGCGCCATAGCGAAGGGGTATCGCCTTCCCTTAAACTGAATGGCGTTCATTATTAGCTTAGCCCTGCCTAACTCTTAAGGCTATTAATTGTTATCCGTCCCCCCCCAACGTGGCCATAAAGAGCAGACCACGGCATCACCTGAAGAAGGCGCTTGGCCACACGCCGCTACCCACGCAAGCCAGCAGCAAAGCCCGCACACACCTTCAACCGTCTAGCCCCCTAAGACTCCCCGCCCGAGCCGCAACCCCTACCTTCCCCCGCCCTCTCCCCTGCTCTCGCCTACAAGCCACGCACGCTGGCTAAAGGTGAAAACAAAGAAAACCCCTGCTCCTTTCTAAGGAACAGGGGTTTTATTCTGTGGAGCTAACGGGATTCGAACCCGTGACCCCCACACTGCCAGTGTGGTGCGCTACCAGCTGCGCCATAGCCCCGTGCTTGTGCACTTGCAACATCATACGCATGCCCCCACCAATGTACAAAACCACTGGTGAGGGCATGGAAATTGCTTAAACGTTATTGACCCATTCTGCAGGGTTGCCCTCGATGTGCTTGCCATCAACAAACACCTGCGGGGAGGAAACCTTGTCCAGCTTGCTCTCGAGCTCCTTGGCGTTAGCGGCTGCGTGCTCAACGAGTTCTTCGCGCAGGGCGTAGTCGCGGATCTTTGCTACTGCGTCTTCGGAGGCACCGATTTGAGCGGCGGCATCGGCAAAGTCATCAGCGTTCCACTTGTTGTAGATGCTGCCCTGCTCCTTGTACAGCAGGTCGCGGTATGCCCAGTAGGTCTTGGCGTCGCCGTCTTGGGCGATGGCAAGTGCGGAAGCGCCAGCGAGGGTGGAGTTGCCGTCGGTGGCGGGCTCACCATCGGCACCGTTTTTATCATCGAGGAAGTTCAGGTCGCGGATGTTCAAGATGACCTTGCCTTCGTCGAGAAGCTTGCGGGTTTCCTCGTCAGTTTCGATGGCGAGATCACCGCAGTGGGGGCAGGAGTAGTCCTCGTAGATATCGACTACCTTGGCGTCCTTGCCTGCCTTATCAGACTTCAAGGTGATGGCGTTGTTATCCACTGCCACGTTGAATGCCACGTCCTGGACCGGGTGATCAGCAAATTCATTCTTGCTATTGGCGCGGCCTTGCATCACGATGTAGCCAACCACGGCCACCACCACAACGATCAGTGCCACGAGCGCCCAAAGGAAGCTCTTGGACTTTTCGTTCGGATTCTGAATCTTGTTCTTATTACTCACAGGTAAGTGCTCTTCTTTCCTCGGAATGTCCCGCCCATTTTAACCCGTGCGCAAACGGGGTGAAAGGCAGCTTATGTGTACAGCGCGAAACGTCGATAAGGCCGAAGCACGCAGATCATCGACATAGCAATAAAGAGGAGGTCGCGCAGGATCGTCCAAAAATAATCCATGTGCCCGGTGGCCGAAGCGCCGAAGCAGCCGCAATCAATGCTCAAGCCCCTGGCCCAAGCCTGGGAGATGCCCACAATAAAGAGCACCAGCACCACGGCAGAAAGCTTGCCTGCTTGCCTAAGGAAGATACCAAGCAGCAGCAACACGCCACCGGCAATTTCAAGCGGGCCAATTACTTGGGCAATCCATTGAGCCCAGGTGGGGCTGAAAATGTCGTAGCCTTCGATGGATTGCTGCGTGCCAACCGGGTCGGTGGCTTTTTCAAAGCCCGCAAAGAGCCAGATAAAGGCCAGGCCAAAACGCGAGATAAAGCTCAGTGCCTCAAGGATCCACTGAGCAGCAGGCGCACGCCCTTTGTTATCGGCGTGGCTTGATGTTGCTGCCACTCGATCCTCCTTTCCTCAATTTGTTGATCTAACCACAATAGCTGCTGGCGCCAAAACTCTGCCCGCTTCAAACCGCAACGATACCGTGCGGCTCAAGCGGGCAGACGAGCCAAAATTTCCAGCTAGCTTTGGCCAAGCACCTCAGATACAAGGTTCTGTGCTGCTTCTTGCACCTGCTTGAGGTGCTCCTCGCCACGGAAGGATTCGGCATAAATCTTGTACTTATCCTCAGTGCCCGAGGGGCGAGCAGCAAACCAGGCGTTTTCGGTGGTGACCTTCAAACCACCAATGGGAGCACCATTACCCGGCGCCTTAGTCAGCTTCGCGGTGATCTTCTCACCAGCCAATTCCGTAGCACTGACCTGATCCGGCGAGAGCGCCTTCAAGATTGCCTTTTGCTCACGGTTGGCCTCTGCATCGGTGCGCGCATAGGCGGGTGCTCCATATTCTTCGGCCAATTCCGCATAGCGCTGCGAAGGCGTCTTGCCGGTCACGGCGGTAATTTCCGAGGCAAGCAGATCCAAGATGATGCCGTCTTTATCAGTGGACCACACCTGGCCATTGTGGCGAAGGAAGGAGGCGCCGGCGGATTCTTCGCCACCGAAGCCAATGGAACCGTCGATAAGCCCAGGAACAAACCACTTAAATCCCACGGGAACCTCGACCAGCTTTCGCCCAAGATTGTCCACCACGCGATCAATCATGGAAGAAGACACCAAGGTCTTGCCCACTGCCGTGTGCTCACCCCAGCCCGGACGGTGGGCAAACAGGTACTCGATGGCCACAGCAAGATAGTGATTGGGATTCATCAGCCCAGCATCGGGAGTAACAATGCCGTGGCGATCAGCGTCGGCATCATTGCCGGTGGCGATGTCGTAGCGATCGCGATTATGCACCAGCGAGGCCATGGAATGCGCCGAGGAGCAATCCATGCGGATCTTTCCGTCGGTATCCAACGTCATAAAACGCCAAGTGGCATCAACCAGCGGATTCACCACCGCCAGGTCGAGGCCAAATTTCTCTCCGATAGCACCCCAATAATCCACCGATGCACCACCCATAGGATCGGCACCAATAGAAAGCCCGGCCTGCTTAATGGCCTCGATATCAACCACATTGGGCAGATCCGCAATATAGCTATCCAGGTAGTTGTACTTGCGGGTGCGCGGATCGAGCACACCACTGACACTGCTGCGCTTGACCCCATTGAGCCCGCCACGCAGCAGCTCATTGGCACGCTGTGCAATCCAATCGGTGGCGTCGGTATCTGCCGGCCCACCATTGGGCGGGTTGTATTTGAAGCCACCATCGCGCGGCGGGTTGTGCGAAGGGGTAATCACGATGCCATCGGCGCGCTTGGGATCACTGCCCGTCACACCCCCAGAAAGCGCGGCATTGTGCTGCAAAATGGCGTGGGATACCGCAGGGGTTGGGGTATAGCGACCGCGGTCATCGACAAGCACTTCAAGATCATTAGCCAGCAGCACCTCAAGGGCCGAGATCATCGCAGGCTCGCTCAAGGCGTGCGGGTCGCGGCCAATAAAGATCGGGCCGCCAATGTTGTGCTTGAGGCGATAATCCACGATGGCCTGGGTGGTGGCCAGGATGTGCTGCTCATTAAAAGCAGTATCCAAAGAGGAACCTCGGTGCCCGGATGTGCCGAAAGCTACCTGCTGATCAGGGTTTTCTGGATCGGGAATACGGGTGTAGTAGGCGGTTACCAGCTCGGCAATGTCAATCAAATCTTCGGGCTGGGCCACTTGACCTGCGCGGGGATGTGCCATGTCTGCTCCTTATGTGTGGCACCGGTTGGTCGTATTGAAGATGAGCAACCGGACGCACCAACGTCTGCGATCACTTCCCCATCTTTCCCGCTTTTGGCTTTTCTTGCATGGCTTTGAGCACCCAACCCAACCATAAGTTTGGCCACATCGGCTCTAGAATGATTAAGCATGCGCATTCTTAACTCGCCGGCACTGGGCATTGCCCTTGGCGCGGCATGCGGATCGGTTTTGCGCGCAGAATTGCTCTTTGTGCTGCCCGGCCTGTGGACCTTGGCCTTTATTAACGTCCTTGGCAGCTTCCTCATGGGCAGACTCGCCCCACCAGCATGGCTTGGCACCGGATTCCTTGGTGGCTTTACTAGCTTTTCGACGTTCACCGCGCTACTCACCAGCACCGACTCACCTTTTGTTGCCGGTTTCTATCTTGCAGGCACCACCGCGGGGTGCGTGTGCGCATGGCTTATGGGATCCGCATTGAGGCAAAGAACATGAGCGCGCTGAGTGTTTTGGCCATCGCCCTTGGCGGAGCCCTCGGCGGGTTGTTGCGCTGGGCATTGAGCCTGCTTGGTCCTGTTCGCGGCACCTTGGCCGCCAATACCTTGGCCTGTGCGCTACTCGGGGCGTGCCTGGCTATTGGCATCGATGGTTTCTGGGGCTTATTTTTAGCCACTGGCGTTGCCGGCGCCTTTTCCACCTGGTCTACCTTGGCCAAAGAGCTGGGAGGCTTGATCCAAGCAGCCAAACACGCCAGCGCCGCCTTGACCCTGGTGCTCAACCTCCTAGCAGGAGCCTTGGCGTTGTGGGCAGGCGGCGCGATTGGGGCGTGGGTGCTTTAATCCACCATCGCCTCTAAGGGCGGTGTGCTGGCTGCGCGCTGCGCCGGCCAAAGCGCAGCGATCACTCCGACGATTGCCGCACCGAAGAGCACCCAAAGAATCTGGGTGACTGGGATAGTCAGCGCATCAAGGCCTTGGCTTGCCAGCACCTTTAAAAAGGCTGCACCGATGCCAACACCAAGGCCTACACCAAGAAGGGCACCATAGAGGGCGATTTGGACCGATTCGAGCGTAATCATGCCCCTGAGCTGGCGCTTATGCATACCCACCGCGCGCAGCATGCCGATTTCTTGGCGACGCTCAATCACGTTGAGCGCCAAGGTATTAATAATGCCGATCACGGCGATGATCACCGCAAGACCAAGCAGACCATAGAGGATGTTCATGATGTTTTTCACCATCCCCGCTTGCTGATCAGCAAACTCTTCAGGGGTTTGCACCCGCACATACAGCGATCCGGCAACAGCTTCTTCGAGCCGCTGGCGCAGCTCTTCCTTACTCAGGCTTCCATCACCATTGACAAACATGGCTACCACCGCTGTGGTGGCAAATTTGTCGTTAAACGTGGACTGCGAAACAGTAATCGGGCTTGCCACCTTCGAGGTGGCAAACGTGCCACTCAGCTCCACATCGCCAATGGGCACACCATTGCCATTAAAGAGCGGCACACGCTGGCCGATCTGCCAATTGCGCTGCTTAGCCACTTCCTCGCTTGCCACCATTCGGTTTGGCTGGCTTAAGTCCGTATCGCCCTCGATGCCGTCCATCACATACACCTCAGCCGGATTGCCATCCATGGTGGATAGGAAGCCAGTGGGCCCTTGCATCATCGGCTGCGCCGGTGGCTCTTCCAGGGTGGCCAATGCATAGGACAGCTCGCTGACGTCCGCTACACCGGGGACCTCCTTGACCTTCTCGATGGCATCCTCCGGCAGCGGCAATTCGCCAGTACCTGGGCCCATCAGAATGTAATCGACCTTGATCTCGTTTTCTGAAAGATCCCGGATGCTGTTATCCAAGGTGGCAGAAAACATTGAAATCAGCGTTACCAACGCCACGCCCAAGGTAAGCGCAAAGGCGGTGGTGGCGGTGCGCTTGGGAGTCCTACGCGCATTGGTTTGCGCCAAACGCCCCACCGAACCGAAGGGAGCACCGACCACTTTGCCAATGCCACCAACCAAGGGGATGGATGCCGCAGCCGAAGCAAAGAACACACCAACGATCAAAGCAAAAGCACCAATGCCCACCAGGATGGCCCTGGTTTTGGTGGGCTCTTGATCCAACACAACACCGGCGAGGGCAAAGGCAATGCCCACAACTAGCAGCACTGCACCGCCGATGGTGCGCTTATGCAGGCGCTCATTGGCGCCACTGCCTTGGCGCATGGCCTCAACTGGATGTACCGCGGAGGCTCTCCTAGCCGGAGCCCAGGCAGAAATCACCGTGACGAGCACACCGAGCACCAGGGGCACGATCACCGAACGAGGGGTCACGCCAAAGCCCATCCCGGAAAGTTCCACGCCAAAAGCGCTCATTAACGCGCGGATTCCCGCCACTAATCCAATGCCGCCGAGTACACCGAGGATCGAGCCGCTGATGCCAACGATGATTGCCTCGAAGGTGACCGAGCGGCGCAGTTGCCCGCGTGAAATGCCTAAAGCGCGCAGGAGCGCAAATTCCTTGGTGCGCTGGGCTACGAGCATGGAGAAGGTATTGGCGATGATAAAGGTGCCTACAACCAGTGCAATCAACCCGAAGGCGACCAGAAAGTAGGTAACGAAGGCCATGGATTCTTTGAAGCTGCCGGTCACGTCATCTGCAAACTGCGTGCCGGTGCGCACATCAAGCCCAGGGAAATTCTGCTTGAGCAAATCCACGGTAGCGACATCTGAAAGCGCATCGCTTCGAACCAGCAGCGTAGAGATTCCGCCGGCATCATAACGGTCTAGATAAGCCGGTTCTGCCATGAGCAACTTAATGCCGGGTTCGCCTACGCCTTCATCGCTATAGGTGCCGCTAATGGTGTAGGTGAATTGCCCGTTGGCACTGACGGCAATGAGCTCATCGCCCACATCGAGGCCAAGCATGGCCTGTTGGGATGCAGGGATCGCCACCTGGTTTTCGCCTTCAGGGGCTGCACCACTTTGAAGCGTGACGGTATCTACCACTGCCTCATCGCTATTGGGGGCGGCTTCGTACCACACCCCCACCGAGGTTTGCATGCCGCCGGTTGGCAGCGGGCTATCTTCCCCAGCTTTGGCAATCACCACCGAGGTGGTGTCGTGAACAAAGACGGTGGATACTTCAGGCAGCGCCCTTGTTCGGTCCAGATCTTCTCTGGAAATGGGCTGTTGGTTGCCCTTGACCACGGCGTCGATGTTATAAAACGCCTTGTTTAAAGCCTGATCAAAAGTGGCACTCAGCGCGCTGGTAAACATCAGGGATCCGGCCACGAAGGCGGTGCCGAGCACCACCGCGATGACAGTGAGCCCGAAGCGCACCTTGTGGGCCATCACCGAGCGCCATCCCACGCGCCACATGGCTGATTGGGATGACACTTAGATCAGCTCCTCGAGGCGAGCCATGGTGCTATAGACCTGCTCTGTTGAAGGGGAGCGCAATTCGTGCACGATCTTGCCATCGGCAAGGAAGATCACGCGATCGGCAAAGGAGGCAGCCTTGGGATCATGGGTCACGATCACCACGGTCTGCTCATATTCATCAACCGCCGTGCGCAGGATTGAAAGCACCTGATTAGAAGAGTTCGAGTCGAGATTACCCGTGGGCTCATCACCGAAGATGATCTCGGGGCGAGCCACCAAAGCCCTGGCGCAGGCCACACGTTGTTGCTGGCCACCGGATAGCTCCGAGGGGTTGTGCTTGAGGCGCGAGGCTAAACCGAGGCGCTGAGTGATCTGCTCAAACCACTGCTTATCTACTTTCTTGCCTGCGATATCAAGCGGCAGGGTGATGTTTTCTGCGGCGTTTAAGGTGGGAACAAGGTTAAAGGATTGGAAGATGAACCCTAGGCGATCGCGACGCAGATTGGTCATGTCGCGGTCTTTGAGCGAGGAAAGCTCCGTATTGCCGAGATACACCTTGCCGCCGGTCGCGGCATCGAGGCCGGCCATGCAGTGCATCAGCGTAGATTTACCGGAGCCGGATGGGCCCATGATGGCGGTAAATTCGCCTTGGTTGAACGTTACGTCAATGCCGTTGAGGGCTGCCACGGCGGTGTCTCCGTAGCCATAGATTTTGTAGAGCCCTTCTGCGCGGGCGGCGGGTACGTTGTGGTTCATGCCTGCCATTATTCCCTACACGCCAGCAGCTTTCCGGCTTGGGGGCAAAGGCTGGAAAAGTACCCCAGATATAGCAAAAACGCACCCTGGTGTAGGGTGCGTTTTTGTGTTGTGAAGTTGTTGGTCGGCGGTGTCTTACTCTCCCACACCCTCCCGGGTGCAGTACCATCAGCGCTATCGGGCTTAGCTTCCGGGTTCGGAATGGGTCCGGGCGTGGCCCCGATGCTATAACCACCGACACGATTAATTATTGTTTGGTGTTGTTTGGGGGGTGTTGTGTCAGGACTGCATAGTGGACGCGAGTTGTAACACACCTTCATATGTGTGTGTCAGGTGGTGTGTTTTTTGGTGTGTTGTTCGGTGGATTAGTACCAGTCACCTGCATGACCTTGCGGTATGTCCAGTTCTGGCCTATCAACCCGGTGGTCTACCGGGCACCTAGTAATGAAACCTCATCTTAAAACAGGCTTCCCGCTTAGATGCTTTCAGCGGTTATCCCTTCCGTACGTAGCCAACCAGCCGTGCCACTGGCGTGACAACTGGCGCACTAGAGGTACGTCCGTCCCGGTCCTCTCGTACTAGGGACAGCCTTCTGCAAGTTTCTACGCGCGCGGCGGATAGAGACCGAACTGTCTCACGACGTTCTAAACCCAGCTCGCGTGCCGCTTTAATGGGCGAACAGCCCAACCCTTGGGACCTACTCCAGCCCCAGGATGCGACGAGCCGACATCGAGGTGCCAAACCATCCCGTCGATATGGACTCTTGGGGAAGATCAGCCTGTTATCCCCGGGGTACCTTTTATCCGTTGAGCGACACCACTTCCACTCGTAGGTGCCGGATCACTAGTCCCGACTTTCGTCCCTGCTTGAGTTGTCACTCTCACAGTCAAGCTCCCTTGTGCACTTACACTCACCACCTGATTGCCAACCAGGCTGAGGGAACCTTTGGGCGCCTCCGTTACATTTTAGGAGGCAACCGCCCCAGTTAAACTACCCACCAGGCACTGTCCCTGACCCAGATCATGGGCCGAGGTTACAAGATATCCAATTCGATCAGAGTGGTATTTCACCTGTGACTGACACCACCACTGGCGTGGCGTGCTGTTAATGTCTCCCACCTATGCTACACAAACCGAACCGAATATCAATACCAAGCTATAGTGAAGGTCCCGGGGTCTTTTCGTCCTGCCGCGCGTAACGAGCATCTTTACTCGTACTGCAATTTCACCGGGCCTGTGGTTGAGACAGCAGGGAAGTCGTTACGCCATTCGTGCAGGTCGGAACTTACCCGACAAGGAATTTCGCTACCTTAGGATGGTTATAGTTACCACCGCCGTTTACTGGGGCTTAAATTCTCCGCTTCGAACCACAAGGGTTCTAACAGGTCCTCTTAACCTTCCAGCACCGGGCAGGCGTCAGTCCGTATACATCAACTTCCACGTTTTCGCACGGACCTGTGTTTTTAATAAACAGTCGCTTCCCTCTATTCTCTGCGACCACGATCAGCAACCAACACCGCAAAAAGGTGTGGCACCAACAGTGGCCCCCCTTCTCCCGAAGTTACGGGGGCATTTTGCCGAGTTCCTTAACCACAGTTCACCCGTTCGCCTGAGTATGCTCTACTTGACGACCTGTGTCGGTTTGGGGTACGGGCTCACAACATCCTCGCTAGAGGCTTTTCTCGACAGTCCAGGATCACCACCTTCCCCACCAGTGTGGGGTTGCATCACGCCTGACCCATGATGCCTACCGGATTTGCCTAGTAGGCGGGCTGCACGCTTACACCACGAAAACCAACCTCGTGGCGTGGCTACCAACCTGTGTCACCCCATCGCTTGACTACTACCAATGAAGGTCCCACGCAACAAACCCAACACCAGGTCACACAAGGTGACCACGATTGGGATGCTGGGTGGTTAGTACCACTGATTCATCATGGACGGCTGTTGTGAGGTACCAGAATATCAACTGGTTGTCCATCGACTACGCCTGTCGGCCTCGCCTTATCCGACTCACCCTGGGAAGATTAGCTTGACCCAGGAACCCTTCGTCATTCGGCGGAGCAGGTTTTCACTGCTCATTCGTTACTCATGCCTGCATTCTCACTCGTATGCACTCCACACCACGATCACTCGGATGCTTCAACGCCGCACACGACGCTCCCCTACCGTGGTGTGTTGCGGTGTACTTGAGCCCCACTACATTGTCGGCGCAGAACCACTCGACCAGTGAGCTATTACGCACTCTTTCAAGGATGGCTGCTTCTAAGCCAACCTCCTGGCTGTCTTCGCGATCCCACATCCTTTTCCACTTAGTACACCCTTAGGGGCCTTAACCGGCGATCTGGGCTGTTTCCCTTTCGACCAACGGAGCTTATCCCCCGCAGTCTCACTGCCGTACTAGCATTCACTGGCATTCGGAGTTTGGCTGACATTGCTAAGATGATAGTCCCGCTCAACCAACCAGTCGCTCTACCTCCAGGAAGCACCATACAACGCTGCACCTAAATGCATTTCGGGGAGAACCAGCTATCACGGAGTTTGATTGGCCTTTCACCCCTACCCACAGCTCATCCCCTCAGTTTTCAACCTAAGTGGGTTCGCGCCTCCACAACCTCTTACAGCTGCTTCACACTGGCCATGGGTAGATCACTCCGCTTCGGGTCCAGGACATGCCACTCACAACACCCTCGTTAGGATTCGCTTTCGCTACGGCTACCCACACTCATGGTTAACCTCGCGACATGCCGCTGACTCGCAGGCTCATTCTTCAAAAGGCACGCCATCACCACACACAAGGTGGCTCTGACGGTTTGTAAGCACACGGTTTCAGGTACTCTTTCACTCCCCTCCCGGGGTACTTTTCACCATTCCCTCACGGTACTATTCCGCTATCGGTCATTTCGGAGTATTTAGGCTTACCGGGTGGTCCCGGCAGATTCACAGCAGATTCCACGAGCCCGCTGCTACTCGGGGCAACGCGATCAACACCACCACAATCAGCATTCACGTACCGGGCTTTCACCGTCTACGGCAGGCGATTCCACACCACTTCCGCTTACCAACTGCAGTCATGCCACATGTCATGCCACCATGTACAACCACGCCCCACAACACCACACACGCAACCCTGGCACAGGTATCACACGCATGCGGTTTAGCCTCATCCACGTTCGTTCGCCACTACTAGCAGAATCACAATTGTTTTCTCTTCCTGTAGGTACTGAGATGTTTCACTTCCCCACGTCTACCCCCAACAACGCTATTTCATTCACGCTGCGGTCACTACCAATCACAGTAGCCAGGTTTCCCCATTCGGACACCCTCGGATCAACGCTTGATTGACAACTCCCCGAGGCCTATCGCGGCCTTCCACGTCCTTCATCGGCTCGAAATGCCAAGGCATCCACCGTGTGCCCTTCCAACACACACCAACCACCAACAACCATTGGCAGCTGTGCATGACAGAAAACACAAGTAATACGACCACCACCACCAACCACCAACAAGGTGATCAGCAATGATGCGCCACACAAACACACACAAACAAACTGGTGTATTACAAAACTCTTACAAACATTCATCACTGATATTTCAGCAACAAAGAAATAAAGATGACTCGCGTCCACTATACAGTTCTCACACAACACCACCATGCACCCCACCAACCACCAACAGCAGCCAGTAGCGCACACAACAATCACAAGGACACGTGCATGTCCCAGACACCCAACAGCATGCCAACACTTTGAAAACAACATATCGTTTGTGCTTGTTACAACAATGACGATCACGATGCGGGCGTGTCACAAGATCTGCTTGCAACACCTACCCACACCCATTGGTGATCTCCACCCGGTCACACCACACCCATCACACACCACCACCAAACTGGCGAGAGTGTGCAACCTCATCAACGACGATGCAGTGTTGTTCAAAGAAAAGAAAAGAAAAAATATTGCTCCTTAGAAAGGAGGTGATCCAGCCGCACCTTCCGGTACGGCTACCTTGTTACGACTTCGTCCCAATCGCCGATCCCACCTTCGACCACTCCCTCCACACACAGTGGTTGGGCCATGGGCTTCGGGTGTTACCAACTTTCATGACGTGACGGGCGGTGTGTACAAGGCCCGGGAACGTATTCACCGCAGCGTTGCTGATCTGCGATTACTAGCGACTCCGACTTCATGGGGTCGAGTTGCAGACCCCAATCCGAACTGAGGCCGGCTTTCAGCGATTCGCTTACCCTCACAGGCTCGCTGCGCGTTGTACCGACCATTGTAGCATGTGTGAAGCCCTGGACATAAGGGGCATGATGATTTGACGTCATCCCCACCTTCCTCCGAGTTCACCCCGGCAGTCTCTCATGAGTCCCCACCATTACGTGCTGGCAACATAAGACAAGGGTTGCGCTCGTTGCGGGACTTAACCCAACATCTCACGACACGAGCTGACGACAACCATGCACCACCTGTACACCAACCACAAGGGAAAGACTATCTCTAGCCCGATCTGGTGTATGTCAAGCCCAGGTAAGGTTCTTCGCGTTGCATCGAATTAATCCACATGCTCCGCCGCTTGTGCGGGCCCCCGTCAATTCCTTTGAGTTTTAGCCTTGCGGCCGTACTCCCCAGGCGGGGCGCTTAATGCGTTAGCTACGGCACAGAAATCGTGGAAGATCCCTACACCTAGCGCCCACCGTTTACGGCATGGACTACCAGGGTATCTAATCCTGTTCGCTCCCCATGCTTTCGCTCCTCAGCGTCAGTTACTGCCCAGAGACCTGCCTTCGCCATCGGTGTTCCTCCTGATATCTGCGCATTCCACCGCTACACCAGGAATTCCAGTCTCCCCTACAGCACTCAAGTTATGCCCGTATCGCCTGCACGCCCGGAGTTAAGCCCCGGAATTTCACAGACGACGCGACAAACCACCTACGAGCTCTTTACGCCCAGTAATTCCGGACAACGCTCGCACCCTACGTATTACCGCGGCTGCTGGCACGTAGTTAGCCGGTGCTTCTTCTCAAGGTACCGTCACAAAAAGCTTCGTCCCTTGCGAAAGAGGTTTACAACCCGAAGGCCGTCATCCCCCACGCGGCGTCGCTGCATCAGGCTTGCGCCCATTGTGCAATATTCCCCACTGCTGCCTCCCGTAGGAGTCTGGGCCGTATCTCAGTCCCAATGTGGCCGTCCACCCTCTCAGGCCGGCTACCCGTCGCCGCCTTGGTAGGCCATTACCCCACCAACAAGCTGATAGGCCGCGGGCCCATCCCACACCGAAAAAACTTTCCACCACACGAACTACCATGTGGTCCTATCTGGTATTAGACCCAGTTTCCCAGGCTTATCCCAAAGTGCAGGGCAGGTCACCCACGTGTTACTCACCCGTTCGCCACTCGAGTACCCTGCAAGCAGGGCCTTTCCGTTCGACTTGCATGTGTTAAGCACGCCGCCAGCGTTCGTCCTGAGCCAGGATCAAACTCTCCACAAAAAATGAACAAAACAGTCCACAAAGGCTCGTGAAAAGCCCAAAACCTAGCAAAGCCACCACCAAAACAGTGGCAACCAAACCAAACGATGACAAAAAAATCATCAAAAACAAAACAGGGCAATCAGTGCACACGCATGGCCATCCTTGACGAGGACAAACAACCACACACACCAATCACCCTAAGTACTACCAATCACAATAACCGTGACAACAGCACCACAACCGGCACCACCAACACGACCATCATCATCAACAGCACAAAACATATAAAAAGTATTGGCACACTATTGAGTTCTCAAACAACACGCACACCCACCACAGTGAGTGCAACGGAAACACAACCTAACACAGCAACAAACACCGCGTCAACACAGCATGAACAATCATCCACACCACGTGTTTCCCATCTCCGCGACATCAACCGTGTCGCAGCGACCCCGATAAAACTACACACACCCCAACAAACACACAAACCCGCAGGTAAACAGCGGGTTTGAACGTCGAAAAGCTAAAAACTAGCGAGCATCGCTCACTCGCTCAATCGTGGCGCCAAGGGAACGCAGCTGTTCTACGAAGTTCGGGTAGCCACGGTCGATATGGAACACATCGTGAACCTCGGTCACGCCATCGGCGCACAAACCGGCAAGCACCAAACCCGCGCCGGCGCGAATATCGGAGCTCCACACCGGAGTAGAAGACAACTGCTCCACTCCGCGGATCACCACATAGTGGCCATCGACGGTGGCATCGGCACCAAGACGCAAAAGCTCGTCTACGAAACGGAAACGCGCTTCGAAGATGTTCTCGGTGATCACCGAACTGCCTTCTGCGATGGTGGCAATGCCAATGGCCATGGGTTGCAAATCAGTCGGGAACCCGGGATAGGGCAAGGTCTGGAAATCCACAGCCTGAGGGCGATGATTCATCCGAACCCTAAAGCCGTGCTCATAGGTCTCTACCTCGGCTCCGGCCACCTTGAGCTTTTCAAGCGGCAGGTGCAGATACTTCGGCGCGATGCCACCTACGGTGATGTCACCTTGAGTCATCGCTGCGGCATAAGCCCAGGTACCTGCGACAATGCGGTCGCCGATCACCGCGTGGTCAGCCGGATGCAGCTTCTCCACACCGCGAATGGTGATGGTGGAGGATCCCTCACCAGTAATATCTGCGCCCATCTCCTTGAGCATGATGCAAAGATCGAGGATCTCCGGTTCGCGCGCGGCGTTATCCAGCACCGTCGTACCCTCTGCCAACACAGCGGCAGTCAGGATGTTCTCGGTAGCACCCACCGAAGGGAAATCGAGGCGAATATTGGCACCGCGAAGCTCCTTGGCCTCAGCAACGACGCATCCGTGCTGGATATGGGTGGTAGCGCCCAGTTTTTCCAAACCGGATTGGTGCATATCTAGCGGCCTCGAACCGATGGCATCACCGCCGGGCAGCGCCACCTTCGCGCGGCCACAACGCGCCGTAAGCGGACCAAGCACGCACACCGAGGCGCGGAATTGGCGCACCGCATCGAAGTCTGCGTCGCTAGCAATTTCTGCAGGCGTGGTAATCGAAACATCGGAGCCATTGATGGTGACAAAGCACCCGAGGCCCTCGAGCACCCGCTTCATATAGGGCACATCAAGAATTTCCGGACAATTACTCAATGTGGTGGTGCCCTCAGCCAAAAGCGCAGCCGACATGAGCTTTAACACACTATTTTTCGCGCCAGCCACACGCACGGAGCCTTGAAGGCGAGCACCACCAGTTACAAGAAATCTGTCGTTCACGCCCCTAACCCTACTGAACCTGCCAAAGAAACCGCGTAGGTTAAAGGTTATGGCTGTTCACCTAACCAAGATCTATACCCGCACCGGCGACGATGGCACCACGGCTTTGGCCAATTTCGAGCGCGTTTCCAAATCCGATCCACGCCTTGCCGCCTACGCCGATTGTGATGAACTTAATGCCTCCATTGGTGTTGCCATCGCCTTTGGCGAGCTCGACTCCGAGGTGGTGAGCACCTTGCAGCGTGTGCAAAATGAGCTTTTCGACGCAGGCGCGGACCTTGCTACCCCGATCGAAGAAAACCCGAAGTACCCGCCACTGCGCATCCAGCAGGAATATATTGATCGTCTGGAAGCCGACTGCGATCGCTTCAATGAGGATCTAGCCAAGCTCGACTCCTTCATCCTCCCCGGTGGCACCAAGGGCGCAGCACTGCTGCATAGCGCCCGCACCATTGCTCGCCGCAGCGAAAGAAAAGCCTGGGAAGCCGTCGACGCTTTCCCGGAGACCACCAGCGCTTTACCCGCGAAGTACCTCAACCGACTCTCCGACCTGCTCTTTATCCTTTGCCGCGTGGCAAATGATTCACAGGACGTGAAGTGGGTTCCCGGCGGGCAGCGCTAATAGCGCCTGAACACAACAACCCTCGCGGGGTCTGCATTGACCCGCGAGGGTTGTTTCATAGGTGTGGCACTGAACCCTGGTTCGTAGATGACCTGGGCCAAAGCCGATGCTTTAGGGCAACGCGCCGATACGGCGGGCGGCGTTGACCGCCTCGTAACGAGTATGTGCACCGAGTTTGCGCATCACGCTGCGCAGATAGCTCTTCACGGTTTCTGCGCCGATGCCCATTTCTTCTGCGGCTTCCACATTGGTGTGCCCAAGGGCTACGCAGGAAAGCACATCGAGTTCTCGAGCAGAAAGCTTGGTGGTTTGTTTTACCTGCACGGGCGCAACCATCTGATCGCAGAGCTCTTCGAGCTCTTGGCGCAGGTCTTCTTGGGTGATGCGATTGGCCAGCATGCGCAGCTTGGAGTGCGTGGAGCGAACCTGCTCCCATTCCGCGCCGTTCATTGCCCGGTTGGGCTTCATGGCGCCACTACGCATTCCCTCCGGCCTGCGGGCAGCGGCATTGATAGCGAGATCTTGTTCGAGCACGCGGGCCGTCATCGCTACTTCTTCAATCACTTTGTCGCCCAAGCGCACCGGGGAATGCACGCCGACGTACAAGATGCCCCGCACCTCACGCTGCACAATCACGGGCACTGCGACGATGGAGTGCAGCCCCTCATCTTGGATGATCGAATCCATCTCGTGGGAGATCACGTTGGCTCTGGTGTAATCACTCACGCCAACGGGGCGGCGGATCTTGAGCACTCGGCCACCGACGCCAACGCCGTTTTCAATGACGAGGTTCTGCAGCGCTGGGGTGCGAAGCCCGATCCATTGGCTGATCTGGAGGCGATGCTCCCCGATCACCGTGGCGTACATCGTTACTGGAATGCCCGTGGCGTTTTTAAGCGAAGAAAGTGCTGAACGGATGGCGTCTTCGTCATCACGGGTGCGCTGCGTTTCCACCGTGCGTCCTCCTGTCAACTGCCTTGGAGCGCTGGTCACGACCGCGACCATGAGGGCTCGCTGCCAAGGTGTTCGGTTTAACTGTGCAAAGTATAACCATGGAATGGGGGTAATCAAAGCACAGGCCTGTGTCCGATTATTCAGAATAAATTTCCGCTTTGGCTCGCGCTTGGGGGTATGGCAGGGGCACCCGTTTCTATGCAAAATTACCCCTGCACTTTTTGCAATGAATGCCTTTAAGCCCTGTTCGCCCGCCAAGAATCGCGGTTTTCGCAGGAAAAACCGGTTGCATACCCTCCGTTTAGGAAAGTGTAGGAGGCCTCGCCGCCACCTCCCCCGCCTTATTCAGGCCGATTATTGGAAACGTATCGAACATCGCCCTATATGCCCGCTCGGTACATCTGGGTCTATAACGATGTTCAATAAGAGCCATTTTCCTTCCGTTATTGCACATTTAATGTGACAAGCCTCACCTAGCTTGCGGGCTTCAATCTTGAAAGTTTTAAGGAAACGAGCCAGTAGACCGCTCGGTATAGCCTAAAAGACGGCTCTGTCTAGCTTTTTGGGTTGGAAGGCACTATGCTCGGAGCAAGTCAAACAACGACACGAGGAGAATTCACGTGGCACAGATCTACAACGACATTCTGGAAACCATCGGCAACACCCCCCTGGTGCGCCTTAACCGCCTGAGCAAAGACCTGCCCGGCAACGTGCTGGTCAAGATCGAGTCTTTCAACCCAGCCAACTCCGTGAAGGACCGTATTGGTAAGGCCATTATCGACGCCGCCGAGGCCTCCGGCGAGCTCGCCCCCGGCGGCACCATTGTGGAAGCCACCTCCGGCAACACCGGTATTGCCCTGGCTCTGGTTGGCGCAGCCCGTGGTTACAACGTGGTGCTGACCATGCCAGAGACCATGTCCCTGGAGCGCCGCGTCATGCTGCGCGCCTACGGTGCAGAAATCGTGCTCACCCCAGGTGCTGCCGGCATGCAGGGCGCTGTAGATAAGGCCAATGAGATTGTGGCAGAGCGCGAGAACGCAATTCTTGCCCGCCAATTTGCCAATGCAGCCAACCCAGAGGTGCACCGCAAGACCACCGCAGAGGAAATCTGGCGCGATACCGACGGCGACATCGACATCTTCGTTGCAGGTGTTGGCACCGGCGGCACCGTCACCGGTGTGGGTGAGGTACTGCGCGAGCGCAAAGACGACGTACAGATCTACGCCGTAGAGCCGGAGGCTTCCGCCCTGCTGACCACCGGCAAGGCAGGCCCGCACAAGATCCAGGGCCTTGGCGCCAACTTCATCCCCGAGGTGCTCAACCAGAAGATTTACGACGATGTGCTCACCGTTTCCAACGAAGACGCCATCGCCACTTCTCGTAAGCTCGCCGCAGAAGAGGGCATCCTCGGCGGCATTTCCACCGGCGCCAACGTCAAGGCAGCTCTTGAGCTGGCCGCCCGCGAAGAAAACAAGGATAAGACCATCGTGACCGTCGTATGCGATTACGGCGAGCGCTACGTATCCACCGTGCTGTTCGAGGACATCCGCGACTAAGTCGCCACCTTTAGCAGCAGCCCTCGACGGCAGTGCCTAAACCTCAACACTGCCTCGGGGGTTTTCTTCTTGGCACTGTTGCGCTGACTGATAGGTTTAACAAACATGAAGCACATCCTGCGAACGATCCGTGAGGATCTGCGCAACGCCCGCGAGCACGACCCAGCAGCACGTGGGGACGTTGAAAACGCCATCGTTTATTCAGGCCTCCACGCCATTTGGGCCCACCGCGTCGCCCACTGGCTGTGGCAACGCGATCTCAAAGGCCCGGCACGAATCCTGGCGCAGTTCACGCGCTTTCTCACCGGCATTGAAATCCACCCCGGTGCCACCATTGGCCGGCGCTTCTTCATCGACCACGGCATGGGCATCGTTATTGGCGAAACCGCAGAGATCGGTGAAGGCGTGATGCTCTATCACGGCGTCACCTTGGGAGGGCAGGTGCTCACCCAAACCAAACGCCACCCCACCATCGAAGATGGCGTAACAATTGGTGCCGGCGCGAAAGTGCTCGGCCCCATCACCATCGGTGAAGGCTCTGCCATCGGCGCAAATGCGGTGGTAACCAAGGACGTTCCCGCCAAGCACATCGCCGTGGGCATTCCTGCCAAGGCACGCCCACGCAAGGATGGTGAATGCATCAAGCTCGTAGACCCTGACTACTACATCTAGCAATCAGGAACGAGGAAAAAACCAACAGCCGCCCCAAGGGGCGGCTGTTGTGCTGTGTGGTGCGCGGCGGCCACATGCCGCCTGCGGGATCGTTTAAGCCTGAAGATCAGCGTAATCGGGGTTTTTCTCAATAAACTTCGCCACTGCAGAACAGGTTGGCTTTACCTTGAGCCCTTCTTCGCGGGTGGCGTCGAGCGCCTCACGAATCAGCGGCTTAGACAAGCCACGGCCGCGGTAATCCTCCAACACCACGGTGTGGTTGAAATCGCGCACGCCGTCATTTTCGACGTACTCTGCAAAGCCTGCGAGGTTATCGCCATAGAAGATGGCAAAACGGCTCTGGACGGACTCGTGGCGTACTTCAGTGGGCTGATCGCTCATAACACGCTCCCTTGCTATTTTCACTGTCGTTTATGTTGAGGTCTAGTATGCACCAACTCCGGCACTTGGACTTCAAGGATGTGAAAATTAAGAATAAAAAAACCCCAACTACCTTCAAGCAGTTGGGGTTTGTGGTTGTGGCACGGACCAGGATCGAACTGGTGACCTTCCACTTTTCAGGCGGACGCTCTACCAACTGAGCTACCGCGCCACTGGCTACCGAAGTAACCGAGCGACCCTGACGGGACTTGAACCCGCGACCTCCGCCGTGACAGGGCGGCGCGCTAACCAACTGCGCCACAGGGCCTTACTCTGCTGCATACGACAGTTTTTACTGCGCAATCTGCAACGATCCGTTACTTTACACAGACAAGAGAATATCGCACAAATCTGCACGTCAAACTATATTCCACTAGCCTGGTATCAAGCTTGACCGCCAAGCAATGCTAGGAGGAATCATGTTGAACAGCACAAGGCTTTAGTAGTCGGCGGCACTATCGGCATCGGCGCCGGTATTGCCAAGGTGTTGCGCGATCAGGGCGCTGAGGTTGTCGTCACCGGCATCAATCAGGAAGAGTGCGACGCTGCTGAGAAGGAGGGTTTCAAGGCCCTCATTTTGGATGTGCGCGATCTGGATCAGTGCCGCACGGTGGTTGATCAGGTAGCTAAGGAGTTGGGTGGTCTCGATCTTGTGGCCAACAATGCTGGCATCTACCCGCAGTCAAGCATTGAGGAGATGAGTGATGAGGACTTCGACTTCATCTTCGACATCAATGTCAAGGGCATGCTGCACGTTGTCCGTGCCGCCACTGCGCACTTGGAGGAGTCTGAGCACGGTTCGTTTGTGATGACGTCCTCGATCACTGGCAATGTCACCGGCTATCCTCGCTGGGCGCATTATGGCGCGACGAAGGCTGCACAGATGGGCTTTGTGCGTTCTGCTGCCATCGAGCTTGCACCGAAGGGCATTCGCGTGAATGCGGTCTTGCCGGGCAATGTGCTCACTCCGGGCCTTGAGGCCATGGGTGAGGATTATGTGGCTCAGATGGCTCGCAGCGTGCCTATGGGCGAGCTGGGTACCGCTGAGGACATTGGCGGTGCTGTCGCCTTCCTGGCTTCTCCCCTCGCCGGCTACATCACGGGTCAGGGAATCATCGTTGATGGTGGCCAGATCCTGCCTGAGTCGCCGGAGGCTTTGGAGGAGCTTCGCTCCTAAGCTTTTCGACGCCCACGCAACGAAAAAAGCAGCATCCTCATTGAGGATGCTGCTTCTTAAATTTTTGGCGACCCTGACGGGACTTGAACCCGCGACCTCCGCCGTGACAGGGCGGCGCGCTAACCAACTGCGCCACAGGGCCACACAGGCCACACGTCCCCACAGAATAAAACTGTGGGGATGATGGCTGTACTCCCAACGGGATTCGAACCCGTGTCGCCGCCGTGAAAGGGCGGTGTCCTAGGCCCCTAGACGATGGGAGCAAGTACACAAGCGCTCGGCGCTTTGTGACTGTGCAGAACTATACTTGAACTATTCCAGAACACAAAACGCCAGGCTATGCACGGTTTTATTGCACCGAAACGAACTTTGTAGCGCTTCCAAGATCCGCGTTTACGGCAAGCACGCCTTCTTGGGCACTGTCTACTGGCGCGGTAAGTGCTTGGTTGCCGGTTACGCTGCCGCCTTCGTAGAGCTTGTCTACGGTGTCGATCTGATCGGGTGCCACGGCGAAGTTATCCAAAGCGCTGAGAGTGTTTCCGTCGATGGTGACGTAGGAAACCAACGGACTAGGTACTTCGCCTTCGGCCTTATCTCCGGTGTATTCCACGGTGTAGTTGACCAAGATGTACTTCTGACCCTCGGGGGCTGGGTCGTTGAATGTATTGGCGGCTAGCACCGCATCATCTGCATTGAGATCAACGGAGTTGATAGTGACCTTCCAGTCCTCGGATTCGATGGAAGAACCAAGAGGAAGCGGATTCTCACGCGAGCTACCTGCACCCTTTTCCAATTTGCTTCCATCGCCGGAAGACACGTTGGATTCGGCATTGAAGGCATCATCAAATGCTTGTGCAGCAACAAAAACGAAGACGAGCACACCGACAACGAAGCCGACAACAGAAACAGCAATAGCGATGACTGCTGTGCGGCGCTTCTTGCTAGTAAACAGCCCCACGATGCCAAGGATGAAAGCGATCGGCAGCAGCACCCAGCCGATGATGAGGGCACCGGGGATGCAGGCAAAAATAAAGCCGACTACTGCGCAGACAAGCGCTACGATGCCAACGACGTTTTTCGACTCTTCTTTCTTCGGAGCCTGCGTTGCATACTGCTGCTCTGGTGCTTGAGGGTACTGGTTGCCCTGTGGAGCCGGAGGTTGCTGTGGCACCTCGGGGTGTTGGGGTTCAGTCACTGCGGATTCTCCTTGCAAACGAAAAATAGTGGGGTTTGAGGGACTCAGCCAGTCAAACACACTTTTCTGCACCAAAAACACTTTTTGTCCGACCGGGGGTGAAAAGTGCTGTGGAAGGTCCGGTATCCACCGAGCAAGGCCAAAGAAGTTACTCGTTAAAGCAAGCAAAACCCCCGCCAACCAGGAACAACACCAGGCTAGCGGGGTCTTATGATGCGGAGGCACAGGGATTTGAACCCTAAAACTAAACACCGGTCACCAGCGCAAACACGTCAGGTTTCCCAAAACCCACGACAATCACACGACACGCGAAAACGCCCCAGTATGCCGTAAACCATGCAACGCCACCCACGTACAAATCCACCCGTCCTTCACGCACCGCTTCACCGCCTGATCAAAACCACTTCCCCAGGGGGGGGATGTTCAATGATTCGCTGGCGCTTCGCAAGTTGGAGGGTGTGTTGGTGCGGTTAGTGTCGCACCCAGCGCACCAGACGGTGATTAGCACGGCTGAGCGGGACGGGACGGCCTTTTACGCGTGTGCCCAAGGCTGAGGCGTGCTCGTTTTGTTTAATGCTGGCTTCGCGCGGTGCGGTGTATGCGTCGCGTGGCCATGCGCTGAGTGTCGGTGTTAATGGGTCCGGTAAGAATCGGAAGCAGGGTATTGGGAAGGCGTTTCACGACAAGTGCCGGTGTTTGGCGATTGAGGTGAAGCGCGATGGCTCTAATCTTCCCCGGATTAATAAAGATTTGGAGAAGCTTTGGGCTGACTCTGATAGTCGCTCGCATGAGGATTTTAAGAAAGCTCTGGAGACTCGCGCGGAGCAGGCGCGTGGCAAGAAGAGCGAACTGCCGATTGGCAAGTATTCTGCTGGCGAGCAAACTAGACGATAGAAGAATTTGGCATCGACTCCACGGCTTGAGTCTGCCGAGGGATTGGATGCGTATCTTCGAGCGAATCCGAATTTTGATGTTCGGCCGGCGAAGCTGCCGGAGGGTATGGACATGAGCCGTGGAAGGTGAACTGTGTTCGTTGTGTGAGCGCTTCTGAGTTACGACGTCGCGGCTATGACGTGACTGCTGGGCCGGGGACTTTCAAGGCCCCTGTTGGTAGCGGTAAGTGGAACGTCCAGCATGCTCTGGACGTTGGTTGGCGCAACAGAGAGACCGGCAGACCGCCGAAGTTCGTAGAGATACGGGGGAATACGGAGAAATCTGACAATGACCTAATCAAACATTTCAACACAAACAGCAAGCCCGGGGATTGAGCATTTCTCACTAATACATGGAAAACGGCCAACGAAATACGGAAAGACGGAGGCCTCCCGCCGATTCCTGATTCTAAGTCCGATGAACGCACATCGCATATTGTCGTTTGGGAGAAGAAGGGAAACCGGATCGTGATCCACGACCCTCAGAATAGCGATGTTGGTCAGACCCCAAAGAGGTACTTGGAGGATGCGAAACCGGGCACCGTAGCCATGGTGAAGATCTCTGACAGTGATCCCATAGAGGGATCCTTGACGTGGTAGGAGGTGAGTTAGAGCAGTGGCGTTGACATTCGAACAGGCTGTGGAAATAGCCCGTAAAACGGCTGGTCGATTCGAGCTAGACGTGGAATACATTGCGCATGGAGAGGGAAGGTACCAGTTCTTTAAGAAGGGTGTTTCCAACCCTGGCCAGCTTGCTGATAGTTATGTCATAGTTGTATTCGAAGATGGCTCGGTAATCAGTGGTAGTAGCGCTCCCCGCTATATGCCCACTGTCTACGAGATTCTCGATAGTGACGGGAATGTAGTCAAAACGCGTGAGGAGATTCGCCAATTACGACAAGCATCTGAGGCTGAGCAAGCTGCCCTGGATGCGATTGATGATGGTGAAACTGGCGAACCAGTTCCGGTTGAGCACCCGTATATCTGATCTCCTGCGTGCAGGTTGAGTCGATCAAGCCGTCAGGTTGTGGCGGCTCTAGTTAGCGCCGTCTGGTTGGTAGATGCGCCTGGTTCGAAGGCCGCGGCTGAGGCGTGGGCGAAGACGCTGATGAGCAAGTGATGACGTATTGCATTATTCGAGAAGAGAAAGGGCTTGTGTAATGCAGCTCAATACAATTCGTGCAGATTGGTGCTGTGCCTGGCGCTAAGCGCATGACCATTGATTTGCCGCCTTGGCCAGAAAGTGCGCGTGTCTGAGCTTGATCAGTTGCGCATGCGTGGTCTGGTCGCTGATTTCGCCGCGCACAATCAACCCAGGGTCTCGGCGATCATGGCCAAGGTCGTCGGTCCATACATACGCAATCCCACGACATTTCCACGACATACGAGACTAAAAACAGGCTGAAATATCACGCATGCTGCATACACGAAAACCCCCGCCAACCAGGAACAACACCAGGCTAGCGGGGGTTTCAATTTTGTGGGCCCTCCGGGGCTCGAACCCGGGACCTGCGGATTAAAAGTCCGTAGCTCTACCAACTGAGCTAAAGGCCCACTGACCATTTTCATGGCCACCTATGGGAGTGTACAACACTGCTTTTGGGAGGTTCAAAATGGACACGAGAATGCCCCACGAACTGTGTGAAAACAGTGACGTGGGGCTTTCGTCGAAAAGCTAGGAAGCTAGCTTAGGAGAGCTTCATGGAGCCGGTCTCCTGGAAGCGCTGGTGGAAGGAAAGCGCATTTGCCAGGTCGTGAGGCGTCTGCATGATCTTCTTCTCCTCGGCGATCTTCAGAGCGCGCTCGTAGTACTCCTCGAGCAGCGGACGGTAATCCGGGTGAGCCAGAGCGATCATCTTCTCCACCTTCTGGCGCGGTGCCAGGCCACGCAGGTCGGCGTAACCGTACTCGGTGATGATGACCTTGACGTCCTGCTCGGTGTGGTCGACGTGGGAAACCATCGGCACGATTGCGGAGATGTCGCCGCCCTTAGCATCGGAAGGAGTGATGAAGGAGGAGATCAGGCCGTTACGGGTGAAGTCGGCAGAACCGCCCACGCCGTTCATCATGCGCGAACCGATCACGTTGGTGGAGTTCACGTTGCCGTAGATATCGGCCTCGATCAGGCCGTTGGTGCAGATCAGGCCCAGGCGACGCACAACCTCGGGGTGGTTGGAGATCTGCTGCGGGCGCAGGATGATCTGCTTGGCGTAGCGGGAAGCCTCGTTGTTCATCTTCTCGGCGTACTCGGGCGAGAGTGAGAAGGAGGTAGCAGAAGCAACGGTCATCTTGCCGGCGTCGATCAGGTCGACCATGCCGTCCTGGATCACCTCGGTGTAGGCCTTGATGTTCTCGAACTTGGAGTCGAGCAGGCCAGCCATCACGGCGTTGGGCACGTTACCCACACCGGACTGCATGATGTAGCCGTCGTAGGTGAGGCGACCGGCGGCAACTTCGCCCTCAAGGAAGTCGAGGAAGTGGCCAGCGATCTTCTTGGAAGTCTCATCAACCGGCTTGAAAGGAGCGTTGCGGTCAGGAGCGTCCGTCTCAACCACGGCAACAACCTTGTCCAGGTCGATGTCGATGTAGGTAGAACCGATGCGCTGCTCAGGAGCGGTGATCGGGATGGGCTGACGGTTGGGCAGATGGTTAATGCGGTAAATATCCGCCATGCCCTCGAGCTCCTCGGACTGCCAGGAGTTGACCTCGATGATGATCTTCTCGGCGTTGTCCAGGTACTCGACGTTGTTACCGATGGAGGAAGAAGGCACGATGTGGCCGTCTTCGGTAATGCGCACGGCCTCAACGATGGCGAAGTTCATCTTGCCAAAGAAGCCCTGCTCCACGTACAGGCCGGACTCCGAGAGGTGGTAGTCCATGTACAAGGTGGTGCCGTCGTTGATCTTGGAGCGCAGGATCGGGTCCGACTGATAAGGGGTACGGAAGCGGATAGCGTCTGCCTCTGCAAGCACACCATCGCAATCCGGGGCGGTGGAAGCGCCAGTGAACAGGTCGATCATGAAATCATCGCCGCGCTCGTGTGCTTCCTTTGCGCGGTTAGCGATAGCGGTGGGCAGCGCCTTGGGGTAGCCGGCGCCGGTGAAGCCCGAAATACCGATCTTGTCGCCGTGATTGATCAGCTCAGCCGCCTCTTCAGCGGTCATGACCTTCGACTTGAGCTGTGCATTTCCAATGCGGGACATTCAGTTCCTCCTCAACGTGCTCAACGGTGTGCAATGCGACCCCACTGAGCAAGATTTGCTCACCGTGATGTGCGCACACCCGCTTGTGAAGCAGGCGCCACAACACCACAGATAGTTACGAAGCCCACAATAACGCATATCTGCGCCCCGCGTGTCCGATTGTGTTATCGTCCTCACCCCCAGATCGGTGCAGTTTGAGTCCACCGGCAGCTTTGAGTTCAATGGTCAAGGTGACGCTGCATATTGGACCTCTTAGCCTGAACTCCCCCGTGGTACTCGCACCCATGGCGGGGGTAACCAACGTAGCTTTTCGTAGCCTGTGCCGCGAACAAGAACGCGAGAAAACAGGCACGGTATCAGGGCTGTATGTGTGCGAAATGATCACCGCACGCGCACTCGCAGAACGCAATGAGAAAACCCTGCACATGACCACCTTCGCTCCCGACGAACAACCGAGGAGCATGCAGCTTTATACCACCGATCCCGAATACACCTACAAGGCCGCGAAAACGATCGTGGACGAAGATATGGCGGATCACATCGATATGAACTTCGGCTGCCCCGTGCCCAAAGTAACCCGGCGCGGCGGTGGATCAGCGCTGCCATATAAACGCCGGCTGTTTGGCAATATCGTCGCAGCAGCCGTGAAAGCCTGCGAAGGCAGCAACGTGCCGGTCACAGTGAAGTTCCGCGTAGGCATCGATGCAGAACACCACACCCACCTGGATGCCGGACGCATCGCCGTAGAAGAAGGCGCGGCCGCCGTGGCCCTGCACGCACGCACTGCCGCGCAGCGCTACTCAGGCGAAGCCGATTGGCAAGAAATCGCCCGACTAAAAGAGCACCTCGCCCACACCGGGATTCCAGTATTAGGCAATGGCGATATTTTCAAAGCCACCGACGCCCAAGCCATGATGGAAGAAACCGGCTGCGATGGCGTGGTAGTTGGCCGCGGATGCCTGGGGCGCCCCTGGCTGTTTGCAGAACTTTCCGCAGCGCTTCGCGGAGAACCCATCCCCAACGAACCCACCCTGGGCGAAGTCACCCGCATTATCTACCGCCACGCAGAACTCCTGGTAGAACACGAAGGAGAACAAAAGGGCTGCCGCGATATGCGTAAGCACATGGGCTGGTATCTGCGCGGATTCCCCGTAGGCGGCGAGGTGCGAGCACAGCTTTCGGGCATCAACACCCTCGACGATCTACGCCGCGTGCTTGATCCTTGGGCAGATTCCGATGCCTTGGCAGACGACGCCGATGGCGCCCGCGGGCGCAAGGGCTCACCTTCCAAAGTGGTGCTGCCCGAGGGTTGGCTGGACGATCCAGAAGATGACACTGTGCCAGAAGGCGCAGAGATCATGCACTCCGGCGGATAGCGACACCGCGCTCTAGGGGCGCTTAGGCGCTTTTGGCGAGCACCGCCCCGGCGCTTAGGCGCTTTTGGCGCGCGGCTCCGGCGCGCTGCCTACTCAAGCCTCGGCTACTTCTTCTAAAGCAGCCAACACAGCCTGCGGGCGTTCAGTGGCAACCATGTGCCCGCAGCCTTCAAGCAGCAGTACTTCTTGGCCATAAAACGCTTCGGCCTGGGCTGCGTGCTGGGAGCTAATCACCTTGTCTTGTGCACCCCAGAGAATGCGCACGGGAACACCTGACTCGCGCGCCACCTCGCCGGCACTGCGCGCAAGGGCCTCACGATCTTCATTTGCCAGCAGGTTGGCAGAAATATCGGCGAAGAGCCCAGCTCGATCGGGGTTCGCTACCCGCTGTTTTGCCCTAGCCACCACGGCATCGCTAATCCGCCCCGGATCCGCGACGGTGGCTTGTTCAAAGGCTCGAAGCAGCGGCGTCCACTTCAGCCCGAGCAACCTCGTGCCAAGCACAGGTTTGGCAGCAAGGCGAACAATCGGCGTGATCTCCTGGGAGAAGCCACTGGGCGCCAGGAGCACCAGCCCGGCTACAGCATCGGGGCGTTGGCGCAGCATTGCTTGCACGATCAGCCCGCCGAGCGAATGCCCCAAGAGAATCGGCGCCACGCCACCTTCCCCGCCAGCTCCACTGCCCTGCCCTAGACCAAGCTCATCGATCATCTGCCACATGCTCGCAGCAAGCCCCTCGATGCTGGCGTCTCCTCGGCGGGGAGATTCACCAAATCCGGGGATATCCAGGCTGATTAATTGCATCCCGCGTGCCACGATCTCCGGTGCGAGCACTTCCCAATCTTCTAGGCCCCGCCCGATGCCGTGGATGGCGATGATGGGCTGGCCTTCGCCTTGCACTCGACACCGAGTGCCTTCGATGCGCAGTTCTGTGGTTTCAGGTGCTTCGCCGCTATAGCGCATGCCGTGGTTGAGTTCGGTGCGCAGAAAGTCGCGGCGTTCGCGCGCATGGTGGTTGCGCAGTGTCCACGGCGCTTTCTCGCACACCACTGGGAAGGCATCAATACCGCGATTGACGTAGCCAGAGGCAAGGTCGATGATGCGCTGCGGCTGATATTGCTGAGGTTTTTCCGGGGTGGCGAGTTCGAGGTGCGCTGCGCGCATGTGCTGGAGCATGCGTGCAAGAAAGCTCGCCACAAGTTCTGCTCTCAGCGTGTAGGAATCATTGACGTAGCCGAGGGTGAAGCTGAGATTTGGTACGTCATTGAGCATCATCCCGCGCCAAGCCACATGTTCTCCTGGCGTAATTGGGGTGCCGGATACCTCGATCTGGATGCCGCCAAAGACTAATAATTGCAGGCCAGTGGCTTTAATCAGCACATCGGTGTGCAGGCGTTTGCCCGATGCGAGCTCGATATAGTCCTCCCCCATGCCGTTGATTTCGCAGTGATGGATAGCCACCTCACCTTCGTCAATCAGGTGCAGCAAGTCCCCGTCTGGAATCCGGCATACGCGCTGCGTCCACAGCGGATAGTTCGCCCGAAAGGCCTCCCGATCTTCTTCACGCTGCACAATCTTTTCGCGGTGTTTGGCCAGTGCCGCAGCCATCATGTCGGGCTTTTTGCGCGAAAGCCACAGCACAGCTCGCTGCGATTGAATGGCACGTGCTCGATCAAGCTTGTCGACGACCCCCGCAGCCAATACCCGGCGAAGCGGCGCTAGGACATCTGCATCGCTCATCACTGCCATGTGATTGGCGGTGCGTTGAACAATACTGACCTGCGCACCTTGGGCGTGCAACGCTGGCGCAAGGCTAGTAGCGGTGGCCCCGGAGCCGATGATGCTGACGTTTTTGCCGCGTAGTTGATTGGCCGGGTGCTCTGGGTGTTCGGGCCAGTGCTGGGGATCAACGATAAGCCCCTTGAAGTGTGCTTCACCTGGCAATTGGGGTTGATGCCCCTGGTGGTGATCGTAATAGCCGCAGCCTAGGTGTACCCAGCGGCTTTTGATCTCTACGGCTTCATCGCCGCAAGTGGCAACGATATGCCAGTACCCATCGCGGTGTTCGAGGCGTTGTACTCGGTGGCCAAAGCGCGTGCGGGTATCCATGCCTGCGTGTGTTGCGGCTTCTTCTAGGTACTCGCGTATCTCTTGTCCACTGCCAAGGGGGCGGGTGCCGCGCCAGGGAAGGAAGCTGAAGCGGTATGCATCAATATCGGAGTCGCTGCGCACTCCGGGATAGCGAAACGTGTCCCAGGTGCCGCCTACTGAGTCCTTTTCTTCCAGCACCACCCAGGAAAGCTGGTCAATCTTATTTAGTTGTTCTGCTACTGCAATACCTGCGATGCCGGCACCGATGACCACGACATCGAAAACCTCTTGAGTCATATCCGGAAGTATATTGAACACCGTTCAGCTCTTTGGGCGTTTTCATATCTTCCACACCCCCGCATTCGCTGCTCAGCGAGCGCAAAGGCTTTCAAGCGCCTACACTAACCACCATGCGTACTGCTTATAGGGAACATCTCGATGCCTTCGCAAACGACGTCAATGACATGTGCAATGTCGTGATTGAGGTGCTCCGTAACGCCACCCATGGCCTTTCCGAGACCTCATTGCAATCTGCAGAGCAGGCATTGTCTTTAGGCGATGAGCTCAAAGAGCTCAAGCAACGCTCCACCAGCCGCGCCTTCCAATTGCTTGCCCTTGAAGGACCTGTGGCCAGGGATCTGCGTCAGATCTTGAGCTCGATCTACATCATCGAGGATCTCGACCGCATGGCCTCCCTTGCCAAGCACATTGCCTCCACGGCACGCAGGCGCTACCCAGAACCGGTGATTGCCGATCCTGTCATGGGCTATTTCCGCGAGATGGGCCGGCTGTGTTTAGAGATGGCCGAAAAGCTGAAGGCCATTTTGGAAAACCCCGATGCCGATGTGGCATTGGTCTTTAGCGCCGACGATGATGCTGTGGATGATCTGCACGATCACCTCATGGGTCTTTTAAGCAATCGCCCCTGGCCCTATGGCACCCGAGCTGCAGTGGATTGCACCCTGATCGCCCGCTTCTTCGAGCGTTTTGCCGATCACACCGTGGCCGTTGCTGGCCAGATTGTCTATTTGGCTACTGGCCTAAGCCCGCACGACTACCGCGCGAAGCGCAGCGAGGGCGAGGAGCAGGCAGAAATCGAGCGTCGCTTTGAAGAGCTCGAGCGGCAGTTCAGCAACTTCGAGTGGCCCAAAGCCGTTGACTAAACACCCTTGATACGCCCGAAGCGCCCTGCACCTTTGATTAAGGAGCAGGGCGCTTTTTGGTGTTGTGCTTAGCCGAAGCGACCAGAGATATAGTCTTCGGTTTCTTGCTTTTCTGGGTTAGAAAAGAGCTTCTTTGTATCGGCAACCTCGACGAGTCGGCCGGGCTTTCCGGTGGCTTCGAGCGAGAAGAAGGCCGTCTGATCGGATACACGCGAGGCTTGCTGCATATTGTGGGTCACGATCACGATGGTGTATTCCTCTTTGAGCTCGTGAATGAGATCTTCCACCGCGAGCGTAGAGATCGGATCCAGCGCCGAGCAGGGCTCGTCCATGAGGAGCACTTCGGGCTCAACGGCAATGGCCCTGGCAATGCAGAGGCGCTGCTGCTGGCCACCGGAAAGCCCCCCACCTGGTTTATCCAGGCGATCTTTGACTTCCTCCCACAGGTTGGCGCCGCGAAGGGAGCGCTCGGCTACCTCGCGCAGTTTCTTCTTATTCTTCTCCCCTGCCAGCTTGAGGCCTGCCACCACGTTTTCTTCGATGGACATGGTGGGGAAAGGGTTGGCCTTTTGAAAGACCATGCCGATGGTGTTGCGCACGCTTACCGGGTCTACGTCTTTTGCGTAGATGTCTTCGCCGTCGAGCAGCACCGTGCCTTTGACGCTGGCGCCGGGTGTTACTTCATGCATGCGATTCAGGGTGCGCAGCACGGTGGATTTACCGCAGCCGGAAGGGCCAATAAAGGCGGTGACGCTTCGGGGTTCTACGTCTAATTCAACGTCTTGCACTGCATGAAAATCGCCGTAGTAGATGTTCAGGTCGCGGATTGAAAGCTTGGACATGGGTATTCCTTTTTCGGTGTGCTTAGTGCTTGGTGGCAAATTTGGCGGAGATCCAGCGGGCGCCGATGTTGAGCAGGGCGATGATCAGCACCAGGGTCAGTGCTGCTCCCCAGAGCTTGTCCAGCACTGCCGGGGCGGTGCCTGCCTTGAACATGTCGAGCATCATCAGCGGCAGCGAGGACTGCGGGCCGTGCATGGGATCCCAGTTGATGCTTTGGGTAGAGCCCACCAAGATCAGCACTGGTGCCGATTCGCCCATCACACGCGCGATGGCCAGCATCACGCCGGTGACGATGCCGGAGAGGGCCGTGGGCAACACGATCTTGACAATGGTCTTCCACTTCGGAACACCGAGGGCATAGGAGGCTTCGCGTAGATCGTGGGGCACCACGCGCAGCATTTCTTCGGTATTGCGGATGATCACGGGGATCATCAGAATCACCAGCGCGAGGGATACGGCAATGCCGGAGCGGTCGAATCCGAATAGGACGATCCACAGCGAGTACACAAACAGCGCTGCCACGATCGATGGCACACCGGTGAGGATGTCTACCATGAAGGTGGTGACCTTTCCTAGGCGGGAGTTGCCTGCGTATTCCACAAGGTAGATGGCGGTTGCAACGCCGATGGGGATAGAGATCAGCGAGCAAATCGCTGTTTGGGTGGCGGTACCGATGATTGCGTGGAGTGCGCCGCCGCCATCTACGGAGTAGAGCACGCCTTTTTGGGAGGTGGTCCACCACGTTGCGTTGGCTACTGCACCGATGCCCCGGGAGATCACGGTGTAGAGCACCCACATCAACGGGATCAGTGCAAAGGCCACGGAGCTGCTGATGATGACGGTGGCTACGCGGTTGGTGGCTTTGCGTTTGGTGGAGATGTGGCTAAAGCCTGGGCCTGGTTCCAGTTTGGCGCTATCGATGGTCATAGTCATGGTGTGGGCTCCTTAGGCTTTCTTGGTAATGATTCCGCGGGCGATGGAGTTCACTACGAAGGTGAGAGCAAACAGCATGAGGCCGGCTGCGATGTAGGCGCCTGCGCGCAGGTCGTCGTTGAATTCCGGTGCCGCATTGGCAATGGCGGTGGCGAAGGTGGTGCCGCCGTCGAAGAGCGAGAAGCGGAATTGGCTCGACGGGGAAACCACGAGGTACAGCGCCATGGTTTCACCCAGGGCACGTCCGAGTCCGAGCATGGAGCCGGAGATAAAACCTGGCATACCGAAGGGAAGCACGGTCATGCGTACTACTTCCCAGCGCGTTGCTCCCAGTGCGAGGGCTGCTTCGCGCTGGCCGATGGGAGTTTGCACGAAAATTTCCCTGGCGGTAGCGGCGATCACGGGCAAGATCATCACCGCGAGCACGATGCCACCGGTGAGCATATTGCGGCCGGTGTCAAAGGAGGGGGAATTGGCGTAGGTGGCAAACAGCGGGATGCCGGAGCCTACGCTGTGCAGCCACTGGTAGAAGCCAGACAGTGATGGGCCGAGCACCTGCCAGCCCCAAAGGCCGAACACAATTGAGGGCACCGCAGCGAGCATGTCTACTAGAAAGCCCAATGGTCGCACGAGTTTCGCTGGCGCGTAATTGGATAGGAAGATGGCAATACCGAGTGCTACTGGCATTGCCAGGATGAGTGCAATGGCAGAGATGAGCACGGTGGCTGCGAGGAGGTTGGGAATACCAAACTCCATGGCGGCGGTATTGCTGAGGTTCCAGTCGCCGGCGTAGGTGAAGAAGTTTGCGGCGTTGTTGCGGAGTGCAGGAATTGCGCGCCACAGCAGGAAGAATCCGATGGCTGCAATCACCACGGTGATGGTTGCGGCCGAGAAGGTTGCCAGGGACTTGAAAATGACATCGCCTGGGCGGCGCACACCGCGTGAGCTTTTGGTGTCCGTGGCGGGTGTGTTGCCGTTTTTTAAGTCTGAGGGCGTTGGGGTGCTGGTGAGGACATCGCGCTGTGATGCGATGGGCTCGATTGTGCGATCCATTGGAGGAAGTTCCTTGGAATAGGAACTTTCTGAGCTAAAACCCTCACGAGCCAAGCACCAAATCAGGTAACGGCAAAAGGTTGCCGCTACCTCCGATTGTGCTGGAGTGTTTGGTGCTTAGGCGGTGCGAGCGTTGCTCAAAGAAAGCTCGGTGGAAGGAGAGAGTTTGGCAACCACCTTTACGCCAACACGCTCGACTGCGGAGCCGATCGAGGTCTTCTTGGACCCGTTCATGCGTTCCATGTTGTCGAATGCGACGTCTGCGGCGGCGATGAGCTGCTCAGCGGAAGGGAGGTCAAGCTTCTGAGCGATGGTGGCTGCCATGTTCTTCATCCTTTTAGTGCGTTGTGTGTTCAATCTTGGCGGCACTGACCTTGCAGCCAGCGCCTGGAGTGCTAGCTGATCGCGTCTACAGCTTTCTGCAGGCGATCGTGGAGCGAGCCTTTGACCGGGATGTAGCCAAGTTCTTCCAACTGCTCGTCCTGAGAGTTCAGGGCGACGGTGAGGAAATCCTTGACCTGATCGCGGGTGTTGTCTTCGTAGCCCTTGGAGCACACCAACTCATAGGTGGTGAGCACCAGCGGATACGCACCCTCGTCCTTCGATCCGAAGAGCTTCTCGGTATCGACGACCATGTTGTTGCCCTCGGTGGTGAACTCGAGGTTCTCCAGAGCAACGCCGACGGTGTCGGGGTCGAGCTTTACCGGACCTGAACCGAAGTCCAGGTTGGCAATGCCGAGGTTCTGCTGCTTAGCAAAGCCGGACTCAACGTAGGTGATGCCGCCGTCGATGTTTGCCACTTCGCTGGCAACACCGTTGGAGCCGGAGGCACCTGCTCCAACCTTGGAGGGGAAGGACTTACCTTCGGTGTCCCATTCTCCGGTGGAAGCCTTGAGGAACTTCTGGAAGTTATCGGAGGTACCGGACTCATCCGAGCGGTACACCACCTTGATGTCTTTATCCGGAAGATCCTTGCCTTCGTTTTCCTTGGCAATCTCATCGTCGTTCCACTTGGTGATGTCGCCCTTGAAAATCTTGGCAACAGTCTTGGTGGAAAGGTTGAGATCATCCACACCATCGAGGTGATATGCCACTGCAACAGGGCCGATCACCATGGGCAGGTGCCATGCTTCGTTGCCTCCGCAACGCTCTTTGGCAGGCTCAATCTGATCCTCTTTGAGCGGGGAGTCGGATCCACCAAAGGCAACCTGGCCGGCAATGAAGTTCTTTACACCAGATCCAGAACCCGTGGCGTTATATGCCAGGGTGGCTCCAGGCACTGCGGCCTGGTACTGGTTTGCAAAGTAGTTCATGGCGTTTTGCTGGGAGGAGGCTCCCTCGGCAACCAGTTCACCGGTCGCGCCGGTCAAGCCTTCGATGGCGGTAGCGTCAGACGCCTTGGAATCGTTGGACGTGCTATCGGTCTCGGAGCATGCTGCGAGCACCATCGAACCAGCCATCAGGCTGGCAAGGGCGGATCGCTTGATCGATCGAGTCACGGGGTAACCTCTCCGGTTATCTTGTTCACTTGGTCTATTGCATGTTGCTTCGAGGCCTCGGTCAACGCGTGCAGATGTGTCTGCTCACGCTCACGAAGAACAATCTAAGACAGCAAAATGAAGGAAAATGACCCCGCAGGTTAACAATGGGTTAACTCAAAAAGTGACTTTATGAACACCGCGCTGAGCTGCAACGATGGGGGCGTTGTCTGCTCTAATTCACCTAGAGTTCACCCAAAAGTGAGCAACCCAACCCCCGATTGCAGCCCTCCCCCACCAAGCACGCGCATTTTTCAGGCAGATGTTTACCTTTTATTTGCCTCACTCACGCGATTTGGAAGCCGAATCGCTGTACACAACGTGGCGTTCGAGGGTGAAAAACCCCAAGCGCTCATAGGCCTGCACCGCAGGGCGATTATCGGATTCCACATAGAGGATCACGCGCTTCGCACCTTCCTGATACAAACGCCTCAAACCAAGGCGCACCAGCGGATCACCCAAACCACGGCCACGGAAATCACGGCCAAGGCCTACCACGTACACCTCACCATCAGCGCCTTGGCGCAGATCCCCGTGACGTTTGAGCCAGTGGAAGCCAGCCAGGCGCCCATCCTGCTCCAAAAACAGCACGTCATCGGCACGGAACCAATCCTGGTCCATGGCCTTTGCCAAGCGATCAGCATCCCAACCGCCCTGCTCAGGGTGCCAATCAAAGGCCTCATTATTCACCCGCAGCCACTCTTGCTCAGCCGCTTGAAGCTTCGTATTGGCCAGGCTGCTCAATTCGAGCCCCTCTGCTAATTGCACCTCCGCTGCAGCTTGCAGCGCTGCACCTTCAATGCCCATCACTAAAAGCTCGCGGGTGGGTTGATAATGCTCGCGTTGGGCCAACCTTCGCGCCCCCGGAAGATTGCCGTGGGCCCACACATCATGGATCTGATCCTCAGCCAAGGTTGCGAGCAGTTCGGAGCCGATGCCGCGGCGTCGAAAAGCTGGAGCCACAGCAAATTCTGCCTGTTCACCCTCGGCTGCGGCGATAGCAACTGGGCCTTGTTCGCGCATGGCAAGCAGGTGCGTGTGGTGTAAGGAGGCGTCTTTGAGTCCGCGAACAAAGTGCTCCGAGAGCGCCTCAACACCGTCTTCTTGGGCAATTTCATCGAGCATGTCTAGGCACTGGCTGGCCAATTCTGGGTGCTCGGGCAGGGAAAGTCTTAATAATTTCATGCTGTCTAAGGTACGCGTGATCGCAGTGCTGCCGCCGGAAACGGTATGGAAGAATGGCACTGTGCTTCGCTCCAAAGCTTTTCGACGCCTCCTCATACTCATAGTGAGCCTTCTTGCTGTCGTATGGGTGATCGACTCGGCCATCGCCGCGCGCGCCGAACGCTCCTTTGCCCAAGCCGTGGAGGAATCCGCGGAGCTAGAGATGAGCCCCGGTGTGTATTTCGGTGGCACGCCCTATACCCAGGCGCTCATTAGCGGCAAGATCAAGCAGGTTTCTGTGTCCGTTTCCGATGTGGATACGCCAAACTTTGGGCTGATCACCACCACCACCGATGCCGTGGATGTACAAGTGGGTGCCTCGCAGGTGTTCTCGGGTGCTATCCAGGGCAGTCGTGCGCTGCTGCTTACCCAAACCATCGGCCTCGATGCCGTAAGTGTTGGCCAACAGCTCGGCATTGCGGATCTGGATATCTCTAATCCCTATGACATTTCTCCAAACGGCGGCACGGCCAGCGAAGCGCAACTACGCGGCACGCTCAAGGGCCAATCAAAGCCTGTGAGCGTGGTGGCCGATCTGCGCATCGAAGGCCCAGATTTTCGCCTCACCCCCACCAAAGTGCTCGATCGAGGAGATGGAACTCTAAGCGATGAAGCCATCATGGACGCGATGAGCTGGCGCATCGATACCCGCCTTTTACCCATGCGCTCACAAGCCGGCTTTGTGTATGTTTCGGGCGGCACCTTGTATTTCCAAGCCCAAGAAAGAAACGTGACCCTGCGCCTGCGCGATTTCTCCCCCACCAATATTGGCTAAGACAAAACGCCCCGCAACCGGTGCATATTTACACCAGGGCTGCAGGGCGCGGGCTGTGGGCAGCGTTTAAGAGCGCGGATCAATAAAGCTGAGCAGGCGACGCATCCGAGAGATCGGGGTATCGCCAGAATCCTTCCCCGGCGCGTACACGCGCAGGGCATCAGGCAAAGCACCTAAGGTAACCGAGCTCATCTGATCGACGTACTCGCCATCCACCTGGAAGCGCTGCTCTTTTTCGCAGTGAATCTCAACCTCGGCCACGTCGTCATAGGAGACGGTGCGCGGCTCCAGGTAGCGATCCATGAACTTATTGTGGCCAAAGCCCACGATGTGCGCCATGGCAGCCACGCCACCAACACCGGAGATATCGCGAAGCCCGAACAGGCCGAGGCCCTGGTCAAAGGAGTTATCGGGGTTGGTTACCACCGGCAGCGGGCCAAGGAAGGTCCAGGGGTTGGTGTTGGAGGCGATCAGCAGCGGCAGACGCTCTTCCTGGAAGCGCTCACCCGATTTCAAAGTGCCGCTGATATTGATCTGTGGTGGTTCGCGGTGGATACGCCTCCACGCTTGGATCGCTACCTTGAAATAGCGAAATGGCGTGGCAGAAGCGCCCTTGCTGCGTACTCGATCCACCCCGGCAATCACATCGGCGTCGATGCCAAAACCTGCGTTTACGGCAAACCACTCGTTATCCCAAGTGCCCACCTCTACGCTGCGAACACGCTGGGTGCGAAGTGATTTGGCCAGCTCCTCGGTGGCAAGAATCGGCTCGGCGGGAAAGCCCAAGGCGCGCACAAATACATTGGCAGAGCCGGTAGGAATCACCGCAAGCGCTGGTACCTCGTTGGGGTCGCGGCGTTCATCGACAGGCCCGAGCAGACCATTGACTACTTCATTGACGGTGCCATCGCCGCCGACGGCGATGACTACGTCGTAATCTTCAACGCTTAATCCGCTACAGATTTCACGCGCATGGCCTGCGTAGTGGGTAAACACGGCCTTTAATTCCAGGCCTTCTACCTCACGCAAGGTAGGGATCAGACGGCTAAAAAGTCGAGGTGACTGCGTGGTGGAGTTTGGATTAGCAATAAGCAATGTACGCACGGCGCATAGCCTAGTGTGCAGCAGCGCTATTGCCCAACAATCTATCCAGAGCGCTGCAAAAACACGCACTGTTTTTTTTGTTTTCAGCCTTCACAACAACGCCCTTGGCGAACATCTCAGCGATCCATGCAGCAATGCCACTAAGGTAGGGCACTATGAGCGAAGAACAACAAGGAGCACAGCCGGAAGTCTCGCTTTCCGGCAGCGATGTAGTAAACCAAGCCGCTGAGCAGTGGAAAGACACTGCCCACCGCAATATCCCCGGCTTAGGCGATCTGCCCATCCCCGACGACACGGCAAACCTGCGCGAAGGCCCGAGCCTGCACGATGGCCTGCTTGCCCTCCTGCCCCTGGTGGGCGTGTGGCGTGGCACCGGCCAGGCCGATACCGCCGAGGATGGCCAGTACAACTTTGGCCAGCAGATCATTTTTGCCCACGACGGCGAAAACTACCTCACCTATAGCTCGCGCATGTGGAAGCTCGACCAAGAGGGCAACCCCACCGGTTTAGATGTGCGCGAGTCTGGTTTCTGGCGCATTAATGATCAAGACGAAATCGAAGTGGTGTGCACCCACTCCACTGGCGTGTCTGAGATCTACTATGGCCAGCCAGTCAATGAGCGCGCCTGGCAGATCGAATCGGCCTCCACCATGGTTACCGCCACCGGCCCTTCCACCCTTGGCCCTGGCAAGCGCCTTTATGGGTTGATGCCCAATAACAACCTCGGCTGGGTAGATGAGCGCATGGTTGGCGAGGAGCTTCGCCCGCGCATGTCTGCAGAGCTTTCTCGCGTGATCGGCTAACTCCCGCCACGCAAGGCACCCCGCGGGCGCAGTGAATATGTTGCTGCACCTGCGGGGCTTTTTTTAGCTCGCCCAGCGCTCTTAAGCACCCAGCGCGGCCTGGAACAGTGCTTGGAGCTCTGCCTCGTTGTCCGGCTTGGGCAGCTTTATATCGTTGATGCGCCGCACCCTGGTGGCCATGCGCACTGAGCTTAAAAGCCACACGCTATCGGCCTTGTGGCAGAGGTATTCCAAGTCCATGGGCTTGGCTTTGCAGTTCCAGCCTTGAGCTTCTGCATGAGCAAAGACCGCGGCCTGGGTGGTTCCCGCCAAGATCCCCTCGGCTAAGGGGGTGCGCAGCTTATTGCCCCGCACCGTCACCACCGTGGAGGTGGCCCCTTCGAGCACTTTTTCGCCTTCGGTAAAGATCACATCATCAAAGCCTTGGCCATGCGCCCACCGCAGCGCTGCCATATTGGTGGCGTAGTTCAGCGTTTTTGCTCCTACTACGAGCCACGGGGCGGCCTGGGCGCCTTCTTGGCCATCGTCTGTGTGCAGCACATAGCCGCGCGGGGCGCTGAGCACTTTCACGCCTTCTTCTCTTTGGCGCAGCACTGCATCGTCAATCGCGGTCACGCTTAGCCACGCGGTGGGGTGTGGCTGTTGTGGGTCCCTGGTTGGCCTGCCCCTGGTGTAGGTCCAGACCAGTTTGGCGTCGCGCTCGGTTTTTTCGGCCCATTGTTCGGCGGCCATGGCGGTGGCTTTGCGCCAATCCTCTGCTTTGGGTTCTGGGAGGTCCAGCAGTTTCGCTGAGCGTTGGAAGCGCTGGAGGTGTTCGTCGATAAGGCAAGGTTTGCCCTTGTGCAGCAGCAGCGTTTCAAAGACCCCATCGCCCCTGGTTACGGCTGCATCGTCCCAGTACACCAGTGGCAGCAGTGGGCTGTGGTTACGGATGGAGCCACCGAATGGTTCGACGGCGATGATGATCGGTTGCGGCGCAGGTGTGCGCGTTGGTGCTGCCATATCTTTATTATGCCCAACGCGGATGCTAAAAAAGCCCAGTAGGATGAAAAATGTGCAGCAAAATCATGTGTCTTCTCCCTTGCTGAATCTCCCCGGCGCCACCGAGTGCGATCCCGGCGATGATCCGATCGCCGTTGCGGGCGTGGCGTGGCATTATGGCAATCCGCTTGGAGAACAGCGCGCCTTTGAAACCTCGCTGGCCTTGGTGGATCGATCTCATAGGCGTGTGATTGCCGTCGAGGGTGAAGATGGCCCGAGTTTTCTTAATAATCTGCTTTCCCAAAAGCTTGTCGACGCCCCCGTCCCCTTTGGTGCTCAAGCCTTAGACCTCGATGCCCAAGGCCGTGTACTGCACCAGATGGATGTGCTGGTGTGGGAGAACACGATCTATTTGGATTGCGAGCCGGAAGATTTTGATGGCCTGCTCGATTACCTGAACAAGATGGTGTTTTGGTCCAAGGTGGAGATCAGCACTCCCGATATTGCCGTGCTCACCTTGGCTGGTGTGCTCCCAGAGGTTGAGCCTGCTGTGCCCTATCGCCGTATGGATCTGCTGGCAGTGCCGAGCATGGATTTGCTCGTGCCTCGCGAGGATGTGCTTGAAGTCGCCGGCGAGTTGATTGCCCAGGGTGCCCAGGCCGTGGGGCTCATGGCCTATCAGGCAGAACGTGTTCGCGCGCTCGCCCCCGTGCGGCATTTGGATTTGGATAGCAAGTCCATTCCTCATGAGTCTTCATCGCTGCTCAACCACGGGGTGCATCTGCACAAGGGCTGTTATCGCGGCCAGGAAACGGTGGCGCGCGTGGAAAACTTGGGGCGTTCGCCTAGGGTGCTGGTGCTCTTGCATCTCGATGGCTCGGCACCAACCTTGCCCGTGCCTGGCGATGCGATCACGGCTGCAGGCAGCAGCCGGGCCTTGGGCCGGGTTGGCACTGTGGTGCATGATCATGAATTTGGCCCGATTGCCTTGGGCTTGCTCAAGCGCAGCGCGGTGCAGCGTAAGGATTTGCAGGCGGGAGATGTAGCTGTGGCGGTGGATCCTGATTCGATCCCCAAAGAGGAAGCAACGCCTGCGGGGCGTCAGGCAATTGAGCGCCTCCAGGGCAAGTAGCCCCATTTATGGTGAGCTAAATGTGCTGCTCACAGACCCCGGCGCGACAAATGCCTACCTTTCGGGCTATTGTGTCATTTAGGAATAGATAAAACAGCACAAGATTGCGAGCGGCCCCGGTGAATTCCGTGGGCCGATCGAAGTTACTCCAAGGGGGTCATGCCATGGGTCGCGGACGCGCGAAGGCTAAGCAGACCAAGGTTGCACGCCAGCTGAAGTACAACACTCCAGAGATGGACTTGGAGCGGCTGCAGCGAGAACTTGCGGGCAAGTCACGAGATGAAGATCGTGAAGACGACTACTCGGACTACGACTGGCGCGACTAGTCGTTCATGCCCGCTCTAAGTGGGCAGGCGCTTGAAAGGGGAAGCAGCGTTGAGCCGCTTCCCCTTTTTCTCGTGCCCGAAAACGATTAGTAGCCGGGGTGGGTGCCGCTGAGTTCCACGGAGGCTTCGCCTTCTTCGGCAGCCACGATGGTTCCTAGCTCCCAGGCGTCGATGTGGCGGGCGGTGAGCATGGCCAGGGCGCGGTCGCGATCCTTCGATGCCACCACGGCCACCATGCCCACACCCATGTTGAAGGTCTTTTCCATCTCTGACAGTGGCACCTGGCCTACTGATTGGATGGTGCGGAAAATCGGGCCCGGAGTCCAGGTGGCGCGAGACAGCTCGGCGCGCAGGCCTTCTGGGATCACGCGCTCTAAGTTGCCGGCCAAACCACCGCCGGTGACGTGGCAGAAGGTGTGCACTTCGCATTCATCGGCCAGCGCGAGGCAATCTTTGGCGTAGATTCGGGTGGGCTCGAGCAGTTCTTCACCGAGGGGGCGGTCGAGTTCTTCCATCTCTTTATCCAGCGGCAGCCCTGCTTTTTCTAGCAGCACGTGGCGTGCCAGGGAGTAGCCATTGGAGTGCAGGCCAGACGATGCCATGGCGATCACCACATCACCTTTGCGCACGCGGTCTGGTCCGAGCAGCTCATCGGCTTCAACCACGCCCACGGCGGTGGCTGATACGTCGTATTCGCCCGGTTCCATCACACCCGGGTGTTCGGCGGTTTCACCGCCGAGCAGGGCGCACCCTGCCTGCACGCAGCCTTCTGCAATGCCTTTGACAATCTCAGCAACGTGCTCGGGCACCACTTTGCCGATGGCGATGTAGTCCTGCAAAAACAGTGGCTCTGCACCGCATACCACCAGATCATCCACGCACATGGCCACCAGGTCGATGCCGATGGTGTCGTGTTTATCCATGGCTTGGGCAATGGCTAATTTGGTGCCCACGCCATCGGAGCCGGCGGCAAGGAGGGGCTCACGGTACTTGCCCAGTGCAAACAGCCCTGCAAAGCCTCCGAGTCCGCCGCGTACCTCGGGGCGGGTGGCGCGCTTGGCGTGCGGCGCGAAGAGTTCGACTGCGCGATCGCCAGCTTCGATATCGACGCCGGCTGCGGCGTAGGAAACATCTTCGGTCATGGTGCTACTTCCTTGGGTGTTGGATTGGTGTGGTGGTCTTTGGCCTAGGCGCTAGTCTTTGCCGCCGCAGGATCCGCGCTGCATGGCAGAAACGAGTTCTGCGTTTTTGTTGCCCTTGGGCATCCCGATGGGATAGTGCCCATCAAAGCAGGCGGCGCAGAGTTCTTTTGCGGGTTGTTCGGTGGCTTCGATCATGGCCTCGGTGGAGACGTATCCGATGGTATCGGCACCGATGGCGGTGCTGACTTGCGCGGCCATTTCTTCTTCATTGTCGCCGGTTACGGCATTGGCAATGAGCTCGCCGGGGCTTGCAAAGTCGATGCCATAAAAACAAGGCCACTTCACCGGCGGGGAGGCGATGCGCACGTGCACTTCCTTGGCACCTGCCTCACGCAGCATGCGGATCAGTGCGCGTTGGGTATTGCCGCGGACGATGGAATCGTCTACCACCACCAGGCGTTTGCCTTGGATCACCTCGCGCAGCGGGTTGAGCTTGAGGCGGATACCAAGCTGGCGCAGTGTTTGAGAAGGCTGGATAAAGGTGCGCCCCACATAGGCGTTTTTCACCAGCCCTTGGCCGAAGGGGATGCCTGATTCTTGGGCGTATCCCACGGCAGCCGGGTTGCCCGATTCCGGTACGGGGATCACCAGATCTGCATCCGCTGGGAATTCGCGGGCGAGCTTTCGCCCGATTTCTAGGCGGGTGGCATTGACGTTGCGGTTATGAATGGTGGAGTCTGGGCGAGCCAGGTAGACGTATTCAAACACGCAGGTCTTGCGGTCTTCTTCGGCAAAGCGCTCCGAGCGCACCCCCGAGCCATCAATGGCGACGAGTTCTCCGGGTTCGATCTCACGCACAAAAGAAGCGCCCACAATATCCAAGGCACAGGTTTCAGACGCCACGGTCCAGCCCCCATCGAGGCGGCCAAGCACGAGCGGGCGAATACCCCAAGGATCACGCGCTGCATACAGGGTGTGGCCATCGGTGAAGGTGAGGCAGAAGGCACCTCTGATGCGCGGCAAGAGGCCGCGGGCTGCATCGAGGAGGGTGTGGCCATCGTGGATGTCGTGCGATAGCAGCGCCGTCATCACATCGGAGTCAGATGGCGCCTCTTCTTTGCGCACGAGGTCTTTTTCAGCGGCTTCGTCGAGAAGCTCAAGAAAATTGACCAGGTTGCCGTTGTGGCAAAGGGCCACGTCGGTGCCATCGGGAGCCACGCGGAACATGGGCTGGGAATTTTCCCAGGTCACGCCACCTGCTGTGGAGTAGCGGGTATGGCCGATGCCTACGTCGCCACGCAAGGATTCTAAGGTTGGCTCATCAAAGACTTGGCTGACGAGCCCAAGATCTTTAAACACCACCACTTGATCGCCGTCGCCGACAGCAATACCGGCGGCTTCTTGGCCACGGTGTTGCAAAGCGAATAGTCCGAAATAGGTCAGCTTAGAAACTTCTTCGCCGGGGGCCCATACTCCGAATACGCCGCATTCCTCGCGGGGCGATTGTTCGCCTTGATCGTCGAACGGGGCAGGGGTACTACCTTGAGGCGCTTGTGTATTTGCCACGCAGCCATGCTAGCCCACCACCCTGGATTCTCGCCCCATGTTGGGGTGATCACCCCCGGCGCCGCTGACGCATTCGCCTTTCCTTGGCCACTAGTCAAGGGGGATCAGCGGCAGCAGTGATGCCACTTCCCCAGCGCGTGTGCCTGAGGCTTCTATTGCTGCGTCTTGCCAGGTCTTGATTCCTGTCACGAGCTGCAACCAGGTGCGCGGGTCACATTCCACCACGTTCGGAGGGGTGCCTCGTGTATGCCTGGGCCCTTCGATGCACTGCACCGCCACGAAGGGAGGTACGCGCACCTCTACGGAATGTCCGGGGCTTTCTTGGGCCATCAGGCGTGCGCTTAAACGCACCGCCTTGGCCAGTGCTTGGCGCGAGGGTGCAGCTTGGTGCTCGAAACGGAGCCAGGGTGCCAGTGCGAGCACTGCGTTGCGGGTTTCAGCAGGGTCGATGCGTGCCATGGGCTTGAGTGTAAGTCAGGGGTGTAATTGCTAAAGTTTCGCCATGAGCAAATCCTCGGTGACTCTCCGTTTTCTTGCCGCCCCTACCGATATCATCATGGCCGGAAGCCACGGCGTTGGTGGCGGCAGGCTCCTTGAATGGATTGACAAGGCAGCCTATGCCTGCGCTGTGCAGTGGTCGGGCACCTATTGCGTAACCGCCTATGTTGGCCACATTCACTTCACCCGCCCCATTAAGTCGGGCGACATGGTGGAGGTGCGTTCCAGAATTGCGATGACGGGGACGTCTTCTATGCACATCGTGAATGAGGTGCTTTCTGCAGATCCGCGCGAAGGCGTCTTTACTCGCGCCTGCGATTGCTTGGTCATTTTCGTGGCAAAGGATCCTGAAAGCGGCAAGCCGGTGCGGGTGCCGAAGTACGAGCCGAGCTCGAAAGAGGATATGGATGTGCACAATGCGGCGGAGTCTCGCATTGAGCTGCGCAAAGCCATCGAAGAGGAGATGGATAAGCAAACCTATGATGGCCCTTCAGAAGCCCCAAGGCTGGTCAACCGTTTCTTGGCTAAGCCTACCGACGTCAACTGGGGCGGCAATGTCCACGGAGGCACAGCGATGGAATGGATCGATGAGGCCGGCACCGCCTGCACCATGGAGTGGTCGGGCGAACACACCGTGGCCGTCTACGCCGGAGGTATTCGCTTTTATCGCCCCATCTCCATTGGCGATCTGATCGAGGTGGATGCGCGTTTGATGCGCACCGATGCCCGCTCAATGCAAACCTCCATCCATGTGCGCGCAGGCGACCCCAAAGGTGGCCGCGATGCATTACAGACGGCCATCCACGCCACGGTGACCTACATTGGCATGGATATTGATGGCCACCCGCTGCCGGCACGGCAATTTAGCCCCAGAACAGTGGAAGATCAGCGCCTGGCGCAGCACGCCAATACGTTGCGCGAACTTCGAGCCAAGTACTCGCCGTTGCCTTTGATTTCGCGCAGCGGCTACCAGCAGGTTGATTAATCGCGAACGTTTTGCTCCATGAGCTCAATAAAACGTTGATAGCGCTGCTCAAGGGCTCGCAGATCTGAAGAGGTAGTAACGAGCTCGCCTGCATCACTCATGATCAAATCGGCGTGGCGTTTGAGCACCTCGCAGCGATCTGGGCGGGTGGTGGTATCCACCACCTTGCTCAAGGCCTCAAGCATGCGCATATACACCGCGACCGTGCCCTTGGCGTTCTGGCGGATTTGCACAAACATCTCATCTACCAGCCCCTCATAGGTGGTGACGTCGTGCAGCACACGAATGGTGTGATCGCGCTCGATCACCCCCTGGGGCAAGGAACGATCTTGTAATTGGCTTAAGACCTCAGCAAAGCGATCAACCACGTCCATGGCGGTAAAAGGATCATTGGTGCCTGGGCTTAGAGCACGCACAGCCACTTCTAGCAGTTGGCGCACCGAAAACTCCATGTCTTGTTTATCGCTTCGGGTATTGCCAATGATGAGGTATTCATCAATATCGAAACGCTCGGGCACACAACGCGCCAACAGATCTCCCCTGGTGACATGGGTGCCGGGGCGCACTAATAATTCGATCGCGGCCTCGTGGTGCTCGGCTGCTTTGGCCAGCCCTTGATAATCCACGTACTGCACATAGCCTCCACGATCTGCATGCAGTGGCTGTGCTGCTAAGAAGTAGCCCTCGGGAGGCATGGTGAATTGGCGCTGCTGTTCTGCCTCTTCGGTGCCCTTTTGCAATGCGTCACTGAGGTCGTCGGCAAGCAAATTCACTACCCGCGTCATGGAGATACTGCCGGCCATGTGCCCGATGTAGTACACCACTGCGGCGATATACAAGGTGGCATAGATCATGACCACGGTGACGTTATAGTGCGGAACGAACACGCTTTCACCTTCTTCACCTGCACTAATGGAGCGCAGGGAGAACAGTGCGAAGGCGAAGGTGGCAACGAAGATACCGAGGGTGAGTTTGATGCCGCGGTCTTGCAAAAAGCTGTGCAAAAGCCGCGGGCCCATCGTTGACACCACAGAAGAAAGTGCGGCGATGGTAATGGAGAACATGGTGCCTGCCACACCGATGCTGGCGGTGGTGATGGAGCTGAGCAGGCTGCGCGCGCCCGATTCGCCACCCTGGTAGATGAAGCTGAGCTGGCTTGGAACGCCGAATCGCAATTCCAGCCAGATCAAAAACTGGGCCAAGACGATGGAGAAAACGACGAGGACCGCTGGGATAAACCAGAAGGTTTGGGCCAGGGTGGACAGCTTATAGCGCAAGGAATTCACAAGCGGTGATTCTATCTGCCGCAGGTGCTAGTAGTTACGTTTGCTCACCAATGCACCTAAGAACACCACGCCCAGCGCCAGGATGGCAACATACAGCAGTGCGCCGTTTTGGCCCCATCCGGGTTCGATGGCTACTGCCTGCCCCGTGGCGAAGGTGCCGTTGATAAAGGGCATGAATTGCAGCAGTGTGCCGCCGTGTGGAAGCAAGGCGATGGCGTTTTCTATCAATAGCGCCCACACGCTGAGCACCGCGATGATGGCAGCAGGGGTGCGCAGCACCGCACCGAGGCCAATGCCAAAGCCGCTAGCAATCCACGCCCAGACAGGGCCTGCCCACAGCAGGCGCGCGCCGGTGAAAGAAAAGAGATCTACCCCGGCATATACCTGCCCGAATGCTTGGGGCAGCAGTACGAGCAAGAGGAAGATATCAAGCCACACCACCATGCAGGCCACCGCACCGCAGAGCAACCACCGGGCGAAAAGGATGTGCAGGCTGTGAGGCTGGAGGCGTTGGTGTAGCAGCGCGACGGGTGCTAATTGGGTGGTGCTGGTTTGGGCCAGGGCCGCACCGATCACGCAGATCAACACGCCTAGATGCACCACCCAGTAGGCGGCGTTATCGCTTGTGACTCCCTGGACTTTTAAGATCGAGCTTTCAGCAGCAATGCGGCTGGCAACCGCGGCCACCGCGAAGGTGATTAGCAAAGGGGCGAATACTGCTAGGGGCAGTACCCAGCACAGCCAAGGCCCAAGCCCTGAAAGGCGTATGGCCTCGGCGCGAACATTGCGGATCAACGTATGCATGGGCTACCTCCCCGCCAGTTCTGGGATGTGCGCAATCATGGCCGGCTCAAGCCCACCAAAAGTAGCTAAGACCTGCTCCATGCCGGCCTGAAGGCGCACCTGCTTGTCGGCAATAATGCACACCTGATCCACGCTGCGCTGGGCTTCTGGCAGGTCGTGGGTGGATAAGACCACCGTTTTTGCTTCCGCGCGCCAGGTATCGAGCAGCCCGCGAAACCACAGGATGCCTTGGAGGTCGAGGCCGTTGAGGGGTTCGTCGAAAAGCAAAATCGGAGGATCGGCCAGCATCGCTGAGGCAATGCCGGTTCTTTGGCGAATACCCAGCGAACAATGCTTGAGGCGACGCTGCGCAAAGGCCTCCAAGCCGGCGTGGTGGATGAGCATGTCTACTCTTTGCTTGTCGACGCCCAGCGCGGTCGCCATCCACTGCAAATGCCGGCGCGGGCTGTGGTGGGGGTGTAAGGCTGCGACATCGAAATGGAAACCCACCTGATGCAACGGTTGTGCAAACTTTCTTGGGTTATATCCATCGATGTGGATGGTGCCTGCACTTGGCTCCAAAGCGCCGGCGAGCATGGCCAGCAGTGTGGTTTTGCCAACGCCATTGGCCCCGAGCAGCGCACAAGTACTGCCCTGATTGATGCGCAAGTTGAGGTCTTGGAAAATGACCTTGGCGCCGAAGCTGCATTGCAGGTGCTCTACTTCGATCGCGGGCGTCATGCGGGGCATTCCAAAGGCAATCCGACGGTGCGCACGCCTTCGCAGATCGAGGCATTAGCCAAGCGCCAATTGCCATCGCGGTACACAAACTGGATTCGGGTATGCACGCCGGGGCGCCCAGCCGACTCGGAAATCAGTGTGGCCACTGCTCTATCCTGGCCAAGTTCGAGCGGGCCGGTAACTTCCTTCCAGCCAAGGGGTGCGCGGAACAGCCCCAGGCGATACACCGTTTGAGGGATCATCACCGCGGCACGCCCACCTTCAAGGTTCGCAGCTTTGGCCTCATCACTAGCAGGTGTGGCCACAAGAAAGTGGATGATCGCATTGAGCTCATCCAGGCTGGGATTGGGGTTGGTGACCCGGAAATTAGCAGGCAGTGGCGTTGTTGGTTGCCAGCCTCGCGCTGTTTGGGCTGCGGTGGGTGCGTCCTCGCTTTCCCCAGCGCCTGGGTCTGCTTGGGTGGTCGGGGTTGCTTCGGGGGTCGGGGTGGCCGCGGCGGTGGGGGTGGCCGCGGTGGTTGGGGTGGCCGCGGCCAAGGCCTGCTCGGATTCCGGCGCCTCGGTGCTACTCGAAGGCTCAGGCTTGGTGCTCGTTTCGGCCTCTGCGGTTTGTTGCGCGCTTTGCGTTGTTGCCTCGCTTTGGGTGGCAACGCTCGAATCTGCCTGCAAGCTGGTGCGATCTTCGCGCTGTAGGGCTTGGACCGCCAGGGTGATCAGCAAGGCAGCTACCACGAAGGAGACCACAGCCGAGGTGATCACGGTGCTCAAAAGCTGCTGGCGAGAAAACTGTTGGCCGGATTTCATGCTGGCTTCTCCGCCACAATCGCAATGGCTGCCAATGAGTCGGAGTACTGGTGGAATACCTTGCGCATGGCCATCACGCGTTTCCTGGCCGCTGGCATGCGCAGGAGGTTGAACAGGATCTTGGCGGTTCCAGCGATCCCTTCATCGTCGATGTTGCGCTTGAGATCGAGCAATTCCATCCCGGCGTGTTTGACGCTGATGACCTTGAATCCGGCCTGCTCAAGCGCCGCTTGCCATTCAGACTGCGTAAGGGGTCGGGCATTGACATGGATGCTTCGGGCAAGTGCTTTGGAAATTTCCTGCTTGATCTCCTCTGCAATGCCATCGGGGCGCAAGGAAAGCTCGTGAATGCAATACCTTCCGCCGGGTTCGAGCACCCGATACGCCTCGTTGATAATCGCGCTTTTGCCTTTTGCGCCTTGCATGGTGAGCATGGCTTCGCCCACCACTACTTCCAGGCTCTCGCTTTCAAGCCCGGTGGCCTGGGCTTGGGCTTGGCGGATCTGGCCTTGATCACCGATGGCTTCTTGGCTCAGCACCACTGCTTGGGGATCTTCATCGATGCCGATATAGCTTGCCGGGTGGCGTTGCAGGATCAGCTTGGCGGTCTTACCAATACCGGGGGCAAATTCCGCGACCTTTTTGCCTTGAAGCTGTGCGGCATCAAGGAGGGCGGTGGTGAGCTCTAGGCCTCCGGGGCGTAGCACGCGCTTGCCTAGGCGTGCGAGTAGCCAGTGGCCGGGCACGGATTCGGTGGGACGCTGATCCATTGGAAGCGCAGGGGACATGGGCAGCCTCAATCCAGTTACTAACGAGTATTTCCGTATCTAATGTAGCGCATGGATTAGGAAACCCTCACCTAATAAACTCGACCCACCCCCGACTTGCCCCACCCACAAAAACAGGCCCAGCTACTCCCCTGGAGTAACCGGGCGTGTGAAGGCTGCAGCAACGAAAACGCGGCGCTGATAACTACCGCTACCCTTTTAGGAGGTAACGGCACCAACCACCATCCAGATGGCTACAAAGTGCAAGGCCGCCGCGATGATGGTGGCGGTGTGAAAATGCTCGTGATAGCCGTAGATCTTGGCGTTGCGCCCAGGCCAGCGCAACCCATACACCACAGCGCCCACGGTGTAGACCAAGCCGCCGGCAAGCAGCAGCCACACCACGAGGTGGCCGATATTGCTCCACAGTTGCGGGATCAAGGGCACGATGAGCCATCCCAGCACTAGGTACACGGCAACGGCCAGCCAGCGCGGGTGGTCGATCCACACCAGGTTCATCACCACACCGGCCAGTGCACCGATCCAGGCGATGAGCAGCATGATCAGCCCCGGTGTTCCCGGCAGGGCGATCAAGCATAGGGGCGTATAGGTTGCAGCGATAAACACCGCGATCGTGGCGTGGTCTGCCCTTCGCCACCACTTCACGGTTTTGCTGGAACGCCACGGCCCGCGGTGATAGGCGGCAGACACACCAAATAACACCAGCACACCAATGGCGTAGACGGTCACGCCAAAGGCTTGCAGCGGCGGCAGCTTGATCCAGGCGATGGTAGAAAGCACCGAACCGGAGATGATCGAGGCCAATGAGGCGAAGAAGTGAAACCATCCACGAATCAGCGGACGAACGCCGCGGTCGGCCAGCAGGAGGCGCCGCTCAATCACGCGTTCTTCCAATGTGGTGTGGGGTGCGTTCTTGCGACCCATCCATGGCTCCTTTTGATTAATCGACACCTTGCTGCAAGCAGCATAGGTTCTATGTTGCCACGCATGCGAAACCCCGGTGACGCTTCAGGCCATGCAGGCCTTTACACCACCGGGGTATTGCGACTACGGCGCTACGCCACTTCCTACTCCACTACGGAGTTAGCACCAACGGCGTGTCCGAAAAGCCCAGGCAGGGTGGCTTTCCAGGTGGCTTCGAGCTCATCTAAGGATTCCTCGAAGCTCACGGCAGCATTGCCAAGTTTCAAGGTGCGCGAGGCAGTGGTGTTGCCAATGCGAGCAATGGGCACGCCACATGCCTGTGCGCGCTCTTCTACTTCCGCCACGCGATCGGCGGTGGTAGCGATCACTGCGCGCGATGCCGACTCGGAGAACATCGCCACGAAGGCATCCTCGTGCACGGCTGAGAGATCCACGTCGAGGCCGCCGCCGGAACGAATCGCCATCTCTACCAGCGTCTGGGCCAAGCCACCCTCGGAAACGTCATGGGCGGCCGTTAAGGCGGTATTGCCCACAAAGAATTCCGCCAGGCGCTGCTCATTGCCAAGGTCTACCTGCGGAGGCAAACCGGAAAGCCCTGCGCCGGAGACGTCTTGCCAGATGGAGCCGCCGAGCTCATCGCGGGTTTCACCCAGTACGAAGAGCACCTCGTCTTGTTCAGAGCCGAGGTCGTGGGCGATGGCGTGTTCAACGTTGTCGATCACACCGAGCACACCAACGACAGGGGTGGGCAAGATGGCTTCTTCGCCGGTCTGGTTGTAGAAGGACACATTGCCGCCGGAAACGGGAATGCCGAGTTCCTTGGCGCCATCGGCAAGACCATGCACGGCCTCGCGGAATTGCCACATCACGCCGGGATCTTCGGGCGAACCAAAGTTCAGGCAGTTGGTCACCGCGATGGGGCGTGCGCCACTGACCGCGACGTTGCGGTAGGCCTCTGCCAGCGCCAGGCGGGCACCCATGTTCGGGTCGAGCTTGGTGTAGCGCCCGGAGGCATCGGCCGATACGGCAACGCCACGGCCGGTTGCTTCATCGATGCGCAGCACACCGGCATCGGCATGCTGTGCCTTGACGGTATTGCCGCGCACGTAGCGGTCGTACTGGTTGGTAATGAACTCCCTGGAGCACAGTGCGGGAGAAGCCACCATCTTCAGCAGCGCCACGCGCAATTCCTCGGCACTGCTTGGCCTTGGCATGGGCTGGAGCTGCTGGAGCTGGTCTTGCCATTCGGGGCGCGCGAAGGGGCGCTCGTAGACGGGGCCTTCATGGGCGATGGTGTGCGCGGGTGCATCCACCACGAGCTCGCCGCGGTGGCGGATGAGCAGGTGCTGACCATCGGTTACCTCGCCGATTTCGGCGCAGGTGACATCCCAGTGGGCGCAGATTTCCTTGAAGCGCTCCACATCTTCGGGGCGCACCACGGCACACATGCGTTCTTGGGATTCAGAAGAAAGGATCTCTGCGGCCGTCATATTGGCAGCACGCAGCGGCACGGCATCGAGGTTGATTTCCATGCCGCCATCGCCTGCTGCTGCAAGCTCGGAGGTAGCGCAGGCAAGGCCGGCGCCGCCGAGATCCTGAATACCAACCACAACGCCTGCTTTGTAGAGGTCGAGGCAGCATTCGATGAGGACCTTTTCTGCAAAGGGGTCGCCCACCTGCACGGCTGGAAGTTTGCGCTCTGCGCCGTCTTCGAAGCTATCGGAGGCCAGCACGGATACACCACCGATGCCGTCGAGGCCGGTGCGCGAACCAAAGAGCATGACCTTATTGCCAAGGCCAGAGGCGAAGGCGAGTTTGAGGTCTTCTACCTTCAGCGTGCCCACGCACAGGGCATTAACCAGCGGGTTGCCGGCATAGGAGGCATCGAAGACGGTTTCGCCGCCGATATTGGGCAGACCCAGGCAGTTGCCGTAGTGGGAAATGCCATCCACCACACCGGGTAGTACGCGGGAGGTATCGGGGGCATCGGCAGGACCGAAACGCAGTTGGTCCATCACCGCGATGGGGCGTGCGCCCATGGCCATGATGTCGCGCACGATGCCGCCGATGCCGGTGGCGGCACCTTGGTGGGGTTCCACGAAGGAGGGGTGGTTGTGGGATTCCACGCGGAAGGTCACCGCGTTGCCATCGCCAATATCCACCACGCCTGCGTTTTCGCCAATACCGGCGAGGATCTTCGAACCCATCTCCTCGGTGGTGGTTTCACCGAAGTAGCGCAGGTGCACCTTGGAGGATTTATAGGAGCAGTGTTCCGACCACATCACCGAGTACATGGCCAGCTCGGCGTCGGTGGGCCTGCGGCCGAGGATCTCCTTGATGCGGGCGTATTCATCGTCTTTGAGCCCAAGCGAAAGGTAGGGCTGTTCTAGATCGGGGTGGGCCTGTGCCGCCTCGACCGTGTCGTTAAAAGTGTGAGTCATAGCAGTACTTCCCTATGCCGCGATCGAGCCGATGGCAGAAACGAAGAGTTTGAGCCCATCAACTGAAGGGCCGGTCAGCGTTTCCACGGCGTGTTCTGGGTGGGGCATCAAACCGACTACTCGGCCGGTTTCATTGCTAATTCCGGCGATCCCGTTGACGGATCCATTGAAGTTTTCGGTATAGCGGAACACCACTCGACCTTCGCCTTCAAGCTTTTCGACGGTCCCCGCATCCGCCTGGAAGCGTCCCTCACCATGCTTGGAGGGGATGTAGATTTTCTCTCCAGCGCTGCAGGTATTCGTCCACGCGGTGGTGTTGTTTTCCACCACCAGGTGGGTATCCACGCAGTGGAAGTGCAGGCCTTGGTTACGAGTCAGGGCGCCTGGCAACAGGTGGGCCTCGGTAAGGATCTGGAAGCCATTGCAAATGCCCAGCACCGGCATGCCCTTATGCGCTGCGTCGATCACGGATCGCATCACTGGTGCCAGCGCAGAGATGGCGCCGGTGCGCAGGTAATCTCCGTAGGAGAAGCCTCCGGGTACGACCACGGCGTCGACCTGCTTGAGATCTTCATCGGCGTGCCAAAGCGAGACGGCTTCGGCACCTGCGAGACGGGCCGCACGGGCAGCGTCTACGTCGTCAAGCGTTCCTGGAAAGGTGATTACTCCGATCCTGGCGCTCATTCGGCCGCCTCGAAGATCACGTCGAAGTTTTCAATCACGGTGTTGGCAAGCAGGGTCTCGGCCATCTTTTCAATATCTGCGCGAGTCACGGCATCATCGACTTCGATTTCGAAGCGCTTGCCTTGACGCACATCGGCCACCCCCTCAACACCGAGGCGTCCAAGCGCACGAACGACGGCCTGACCTTGGGGGTCGAGGATTTCCGCCTTGGGCATCACGTTCACAACTACACGGGCCACGTTGATAAAGCTCCCTTTAAGGATGGTGAGTGTCAGTGTTGACGGCGATCGCCTTAGATCTAGGCGCATCGCCACACACGTTACCTGTGCGCCCCGTGAAGTATCCAAGCTCAAAGCCTGCACTACCCCCAACCGCGCAGCAGGGCGCTTGAACTGCACGTTTGCGGCTTTGCGCCAAGTAGAAACAAACTGCCAGCTAGCTTTAAACTTTTGTTCAACCATCACCTTTTAGGCACATGCACATCCTCATCGCTGCTGCTCAAGCGGGTAAATCAGGAAATATCAACGATTCCCAGCTATTCTTCAGGTTCAGCATTTATGCAGGTCAAAGCGCTAAACACCACCCTTGCCGGGCGTGATTACCCGTGCCAAACTTGGGTGCATCAGCCGGTCAGATACAGACCGACTCGATAGGAACAAAACCGATGTGGAAGGAGAGGGTTGTTTGATAGCTTCGCCGCTTCATCCGGCTAGCAGGATCGAGACTCTGTACCGCTAGTTCCGGAAATTGCCAACGGCGAGACGCGGTATAACACGTTGAGGGACACGTTATACCAGAGGTTTTCCCACCATGAGGGCATTGCGGGAACGACTTGGTTGAGGGGCTAAGCCCGTAATGAGTGTGGGAAGCCAGCCGCCGATTGGTATGAGGCATCTTCCTTTTGAGATAGAGGGTTACGCAAACTGGGCAGTCGAAAGACTGCCCAGTTTGTTGTTGTTATACCGGAAGATGCTCTTCGAGCACCTCGATCACCTTCATCTCATCCGGCTCCAGGCTGGGGGCAAAACGCCCAACCACCTTCCCCTCGGGTGAGACCACGAACTTTTCAAAGTTCCACTCAATCCCAGGGCCATCGCCAATGAGGTAGCTATACAGCGCGGTATCCAAAGAGCCTTTGGCCAGCAGCGGGAAGCTCACACCATAGTTGGCGTACTCCTTGGCAATCTGCTTGTCGCTCAAAGGCTCTTCTTGGAAGTCATCGCTTGGCACACCAATAACGAACAGGCCGCGCTGCATATAGTCCTGGAAGAGTTCTTCTAAGGTTTCCAACTGCTCCGTGTAGCCGCACTTCGAGGCGGTATTGACAATGAGCAGGCAGTGGCCTTGGAAGTCGGCCATGGTGGAGTCACGGCCATCGGCATAGGTGATGGGGATATCAAAGAAATTCATATCCCCTACTTTGCCGTTATTCGCGCACGCCCGCAGCCTGATTGGCAAGCCATGCGTACTCGAATGCGGTTTGGTGCCACTTTTCATAGCGGCCAGACACACCACCGTGGCCTGCCACCATCTCTGTCTTGAGCAGGAATTGCCCACCAGTGGCAGTGGCACGCAGCTTGGCAATCCACTTGGCCGGCTCCACGTAGAGCACGCGCGTGTCATTGAGTGAGGTGACTGCCAAGATATTGGGGTAATCCTTGGCCTCGACGTTTTCATAGGGCGCGTAGGAGGCCATGTACTCATAGACCTCCTGCTCGTGCAGCGGATCGCCCCACTCGTCCCACTCGGTGATCGTGAGTGGAAGCTCGGGCATGAGCATGGAGGTCAGCGGATCCACGAAGGGCACCACGGCCTCGATGGCCTTGAAGCGATCCCCGGCAAGGTTGGCCACGGCACCAACGAGCATGCCGCCTGCAGAGCCTCCCTCGGCCACAAGCTGCTCTGGTGTGGTCACACCACGTTTGATCAGGTGATCTGCCACGGCAATGAAGTCGGTGAAGGTGTTCTTCTTGGTCACGGTCTTGCCCGTGTCGTACCAGCCGCGGCCCATCTCGCCACCGCCGCGCACATGGGCCACGGCGAAGATCATGCCGCGATCCATCAGCGAAAGGCGCGCCACAGAAAAGCCCGGATCAATGCTCATCTCATAGGAGCCATAGCCATAGAGCAAGGTGGGGTTGGGTTTGCTTATAACCAGGTCCTTGCGGTGCACCAGGGAGATCGGGATGCGGATGCCGTCTTCGGCCTGCGCCCACAGGCGGGTGGCTACATAATCATCGGCGTTGTAGTGATACACCTCGCGCTCTTTGAGCACGGTGCGTTTGCCGGTGGCTACCTCATAGTCAAAGACTTCACCCGGCACGGTGAAAGAGCCATAGCTCATGCGCAGCACCGGTGCGTCCCACTCGGGATTGCCGGAAGAGCCCACGGAGTAGAGCTCCTCTTCAAATTCGAGCTCCTCGAAGGTGCTAAAGCCAGGATCCAGCTTCATCACCGCAACGCGCCCGATGGCGCCTGCACGGTAGCCCACCACGATTTGGCCGAGGTAGGTATCCACGCCTTCGATGCGCACGTCATCGCGGTGCGGGATCAGGGTGGTCATCTCGGTGGGGCGATCCAGCGGCGCCCAGGCCACCTCAAAGTTCGGACCGGAGAAGTTGTGGGTAATAATCCACAAGTCCTCGCCTTCCACGATTGCGTGGTCAAGGTCGTATTCCTTGCCCTTTTCACGCGGAATCACGCACTCGAATTCACCTTCGGGGTTGGTCTGCTCCAGCACCCACACCTCAGAGGTGATCTTGGAGGCCACCTCGATCATGAGGAAGCGATCGCTGCGTGTGGCACCGATGCCGACGTTGAAGCGCCCGTCTTCTTCACGGAACACACATACGTCCTGCTCAACAGGGGTACCGAGCTTATGGCGCCACACCGAATCCGGGCGCCAGGCCTCGTCCACGCGTTGATAAAACAGGTAGTCCTCCCCCGCCCACGTCGCACCGTAGAAGGCGTCGGGGATTTCGTCGACAAGCAACTCGCCGCTATCAAGGTTTTTGATCCGGATGGTGAAGCGCTCATCGCCGGAGGTGTCGGTGGAATAAGCCAGTAGCTTGCCTGAATCGCTTATCGACGCCGCGCCGAGGGAGAAGAACTCGTGGCCTTCGGCGAGCTCGTTCAAATCGAGCAGCACCTGCTCATCGGCAGGCGGGGTGGACTCGTCGATCACCGGTGGCACCCAGGTGCCCAGCTCAGCGGGAACACGGCAAGAAAGCCCATAGCTCTTGCCCTCCACGGAGCGGCTGTAATACCAATACGCGCCCTTGCGCTGCGGCACGGACATGTCCGTTTCCTTGGTGTGCTTCTTAATCTCTTCAAAGATGTTCTTGCGAAGCGTGGCCAGGTGCTCGGTTTCCTGCTCGGTGTAGGCGTTTTCCGCCTCCAGGTACTGGATGGTCTCATCCGATTCCTTGTCACGCAGCCACTCGTAGTTATCCACGAACTCAAAGCCGTGGTGGGTGCGGGTCTTGGGATGGATGGGGGCAATGGGTGGATTGAGCATGCGCACCATCGTAGCCAGTGGGGTCCGATTGCTGGGGGTGCCGGGCTTGAGTGCTGCACCTACAAAAACGTCCCGCCTCGTTTCTAGGAGGCGGGACGAAAAGTGCTGTGTTGTTTTTTAGACGCAGCAACCGATCCATTCATTGAACTTCTTGCCGGTGATGCGCTCAAAGGCTTCCACGTAGCGCTCGCGGGTGGCCTCTACCACCGAACCTGGCAGGTGCGGCGGGGTGGCGGTGGATTTCATATCCCACCCGGACTTGGAGCTGGTGAGCCAGTTGCGCACGTATTGCTTATCAAAGCTTGGTTGGACCTGGCCGGGCTCGTAGCCGTCGGCTGGCCAGTAGCGGGAGCTGTCGGGGGTGAGGACTTCGTCGGCAAGCACTAGGGTGCCGTCTTCGTCGATGCCAAATTCCAGCTTGGTATCCGCCAAGATAATGCCGCGCTCCTCAGCGAGCTTGGCGGCCTTGGAGTAGATGGCCAAGGTGGCCTCGCGCAGCTCATTGGCGCGGGCTTCTCCTAGCTTTTCTGCAACATATTCAAAGCTGACGTTTTCATCATGATCACCCAGCTCAGCCTTGGTGGCTGGGGTGAAGATGGGCTCGGGCAGCTTGCTTGCCTCTTCCAGCCCCTCGGGCAGCTTGACTCCGCACACCGAGCCGGTGGCTTCATATTCCTTCAGGCCAGAGCCGGTGAGGTAGCCTCGGGCGACGCACTCGAAGGGGATCATCTTCAACTTCTTGCACACCATGGCGCGCCCCAACACAGATTCGGGGATGGCGGGGTCGTCGATAGGCCCTGCGAGGTGGTTGGGGAAATCGAGGTGGTGGAAAAAGTACATGCTCATGGCGGTGAGCACGCGACCCTTATCGGGGATCTCTGGATCCAGGATGTGGTCGTAGGCGGAGATGCGATCGGAGACCACCATGAGCAGGCGGTCCTCATCGATCTCGTACATTTCGCGAACCTTGCCCGCGGAAAGATGTGCGTAAGTAGAAAGCTGAGGGCGCATGAAGGCCAAGTGTAGACCTCCCGCCCTCAGCACGAAACTTGATTCACACCGCCATAGGGCTAGAGGATCTCACCGGGGGTGTACTGAGCTGCCTCTGGGTAGCGATTGACCAGGTCACGCACCCGCGCCAAGACGCGATCCACCTGGGACTCGGCGGAACCAATAAAGGCGTGGCGATCTGCCAGCGCAGCCTCAATTTCTTCCTTATTCATAGGCAGACGCTCATCTGCTGCCAGCTTTTCGACGAGCTCCTGCTCCCCACCGTTTTCGCGCATGTTCAGCGCCACTGCCACGGCATTTTCCTTGATCACTTCGTGAGCAGTCTCACGTCCAACACCGGCGCGCACCGCGGCCATGAGGATGCGGGTGGTGGCGAGGAAGGGCAGGTAGCGCTCAAGCTCGCGGTCGATCATGGCCGGGAAGGCACCGAACTCATCCAAGACGGTGAGGAAGGTTTCAAACATGCCGTCGATGGTGAAGAAGGCATCGGGCAAAGCCACGCGGCGCACCACGGAGCAGAACACGTCGCCCTCATTCCACTGCTGGCCAGAAAGATCAGCCAACATGGTGAGGTAACCGCGCAGAATCACCTGCATGCCGCCCACGCGCTCGCAGGAGCGGGCATTCATCTTGTGCGGCATGGCCGAGGAACCCACCTGGCCTTCCTTGAAGCCCTCCGTCACAGTCTCGTTGCCGGCCATCAGGCGAATGGTGGTGGCAAGGCTCGACGGCCCTGCACCCAACTGCACCAGGGAGGAGACGGCATCGAAGTCCAAGGAGCGCGGATAGACCTGGCCAACGGAATCGAAAACATTGGCAAAGCCCAGATAATCAGCGATCTGCGTTTCTAAGGAGGCGAGCTTGGCCTCGTCGCCGCCGAGCAGATCCAGCATGTCTTGAGCAGTACCCATCGGGCCTTTAATGCCGCGCAGTGGGTAGCGGCTGAGCAGGTTTTCTACTCGCTCGATAGCCACCAGCATCTCTTCTGCAGCAGAAGCAAAGCGCTTGCCCAAAGTGGTGGCCTGGGCTGCCACATTGTGGGAACGCCCCGCCATCACGAGAGTCTTGTAATTAGCTGCGTGCTCAGCCAGGCGAGACACCACAGCCACGGCCTTGCCATGAATGAGTTCAAGTGAGCGGAACACCTGGAGCTGCTCAACGTTCTCGGTGAGATCGCGCGAGGTCATGCCCTTGTGCACATGCTCATAGCCAGCCAAGGCATTGAACTCCTCGATGCGAGCCTTCACATCGTGGCGGGTGACCTTCTCACGCTCAGCGATGCTGGCCAGATCTACCTGATCCACCACATCTTCATAGGCGCGGATGGCCTCGGCGGGCACGTCCACGCCGAGCTCGCGCTGAGCCTTCATCACAGCGATCCAGAGTTGGCGTTCCAGCACCACCTTGGACTCGGGGCTCCACAGGCTTGCTAGAGCCTCCGATGCATAACGGTTGGATAGGACGTTCGCGATTTTCTTTTTAGCCACGCCATTTAGTATCGCACGATAGTGGCGATGGGGTTTGATGGTTGCACCCGCTTGGGGCGTGGCGGGGTTTGGGGTGGAGGTGTTAGGAGCGCACGATCCAGGAATTGTCCTGGCCTGTGTGCTTACGCCTGAACCACTCGGCAGTAAAACTGGCTACCAACAGCACGATGAGCGCCACCCAAGTCAGCACTTCTTTGTGGATGATGGTTTGAGAAAACAGCAGCAAGAACAGCAGAAGATTCAGTGCCACAGACACCATGAGAATCCAGCGATTTGCCCCGGTTTCTTCCACCAGGCGTAGGTGGCCGAGGTTGACGGTGGCGTAGACCAATAAGAAGGCCAAGCTGGCGAGCTGGCCTACAGCCGAAAGCGGGAAGATCACCACGAAGATGGCAGCAAAGATGGCGGTGGCAAAAATGCCGAGGTTGCCGCCGAACTTGGTGGGCTTTTCAAAGGCCTTCGGAATCTCATTGGCATCGGAGATATTGATGCCCAAATTTTGATCGCCGAACATGGTGGAATTGACCGCCGATGCAGTGGCCACGAGGGCTGCGACACCGATGGCCGTAAAGCCGATGGCACCGAGTACTTGGCGCCCGGCATCGGCAAGCGCATGGCCTTCTGCCGCCTCGGCACCATGGGCGCCGATGGATCCGATCACCACCACGCTGGATGCGATGTAAACGAGCATGACCACACCTAAAGCCAAGTACATGGCCTTTGGGAGCTGCTTTTTGGGGTTACTCATGCTGCCTGCGGCATTGGTGACCACACCGAAGCCCTCATAGGTGACATACAGCAGGCCGGCTGCAGAAAGCACACCGAGGAGGCTCGCGCCGCTTTCTTTGGCTACGGCATCGCTAAAAGAAGATGGGCTCACGTGCACCAGGCCGATCACGATGAAGGCCAGGAGAATGACGAGCTCTACCGCGATGATGATGGTTTGGGTGCGCGCGACGAGTTTGGACCCGAAGATATTGATCATCACCGAAGCCGCGATGATGCCCACGCCGATGAGCTTGCCCACCCAAGGCGAATCGTGCAGGTGGAAGATCACCTTGGCATATTCCGAGAAACCTGCTGCATACAAGGCGATGGCGACGATCCAGCCGAAGTACTGAAAGATGTTCATGCCTCCGGCAATTAAGCCATTGCCGAAGCCCTGGATAAGAAACTGCGCGGCCCCTCCCCTACTGGGGTACTTCATGCCCAACTTTGAGTAGGAGTAGACGGAGAAGGCCGCGACGAGGCCGCCAATGAAAAATGCCAGTGGTAACCACGCACCGGCTGAGGCGCTGGCTAAGCCTACGAGGGTGTAGAGCCCGGCGCCCATCATGCCGCCGACGCCGATCGCCGCAGCGCCGACCACACCGATGGAGCCCTTGCTGGCCTTCGCGTTTGAGGGTTGGTTCATGAGGGACCTCGTTTAGGTGAAAACGTTGTTGTTTATCGGATGCACTTAAGAATAGGTGCATGAGGTGCTTGGGTGCGCGGGTTTTGCGGGAGGGGGCGCTCCGATTTTTCATCGGCATGGTGGTTAACCTCGGGGCGGTCACAGTTGTGTTCGTTTCAACCTTACTTTTGCGCTGTGTTGATTTTTCCTAAGCGTTGACGCAGGATGTGGCTCCTACGTTCTTCATTACGCTGGCTCACTTCCTGCTCCGAGGTGCTTTCATGGAAATCATTTCCTGACCACATTGCTTGCCGCAAGTCTTCGTTGCGTTGATCGCGACATCGCTGACGTTCACTGCACTGCATGGAACCAATCCAAATATGGGAGTCAGGGCATAGCGAACCTGGTAATTTTCGGTTTGTTGTTTGCCCTTCTTGATTGATAAGAGGCATTTCTCGGAAGACTGGCGCAAGCCACGCTTTCTAAAACATGTTCTTGGGCATTACCTGCGGTTCCTGTGCCAGCGGTGTGGTGATGGAGATGCACTGATTCACGCTCAGTCACGCCCGGGAAACAACTTCTTACTAGCGGAGAGTTCGACACGAAAGGGGACATCATCGCACCGATCGCGGGAATCGCGCTGATCGCCTTCTGTTTGAAGAAGCCCCAGCACAGAATGAGAAGCCAGAGACCGTTCGCACAGAGTAGCCGTTTTCCTTACCGCGGGGTAAAGAACGCTCCGAGACCGCAGGTGCATCAGGCTTCTACACCATTGCAACAGAGATGTAACAGCCCTAGGCTTTTACATGTTCTCAGCTAAGACCACAGAAGAGTTGTTTCTCACGACTGAGTTGGGTTTCATGAGCGCCGAATCGACGCTCTGTTGTTGTGGTGCCTTGCGATGGCGCGAATCCGAGAAAGGAAACTGAAGGCTACATCAGCCCCATGCCCACGGTGAGGGCATCATCGCGGACGGCTCTAGCAGAGCCCATAAGCTCCAGCGCGGAAAACGTCATCGGATGCCCCGCTCATCACCCACTCTTGATGTCGCGGACCTCGGGCCACCCCTCGATGCACAGGCTGGCAAACACCATCACTCAACCAACCATCTTCTCCCCCAGGCTGACTCCACGTAGCTGCTCGGAATTCAGCTGCGCCATCGTCATGTAAGCGTGAATCTAATATAAGTACAGAGTTTTCAGGGGGTAGAATGATCGCCATGGCGGCCCGTCGCCATGTTCGTGAACTTCGCATCCACGATAACCAAGCAGCCCTCAGAGCCCACCAGAGTGATGTCCGTCATCATTCGCGGTAGCTTCGGCTCCTACCCCACGGGCTCGCCGGAGACGTCATCCACAGCCCAATGGAGGCTCCTCGCGCCATGCACCCGCCATCCATGCGGCGTCAAATAAAAGCAATAGAGTCCCAGGAGAGCGGCCCCGAACAACTTTCGCAGCTTCTCCTCGCTGAGATCCGACGGCTTCACGGCAGCGTGACCCGTCCCACAATCAGAAAGCAGGAGCTGCAGAACCAGGGAGGCTAGCGCCACGGGCTTTCGTCCCTGCCGCGATAACCGACCACGAGGCTTGGGTGCATCCGCTTGGAAGGTAACGCCAGCGCTAGTCAAGATCCGGCACAACTGCCGAACCGGCGCCGGGAGAGCCACGGCCTCTTTGGTTCGCTCGATCGTTAGAGTGCCGTAGCGCTGCCCGGGCTTACTCATCACCTGCACCATGGTGGCCGCGCGGTGCAGCGCCTTAAGAGATACCGGTTCACCAGGCTATCCACCGTAATATCGGTAAATGTGCAGTTGATCTGGACATTTTCCAGCAGTTGCCCAACCAGCGCCGGCAGGACGTTGATCTTGCCACGTGGCCGGGTGAGGTTCTTCTTTTCCGCCAATGCGTGAGGATGGCCTCAAGATCGTCTTGGGGATGAAGCAGCCTGCATCCACAATGTCCGCGACGGTGTACTTGATGGCTGCCTCTACTGCCTCCGAGCTACCGGCATTGTCTGCCGGGTGCGCCGTAGGCGACGATGGGGTTTCCTCTGGTTCCACGTCCGTATCGCCACCCCAAGGGATCCGGTACTCGGAGTCCGATACCTCCGCGAACGTTGCTGGCAGCGTTGCATCTTGGGCGAGCCAGGCAACCATATTATTACAAAATTCGTTTTACTCACGCCCGGTGACGGATCGAGGCAACTTCGCCTACGCAATGCGCGCAGCTATCGGCTCTCCATCTGGCGATTCGGCAGCGGTCAGCCCTTGGAGATAGACCATGGTGCGCTAGTCGAGTGGCGAGTAGTGCTGAGATCAGATTCAAAACAGCTATATGGTGTACGACCCGCGCGCGTCCTGCAATTGCTACATCGAAGACTCAACGAACCTCTCGCGGGCTTCGCCTTCGGCGCCTAGTTCCAGCTCGACGCCGCCACTGCCGTATTCACCCGATGTCTCCTAATTGCGGGGCGCCAGCGGGGCTATCGCGTTGGGCGGGGACAGGTGGGGTGTTCAGTGACACCAGCTCCAGCTCGACGGTGAAGAGCGCCCAGATGTTGTCATCGAAGGCGGTGTTGCCTGCGTGAGGATCCCGCGATGCGAACCTGGAGCAAATATTGTTTACTTGGAGCACTCTATCGAATCCATTGGGCAGGAGCGAGTTAAGTTTGAGGGCTAGCTTGAATCCGCTGCAAACGAATTTTACTGCTCAAGGAGATTTTTCCATTGATCACCACGAGGATGGTGAATGAGCCTACATCATCGGCTTCGTAACGCCCACCGCCTCTGCCGTAGATCCATAGGCGGCTACTACAGCGAGGGATGCCCGGACGCCTCGGCCACTTCACAAAGTTCGGGAAGCAGCTCTGCGCGACGGTTTTGATAGTGCTTGAGTGTGTTTGCCATCTCAGCAAATTAGGGAACCCAGCTTAGACCCTGTTCGTAGTTAACTAGCAACGGCTCCATAGAGCTAGGATCTTCCTTTTTTTGAGAGCACCGTTTCAATTCTCGCGGCTGCGTTCTTTCACGTCCCAGAGAATGCAGGGCGAGAACGCAAAGTTGTTCCGAATGTTCGTTCTAAACTCCTGTATCAAAAGACGTCCGAGCTCCCGCGGCGAGGAAACGCAAATGCGGCGCTTTTCGACCGCCTCAACTGGGGCAATAGTAAGTTCGCCGAGCGATAGTTACCATGTGGACATTCCTAACTAGAGACGACTTGGTGCCATTGCCGAGCACCAGCTTACGGGCGCTGACCTGAAGGCAATTGCGGAAAAGTAGATCGACAGGTGGGTAAAACTATGTACCCCATAGATGGGAAGAAACTAGATTAAGACGCGGCGCCTCTCAAATGGGCGATACCCAAAACGGTCAATTAACCTAGTAAAAACCATGCGTCGAACTTTCAAAAAAACCTAACTAAGACCACCGGACCTACTAGACAACGAAGGTCAACTTGGCGGTAAACCAGCGAACGTCTGAAAACATAAAACGCGGACAGGCAGTCGAGAACCGGGTAAATTCTTTAGCCAACCGCGACTTCCACGTGATTAGCGCACACTAACTGCAACTTTCTTAGCTAAGGCAAAAATGCAACGCAAAGAGACTAAAGGGTTTGTCACGGGAACCGGCCGAAAACCACACACGGATAGCTTAAATTCATTTCGCCTCCCGGAGCCAAGAAATCAGATACCGAGGCACGGTTTTGGCTCACCAAACCCACTGAAACAGCAGAATCAATATATGAACCTAGCTAGGAAAAGCAATTCGCAAGTAGCCTAACAAGACTCTACCTAACGCCCGACCCTGACAACCTCGAACAAGCAAGAACACTTGTTCAATAAAATCGAAGTGAGATGAACTAGACGGAAACTAATCCGTAGGCACACAACAAGTCACTCGAGGATCTCTCGGCAGAAACAAACTTAGCCCTCCTTAAACTCAAGGACAGGATCGAGATGGCTCTTCACCAAGGCCAAGGCATTCACCACCTCCTCTTCCCCCTCTCTTTCTCGGAACAGACTCGAAACCCAACTAACATAGTCGTCGGTCTGCAGAAAGGCGCTCTCTTCCTTAGCAGACGATAGCTCTTGCCTGAGAAACTCCTTGGCATAATTGCCGGGAAATAAGGAAGCAAGGCACTTTCGTGAACCATCAGACTCCAAACAAAAATCCTGGCGGTGCCAATCTGAGCGGTCGGCACCGACAACTCGGTTAACTCCATCACGCTTTTCCAGCTTCCACAGCTCACCGAACGGCTGGTTCTTGTTGAGCCAGTTGACGAACTTTTCACCAAAAAGCACTTCTGCTACAAACCAGTCTGGGTTCCTGCCGGGGAGAAACGACAAGTGCCTTTGCATCCATTTTAGATAATTCACATTTTCTTCAACTAACCTTTTGTATTCCACATTCGAATCAAGAGCCAATTTCGACACCTTTGAGTCAAAGGCTAGCTTGCGATAAAGGGATTCAATGCATTCTTTACCTTGCTGATCATCGGTGGCCGAAATCGCTGAGAGGTCTGAATCAACTCTTCCGCTCCATTTGTCAAAGTTCATTATCCTTCCATAAACGGGGTGCCCATCGTCATCAATCAAAAGCCGGTCAAAGGGGCACTGATCCCCGTCAAGAATCACGGCAGATCGGGTGTCCGTTTGACGGAACAAAACCTGCAGAGCATTTTTTGCGAGCTGCCCCGCACCACCGGGGAAAACAACTACGTTATACGGAACCGCCGTTTGAGCCGGAGAGTACCTCCTCAAAACGGCATCAACCAACAACTTTGCCATCACATCCTCCACAAAAACAGTGGAGCGCGCAGAATTTAGATCGTCCCCCAACCTTTCGAAAGCAACTGACGGATCGCAACGCTGCGAGGGGATGGAGCTAATTCCAGTTTCTGAATCAAAAGCTACATACTTTATAGCTTCGTGGGGAAGACGAGCAATGATGAACGGCGAATGTGTCGAAATAATGATTTGAGCTCGGTAACGCTTAGAGAAGTCAAGCAGAAACATCATGAGACGTTTTTGAGCCTCTGGATGTAGCGACGTTTCAGGCTCATCCAAACAAACTATCCGCCCCTCAGGAAATACCCCCTTATCAGACCCCAAAGAACCTTTTGAATCTGTCAGATCGTCCCAATCGGTCGCGAACATTTGTAATTCATACAGAGCCTTTACTACGCCAAATTCACCACTTCCAGCGTGAGCTTCAGAGAACCTGATTTCCGAATTCTTTTGTAAAGTCTCGCTATCGACCACATCGCCCGAACTATCGAAGGGATCCCTTCTGGTGAACCAGATAGAATACCCCATTGGGCCATACATCTTGTGCTTAATAATACGAATACTTTGATAGTCCTTATCCAGTATCCAATTTACAATCTCAACAAGGTTGGAATCCAAAGTAGCGTCATGATTGCTATCAACTTTTGCGAGAACCTCTTTATTTTTTGTGGTCCCATCGAACACTTTGCGAAGCTTCTCAGCGGATCGTAAAATCCTTATCCTACGCTCATCTTCAGTTTTCAGATACCTAACCCCCGAGCTGTGGTATCTAACCTTATCGTAGGCACTAATCTCTGTCCGATAATCAAAAAAGGCGACTGTGGCCGACATAGGGTTCCATCGATCCCTTTTATTGCTGAGAAATCGATCCAGCCCACTAGCTGGGATAAAGTAACCTTTTTTGAGTGCCTTAGTTGGCTCCCAATAATCTGGGTCAAGGCCTCCAGGGAAAGCTCTTTTCATGCTTTTTTGGTAAATTGCTTTGTGACACGAGCCTTCCTGACTCTAGCGAGCACAATGTCTTTGGTGTCTTGATGCAGGAAACCTTGGTTAGGCTCACCTATCGAGCGAATTTCCTCCTTGGTGGCCTTGCCTGCCACATATCTGTACGAGAAAGTTTGATTTGGCTGATCTTTGATTTCATCAATTTTGCTCGAAAACCAGAATTTCTTGAGGCTAGCTCTAGCCGGAGCACCCGCAACAGCCTGCAGCACAGACGATTTTCCACCCCCATTGGCGCCAACGAGTACAGTTATTGGAAAATCGAAGGACACTACCGTGCCCAGCTCGAAACTCTTATATTTATCCAACGTGAGTTCCCTAATTGAACTTCGACCCCACACTTTTGGATCCCACATTTTCTGCAGATCCGCGACCAAGTCTCCCGCTTTCGCGTTGTCTAAGATCGTTTTGGTAACAAATTTGGCCAATTTTAAAACCTTTCCTGGTCGCCACTCTCGCACTTTTCGATAACCCGCCCAATTAGCGCCGCCAGGTGAACTGGAACAGCATTGCCTATTTGACGGGCGATAGAGGTTTTAGAGCCAACCCACTTATACGTATCTGGAAAGCCTTGGATACGGGCAGCCTCCAGAAGGGTCAACGCCCTGTTCCTCTCTGGATGCAAATACCTTCCCTTTTCAGGCTTGAAAAATTCCGTCCGTATAGTCACTGACGGCCGCTCCCAATCTAAGCGACCCATAACATCGCTTGCGCCTGTTGAATGTTTTTTCCAACAATCAGGTAGCAGGTGGTCAGGAATATCGTGCCTATTTCCATTTTTCTTTATATACGAAAATCTTTCTATGGAGAGCTCGGCATATTTTCTGTTCAGGTGGAGCTCTTTGCCGCAAAATGGCCCCTTGAGGGTCGCCCCGTTCAAATCGATCGTCCTTCGACCTAATTCTGTTTCATTCGGACTGTAGTTTAGGTCGAAAATTACATCCTTCAGAGTCGACCGTTTAACCTTGGCCATTTCTGCATTTATTAATTCTTCAACGAGCGGTATCATTCCACCACGACGATGACCGATAATGATTGCTCTCTTACGGTTTTGAGGAACTCCACAGTCGGCCGCGTTGATTATGGTTGAGAATAACTCGTAAGATCCTAGCCAGTCGTTCTGCAGATTTTCTGCCATGCGCTGGAACTCTAGGCTCTTTAGGAAATTTGGCACATTCTCGATAATTAGCCAAGTGGGTTTAGTCTCCGCCACAACCCTTACATATTGTTCCCAAAGTTTATTCCTCGGATCCTCCTGGGATTTTTTCCCCAAGCTTGAAAATCCTTGGCATGGCGGTCCCCCTGCTAGAATGTCAACCCCTATATCTTCCATTTCCCATTGTTCTATATTTTGATTGTATACTTTAGCCTCGCGATGATTTAATTGAAATGTTGCGGCTGCATCACGGTTCGCCTCGATAGCGGCCACCGTTTTGATCGATTGACTTCCTGTTTCAAGCCCCAGACTTAGGCCGCCCGCACCGCTAAATAGATCCATTAGTCGTAGAGCTTTCATATTCCGCATTCTTTTGTGTCTTCGTGCATCTTGCGTGTTCTAACATTAACCTGGCGAGTTAGGCAACCAAATTCGCTGGTTAAGAGCCGGAAATGGAGCTCAATTTCTTCCCCAGGTAGAGAACGTAGTTTCTTTGATTCACTGTGTTTTTTACAATAAAGCAGGTTTTCAACTAGCCGTTTAATTTTGTAGTTTGTCATCCTACAGATTTTCCCCACTGCTTTGAGCATTTCAACTGCTTTGGAGATCTAGACGACACCTATATCCAGCGCCTAAGTTTTGTTCTCGGTTCTTGTTCTTGAGGTTACTGTTCGCCAATTACGAGCGATCCCGGCAGTGCAGGATCCCGGCCATGTGTAAATCACCCGTTGAGGGGACAGTCCAGCCGGGCACCTGTTGCAATTCAACATACAACGCCCCCGGCACATGTCATGCGGTTGCGTAAATCACTTGACCCCATAGGAGAAGATCCGATGGCCTTTCCACCAAGTAAGCAATCGCTTGACACCCCACCACCACCCACCACCTCACCAAAAATCCACCACGCGGGAACGTCGAAAAGCGAAGCAAACACTCATGGCAATTCACGCATATACTGTGTTCTCATGGGAGATGCAGTGAGCACAGAGTCCTACACGCCGCGTCAACGCACGCGCTACCGCCAACGCCTCATGGATGATCTGGAGGTGTTTGATAGGCATCTGCAAGAAGCAGAATTCATTGATAAGGGCACCATCGGCCTGGAGCTGGAGCTCAACCTCGTGGATGAGGATATGCAGCCAAAGTTGTGCAATGCCGATGTGCTTGACGCGCTGCCCAAAGAGCACGCCGATGAATACCAGTCCGAGATCGGCGCCTACAACGTAGAGCTCAATCACCCACCGCTTTCCATTTCCGGCGATGGCCTGCGCGAACTCCACGATGGCCTCACGCAGCGCCTCGACGTGGTCCGCGAGGCCGCTAACAAGGCCGGCGCTAAGGTGGCCATGATCGGCACCCTGCCCAGTGTCACCACCGATTTCTTGCACAGCCCGGATTGGATGACTCCCGAGAATCGCTACAAGGCGCTTTCTAATTCCGTGTTGGAATCGCGCGGCGAGCTGGTGCGCATCGATGTGGAGCGCCAGGAGCGCTACCACGAGGATTTTGAAGACGTTGCGCCCGAATCCACCTGCACCTCCATCCAGCTTCACCTGCAGGTAGCCCCGGATCGCTTCGCTGCGGCGTGGAATGCTTCGCAGGCCATCGCCGGTGTGCAGGCCGCGTTGAGTGCCAACTCTCCGCTTTTTGCAGGCCATAAGCTCTGGCACGAGTCGCGCATTCCCGTCTTCGAGCAGTCCATCGATACCCGCACGCCCGAGCTGATCACCCAGGGTGTGCGCCCGCGCGTGTGGTTCGGCGAGCGCTGGATTACCAGCGCCTTCGACCTCTTCGAGGAAAACGTTCGCTACTTCTCCCCACTCCTGCCCGAGGACCGCGTGGAGGCCGGCACCCCGATCATCACCGACGGCAAGCCCGGCCTGCACTACTTGAACCTGCAAAACGGCACGATCTGGCGTTGGAATCGTCCGATCTATGATCCAAACACTGAGCTTTCGCACATCCGCGTGGAAAACCGCCTGCTTCCGGCAGGCCCGAGCGTGGCAGATATCGTCGCCGACGCCGCCTTCTACTACGGCTTGGTCAATTTCTTGGTTGGCCAAACTCGTCCCGTGTGGTCGCGCCTTTCTTACCAGGACGCCACCAGCAACTTCTTCGCCGGCGCCCGCGATGGCCTCTACGCCCACCTTGAGTGGCCTACCCTTGGCCGCATTCCCGTATCTAAGCTCGTCACCGATCACCTGCTGGAGTACGCCGAGCAGGGCTTAAAGCAGCTTGAGGTGGATCCAAAGCTTATCGACGAAAACCTGAGCATCATCGAAGGCCGTGCTCAAAGCCAGCAAAATGGCGCCACATGGCAGCTCGTGGCCTTAGAAAACGCCACCGCCGCCGTAGTGTCTGAGTACCGCGAGGCCCAAGGTGAGCAAGCGCTTGCTACGAGCGATCTGCTCGATGCGCCCGATACGCCGCTTCGTCGCGAGGCCATTGCCCGCATGCTCAAGGCCTATATTGCCCAGCAGCAAACCGGCAAGCCCGTACATACCTGGTCTACCGAGGTGCACTAGGCCCCGCACACCACAAAGGGGGCGCCTGGCTTTTGGCCGGTGCCCCCTTTGTGGGTTGTTGATTGTTGTTAGCTCGCGGGCTCAAGTGCTGGCTGTGGATCTTCTGCGATGTCTTCTTGGGCAGATACTCCGCGCAGCATCACGGTGGCAAAAACGGCCAACCCAACCATGATGCCCATGGCTACCCCGCCGGTGGAGGCAAGGGCATTGGTGAAGGCATCCGTTGCCGCTGCCGCTAGCTGAGCGCCGAGCTCGCCTGGCAATTCTTGGGCAAAGACTAAGGCTGTGGCCAGTGTTTCTTCTGCCCCTTCTACTACCTGCGCAGGAAGGCCCGCGGGCAGTGCGCCTTCCACGCCGCTGCGGTAGAAGCTCAGCAGCAGCGAGCCCAAGATGGCAATGCCGAAGGAGGTGCCGAGCTCATAGCCGGAGTTGCTAATAGCCGAAGCCTGCCCGGATTCCTCGGGCCGCACCGAGCTCATGATCAGATCATTGGTGAGCGTGAGCCCGATGCCTGAGCCCAGGCCCACCAGGCACAGCGCCACCGACACGAACCAGGGGTGCGTGGTGGGCGTTAACGCCATGAGCATGGCAAAGCCACTACCGGTAATGAGCATGCCGCTTGCCACGATCGCAGCGGTGGGCACCTTCTTTACCAGCGCCGAGGCAATAAAGCCGGCGATGGCAGAAACGAATGCTTGGGGTAGTAGCCACAGTGCGGCCTTGATAATGCTCAGCCCGGCGACCAACTGCAGGTATTGGGTGAGGGCAAAAAGTGCACCCACCATGGCAAAGACAGAGAGCAGGTTGGTAAGCACTGCGCCGGTAAAGGCCTTGTTTTTAAACAGCCGCACGTTAATCATCGGCTCGGCCAGGCGGAGTTGGCGTGCCACGAACACGCCCAGCAGCAGTGCACCTGCTGCCACGGTGAGCAGTGCTACTGCGGTGTCTTCATCATTGGCCAGCGTTTTTACGCCATAGACCAAAGCGATCATGCCGCCGAGCGACAAGATGATGCTTAAGACATCCACGCGCCCTGGCGTGGGGTTTTTGCTTTCTGGCACCAAGGTGGGGGCAAGGATGAGCAGCAGGAGCATGACGGGCAGGTTCATAAAGAAGGCAGCGTGCCAACTGAAGTATTCGATAATCCAGCCGCCCACGATTGGCCCTGCGGCCGCTCCCAATGCGCCCATGGCGGCCCATACGGCCATGGCGATGCGGCGTTGATCGCGGTCGAGGAACATGTTGCGGATCAGCGATAGGGTGCCCGGCATCATCATCGATCCGGCCACGCCCAATAGTGCTCGGGCAAAGATCAGTGTTTCGGGATTGGGCGAGAGCCCGCCGATGATCGATGCGATGGAAAACAGCCCTGCGCCGATGAGCAAGACTCGCTTGCGTCCGAAGCGATCTCCCAGGGAGGCCATGGTGATCAGTAACCCGGCCAGCATGAGCGAGTAGATATCCAGGATCCAGAGTTGCTGGGTGCCTGTGGGTTGGAGGTCTTGGGTGATCTCTGGCAGTGCGAAGACTAAGACCATGCCGTCGATGGCAATAAGGAGCATGGGAAGCACGAGTACTGCAAGCCCGATCCATGACTTCTTAGTGGCTTTGGGTGTTGTTGCCTGCGCCATGATGCGCCCTTCCTTTCTTTGGTTGTAGTGCGTTGTGTTTTAAGGCCTTGGTGTGCGAGGCGGCATCTGCTGTGCAGCCTCGTCGGCAGGTTCGCCGTTTACTTCACCAACTGGTGCAGTATACCAAATGGTATAGTTACTTTTGATCGGAGGCAACATGGCAAGAAAAAACGCACGTAATGGCCTAATTCAGGCAGCACTGGAAGTAGTAGAAGAAGGCGGAATGGGAGCACTCAGCCTTGATACCGTCGCCCAAAAAGCAGGGGTGACCAAACGCGGCCTGCTCTACCACTTCCCCACCAAGCACGCACTGATTACCGGCGTGCACCAACAACTGGCAGCACACTTCGAGCAAGCACTAGAACAAGCCACCGGACATACCCCGCAACAAGCAACGCTGCGCGAACGCACCAAAGGCTATGTCGAAGCAGCGCTGAACGCACCAAGCGTGGGCGAAAAACGCTTTCTTATCGAGGCATCCCAAGAACCCGAGTGGCTTGAGCCCTGGATGCAGGTGTATCTGCGATGGTTCCCCGAGGATCAAACCCCCATTGGCGAGCTCAGCAAAGAAGAACTCCTCTGCCTGGTGGCACGCATGAGCGCCGATGGCGCCTGGGGGTATCTCTACGCCACCGGTTCTGCCTTAGACGATGCCAACCGCAAGCGTTTAAGCAGCACCATCTTGCAAAACCTCTAGCACACACAAAAAAGCCCAGAAGGTTGATCAACCTCCTGGGCAACACCTCGCCTTAAAGGCGTGGTTGCGATCGTTTTAGTCTGTCGTGCCGAAGCGCTCGAGCTCATCCGGGTGCCCGGCAGCAAGCACCAGATCGCCCGCCTTGAGCACCATATCGGACTCGGAAGGCCCGAAGCGCCCACCGGCACGGCGCACGGCAATGATCTGCACACCCTTGATATCCGATACCTTCTTGCCCAGATACGACACCGGCGGCGCTACTTTTTCAATGGCGTAGTCGCGATCGAATTCTGCATACTCTTGTACGCGGCCATTCATCAGGTGCGCGATGCGTCGGCCAGTGTCTTGCTCGGGGCGAATCACGTGGTGCACACCGATCTGGCGCAAGATCTTGGCGTGGGGATTATTCACGGCCTTGGCCCAAATGCTCGGCACCTTCAAGTCCACCACCGTAGAGGCGGTGAGCAAGGAGGCGCCCATGTCGGTACCAATGCCAACCACCACGCGCGAGGCCTCGTCCACCGAAAGCTGGCGCAGCGCCTCCACATTGGTGGTATCGGCGGTAGCGGCGAAGGTGAGCACCTGCGATGCCTTATCCACCACCGATTCATTGCTATCGATACCGAGGACTTCTACGCCGGTATTTACCAGCTCTTCGCCCAAGGCCATGCCGAATCGACCAAGGCCGAGAATGACCACGGGGGCGTGATTATGATGCTTAGCCAATGAGAGGCCTTTCGTCGGGGAAACAGTACAGACGTTTACTGTCTCGGCTTGCAAGTGCGGATACCAACGACACCGGGCCGATACGGCCGGCGAACATCAGCACCACGATGATGAGCTGAGCAACCTTGGGCAGATCGCCGGTAATGCCGGTAGAAAGACCCACCGTGCCAAAGGCACTCACTACCTCGAAGGTTACTCGTTGAGGATCAAATTGTGGCGCCACCAGCATGATCAGCATGATCGCGCTCACCACCAACAAACCAGCCATCACGGTAACGGCAATGGCCTGGCGCACCGAGCGATTAGGAATGCGGCGCTTGTGCACCAGCACATGTTCATCACCGCGGACTTCTGCCACCATCACCGCAAGGATCACTGCCATGGTGGTGATCTTCATGCCACCTGCCGTACCACCGGTGCCGCCGCCGATGAACATCAAAATATCCGTCAGCAGCAGCGAGTTCGGGTGCATCGCACCAATATCTACGGAGTTAAAGCCAGCGGTACGCGAGCTTACCGAGTGGAAGAAGGCAGAAAGGATCTTCGTGGGCGTATCCAAATGCCCAAGCACACCGGTCCACTCGATCACGGCGGTGCCAACAAAGCCCACGGTTAAAAGCGTGACGGTACCGACCATGACGAAGATGCCGGAGATAGAAAAGCGAGGGGGTGCTTGTCGACGCCGCCGTGCCCGCCACCGCCGATAAAACTCAAGGAGCAGCGGGAAGCCTAGGCCACCGATGATGATGGCAAAGGAGATGGGCAAGATGATGATCCAGTCGCCCACGAATTGCACCAGGTTATCGCTTTTGAGCGAAAAGCCGGCGTTATTAAAGGCAGAGATGGAGTGGAAGGTGCCTTCCCACAGGCTTGCCGCCCAGTCGTAGCCATAGGCGTGAAAGCGCAAGGTGAGGATGATGCCCAGGACCGTTTCTACCGCCAGGGTAAAAGAGATGGTGGCGATCAGCAGGCCTTTAACTTCACCCAATTGCCTGCCGCGGCCTTCTGCGGCGGCATTAAGCCTGCTGCGCACGCCGATGCGTCCGGCAAGTACCCAGCTGACGAAGGTGGTCAGCGTCATGATGCCCAAACCGCCGAGCTGGATCAGGATCAAGATGATGAGTTGACCAAAGTGCGTCCAATAGGTTGCGGTATCCACCACAATCAGGCCGGTCAGGCACACCGCAGAGGTTGCGGTAAAAAGCGCGGTAACAAAATCGGCGCCACCGTCGCCGGTTTTGGACACGGGCAACAGCAGCAACAGGCAGCCAACAAGGATGAGGCTGCCAAAGCTACTGGCCACAAGTCGGGCTGGTGTCTTATGCACGAGCCGTTAGCTTACTCGCGAGGTTTTGGCCCGACAATTAATAAGCGCTTTAAATTCCGATCTCTCCGCGCTCGGCTTTGAGCGCAATATCGCTGCGGAAATGGGAGCCCTCAAGCGCAATGCCATCTAATGCCTCATAGGCTCGGGCACGCGCAGTGGCCAGGTCCTCGCCCACACCGATGACATTGAGCACGCGGCCACCTGCCGAAACAAGCTTCTGGCCATCAAAAGCAGTGCCTGCGTGCAGCACCGGCTTGCCTTCTACACCGTGGATTACTCCCCCGGTTCGAGGAGACTCGGGATAGCCCTCGGCCGCCAATACCACCGTCAGTGCGTAGCCTGGCTGCCAATCCAGCGGCGGCAATGCCGCTAATTGACCCTGCGCAACGGCCGATAACACCCCCGCAAGTGGGGTATTCAAAAGTGCGAGCACAGCCTGGGTTTCAGGATCACCGAAGCGGCAGTTGAACTCCACCACCGCAGGACCGTCCTCGCCCCAGGCCAAACCGGCATACAACAGACCGGAATAAGGGGTGCCGCGGCGAACCATCTCTTTAGCTACTGGCACGCACACCTCATCCACGATGCGCTGGGTAGCATCCTCCGGCAGCCACGGCAGCGGAGCATAGGCGCCCATACCACCGGTATTGGGGCCTTCATCCTGATCAAAGGCGCGCTTGTAATCTTGGGCGGGCAGCAGGGGCACCACGGTGGAGTCGTGCACAAGGCAAAACAGCGATACCTCGGGGCCATCGAGGAAGCTTTCCAGCAGCACCGGGTTACCGGCAGCCAATACCGCGCGGGCGTGATCCTTGGCCTGCTCTAGATCGCGGGTCACCACCACGCCCTTGCCGCCGGCAAGGCCATCGTCTTTGACCACATAGTTCGGACCGAAGCGACCGAAGGCCTCGTCCAAGCTGGCCTCATCGGCACCGGGCTGAATGCTTTCTGCATGGGCGGTGCGCACACCGGCTGCGGCCATCACATCTTTGGCAAAAGCCTTTGAGCCTTCGATCTGCGCTGCCGCTTTGCTGGGGCCAAACACGGCAAAACCTGCATCACGCAGTGCATCTGAAACACCGGCTACCAGTGGGATTTCTGGGCCAATCACCACCAGATCTGCATCGACCTTCTTGGCAAGGGCGACCATAGCCTCGGCATCATCTACCGGGCCGGCATCCACATGGCACGTAGCTAGCTGGGCAATACCAGGATTACCTGGTGCCGCGTGCAGCTCTGTTACCTGCGGGTCCTTGCTCATACCAAGCGCAAGCGCATGCTCGCGCGCTCCAGAACCAATCAGAAGAATGCGCATAGGCCTTAGTGTATCTAGCCCTGCCAGCACGGGTGCCCCTGCACAGCGCCATCCCGCTACCCTTGATGGGCATGAGCGTGTTTAGCAAAATCATCGCAGGTGAACTCCCAGGCCGATTCGTCTACCGCAGCGAAGACGTGGTGGCGTTTCTTACCATCGAGCCGCTTGCCTACGGCCACGTGCTCGTGGTGCCAGTACAAGAAGTAGATCGCTGGACCGATCTTGATCCAAAACTCTGGGCTCGCCTCAGCGAGGTTGCCCAAGAGATCGGGCAGGCAATTATCAAGGCTTTCGACGCCCCACGCGCGGGCTTTATCATCGCAGGCTTCGATGTGCCCCACACCCACATCCACGTCTTCCCCACTTCACAGATGGCCGATTATGACTTCTCCCAGGCCATGGGCATGAATGAGACAGACCCAGCGCTCATGGACGACGCCGCCAAGCGCATCCGCGAGGCACTCGAGGCTTAATGGCACTGCTGAAATGGGTGCCACCCATGGGCATCCTCCCAGCCTCGCCGCCGATCCAAGGCGGCGAGATACCCGTGCTGTTTTTGCACGGCACGTTAGGTTCGCCAGGCAACTTCGAATTCCCGGCGCGAGCCCTGGCCAACCGCGGCAGGGCATTTGTGGCCCCACGCTATGGCTCCCACGGCACCGATTCCTTAGATACTTCCTTAGCCGAGCTCAGTGGCTATGTGGCCAAGCTCGAAGCCCAAGGCATTAAGCAGGTAGATATTGTGGGCCATTCTGCCGGCGGGCTGCTGGGGTTAAGGCTTGCACATAAACACCCCGGGTTTGTGCGCGGATTAATTGGCTTAGGCGCGGCCTTTAAAGGCGTGCCGCGCTCATTGCCGCTGAATCGTCTAAGCAGACCAATGCTAAGCCCCTTGGTCAGATTTGTTGCAGGCCAAGTGTTTGTAGATATCACCCAACAGCTTGCAGCCCAGATCCCAGAGGGGCTGCAGCTTATCTCCATCTACTCCACTGCTGATCGCATTGTGCCTGCGGCCTCAAGCCAGCTTGGGCGCACCATCGAAATAGCCGGGGTGCGCCACGAGGAATTGCCGCGCCAAACAGTGCCGATCCTTGAGGCCCTAGCGCTGATTAAGTAGCACTTTGGGTCTGCGGGGGCGTGCGCTTTGGGTCTTTGGGCAAGTCGATGCGAAACACCGTGCCCTTGCCCAGCTCGCTTTGCACACCAATGCTGCCCTTGTGGGATTCCACCAGGGTTTTGGTAATGGCCAAGCCCAAACCACTGCCGCCGGTAGCACGCGCGCGGGAGGTATCGGCTCGGTAGAAACGCTCGAAGATGTGCGCGGCGTCTTCTTCGCTTAAACCAATGCCATCGTCTGCGACTTCGATGGTGACCCACCCGGGCGTGGCGTCGAAAAGCTTGATAGCCACCTTCGCCTCCTCACCACCGTGCTTGATGGCATTGACGGTGAGGTTGGTAAGCACCTGGTGCAAACGGGCAGCATCGCCACGAACCACGGGGATGGCCTCACATTCGCTGCGCACATCGATGCAACGGCCTGGATACGCAGCACGCAGGGAGGATGCCACCGAAAGGGAAAGCTCGAGAATATCTACGTCCGCTTCTTCAAAGCGGGAACCCTCGGCGCGAGTCAGTGCTAAAAGATCCTCCACCAGCACGCTCATGCGGCTAGCCTCGGCCTCAATGCGCTCAAGCACGAGCTTTGCATCATCGGTAGCCCCCGAACGATAGAGCTCGGCATAGCCTTTGACGCTGGTCAGCGGGGTACGCAGCTCGTGGGAGGCATCGCCTACAAAACGACGCATCTGCTCTTCTTTATTCTGCAGCTCGATAATGGAGCCCTGCAGCCGCTCAAGCATCACGTTGAGCGAATGGGAAAGCTCGCCAACCTCGGTGTTTTCCCCACCTTCTGGCACGCGGCGATCAAAATCACCCGAGGCAATGGCCTTGGCCGTGGCCTCAACCTCACGCAAGGGGCGAAGCGCGCGGTGCACGAGGAAGAAGGCAAACAAGGCAGTAATCATCAGCACCGACATGCCAATCACCACCTGGCCTATGGCCAAGCGCTGCAAGATCATCGACTCCTGGGCAATATCCTTGGCCACCACGGTGGTAACACCGTTATCGGTTTGAGCCATCACCCGCCAATGCACATCGGAATCACCCTTGGACTCCACCGTTTGAGGCCCACGCCCCGGCTCAACGGCATCAAGATCCGGGGCCGAGTCGTGCTCATTAAATTCCAGCGCGGTGCCATCGGGGAAGAACTTCACCGCATAAAAATCCGTGGGCGGGCGCGCTGCCACCGAGGTGGAATCGTGAAAGAGCGAATCCTGCGAAGCCCAGCCGCCAAGGCCGCGCTCCAAATCGGCATCGATGCGCGAATACACCAACTCCACCATGGTGCGATTGACCGCCACCGAACTGGCGGCAAGGCCTAAACCAGACACCACCACGATGATGATGGTAAGCCCCAAACGCAGCGGCACTGCCTTGAGCCCGGCTGGTTTGGAAGACTGCCCCGAACCTTTTTTGCGCTTCTTTGCAGGCGGATCTACCACCGCAGAAGCATAGGGGTTAGCAACACTCATGTTTTAAGATTTCCGTGGCTTACGCAGCACGTAGCCAACGCCGCGCACGGTGTGGATCAAAGGCGTATCGGTGGTATCGACCTTGCGGCGAAGATAGGAAATGTAGCTTTCCACCACATTGCCATCGCCGCCGAAATCGTAGTGCCAGACGTTATCCAAAATCTTGGCCTTACTCAGCACCACCTCTGCGTTGATCATCAAATAGCGCAGCAAATTGAACTCAGTGGGCGAAAGCTCCACCACCTTGCCGGCTTTGGTTACCTCGTGGGTGTCGTCATTTAAGGTCAAATCCGCGTAGGTCAAGGTGGCGTCGTTTTGAGGCTCCTCGGTGTGGCTGCCTCGGCGCAAAATCACGCGGAGCCTCGTAATCACCTCTTCAAGAGAAAAAGGCTTGGTTACATAATCATCAGCACCGATGGTTAAGCCGTGGATGCGGTGCTCAAGTGCATCTTTAGCCGTGAGGTAGAGCACCGGACCATCAAGGCCCTCGGCGCGCAGCTTGGGCAGAAGCTCAAAGCCATCCATGCCCGGCATCATCACATCCAAGATGAAGGCATCGGGCTGGAACTGCCTGGCTACTTCCAGTGCCTCATCGCCGGAGGTGGCCGTGGCTACTTCAAAGCCCTGGAATTTTAAAGAGACATTGAGCAGCTCCACAATGTTCGGCTCATCGTCCACAACCAAAACGCGGGTGGCATTGTCATTCATCGCTATTTCCTTTTGTGCAGGACATGTAGAAAGGGTCTAGAAAATTGGCAATAGTTGCTTCTAGTAAAGCCCACCTTGCTGTGTGTTGGCTGTGAGCACGCGCAAAACCAGGCACCAAGGCGGTGCATGGCTCTGCAAGGCGCAAGGTACAGCAAGGCGCAAGCCCTTCGCTGGCACCGCGCACCCTTGGGTAAGGTGGCCACCTGTGACTCCCCAGACTTCGAATCGTTGGCTTTTCCTTGCCGTCATTTCTGTTGGGCTGCTAATGATCAGCGCCGATAACTCCATCCTCTTTACTGCCCTGCCGGCGCTGCGCACCCAATTGCACATGAGCGAACTCGAAGGCCTGTGGGTACTAAATGCCTACTCGCTGGTGATCTCCGGGCTATTGCTCGGCACCGGCACCTTAGGTGATCGCATCGGGCATCGCCGCATGTTCGAAATCGGCCTGGTGCTTTTTGCCCTCGCCTCCACGCTCGCGGCTCTCGCCCCCAACGTGGGCGTGCTCATTGCCTCTCGTGCGCTGCTCGGCGTGGGTGCTGCGGTGATGATGCCCGCCACTTTGGCGCTTTTGCGCATCACCTTCCAGGATGTGCGCGAACGCAACTTAGCTATTGCCATTTGGGGTTCGGTGGCCACCATCGGTGCTGCGGCAGGACCGGTGCTTGGCGGCTTCTTATTGGAGCACTTCTACTGGGGTTCGGTCTTCGTTATTAATATCCCCATCGCCATCGTGGCACTGCTGGCCACCTTCTTGCTGGCCCCGCCCAATGTCACGCACCCCACCCAGCACTGGGATCTGCTTTCTTCTGTGTACGCCATGATCGCCATGACGGGCCTGGTGTTGTTGATCAAAGAGGTAGCGCACCCAAGTTCTATCTGGCTAGCCCTCGGGCTTAGCCTCGCGGGCTCGCTGGCTTTTTGGTTGCGCGGGCGCAGGCAAACGCAGCCGCTGATCGCCTTCGATATCTTTCGCAATCGGCTCTTTAGTGCAGGCGTGCTCACCGCCTTATTTGCCATGTTCACGCAATCGGGCGTGATGTTGGTAACCACTCAGCGCTTCCAGCTCACCGAGGGATTCTCCCCACTACAAGCAGGCCTGCTTACCGCCGTGGCGGCGCTGGCGGCTTTCCCCACCTCGTTGATCGGCGGCATCTTCTTGCACCGCGTTGGCTTCTTGCCGCTGATCGGCGGCGGGCTGAGCATCTTGGCGGCAGGCTTTTTCTGCTGCTACCTCGGCGCGATCACCGACACATTCGGCGTCTTTATCCTCGGCATGCTCGTCGCCGGTGTGGGCGCAGGTTTTGCTATGTCGGTGGCATCCACGGCCATTATTGGTTCAGCCCCCAGGGCTCGTTCGGGCATGGCCTCTGCTATTGAAGAAGTCTCCTATGAGTTCGGTGCTTTGATCGCCGTGGCGGTTTTCGGCACCCTGCTGGCAGCCCTGTACACGGCAAGCAGCGGCCAAGACGCCTCTTTTGCCGAGGCGGTAGACGCGGGTGCGTTTAATCATGCCTTTGAGTGGCTGCTTGCCTTCGCTGCCATCTGTACCCTTGCCGGCGCAGTGATTACTGGCTGGTTATTGCGCGATAACCCCAAGGGCACTGCCTACGATCACGAATAGCCAGCCGGGCGCGGGGGCACTCGCTGGATTGGAAGTAATAAGCTAAAGCGGTCATCCTCCCTCCTAGTATCCGGAGCATCGTCTTGACTGCCCTGACCCACCCCGTAGACGCCGTCCCCTCACCTCCAAAACTGGCAGCGCTCGGATTACAACATGTGCTCGCCTTCTACGCGGGTGCTGTGATTGTGCCGTTGCTGATCGCAGGTTCGCTCAACCTCGATACCGCCACCACCATCCACCTCATTAATGCCGATCTGCTCACCTGTGGTTTGGCCACCTTGATCCAATCGGTCGGCATTGGCAAGCACGTTGGTGTGCGCCTGCCCATCATCCAAGGCGTGACCACCACAGCGGTGGCCCCGATTATCGCCATTGGGCTGAGTGTTTCCGATGGCAAAGGCGGTGTGGAATCGCTGCCTACTGTCTATGGCGCGGTGATCGCCGCGGGTCTGTTCACCTTCTTCGCCACCCCGATTTTCGCGCGCTTTCTCAAGTTCTTCCCGCCGGTTGTCACAGGCACCGTACTGCTGGTGATGGGCACCTCGCTGCTGGCCGTATCGGCCAATGACTTTGTTAACTACGCCGATAACCCCGCTGGGCGCGATCTGGCCTATGGCTTTGGCACGCTCGCCCTGATCGTGCTGGTGCAGCGCTTTTTCAAGGGCTTTTTGGGCACGCTGTCTATCCTCATCGGCCTGGTGGCTGGCACCGTGGTGGCCTTGGTGTTAGGCGATGCCAACCTCGATGCAGTAGCCGATGCCGATCCGCTGGGTATTACTACGCCCTTCTACTTCGGTACTCCGCAGTGGAATATCGGCGCGATCTTTTCCATGATCGTGGTCATGATCATCACCATGGTGGAAACCACTGGCGATGTGTTTGCCACCGGCGAGATTGTGAAAAAGCGCATCCGCCGCGATGATATCCAGCGCGCACTCCGCGCCGATGGTGTGTCCACCTTCCTTGGCGGTGTGATGAACTCCTTCCCCTATACCTGCTTCGCGCAGAACGTGGGTTTGGTGCGCATCACTGGGGTGAAGTCGCGTTGGGTGGCTGCCTCGGCTGCTGGTTTTATGATCCTGCTTGGCCTGCTGCCCAAGGCTGGCGCTGTGGTGGCCTCGATCCCCCACCCGGTGCTGGGCGCTGCCTCCTTGGCACTTTTTGCCAACGTTGCTTGGGTTGGTTTGCAGACCATTGCCAAGACGGACTTAAGCGATAATCGCAATGCCGTGATCGTCACCACCGCCTTGGGCTTGGCCATGCTCATTACCTTCAAGCCAGAGGTGGCTGAATCCTTGCCTGAGTGGACCCGCACCTTCGTTTCTTCCGGCATGTCCATCGGTGCAATCACCGCGATCATCTTGAACTGGCTGTTCTTCCACGTTGGCCGCCAAAGCGGCACGGATGTGGCCAGGAACCAAGAAGGTGGCGTCTCTCTTGCAGAGCTCAACCAGATGGATCAACGAGAGTTCGAGGCCACCTTGGCGCCGCTGTTTAATAACGAGACCTGGTCGCTGCATGATGCCTGGGAGGCTCGCCCCTTTAGCAATATCAATGAGTTGCGTGAGGCCATCCAGGTGGCGGTGCTCACCGGCAGCCCTGAGCAGCAAGAGGCCTTGATCAGGGATTATCCGGATATGGCGGAGCTTTTGACCACCGAGACCAGTGCCGCGCGTGGTTCTTTGAACTTAGAGGAGCTTGACGACGTACAAACGGCCCAATTGCTCGACCTTTCCTCCGCCTATCGCGAGCGCTTTGGCTTGCCTTTTGTGGCCTATCTTGGCACCAATGATTCGATTGACACGGTGTTGGATGCTGGCGTGAGGCGTCTGGCCAACTCCGATGCGCAGGAGCGCCGCACGGTGCTTTCAGAGATCATCGAGATTGCCAATGATCGCTTCGATATTTTGCTTGCCGACGCCAACCCGGTTCGTTCCGCCTGGGACAGAAAGTTCACCGAGGTGGAATAGCAGCGCCACGCAAAAAGGCGGAGCTTGTGCTGTTGCACAAGCTCCGCTGTTGTTTTTCTCCGGAAAAGCCTTTAGGGCTTCGGGATATTTCGCAGGTTAGAGGCAGCCAGATCCAGCATGTGGCCTACGCCGCCATCGAGGACGGTTTTCACGGCCGACTTGGAAAAGCCGAGCATCTGCTCGATGGTGATGTTCGGCGGGATGGACAAGGCGTTGGGGTCGGTCACCATGTCGATCAGCACCGGGCCTTCCATGGCAAAGGCTTCGGTGAGTTGCTCACGAGCCTTGGCGGGATCGGTGATCTTTACATGCGGGATGCCCACGGCCTTGGCAATGGCCGCATAATCTACTTCCTCGTGGTCGGTGCCGAATTCCGGCAGACCTTCCACCATCATCTCCAGCTTGACCATGCCAAGTGAGGAGTTATTAAACACGCAGATCTTGATGGGCAGCTCGTGCAGTTTCACCGTGAGCAGCTCGCCCATGAGCATGCCCAAGCCACCGTCGCCGGAGAAGGACACCACCTGGCGCTTGCGATCTGCAGCAGATGCACCCATCGCCATGGGCAGCGCGTTGGCCATGGTGCCGTGGCGGAAGGAGCCGATCATTTCGCGGCGGCCATTGGGGGTGACGTAGCGGGCAGACCACACGTTGCACATGCCGGTATCGACAGAGAAGATGGCGTCTTCATCGGCAATTTCGTCGATGATATTGGCAACGAACTCCGGGTGGATCGGCGTGTGCTTCTCCACGTTGTGGGTGTAGGCCTCCACGACGTCGGAAAGCTTCTTGTGGTGCTCCTTGAGCATCTTGTCAAGGAACTTCCTATCGGTCTTTTCCTCAACGTGCGGGAGAATATTTTCAATGGTTGCAGCCATATCGCCTACCACCGGGTAGCTAATGCGGGTGCGGCGGCCGATGTTGCGGCCGTTGATATCCACCTGCGCGACGTTCTTGGAGGGAAGGAAGTCGTTGTAGGGGAAGTCCGTGCCCAGCAGGATCAGCAGGTCTGCATCATTGGATGCGTCGTGGCAGGCGCCATAGCCAAGCAGGCCAGACATACCCACATCGAAGGGGTTGTCGTATTGGATATACATCTTGCCGCCAAGGGCGTGGCCTACCGGAGCCTTGATCTTCTCGGCCAAGGCCAAGACCTGCTCGCGGGCATCTTTACAGCCGGCACCGCAGAACAGGGTGACGGTTTTTGCCTCATTAATGGCTTGGACCAGCGCACTTGCCTCGGCGGGGTCCGGGTACACCACTGGCTTGCCGCTGGAGATAGCAGATTTGGCAAAGCCAAGGTCCGAAGCGTCGTGCATGGTGATATCACCTGGGATGACCAGCACAGACACGCCATTGCCGGCCATGGTGGATTGGATGGCGTGGTGCAAAATCACCTCGCCCTGGTCGGCGGAATTGACCATCTCGCAATAACCGGAGCACTCCTGGAAGATGCGCTGCGGGTGCGTTTCTTGGAAGAAGTGGGAGCCGATCTGGCGTGAGGGAATGTGGCTTGCAAGGGCTAGCACCTTGGCGCCGTTACGGTGTGCATCATAAAGACCCTGGATCAGGTGGGTATTACCAGGGCCGCAGGAAGCAGCACACACGGCCAGCTCGCCGGTGGTCAGTGAATCGGCCTCTGCTGCAAAGGCCGCTGCTTCTTCATTGCGCACGTGCACCCATTCGATATTGGAGGTGCGCACAGCATCAACCACCGGGTTCAGACTATCGCCAACCAGGCCGTAGATGCGCTTGACCCCGAGCCTTTCTAGCGTTTCGACGATCTGATGTGCAAAGGATTTTGCCATTGGTGTCCCTTTCTGTTTGATATGCCACCAAGTTTCCGCAAAAAGTAAGCACTTTGCAATATTTGATCTCCCAGGGCTTACGTAGCACTTAGCCATGCAGGCACCTGAGGTGGGAAAAATTTTTGCGTGCAGTAGGCTCTAAGAAACCATGGTGAAGATCTTCCGGCTCGATCATTTGGCAACGCTGCGCAAACGCCAGCAGCAGTCGCCGAACAACGCCACCATCGACGTGGCGGCGGCACCTCCCCTGGCGCCATTGGCGCCGGTGGACCTATCTGACCGCGCAGAAATTACCGCTGCGCTGGAAGTCTCTGCGCGCATCGGTGCGCTGCTCATCATTGCCGGCACCCCCAACTCCGATGCCGAGGAGCAGGTGCGCTCTATTGCCGAGGCCTTTGGTGTGTGGAATTGCCACACCGACGCCACCCACCAACGCATCCGCCTTTTTACTTCCGTGGGCGGCCAGCAGGGTGTGCAGGTGGTGCACATTATCAAGCCCGAGGCGCAGAACTTTCGCAAGCTCGCCCTCGTCGACCGCCTCATCCGCGATATTCACACTGGCCGCGCCGCACTCGTAGATGCCACAGCACGTCTCGATGCCATTGAGAACTCCAAGGAATCCCGCGGCGAATGGTCCATCATCGCCTCCTGGGCCACCATGAGTCTTGGCGTGTCCATGCTCATCGGTGGCGATATTCCCGTGCAGATCATCTCCACGATGGTCGCCGCGGTGATCATGTGGCTTTCGGGCTTTTTGGGCAAGCACGGTTTGCCGCTGTTTTATCAAAACGCAGCAGGCGGTGTGCTCGCGGCCATTGTGGCCACCTACGCCTACCACGCGGGGCTGCTCTACGATCTTTCGCTCAAACCCTCCATTGTTATCTCCACCTCCATCGTGGTGATGCTGGCCGGTTTGACCCTGCTGCAGGCCTTCCAAAATGGTGTGACCTCGGCACCTATTACCGCGCTGGCCAGGTTATTCGACACCATGACTATCACCGCAGGTGTGGTCGCCGGTGTTGGTATGGGCATCGCTATTACCTCGGTGCTGGGATTGCAGCTTCCCCCAATGGAGACGGTGGCCGTGCCCAATTTCGCCTCGAATACGGTGCGCACCCTCGGCGGCACCATCGCCACCATCGGGTTCTCGCGTGCCTGCTATGCCAATTGGAATACCGCGATCATCGCGGGGCTGACCGCCTTGTGGGGCTCGCTGGTGTACTACTTTGTGCTCGTGCCAGCAGGCATCGATGGCATGGCTGCCACCTTTGGCACCACCTTCGTTATTGGTTTAAGCGGTGGCCTGTTGGCCCGTCGTTTCCAGATCCCGCCGCTGGTGATTGCCATTGCCGGTGCTACCCCGCTGCTGCCTGGCCTTTCGGTATATCGCGGACTGTATGGGCTTATGCAGGAGCAATTATTGGCAGGCTTTTCCGGCCTGGTGTACGCCATTGCCACCTGCACCATGCTCGCTGCAGGCACGGTATTTGGTGAATGGGTAGCCCGACAGCTTCGTCGCCCGCCGACGATGGCAACGTATAAGCAGTTGGCAAAGAAAATGATCCGCACCCGACGCGCACAAGTACGGTTTGGGGTGCAGACCAAGAAATGAGCTGGAGACGAGACTTGAACTCGCAACCTACGGTTCTAAGGACGGGGTGTTGTCTAGTCTCTCTCACGTCGTTTATTTTCAGTGTTTCTACTGGTAAGGGCGCTACTACTGTCTAAACAGTGTTGCCCATTCTCTCTCGCGACGTCTATTTTCAGTCAGTTTGTGAGTATTTTTTGGACACTTTTTGGACACTTTTTGGACACTTTTCGCCCCCGTTCCCCTACGGCTTGGCCACCGCGCCCCGCGGCTATCAACTCAAACACTTGACCGATAGCAGGATAAACTTTCTAGCAGCGATACGAAATACTGTGTTACCCGTGTTACCGCAGGTCAAACTATGTTACCTACCCTGTTACTAGTGTGTTACCTAGTGTTACCGCTGGTAATGAGTGGTTTTTGAAGTGTTGCTTGGCTGTTGCCGTGAGTTACTTAACTCAGCCAAGGGGTGGCGTTAAATACCTACCCTTTTCCGCCTTTGGCCGGGGCGCGGATGGCCTGAACTTGAGGGGCGTGGGGGTCGTAACCCCCCTTTTTTAGACGCCCTTGGCTAATCCACTGGGGATAGGTCGGCTTTCGACGGCGTTCTTAGACCCCTTGGGGTTTTGTGCCCTATCTTGAGCAGAAGCGCCAGCCTGTGTGCCCCTGGGGTGTTGTCAGATTGTTCCGGGCAGTTCCACTCAAGGCCGCGGGCTTGTGGCTTTGCAGGGGCGGTGTTGGCTTTCAGATTGGCTGATGTGGCCACGCCTTTAGATGCGTTGCCGTTGGTTCCTTGGCGGCTGTGGCAACTTTGTGACACCTAAAGGGGGTGGGATTAGACCTAACGCCTTAGGCCAAGGCAGGTGGGGTTTTCCCCGCGCGCTGCACTTCTTCAATCCTGGGTTGCATTGCTTTGTTTTCGGCGCCGGTTCCGCCCTGTAGCGCCCTGGTTTAGTCCGGGCTGTAGGCAAAGGCGTTGGTGTAATCTGCTTGCACTTTGGGGCGTGCGAGGTAGGCGTTTTCGGTGACGGCGGTAGATGAGTGGCCTAGGTGGCGTGAGGCCGCGAGGGTGCCGTATCGCTGTTCAATCCTGGTGGCCACGGTTTTGCGGAAACTGTGGGGGTGTATCCATGCGAGGTGATCGGGACGGGCGGTTCGTAGTTGCCGGTTCACGTTGTCTACGGTGCGCCACGTGCCCCGCGTGCTGGGGAATACGATTTCACCGAGGTATTGGCGGAGTTCTTTTGCCTGTTGTTTCTTGAGGGCGTTGAGGGCGATTGGGGCGGCGTGGATGGTGCGCCTACTGCTGAGAGTTTTGGTGCGTTCGACGCGTTGGCTGGTGTTTTTGTCGATGGTGCCAGTGATGGTGATGGTGCCTGCTGTGAGGTCTATGTCTTGCCAGCGGAGGGCTAGGCATTCGCCGAGGCGTAGGCCTGTGCCAATGAGTACGTCGATGATTTCTGGGAGTCCGTCGCCGCGCTGTTGGCCACGGTGGTTGATGCCACACCAATCGCGGATGGTGGTTCTAAATTCGTGTATTTGTTCGTCTGTGAGTGCTTCGACTTCTTGTTTTTCGCGTTTGGGGAGGGTGGTGTTGGTGATGGGGTTGTAGGTGATGAGCCCCCATCTGGTGGCTTGGCCGAGTGCGCCTGAGAGTACGGCGCGGCTTGTTTTGGCGGTTCCGGGGGTGAGGGTGTCGAGGAATGTTTGGATCTGGGGTGTGGTGAGTTCGTTGAGTCGGATGTTGCCGAAGGTGGGGTTTGATGTGGAGTCGGATGGCTTTGTTGTAGGTGTTTTTGGTGGTGTTGGTGACGTCGTGGCGTTCGAGCCAGTAGGTGATGAGGGTGTGGAGTTCGGTGGTGTTGTTGAGTCCTTGGGTGGTGTTTGTGGTGGCGTCTTTGTCGCGGCATTTTGTTTTGAGGTTGCGTTCGGCGGCGGTTTTGCTGGTGCCTTGGGCGCGGACTCTGAGGGTTTTGCCGGTGGTGGTTCGGTAGCGTGCTTCTGCTTGGTCTTTGCCGTTGGGTTTTTTGGTGATGTTGATTTTGCCGATGGTGCCGAGGGGTGTGGCGGGTCTACCCCTGCTCATTGTTCATCCTCTGAGGTTCCGACGTAGGGGGTGAGCTTCTTGAGTTCTGTGGCTATTTCCTTAGCGCGGGCATTCATGGCCTTGACATGCCCCATAGGGTTACCGGGGTCGGTTTTTATTTTTCGGAGGGCGTCGGAAAGTAGGTCATCGCGTTCGGTTGCGAGCATGACGCGAGGCTCTGGGAACACACCAATGTCATCGCTTTCAAGGGTTCGTTGGCCAGCTACCCATTCCACGGCATTGAACGCGCTGTCTATTTTCCCTGGTAGATAATGGGTTTCACCGTCTGGGTAGTAGGGAAAGATGAGCAAAGCCGGGGGAATGTCGAGAGCGGCGGCTAGTACAAGCACTTCGGCAAGGCTGATGGATGTTCGGTTGCCTGCCTCTAATTGGCTGATGCTTGAGCGGGATACCCGAAAACCTAGGCGTTCGGTTTCATCTTGGAGCCACATTGTTGATCGGGATTCTTTTTCTCTGAGTCGTTTCACCTCTGCACCGATGGTGTCTGTGAGGTCTTTTTGCCATTTATCCATGGTTTGAATGGTAGTGCTTTTTGCCAGTTGTTTAATGTTGCTCTATTTTCGCTCACTGTTTAGATGTTTGCAACTATTGACGGTTTTCTAACAGTGCGTTATATTTCAGGCAGTAAGTGATTTATTCCTAACGCTTTGATAGGAGCGTGAGTTGTGAAAACGACAGTTACGGGCGCCGTAGCCGCGTCATTGCTAGGGATTAGCCCGGCGATGGCGTATCGACAGATTCGTGAGGGAGATTTCCCCGTTCCGGCGGCCAAGATTGGGGGGCGGTACGTCGTACCCACCAAGCCACTATTGGAGTTCCTTGGCATTGATGCGTTGCCGGATGATGGTGACGATGATGAGCAACTGGGGGTGGCGGCGTGAGTACCGCAACCCCCACGAGGATCACCCCTCATGCACCCCACGTGGTCGATCAGTTCACGGCCGATGGGTGCCTGTACCTGGTGCTGCACCAACCCGATCACGCCCGCCCGATGGTGTTGCAGTTCTCGCGTGAAGAAGCATTGGATTGGCTTGACGAGCTGAACAATTTTGTACGGGTTACACCTTTTCGCCGGCCTGTTTCCTGCCTAGGTGTGGAGGATGCTCATTTGGGTGATCCTGTGAGTGTTCCCGCGTTTGAGGATGAGGGCGGCGCTTAGGATGGGTGATTATGGACGATCAAGAGAAGCAGGAACTGTTGGACGCTGCTGTTGCTGCGCATCGGGAGTACGTGGAGGGCGTGCAGGCGTTGCGGAAAGCGCGGCAGGAGGCGTTTCTTGCGGCGTCTCGCACTGCGATCAAGAACCGGGAGATTGCGGAAGCAACCGACTTGCACGAGTCCATGGTAAGCAGGATTGCACGAGGTCAGGCCTAAAAGTTCCATACCATGAAAGTTTTATGGTATGTTTGAAGCATCACCACAACAGTGGTGACCACCAACAAGAAAACCCCCCACGTAGCGGCAACTACGAGGAGGGGAACACAACACGGTCTTTCATGACCGACCAACGCCCCCGCGTAGCGGCAACTACCGGAGGCACGGCCAAAACTCGCGAGAGGAGTTTCGACATGGGTAAGACTACCCCACTTCGCAACAACACCACCAACGCCCTGACCGGCCTTGCAGACAAGTTACAGCTTGACGCGTGCGCCGATGATGCGGCGAACCTTGACCGAATTGCACACTCCAAGCTCACCGGCGCCGCTCTTGTGGCGGAACTGCCCTTGTGGATCCTTGAGTGTATTGACGAAGCCGGTATCCGGGGTGAACTCATCCGGGCGCTGAACCAAGCCGCCACCCTTTTGGTGTTCGAGGAACTGAGCGACAAAATTAACGAAATTTCCTTGTCGCTTTCGATCATGCACAACCAATTGCAGACCCCGGCGAACACTCCCAACGTGGCCACCCCCGCGGCTACTGGCATCGCCGATGGCGAGGCCGCCTAACAGCCCCTCCCCCACACCACTAATTCCCCACCTAGTGCCCCGCCTGTGTGCTCTAAGCACAGCAACAGCGGTAGGCACCTGGGTTCGCAGGGAGATGAGCGCCTACCGCTGTTGGGGTTGTATGGCACGACACGAGCCAATACCCCCGCTACTTCGCGCCATCATTCACCTCATCATTGTCAAGAAAGGATTGGGCTTTCCATCATGAAAACATTCACCCACCATCACGGCGCGGATACTGCCGTGAACAATAACGCACCTACTGATTCTACCACCCCTGGCGTGTTGCACCTTGCCGCCCCATGGCGCGATGCACCAAAAGGAATGTGGGCGGTTGCAGCTACGGGACACGCAATGCAAGCCGGGACGAAGCACACCCGCATTATGTTGATCGACCGGGAGGAACTTCGGCGCGCCATGAAAGCTGGTGGCGGCGAAAACGTGGTGATTTGCCCTGAGTGCATTGCAGCGGATGTTGCGCATTGTGCTGAGGTACGTGAAGCCAAACGGCTCGAACGGGAGCAGCGTGAAGCCGAGGAACGGCAAGCGGCGTTGGATACCGAGTTTGAGCGACTCATTGACAACCTTGAACACGCCCGCGACCGATTGTTCACCACCCTTGCCGGCCTAACTAGGCATCGGCGCGCCGGCCTGGTGGATGTGCTGTTGGAGGTTGGGGTGTTCCTTGAGCGTCATGCGTACAGGCGTGCCACCAACCAAAGCATCATTGATGCCCGTGGTTTGGCCAACAAGGCAGAAACCGCCTTAATGGGCGCTGAGCAGCAAGAAAACACCACTACTCAACCAAAAGGTGTAGCCGTATCAGGCCGTGAGAGCCAAGAACACAAAGCCTCCCACCCTTAACCATTCCCCATTTCGTCACTCATGACTTTTGTCGTGACGAAACAAGGGGCACTCGCTGAATGAGTACCCCTTGTTGGCCTAGGTGGAAACAACCACTTGGTTGTTAGCCCCCGCCCGTTGGTGCAACGCCCGGGCTAGGCGCTCGACCCCTCCAACCCGCAAGCAGTGATAAGGAGAACACTTTCACAATGACACACGGCAAGAAAACGATTCGTTGCGAACGGTGCAAACGCCGCCTAAGGCGTAGCAACGCTTTCAGTGGTTGGTGTGAGCGCTATGTCCGTGGGCGCGTAGCAGGCTACGTGTGCCCCACGTGCCAAACAAGCCTTGAGCATCTTGAGGGTGAAGTGAACAGCGCACAACCAACGTTTTTGATTAATGGAAAGCGCTATGAGCTGTTGCGTAGCGTGTTCATCCCCACTGCACCAAAAGGGGGCGCGTAACGTGCCTACCCTTACGATGCAGAACCACGCCCTTGACCTCGCCGCCCTGGGGTTTGAGGTGTTCCCCTTGCGCGGGAAAGTACCGGCTATCCGCGGCGGTGGTGGCCATAAAGCCGCAACACGGGAGATGAACACAATAGCCCGGTGGTGGCAGCAGATGCCCGATGCAAACATTGGCGCTCGACCCGCTGAGCACGTGCTGGTATTCGACCTCGACCCACGGAACGGAGGCCTTTTCACTTGGGAAGATGTAAATGACGGCCACACCCTACCCCCTACGATCACCGTGGCCACTGGGGGCGGGGGCTACCACTACTACTATCGTTTGCCGTATCGGGCACGGCTGAATAAGACCCTGGGGGCGGGGGTGGACATTAAAGCCCATAACGGCTACCTGGTAATGCCCCCGTCGGTTCACCCGGACACGGGGCGAACATACGAGTTCGTGAACTTAATGCCGTTGCAAGATATCCCTGAGGTTCCCGTGTGGTTGCGGCCGGCGACGTTTCGCGCTGACCCACCACCGGCGACGATCACCCCTAAGTATCGGCGGGGTTATAGCGCCGATGATCTGATCGATATGGTGGCGACCGCACCTAAGGGTGGGCGAAACAACGCGCTGAACCGGGCGGCGTTTATGGCAGCACGCAAAAACATTGACTGTTTCCAAGACCTCGAACTGGCAGCGGTATCCAACGGCCTTGCCCAATCCGAGGTGGTGGCCACAATCAACAGCGCTATCAAAGCCGCAAGGGAGGTGGCAGCATGAGCGCCAATCACTTAGCCCCTGCCCCCACCTTGTGGGAGCGCGTGACCGCTGGGGAGCTTGAAGCCCCCGATGGTTGGGACACCTATCCCGCCCCGGGGTGCCACACAGAAGTGTCAAACCGGCTACTGACTGAACTGTTTTCTACTGGTGGCCACCCAACCTTGCAGTATTGGCGAAAAGCCTGGTGGCACTACGTTGGCACACATTGGGAAGAAGTTGATGAGGATGAGGTACGCAAGCCTATCTGGCAACGCCTCAACGAAGTCACCTACGTTAAGCAAACCCCTGATGGTGAGCAACACAAGCAGTGGTTACCATCGCGGGCGAAAGTTACGGATCTGCTCGAACCAACCCGGTTGAGTGTGCTCACCCCCGCGAGTGTAGAAGCCCCAACGTGGGTTGGTGGTGGTAAGCAACCGGCGCCCGCGTTGATTGCCATGCGCAACGGCCTGTTCGACCATAGGCGCCGCGAACTGCACCCCCACACCCCTCAGTGGTTCAACACCTGGGCGTTGCCGTTTGAGTATGACCCTGAGGCCGTAGCAACGCGTTGGGAACAGTTCCTAGGTGAGGTATTCGAGCACGATAAGGCCGGGGCGTTGCTGTTGCAGGAGTGGGCGGGTTACCTGATTTCCGGGCGGCTTGATCTGCAAAAAATGTTGCTCATCATCGGTGTGCCTGGTGGCGGGAAAAGCGTGATTGCTAGCACCCTCGAAGCCCTGATGGGTGGTTCCGCGAACGTGGCCAACCCGTCGATGGCTGACTTTGGTGGGCGCTTCACCCTTGACCAACTACGCGGCAAACCGTTGGCCATCTTCGGTGACGCCTCAGACACTGGTGAACACAACAAGGTGGTGGTGGAACGGTTGAAGAACATCACTGGTGAGGGCGCGGTATCCGTGGACATTAAGGGACGTCCTATGTGGACTGGCAAGCTACCGACCCGCTTCACGATCATTTCGAACCAAGTACCAAAGTTCCTTGACGCTTCAAGTGCTGTGCAACGCCGCGCCATGGCGGTGTACCTCACCCGCTCATTCCAAGGTGCACCCGATAAGGACTTACCGAGGAAGTTGGAGCGTGAGCTACCGGGCATTTTCAACTGGGCGTTGGAGGGTCTTGACCGGCTGAACCGCAACAATGGGCGGTTCACCACACCCGACACACAGCAAGAAGTGTTGGAGGACTTGGAAGAACTGGGGTCGCCATTACGGGCGTTCTTCAAGGAAACCTACACCCTGACTGGCAACGATGAGGACTCCATCGATGATTCAGACGTATACGACGATTACACCCGTTGGTGCACCCGAAACGGTTTTGGGCGTTCACAGTTGAGTAAGACAAAGTTCCGCGTGGAGGTGAACGCGATGGCGTTGGAGGGTGTGAAACGTGGCCAAGTGAAAGCTACCGGATCACGCGTTATTCGCGGTATTCGTTTGCAACAAGGGGCTAGGGCGCCAGAATTCCTGCCAAAAACAGCGGCGTAACACAGGGCGTAACACACCAGTAACACACCAGTAACATAGCCTGACCTGCGATAACACGGTAACACACCTTTTTGAAGTTCCTACAGGATTTTTTTACCCACAATCGACACGCACCACCGACAAGGAGCGCACACCATGACCAACAACACCACCCCCTCCACACCCCCGCAACCAAATACCAACACAACCATTAAAGCCCGCTTTAAGATGCCCCGCCAACCATGGGCAACCACCACCATCACCGCCCGCGCCACCCGCCACGGACACCACGGGCGCATCACACTCACCATCACCGGCGACACCACCACCCGCCTCGAACTCACACCCGCCAACGCCTACAACCTCACCAACCTCATCGTGGACACCCTCGAAAGCTAACCACCATGGAACTCAAACACGGCATCCTCATCACCACCCAAGACGCCCCCGCCGCCTACCGCCTCGCCATCGCAGGCATCCACGCCCTACGGCGCAACGGCCACCCCATCACCCCAACCCAACAACGCATCACAACCGAACTCTCCAACCTTTACATGGCCACCAAAGGACACACGGACGTCCCCACACCCCCACAACAGGCACACTACAACCAACCCATTACAGACCCGACCACAACAAAAGAAGCCGCCCAACTGCTTGGCGTATCACCCCGACAAGCACGGCGCATCGCCAAACACATAGGCGTCACCAAACAAGGCCGGGAATACATATGGGACAAAACACACATCCTCGACTACCTAGGAGCACAACCATGAACCAACCCAACCAAGATCCACAAGAACAAACCCAAAACGCCACCGCGATCGACAAAACCACCATCACCAAAGCACTCGCAGCACTCACCCCCGATGACGCCGCCGAAGCCGTCGCCAACTGGTTCGCCACCCTCCCCATCGAAAAGCACCGCGAACTCATCACCGCCTACAACGCACACCTCGCAGCACGAGACGAAATCGCCTACCCCACCAACTGGTAAACAACACCCCCGCCCCCGGAACCAACACCGGGGGCACACCACTCCCCAACAAAAAGGACACACACCATGGGCATCACCGCAGACGCAAAGAAACTCACCCAAGCACTCAACACCGCCGGGGTAAAACCCACCACCTACCAACCACTCACCCAAGCACTCAACACCGCCGAAACCGCACACGCCCTACTCAACAAGGCCTACAACACCCCCGACCCCTACACCACCGCAACCCCCGACAACCTCAACAAAGCCGCCCACGCCTGGCAACAACGCGCCCACCACATCGAAGCCCTCGAACACTACGTCACCAACCAAGACAACTACCTACACACAGCCGTCAAACAATGGGTATCCAACCCCAACAACCTCAACAACATCCTTAACGACATCCGCCCAACATGGGCAAAAGCCAACCAAGCACTCGACCAACTCGAAGCCCAATACGGCGACCGAGACCCCGACCCCGCCACCGTGCTTGCCCACGCAGACGCCAAAGGCCTCAAAGCCTACAAAGAACGCACACAACACCAACAAACCATCACCAACATCACCAAACTCGCGGAAATTATCTTGGGGAAAACCTCCAACGAAGCACACTTCATCAACCTGCACGACGCACTGTTCTCAGGAGGACGAAAAACGCACGCGCCAAACGCGCCAACGCGTGCCATCGCGTGGATCACCAACAACAACAACGAAATTGACACCTTGGAAAACATCACCAAAAAGCTCAACACTTACTTCGCAAACGTAGAACAAAACATGCACGACGAAGACCGCAAATACACCACACCCAAACCCCGCTTCAACCCTAAGTACACCATCAGCCCCCGCTACAAAGACACCGCAACCTACAACCTAGACGGAACCCCCACCAACCCCGACTGGCTCACCACACACGAAGAGTTCCACAATGACACCGCCTAGCAACTCCAAGGAGTTCACCGCCTGGCTCCGTGACCTATCCGCCCACAACAAGCACGAACCACCAACAACCCCACATAGTGGCGTCGGCATCAACGGCGAACCCATCACCCCCGACCATCTACGCCGCAACGGCTATAAAGCACGCCCCCACGGTGTGACCATCAACCTCAGCGGCCACACCATAAACCCATTCACGAGCCACTAGCCACGACAAGCCACCCCGGGGGTGGGGGAACACCCGGAATTTCCTGCAAGGCATCGGCGGGGGGCATTGCCGGGCGCACTCTGTACGGGTTTGGAGGTTTGGCCTTATAGCCCCGCTTTGGCGGGGTTTTCGGCGTATCTGAGGAAGTTTTAGCGCCCTGTGGTCTTTTTTCATCGGCGCGTTTTTTCGGCTTGCCGTTTTGCGAGGTGGTGTTTCGCCACCCCATGCGGTGGTGAGCTATGGTTGCCGTGGTGTTGCGTTTGCAACGTGATTTTTTGGACACTTTTTGGACACTTTTCCTGTTGAGGTCAAGTATCCGGGCAGTGTTCATAGTGTTTGACCTGGTGTTTTTGAGCTGGAGACGAGACTTGAACTCGCAACCTACGGTTTACAAGACCGTTGCGCTACCGATTGCGCCACTCCAGCACGTGCCAGTGCTTGGCACGAATCAACACAGTACCGGATACACCATATAAATTGACAACACGAGGGGTCACCCAGGCCGAAGGTGTGTGCCACAGGGAGACGTCGAAAAGCGAAAGGAGCAGCGCAGGTGTCTTTTGCCAATAAGCTTCGGGCACTGTCCAACCGAAGCGGACGCATCGCCACCATCGATGCCGTCAAAGCCGCGCCACCACCTTCACCACTGGCGCCAATCGACCTCACCGACCCGGTGCAGGTGTCTGCGGTGATGGAATTGGCGGCGCGCGTGGGAGAAATTCTGCTTTCTTCCGGCACCTCCAATCACGACACCAAGGCGCAAATCCATGCGGTGACCTCGGCCTACGGCCTGTATTCGGCGCACGTAGATATCACCTTTAACACCATCACCGTCTTTAGCACCATCGGCACCACCCACAAACAGCCGGTGACGGTGCTGCGCGTGGTGCGCACCATGACCACGGACTTTTCCAAGCTCATCGAGGTAGACCGCCTGATCCGCTCCATCCAGGCCGGCGCTACCCCACCCAATGTGGCAGAAAAGATCCTCAGCGACATCACCTCAAGGCCAGCCTCCTACGGTCGTGGCACGTCCCTTTTGGGCTGGGGCACGCTCGGCGCTGCGGTGTCGGTGCTGCTTGGCGGCAACCTCTTGGCGGCAGCACTGAGCTTCTTCCTGGTGGTTGTGGTGGTAGCCGGCTCTATCCTTTTGGGCAAAAGGCGCCTGCCGGTGTTCTTCCAAAACGCCATGGGCGGCTTCGTGGCCACCGCGCCTACGGCGGTGGTGTTCGCGCTGACGTCCTATCTGGGCATCGACTTCACCCCCAGCCACGTGGTGGCCGGTGTGATCGTGGTGATGTTGGCCAATCTTTCCCTGGTGCAATCCATCCAAGACGGCATCACCGGCGCCCCTGTGACAGCGAGCGCGAGGTTTTTCGAGACAATCCTGCTCACCGGCGCCATCATCGGCGGCGTGGCCGCAGGTATCCGCTTTGCAGAGGTCGTAGGCATTTCACTGCCGCCGCTGGAGGCCGCTGTAGAAACCAGCTATGTGGACTTCACCGTGCGCGTTATCGCCGCCGCCGTGGCCGCGGGCGCTTTCGCCGTGGCCTGTTTTGCCGAGGTTTCTTCGGCAGTGGTTTCGGTGCTCACCGGCGGCACAGGCGCTTTGATCTTCTACTTCGTGCTCATGCCCTTAGGTATTAGCCCGGTGTTTGGCCTTTCGCTTTCTGCCGCCGCCATCGGTTTGGCCGGCGGCCTGCTGGCGCGCCGCTTCTTGGTGCCGCCGCTAATTACTGCCCTTTCGGGCATCGCGTGGATGCTGCCCGGTTTGCCCATGTACCGGGCGATGTATGCGGCGTTGAATGATCAAACCCTGCTCGGCTTTAGCAACATGGCTGTGGCATTGGCCACTGCCTGCGGTTTGGCTGCCGGTGTGGTCTTTGGCGAGTGGGTGGCCCGCAAGATCCGCCGCCCCCAAAAATTCCACGCCTATGCAGCTATTCGACGCACCGGCCGCGCCACTCGAGGCCTCGCCACTGCCGTGATCGCGCCCAAGCGCCCTGCAAAGCGCGTGCCAAAACAGCCCACCAACCATCCCGTACACACACCACCGCGACACCATCGCAAGCAGTAGCGTAGAATTTATTGATTGCACTGCCCGTTGTTGCTGCTTTTGGCATCCGCTCGCCGGAATGTGCCACCAAAGCTTCTAGGAAGGACACGTCTTGCCACCTAAGGTCACCGATACCCGCAATACTTCAGCCGAGGCGCTGCACGCCGTTGAGGCCGAAACCGCTGCCGCAGCACGCCGCGTGGTGGCGAATTATGCCGAGGACTTCTTCGATGGCGTCACCTTGATGTGCATGCTGGGCGTGGAACCCGAAGGCTTGAGCTACAAGAAGGTCGCCGAGGAGCGCGAAGAGGCGCAGCCGAAGAAGACCACCAAGAAGGCCGCCAAGAAGACTTCGAAGAAGACCACGAAGAAGGCTGCCAAGAAGACGACGAAGAAGACCACCAAGAAGGCAACGAAGAAAACCACGAAGAAGACCACCAAGAAGGCCGCCAAGAAGACGACGAAGAAGGCCTAGGTCTCATGCCCGCCACTGCCAAACCCCACGATTTTGTGGTGGTGGCCAATCGCTTGCCGGTGGATATTAGCTATCACGCCGATGGCACGATCAGCGCCCAACCCAGCCCAGGTGGCTTAGTTGCGGCGCTGCAGCCCGTATTGGAGCAACGCCAAGGCGGATGGGTGGGCTGGCCCGGCACCGTGGGTGAAACACCAGCGCCCATGAGCACCGAGGGTGGTATTCAATTACACCCCGTGGAGCTGAGCCAGGCCGATTTTGAAGAGTTCTACGAGGGCTTTTCTAATGCCACGCTGTGGCCGCTCTACCACGATGTGATCATGCGCCCGCGCTATCATCGCCCCTGGTGGCAGGCCTATGAGCGCGTCAATGCTCGCTTTGCTCAACGCACCGCCGAGGTAGCCGCACCCAACGCGGTGGTGTGGGTGCAGGATTATCAACTGCAATTGGTACCGGGCATGCTCAAAGCCATGCGCCCGGATTTAAAAATCGGGCTCTTTTTGCACATTCCTTTCCCGCCGCCGAGCCTATTTTTGCAGCTGCCTTGGCGCGAGCAGATCCTCGAAGGCATGTTGGGTGCCGACGTGCTGGGCTTCCAATTGCCAAGCTGTGCCAAGAATTTCCAGGCCTTGGCTCCGCAGGCCGCAGATCGCATCCACGCCTTCCCCATCTCCATCGACACCGCCGCATTCCAGCAAAGCACCGATATTCAGCGCACCCGCGCCCGCTTTGGCAATCCCGATACCCTCCTGCTTGGCGTGGATCGCCTGGATTACACCAAGGGCATCTTGCAGCGCCTCGAGGCCTTTGAAGAGCTGCTAGAACAAGGGCTTATCGACGCAGAACGTACCGTCTTTGTGCAGGTAGCAACCCCTTCGCGTGAGCGTTTAGAGCACTACCGCCTCACACGCTCCAAGGTAGAAGAGGCCGTGGGAAGAATTAATGGGCGCTTCGGCTCAATCGGGCATTCGGTGGTGCGCTATCACCATCAATCCCTCAAGCGCGCGGAATTGATCGAGCTGTACCAGGCCGCCGACGTCATGGTGGTCACGCCCTTCAAGGACGGCATGAACTTAGTGGCCAAGGAATATGTGGCAAGCCACAGCGATGGCCGCGGGGCGCTGGTGCTTAGTGAATTTGCCGGTGCTGCTCAAGAGCTGCGCACCAGTTATTTGTGCAATCCCCACGACATCGACTCGATCAAAGCGCAGATGCTTGCCGCGATCAATGATCAAGGTAGCGCGGAGGCACAACAGCGCATGGAGGCGATGTACCAGCAGGTGATGCACTGCGATGTTGAGCGCTGGGCAAAAAATTTCTTAGAGGAGTTGTTGAGTACGCCATGAAGCAAAAAGCCAACGTGCTCGTGATTGGCACCTGCCTGAGCGTTTGCCTGGGGGCGTGTGCGCAACCAGAGCCGATACAAAATGTGCAGTGGCAAGTAACCAACCTCTACACCACCCCGGAATATCCAAGTGAGCTGCCAGATGCCGTTGCAGGGGCTGTGACCTTAACCTTTGGCGCATCGAGCATGACTGGCGATACCGGCTGCGCCCGCTTGCAGGCAGTGGTGGATTATGACACGAAGGATCCCGCCGAAGCCAAAGAGATGACGGTGCGCGAGATCGAGTTTGACCCCATCGATGAAAAGCAGTGCACCGGGCACGCTCGCTTTGTGCACGACCACATGGTGGAGATCCTCCATGATGGCCACTTCGATATTCGCCCGGAGCCCAATAGCAGCGCCAAGGTGCTTTTAAAGCAAAGCGATCAGTTCCAGCGGCCTGGATTAAGAATCGCCACGGTATAAGAAAGTTGATGCAGATGTTGCCCACCGAACAAGACATCGCCAAGATAGCAGCAGCCAAACACTTGCTGGTCGTATCCGACTTCGACGGCACCCTGGCTGAGTTTTCTACCGATCCCGCCAATGTGCCCGTCAATAGCGACGCCGTTGCCGCTTTGACTACCTTGAGCACCCTTGAGCACACCGAGGTGGCCATTCTTTCTGGCCGCCATGTTGATGGCCTGCGCGAAGCCAGCGGCTTTGGCCAAGAGTTCACGCTGGTGGGCTCTCATGGTGCAGAAAGCAGCGGTGCGCAGATCCACCTGAGCGATGCTCAACAGCGCACCCTCGAGGCTGCAGGCGAGGTTTTTGAGCAGCTCATCCAGGGTGTCGATGGCGCTTTTGTGGAATATAAGCCCTTCCACCGGGTGCTGCACGTGGCCAAGGTGGAAGATCGCGAGCTTGCCCAGCAGCTTTTGGCTAAGGCGTTGAGCACCGAAATTGATGGCCTTTTCTTGCAGCCGGGCAAAAATATAGTAGAGGCTGCGGTGCTGGATATTAATAAGGGCACGTGGGTGCAAAACCGCCAGGAAGAACTCGGCGCTGATGCCGTGATGTTCTTAGGCGATGACACCACCGATGAAACCGTCTTCGCGATTCTTGGCCCTGCAGATCTTGGCGTGAAGGTTGGCGAAGGCGATACGTTGGCGCAGCGCCGCGTAGACGATGTGCCAGCGGTAGCTAGCTTGCTTGGCCAGGTGGCCAAGGCGCGTAAAGCAGCCCTGGGCTAAGACCTGGCCTAAGACCTCGGCTAAGACCTTGGCGGCGCAATCGTGGAGCCTTGATAGAAGGTAGTGGCCAATAACGTAGTTCGCCGCGGCAAGGTGGGATCTGCAATAGCTTTGGCAAGCAGGGTGGCTGCGGCACGGCCTTTTTCTCTATTCGGCTGCAACACCGTGCTGAGGTTTTTGCTTAACGCCGGCGCAATGCCGTCGAAGCCGGTAAGGGAGAGATCTTCAGGTACGGCAATGCCTTGGCTTGCCGCATAATCCAGCACGCCGAGCGCCATGGTGTCGGTGGTGCACAGCACGGCGGTGAGCTCGGGGTTGGTGCTGAGCAATTCACGGGCGGCATCGACGTTATTGGCCATATCGTTGATGTGGCGTTCCACCACCGGCACCTGATTGCGGGGGATCCCGGCGCGCTCAAATACCTCAAGGGCACCATTGACGCGGTTTCTTTGGGTTTCGTGCCGAGCCAGTGCGAGGCGTTCGGCGCTTACCGGCCCATTATTGGCCACGGGATCAAGGCGGATACATAGGATGCCGATGTTGCGGTGGCCTGCTGCCACTAAGGCTTGTGCAGCAGGGGCGATGGCTGCTGCATCGTCGATGCCGACGAAGGGCAGGCGTGGGTCCTTGGGCTGGTCGCACACCACGGTGGGCAGTCCCCTTGCAGCCACGGCTTCGAGGAAGGGATCTTCGCGGGCTACGGAGTACACGACAAAGCCATCGACTCCTGCCTGATTTACTCGGCTTCTGGCTTCTTCTTTTTCTGTGTAGTCAGGCCCTACTGGCACTAGCGTCATGGAGGTGCTGTCTTGGGAGGCTACTTCTGCCATGCCGGCCATGAAGTCGAGTGAGGCTACGTCTTCAAAGGCGTAGGTGAGGTGATCGGTAAACAGCACGCCGATGCTGCCGGTGTAGCGGGTGCGCAGGGATCGCGCGGTGGGGTCTGGTCCTGGGTAGCCCAGTCTTTCTGCGGTGGCAAAGATATCGGCACGCAAAGCCTCGGAGAGCTGCTCTGGGTGGTTATAGGCGTTGGATACGGTGGTGCGTGAAACACCGAGTTCTTCTGCCACGCTGGCCAGCGAGAGTCGCTTCTTTTTCCGGGCTGCCATGGTTTCTAACTTAGTCCACGGCCAGATTCAGCCTTGCTCTGCCTCACTCTGCCTCACCCAGCCCCACCCAGCCCCTTGCGTTTTCAATGCTTTTTCAATTGACAATAACTACCAATTAGTGCTTTCGTGGGTGCTATGCAGCAACGTCTCATCGCCACCATCGCCCCTATTGCCACCATCGCCCTCACCTTGGGCGCTTGCTCCTCAGCGCAGGAACAAGACCACAACACCATCAAAGTAGCGGCCTCGACCAATGTGTGGGGTGGCGTGGTTGATGGCATCGTGGACGATCCGAACGTGCAGGTAGAAACCATCATCGAAGGCGGTGCGGTAGATCCGCACACCTTTGAGCCCTCGGCTGCCGATATGGCCAAGATCAACGAGGCCGACCTCGTGGTTGTTAACGGCGGCGGCTACGATGCCTGGGCATATCAGGGCATTGATGATCAAAAGAAGATCATCTCCGCCATGCCTTTGGATGAAGGCCACGATCACGGCGACCACGAGGATCACGGCGATCACGACGCACATGAAGAACACGAGGCGCACGAAGAACACGATGGCCACGAACACCACCATCACGGCGGGGTAAATGAGCACATTTGGTACGACGTGCACGTGGTAGAGCACGTAGCCGAAGAGATTAATAAGCGCCTCAAAGAAGCCGGTGCCACCACCGATCCCGAGCCTTTTATGAAGGACCTGGAATCCCTGCACCAGCAGGTACACAAGCTGCCGAAGAAGCGCGTGGCACAAACTGAACCCATTGCCGATTACCTGATTGAGGCCTCTGACCTAGAAGAGGTCACCCCCAAGGGCTATCGCCAGGCCACGTTGAATGAAAGCGAGCCTTCTGCCGCAGACGTTGCGGCCTTCCTTGAGGCCATTAACAGCGGCGAGGTTGAGGTGCTGGTGTATAACCCCCAGACCGAAAATGAAATGACCAAGCAACTGCGCAAGGCTGCTGAGGATAAGGATATTCCCGTTGTAGAAATCCGCGAGACCCCTGAGCAGGGCGAAGGCTATATCGACTTCCTTTCTAAAGCAGTGGACGGCCTTGCTAATGCCACAAAGAACTAACATGTAACCGTGCTGCTTCGATTCGACCACGCCGCCGTGGATCCTTTGTGGGATGATCTCAATCTCACCTTGGACCGCGGCGAATTTCTCGCCATCCTAGGACCTAATGGGGTGGGTAAATCCACGCTGCTCAACACCGTTTTGGGCATGCGTCCCCTCACTGCGGGCAGCCTCAGCGTAGAAGGCAAGGTGGGTTTTATCCCCCAGCAGCGGATGTTCCCGGAGCATTTGCCCATCCGCGCCCGCGATCTTGTTTCTTTGGCACTCGAGCATCGCCTTTTTCGCAAACCCGATCCCAAGCGCGTAGATGCCCTGCTTGCCCAAGTAGGCGCGCTTGGCATTGCTGATCACCGCGTGAGCACGCTTTCCGGCGGCCAACAGCAGCTCATCCGCCAGGCACAGGCTTTAGCCAAAGATCCCGATATTTTGCTTTGCGACGAACCCCTACTCAGCCTGGACGTACACATGCAGCAAAAGGTGGTGAAATTACTTCACCAGCGCTGCCAGGAAGGCACTGGCGTCGTGGTGGTAACCCACGGCATTAACCCGGTGCTCGAGTACGTGGATAAGGTCTTATACATCACGCATAACGGCAATGTTTTAGGCAGCGTGGATGAGGTTATGAATAGCCAGACCCTATCCGAGCTGTATCAAACTGAGGTGACCGTGACGCGGATTAACGGCAAGGTTGTGGTGATCTAAATGAACTGGCTGGCAGATACCCAATACCTTTTAAGCCAAGACTTCGTTATCCAGGCACTCATCGCCTGCGCCTTACTCGGCTTGCTCTCTGGGGTGATGACCACCCTGATCGTTTTGCGGCGAATGTCCTTTGCGGTCCACGGCACCAGCGAATTGGCGTTAATGGGCGCATCGGCAGCCTTGCTTTTTGGGCTTAACGTTGGCATCGGCGCCGTCGTGGGTGCGGTCGTGGCTGCCATTGTGTTAGCCCTTCTTGGCACAAAGCAGCAAGATAGTGCCGTCGGCGTGGTGATGAGCTTTGGGCTCGGCCTCTCGGTGCTGTTTATCCACCTCTACCCCGGTAACTCCAAGTCCGCGCTATCGCTGCTTACCGGGCAGATCGTGGGGCTTCGCAGTGATTCTTTGCTGCTACTCGCGATTGTGACCCTCATCGTGGTGATCAGCGTGGCGGTGTGTTGGCGCCCGCTGCTTTTTGCCTCAGTTGATCCACTCATGGCCAAGGTCTCCGGCGTGCCGGTGCGCGGTTATTCCATCTTCTTCGCTGTGCTGGTTGGCCTCAGTGCCGCCCAATCGGTGCAGATCGTGGGCGCGTTATTGGTCATGGCGTTGCTCATTACCCCCGGCGCTGCAGCGGTGGAAGTCACCCGCTCCCCCGTTGCCGCCTTGGGGCTTTCGGTGCTATTTGCCGAGCTCGCCGCCGTGGGTGGTCTGATCCTCTCTCTTGCCCCAGGTGTGCCGGTATCGGTCTTTGTTACCAGCATTAGCTTCGTTATCTATCTGCTATGCCGCTTGGTGGGGGCGAAAAAAGCGCGCAGAGCAACCCCAGATACCTCGATCCAAGCTGCTCCTGGACAAACCGGATGCCATCACTAGCCCCGCTTGAGCGCCACCGTCTCGGCCACCGGCAGTACCGCCTGCTTCGCCCCACAGGCGCACCCAGTGGCGATCTTTTACGGGCCCTTCACGGCTCAAAGCAATCTGGATCGGTATTTCAAAGGTTTAGCGCTGGCAGCTTTGATCGCTTCGCAGCCCTTGGCTGGACCATTTGTTACCCCGATGCTGTGGCTCAACACTGGAATGATGATCGCGTCCACCTCAACGAGCGCACCCGCACACTAGGCACCGATGATGTGGGCTTCCTCAAAGCGCTCATCGCGCACCTTCAACCCCAACGCGTTGCTGCTGTGGGCTTTTCTAATGGCGCGATGATGGTGTTCAGCCTGCTGTATCGCCGCCCCGGCTTAATCAATGCCGCCGCTTTGCTTTCAGCCACCCACCCGGCTGCGGATAATTGGCGCTGCGATGCCAAGGACTTTCTACCAACGCCACTTTTTTGCCAGCACGGTATGCAAGATTCGATCGTGCCTTTTGGCGGTGGCAACGCAGGTATGCCGGGCCAGGATCGCGGCGAGCTTTTGGGCTTTGATGCCTCCTGCGAAAAACTCGCAAGCCTCAACCGCGCCCGCCTGATCCACGGTGGCACACCCCGGCGCTATGAAGGCCAAGCACCTCTAGAGGCGTGGGCGCTACCCGGTGAGGGGCATGTGATTCCCTCGCTTCACCCGGTTACCTCCCCGCTTTTAGGCCCTGCTTCGGGCACGGTGGATATCGCAGTCCACTTTGAGCAGTTTTTGTTTAGCCTTGACGACGCTGCCGCGCGAACTCACTAAGCACCACACCGGCAGCCACCGAGGCGTTGAGCGATTCCACCCAGCCCTGCATGGGAATAGACATGATGGTGTCGCAGGTTTCTGCCACCAGGCGTGATAGACCTTTGCCCTCGGATCCCACCACCACAACGACCGGGCCTCGGCCGTCGTAAGTATCGAGGGTGTGATCGCCGCCGGCGTCTAGGCCTACCACCTGGTAGCCATTCTTTTGGAATTCTTTGAGCGTGCGGGTGATATTGGTTGCCTTGGCCACAGGCAGGCGCGCCGCGGTGCCTGCGGAGGTACGCCAGGTCACGGCGGTAACAGAGGCGGAGCGGCGTTCTGGAATCACCACGCCGTGGCCACCAAAGGCCGCCACGGAGCGGATAATGGCGCCGAGGTTGCGCGGATCGGTGATGTTATCGGCTACCACCACCAGGCCGGCCTGGCCTGCTGCCGATTCCATGAGCGAATGCACATCGGTGTACTCAAAGGGCGGGATCTGCAACCCAATGCCCTGGTGCATGCCATTGCCGGTCATGCGATCAAGCTCGTGGCGCGCTACCTCGATCAGTGGGATGCTGCGGGAGTGGGCAATGGCTACTGCCTCGCTGAGGCGGTTGTCGTTCTTGGTGCCTTCTGCCACGTACATGGCGGTGGCAGGCACCTTTGCCTTAAGGCACTCGATCACGGGATTGCGGCCTACAACCAGCTCTTGGGTTTCTTTTTGGTGGCGCCCGGAATCGCGGCGTTGGCGCTCTAGTTTGCGCTTATGCGCTGCGTGATAAACGCGGTCCTCGGCCTTGGGCGTTGGGCCTTTGCCGCGCAGGCCGCGTCGACGCTGCCCACCAGAGCCCTTGGTTGCGCCTTTCTTATCCGTCTTGCGCAAACCGGGGCGATGATTGTTTGAACCCATAGTGCTTCCTTTAAGTCGTTGTTATTGCAGGTCCCACTGCGGGCCTTGAGCGGTATCGGTGACCTTGATGCCGGCCGCGCTCAGGCGGTCGCGCACCTCATCTGCTTGAGCCCAATCCTTAGCGGCGCGGGCATCGGCGCGGCGTTGCAGTTCTGCTTGCACCAGCACGTCAAGTGCGTGGTGTTCAGCCTCGTTATCGCCAGAAGCATTCGCCCACTGCTCGGATTGAGGATCAACGCCAAGCACCGCCGTCATGGCGCGGATCTGCGACGCAATCTCGCGGGCTTTCGCCTCATCTGATTGTGCAAGGGCAGTGTTTGCTGCGCGTACCTGCCCATGAATTTCTGCCAGTGCCTTGGGCACCGCCAGATCCTCATTCATGGCAGCTTCAAATGCGGGAGTCCATGAGCCTACCGGTACATCACCGACTTTTTCTAATAGCGCCTCGATGCGTCGATAGCCTTGGGCTGCCTCCAGCAGTGCAGCTTCGGAGTATTCCAGCATGGAGCGATAGTGCGCAGATCCTAGGTAGTAGCGCAGTTCCACCGGGCGCACGTGCTCGAGGATATTGGGCACGCTTAAAACATTGCCCAAGGATTTACTCATCTTCTCGCCGCTCATCGTCACCCAGTGGTTGTGCATCCAGTACTGGGCAAAACCATCGCCTGCGGCATGCGACTGCGCAATTTCGTTTTCGTGGTGCGGGAACTGCAGGTCGAGCCCGCCGCAGTGGATATCGAAAGACTCACCCAAATACCAGGTAGCCATGGCGGAGCACTCGAGGTGCCAGCCGGGCCTACCGGAACCCCAGGGGGTAGGCCAGGATGGTTCGCCGGGCTTTGCGGCCTTCCACAGTGCGAAGTCGTGGGCACCACGTTTGCCCTGCACATCGCTTTCGCCCTGTTCCATTTCTTCAACGCGGTTGCCAGAAAGGCTGCCATAATCGGAGCCTTCGGCTGCGACCCATGCTGCAACATCGAAGTACACGGAGCCTTCGGCCTCATAGGCGTAGCCGCGTTGAATAAGCCGCTGCATGTACTCCACCATTTGGGTCACATGCCCTGTTGCGCGCGGTTCTACTGAAGGAGGCAGCACGCCGAGCAGATCGTAGGCGTGGGTGAATTCGCGCTCATAGGTGCTCACCCACTCCCACCAGGGGCGGTTGTGTTCTGCGGCTTTGTTTAAGATCTTGTCGTCAATATCGGTGACATTGCGCACGAAGGCTACGTCGTAGCCTTGGGCAAGCAGCCAGCGGCGCAGGATATCGAAGGCCACACCGGAGCGCACATGGCCAATATGCGGCTGCGTTTGGGGTGTAGCACCGCAAAGATAAATGGATGCGTGCCCCTCACGCAAAGGTTGGAAGGGGCGAAGGCTGCGGGTGGCTGTGTCAAAGATCTGTAGGGTCACGGGCTTTATTGTATCGAAGCCGCGGATCAGCGCTTTAGCTAGCGCCCTGCCACACCACGGCAGTTGCCACGGCAGCACGCCCCTCACCGCGGCCGGTGAAACCGAGGTGATCGGTGCTGGTGGCGGCAATAGATGCCGGCGCGCCCAAAATTTCGCTGATAAGGGCTTGGGCCTCTTCGCGGCGCGGCCCCATCTTTGGGGTTTGGCCAATCATCTGTGCGGCCACGTTGCCAATGATGAAGCCTTCGCGCTCAAGCAACTCGCGGCATTCTCTAAGCAAGCGCTCGCCTGAAACATTGTCGTATTCGCTTCTGCCTACGCCCACAAAGCTGCCAAGATCTCCAAGGCCGGCGGCACTTAGAAGCGCATCGACGATGGCGTGGGCTACCACGTCGCCATCGGAGTGGCCTTCGCAGCCATCCGCGTTTTCAAAGCGAAGGCAGGCCAGCATGCACGCTTTGCCCTCCTGGATCTGGTGGGCATCGGTGCCGATACCAACGCGGGGGATGATGTGATTAGTCACCGGGAACCTCAAATTCTGTGCTCTCTGCCTGGGCGCTCACCACGGTGGCGAGGGCAAAGTCCATGGGAGTGGTTACTTTAAAGGCCATTGGGTCGCCTTGTACGCAGCGCACCGGATAACCAGCCCATTCCATAAGCGAGGCATCGTCGGTGGGCTGGAAGTCTGAGGGCGAATCAAAATAGCGCCGGTTGGCGTTGCGCAATGCCTCCAGGTCAAAACCTTGTGGCGTTTGCACCGCCATGAGCGAGGAACGCTGCGGGGTATTCAGCACGAATTGGCCCTCGACCTGCTTGATGGTGTCGGATACCGGCAGCACCGGAATCACGGCGGCGTTACCTTCAAGCACCGCGGCACTCACACGCGCGATCATCCCGGGAGGGGTCAGTGCCCTTGCTGCGTCGTGAATCAGCACCACGCCCTGCTCCTGGGCGATGGCCTGCAGGCCACACCACACGCTGTCGAATCGTTCCGCGCCGCCGTCGACAAGCTCGATCGGCACCTCGGCGCGATCAAGGCCTGCTTTGTGCAGCAGGGATTGGGCATGTGCCCGCATGGCTGGGCTGATAACGACCAAGATTTGATCGACGATTTCCGATCGAATCATCGCCTGGATTGAACGTTCCAGCAGGCTGCGCCCGTGGAGTTCAACATAGGCCTTAGGCATATCAGCCCCAAGCCTTTTGCCCACGCCCGCGGCCGCAATGATGGCGGTGACCGGGCGTGCCATATTAGAAGGCGAGCTCGTCGAGGTCTACTTCTTTATCGTCAAAGCTCATCGGCTCTTCCGGCGCCGTCTCAGCCGAACGGTGACGCTCGATGGTGGCATCCACCTCAGCCAGAAGCGCATCGGCCTTCTTCTCGTCGTTGACCTCGGCCAAAGAAAGCTCGCCCACGAGCACCTGACGCGCCTTTGCCAACATGCGCTTCTCGCCGGCAGATAGGCCCTTGCCCTGGTCGCGGCGCCAGAGATCGCGAACAACCTCGGCCACCTTATTCACGTCACCTGATGCCAGGCGCTCCTGGTTTGCCTTGAAGCGACGCGACCAGTTGGTGGCCTCTTCAACATCAGCCTCGCGCAGGAAACCGAACACCTTCTTCAGCCCTGCATCGTCGACCACATCGCGCACGCCCACAAGCTCGGCGTTTTTAGAAGGCACGCGAACTACCAGGTCAGACTGGTGAATTTGCAGCACTAGGTACTCTAAGGTCTCCCCACCCATTTCCCGATGCTCAATATCTGCCACCACAGCAGCGCCGTGGTGCGGGTACACAACGGTGTCGCCGACCTTAAAATCCATGGAACTCTCCTTCAAGCTGTACGCACGCGTAACTGCCGTATTGTATCACTGGCTGCATCTGGCGCCCTGCTCGCAGGGGCAGAAATGCTAATCCTTTCGTTTTACCCCGTTTGGCTTGATCAATCACACACTGACTGTGTACCACCGGCCACAAAGCACTAAAGTGGGGTGAAGTAAAATGCTCGCGACAGCTTCGGATGAGCTTTTCGACGCATCCGCCACTGTCTTATCCGTTTTCACGATGGAGGACGTACACGTGAAGTCCCTTAAGTCGGCCGCACTCGCACCCGGTCTCGCCTGCTGCGCCCTTGTGCTCGCATCCTGCGGCGCAGGCCAGATCACCCAGACCGATACCCAGGTAGCGGCTGTAGATGGCGCGTCCGCTAACACCGCCGATAACCTTGTTTCCCTGCGCGACGTCACCGTCCAGGTTAAAAACAATGGCAAGGCTGGCTTGAAGTTCACCGCCTCCAACCTGGATAAGGGCGATCGCGAGCACACCCTCAAGAGCGTCAGCGTTGAAGGCAAAGACGTCTCCCTCGACGGCGACCTGAGCATGGGTCCCGGCTGCTCGCTCGTGGCAGACCTCGAAGGCGAATTGAAGAACATCCCTTCTACCAACAAGGCCTGCCTGAACAAGGTAGCTACTTCCGTTGATAACCCCGGCTTCCCCGTCGGCGGCAACACCGACGTGAAGTTCGTATTCGACGACGGCCAAGAGGTCAACGTTGTAGCCACCATCTCCGAGCCTCTGCCCGAGGCCGGCTCCCTTGAGCGCCAGGCACCGGAGAAGAAGCACTAAAAGCATCCTCCTAAAAAACGCGCAGCTTCGGCTGCGCGTTTTTGCATGTCAGAACGCAAATCGGGGGTGGTGTTTTAAGGTAGGAGCCATGGCAAAAGCAAAGCGCAGCACCCATGTGTGCTCTGAATGCGGATATGAGGCACCCAAGTGGCTAGGGCGATGCCCCGAATGCGGGGCATGGGGCTCTTTTGAAGAACACGCCCCCGTTGCAGCAAGTGCCCGATCTTCGCTGCGCATTGCCCCGAATGCCCCGGCGCTGAACATCACCAAGATTGATCCCACGCTTTCTACCGTGCGCAGCACCGGGATCAGCGAGCTGGATCGCGTGCTTGGCAAGGGCATTGTGCCCGGCTCTGTTATCTTGCTCGCCGGTGAACCCGGCGTGGGGAAATCCACCCTGCTGCTTGAGGTAGCAAGCAAATGGGCGCAGTGCGAAGGCAGCGATGGCCAAAAGCGCAAGGCCTTATACATCACCGCCGAGGAATCTGCCGGGCAGGTAAGGATGCGCGCCGAGCGCACCGGCGCACTGCAGGAAAATCTTTACCTGGCCGCCGAATCACAACTCGACGTGGTATTTAGCCATGTTGAGGCCATCAAGCCCTCACTACTCATCGTGGACTCTGTGCAAACCATGCAGGCAAGCGGTGTGGAAGGTGTGTCGGGTGGCGTGGCCCAATCACGCGCCGTTACCGCAGCGCTTACGAGCCTGGCCAAAGAAACAGCCATCCCCGTGCTGCTGGTTGGCCACGTCACCAAAGACGGCAATGTCGCAGGCCCTCGCACCCTAGAGCACCTGGTGGATGTGGTGCTGAACTTTGAGGGCGATCGCCACTCAACACTCAGAATGCTGCGCGGGATCAAAAACCGTTTCGGTGCCACCGATGAGGTGGGCTGCTTTGAGCAACAACACGATGGCATCCACGAAGTACCCGATCCTTCTGGGCTGTTTTTATCGCACCGCGATGCCACCCCCGACGGCACAGCGGTCACAGTGGCGATGGATGGGGTGCGCCCCATCTTGGCGGAAGTCCAAGCACTCGTGGTGCCCACTGAATCTAAAAATCCCCGGCGCGCCGTTACGGGGCTCGATGCCACCCGTGTGCCCATGGTGTTGGCCGTGCTTTCTGCGCGGGCGAAAAAGCGCACGCACGATAAAGAGGTGTATGTGGCAACCGTGGGTGGGGTGAAAGTGGGCGAACCTGCCGTAGACCTGGCCATTGCCCTGGCCACCGCCAGTGCGATGACTGGGCGTGCTTTGCCCAAGCGCACGGTGGTTGTAGGCGAGGTGGGCTTGGCGGGAGAAATCCGTGCAGTGCCAAATTTGCAGCGAAGGCTCCAAGAAGCACACCGCCTTGGATACGGCAAAGCGATCATTCCCAATGCCGATGTGGATATACCCGGGATGCAGTTGCAGAAGGTGGGAACGATCGCTGAGGCGCTAGCGGTGCTTGGGGCCTAGGCCAGGTTAAAGGTTACTGGCTGTGAGGGGTTCTGCCCGATCACGGTGTGCAGATAGTAGCCGCCTGGTGCGGCCTCGGGACGATCCCCACATTCATTCGGTGCGCTTTGGGTGCGCGACCAAGCCGCCTCGAAGCTGCGCTCCTGGCCAGCTTTGAAGGTCTGGCGGCCCTGCGCCACCGGGTTGTTGCAGTCGATATCCGACCACACGCGCTGATTGGTGCCTAAGTCATACACCTCGAAGCGAAGGGGTTGCTCATCTAAATCAACCTCGCAATCAACCTCGGTGGGGTTACGCACCGTCATATAGAACACAGGCTGCTCACCGGCTGGGTAATCAGGACGATTGGTTTTGGCAATCACCTGCAAATCTTCTACCCGGCAGGTGGCATCTTCGGCGGGTGCCTCACTAGAGGCAGCTTCCGTGCTTTCCTGACTCGACTCCGCGCTTTCGGTGCTTTCTTCTTCCTGAGCGCTGGAAGTAGTCGTGGTTGTGGTGCTCGTGGCGGTTACGCTGCTGCTTTGCGCAACCTGCTCGCTATCATCATTGCCACGCAGGCTTGATACGAGCCACACAAAGAGCAACGCGAGGATCACAAGCACAATCGCGGCGGCTGCGCGACGGCGCTTGTAATACTTTTCTGGCAGGCGATCCGGGGCGAAGTTTTGGGAATCCACGTTCTTTAGAATACGAACTTTTTAGCGCCAGGCTACGCTTACACCCCGGACATGCCAAAGAGGATTTACCAGGCCGCTACTGTTTCCACGGTGGCGTCGTCAAGCTTATAGCGAGCAGCAACCACATTGAGCCTGCCTGCTTCTACTGCCTCACGGATCACCGAGGAGGTAGACAGAATCTTTTCTGCCATGCGTGCGGCATGCTGGCGCTCGAAATCCTCGCGATCATGCATCCCGGCCTGCTTGGCCTTGGTAATGCTGGGCAGGATCTGCTCCACCAACACCCGCTGCTGCGCAGGAGGAAGGTCCGCACCCTCATACACCTCGGCGGTAGCTTTGACCGCACCGCAGTTCTGGTGGCCCATGATCACCAGCAGCTCCACGCCAAGGCCAGCCACGGCGAATTCCAAGGTGGCCATCACGCCGATATCTACCACCTCGCCTGCGGTACGCACCACGAAGAGATCACCGAGGCCTGCATCGAAGATGAGCTCCGCGGGAACGCGGGAATCCGAGCAGGTAAAGACACACGCATAGGGATTTTGGCCGGCTTGCAGCGCTGCACGGCGATCTTCATCCTGGTTGGGGCGGGCAGGTGTGCCTTCAGCAAAGCGCTGATTGGCCTCCAACATCGTGTTCCAGAGGGTAGAAGAAGAATTCGCACTCATACCAAGTATTGTGGCACTTCACGCACCCTGCTTGTTAAAACTTAACCGGAAAACTTTCTAATCCCGTGAATTTTGCACCCCTGCAATCAAAGATTATCGCCTGGTATCGCGACAATGCCCGCAGCATTGTGTGGCGCAATCCCCACACCAGTGCCTGGGGCGTGCTGCTCAGCGAGGTAATGAGCCAGCAAACCCAAGTCTCTCGCGTAGAGCCAATCTGGCAGGCCTGGATGCAGCGCTGGCCTACCCCCGCCGACTTCGCTGCTGCACCAAGGGCCGATATTTTGCGGGCCTGGGGCAAGCTCGGCTATCCCCGGCGCGCCCTCAGGCTGCACGAGTGTGCCCGAATAATCACCCAAGACTATGGCGGCGAGGTACCGCAGGATGTAGATGAGCTTTTAGCACTACCTGGCATCGGCGATTACACCGCCCGTGCCGTGGCCGCTTTTGCCTATGGCCAGCGCGTGCCGGTGGTAGATACCAATGTGCGCAGGGTGCTCAACAGGCTGATCCACGGCCGCTTTCTGGCAGGCAATGCCGCAAAGCGTGAGCTCAAAGAGGTTGAAGCCTTATTGCCCGAAGACGATGCGCCTGTGTTTTCGGTGGGGCTGATGGAGCTCGGCGCTTTGGTGTGTACGCCTAAACCTCTATGCCAACAGTGCCCGGTTATACAGCAGTGCCAATGGCAAGCCCTGGGCAAGCCCATGCCTACCGATGAGGAATTGGCGGCTAAAAAGCGCAGGCAGCAAAAATTCCAGGGCACCGATCGGCAGGTGCGGGGTTTGATTATGGATGCCCTTCGCAGTGCAGATCGGCCCTTGAGCCAAGCAGACATTGATGTGGTGTGGCCTGATGCCGCGCAGCGTTCAAGGGCGCTTTATTCGCTGCTCGAAGATCACTTGGCTGAGCAAACGGAGCAAGGAACGTTTCGGCTACCGCAATAACCAGCTCAGCGCTGCGCGCTGAAAGTTTGCTGCTGGGTGCTAGTGCCACGCAACTGAACAACGTTAAGCTATTGGGGTGAAATCCTCATCTGCAAATAGCTCAATGCAAGACCTTGCTTACTGCGCGGTCTTTGCCGCATTGATTATCGTCTTTGCCTTCGTTTCCATCCCCGTGGGTGCTGCCGGTGTGCCCATCGTGCTGCAAAATGCCATCGTGATCCTAGCCGGGCTCATCCTTGGCCCTAAGCGCGGCCTGCTTGCCACCGCACTGTTTCTTGCCATTGGCTTACTTGGCATTCCGGTGCTTGCCGGTGGCCGCTCCACGCTTTCGGCAATGGCCGGGCCAACCATTGGCTATATGGTGGGCTATCTCTTTGCGGCATTCGTCGCAGGCGCTATTGCCTACCGCGCGGGCAAGGGCGCTTCTGCTGTCATCACCCTCGCCATTGCGGCACTAAGCGGTTTGGCCATCCAATACATTCTTGGCAGCGTTGGTTTGATGCTTCGCGCCGATATGGCATTTGGCCCTGCCCTGGCAGTCAATGGGCCTTTCATTATCCCCGACTTGATCAAGATGGCTGCTGCGGTGGCTATTGCTTCTGGTGTGCATAAGGCTTTCCCGGATCTGCGTAAGAGGGCCTAACACGTGCCAGTAATCCGCTTTGACCAGGCTTGTGTTCGCTTTGATGAGTTCACAGCCCTTGAGCCGACCACCTTGGAGCTTAAAGAACAGCGCATCGCCATTATTGGTGAAAATGGTGGCGGTAAATCGACCTTGGTGCGCTTGATTAATGGCCTTGGCGCACCGAGTTCCGGGCGTGTGGAGTTTGATGGACTCGACCTAGCCAAGCAGGCAAAGCAGGTGCGCAAGCAAGTGGGCTTTGTGTTTTCTGATCCAGAAAACCAGATTGTGATGCCCACGGTGGCAGACGATATTGCCTTCTCTTTGCGCAGATTTAAGCTGCCTGCAGAGCAGCGCAAGCAGCGCGTGCAGGAGATTCTTCGCCGTTTTGGCTTAGAGCAGCTCCAGGATCAATCGCCCCATGTGCTCTCAGGTGGGCAAAAGCACCTCCTGGCGCTTGCCGCAGTACTGGTGATTGACCCGAAGTTGATTGTGGCCGATGAGCCCACCACCTTGTTGGATCTGCGCAATAGGGATCGTCTTCGCCAGATCTTTTCCACGCTTGATCAGCAGCTCATCGTGGTAACCCACGACCTGGAATTTGTTGAAGATTTCGACCGCGCCATTTGCCTGCATAACCACCGAGTTGCAGCCGATGGACCCCCAAAAGACGTGATTGCCCAGTACAAGGAATTTATTGGCCATGAATAGGCAGCGCCTTCCCCTAGGCGTTTATGTTGCTGGCACAACGCCGATTCACCGCATGCCCGCAGGATGGAAGTTCCTAGCGTTGGTGATCTTTGTTATCACCACCGCCATTTGGGTCCACACTGCTGCTTGGGCTTTGGCCGTGATTGGCGTTGTGGTGCTGCTCTATGCCGTGGCGCGGATCCCGATCGGGATTGCTTGGTCGCAGATCTGGATGACCTTGCCGGTGCTTGGCATGCTGTGTGCGTTTCAGTGGTGGCAATATGGCCCGGATCGCGCCATCGGTGTCACCGGTGCGCTTTTGGCGGCGTTGATGCTGGCCGCCTTGCTTACGCTTACCACCCCGCTTGAGGCGATGATGGATGCGCTCGAGCGCTCCCTTCGCCCCTTCGAGCGCTGGCTGCCGGTGGATCAGATCGTGCTGGCCATTTCTTTGACCATCCGTTTGATCCCCTTGATGTTCGGCACCGTGTTTGAGGTTCTTGATGCCCGCAAGGCCCGCGGGGTGAATTTCTCCATCACCGCCATTGGTACACCGGTGTTGATTCGAGCTATTCGACGAGCCCGCGCCATCGCCGATGCCCTGATCGCCAGGGGTGCTGCGGATTAATTATTTCCAGCGCCCGCGATAGTGCAGGCCGCCGGGGAGATTCACATACACCCCGCCCCTGCTATTGAGCGTGACAGGCCCAATGCGGGTGCTCGCAGAGGTGCCCGACTTGGATACATTCAGCCAGCTATTTTTGCCAATTTTCTTTCTTTGGCGGAAAAAGATGCCCACGTTCGATCCTTTCTGATTGATCAATATCCTAGGCGCAACCATTGTGGGCATAGAAAAAGACCCAGGTTAAAACCTGGGCCTTTTTATCGCTAGCTTTCGGGCACGTCCTCTGGATCATCGGCAGCATCGATCACTGCCTGCTGAGCCTCGAGCACTTCCTCGGATTCGAGGTCGAGATCGTCAAGAGGCTTGGGGCTTGAGGTGAAGGTGAACTTGGCCTTATCGGTGTCCTTCGATTCACCATCCCAGCCCTCAACATCGACGTAGACGATTTCGCCTGCGGCAACCTCGCCAAAGAGGATCTTCTCAGACAAGGTATCTTCGATCTCTCGCTGAATGGTGCGACGCAAAGGACGTGCACCAAGCACCGGGTCGAAGCCGCGGGTAGCCAGGAGGTTCTTGGCCTTATCGCTGAGCTCAATTTCCATATCCTTTTGAGCCAGTGCCTTAGCTACACGAGAGACAAGCAGGTCTACCATCTCGACGATCTGCTCGCGGGTGAGCTGGTGGAAGACCACAATATCGTCGATACGGTTTAGGAACTCAGGTCGGAAGTGCTTCTTGAGCTCATCGTTGACCTTCTGCTTCATGCGCTCATACTGGCCGGCCTCATCATCAGCACCGGAGGCGCTAAAGCCCATGCCCACGGCCTTGGAAATGTCCTGGGTGCCGAGGTTTGAGGTGAAGATCAGCACGGTGTTCTTAAAGTCCACCACGCGGCCTTGGCCGTCGGTAAGCTTGCCCTCTTCAAGGACCTGCAACAAGGTGTTGTAGATCTCCTTGTGGGCCTTCTCGATTTCGTCGAAAAGCACCACGGAGAAAGGCTTACGGCGAACCTTCTCGGTGAGCTGGCCACCTTCTTCATAGCCAACGTAGCCGGGAGGCGCACCGAACAGGCGCGAGGCGGTGAAGCGATCATGGAACTCACCCATGTCGATTTGGATGAGCGCATCATCGTCGCCGAAGAGGAAGTTGGCCAGCGCCTTGGAAAGCTCGGTCTTACCCACACCGGAAGGTCCGGCGAAGATGAAGGAGCCGGAAGGACGGCGGGGATCTTTCAGCCCGGCGCGGGTACGGCGGATGGCGCGCGAGACGCTCTTGACCGCATCGTCTTGGCCAATGATGCGCTTGTGCAGCTCATCTTCCATGCGCAGCAGACGCGAGGATTCTTCCTCGGTGAGCTTGAACACGGGAATGCCGGTCCAGTTGCCGAGCACCTCCGCGATCTGCTCTTCGCCTACCTCTGCAATATCGACCAATTCGCCGGAGCGCCACTGCTGTTCCTTCTCGGCGCGTTCCTCGTTGAGCTGGCGTTCCTTATCGCGCAGGGAAGCGGCAAGCTCAAAGTCTTGGGCATCGATAGCCGATTCCTTCTCGCGGCGAACCTCCGCGATGCGGTCATCGACCTTGCGCACAGATTCCGGTGCCGTCATCCGCTTAATACGCATGCGAGCGCCGGCTTCGTCGATAAGGTCAACGGCCTTATCGGGCAAGAAGCGGTCATTGATGTAGCGATCGGAAAGCTGCGCTGCAGCAGCCAGGGCGCCATCGGTAATGGAGACGCGGTGGTGCGCCTCGTAGCGATCGCGCAGACCTTTCAGGATCTCGATGGTCATATCCACCGAAGGCTCAGGCACCTGCACGGGCTGGAAACGACGCTCAAGTGCCGCATCCTTTTCAATGTGCTTACGGTACTCGTCCAAGGTGGTAGCACCGATGGTCTGCAGCTCACCGCGAGCAAGCTTCGGCTTTAATAGCGAGGCTGCGTCGATAGCGCCTTCGGCAGCACCGGCGCCGACGAGGGTGTGGATCTCGTCGATGAACAAAATAATGTCGCCGCGCTGGTTAATCTCCTTGAGCACCTTTTTCAGGCGTTCCTCAAAATCGCCGCGGTAGCGAGAACCGGCTACCAGGGAGCCGAGGTCAAGGGTATAAAGCTGCTTATCTTTGAGCGTTTCGGGCACCTTGCCATTGACAATGTCCAAGGCCAGGCCTTCAACCACGGCAGTTTTACCCACGCCGGGCTCGCCAATGAGCACAGGATTGTTCTTGGTGCGACGCGAGAGCACCTGCATGATGCGCTCGATTTCTTGCTCGCGGCCAACAACGGGATCCAGCTTGCCGTCCTTGGCAGCTTGGGTGAGGTTGCGTCCGAATTGATCTAATACCAGCGAATTGGATCGCTCGGCGGCCTGGGTCGCCCGCGATGCGCGGCCAGCGGCAGTGGCACCAGCACCTACGGCATCGCCTTGGCCACCGGACTCTGGGCTTTCGCCGCCCTCATAGCCGGAGAGAAGCTGAATAACCTGCTGGCGCACGCGCGGCAAGTCTGCGCCGAGCTTGACCAGCACCTGGGCAGCCACGCCATCGCCTTCGCGGATCAGGCCGAGCAGCAGGAACTCGGTACCGATATATTTGTGGCCCATTTGCAGGCCCTCACGCAAGGAAAGCTCAAGGACCTTCTTTGCACGCGGAGTAAAGGGAATGTGCCCAACGGGGGCTTCGGTGCCGTGACCGATAATCTCTTCTACCTCTTGGCGCACGGCCTCAAGCGAAATGCCCATGGATTCTAGGGCCTTGGCGGCAACGCCTTCGCCTTCGTGGATAAGTCCGAGCAGGATGTGCTCGGTGCCGATATAGCTATGGTTGAGTCCTCGCGCTTCTTCTTGCGCGAGCACGATCACGCGCCTGGCTCGGTCTGTAAACCGCTCGAACATGGTTGCTCCCTTAATTTTTTCTTTCCCCATTGGCCTGCCATAGGCCTTGGGCGTGAATGTCTACCCACTCTAACGCCGTCGTAGGCCTGGCAATCCCGTATTTTCTGCACCCACCCCAATAAGCGCACCATTGCTGCTGGTAGAGGGGCATTTTTGGGCGTGTACGCCATAAGCGAACAGCCCAGTTGCGCAAGCGTGAGGTGTCAGGCGGAAAATCCAGGGCAATAATCTGCCGGAAAATTGAAATAATTAGACGGTTATTTAAAGAAAAATTCATCTAGGAAGTGTTGCGTATTGCGCTTAAGTGCGCTTTACTTAAGCAACAGCGAGAGCATATCGCTCAACGCGTCCCTTACGTTACAAGTCCACTTCATAGAAGGAAGAACACATGGATTTCCTCCTCCAAATTCAGCAGATCGTCGACGCCCCCATCAAGGATCTGCTTGTTCAGCTCCAGACCTCCCTCCCGGACGTTGACCTTTCCAACCTGTTCACCATCAACGGCCCTGAGACCGTCGGCGACCTGAACTTCGGCTCCTCCTTCGATAACGCCAACTTCGGCTCCTCCGACTTCGGTTCCGGACACAACGAATTCGGCTCCTCCGAATTCCTGCACCCCGAGGTGAGCGTTAACGGCATTAAGGACTAGTAATCCCCTTAAGCCTCAAAGCCGGGTACGCACAGTGCGTACCCGGCTTTTTGCATGCCACTTTCAACAACGCTGCATAAAAATAATCCAGCCCCTTGCGCCCCATGCGTCACACCCAAGTGCGTTTTCAGACCAAGTTTTGTGTGGCTTGCGCGATAGTTTCTCCTCCCAGGTGCCCTAGATCACTACCTCAGGTTACACCCACGGGGGTAACACTGATATAGCAAATCCGCTGCTCACAGCGTTTTGCTAATTTTGCAATACCCTAGTTTCACAGAATTCCCGCGGGCTCGACGTTTGCTCAGTACGTTTCTTTGCAAGCAGCTGGCCGCAGGTTCAACCTCGACCACTGAAGTCAGCCGCCAACCTCTTTTGACCAAACCCCGCCCCGGCGGGCCGACTGACCTCTCGAGCCTTCTATGAACTCTCAATCTCACTCCCGCAAGCGAGTGCCCACGGAAGCAGAATTCATTGCGGTGGAAAAGTCTGATGACTTCCAGCACCTCCGCAAGACCTTCCGCGGCTTCGCTTTCCCCGTTACCGTCGCCTTCTTGGCCTGGTACCTCTTCTACATCGTCGTAGCCACCTACGCCTATGACTTCGTCACCACCCCCGTCATCGGCGTTATCAACATCGGCATGATCCTCGGCCTTGCACAATTCGCAACCGCCGGACTGATCACCTGGGCATACGTGCGATTCGCCGATAACAAGCTCGATCCTGAAACCGCCAAGATCCGCCAGCAGATGGAACAGGAGGCCTAAGCCATGAATACAGCTCATCTCGCGGCCTCAGAAACCGTCGATACCGGCAACCCCTTGCTCAACATCGGCATCTTCGTCCTCTTCATCGTCGTCACCATGACGGTGGTGGTGCGCGCCACCAAGAAGACCTCACAGAAGGGCTCCGATTTCTACACCGGCGGCGCTAGCTTCTCCGGTTGGCAAAACGGCCTCGCCATCTCCGGCGACTACCTCTCAGCGGCAGCCTTCTTGGGCGTGACCGGCGCTATTGCCCTCTACGGCTACGATGGCTTCCTCTACTCCGTTGGATTCCTCATCGCGTTGCTCGTGGCCTTGGTGCTGGTAGCAGAGCCGCTTCGTAACACCGGCCGCTTCACCATGGCCGACGTGCTCTCCTTCCGCCTCAAGCAGCGCCCCGTGCGCATGGCAGCAGCCATCTCTACGCTTTCGATCTCTCTGTTCTACCTGATCGCCCAGATGGCTGGCGCCGGCGGACTGGTGGCTCTGCTCCTTGGTATTCAAGGTCGCGCCGCACAATCCGGCGTGGTGGCCATCGTGGGTGTGCTCATGATCGTCTACGTGCTCGTCGGCGGCATGAAGGGCACCACCTATGTGCAGATGATTAAGGCCGTGCTCCTGGTGGGCGGGTCCATCGTGATTGCCCTGCTTACCTTCTTCGCCGTTCGCGGCGGCTTTAATGAGGTGCTCTCGCAGGCTGTGGCCAATCACCCCGATGGCGACCGCGTCCTAGGCCCTGGCCTGAAATACGGCAAGAATGAGCTGACCAAGCTCGACTTCATCTCCCTCGGCATGGCCCTGGTGTTCGGTACCTCTGGCCTTCCCCACGTACTCATGCGCTTCTACACCGTGCCCACCGCGCGCGAGGCGCGTCGTTCAGTTACCTGGACCATCGGCATTGTGGCCCTGTTCTTCCTGCTCACCGTGGTCATGGGCTATGGCGCAGCAGCCCTCGTTGGCACCGACGCCATTGAAAATGCCCCAGGTGGCGTGAACTCCGCTGTGCTGCTGCTTTCTGCAGAAGTGGGCGGCACCATCTTCATGGCATGCATCTCTGCTATCGCCTTCGCCACCATCCTTGCTGTGGTGGCAGGCCTGGCCATTACCGCCTCGGCTTCGGTGGCGCACGATATTTACAACTCCGTGATCCGCAATGGCGAAGCTACAGAAGAAGAACAGGTTCGCGTTTCGCGCATCACCGTGGTGGTCATCGGCGTGCTCGCCATCGTACTGGGCATCGGCGCTATCGGCCAAAACATTGCCTTCCTGGTGGCACTGGCCTTCGGCATCGCCGCCTCTGCCAACCTGCCCACCATCTTGTACTCGCTGTACTGGAAGCGCTTCAACACCACCGGTGCCGTGTTCTCCATCTATGGCGGTCTGCTTACCAGCGTGATTCTGATTATCTTCTCCCCTGCTGTGTCTGGTACTCCCACTTCCTTCTTGGGCGAGAACATCGACTTTGCCTGGTTCCCGCTGACCAACCCCTCGATCATCGCCATCCCCATGGGCTTTATCTTGGGCATCGTTGGCACCTTCGTGGGCAAGCCCGATAACTTCCAGGGCAAGGCCTCTGAGATGCAGGTCCGTTCCCTTACCGGCGTTGGTGTGGAAAAGGCCGTGCAGCACTAAGCAGCACCAGCAAGCGCTAAGCAACACCAACCCTGGCGCACCTGCCCCGCTTCGGCGGGGCTTTTGCTTGCCAAAATATTGCTTTTGGGCACCTTAGAAGTTCTGATAATCGGGGGTTGGCGAGTAGCATGTCAGCAGATACCACTGCCCTTGACCTCTCGAGAGGAATTATGGATCGACAACGCACATCAACCTCGAAGATGCAGGCAGTCCTCCAAACCCGCGAGCTCGTCTTGGTCAATGGCGATACGGTGCCTGATCTCGATATCCTCCCGGGCTTAACCCTTATGCACTGCAACCCCCTGCTCGATGCCGCCACCCTTGCCATGACCATTGGCGGCAGGCTGGCCAGCAAAAGCGGCGAGGTGCTCGTTCGCAGTGGGCATAAGCGCCTGAGTAACAAGAAGGTTATTCAAAAAAGCATTGCCCTAGCCGGTGTGCCGGAGGTTGATTCCATTGAGCCGCGAGTACCCATCCGCAGCATCGTGCGCGAGCAGGTGGTGTGGACCTCGCATTGGTGGCAGCAAGTGCCCAAAGAGCTCAGCCAAATCGACCGCTATCAGCAGGCCGCCAAGCTCTTAGATTTTCACCTCGACGATGATCAAGCCAAGACCACTGCACCGGCTTCGCTTAATCCGCTGGAATCGTTTCAGCTTCGCATCGTCTTAGCCCTGATCGCACGCCCGGAAGCCTCGGTGTTATTGGTCAATGACATCGACGGGGTGCGCAATGTTGCTCTCCGACGCGAGCTGCTACAAAGGCTGCAAGGCGTGGCCGAAAAGATGGCGGTAGTGGTGTTAAGCACCAATGCGCTTGATAAAGAGCTGTGCCATCACTTCATTGACCTCGATAACAACCCTCTCGGCCAGGCTTTCCAAGCCCCGCCGCAAATCGAGGCTCCGAAGGAGCCAGCTCGGCCGAATAAGCAGATCGATGTGCCGAGCTTTCAAAAGCCGCACCTGGATTATCGCCGCCGCAGTGATGGGCGCGCTGGAACGCAGCGGCGTAGAAGCGATGGCGAGTTCCAAAAGCCCAAGCCGCAAATCGTTGCGCCACCGAAGCGTCGACAAGCTCCCCAATTCCCTCCAAGATTTAATGGACCACGCACATGAACCTCTTTCATATCGGATCTGAGCTTCGCCGCTTTGGCACGGGTAAATTCCCCCTGGCCACCGTGTTTGTGCTCATTTTGATTCCCCTGCTCTTTGGTGGCCTGTTTGTGTGGTCCTATTGGGATCCGGCTTCCAGGGTGAAGGATCTGCCCGTTGCGCTGGTGAATTCCGATGAGGGCGCCAAGATTAATGGCCAAGACGTAAATGTTGGCCAAAATGTTGTCGATACCCTCATCGATTCTGGGCGCGTGGAATTTGAGCAGGTCGATCCCGATGCTGCTCTCAAGGGCGTGAAAGATGGCACCTATTACTTCGCCATCGAGGTGCCCAAGGATTTCTCGCAGGCGGTGGCTACCGTTCAAGAAACCGGCACCCCTGATCGCACCACGCTCACGGCGTTATTTAATAACGCCAATGGTTATCTCGGTGCCGTCATGGGCAACACCATTGTGAGCAATGTGGTGAAAAACATCGATAGCCTGCTTGGTTCCCAAGTCACCGCCAGGCTGCTCGTGGGCTATTCCACGGTGCCCGACCCGGCCGCCCCGCCAGAAAATCCCTCTGCGGCCGAGGGCACCTGGTCGATTGCAGAAGGCATTGATCGACTCGACGATGGCGCGCATCAGCTTGCCGATGGCAGCGAGCAGCTCAAAGACGGTGTGGGACAAGCCAACGATGGCGTAGGCGCGCTTGCCGATGGCCTCAAGCAGCTTCAGGGCGCCACCGACAAACTCGGCGACGGCGCAGGTGAAGTAGCCGATGGCGTGCGCCAAGTGCAGGAAAATGCCGAGCAGCTCGCCGGGAAACAAAAGCTCCTTGCCTCCGCGCTGGTGGATATCGACACCGGTTTGCGCGAGATTGGCACGCCCGAGGCGATGAAGCTGGCCGATCAAACCAAAGGGCTCATCGATGCCATCAAAGAAGGCCAAGACCCCGAATCCTTGGAAAAACTGCAGCTCCTTGCCGCCGGCGCCGCCGAGGTGCAGCGCCAATTGCTTGACCCCCAGGCAGACTATCGCGGCGGTTTAATCAAGGTCCAAGGCGGCACCGATCGCCTGAAAAATGGCACCCAGCAGCTTTTCGACGCCTCCGAGCAACTCACCGTAGGCACCCGCCAGCTTGCCGACGGCACCACGCAGCTCGCCGAAGGCACCGACCGCATGGTGGTGGCCGCCTCCATGCTCTCTGATGGCCTGGTGGAATTAGGCACCGATGGCTCCCAATTAGCCTTGCAGGTAGCAGGTGGCGACGCCGACAAACCAGAACAAGCCACCAGCACCAACCCCGGCCTTCCCCTCTCCGGCATGGGCTTAGCACCCATCTTCATCTCCATGGGCCTCTTTGTTGGCGCAACCACCACCTACATGGTGTTTCGACCCCTGCAGCGCCGCGTGATCGAATCCGGTGCTGCCCCCTTCAAGGTGGTGATGGCCTCCTTCTTGCCCACCGTGATCATCGGCCTGGCACAAGCCACCGTGATGTACTTGGTGCAGCACTTCGCACTCGGGCTTGAGGCGCATCGCGGCCTTGGGCTGCTGGCAGCCATGTACCTATGGTCCATCACAGCCATGGCCATTGCCCAGGGGCTCAACGCCATATTCGGCGTGGCCCTTGGCCGCACCCTCGGCATGGCGCTGATGACACTGCAGATGGTCTCCTCCGGTGGCCTCTACCCTGCAGAAACCCAGCCGGCGCCGCTTCGCTGGTTCCACACCTTCGACCCCATGACCTACTCGGTGAATCTGATGCGCCAGATGATCTTCGAAACTGACCTCTCGGTGGATCACCGCATGTGGATCTCGCTTGCCGTGCTCGTTGGCATTCTGGTGCTCTTCCTCCTCGGCTCCACTTTCGCTGCTGCTCGCGAGCGTCAGATCAAGTACCAGGAGTTCAGGCCGCAGGTGACGGTGTAGGGTTGCCTAGCAACACACTAGGAGGTTCCTCATGGCTATTCTTCACAGCCTGCAATTTGGCTATGGCAACCCAAAAACCATCGTATTTTTGGGTTCCATCGGATCCACCGCACGCATGTGGACCCCACAGCTCGATGCCTTCGCCCCCACCCACCACGTGATCGCCCTCGATCACCGTGGCCACGGCGGCTCCAAGGTCATTGATAAGCCCTGCACCATCCAGGACATGGCCAATGATGTGCTCGATACCCTCGATGCCCTCGGCGTTCGCCACTTCGGGGTTGTTGGGCTTTCTCTCGGCGGCGCCGTGGCGCAATATCTTGCGGCCAATTCCGAGCGCGTGACCCGCTCCGTGCTCATGTGTACCTCGGCTAATTTCGCCGACCCGGAAGTGTGGGCAAAGCGCATCAAGATCACCAAGGAGCGCGGCACGAAAGCGCTGGCAGACGATATTGTGGCCCGCTGGTTTACCCCCAACTACACCGAGCAGCACCTCGCCACCGTGGATCTGTTTAGGCGGATGCTGGCCAATACCGATGACACTGGCTATATCCGCTGCTGCGAGGCCCTGGCCGACTTTGATTTCAGCGATCAGCTCAGCAGCATTAGCGCCCCCGTGCTGGCGATTGCCGGTGCCAATGATGAAGGCACCCCACCTGCAGAACTCGAGGCCATTGCCGATAACGTGGGCGGGCCTTCGATGCTGCAGGTGATTAGCCCCGGCTCACATATTCTCAACGTAGAGGCGGCGAGCGACGTCAACCGCCTGCTTCGCCGCCACTTCGTGGTCTAGGCTATTGCACCCGAGCTGCGCGCTCGCCGCGCACCTTCGGGATGAACAAGCTGGTTGCAACCGAGATACCAAGGATCACCGCACCTGCAATAAAGGCGGTGGTGTATCCGGCGGTGGAATCCGAGCCCTCGGGCGAGCCAGCCACCATGAATACCGGCAGCACCGCGAAGGAGATACCGGCACCGAGGTTAAATGCCGCGGAGTTCATGCCCGGCAAGAAGCCCTCATTATCTGCAGGCGAATTCACCACACCGAGGTTATTGAGCACGATATTGCCAATACCTGCGTAGGTAACACCGAGCAGAATCACCAGCGCCACCAGCATGAACTGCGAGTGCACGCCCACAAAGGCAAGCACTAATAACAGCAGTGCGGAGGCAATATTGCCCATGCGCAAAAGTCGGCCGTAGCCAATCTTTGGTGCAAGGCGGCCAGCAAACGGGCCTACTAGCCAGCCCACCAGCGCATAAGGGGTGAGCATGACCAGGCTGGCAAAGTCAGGCCGCATATCAAAGCCCGCATCGGGGTTCTGGGCCAGCGAGATAGCCACGCCGTTGACGGCGGCGAACACACCGGTCATGGTGAGCACGGTGGTAAGCAGCAGTGCCCAAGTTTCGCGGCGCTTGAGGTACTTTGGCGCCACCAGTGGTTGGGTGTGCTTGTTTTCGTAATTCCAGAAGACGGCAAAAACCACCAGCCCGAGGATGATCAAGCCGAGCACATAGATCCAGTTCGCGGCTCCTGCCTTACCAGCCTCATTTGCGGCCAGGGTGAAGGCCAAGACAGAAACCACGAGGATCGCAGCACCAGTCCAGTCCATGCGAACGCTATTAGAGGGCTTGGATTCAGGTGCCCACTTCACCACTACCAGGCAAGCAAGTGCGCCGATGATGGCGATCAGCCAGAACACCGAACGGAAGCCGTAGTGCTCAGCCATCCAGCCGCCGACGATCACGTCGATACCGGCAATACCGCCATTTACAGCGGCGATCAGGCCAAGCAGGGTGCCAAGGCGCACTTCGTCTTTAACCTGGCTGCGCAGCATGATCAGCGTCATGGGGATGGTCGGGCCTGCAATGCCCTGCAGTGCGCGGGCAAAGAGCAGCACCCAAATATTCGGTGCGAGCGCTGCGAGCACACCGCCTAGCGCCATCACGGCGAGCATGAAGCTCAGCACCTTCTTACGGCCTGCGATATCGGAAAAGCGCGGCAAGAAAAGTCCGCACATCGCACCTGCGGTAAAGAAGGCGGTCTGGGTTAGCCCCACCTTGGCTTCGGTGGTGTCGAGCTCTACTGCCATGGTCTTGAGCACCGGCGAAAGCATCGAGGCATTGAGCTGGAATGCGACGGCTGCGCTGAGCAGCACGAACATCAGCAGCGGCAACCCGCCTTTGCGGGTATCTACTGGGTCGGAATGTTTCATCAGCAGTCTTTCTTTTCTATGCGAAGTTGGTGTTGCCGATGCGCTCAAGAGCGTCCACGAGCAGCGTCCAGAATTTTTCGCGGTCTACATCCATTGCCACACGATGGCGCGGTGTGCCTTCCTGGGCATCGCGAACCCCAAGCCTTGCAGGTTCACCATCATCCCAGGTGGTGCGGAAATCGACGATTGTTTGGCCCCGGGCATAATCGCCTTGGGTTTCTACATAAATATCTGCGGCCACGGTACGCAGCACGCTGGGGTCTGCCACCGCTGCCATGGCCAGCGGATCATGCATGGGCGGGCCGGGATAGCCACGCTCTTGCATATAGGCCTGGCCAAAGAACTCAATGAGCTCAGCTACAAATTGGGATACATCAGTGCCAACGCCTTGAAGCTGCGCTAGACGCTCCGGCACGGCGAGCACCTGGTGGGTGACATCGAGGCCAACCATGGTGATCGGCCACGCAGCTTCAAACACGATGCGCGCGGCTTCCGGGTCGGCCAAGATATTGAATTCGGCTGCCGGCGTCATATTGCCGCTGTGGTGGCCTCCACCCATCAAGGTGATGCCGCCGACGCGCTGGATTAGCTCCGGGTACATGCGCGCAAACAGCGCGATATTCGTAAGCGCACCGGTGGGCACCAGCGTGATCTCGCCCGGGGCGTGCTCGCGCACGAGGTCGGCAATGAGGTTCACGGCGTGGCGTGGGTCAAGCTCTACGCCAGGTGCTGGCAGTTGCGGGCCATCAAGCCCGGAATCACCGTGGATTTCTTCGGGGATAAGCTGCGGGCCAAGCAAAGGCCGATCGGCTCCTGCGGCAAAAGGCACCCCGCTGATTCCTGCCACGCGGGCAAGGGCTCGGGCGTTATTGGTGACCTTCTCTAGGGTTTGATTACCGGCAACGGTGCTAACACCGAGTAATTCGATATCGGGGTTACCCCACGCCAAAAGGAGGGCTACGGCGTCGTCGTGGCCGGGGTCGCAGTCGTAGATGACCTTGGGCATGATGCTCCAATCGCGAAGTTTTGCGGAAAACGCGCGGCCTTCGCTGCGCCACGGCATACTAAAGGCTATGCACCTTCAGTCTCACCGCACGCAACACGAGCCTGGCGCAACCGTTCTCATCGCTCACGGTTTTGCCGAACATCAAGGCCGCTACACACAGCTTATCCATCAACTCAACCATCATGGATTCGACGTGGTCAGCTACGATCACGCCAACCACGGCAGCAATATTGAGCGCGAAAAAGATAAGGCCTGTGTTGATGTAGAAGCATTGATACAGACCCACCTCAAGGCCAGAAATGAGGTGGCCTCCACGATGCGCACCTCCACCATGATTCTGCTTGGCCATTCCATGGGTGGGCTCATTACCGCAGCTTCTACCCTGCAGCACCCCCACGGCATTGGTGGGGTTATTCTCTCTGCTCCTGCGCTTAGCCTGGGCAATGCCATGCCCAAGCCGGTCATGCGTGCTGCCCGCCAGGTGGCGCGGGTACTACCAAGGCTTGGTACTGCGGCGATTCCGCCGGAGCAATTAACTTCCGATGAAGACGTGCAGCGCAAGTATGTTGAAGATCCGCTGAATTGTGTGGGCAAGGTGCCACTGCTGAGCGCTTCTACGATGTATGCCCAAGGCCAGAAGGTCTTAGAACAAAAGCAGCAGTGGCCGCTTTGGGTGCCACTGCTTGCGATCCAGGGCACCTCGGATGAGATTGTGAACCCAGAAGGCACCCGCGAGTTGGTCAAAAGCGCAGAGCGTCGTGGTGTAGACGTGCAGTACTACGAGGTAGCCGGTGGGCGCCACGAGGTGCTTGGTGCACCCTATGACGCAGAAACCACCCCACTGATCATGGGGTGGTTGCGTAGGTTTACCCAGCAGTTCTAGGTGCGGGTTTTCATCTGTCGGCCTACTTCGTCGTAGACGAATTCAACATCGGGGCCGATCACCACTTGCACGTTGTCTTGGGATGGGCGCATCACGCCCACTACCCCGGCGCGCTTGATGGCGGGTTCATCGACCTTGGTGTAGTCCTCTACGTTCACGCGAAGGCGTGTGGCGCAGTGGTCGAGCACCTTGATGTTTTCTGCACCGCCAAGGCCTGCGAGGATCTGCGATGCGATCTGCTCGGTGGAGGCATCGGCTGGGAGTTCGGCTTCTTGTTCGCCTGCTACTTCTTCATTGCGCCCGGGTGTGGAGAGGTTGAACTTGCCAATGAGGAAGTAGAAGATGCCGAAGTACACGCCGAAGTAGATCACGCCGAGCACGATGAGCATCCACCATTGATGCGCCAAGGGGTTGCGGGCTTGGAGCACCATATCGATAAATCCTGCAGAGAAGGCGAAGCCCGAGGTCCACTCAAAGGCTGCGGCAAGGGCCAGGGACAGGCCGGTGAGCAGCGCGTGCACCACGTAGAGGGCTGGTGCGAGGAACATGAAGGAGAATTCCAGCGGCTCGGTCACACCGGTGAGGAAGGAAGTTAGTGCACCGGCGAGCATGAGGGAGCCCACCACCTTCTTGCGGGAGGCATCGGCGCGCAGGTACATGGCCAGTGCTGCACCGGGCAGGCCGAACATCATCACGGGGAAGAAGCCGGCGAGGTAGCGTCCGGTAATGCCTTCTACCTGGCAGACGTTGTTTTCCCACAGGCCTGGGCAGGAAGCGGCGTCGGTGGCGTTGCGTGCGGCCTCGATGGTTTCTGCGCCGCCGAGGAACTTGCCAATGTCGTTCACGCCGATCACGTCGAACCAGAAAATGGAGTTCAGTGCGTGGTGCAGGCCGGTGGGGATGAGCAGGCGGTTGGCAAAGCCATAGATGCCGGCGCCGAGCACGCCCATGCCCTGGATCCATTCGCCGAAGTTAAACAACACATTGTAGATGTACGGCCAGGCGATAAAGAGGATGCCTGCGAGCACGATGGAAAAGACGGAGGTCAGAATCGGCACCAGGCGCCTGCCGCCGAAGAACGCCAGGTAGGGAGGGAGTTTGACGGTGTGGAACTTGTTATAGGTCCAGCCGGCCAAAATACCCACGGCGATACCGATGAGCACATTTTTGCCGTTGATGGCGTCCCATCCGTGCGAGGCCCAGTCGAGGGCTGCGTCACCGGTGAGTTCTGTTGGGTCGCCTAGGCCTTTAAAGGTGGCGACGTTATCGGGCGAGATCAAGGTGGTCACTGTGGCAAAGCCAACCCAGCCTGAGAGTGCTGCGGCGCCGTTGGAATCTTTTGCCCAGCCAAAGGCGATGGCGATGGCGAAGATCCAGCCCAGATTATCCAGCACCGCTTTGCCGGAGGCGATCAACACCATGGATACGACGTTGCCGGAGCCCCAGCCTGCGGGGTCCACCCAGTAGCCAAGGCCAAGCAGGATCGCGGCCACCGGCATCACGGCCACCGCGCCCATCAAGGCTTTGCCTAGACGCTGCAGTTGCGCACTCACCGTCTTCATGGCACTTCCTTTCGTTGAGGGGAAATGCAAGCTTTTCGACGGGACGCGGCAAGAAACTTAAGCGACGCTCTCGCCGAAACCTTGCGCTTGTATTTCTCAGTTTAGCGCCCAAAAACATCAGTTGTCTGACAAATGCGCCAAACTCCTGCTCAAGGCGGTGCCGGGGAGGAATACTAGGCCCCGACCACCCCATGCTATGTACAGGGGAGAACTCCCGGTGCCAGCTTGAAGGATCGCAGTTACTTTCAATAAGTGAACTCGATAAGGAGGCACACAGTGTTTTTTAGTTTCCGTAAAATTCTTCGCCCCACCAGCCGATCAAGAATTATCGTGTCCAGGTCTGGCATTAGCTACTCCTATCGCTTAGGGCCAGTGCGATACACCCGCAATGCCAACGGCTCACGCACCAAGACCATCCATACACCAGTCAAGGGCCTCACCTACCGGCGCACGCGGCGTCGATAAGCTGCTGCTAACACGCATCTCCTGTGCTCACACGCATTCCCTTCAGGCTTTCTTTGGCCTTGGCAATCTCAGCTTCGGACATCACTCCGATTCGCACATTCGAGGTCATCGATTTTCCTGAAGGAAGGTGTGTTCCCTGCACGGTGATCAACCCATCTCCGGCCACATCCACTTCAATTTTGATTGGTTGACCTTTTGGCAGCGCAGGAATTCCAAGAAGCCGTGCTTCTGAACCAGTAATCACCTCGTTTAAGGCCGGATCTTCTGAGGCAATATCACTGGCTTGCTGGTACAAGGTCAGCTCCACTGCCTGCTGATCATCCTCAAGCGTGAGGTAATGGCGGCACGCCGTCTGAACAAGCGGGATGGTCGTGTTCTGTGCGATCACATGATCAATAAATGGCTCCCCGGTGCTGCTGTCATACACCTTGAACCCGATCGCCTTCGGGATCACATTCAATACCTTCTTGGTAGAAAGTGCTGCCAATTGTGCGGCGTCGATCCCCGATGCTCTGGCATATTCTGCAACAGCGGCTTCTGCAGAATCGGCTCCCTTACCTGCGAGCACCTGCAATTGGCTGATGGTCGCAGAAATCGCCGCCCCCTTCGCGATTGCTAAATCCGGCCCGAAGATCCGCGGTATTAGGCCAGTTGCTCGCTGCACCAGGTCACCTACTGCCGCCATCCTGGAAGAACCACCGACGAGGATTACTTCATCGAATTCAAATCCAGGTTGTTTTGCTTCAAACTGCTTAAACAACCGCTCCATGCACAGTTCTGTGCGCTCTAACAAGGGTGCGGTTAATTGCTCGAATTCCTCGCGCGTTACCTTGATCTTCGCCCGGCTCCCGGTATCGCTTGCAAGCCGCACGGTATAGGCCTGCGCTGCACTGAGTGCCTCTTTGCAGGCCACAGCCTGTTCCTGCAACTTGAGCCGGAACGTCTCATCCGCCTCAGCTTCTTCATCAGATGTTGCTTCTATGAACCTATCCAGCAGGTATTCAGATAACATCCGATCCCAATCGGCACCACCGAGTCGAGCGTCACCATCGGTAGCAACAATGTCGAATACATTGTCTTCACCTCGAACAGCAGTGACATCAAAGGTGCCACCACCGAGGTCATACACCAACAGGTTTTTCCCCTTAAGCGGAGCTTGAGCATCATAGAACAGCGCAGCAGCAACCGGCTCCGGCACCAAATTCAGCACCTCCAGGTTGGCAATCTCACCGGCATTCCGGGTAGCTTCACGTTCCTTCGCACCGAAGTACGCGGGCACAGTGATAACCACGGGGGTTTTCCCAGGGCCGTCTTCTACAAGATCAACTAGAGAGCGAAGAATAAGCGAAGAAATCGACTCCGCAGTGAATTCCTTGCCATGGAATTGCCACCGCCTATCTGTTCCCATCTCCCGCTTGACCAAGCCACTCCCTGAGGATGTACGCCTCGTCCTGGCAGCCATCGCCCAAGAGGTTCTTGAGTCGGGAACTCAAGACTATAGCTTGATGCTGAAAAACCAAGAGGTGGCAGAGCAGCTCGGTTGGACGAAGAAGCGCTTTGATCACAAGTTAGATGGCATCTGTAAATACTTTGCCTCTTTTGGTGTGGGTAACACCGTCGGTGCGAAGGATCTTGCGGCATCAAACCGCCGCATCAAGGTGATCCAACATGCGATCGAGGCAAAGCTCATTACTCGCGCTGATCTGAAACTTGTTCGCCAGGCTCAACAGCAAGCAGGTAACGCCTAGGCGCTGCCGGCTTAGCGCTGCTCGGGCTTGACCATCGGGAACAGCACTGTCTCGCGAATACCCAGGCCGGTTAAGGCCATGAGCAGGCGGTCGATGCCCATGCCGCAGCCGGAGGTGGGCGGCATGCCCTGCTCCATGGCGCTGAGGAAGTCTTCATCCAACACCATGGCCTCGTCGTCGCCGCCTGCGGCCAGGCGTGCTTGATCTTCGAAGCGCTCGCGCTGGATCACGGGATCTACCAGCTCGGAGTAGCCGGTGGCGAGCTCGAAGCCGCGCACGTACAGGTCCCACTTCTCGGTCACACCTGGCTTGGAGCGGTGCTGGCGGGTCAAAGGCGAGGTTTCTACGGGGAAGTCGCGCACGAATACCGGGCCGTAGAGCTGGTCGGCGCAGAGGTGCTCCCAGATCTCCTCGACGAGCTTGCCGTGGCCCCAGCCGCCCTTCTCGGGTACTTCCAGGCCGATTTCCTTGGCAATGCCTTTGAGTTCTTCCACGGAAGATTCCACGGTGACCTCGGGCTGGCCGGGGTGCTTGCGCTGTAGCGCCTCGTTTAAGGAGGGGTACATTTCCATGGTCTTCCACTCGCCGCCGAAGTCGTACTCGGTGCCGTCGGCAAGCGTGACGGTGGTGGAGCCAAAGACTTCCTTGGCAATGAACTGGATCATGTCCTGGTAGAGCTTGGCGCCGTCGTCGTAGGTGCCCCAGGCTTGGTAGGTCTCCAGCATGGCAAATTCGGGCGAGTGGGAGGAATCTACACCCTCGTTGCGGAAGTTGCGGTTGACCTCGAAGACGCGCTCCATGCCGCCAACCACGCAGCGCTTGAGGTAAAGCTCGGGGGCGATGCGCAGGTAGAGGTCGATATCGAGGGCATTGGAGTGCGTCATAAATGGACGCGCCGCGGCACCGCCGTGCAGGGTTTGCAGCATGGGGGTCTCGACCTCGTAGAAGTCCTTGCTTTCGAGGAATTTGCGCAGCGCGCGCATGACCTTGATGCGGGTCATAGCGTTGTTGCGGGCCTGTTCGCGCATGATCAGGTCGGTGTAGCGCTGGCGCACGCGGGTATCTTCGCTGAGATCGGCAAAGGCTACGGGCAGCGGGCGCAGCGCCTTGGAGGCCATGTGCCAGCTTTTCGCCATCACAGAAAGTTCGCCGCGCTTGGAGGCGATGACTCGGCCGCGGATGGAGACGATATCACCAAGGTCTACCAGTTGCTTCCACTGGGCGAGGGCGTCTTCGCCTACCTCTGCGAGAGAAAGCATGGCTTGGATATAGGTGCCGTCGCCTTCTTGAAGCGCAGCAAAGCACAGCTTGCCGGTGTTGCGGATAAACATCACGCGCCCGGCAATGGCTACCTCTACATCGGTTTCATCGCCGGCTTCAAGGTAGGTAACGCCCTCAAGCTGCGCTTCGCCTTCTTCGCGGATTTTGAACTTAGCGCGCAGATCCTTGATGGAGGTGCTGCGGTCTACCTCCACCGGGTAGGCATCGCTGCCCTGCTCGATGAGGCGTTCGCGCTTCTCGCGGCGAATTCTTAGCTGTTCTGGGACGTCGTTTTTCTGCTGGCTCACAGCGTTTAAGGGTAGTGCATGCGACAACGCCTACCAACTAGACTGGTTGGTCTTTTGGGAATAGACGTAGCTGTATTAGTGTTTGCACGGTTAACACCAAACATTTTCCAAGGAGCGAAATATGAAGCTCACCAGCTTCGGCGCACAGGTCATCTATGGCCTCATCGTTGGCGTCATCCTCGGCATCTTTGCCAAGAACATGGGTGATGGCAACTGGCTCGCCACCCTCTTAGACACCATCGGCAGCGATTACGTCAAGCTTCTCAAGCTACTTATTCCCCCACTGGTCATTACCGCCGTGATCACCTCGATCTCGAACCTGCGCCAGGTCACCAACGCCGCAAGGCTTGCGGCAAAAACACTGATCTGGTTTGCCATCACCGCCTTCTTCTCAGTGCTGGCGGGCATCGGCGTGGGCCTGATCTTCAAACCGGGCTTAAGCAGCGGCATCGACGCCAACCCCGAAGCCCCCAGCTCAGTGGGCTCCTGGTGGGCATTCATCAACGGCATTGTTCCCAGCAATATTCTTGGACTCGAGGCAAAAACCAAGCTTGTCGACGACACCGCAAGCACCGGCTTGAGCTTCTCAGTGCTGCAACTGCTGGTTATCTCCATCGCGCTTGGCATCGCAGCGATCAAAGTGGGCGAGAAGGCAGAGCCCTTTATCAACTTCAATAAATCACTGCTCGAAATCATCCAGAAGGTGCTCTGGTGGATCATTCGCCTGGCCCCCATCGGCACCGCAGCCCTGATCGGTACCGCCGTTGCCACCTATGGCTTTGATGCCATGGGCGCACTGGGCAAGTTCGTGCTCACCATCTACGTTGGCCTCGCCATCGTCCTAGGCGTGATCTATCCCCTGGCACTGAAGTTCAACGGCATCTCAGTCATGCACTTCTACCGCAAGGTCTGGCCTGTGACCTCGCTTGGCTTTGTTACCCGCTCCTCCATGGGTGTTATGCCAGTAACGGAGCAAACCACCGAGCGCATGGGCGTGCCCCAGTCCTATGCATCCTTCGCAGTACCCCTTGGTGCCACCACCAAGATGGACGGTTGCGCAGCGGTGTACCCGGCAGCGGCCGCGATCTTTGTATCCCAGTTCTACGGCGTGCCACTGAGCTTTTTCGATTACATCCTGATCGTGCTCGTATCGGTGCTCGGCTCTGCCGCCACCGCCGGCACCACCGGCGCAACGGTGATGCTCACGCTCACCCTCTCTACCCTGGGCCTCCCCCTCGAAGGCGTAGGCCTGCTGCTGGCCATCGAGCCGATCATCGACATGGGCCGCACCGCCGTCAACGTCACCGGCCAGGCACTGGTGCCCGTGATCGTGTCCAAGCGAGAAAAGATCCTCAACCAAGAACAATTCGACCGCGAGGTAGAACCAGTAAGTGCCTAAGCCTCAAGGTTTCTAAAACCAACACCCACCGGGACGCCAGCGCTATCGATTAGCCGCACACCACCAAAATCTGCGGCAATCAATAGCCTGGCGTCTCCCTCATCTGGGGCCTGCCCCATGCTCAAGCTGCGAAGCTCCACGTACTCCGGGCTCACACCAGCGGCATCGAGCACACCCCTTGCAGCCTCAAGCACACGCTCAGGGCCATCCTCTGCGGCATGGGCACCAGCGAGCAGCGCTGCAGAAAGCGCCAGCGCTTGGCTGCGATACTCAGGAGCAACCTGGGCATTACGCAAACTCACCGCCACGCCATCAGGCATACGCACCGTGGGCACCGAATGCACCCGCACATTGATGCGCAGATCCGTCAAGGCCTGCTGGGTACGAACCAGGGCCTCGAAGTCTTTTTCGCCAAAAAAGACATCACTTGGCCCAACCAAATTCACAAGCTGAATACGCCTGGTTACTTCCCTTGCCACATCTGGTTCAAGGCCTTGGATATCTAACACCGTGCGAGTAGAAAGCTCAGGGCTTAAAAGCACCGCATCTACGCCCTCGGCAGCAAAAATCTCATTGGGCTTATCAGCCACCACCACAACCACGCCACGATTCAGACGCTTGGCAGCGCGAATCAACGCCACATGGCCTGCATGAATATCAGCACCCAAGGGCACCAATGCCACCGGGCGGCCTTGTTTGGCAAAGGCACGGCCGAGCATAGCGATCTCGGTTTCGTCGAAAAGCTTGGCCTGGCCAAAAGCAAACACTGGGTTACTCCCCCTGGGCCTTCATCGCCCACAACTCGATCTCACGATTACGAAAAAGCTCAGCACTACGCCTGCTCAGCTCAATAAAAAGACGGCGACGCTCAGGCGATTGAATAGAGTTCAACGCCCGCTGCACCTCCTGCACGCTGCCGGGAGGAGCAAGCAAACCACTCGATTGCTCCATCACCTCCAAGGCCAAATCCGGATTGCCCAGCGCCTCAGTGAAAATTGCGTTGGCCTCCTGGGCCACCACCTGGGTATAGGCAGCAAACTGCTGCGCCACCAACAGGCGCTCACGCTGAGAATCCGGCACAAAGACCACCTGGCCGCCCGTTTCGGCGATGAGCAACTCAGCCACAGTGGCGGTGACCTCATCAGAAGCGCTCACCGCGAAGGTGTTCAAGGTCAGCTCACTCAGAACGAAGCGCATCGAAGAAGCAACGCCGTCTAAATCGCCAAGCGTTACGACCTCTTCCGAAGCCACCATCTGCCCCGCCCGCACCGGAACCACGGGGTTAATCACCAGCTCGGCGCGCTCTAAGCTCACAACCTGGTGGCCTACGGCCTCAAGGCGGTGCAGAAGCTCACCATGGCCGGCAATGCGCATCCGGGGTGCGTTCACCGGCGCTGCCTCTTGAGCAACTCTTCTACAGAAATTGCCTCGGAATGCTCATCGCGACGACGACGCCCATGGCGCACCGGCGCCTCAGGCTCGGGTTCAGGCTCAGGATCCTGCTGCACCTGCACCCACGGCACCGCGTGGAAAGAACCGGTATCGAAGTGGTGAGGCGTTTCAGGCTCCGGCTCTGGTTCTGGCTCTGGCTCTGGTTCGGGCTCTTTGAGCGCTGCTACATCAAACTCATGGGTTTCTTCCTCCGGCAAGAGGAAAGAAGAAATCGGCCCACTTGGGTGCGTTGCCCACTGCGAGGGATAGCCGGGTGTTTCTTCTGCTTCATCCTCGGCTGCTTCTTCTGCAGGTTCAAGCTCATGCACGCGAGTAGCGCGGGCTTCTAGCATGGTGGGCTCTTCAAATAACTGCCCGGTGAGATCTTCTAATTGGAAACGCAGCTCATCTAACTGCGCGCGGATCTCGGCGTAGTACTCGTATTCGCGGTGCTGCTCGAGCTCGCGCTCATAGGCCAATTCCTCTTCAAACTGTGCCCGAGATCGCGCCAGCTCCTCGCGAGCCACGATCGCCTGCTGACGGTAACGAACAACAAGCAATAAGCCCAGCGCAGCGGCCCAAAGCGCGGCCAGCAACGCCAGCTTCAACGCATTGAGGTTGCCGGTGACCATCATCACCACGCTGGCAATGAGCGCCAGCACCACTAAGGCGATGAGAACCTTTTGCCCGTTGTCCTTCTCATTCATGCACTCCAAGTTACCGCACAGTCTCACCCTGCGGCGGCGGTGGCACCGAACAGGCACGCTCCAACCACACCCCCGCAGCGCTCACCGCCACACCACCGAGGGCGGCAGCCACCACGAGCGGGGCATCTTCGCCGGCGGCAACCAATTCCTGGGCCTTGGGCAACACATAGAAAGCCCTGCCAATATAGGCGCCACCAAATAGCGCCCCAGTCCACGCAGAAGCCTTTGCCACCACCAATAATTTCGCCGCGGTGACGGGATTGAGCTGAGAGCGATCCTGGCCCACTGCATCTTCTTCCACGCGCTGACGCACCCGAATGGCAGCAAAGCCCACCACCGCTGCAAGCAACCACAAGGTCATGGCCACCGAGGCCGGCACCGTGGGCATATAGCTATAGAAGAATTTGGTCAAAATCCACATGGCCACCGCGGCGAATACGCCCACGGCAATCAAGGCGGGGATACTACTGCGCTTCATAATGGCTCCACCCGCTCAATGCCTGCACCATCGACCTGCTTGAGCAGCTTGGCAATGGGCTGCTCTGCAAGGGTGGCATCCGGTTGGATCTCAAGCCAGGGCAACAGCACGAAGGCCCGAAGGTGCGCACGCGGATGAGGCAGGATCAGGTGAGGATCCTCTTGACGCACCTCTGCCCCATCAACATGGACCTGGATCATGTCCACATCGAGGGTACGCGGGCCCCAACGCTGCTCACGCACACGGTGAGCCTGCGCTTCTAAGTCCTGGCAGCGCTGCAGCAATTGCTCAGGGCTGCCCTTAAAGCTGATGAGCAGCGCGGCGTTATAAAAGTCTGGCTGATCCACCACACCCCAAGGCGGGGTGCGATACAGCGAGGATGCGCCAAGCACCTGGTTGCCGAAGGCATCGCGCACACCGCGAAGCAAGGCGGGACTATCGCCAATATTGGATCCGATGGATAACAGTGCCTCGGCCATGGCAACCTACCTCCTTGAACGCCGCGCCACCACGGCTACATCGGCAAATTGCAGCGGGATCGGCGCCTGGGGTTTATGGATCTTCACCTCACACGCCATGAGCATGCCAAAGCGCTCCATGGCTGTATCGGCGATCTCTGCCGCCACCGTCTCGATCAAATCCCGAGGGGTGCCACTTAGCACCGCGTGGGCCATTTCTGCGAGCTGCCCATAGTGCACGGTGAGGTTGAGATCATCTTTAGCCGCGGCCTCGCGGCAATCGAGCCAGCAGGTGATATCACAAATAAAGCGCTGGCCTTCTCGGCGCTCGTGCTCGAATACGCCGTGATAGCCAAAGGCCTCTAAACCAGTGAGCTCAATGCGATCAGCCACCGAGACCTCCTTGGGTATTCCAGCAGGCAGCAACATCCACCGCATCGCGAGAAATTGCAACATCGTGCACGCGCACGCACCACACCCCGTGGTGGGCGGCAATCGCTGTGACCGCCGCCGTTGCAGGATCGGCATTTTGCTCCAAACCGCGTGCTTGAGGGATAGCCGCAAGGAAACGCTTGCGAGAAGCCCCTAATAAGATGCGGTGTTCGCGGGCCACAAAGCTCGGCAGCGCATGCAATAGTGCCCAGTTATCCTGCGCTGTTTTGGCAAAGCCCAGCCCAGGATCGAGCACAATATCTTCATTGCGCACACCGGCAGCCAGTGCCGCTTCGATGCGCTCATCTAAGCGTTGGTGTACATCGCGCACCACATCGCCACCGTGATCGGCAGCGCCTGCGGCATCGCCAAAACGAGAGGTATTCCAGTGCATCAGGCACACCGGCACGCCAGCCTCGGCCATGACTTCCAACATGTGTGGATCAGCCAAGCCGCCGGATACGTCATTAATCATGCTCACACCGGCTTCTACCGCGGCCGCGGCAACGCTTGCGCGCATGGTATCTACCGAGGTGACAATGCCTTCTTGGCTTAGCGCCTGGATCACAGGCACCACGCGGCGAAGCTCTAGGTCTGGATCTACTCGGCTTGCCCCCGGGCGGGTGGATTCGCCGCCAACATCAATAATGTCTGCGCCTTGGGCAACAAGCGCTCGGGCGTGCGCTACTGCCTTTTCGGGCTCAAGGTAGCGGCCACCATCGGAGAAGGAATCCTCGGTGACGTTAACAATGCCCATCACCTGCGAACGCATAGCCTCTACCCCTTGATCAGGCTCAGCGCCTCAGCGCGCGAAGCTGCATTGCGTTGGAAGCCTCCGCGCACCGCCGAGGTGGTGGTGGTAGCGCCTGGCTTTCTAATGCCACGCATGGCCATGCACAGGTGCTCACATTCGATCACCACGATCACCGAGTGCGCCTGGAGTTTTTCTACCAGCGCATCGGCAACCTGGGAGGTGAGCCGCTCTTGTACCTGGGGGCGCTTGGCGTAGAGATCAACCAAGCGGGCGAGCTTGGAAAGGCCAGTGACCTTGCCGCTCTCGCCGGGGATATAGCCAATGTGCGCTACTCCATAGAAGGGCACGAGGTGGTGCTCGCAGGTGGAATAGATGGGAATATCGCGCACCAGCACCAGCTCACGGTGATCCTCCGAGAAGGTCTTAGACAAGACTTCGGTGGGATCAACGTGCAGTCCGGCAAACATCTCCGCATACGCTCGCGCCACGCGAGCCGGGGTTTCTTGCAGCCCTTCGCGGTCTGGGTCCTCGCCAACAGCCAGTAGCAATTCGCGCACGGCAGCTTCGGCGCGGGCGTGGTCGATGCTCAATTACTGCTCCTTTTTGTCTTCGGGCAGCTCAATAACTTCGGTGGCGTCATCGGCAGGTGATTCCTCCACCGCGCGGTGACGTCCCGATTCATTATCGGGGCGCTCATGCTCAGGCAAACGGAAGCCGATTTCTTCTTTCGGCTCGTAGCGCTCGGGGCGCTGAATATCTCCCAGATGGGAGGCATCGGCCTGGGGATAGTTCTTCATCCCAGGGTGCTCCGAGGGCTTGGGCTGCTCTTGTTGCTGCGGCGGCCATCCCGGTGCCTGCCAATTTGCCGGAGGCGGGGTGCCACCATAGCGCTGCTCGGCCACGGCCGGGCCTTGGGCCGGTGCCACAGGAGAGGCCTGCTTATTCTTTTCTGCCAATTCAGCTTCTCGACGAGCCCTGGCCGCCTTCGAAGCCTCCAACAGGGAGAAGGGCTTGGGTGGCTCTTCGCCACGTTCGATAGCCAGCTCGGTGGGGGTCTTCACCGGCTCGCGGCCGATCTGGCGGCTAAAGCGCACGTCTTGGCCGGGGAAGACCTCGCCTACCTCTTCAGGCTCAATATCTTCAAAGAGCGCCTCAAGATCAGGCCTGCGCAGCGTTTCTTTTTCCAGCAGCTTCGCAGCCAGGCGATCCAGGTGATCGCGGTGACGCTCAAGAATGGCATAGGCACGCTCATGGGCCTTATTCAGCAGATACTGCATCTCTGCGTCGATCTTGGCCGCCATCTCGGGCGAGTACTCCAAGGAACCGCCGCTACCGCGACCAGAGAAGGGATCGCCCTGCTCCTCGCCGTACTTGACCATGCCCAGTGCAGGTGACATGCCATATTCGGTCACCATTGCGCGGGCGATCTTGGTGGCCTGCTCAATATCGGCCGAAGCACCCGTGGTGGGTTCGCCAAAGACCAGTTCTTCTGCCGCACGGCCACCCATGGCAAAGACGAGTCGGGCGAAGAGCTCATCGCGGTTATACATGCCCTTATCGTCTTCGGCAGCAGTCATGGCGTGCCCGCCTGTGCGACCACGGGCCAAGATGGTGACCTTGTACACGCGCTCGATATTCTTCAGAGCCCAGGCGGCAAGCGTGTGGCCGCCCTCGTGGTAGGCAGTGACCTTCTTTTCCTTCTCGGAAATCACCTTCGAGCTACGACGAGGCCCGCCGATCACGCGGTCGGTAGCTTCTTCCAAAGCATCGGCGGTAATGACGTTGCCACCGATGCGCGCCGTTAGCAGCGCTGCCTCGTTTAGTACGTTGGCCAGGTCTGCACCGGACATGCCGGCGGTACGGCGAGCCAGGGCCGTTAGGTCGGCGTCGGCAGCCAATGGCTTGCCCTTGGCGTGCACTTTAAGAATCTGCTCGCGGCCTTTCAGGTCCGGGTTGCCAACGGGGATCTGGCGGTCGAAGCGGCCCGGGCGCAGCAAGGCGGGATCCAGAATATCGGGGCGGTTGGTAGCGGCCATGAGGATCACGCCTTCGCGATCACCAAAGCCGTCCATCTCTACCAGCAATTGGTTGAGGGTCTGCTCGCGCTCGTCGTGGCCACCACCCATGCCGGAGCCACGCTGGCGGCCCACGGCATCAATTTCATCCACGAAGATGATGCAGGGGGAATTCTCGCGAGCCTGCTTGAACAGGTCGCGCACACGCGAGGCGCCCACACCAACGAACATCTCTACAAAGTCGGAACCAGAGATGGAATAGAAGGGCACTCCGGCTTCACCGGCAACTGCGCGTGCAAGCAGCGTCTTACCGGTACCGGGCGGGCCGTAGAGCAAAACGCCGCGAGGAATTTTGGCGCCCAGTTCTTCATAGCGGGAGGGATCTTGGAGGAAGTCCTTGATCTCGTGCAGCTCATCTACTGCCTCTTCTGCACCTGCAACATCGGCGAAGGTGTTGGTGGGCATGTCTTTATTGAGCTCTTTGGCACGAGAATTACCCATACCAAACATGCCCATGCCGCTGCCCTGCATGCGAGAGAACATGAACATCAGCAGACCAAAGACGATGAGCATGGGCAGGATATAGCCAGCCATCGAAAGCAGGAAGGATTCCTGGGTGACGTTGGTGCTGTATTTTTCTGCCTCTGAGCCTTCGACCTTGCTAAAGATCTCCGGTGCTGTACGCGCCGGATACTTGGTCATGATCTGCTCGACGTCTTGCTTGCCATCTACCTCGATTGGCTTATCCAAGGTGATGCGGAGACGCTGTTCGCGGTCGTCGATCTCTACGTCTTTGACGTTGTGATCATCGAGTTGGCGAATAGCTACAGAGGTATCAACGGGCTGATAACCGCGCGCGTCATTGCCAAGCAGGGCAAAAACGTACAGTGCCATGAGCACCGCCGCGGCCACCAAGCCGTACTGCAGGATCTTCTTGTTTTTCATGCACTACCGACGCGCACGCATGCGTCGGCCCTTTCTTGGGTGTAGTTACTTCGACACTGAATCTAACGCCTCAATGGGCCGAAGTGTTCCGGGTGTTTAGGGTTCATATACGCTGCGGCGCAAGCTGCCCACGAAGGGCAAATCGCGGTAGCGCTCTGCAAAGTCCAGCCCGTAGCCAATGAGGAATTCATTGGGTAGGTCAAAACCGATATCCATGAAATCCACGCGGGCCTTGACGGCCTCGGGCTTTCTCAGCAGTGAGATCACTTCGAGGCTCTTTGGCCTGCGGCCTTTAAGGTTGCGCATCAGCCAAGACAAGGTGAGCCCGGAATCGATCACGTCTTCTACCACGAGCACGTTGCGGCCTTCGATATCGCGATCGAGGTCTTTGAGGATGCGCACCACACCCGAGGAGGAAGAAGCATTGCCATAAGAACTCACGGCCATGAATTCCACCTGGGAGGGGATGCGAAGAGCACGTGCTAGGTCGGTGATGAAAAATACCGCGCCCTTGAGCACGCCAACCAAGATGAGGTCTTCTTCCTCGTCCTGGTAGCGATCCGAGATCGCATCGGCCATCTCTTGGATCCGTGCCTTGAGTTGCTCTTCACTGACCAACACGGCTTCGACATCATCGCCGTAGGGGTTATCGGGGACATCGAAGTCCATCGTGTCGTGCATGATTACCTTTCTGATCTTTCCAACCAAAGTGTGCCATCTTTGCGCACTAACGCCAACCTATTTCCCACGTTCACCGCCCCCTGACCGTGCCAATTGCACAATAAATCCTCGGCAGCGTCCAGATGGGCTTTCTTCACCTCCACACCAGCCTGCAATAACATCGAGGCGATCGCCCGCCTGCGCACTGCGCTGGGGACTGTTTGGAGCTCATCTACCTTTTGCGCCCACTGCGTAAGCGCTTGCTCATCTCGGGCCTGCTCTGCGGCCGCGGCAGCCAAAGCGGCCACCGCATCGCCCCCGATGAGTGCCGATAGTGCCGGCATCACCTCTTCGCGGATGGCTACCCGGCGCGAGGTGCTGGCGTTATTTAAGGGGTCATTCCAAAAGGGCAAATCCAGTTCTATGCAGGCACCTACGGTATCGGCCCTGCTTAACGCCAAAAAGGGCCGCCAGAGGCGCACCTGGCCAAGGGTTCTCCACTCGGGCATGCCCACGGCCTTGCCACGAAGTGCACTCAGCAGCAGCGTTTCTGCTTGATCATCGCGGCTATGGCCTACTGCGAGCACCCCACTATCGCGGCTGGCTTTTTCTAAAGCCTCATAGCGCGCCTTTCGCGCCTGGGCTTCAAGGCCTTTACCTTTTGCTACTTCCACCTGCAAGATCCTGGGTGTTGCCCCCAGAGCAGCGGCTTGTTCGGCTGCCCTTTTGGCCACGGCGGTTGAATCGGGGTGGAGTTGGTGATCCACGCACAGGGCTGTTACTTCTGCACCTTCTGCGCGAAGCGCTGCCACGAGGGCAAGGGAATCTGGGCCTCCGGAAAGGCCCACGGCAACGCGTTTGGGTGTGGGGCGCGTGGCGCGTCGACAAGCTAAAAAGTGGGGGCTGTGATCTGGCCAGAACATTAGGAATCACGCAGGGCGCTGGCGATCTCATCCATCTTGCGGCGCGCCCCATCAACGTCTGCGCCATTGGAGATCATGCCGAAGCTGATCATGTGGCCACTTTCGCTTGGCACCACGCCGGCAAGGGCGGCCACTTTGGTTAAGGTGCCGGTTTTGGCACGCACCCAGCCTCGGCCGTCGAGTCCACCAAAACGATCGGCAAGGGTGCCATTAGCCCCGGCGATGGGCAAGGTGGCAAGCAATGGGCGTAGTTGCTCACCGCCTGCGGCTTCGGTGGCGATCTGAGAAAGCAGACGCGCGGGGATGCGATTATCAAGGCTCAAACCGCAGTTATCCACTAATTGCACCCCGGAGATATCCATCCCCGCCTCGCTGAGCACCTCCAGCGTTGCAGCCTGGGGTGCTGCCGGATCGAGTTCCCTGGCAATGGCCTCTGCCATCACGTTGTCGGAATCTTCCATCATCGCACTGATGCGGGTGTCTAAGGCCGGCGATTGGCTGGTGGCGATCACTTCGCCTTCGGCTGCGTCGGTGTAGCCGAAGGTGCCTGCGCCTAAGGTTTGCGCCAGAGTCTTGGCCACGTCTAAGGCAGGGTTGTGGCTGCGAGGCACATCACCGCTGCTTGCACCGACGCGACCTTGGTTAATCATCAGTGACTCCAAGGGTGCCACGTAGCCGCCGTCGATATCCTCGGGGTTCCAGCCGGGCAAAATTTTCTCGCCCGGCCAGGCGGAAGTATCTACCAGCACCGAATTCACTGTGGGCATCTGCTGCTGGATTTGTGTGGCTAGTGCAACGATGCGCTCGGTGTTGAACCACACATCGCCGCTGCCTTCGATCACGATGGAATCTTCGCCGGTTTTCAGCACCTTGGTTTCGATCACATCATCCGGGCCCAGCTTGAGCAAGGCTGCCGCCGCGGTGAGCATTTTGGTTGAAGATGCCGGCACCATCGCTTCTTGGGCATTGGATTCAAAGAGCACCTCGCCGGTGCTGACATCGACGATGCTCAGCCCAAAGCTGCCAAGCGCTGAGTCTTGAGCCAATTTGGCCACCTGGCTATTGAGGTTGAGCTCTGCTGGGCTGCCCAGTGTTTCCATCGCGGCTTGGGGTGCGGCGATCTGTGCGGGAGGGTCTACTTGCAGGGCGTTTTGCTGGCTAATCCACAGCCCTGCACCTGCCGTTAAGGCCACCACTACGCCTGCTGTGAGCAAGGACGTCCACCACTGAGCTTTCTTCATCGGATAACACCTTAGCGCTCGGCTACAATGGTTGGAGCATTTTGTATGACGATCAAGGAAAAAGGAGCGCTCATGAGCGTCGAAGTCACCATCGAGATCCCTAAGGGTTCACGCAACAAGTACGAAGTGGACCACGAGACGGGCAAGGTGTACCTGGACCGTTACCTCTTTACCCCGATGGCCTATCCCCTAGACTATGGCTTTATCGACCACACCCTCGGCGAGGACGGCGATCCGCTCGACGCCCTGGTGATCCTGCCTGAGCCCGTGTTCCCCGGTGTGATTGTCAAGGCTCGCCCCCTTGGCGTGTTCAAGATGACCGATGAGGCCGGCGGCGACGATAAGTTGCTCTGCGTGATCGACGATCCTCGCTACGACCACCTCCAGGACATCGACGATGTTTCCGCATTCCTGCGCGATGAGGTTGAGCACTTCTTCGTGCACTACAAGGATCTGGAGCCCAATAAGGAAGTCACCGGTTCCGGCTGGGGCAACAAGGAAGAGGCAGAAAAGATCCACCAGGAAGCTATTGAACGGTTCGGTGCCTAAGATGCGCGAAGTTTCCGTTGAAGAAGTTCCTGAGGATGCTCAGCTCATCGACTGCCGCGAGGTAGATGAGTTTGCCGAGGTGCATGCCAAGCAGGCCAAGAACATCCCCATGAGCGAGTTCACCTCGCACGTGGAGGAACTTGATCAAAGCCGCGATATCTACGTCATCTGCAAGGCAGGTGGCCGCAGCGCCCGCGTGATCGAATACCTCGCAGCGCGCGATATTGAAGCCATCAACGTTGCAGGCGGCACCGACGCCTGGATCGCCGCAGGGCTACCCACGGCCTAAAAAAAACCCGCCGGAAGGCGGGTTTTTTTCCATTAGTCGCCGATCTGATCTCGGCCGCGCATCACGATATTGGGGTCCGGCTCGCCAACCAAGTCATAGTCTTTGTTGGTGTAGTCGAACTTGTTCAAGATGTAGCGCATGGCATTAATGCGGGCGCGCTTCTTATCGTTGGAGCGGATCGTGATCCAGGGCGACTCATCGGTGTCGGTGTAACGGAACTGTTCTTCCTTGGCGCGGGTGTAATCATCCCACTTATCCAAAGAGGCAATATCCATGGGCGAAAGTTTCCACTGGCGCACTGGATCCACCTGGCGGATGGCAAAGCGGGTGCGCTGTTCCTTCTGGCTCACAGAGAACCAGAACTTGGTCAGCGAAATGCCAGAACCCAAGATCATGTTCTCCAGCATGGGCACCTCACGCAGGAATTCTGCGTGCTGGGATTCGGTGCAAAAACCCATCACGCGCTCCACACCTGAGCGGTTGTACCAGGAGCGGTCGAAAAAGACGATCTCTCCTGCTGCCGGGAAGTGCTGGATATAGCGCTGGAAGTACCAGGAGGTGGACTCGCGCGGCGAGGGCTTTTCTAGCGCCACGGTACGGGCACCACGGGGGTTGAGGTGCTCATTGAAGCGCTTAATGGTGCCACCCTTGCCGGCAGCATCGCGGCCTTCGAACAAGATGATGTGGCGCTGGCCGGTGTCTTTGGTCCAGTTCTGCCACTTCAGCAGCTCGATTTGCAGCGCGCGCTTCACATGTTCGTACTCATCGCGCGTCATGCGCTCTTGATACGGATAATTTTCTTTCCACGTCTCGACCGGGCGCCCATCGGGGGCCAAGAGAACCGGATCGTCCTCATCGGTATCGTCCACGGTATAACCCTCCGTGGCCGCAAGATCGATGACTGGAAGCTCGCCACTGTCTTCGCTCATACCCCCGATAATAGCGCCTTAGCCCAGCCTCTTTTCCCTAAAACCGGGGTATTTTCGCCCCAGCGCACCCTCCCCTGCCCCCGTAGGCACCCCCAAACCCAAAAACTCCCCGGCGAGTGCCGGGGAGTGCTGGCTTGCTGGGCTTGCTGGGCTTAGAAGCCCATGCCGCCCATCTCGTCTGCACCAGGCATTGCCGGTGCTGCGGGCTCGGGCTTATCGGCTACCACTGCCTCGGTGGTGAGGAACAGGGCTGCGATGGAGGCTGCGTTTTGCAGTGCGGAGCGGGTGACCTTAACCGGGTCGTTGATGCCGGCATCCATGAGGTCAACGTACTCGCCGGTGGCGGCGTTGAGGCCTTCGCCTGCGGGCAGGTTGGATACCTTGTCGGCTACCACACCGGGCTCAAGGCCGGCGTTGAAGGCGATCTGCTTCAGCGGTGCAGACAGTGCTTCGCGCACGATCTTCACGCCGGTTGCTTCATCGCCGGCAAGGTCAAGATCGCCGTCGAGCACGTGGGCTGCCTGGAGCAGGGCCACGCCACCGCCGGCAACGATGCCTTCTTCCACGGCTGCCTTTGCGTTGCGCACGGCGTCTTCGATGCGGTGCTTGCGCTCTTTGAGCTCAACTTCGGTGGCTGCGCCAACCTTGATCACTGCAACGCCGCCGGCGAGCTTGGCCAGGCGCTCTTGGAGCTTCTCGCGGTCGTACTCGGAATCGGAGTTCTCGATCTCGGCGCGGATCTGGTTCACGCGGCCTTCGATCTGGGCTGCATCGCCAGCGCCTTCGACGATGGTGGTGTCGTCCTTGGTTACAACAACCTTGCGGGCGCGGCCGAGCAGCGGCAGGTCGGCGGTTTCAAGGGAGAGGCCAACTTCTTCGGAGATAACCTGGCCGCCGGTGAGGATGGCCATGTCCTGCAGTTGTGCCTTGCGGCGATCGCCGAAGCCGGGTGCCTTGACGGCCACGGACTTGAAGGTGCCGCGGATCTTGTTCACCACGAGGGTAGACAGTGCTTCGCCTTCGACGTCCTCGGCGATGATCAGCAGCGGCTTGGAGGTCTGCATGACCTTCTCCAGCAGCGGCAGCAGTTCCTTGATGTTGGAGATCTTGCTGGATACCAGCAGGATGTAGGGATCCTCGAGCACGGCTTCGAGGCGCTCCATATCGGTGGCGAAGTAGCCGGAGATGTAGCCCTTATCAAAGCGCATACCCTCGGTGACTTCGAGGTCCACACCAAAGGTGTTGGACTCTTCAACGGTGATAACCGATTCCTTGTTCAGCTTGCCGCCGCCTACTGCGTACATGGCCTTGGCAATCTGGGCACCGATAGCCGGGTCGGCTGCGGAAATACCTGCGGTGGCAGCGATCTGCTCTTCGGTTTCTACTTCCTTGGCACCGGAAAGCAGTTGCTCGGTGACCTTGGATACGGCCTGCTCGATGCCGCGCTTAATGCCCATGGGGTTGGAGCCTGCGGCTACGTTACGCAGACCTTCGCGCACGAGTGCCTGTGCCAGGACGGTAGCGGTGGTGGTGCCGTCGCCTGCTACGTCGTCGGTCTTTTTGGCTACTTCCTTAACCAGCTCGGCGCCGATCTTTTCATAGGGATCTTCGAGCTCAATTTCGCGAGCGATGGAAACGCCGTCGTTGGTGATGGTGGGCGCACCCCAGCTCTTTTCCAACACTACGTTGCGACCCTTGGGGCCAAGGGTGACCTTCACGGCATCGGCGAGGGTGTTGAGGCCTCGCTCGAGTCCGCGACGTGCTTCCTCATCAAAGGCAATCATCTTTGCCATGTGTTTTTGTGCTCCTTGTTTTTGTTCAAAGACGACACTCACGTCTATCGATCGCTACGTAGCGCCCGCGACGGCGTCGGCTGGCTGAGTGTGCGCCAACCTCACTCGTAGTTGTTGGCACTCGGCTAACCCAAGTGCTAAATCCGTTCTAGCAGTCGCACCCCTTGAGTGCAAGCAACGTTCGCTGGCAGCAGACACGACCTACACTGGCCACCATGAGCCATTCAATCGAAACAATCAAAGACGCCATCTTTGCTCAGCGCGAGCGCGTATTCGAGCAGCTACGACAGCTCACTTCCTATCACTCTGTACATTCCAGCCCTGCCGATGCCGAAGATCATGCCCACGCCTGCGAGTGGGTGCGCGATGCCCTTACTGAGGCAGGCCTGGACGTCACCGTCTACCCCAGCAACGCCCCCACCGTCATTGGCCGCAAGGAGGCCAAAAATGGCGCGCCTACCGTTTTGCTCTATAGCCACTACGACGTGGTTCCTGCGGGCGATCCCAAGGCCTGGATCACGCCCGCTACCGAGCTCACTGAGCGCGATGGCCGCTGGTATGCCCGCGGCGCAGCGGATTGCAAGGGCAACCTGGTCATGCACCTAGCCGCCCTGCGAGAGGTTGGCGATACCGATCTGGGCATCACCTTCCTGGTGGAAGGTTCAGAGGAAATGGGTGGCGAGGAGCTTTCAGCGCTGATCCAATCGCAGCCGGAGTTGTTTAAGGCCGACGTGATCCTCATTGCCGATTCCGGCAATGCTGAGGTGGGAGAGCCAACGCTTACCACCTCGCTTCGCGGCGGCGCGCAGATCACCGTCAAGGTCGACACCCTCCAAGCCCCGGTCCACTCGGGCAGCTTTGGCGGTGCGGCTCCTGATGCCACCGCAGCGCTGATCCGCACGCTCGATTCGCTCAAGGATGCCTCGGGCGCCATCCAGGTGGATGGGCTCGATACCACCCAGCACTTTGAGGGCGCTTCCTATGATCCCGAGACCTTCCGCGCAGATGCCGGCGTGCTAGATGGGGTGGATCTGCTTGGCAGCGATAACCCCGCTGACCTGGTATGGGCGCGCCCTGCGATTAGCATTACCGGCTTTAGCTCCACTCCCGTTGCCGAGGCCGTCAATGCCGTGCCCGCTACAGCTCAGGCCCGCCTGAATCTGCGTGTGCCTCCGGGAATGGATGCCCGCGATGCGGCCGAGAAGGTGGTGGAGCACCTGCAGGCTCATGTGCCTTGGCATGCGCGCATTGAGTGCGAGATTGCCGATGTAAATAATCCCTTCTCCACCGATATTTCCGGCCCGGCGCTAACCCTGCTGAGCAAGTGCTTGCGCGCCGCCTATGGCGCCGAAAAGACCACGGTTGTCGGTTCCGGTGGCTCGATTCCGCTGTGTTCGGAGCTTATCGACGTCAACCCCAGCGCCGAATTGGCGCTGTATGGAGTGGAGGAACCCTTGTGCAAGATCCACTCCCCCAATGAGTCGGTGGATCCCAACGAGATTCTGCACATCGCCACCGCCGAGGCGGCCTTCCTGCGTCATCTCTAATACCCCCGCACAGGGGGTGACTCGCGCCACACACTTGCAGTGGCGTGGGTCATTTTCTATCTTGAATTCCGTGACCTACATCATTTCCCTTCTCGCAGCGCTCCTCGCGGCCGTAGTGGCCAAGCGAGTGCTTTGGGCTACGTACCCTCAAGCGGGAAATTAGGACCGACTCCCCGCTTCGAGGGGAGTGGCCGTTAAACACCAAGGCAACAGAGTCAGTCCACAGTTATCCACCACAACTGATTGGACCAAAGAAAATGATGTTCACCCAAACTCGCACCCAAGATCCATTTGCCGCTCGTTTTGGCAAAGAACTGCCCACCGGCCTGCGAGAACAAGCACAAGGTATTTCCTGGGCTACTTTCTCGGATACCTTCGCCCCCATCGCCGATCTGCGCATCCGCATCACGGAAGTTGAAACGCTGCCCGGCACCTTAAAAAATTTCCACATCACCTTGCTCAACAACACCGAGCAGGGCTTGCAGGAAGAAAGCCACTGCATCCGCAGCAGCGGAGCTGCCATGGCTTGCACCCAATTGCTGGCCGATCGAGGCCGCCGCATTGAGATGCTGCGCTTCCACCAATGCCAGATCTTCGAATCCACCGTCACCTTCATCCTGGCAGGCAACGACATCCACACCCGCTGGGCCATGGGCTTTGGCGGCAGCCCCGAGCAATCTATTGCCGCCGCCTTGAGCACCGCCGGGGAATTACTTTATGGATCGCGCAGCTAGCCCCAGCCAACCAAAGGCCGCGTAGCCTGCGATGGCGATGAGGCCAACGCACACAAAGAGCAGATTCAAAGGCTCGTGCATGAAGGCCTCCCCTCGTATCCTTTGGGCCAGATCCGGAGCCAATGCCTTATTCACGGTGGGCAGAAGCCAGAGGCAGAGCAGCACGATGGAGCAAAAAAGCAGCGCCTGGGACACCACCCAACGGCGCCAGCCATGAAAGCGATAGGCGAGTTCGTCGACAAGCAAGATGAATCCCGCTGCAGCCGGGGCCACCCAAACCCAGTGGTGGTACCAGGCAAATGGCGAAATCAGACAAGCGGCAAAACCGCAAAGTGCCAGTGCAAAAGCCATGTGATCATGGCGGATCGCCCAATAGGATGCGAGCGCGCTAAGCGCCAGCACCAGCAGACTCAAAGCCAGCCACAGCCAGGGGCTATGGGCATCGAAGACGCGGATGAGCACCGATTGCAGCGATTGAGCCCCAGGGTTGGTGTGCTCGCCTACACGGGAAGAATCACTGATGGCGTGAGTCCAAAAACGGCTCGCATCGCGCACAAAGATCAAACCGAGCACCACGGTGGCGGCGAAGGTAGCAAGCGCTACGCCCAAAGCTCGCCAACGGCGCTGGAGTACAAAAAGCAGCAAAAACAGCGCAGGGGTGAGCTTCAAACCGGCCGCAAGGCCCACACCGATACCTGCCCAGCGGTGCTCGCGGGGCAAAAAGTCGAGGGCGATCAGCGCCATGAGCAGCAGATTAATTTGCCCATAGTAGAAGTTTGCGCGGATCGGCTCCGAGGCAAACATGGCGGTGGCAAAGCTCAAGGAGGCAATAAATAGCAGCGGAGTACATTCGCGCCTGCGAGAAAACACCATGAGCACCACTGCAAAAAGCGCAAAGAAATTCAGCGTCTGCCAAGCAATGGTGAGCAGTTGCGGATCTAGCCGATAAAAAGGCGAGAACACCAGACCTGCAAAAGGCGGGTAGGTAAAGGGCAGATCCTTCACAAAAGGCCCCGCATAGAGCGGCTGATGCTCGGCTACGGCCTTGCCACCTAAGGTATAGACCTCCAGATCCACCGGCATCCACTTATTAATCTGCTTTTCCGCCGGGATATAGGATTCGCGAACCAGCACCTTAAAGGCCACCAAAGTGCTCAGCACCAGCAGCAAAGGCGCAGAAAGTAGTGGGCCTTTATCCTTGAGCACTGGCGCGCACTTCCGCAATGGACTGATCTACCACGGCCTGCCAAGATCCACTTTGCTGATACAGCGCACGCTGGCGCTGATAGGGCGCGCCCTGATCCACGATGGTATTAACCAGCAGCAATTCTTCCTCGCAGCCAAGGCGCTTGGCCGTGGGCAGCAAAGTGCTTACCAGCTCGCGCAGCTCATCGCTTACCAGGTGCTCATCGGTATCGCGGGAAGTCACCACAATGGCATCGAGGCCGTAGCGAGCCGCACGCCACTTATTTTCAGCCACATGCCAAGGCTGGAGCACCGTGACCTCTTCGCCGCGAGCTAAAGCCTGATCCAGGTACACCACCAGGCAGTGGGTCAGGGCGACCAGGGCTGCCATCTCTTCTAATTTTGGAGCGGCATCGGATACGCGAACCTCAATGGTGCCCCATTTGCCCGCCGGGCGGATATCAAAGTGCATGGAGCCGGTGTGGCTGATCACCCCGGAGCGATCCTGATCCACCATGAAGTCTTCCCACTCGCCCCAGCTTTGGAATTGATAGGGCATGCCGGCGGTGGGCAGTTGCTGGTAGAGCATGGTGCGATTGGAGGCATAGCCGGTATCTAAGCCTTCCCAACCGGGAGAAGATGCACTAAGCGCCAAAAGGTGGGGATAGTACGTCATGAGCGCATTGATGATCGGCCAAACGCGATCTTTATCGCTAATGCCCACATGCACATGCAGGCCCCAAATCAGCATTTGGGTGCCCCAGAACTGCGTGCGCTCGATAATCTCGTTGTAGTGCCCCTTCTCCCCCACTTTTTGCTCTGCGGATTTAGCAAAGGGGTGAGAACCAGAACTCCACAAGGCCACTTCCTGCTCGTCGGCGGCCTCAAGCAGGGCCTGCAAGCCACGGCGCAAGGCGGCAATGGCCTCGGCGGTGTTCTTGCACACCGGGGTGACGATCTCCACGGTATTGGCCAGGAACTCATGCTCGAACTGCACCTCGGGGTCAATGGCGCTGGCGCGCTCGATTAACTCCTTGGCGGCGGGGATGAGGTCGCGGGTGTGTGGGTCTGCGATGGCAAGTTCCCATTCCACCCCGAGGGTTGGTTCCGGAGAGGCATGAAAGGCCTGGGCCATGAGTAGCCCCTTTCCTAGTGGTGCGTGCTCAAACTCTAAAGGTGCAAATGTTTAGGGAATATTCTTGGCCAACACCAACACGAGGGCATTGGGATCACTGGCAGGCCCGCCCGCTTGAGCTACGCCACCGACGCGGTCGGCGAGCTCTCGAGCTGACTGCTCAGCACCGGGATTCTGGGGGTTAAAGTACACGGTGTTTTGGGGCAAGACGGCATCGGAGAAGTTACCCACCTCGCCTTTTTGCCAGCCCTCTGCGGCCAAGGTATTGGCCACGTCGGCAGCCATGCCCTGCACGGTGGAGTTATTCAGCACCGTTACCTGCTTCACCGGCTGCGCCTGCTCGGTGGGTTCCGGCGATTGCTGCGGCTGCTCGGCTTCTTCGCTCTGCTGCTGCGTCTGCGTTGGCTCTTGGGTTTGTTCCACCTGGGTGGGCTCGACTTCTGCCACGGTGTCTTCTTCGGAGTTGGCGGCATAGATGCCCCAAGCCACGAGTAGCACTGCCACGGCGATCAGAATCATGGCGAGGCCACGCAAAGGGAGGGAGCGTTGCGTGGGTTCGGCGTCTTCGAGGCGGTGGGCGCCACCTTGGTATTCAGATTGCTCAGTCACGCTTGTTCATCCTAGCGTTTGCTCTTGTATCTCGAATTCTGCGAAGCCGCGCACTGAGGCTGGGAAAGCGCTGCATCACAGCGGGCTGGTCAATAGCCACGTTGAGCTGTTGATAATAACGGATCGGCGAGATACCGAAGGTTGCCACGATGGCATCTTCTTTGGCACCTGCGCTTCGAGGTGCCTGCGCTTCAAACTCCAACAGTGCTAGCTGGTGTTGAATTAGTTCGGCATCACTCATGCCTACACTGTAGGGCATGACTGTTCGAGCAATCGTGATCTGCGGCGACCCGGTGCTACATAACCCCACCGAGCCTGTAAGCGAGCCAGCAAGTGAGTTATCCCAGCTCATCGCCGATATGTTTGAGACGATGGAGGCAGCCCACGGCGTTGGTCTGGCCGCGAATCAAATTGGCGTAAACAAGCGCCTGTTTGTATATAACTGCCCCGATGATGAAGGCCACCTGCATCGCGGCTGCATTATTAACCCCACGCTCGAAACTTCCGAGATCCCAGAGACCATGCCTGAAACTGATGGCAGCGATGATGAGGGCTGCCTCTCGCTTCCTGGCGAAAGTTTCCCCACCGGCCGCGCGCAGTGGGCCAAGGTCAGCGGCCTGGATCAGGATGGCAACCCCATTGAGGTAGAGGGCACGGGCTTTTTGGCGCGCTGTTTCCAGCACGAGGTTGGCCACCTCGACGGCTATGTGTACACCGATGTGCTGATTGGCCGCAATGCCCGCAAGGCTAAAAAGACCATCAAGCGCAATGGTTGGACCGAGGCTGGGCAGACCTGGACTCCCGGCATTGATCCCGATCCCTTCGGCTGGGACGAGTAGTGTCGCGCATTTTCCGCTCCGATGAGGTTGCCCCCGGCGACCGGGTGGTGGTTCGCAGGAGCCACAATGACGTCATCGGCCATGTGCAGCACATCGATGAAAGCGGCATTGCTATTCGCCCGCAAAAAGTGGGCGGCTTTGTCTCGAGCCTGCCGGAGGTGTGGATTCCCAGCGAGGATGCACTGATTATTAAGCGGCTAAGCCCGCGCACGGTGCGAAACCGCGATATCCGCGCCATTGAGCTAGCCACCGCCAAGGCTTTTCCGGGCATTGAACACACCTGGTGTGGCCAGTGGTTGCTTCGTGCAGGTGATGGCATTACTGAGCGCTCCAATTCTGCAGCGCCCCTTGGCCCCTCGGCGATGTTTGAGCCGGTGCCGGTGGATGAGATTCGTGCCTTTTATGCACGCCATCAGCTTCCCGCCCGCATCTTGATCCCCGAGCGCATTGCTAAGCCGGCGGAGGCCTTGGTGCAAGACCATGAGCTTGGCCCGGAGATTGTGGTGATGCTGCGCCAGCTTGATGCCATTAGGCCGGTGGCACTTGAGGGTTTTGAGTTCAGGATTGATGATCAGCCGGATGCCGAGTGGTTGCAGATGTATCACTTCCGCGGCAAGCCGCTTCCCGCCCATGCGCTTGAATTGTTGCGCACCCGCATCGATGGCCAGATGGGGTTTGGCAGGTTGGTGCACCAGGGAGAAACAGTGGCGATTACCCGAGGCACCATTAGTGATCACTACCTGGGGTATTCGGCGGTGGAGGTAAAGCAAGCTTTTCGACGCCGCGGCCTCGGCACCGCACTGGGGCAACAAATGTTGGCCTGGGGTCAAGCTCATGGCGCCACCCAAGCCTATTTGCAGGTGATCGCTTCGAATGAGGCGGGCATTCGCTTGTATAGAAAATTGGGCTTCGAAGAACACCACCGACACCGTTACGCCACATTGTCCTAAAGTATTGGCTATGCGCATAGCCAATTGGAACGTCAATTCTGCTCGCACGAGAGCAGACCGCATGGTGGATTTCCTGCGCCGCCAGGATGTGGATGTTCTTGCCGTGCAAGAAACCAAATGCAAAGATGAGCAGTTTCCGCGCGAACGCTTTGAAGCCCTTGGCTATGAAGTGGCCCATTTTGGCCTCAACCAGTGGAATGGCGTGGCCATTCTTTCTCGGGTGGGGATCGAGGATGTGCATACGCATTTTCCCAACCAGCCCGGCTTTGCCAAAGATCCACTGGCACCCCAAAACCTTGAGGCCCGCGCCATCGGCGCGCTTTGCGGCGGGGTGAGGGTGTGGAGCCTATATGTGCCCAATGGCCGCGCCATTGCCGATCCTCACTACGATTACAAGCTGCGCTGGCTGTATCACCTGGGAGAATATATTGCCCAGGAATTAGGCACCCCCACGGTGCTGCTTGGCGATTTCAATATTGCGCCGCGCGATCAAGATGTTTGGGATATCCGCGCCTTTGATGGCCTGACCCACGTCACCGAACCTGAGCGCCAGGCCTTTGAGCATCTGCTCGATACTGGCCTGCGCGTGACTAGCCCCCTGGAGGGCTATAGCTACTGGGACTATAAGGCTGGGCGCTTTGGCAAGAATGAGGGCATGTTGATCGACTTCCAGCTTGCCAGCACCCAACTGGTGCCCAAGCATGCCTTTATCGACGTCGAAGAGCGAAGCGGCAAAGGCGCATCCGATCACGCACCGGTGGTGGTTGATTATGAGGTCAAGCGATGAACTGGCATATCGATATTGCCAATTGGCAAACCATCGGCTTGATCATCGATTACTCCATCAAGATCATCGCCATTGGTTTTGTGCCGGAAGGACGCAGGCCTAGTTCTTCTACCGCGTGGCTGCTTGCCATTTTGCTCTTGCCCTTCGTGGGCTTGCCGCTGTTTTTGCTGATGGGCAGCCCCTATATCAATCGGCGTCGCCACAAGGTGCAGTTAGAGGCCTTGGCGGAGATCCACGAGAAGCAGGATTCCATCCCGGATTTCCCGCCACACGCCAAGATCAACGATGAACTCGAATCGATGATTCGACTCAACCGCACCCTTACCGGCCTGCCCGCCGTCACCGGTATCAATCACGGCCTCTTGCCGGAATACGAGGCCTCGATCATGCGCATGGCCCATGCCGTGGATGAGGCTCAACACTATGTGCACGTAGAGATCTACATTGTGGCCTGGGACGATACCACCGATGTGTTCTTTAGAGCCCTCGAACGTGCCGTGCAGCGCGGGGTGAAGGTGCGCCTGCTCTTTGATCAGGTGGGTTCGTGGAAATACCCCGGGTACCGCAAATTGGGCAAAAGGCTCAGCGCCATTGGCGTGGAGTGGTATCTCATGCTCCCCTTGCAGCCTTGGCGCTGGCGTTTCCGCCGACCAGACCTGCGCAACCACCGCAAGATGCTCATTATCGACGGCAAATTGGGCTTCATGGGCTCGCAGAACATGATCGATTCCTCCTACCTGCTCAAGGGCAATATTGAGGCAGGCAGGCATTGGAAAGATGTGATGGTGGAGCTGTCTGGCCCGGTGGTTTCTGCCATGGACGTGGTCTTTGCCGTGGACTGGTACTTGGAATCCGAGGAGCTGCTCGATTCCGCCGAGCGCCCACCAAACCCCCAACTGCCCGAGCACAATAAGTCCGATGTGAATGTGCTGCAGCTTGTGCCTTCTGGCCCTGGTTATACCACCGAGCCGAATTTGCGCTTATTCAACTCCATCATCCACCACGCCAAGGAGCGTTTGGTGATGTGCTCGCCTTACTTCATTCCCGATGAGTCGATGATGGAGGCCGTGACCAGCGCCTGCTACCGGGGCGTGGAAGTTGAGCTGTATGTAAGCGAAAAGGGCGATCAATTTATGGTCAGCCACGCCCAGTCCAGCTACTATCAAGCGCTGCTGGAGGCTGGGGTGAAAATCTATCGCTACGCTGCGCCGACGGTGCTGCATTCGAAGTATGTGCTGGCCGATCCTGAGCGCGAAGCCGGCGGTGGCGCCGTGGGTGCGATGGGTTCTTCCAATATGGATATGCGAAGCTTTGGCCTCAACTATGAAGTGACCTTGCTCATGGCCCGCGGCAACTTGATTGATCAGCTCACGCAACTCACCGAAGAATATAAGCAAAGCTCAACGGTGCTCACTCTCGATGAATGGAATCAGCGCGGCATCGTTCGTCGATATGTCGACAATATTATGCGCTTGACCTCCGCACTTCAGTAGTGCAGCATCTTTTCAAGTGAGAAAGAAAACGTTTCCAACACAGCAGTTTTTTCCTGCTCTGCTGATTACTCTTGGCCTCGCTGCCACCTGGTCTGTGCCCGCACTGATCAACGAAGCAGTCCCCACGGCCACCGAAGATCCTTCCTCCACCCTCGAAGTGGAATCACCCACAGCCACCGTGAAATTCACCCCACCGAAGGGCTGGCGCGTTGAGCACCAAACCGCGGCAAGTGATATCACCATGGTTCACAGTGACGGCTCCACCATCGACGTCGAGGTGGTCAGCAACGTCAAGGACTTTGATAATTCGGCGCGCAGAAAAGCAGCCGAGCTTGACCGTGCCGGTGTGGCTCTTGCCTATGACGGCGAGCCGATTGAGACGGCCCAAGGCCTCAAGGGCCGAAGCTGCATTGTGTTCCGCGCTGCTGATCAGCACGGCGGCGAGTGCGGCTTTGTGGAAAAAGATGGCGAGATGGTGCTGGTATATAACCTTGCTGCCGACCCAGACAACGCCCCCGATATCGAGCCGCTGATCGATTCCATCAGCATTCAAAAGGAGGCATAATGCACGAATTTTTCAGACCACAAGCCTGGACCTGGTGGGTATTCGTTGTCTCCGTCGCCCTCGGCACCGCCGGGGTAAGCATCGCCGTTGCCCAATCCTTCCAAGCCGCAAGCGAATCGCTGTGGACCATCGCCCCGCTGTTCGCCCTCACACTCGCAATTTTTGTGGGCATCATTTTGCTCAGCGATCCCTACCGCAGCCGCAGACCCTGGGTGCTGCTATTGGCCATGATCTTCGGCGCCACGGTCCCCACCTGGCTTGCCATCCACGCCAATGAGCACATTGTCAGGATCACCGCAGACCTCTTGCCCCAAGGCGTAGGCGCTGCCTGGGGCGCTGCAGCAGCAGGGCCAACCAGCGAAGAATGGTCGAAGATGCTCGGCGTGTTCCTGGTCATGCTCATTGCCTCAAACACGATGCGCCGCCCCATGCACGGCCTACTTGCCGGTGCCTTCGTTGGCCTGGGATTCCAGATCTTTGAAAACGTCTCCTACGCCGCCAACCTGGCCACCGCCGATGCCAATAGCAACTTGCAAGGCGCACTCGGTGTGACCATCCTGCGTAGCCTGGTAGGCATTGCTTCGCACTGGCTATACACGGGCATCATTGGCGTGGGCGTTGCCATCGCCTTGGGCCGAAGCATCAAGCAGCGCTCGCTGCCGGCTCGCATCGGCGCCTTTATCGGCTTCTTCCTGTTGGGTTGGGGCCTGCACTTTATCTGGAATGCGCCTCTAGGCGAAGACTTAGGCATTGTGCTCATGGCCATCAAGATCATCATCTTCTTAGTCATCTTCTCCTTCGTGGCTCGTTATGCCTTCAAAGAAGAACGCAGCTACCTTGAGCAGGCAAGCACCCACCTCACCCAACCAGCACCTGCCGTGGCGGCCGCGATTGCACCACGCAGGCAGCGTCGAAAAGCTCTCAAGGGAAGCGATAAGAAGCAGGTTAAGCGCGAGAGGAAGCAATACCTGGATCAGCTTCAGGCACTCGCGCACTAGCCAGGAACGCGATGGCGCTCATCAGCACCATGCTCAAGGCCATCGCCAACGCCATATTGCCGCCGATTCCCACCAACATGGTGGCGATTCCCGCAACGAGGAATTGCACAAAACCCATGAGGGAGGAGGCGGCTCCTGCATATTCACGCACCGCATCCGTGCCCATAGAAAAAGCATTGCCCATCACCATCGGGATGGGTGCCACGCAGAAAAACAGGGCGGGGAAATACAAGGCCGGAGCCATGCCCAACAGGGTGATCGCCACCAAGGCGATATTGGCCAGCAACAACACGCCCAGGCCAGCGCGCAGCAAAGTGGTTTGGCGGAAGCGATCAATCAAACGGTTATTCAGCAAACCGGTGAGCATCAGCCCCAAAGCATTGCCCGCAAAGCAGAGGGTGTAGATGTGCACGCTAAAGCCCATCACGTCTTGGATCACGAAGGAAGAGGCGGAGATGTAGCTGAAGATGGAGCCGAAGCCGAAAGAAAAAGCCAGAAGCATCTGCACAAAGCGGCGATTGGCCAGCACCGTGCGGAAATTCGCTAGCACCGGGCGGATGCGAAGCGGGGCGCGCTCGTGACGAGTCTCAGGAATACCGCGCCACACCACCAACACCTGCAAAGCAGAAAAGGCCACCAGCACCCAAAAGATGCCGCGCCACCCAATAGGCGAAGCCAGAATGCCACCAAGGACCGGCGCTGCCACGGGGGCGACGGATTGAATCACCATCATCAAGGTAAACGCCTTCGCGGCTTCTGCCCCGCGGGCAAGATCAGGCACGATGGCGCGTGCCAACACCACGCAGGCACCAGAACCAATACCGTGCAAGAGGCGCGCGGCAACCAGCACACCAATAGCCGGGGTCACAGCACAGACGATGCAAGAAATGAGGCTTAATACCGCGCCCACAAGCAAAAGGCGCCTTCGGCCCAAGGCATCAGAGATGGTGCCCACCACGAGCTGGCCTACGGCCATGCCCACCATGAAAGCCGTGAGCGTGAGCTGCACGGAACTTTCGGGGGTACGCAGATCCCTTGCCAATGCCGGCAATGTGGGCAGATACATGTCGATTGCAAATGGTCCCGAGGCCATGAGCAGGGCAAGGCCTGCAAGAAGGCCGGTGCTAATCCTTGATTCGCGCAACAACGCCACCTTTCAATAATGGGGAGTGTTCCACGCTACTCCTTAGGGCATGTAAGAATATGAAGCGGCATGGATGAAATATCGCTCACACGCTTGGGGCAGGCGGCACTCTTCGGCGCGCTGCTTGCTTGCCTATGCGCCATGGCGTTTTGCCTCGGGGTGTTAAGCCAAAGCCTCGGCACCCTCTTTAGCGATACCAGCCGCGAGCTGCTCGCGCGGCCCCAAAGCATGGTCTTTGCCCTGCTCCTCGGCATTGTGGTGACGATCGTGCTGCAATCATCCTCCCTGGCCTCAGTACTCATTGTGAACCTGGTGGCTACTTCGCAACTGCCCACCCAGGTGGCGATCGCCGCGATCTTTGGCGCCAATATCGGCACAGTGCTCACGCCTTTGCTGCTCAGCCTGGTGCTTCGTTCTTCCGCTGCTCGCGCCGTGGCTTGGCAGCATGCCCTGTTTAATCTCGCCGGCGCGGCAACGCTGCTGCCCATCGAGCTGCTCTTTCATCCGCTCTATCACCTGGCAAGCTGGATTGCTCAGCCCGAAACCCCGCACGCAGTTCTAGAGCTTTCCATCGGCACCAGCGCCAACCCCTTCGCCATGGCCTTAAGCCTCATTGCGCTGGTAGCGGCGATGTTTGCTGTGCGCGCCATCGCCGCTCGGCTGTTGCGCGGAACCGGACATACGCTGCACGTTGGCGATACCACCGGCGTGGCCCTAGGTGTGCTCAGCACGATGTTCTTGCAGCTTTCAGCCGCCACCATCGCGTGTACTTCTGGGGTGGCGGCGTCGGGAGCCCTCGATGCCAGGCGAAGCTTGCCTATCGTCCTAGGCGCCAATATTGGCACCACCTTCACCGCCGTATTAGCAGCACTGGCGCTTGAAGGCCCGCTCAGAGAAATCGCGCTCGTGGTGGCCTTGGTGCATCTGCTCTTTAATGTGATGGGCACGCTGTTGGTGCTGCTGATTCCACCGATCCGAAGCCTCTTGGTGCGCGTGGCTAAGGTCTTGGCTGCCTAGGTCTTGACTGCCTAGGTGTGGGCTAGCCCAGCATCTTGGTAGCCCAGGCGCGTAAATCCGGCCAGGCCTGCGCAAAGGCGGGCAGCAAGGCCAATGATGCGACCTCACCTGCTGGCACCCAACGCAGCTCAAAGGATTCCTCATTGGCTGCCACCTTCAGCGCCTCTGGCGCCAGGCCAAGGACCGTGGTGTAGCTCCAATCGCCTGCTAGATCCGGGCGAAGAGGATCGGCGGGAAAAGGGCCTGCGGTAATTTTCGAGCCCAGCACTGCATATTGGGTTGGGTGGATGCCTGTTTCCTCGAAGGCTTCACGCCCGGCTGCTTCTTCTGGGGTTTCCCACACATCGCGGGCACCGCCTGGAAGCGCCCAGGTATTTCCTTGGCTGGTCCACGCGGCCCTGTGCTGCATGAGCACACGGAATTCGGGATCGTCTTGGTGGATGAGGAAAAGCCCGGCGGCACCATAGCGACCCCACATACGCATGCCTTCTGGTCCTGCTGCCCATCCATTGCCTTCGCCAGCCATAGCACCCCATGGTAGCTGCTAAATTAGTTAGCACAATTGTCACATCACGGAGGTTTTCGGATGGAGGATCACTCGACGCTTCGCACGAAGCTTCCTGCGACGTCCTTCAGCCCTGTCGCCGCGGTGGATCAAGATACCGAGGATCATTGGCTCGATCGCATCAGTGCACACCGTCGCCAGCGCCGTAACCGCTGGCAGCAGCTTTGGTACGACTCGGTCAAATACCCAAAGGCCTGGGCTCAGAAGCTTTGGCGCTACCTCACCACCACTCCCGGCAAAATGACGTCCGTTGTGGTGCTATTGACGGTGGCGATGGTGGTTGCTGGTGTGACCATGGCCCAAACCGCAGCCCAACGCCGTGCCGAGCTCGACACTTTGGTCAATAACACCGAGCCGGTGAGCTACCTTGCGCACACCCTGTACTCGGATTTATCCCTGGCAAACACCTTGGCCACCGTCAATTTTGTGAATTCGGCGGAAAGCTCCGATGGCAGAAGGCAGCAGTATAACCAGGCGCTTCAAGATGCAGCAGCGGCCGTGGCTTCCACCGCCGGCGGCATGAACGATAGCGAAGGCCGCCCCATGGAATTGGTGGGCACCATCTCCCAAAAACTGCCGGTATATGCGGGTTTGGTAGAAACGGCCCGCGCCAATGCGCGCCAGGGCAATCCCGTGGCGGTGGCCTATATGTCTGAGGCTTCTACCTTGATGCGTGAGCAGATCCTGCCTGCTGCCTCAGAGTTGTACACGCTCACCGGCGAAACGGTGACCGAGGAACAGCACCATGCCTCCCGCCCGCTTTTGATTCCCTTAGCGGGCCTCGGCCTTACCCTTTTGGCGCTGGTACTGGCCCAATTATGGCTTGCGCGCACCACGCGCCGAAGGCTCAATGCCGGATTTCTGGCCGCCACGGTGTTGCTCGGCGTTGTCACTACTTGGTCGGCTGCGGCTAGCATCGTCACCTGGCAAGCGGGGGTTCGCGGGCATGAACAGGCCATTGCCCCCATGGAGGCGCTTACCGACGCCCGCATTAAAGCCCAACAGGCCCTGTCTTCGGAAACGCTCGCATTGGTTCGCAGGCAATCGCTACAAAACTCGGAACAAAGCTTCGATGCTGCATTGAGGCACGTCGATAGTGCCCTGGAGGATTTTTCCTATTCCCCTCTGGCAAAAGACAATGAGGCCTCGATTGATCAGGCCCGCGAGGCCACCGTGCAGTGGTCAAGGGAGCATGCGCGCATTGCCGAGGCAATCAGCACCGGCGACTTCGATTCCGCATGGAACGCCACGAATGAACGCGACCAAAGTTTTGAACAGCTCGATCAAGCGCTTGCCTCCATCATCAGCGATACGCGAAGCGCCACCCGCTCCTTTATCGAGCGCGGCATCGTCGCATCTTCGCTGCTGAGCCTTGGTGTGCTCATCATGACTGGCCTTGCCATCATCGCCGTGTGGGTTGGTATTCGCCCCCGACTTCAGGAGTACCTCTAATGCGCCGCATGTTGCCACTGCTGCTTTGTGCCCTAGCGGCCTGCGCTGCCCCAGAAGCGCCCTTGGAAGAAGCACCCACTCCCCCGGCTGCCCTGCCGCTACCGGAAGGCGCGGTGGAAATCCCCGCCTCCGAGATCCGCACCCACGAGTTAATTACCTCGAATCTTCTGGGTTCGCTGCGGCCGAATGAGCAAGACATTCCAGAGATTAAGCAACGCGGGCGCTTGGTTGTGGGCGTGGATCAATCCCAAAACCTTTTAAGTTTCCGCGACCCGGCTACCGGCGAACTCAGCGGCTTTGAAATCTCTTTAGCCAAGGAAATTGCCCGCGATATTTTTGGCGATCCCAATAAGGTCGAGTTCCGTTTTGTGGATTCAGCCTCGTGGATTCAATCGCTTGAAGATCAAGACGTAGACTGCGTGATTCGCTCAGTCTCTATTACCCGAGACCGCCAAGACCAGGTCTTCTTTTCTACCCCCTACCTCACCGGCGATACCCAACTGCTAAGCGAGCGCAATTCCGGCATCGAGCAGGCCGAAGAGATTGGCCAAGGCACCGTGTGCGCCGCCGAGGGGGCTACTGGTGTGCAGCGCATTGCCAAAGCCGCTCCCGATTCCACTTTGCTCATTGTGCGATCCAGCGCTGATTGTTTGCTTGCCTTGCAGCAAAACCAGGCCGATGCCATTGTCTCGGATAACACCATTTTGTCTGGCATGGTGGCCCAAGATCCCTTGACGCATATTGTGGGCGATCCTCTTGCGCAAGAAAGCTACGGCGTTGCCTTTGCTAAACCTGGTGCGCGCCATAACACCGAGGGGCTTATCCGTCAGGTAAATGCCACCTTGGAGCGCATTTACCGCGATGGCACTTGGGAGAAGATGTATGAAGAGTGGTTCGGGGCCTATCTTCCAGCGCAGGAGCCACCCGCGCTGAATTATCGAAAGGAGCAGCCATGACAGAGCCACATACCGAGGCTGTCCCCTTCGACCCCTTTGCGGATGATGAAGATGATCTCACCGGCATCGTCGCCGAGCTACAGCCTGAAGATTATCGCGCGCAGGTAGGCATTCGTGCCCGAGAGCAGGCGCTTTCTACTTTCCGCAGCCAGAGCAAGGAAAGCCACTCCGATCGCACGGTGGCGAATGGCATGGTCACCTTGCCTTTTATTCCGCTGATTCCGCTCGAAGATGCGCTCAAGGAGCCGGGCGAGCCAGCCCCGCAGCTCAGCGCCGGCGATGTGGTGGCCGGGCAGTATGAGATCGCCGGTGTGATCGGCCACGGTGGCATGGGCTATATCTACCTGGCGAATGATCGCAATGTTTCCGGGCGCATGGTGGTGCTCAAGGGCATTCGCGCCCAGGCCGAGGCGCAGCAGATCGGCGCCGCGGAGGCCGAGAGGGAATTCCTGGCAAGTATTAGCCACCCGGAAATTGTGAAGGCCTATAACTTTGTCGACGATCCGCGCGTGGGCGGGCTGATCGTCATGGAGTATGTGCCAGGGCCTTCTTTGAGCTCCCAGCAACAAAACCAGGAAAACGGGGTATTTTCCCTCGATGTTGCCATTGGCTACATCCTGGAAATCTTGCCGGCCTTGGAGTATCTGCATTCCCGCGGTGTGCTCTATAACGACCTCAAACCAGACAATATTATTCTCACCGAGGATCAGGTAATGCTGATCGACTTGGGTGCGGTTTCTGGCATTGGTGCCTTTGGGTATATCTACGGCACGAAGGGTTTTCAGGCGCCGGAGGTGGCCACGGAGGGACCGTCGGTAGCTAGCGACATCTTCACCATCGGCCGCACGTTGGCCTCGATGGTGGTGCACATGCCAAAAGAAGATGGGGTAATGCAAGATCTTCCGACCCCGGATGATGAGCCTCTCTTTGCGCACAATATGTCGCTGTATAGGCTTCTAAGGCGCGCCACTGATCCTGACCCAAAGGAGCGTTTCCAGGATGTGCGCACGCTGGAAACCCAGCTCTATGGGGTGCTTCGCGAGTTCCTGGCCGTGCATCGCGATGAGCAGTTCCCGGCGCAACATTCGCTCTACTCTCCGCAGCGTTCCACCTTTGGCACCAAGCACTTGGTCTACCGCACGGACCAGCTTATCGACGGCATTGAGCGCAGCGTCAAGATCACCAGCGAAGAGATCAATGCGGCCTTGCCGGTGCCGCTGCTTGATCGCAGTGATCCCGGTGCGAGTTTGATTAGCGGCTCGTCCTATTCGGAGCCCTCGGAGGCTTTGGAAACGATGCGCCAGGCGATGAATCAGGAGGAGTTTGCTACCTCTAAGGAAATTCCGCTGGCCGTGGTGCGTTCCCTGCTTGACCTTGGTTTTATCCGCGAGGCACGCTCCTGGCTAGAAAAGCTCGACTCCACCATGGATACCGATTGGCGCCATATTTGGTATTCGGGCATCACCCATTTGCTTCTCGACGACTACGCCGGCGCCCAACACGCCTTTAACGAGGTATATAACGTCTTGCCGGGCGAGCCCGCCCCCAAACTTGCACGCGCCGCGGTATCGGAACTGCTGTTGCAGGATAGGGGCAAAAATAACACCAAGTTGCTGGACTCTTCGGTGGCGCTTGCTGCCGCGAACCTTGAGGGCGAAGCAATTGCCGAGGTGGGTGGCACGTGGAGGCATCTGGCGAGCAAGCCGGAGATTTTGCGCTTTAAGGCGATCTATCTTTATGCCTTGGTGTGGAAGACCAATCCCACCACTGTGTCTTCTGCTTTTGGTTTGGCACGCCAGTTGATGGCCGAGCAGCAGGTGGATATGGCTGTGGCCACGCTCGATTCCGTTTCTCCTGCCTCTACGCACTATCGCATGGCGGAGTTGACCGCGATTCTGCACTTGATCAGTGGTGAGCTCACTGAGTCTCGTATCCGCAGGGCGGCACGAAGGATCGAGGCGATTCCTAATAATGAGGCTCGCTTCTTGCAGATCAAGGTTGCCGTGCTCAACGCAGGGCTCAATTGGCTGCGTGAGCATCAACTCGACGCAGCCGCAGCCGCCAGCGATTTGCTTGGTTACCCCTTTACCCAGCGTGGTTTGCAGGTTGGTTTGTATGAGTCTTTGCGCACCCTGGCTCGAAGTGCCCCGAATGCCCACCATCGCTATGCCTTAGCCGATATGGCCAATAAGGTCCGCCCGATGACGTGGTTCTAGGGAGGTATCGGCCCGCCCGGCAAGGTGGTGACGCTGTGTTTGCCTAGTTCCCAGGTCACTGCGGCGTGTTCGTCGATGGAGCAGTGCACTTGCTTGGAGGTTTTGAGGTTGTGGTGGCGCCGGCAGAGCATCTGGGCATTTGCGGGTGTGGTTTTGCCGCCTCGGTCGAATTCCACCACATGGTCAATATCGCAGGCGTACTCGGGCACCTGGCACCCTGGGTAGCGGCAGTGCCCATCGCGGCCGGCAATATAGGCGCGCATCTTTGGGCTAAAGCGATAGGCGTTGGTGGCCTCGTCGCGCTGGAGAAGGCGCCTAGCTGCATGCTCGCGCAACCAGGTCGCCTCAACGTGGCTAAAGCGCGCCCCGCTGGCGCGGCAGAGCTGCCCAGCAGTGTTTTCATAGATATTGATGGTGACCTTGCCGCCGATGAGCGCTAAGAAGATCTCGCCTAGGGGCTGTTCGCTCGATGCAGATTTTTCTCTGAGGGTTTGGCGTATGAGTTCCGCGGTGCCGGAGCTGGTGATTACTCCGATAGCGACGCGACCATCACCATTGGATCGGGTCCAGATTTGGTCTTCTTCTTCCTCGACCGGGGTGGGCACCTCGACTAAACCGGCAATAAAGGCACGGATTTTCCTTGGAGAAGGAATGTCTTCGTTTTCTACCCTGGGGGTGAGGAAATCTGCCAGTGCTTCGTCATAGGACTCGGCATCTTCTACGAAATTTAGCGCCGAGCTAATGGCAAGGATTCTACGCATATCCAAATGCCAATAGCGCCGGAACACTGCCATGAGTTTGGGCATGTGTTGAAGTGTGTACACCGCTAAGAAGCGGTTTAACACAGCCTGATCGCTCATGCCTAGGCTTGCCCCAACATCGCGGGCTTCCCATTCCCAGTTGGTGCCGGCAACCTCTGGTGTGGCTTGTTCCCACATGAGGTATTCATAGCGGCGGATAAACGCGCCTTGTTGGGCGAGCTCATCGTCGAAATCGCAAATCTTGTAGTTTGCCTCTTCTTGCATCATCCACCCCCTTGTCGTTCATACGTTCTAACACAACCTTAAGCCCCCACCCCCAACCGCACAAGGGTTTTTTAGAACATTTATTCGATATTTACTTCCTGTTAACCTCTTGCCATGGGAACCTTCGTCTACGACGCGGACTGCGGGCTGTGCACCCGCCTGGTGAACTTTTGTAAGCCGCGCACCACGGCGTCATTCGCCACAACCTGGGATACCCAGGTAGACCTGAACAGCACAGCACTTTGGGTTGAGCAAGGCGAAGAGTACGTCGAACATGAAGCAATAGCCCAACTGCTATTACACATGAAAAAGCCCTGGCCATTGCTGGGGCAGCTCATCAGGCTACTGCCCTACCCGGCCAGGGCTTTTTATCGCTGGGTGGCTCGCAATCGGCCTACTACTTGCAGGCAAGCTCCTGGGCGTAGCGAGCGATAGCCAGCTCCTCATTCGTAGGAACCACAAAGACCTTAATGGCGGAATCATCCGTAGAGATCTCGCGCGGGCCAGTGTTGGGCTGAGCATTGCGCTCAGGGTCAATCTTGATGCCAAAGCCTTCCAAGTGGGCCAGGGCATCTGCGCGCACGTCTACGTCATTTTCGCCAACGCCAGCGGTAAAGGTAATGGCATTCACGCGACCGAGGGCGATCATATAAGAACCGATATAGCGGCGTAGCTGGTGGATGTAGATGTTGTAGGCCAACCATGCGTCCTGGTTTTCATCCTCAATCATCTTGCGCAGCTCGCGGAAGTCATTCACACCCGAAAGCCCCTTCACACCCGAGCGCTTATTCAGCATCTGGTCAATCTCATCGATGCTCATGCCCGCGGTGCGGTATAGGTGGAAGACGATACCCGGGTCAATATCACCCGATCGAGTACCCATTACCAGGCCAGCAAGGGGCGTCATACCCATGGAGGTATCAATGGCCTGACCACCGCGGATAGCGGCACAGGAGGCGCCATTGCCCAAGTGCAGCGTGATCTGGTTGATCGCCTCGGCGGGCAGATCCAGCAGCTCCGCTACCTTCTTGGATACATACTCGTGGCTGGTGCCGTGGAAGCCATAGCGGCGCACGCCATGCTCCACGGCGGTTTCAGCCTCGATGGCATACAGCGCAGCGGCCGGTGGCATGGAGTGGAAGAAGCCGGTATCGAAGACGGCAACGTGCGGCACATCCGGCAGGATTTCGCGGGCAACCTCAATGCCGTCGATATTGGCCGGGTTATGCAGCGGAGCAAGCGGAATGAGGTCGCGCACCATGTCGACGATTTCGTCGGTGATCACCTGCGGTGAGGAAAAGAGGATGCCGCCGTGAACTACGCGGTGCCCCACAGCAACGATGTCTGCATCACGCGGACCGCACTTGTGCTCATTCATCAGCTCAAAGGCGAGCGCAAGGCCAGCAGAGTGATCGGGAATGGGTGCTTCTACCTCGTGCTTTTCGCCGGCGTGCTTGAGGGTCACCTTGCCTTTGGGCTCGCCAATCTGCTCGACCAAACCAGAGGCGAAGGGCTCATCGGTGGCGTGCTGGGTTGGATCAACCAACTGGAATTTGATGGAGGAAGAACCAGAGTTTAAGACGAGAACCAAAGACATTTACTTTCCTCCTGCCTGAATGGCGGTAATTGCCACGGTGTTGACAATGTCGGGCACGGTGGCGCCGCGCGAGAGGTCATTCACAGGCTTGTTCAGACCCTGCAAAATCGGGCCCACGGCGAGTGCGTGGCCGGTGCGCTGCGCTGTTTTGTAGCCAATATTACCCGCTTCGAGGTCGGGGAAGATAAACACATTCGCCTGACCTGCCACCTCAGAATCGGGCATCTTCTTCTTTGCCACCGACAGGTCGCAGGCGGCGTCGAACTGCAAGGGGCCGTCGATCTTGACCTGCGGATCCAGCTCACGGGCCTTTTCCACGGCCTGGGCCGCACGGTCCACATCGGGTCCAGAACCTGAGGTTCCGGTGGAGTAGCTGAGCATGGCCACGCGGGGATCGATGCCGAACTGCGCTGCGGTGCGTGCGGAAACCACGGCGATTTCTGCAAGCTGCTCGGCGGTGGGGTTTGGGTTGACGGCACAATCACCAAAGGCCCAGAGTCGATCACGCATCACCATGAGGAAGATGGAAGAAACGACGGAGGTGCCGGGCGAGGTTTTGATGATTTGGAAGGAAGGCTTAATGGTGTGCGCGGTGGTGTGCGCGGCACCAGAGACCATGCCATCGGCGAGGCCTTTATAAATCATCATCGTGGCGTAGTAGGAGATGTCTTTCATGGTCTCGCGCGCCTGCTCGATGGTGACGCCCTTCGACTTACGCAATTCTGCAAATTCTTGGGCGAATTCCTCGGACTGGGGATCATTCTCAGGATCGCGGAAATGAGCCTCGCTGAGGTTAAAGCCAAGCTCTTCGGCGCGGCGCTGAATGGCATCGGGGTCACCCAAGATGGTGAGCTCGCAAACCTTTTGCTCAAGCAGCAGGTGAGCGGCTTCGAGGATGCGATCATCGTCACCTTCGGGCAAGACGATGTGGGCGGGTTGCTGGCGGGCTTTATCTAGAAGCCAGTGCTCAAATACGGGGGCGCTCATTACCTGGCGCGCATCGGCGGAGGCAATTGCGCTGCGGATCCTTTGAATACCTTCGGCGCTAATGGCTTCTTCTGCGCTGAAGGTGGCCGCCAGGGTAGCTTCCAGTGCGGCTGCTTCCTGTTGGGCGAGGTCGATGTGCACACCGGGGGCGTCGATAAGCAAAAGGAGCGGAACGCCCAGCGCCGAGGCTGCTTTGGCATCGAAATCGACGTTGCCGGAGCCGACCAGGAGCACTTCACCGGCGGCGAGGGGATCCTGGGCAAGGATCGCGCCAAGCTCGGGGGTATCTTGAATCAGCTCGCGCACCTGCAAACCGAGCTGATCTGCGAAAGCGTCGAGGTTAAAGGAGTCAAAATTCCGGCCGGCGCGGGTAAGCAGCACGGAGGTGGGCTGATAATCAGTCACGGGCATCCTTTCATTCATCGCGGCATGGTGCACCGCATGGCATCAACCACACAGCTTACAGCTTTGAGCCCCGCATCACAGCGTGATGCGACAACCACGGGTTTTATCGTAAGAAAGGGTGCGACCCCGGCTAGATTCCTAGCAATACCAGCGCGTAGACTAAGCAAAACTATTAACTACTGAGAAGGAAGATCTGTGTCTACATTGCGTGTTGCTGTTGTTGGTGCCGGGCCCGCCGGGATCTACGCCTCGGACCTGTTAATCAAATCCGGCCAAGACGTCACCATCGACCTCATCGAACGCATGCCAACACCCTTCGGCCTAATCCGCTACGGCGTCGCACCAGACCACCCACGCATCAAAGGCATCATCACCAGCCTGCACAACATCCTCGACAAACCACAGATCCGCCTCATCGGCAACGTCGACGTCGGCAACGACATCACCATCGATCAACTCCGCGAATACTACGACGCCATCATCTTCGCCACCGGCGCCACCGATGACCGCGACCTTAACATCCCCGGCACCGACCTAGAAGGCTCCTACGGCGCCGGCGAATTCGTCGGCTTCTACGACGGCAACCCCGACTTCCAACGCACCTGGGACCTAAGCGCCGAACGCGTTGCCGTCATCGGTGTCGGCAACGTCGCATTAGATGTCGCACGCATCCTTGCCAAAACCGCCGACGAACTCCACACCACCGAAATCCCCGACAACGTCTACCACACCCTCAAACAAAACCAGGCCAAAGAAATCCACGTCTTCGGCCGACGCGGCCCAGCCCAAGCCAAATTCACCCCACTCGAACTCAAAGAACTCGACCACTCCGACACCATCGAAGTCATCGTCAACCCCGAAGACATCGACTACGACGACGCCTCGATTACCACCCGCCACGAATCCAAATCCCAAGACCTCGTCTGCCAAACCTTAGAGGCCTACGCCATGCGCGAACCCAAAGGCGCACCCCACAAACTGTTCATCCACTTTTTCGAATCCCCCACCGAAATCCTCGGCACCAACGGACACGTCACCGGACTGCGCACCGAACGCACCCAACTCGACGGCACCGGCAACGTCCAGGCCACCGGCACCACCACCGACTGGGACGTCCAAGCCGTCTACCGCGCCGTCGGCTACCGCTCCACCCCCATTACCGGCGTGCCCTTCGACACCACCACCCACACCATCCCCAACGACGGCGCCCACGTCACCACCACCGATGGCGAACCCATCCCAGCCCTCTACGCCACCGGCTGGATCAAGCGCGGCCCCGTAGGCTTAATCGGCAACACCAAATCCGACGCCAAAGAAACCACCACCGCATTGCTAAACGACTGGAACCAAGGCCACCTCACCCCAGCACCCAACCGCGACCCCCAAGCCATCATCAACCACCTGAGCACCAACAACATCCCCATCACCACCTGGGACGGCTGGTACCAACTCGACCAACAAGAACGCACCCTCGGCCAACAAGAAGGACGCGAACGCAAAAAAATCGTCGAATGGGACGAGATGGTTAAGCACGCTCGTATGAACTAGGCCACAGAGCAGGCCTCCCCAAATTATTCGGTCACACTTTGCCCGTTTAATTTGGGGTTTTGTCTGTTTCTGTGGCTAAGGTGTCTGCTCATGTCGTTTATCTTTGCCGTTTCCAATATCTCCGAGCTCAGCCCCCGCGAGCTCCACGAGCTGTATAAGCTGCGCACCGACGTCTTTGTGGTGGAACAACAATGCCCCTATGAGGAGATCGACCACATCGATCCCCTGAGCACCACCTTGCACGTGCGAGCCTTCGAAACCGGCCAGCCCAATCAAATCCTGGGCACCGCGCGCGTCTTTCCGGATCAAGTCGATGGCCGCGAAGTGACCAAGCTGGGCCGGTTCGTACTCAAGCCCTCTCATCGCGGCACCGGCTTTGGCGCTGAACTGATGATCAATGCGCTTCGCCTCGCCTTCGAGCGCGAACCCATGCGCGCCGTATGGATCGCAGCCCAAGAACCGCTCAAAGGCTATTATGAGCAATTTGGTTTTGAGCAATGTGGTGAGCTTTTCGACGACGCCGGCATGGCCCATGTGCCAATGCTGCTCAGCGAACGCAAGCTGGCCGCAATGTTTAGTGATTAAGCAGAATCTCGCGCACCTTAATCGCACGCTCCCATGCCTGATGGATATCATCGGCCGTGGCCATCGCCACCGTGCCACCATCGGTGCTGAAGTGAATATCGGATTCGGGCGTGCTCAGCGCCTGGGCGAATTGTTCGCGCGGAATATCAGCGGGCACGTGACTGCTAAAGGCGCAGGCGCCTGGGCTGATCAGCGTGGCGTCGATAGGCAAACCGAGGATCGCGCGCGCATGCAGCTCGGATTGGGAAAAACGCTGGCTGACGCGGGTGACGGTACCGCTTGGCATCGGGCGCGGCGAGACGCCTGAGAAATAAATATCCTCGCCCACCAAGAACAATTCCACGGCAAATAAGCCTCGGCCGCCAATGGCATTACTAATGCGGGCGGTGACGCTGCGGGCATTATCTAAGGCCCGCTCTGGCAGATGCAGCGGCTGCACGGAGCCTAGGAGCTCGCCGTGTTCATGTTGCTGCGCAATCGGCTCGCAAAACCAGGTGGCAAGTTTGCCATCGGCGGGGTTAATGGAGCGAATGGCCAGCATGAGCACCGCGGCATCGAATTCCACAAAGCGCTCAATAATCGCACGCTGGCCTTTGAGGTGCTTCCAGGCAGCGCCCACATCGCGTTGGTCACGCAGCACGAAGGTGGTGCCGCCACCAGTGTTTTCCACCGGCTTAGCCACGCAGGGAAAGCCCAAATCTTCGGTGGCTTGGGCGAATGCTTCGAGCGTATCGGCAAAAGCAAATTTTGAGGTGGGTAGACCCAATTCTTCGCACGCAATGCTGCGCATGACCTCACGGTTATAGGCCGCCTCGATGGCACGCGAGCTCGGTGCAACGCTGCCTGGATACTCTGCTTCGATGCGCTGCAATGCTGCCACCGATACCCGGTCGCTGGCTGGCACCACAATATCGGGGCGGATCTCTCGGACGATCTCGAGCAGATGCTCGTGTTCTTGGGGCAGGGTGGCTTCTCCAAGAAGTTCCACCTCTACGCCCAGGCCGGAAAACGCTCGTGCGAGGTTATGGCCTAATTCGCAGGCTCCCAAGATCAGCACCTTGGTTGGGTCGCTGCTTGCGGGCGTAGAGATAAACGCAGGGGTGAACATAGCTCTAGGGTACAAGCTAGTGGGGAAAATCTGCCCACCGCGCTAGAGTTTATACATGGCTTACCACGCAGATTCTTCGGATCTTGAAAATAAAGAAGTGCTCACCTGGGAAGGCTTTGGCAAAGCCAACCGTGAGCTTGCCCAGCAGATCGTCGACTCGGGCTTTAACCCAGACATCATCATAGCCGTCGCGCGCGGTGGCTTGGTGCCTGCCGGTGCCCTCTCCTACTCCATGGGTGTGAAGCTTTCCGACGCCATCAACGTGGAGTTCTACACGGACGTGCATGAAACCTTGCCAGACCCAGTGCTACTGGAACCGCTGCTCGACACCAACTCCATTGCCAATAAGAAGCTGCTGGTAGTAGACGATGTTGCAGACTCTGGCCGCACCCTGGACCTGGTGCTCAAACTCTTGCAATCCCATGGCGCGGAAGTGCGCTCCGCGGTGATCTATGGCAAGAGCCGCTCGGTAGTCAGCCCGGATTATGTGTGGAAGCACACTGATGAATGGATCGTTTTCCCCTGGTCAGACCAGCCACCGGTAGAGCCTTCTTTGTAATTCCACTACCTTGGGCTGCATGGATGCCCCTCACATCGAACCCATCGTAGAAGATCCAACCGCCCCTGCCTTGGCAATGCGGGGGTTAAGCAAGCACTTTGGCAAACAGGTTGCCGTAAACAACCTCAACTTAGACGTGCCCCGCGGCAGCTTCTATGGCATCGTCGGCCCCAACGGCGCCGGCAAAACCACCGCCATCACCATGGCCACTGGTTTGCTTAGGCCCAGCGCCGGCAGCGTGTGGATCGATGGGCTTAATGTGTGGGAAGGCCAGGGCTTAGAAGCCAAGCAGGCCTATGGTTTGCTTGCCGACGACCTGCCCACCTTTGACAGGCTCAGCGGCATCGAATACCTCCAATTGCTCGGCGCCCTGCGATCCATGGATGAGGCCACCGTGGCTCAACGCAGCGAATCGCTTCTACAGGCCCTAGACCTTGAAGATGCGGGGCCGAAATATATTGCCGACTACTCCGCCGGCATGACCAAGAAAATTCTGCTCGCCGGGGCCATGCTGCACCGGCCCGAAGTACTCATCCTTGACGAGCCTTTAGAGGCCGTGGATCCCGTTTCGGCGCGAACCATCCGCCAAATGCTCAGCGCCTACGTGGCTGCCGGGCGCACGGTGATCTTGTCCTCGCACGTCATGGAAGTCATTGAGGGGCTTTGTAGCCATGTGGCCATCATTGCCGATGGCCAGGTGCGCGCCTCTGGCACCTTGGATCAGGTGCGAATGGGTGAATCGCTCAGCGAAACCTTCATCCACCTCATTGGCGCCCGCGAGCTCGACGATTCTTCCCTGGGGTGGCTGCGTTGATCAAAGCCCTCCTTTCAGCCCAATTCACCTTATGGAAACGCCTGATTAAGGCTCAAAAGACCACGCTTTTTCAAGTAATCCTTATCCCCCTCTATACCGTGGGTGCGGCAGTGGGGCTGGCCTTCGTGCTGGCCTTTGGCGAAAATAGCCCCTTGGTCCTCGTGTCTTCCGTGGGCGTGTTGGTGCTGTGGATGTTCCAATACACAGCACCTTCGCCCGAGCACCAGATCGACTTGGAAAAGTGCATTGCCCTGCCCCTGGATCCTCGGCGGATCCGCCCGGCGATGGTGGCGGTAGAGATGATCCAATCCCGCGGTTTTGTCGCCATATTGTGCTCAATCATCACAGCCATCGGCGGAAGCATCGGGCTTGCCGGCAATGGCGTTGCCATCGTGGTCTATGTGCTGGGCATTGTGGTGTCTTTTGCCACCGCCATCGTGGGCACCGCAGCCATCCGCACCCTGGTCAGCAGCGGCAGCGAACGCTCAAGGACAATGCGCGGCCTTGGCGGGGTCATCGTATTTTTGATCGCCTACTTCATCGTCATCGCCAACGGCGATGTCACCCAACTCAAGCTCGATCAATACTTGGCATGGACGCCCTTCGGCGCAGCCGTTGCCCCCACGCAATATCTTGTGCAAGGCAATCCAGTGCTCGCGCTTCTAAGCGCCCTCCTCGCACTGGCCTACCTCGCAATCGCCTGGTGGTTGCTGCTCAAAGGGCTGCGCAGAGAGCTCAGTGAGATCTCTGTGAGCGCGGGCGCGGCGTCGAAAAGCTCAAGTGCACAGCTACTCGTTCCTCCCCTGCGCTTTACTGCCTTCGGCGCGCTGCTTTCGCGCCAGCTTCGTTACCTCAAACGCGACTCTCGCATGGTGATCGTGCTGACGACCATGCTGATTATGATCACCGGATTTTTTGTCTTCGGCGTCATATCGGAAGGCGGAATGCACTGGGTGGCTGCCTATTTGGTGATCATGATGCCCACCCAAGGTGCGAATCTTTTCGGCTATAACGGTCCGGCCAATAATACTGTGATGGTCACCCCGACCAAGCCATCGCTGCAGCTCAAGGCAGAAACGATGGTCTTTGGGATGCTGAGCATGCTGCTGGCGGCCGGCTACCTTCTGGCACTAGGCGTGGTGGAATCCTTCGATGCCGTATGGCTGGTCGTCGCCGTGACCGTCATCTGTGGCGTAGTTTGCTCGATGATGATCTCCGCGGTGCTATCGGCCTATAACCCCTACCCCACCTCCAAGCCGGGCACCGCGATGATGAAGGATCGATCGGGGCAAAACTCCAACGCCTTCATCGGCTCGCTGGTGTGCTTAGCTGGCGTGGTGCCCCTGATTGGGCCAGGCTTTGCACTCATGCTCTACGCCGTCAATAACGATGCCCTTGGGCTTGGCATTGGCGGCGCGCTGCTGAGTGTGGTGATGAGCGCCGTGGGTTATGTGGTGGGCACGAACGCGGCCTCAAAGAAGGCCGATAGCTCCATGCCCGAGATTTACTCCCAGGTGCGCAACTGGGTCTAGTTTTCCATCACGTCGTGCACCACGATGGTCTGGTCACGGCCGGGGCCCACACCGATATAAGAGATGCGGCAACCCGAAAGCTCTTCTAAGCGGCGCACATAGGCCTGGGCCTTTTCGGGCAGCTCATCAAAGGTGGTGCAACCGGTGATGTCTTCTTCCCAGGCGGGCATCGTCTCGTAGATCGGCTCCGCGTGGTGGAAATCCGATTGGGTGGTGGGCATCTCGTCGAAGCGCTTGCCATCAACGTCATAGGCCACACAAATCGGGATCTCGCCAATGCCGGTGAGCACATCGAGCTTGGTTAGGAAGAGATCAGTAAAGCCATTGACGCGGGAGGCGTAACGGGCGATCACCGAGTCATACCAACCACAACGACGCTTACGGCCAGTATTCACACCAACCTCGCCGCCGGTGGTTTGCAAGAACTCACCCCACTTATCAAAGAGCTCAGTGGGGAAAGGACCCGCGCCCACGCGCGTGGTGTAGGCCTTAATAATGCCCAAAGAGCTGGTGATCTTGGTAGGCCCAATACCTGCGCCCACACAAGCGCCACCGGCGGTGGGGTTAGAAGAAGTAACAAAGGGGTAGGTGCCGTGGTCCACGTCGAGCATCGTGGCCTGGCCGCCTTCCATGAGGATGTGCTTGCCCTCATCCAATGCGCGGTTGAGCTCAAGTTCCGACTCAATCACCATCGGGCGTAGGCGATCGGCGTAGCCGAGGAAGTACTGCACCATCTCGTCAGCCACGATGGCCTTGCGGTTATACATCTTGACCAGGATCTGGTTTTTCACATCCAGCGCCGATTCGATCTTCTGGCGCAGGATGGACTCGTCAAAGACGTCTTGCACGCGGATACCCACGCGCGAAACTTTGTCGGCGTAGGTGGGGCCGATGCCGCGGCCAGTGGTGCCGATGGCACGCTTGCCCAAGAAGCGCTCCTGGACGCGGTCGAGGATCTGGTGATACGGAGCCACCAGGTGCGCATTAGCAGAGATGCGCAGGCGCGATGCATTGGCGCCGCGGGCCTCCAGGCCGTCGATCTCCTCGAAGAGTGCCTCAAGGTTGATAACCACGCCGTTGCCCAGGACGGGGATTGCGTTTTCGGAAAGCACGCCCGCGGGCAGCAGCTTGAGCTCGTATTTTTCACCGCCTACGACAACCGTGTGGCCAGCATTATTGCCGCCGTTCGGTTTGACTACGTAGTCGACTCGACCACCGAGAATGTCAGTGGCCTTGCCTTTGCCTTCGTCGCCCCATTGAGCGCCCACAATTACGATTGCCGCCATGGCTCGTCCTTTCGTGAAAAATGCCGGATACCAGTGTAGCGCTAGAATCAATGCCCATGCGCCATGTGATCCTCAACTGCGGTGTGGCACCGATCGAAAGCCCGGAAGCCTATGAGCTCTCCGCGGTGCCCACACGCGCGGAACTGAAAATCCTCAACACCATCACCAAAGAAGTTCTGCCCGAAGATCCCACCCCCTCACTCGAAGAAATCGCCGCCTCCCCCGACGTCGCTCACCTGGGAGAACCCGGTTTTGCACCACAGCTTATCGACGACCCCCTGCGCTTTATCGTCCACGGCGATGACGCGGCGCTCGCGGCCATCATTACCCGGCTGATGCGCATCGACGCCCTCTGGGCAGAAGTAGCATTCCTGCCCAGCAAAGAATCTGCACTAGCCAAAGCATGGAATCTGCCAGCAGACCGAGACTTCGCCTTCGATGCTCCCGTGAAACCAAAGCCTTTGATTCGCGATGACGCAGGCCAGGCCGTAGCCCACCAAGCCATCATTAGCGACTGGGACGATAAGAAGCTCGACGGCGAAATCATCGTCGACGATGCCGTCTTGCTGCGAGGCAAACACTATGGCGCGGCACTGATCTCCACCATGGACGCCCCAGGCGTGGCAGGCCAAGTGATCTTAAGCCCCGCCAACCCCACAGGGCTGCTTGGCAAATTCCGCCAAGCCTCGAAACGCGCCAACACCACCTACACCGGCAGAGCCATGCAAGCAGGTGGCGCCAATCTTCGCATCAGCATCGACGGAGTATCGCGCAAGCGGCCAGTACAACGGGCCACGTTCTACCGCCACCTGCGCGACCTACAATCAGTCCGTCTTTGACCTGCGCGAATACAGGTACACCACTAGCGCCAGCAACAAACTAAAACCACCAACGCCGAGCAGCACGCCACGCCATACCTCCAAGCTGCCTTCTTGAGCAGCCTGCCGCGATAGAGGAGGCTTCGGCCCTTGAGCCAAAGGCGCGTTCGCAGGTAGCGGAGGCGCAGGGCGAGGCATCGCTGCCGCTTTCGGCGGCGCAGGCGTGGAGCCAGCCTTGGGCACTGCAGCCGGACGCGGAGGCACAGCCTTTGGTGGCGCGGCCTGGGGTTGGGCGGCTTGGGGCTGCTTCGGGGTTTGGGGTTGCTTCGTGGTTTGGGGTTGCGCGGCCTGGGGTTTGGTGGTCTGGGGTTGCGTGGCTTGCGGCTGTGCCGGAGAGGTCTGGGGTTGCTTCGGGGTTTGCGGCTTCTCGCTCGTTGGCTGTGGAGGTACCGGCTTCTGGGTTGCCGTAGGTTCGGTGGTTTCTTCTACCACCTCTTCTTCCTTGGGCAAGTTGCCCACCTCAAAGGTGGTATCCAGGAAAGCCTGCTCAGTCTGACCCTGCTTATTTACCCAGCTATAGGCAAAACGAACCTCATACGTACCTGGCTTGTTAAACCAGAAGGCCTTATGCGCATGCGTAAAAGCAGGCAGAGCAATCGAAGCACTCGGATCCGCCGAATCAAGCTGACGCTTGACCTTCATATCCTCACTAGCACTCAGCACCAGGCGCCCGCCCTGAGGGGCACTGAGCACCGAAGCGATAGAGAAATCCGTGGTGGGATAATCGGGATGCACCGCTTGGAAATCAAAGGCCTCATTCGAAATTCCCGGCCACGGCATGCGACGATCTTGCACCTCCGGCAGCACAAAGGCACCATCGGCAAAATCATCGAGCTCTAACGCCGAAGCATCATCGTGCCAGGCACGTTGCGGCACCACGATAAAAAACGTTCCAGATTCCCTACGCACAGGATTTGCTGGATCCGACTCATCTTTGAGATACGCCAAGGCATTGCCATCAATGGTGCCCAGTGCCATATCCAAGTGCCCAGAGCGGATACGGTGCAGCGCTGGTACTTCAGGCTCCGGCGTACTCGTGGTTTCGGTCGGTTCTTCAACCTCTTCAACCTCTTCAACCTCTTCAGATGGTTGTTCAGTCTCCTCCACTACTGGGGCCTCGGAAGTCTCCGGGGCAGTCGTCTCATCCGGTTGGGTTGGGGGATCCTCGGGGGCGTCGACAAGCTCTGGGGCATAAGGATCCCAGCCGCTTAGCTGCGGTGCAGCCTCACACGATGGTTGAGTTTCCGGCAGGCGCTCTTTCACGCCGGCGCGCTGGCGCCACTGATTAATCACCTGATTACCAACGAGGAAAATGGGCGAATAGAACTCATAGCGCGGATCGGTCTTGTGAAAGACTCGCACCGAACCATCCTCGGTATAGACGCCCGGGCGGCTCATCATGTACTGCACGTTATGGCGCTGCGCACCGAGAAGCTGCAAGGGAGTGGAGGTGGAATTTGCATTGGTGGCAATGGACGCAAAACGATCACCATCGCCTGCACCCATCGCATACACGCCACCGCGGGGAGTATTCACGCCGGGCTCCACAATCACCTGCTGCTCGGAAAGCTGGGCAAGGTCCAAGTCGGAGGTATCAAAGGCATAGGAAGGCGTGGGGCCGCCGGGCGTACCCGTCATCCACACCAACCTGCTGCCCGCAGCTCGCGCAAAGTTGGAAAGATATGGATCATTGGGCGCAATACATTTTGTTGCGCTATCGGGCACCTCAATAACCACGGCATTTTCAAGCGTCTTGCCATCGACATGGGTTTTCAGCGTAACTTCGGGATCTTTCAGCAGTTCCTTGCCGGTATATCCCACATCCACTACCACGTCACCGCTACCAATTGGCGGATCAGTTTCAAAATACTCCCGCTCCACCATCGCTTTAACCTCTTCAGATTCAAGCTTCGGAGCCTGCTCGCTCAACACCACCTTGGCGGGCTCGCCAGTAGGTTCACTCAAGCCCATTTCCTGGCGAATCGTCTCTGCACGCTTGCCATAATTGCCAATGCCCTGAGTGGTGCCCGGCAAAAGACCCACATGGGAATCCTCACCAACCAGCCAATACTGCGTTACCGGCGCTGAGCGTTCCACCGAGCCGTCATAGTGCCTGCCTTGAGCCTGCCAAGCCAGCTTGTACACGCCGGGTTGAGAAAAGGTCCAGTTCATGTGCCCGTGGCCACCTACCCCAAGGGAGGTGCTGCGCAAATCCTGGGAGCCAATAATGCGCGTTGCCCGATCCCACTGCGGGAGGTAGTTGTAGATATTCATATCACCTGGGCCTTCAAATTCCACCAGGTCGAGCTGCACGGAATTGGCAACAAAGTCGGTGGGCACCTTCCACTCATGGTGGGGATCAAAAGCGCCCAGACCAGCCCAGATCGGCAGCCAGCGATTGCCGTAGTTTTCAAAAGGCGCACGCCACACAATGGAGCCGGGGGCGCCGAGGAAGCTCAAGGCGGGATCATTAGGCACCACAAAGCGCGACACCTCTACCCCATTATGATTATCTGGCCCAAGGCGCATACATGCGGAATCTTGAGCAATCACCTTCGTATTATTTACCGCCATCACATCAAGATTGCCTTGATCATTGCGGGTGACATATCCGGCATCAATATGGGAGTGATAGAGCAGGTCGCGTCCGGCACAGGGGTGAAGCTGGCCAGTATCGCTTCCTTGGGCATCAAAGAAGTGCTGATCTTCCGGCAACACAGTAAAGGCCTCACCCGTGCCGGGTTTATGGGTACTGCCGTTGGTACTTTCATCAACCAGGTTAATAAGGTTTAAGCCAGGACCTGGCAAAAAGAGTGCAACCAGGAGCGCCAAAACACCCAAGGTGGCGAGCATTCGAAGGCGCATAGGGGTGCGAAGAGCAGAGAAATTCATCAGCGATCCTTAAGCAACGGCTGTAGTAACCAAACAAAGAAGAACATGACGGTGGAGCACAACACGATGGAGGCACCGGCGGGGATATCCAGCGACCATGCTGCGTAAATCCCAAGAATTGAGGCAGCAATACCCAACAACATTGCGCACAACATCATCGGCAGGAGGCGTCGACAAAGCAGGCGCGCCGTAGAAGCCGGGGTAATCAGCAAAGCAAGCACCAAAATATTGCCAACGGTATGCACCGCCACCACCACCGAAACAGCAACGGCGGTATATAACAGCACATCAAGCACCACCACCGGCACACCGGCGGCGCGGGCAAGCTCACGATCCAAACTGGCAAAAGCCAACTCGCGGTGGATCGCCGCCAGCAACGCCACAATGACCACCGCCGCAATGGCAGCCATCCACAACTGTTGGGCACTCACACCAGTGATGGAACCCGAAAGAAAACCCTCCAAGGAGCCCGCATAGGCCTGCGTTCTCGAAAGCACCACCAGGCCAATGGCGAAGGCTGCCGCAAAGAACACACCAATTAAGGAGTCCTCTTTTAGTGCTGATTTATGTGCAAACAGCGCAACCAGCAGCGCCACACTCAAACCACCGATGAGGCCGCCAAGCACCAAGGAGCCTCCAAGCACAAAGGCAATGGCCAAACCGGGAAACACAGCGTGAGCAATGGCGTCGCCGGCAAACGCCATGCCGCGCAGCACCATGTGGGTACCTACCACCGCGCACAGTGCTGCACTGAGCACCGAGATCAGCAGCGCCTTAGGCAAAAAGGCCAAGGCAGGGTTTTGTAGGTCTGCAAGAAATTCCCAAGGAGTAATCATGCCGCCTCCTCCACCTGGCGCACATAGGCACGAACCATCGAGCTTTGGGCACTTAAGCCAAAGCCTTTCTCCCACAGCGCCGGATCCTGCAGGAGCTGCACACTGCCTTGGGCAACCACCTGTTTGTTGAGCAGCACCATCGTTTGGGCCGTTGCAAGCGCCGAAGGAATGTCGTGAGTAGAGATCACCACGAGGGTGTCTTCTAAACCAGAAATCACCTCTTGGATCAGCAACTGGCTTGGAACATCCACGCCATTAAAAGGCTCGTCAAGGAGGAGCAACTCCGGCTGATCCACTAGGGCACGCGCGAGCAGCAGCCGCTGGCGCTGCCCACCTGAAAGCGCAGCGATGGAACGATCATGCAGATGACCCATCTGCACCAACTCCAAGGCCTCCTGGGCTTGGTCTGCCGCCTTCGAGCGGCGCCACATGCCCCGGATTGCGCCAGTTTTTACTACATCGAGGCAGGTCATGGGATAGGACCACTGAAACTGCGACATCTGCGGCACATAGGCGCGCTGTGAGGGCGCACGAACCACACCCCGATAGGGAATCAAGCCCATGATGCTTCGAAGCAAAGTGGTTTTCCCTGCCCCATTCGGCCCGAGCAGGGCGCACATGCCCGGTTGCTTGAGATGCAAGTGGACATTGTCAAGTACGGTCCTGGCTCCAAAATTGACGTGGAGGTTATGAATTTCTAGCACGAACCCTCCAAATCACCAGCAGCAACAACACCACACCGGCTAGGGCAAACAGCAGGTACTTGGTGTAGCTTTCTTGCTCGCTATGGCCTTCCCACTGCGCTGATTGCGCGGCCTGAATCGCAGATTCGCTGGTATCTCCCACCGCAAAGCGAAGATCAGCCGTGGCCTCCTGGGTACCGGCAGTGACCTTGATGCGCACCAGGTGAGTACCGGGTTGGCTAAAAACCCAATTGGCATGGGCGTGGGTGCCATTATCTACCCACGCGCTATCGCCGGGTGCTAAAAACAGTGGCTCGGGACCGCCAAGGCCACCGTCTTGCAAAAACAGGGAGAAGGTTCCAGGGCCTTGGTGGCCGAGGAACTCAAAATTCACTCCCTGCTCTGCCACGCTTGCTAGCTCCGGGGCCTGGGTATTCCAACCCAGCCAGGGAACCTGGGGCTTTTCGGTTTGAGGAACAACCCACACCGTATCGCCTGGCTTTGCACCAGTGAACTCGAAATCTTTGCCTTCTGGCAGTTGCTGTGTCGCTGCATCGCCGAGGCTAAACACCACGTCCTGGGCATCGCGCCACTGGGCGGGCACGACGGTGTCGTCGCGAAGCTTGAGCACAACCTGGCCATCTTCTACCTGGGGGCCGAAATCGGCGTGGCCTTGTTCAAAAGCCGCGGCATTGGCCTGAAGCATTGTGCACAATGCAAATAAGACACTGAGCAAGAAGGCAGCTAATTTTTTCAGATTCATCGCTATTACTTTCCTATCCAAGACATTGTTCTAAGGTCGAAGCATTGTGTTCTAGCAGGGTGAGATACGTCGGTGTTTGCTCGCCCAATGCATCGCTATGCAAGGTGCACACCTCAACGCCTTGATCGTGAGCCACCGATTCCAGCGTCTGGCTGCGGCTTGCTTCTCGCGGATCAATAAACACCGCAGGCACTTCTAAATCACGCAATGTTTGCTGCAGGGCGGCAACATCTCTTGGCGAAACCGACGTCGGCACCACACCGGCAACCTCTAAATCCATGGCCTGGGCAAGATAGCCAAAGCCATCGTGGGTGCTCAGAAGGTGCCGATGAGCTGGGGCGATGCCATCGATATGCTCATGCATGCGAGCTTCTACCTCATCCAAGCGCGCAATATATTCCTTTTGGCGCCCCGCATACGCTGCGGCGTTGGCCGGATCTTTTGTGCTTAACGCCTGGGTGATGATCTGCGCCATCGCGCGCGCATTGCTCGGATCAAGCCAGAAGTGCGGATCCACATCACCGTGGACGTGCTTGCCCAATACCGCCTGGTGCAGCAAGTACACCGGCTGCTGGGGCCTGCCTAAGAAGCGATAGGCCGGATCTGGCGGGATTAATTGCAGCGTTTGCGCCGGCACGGCAATCACCGCCTCATCTGGATTGGGCGCTTGATCGCCCACAAACCCCAAGGACGCAGTATCAAGATTGACGGTGATATCTTCATGGCCTTGATCCAGCACCGATAACCCTTGAGGTGCTACACCAACCACGAAGCGGAAACGCTGCGTGGCAATCGGCTGCGCTTCGCCTTCATCGGGAACGAATGCTGCCTGTAATTCCAGCTCATATTCCCCGGCCTTTTCAAAGGCCCAACTGACGTGGGTATGGGCATTTTCTGGCAGCGTAGCCACCAAGGAGGTGTCTTTGGTGCTCAGCAAACGCTCGGGGGCTCCGAAGGTGCCGGTAATAAAGGCCTCTAAAAACCCAGGGCCTTGGGCATCTTGAATGCGAAGCTCAACGTGGCCTTGTTCTGGCCTTTCGCCTTCTACCCTAAAGCCTAACCACACCGTATCGAGCGCCGCTTTTTCAATCAGCGGCAGATGATAGCCGCCGGCTTTGGGCAGTTCTTGGCCAATGACCACTTGCAGCGCACCGGGTTTGGTGTTGGCCTCTAATGCGCGGCCTAGGGATTGCTGTTCAAGCAATAAGCCATTACTGAGCACCACATCGGCATTGGCGATGGTGCGAATGCTGCTTAAGCGGGGCTCAAAAATATGAGGATCCGCCGTCGCCGGCATCACGCTATGCACATCTGCATCGCCACCAGCGATATTGCTGGCAATATCGGCGATGATCGGCGTGCTCGCTGCAACCTGCAAGCGCTCCTGCTCAAAGCGAGGAGCGCTACAGGTGGTGAGCAGGCAAAGCGCCAGCACACTCAACGTCTTGTTCATCTACCTAGAGCTTTTCCTTACGCGCTGCATACAGCACTGCGGCACCAAGGAGCAGCCAACCGGCACCGAGGGTCAAAATGGCACCGGTGAGCGGGCCGCCGGCGGTATTTGCCAACGATCCCCGGCCGGCACTTGCACCTGCAGCAGGAGGTACTGCCGCGCCTGCGGCAGCGGTGGTGGTGCAGGAATTGGAAACCTCGGAGCCGAAATCGAAGTGGCCATCATCGGCATTGCCTGCGCCATCGACAACAAAGTGCAAGGTGGCTTGGCCTTGCAGGCTCTGGCCATCGCCGGTGGTGGCCGTTTGGGTGATGGTCACGTCATACTGGCCGGGAGCATCAAATACCCAGGAGGGGTGCACGTGGGAGTTGTGTGGGATTGCCACCGAGCCACTAAAGCCGCTGGCATCGCCGTGGAACCAGGTGGTGGCTCCGCTTCCGCCGAGATCGCCGGGAACAAATACCTCCATCACGCCGGGGCCTTGGAATCCGGTGATTTCATAGGTCACCGACTCAACGCCTTGCTCAAGCAAGGAAGGCGCCTGAGTATTGGCGCCTAACCAGGGCACGCCTGCTTGCTGTACGCTGCCGATGGCCCACACTTTGGACCCTTGCGCGATGCTGCCAACGCTTTGCTGCGTGGTAGTTGCTGCGGCGCTGCCGAGGCCAAAGAGCAGCTCATCGGTGCTGCGCCACTGCCCTGGAGAGGTGCGGTCATCGCGGATCTTTGGTTCGAGATGCGCCTCGCATACTTCTTGTTCTGCCTCTGGGGCGGCTTCGGGCACATCGGCTACCGGCTGCGCTTCTTCTTGCGCCACCGGCTGTTCTACTGCATCGCCTACCTGCCAGGTGTAGGTGCGCGGGGCGGAACGAAGCCCACCGCCAGTTTGGGCCACGGCTACTTGCATGGTGTAGGTGCCTGGCTGTTCAAATAGCCAGTAGGCGTGGGTGTGTGCAGGTTCGGGCTGGGTGCGCACCGATCCGCTTTGCAGCTCTAGGCCAGTGTTGAGCAGTGGCTCGATACCACCGCCGAGGCCTGATTGGGTAAAGAGGAAAATTCTTCCTGGCCCTTCAACGCTTTGGAATTCCAAATCGATGGAGCCAAGGCCTGCTTGGGCTACGCCGAGGGTATCCCAGCCGGGCCAGAGCAGGTTGGGATCTTGGCTCAGTGGAAGGAGGTATCCGCCTAATTCGAGGCCTGGCACATTATCGCGGTATGCCTCTGGCTTTACCCGGAAGATGGCGCTTTCGGGCGCGCGCTGTACGTGCTGGCCGGTGATGTCTTCTTTGAGGTTCAGGTGGAGGCTGCTGCCATCTGAGCTGACGTTGAATGCATCAACGTGGCCGCTATCAAAAACGATGGGGTCTTGTAATTCTTGGGCCGAGGCCGGTTGGGCAAGAAAGGCCATCACGATGAGGGTCGTGAGTATGCCGATCAGCCTGCGAGATTGCAGCATCACTATACTCCTACTGAAAAGGATTCCTTTTAGCTAGAGTATGGCGGATCTTCAGCCTTGTTGCAAACTGTTTTCAGTTTATTGCCATTTAGGGGTCGAGCACCTCCGGCGGGAAGGCGGGCGAATGCGAGGTAGGCACCAGCGCCGCCACCGCCGACTCACGCGACATGCCGCACACCTGCAGCAGATCGACGATAATCGAGCGCGACTGCGCCAAAATCACCTGCGCGGACAGCACATCCGTTGCCACATCCACACCCACGCGCGCACCTAAGCCCCTAAGCCGCTTGACCAATTCTGGAATCTCCCTGGCCTCTTGCACTTTCCCAGGGCGAGCATATACATCGGCTAGGCGCTCAGTAATATCCGCCAACTCATCAATGATGGCGATCTGTTCATCGGTGACCTTATCCCCGTCTTCTGTAAGCACCTGCGCCCTGCGCGCCAACACGCGGGTATTGCGAATGACGTTATCCACCGGGGCAAGAATCCTGGCAAAGGAACGAACTCTACGTTTGGAGGCCCACAGCAGCGGCGACACCCTCGTATCTTCCTGGGCAGACTTTGCCGCCTCAAGCATCGCGTTGATGGCCCCTTGAGAGCCACGCACCTGCTTGAGTGCCGAATAAATCGAGGCATGATCACCGCGGGGCAAGGCGGCAGATACGTCTTTGAGCACCGAAGATGCCAAGCGCAGCACCTTCGTTACTTCACGCCTGCCACCAGCAAGCGGCGAATGTGGCAGAAGCGCCATCACCACGATGCCCACCACGCAGCCGATCACAGCATCAAACATTCGCTCCGGACCTGCGGCAGAACCGGGAGGCATGATCGTGGCAATCAAAATGGAGCCAATTGCCACCTGGTTAATCAGCAACTGGCTTGAAGAAAGAAACGTTGCCACCACCAAAGACACAAAGATAGCCAAAGCCATCTGCCAGGAGCCGCTGCCAATGCCTAAGATCAGCAGATCGCCCAGGCCAACGCCGAGGGAGCAACCAATGGAAAGCTCCACTGCCCTTTTGAGGCGATTACCGCTGGATAAACCGAGGATGATAATCGAGGACATCGGGGCAAAGAAGGGGCGCTCGTGGCCGAAGACCGAATGAGCGATCCAAAAGGCAAGCCCTGCTGCGATGGACGCCTGGATGATTGAAGAAAAACTCCGGCGCAAGCGCAGCATACGATTGTGCAAGGAGTGATCAATCTCCCTTAAGTACGCCGACGTCCGTGAGGTTTGCTTTCCCATACCCTCCGACTGTACCTACTCGGCAATCGGCGCCAAGGCCTCCATGGCCGATTCGCGCGAAAGCCCACAGACTTGCAGCAGATCCACAATCAGCGCGCGAGTTTGCCCCAGCATCACCTGAGCCGGCAGGACATGATCTAAGGCCACGTCTCGCCCGGCGCGCGCCCCGATCTCTTGGAGCTCTCTGCTCAAGATCGGGATTTCTGTGCTCTCATTGCCTTGGCCAAAATACAGCTCGCTCAAGCGATCACTCACGGTAGCGATGCGGTGCAAGAGGTGCAGTTGCTCCCCAGAGGGAGTATGCCCCAGTTCGGCTAAGTGGCGTGCGTGGCGGGCCAGCACGCGGGTATTGCGGATGGCGTTGTCTACTGGGTTCAGGATGCGAATCAGCGATTGGATCCTGTGGCGTTGGGTCCACAATAATGGCGAGACATTCAGGCTTTCTTTGCCCGAATTGGCTGCGGCGATCATGGCATTGATCTGGCCTTGCGTACCGCGGGCCTCGCGCAGAGCCTCGGCGATGGCGTCTGCATCCGCGCGTGCGGCAGCATCGGATACCTGGTGGAGCACCTGGCCTGTAATGCCCATGATTTTGGCGATCTCTCGGCGCCCAGAACGAAGGGGTGATTCCGGCACCACCGCCATTACCGCCAGGCCTACTACCCCGCCAATAAAGGCATCGACCATGCGGAAGGTGCCACCGGAAGTACCCGGCGGCAGGATCGTTGCCACCAGCACCGCCGCGAATGCGGCCTGATTAGCCAGCAACACGCCGCGATCGATCACCGTTGCCACGGCAATAGAAGCCATGACCGCCACGGCAATCTGCCAAGAGCCGGTGCCGACGGTGGCGATGAGCAGATCGCCTAAACCAACCCCGAGGCTAACGCCGATCACCAGCTCGAGGGAACGTCGAAAACGCTCCCCGCCGGTGGTGGATAAGACGATGACTGCGGCCATGGGCGCGAAGAAGGGCTGCTCATGGCCGAGTTGCATGCCCAGCAAATACGAAAGCCCGGCGGCAATGCCCGCCTGGATCACGTACAACCAATTCGAGCTGAGCCGAACCAGGCCTTGGCGCAGCCGGCTCATGCCTCGAATTCTTGCCCAGGTATTGGGCATTAGGCCGGGGTTACGCGGTGATCACCCGCGCGGGTAATAAAGCTGGCAGCCTGGCGGAATGGTGTGTCTGGGCTGAGCACATTATCGGTGTACCACCAGTTGGCTTGCACGGAATCTTCGCGCACCTCCACTGCCATATAGCCGTGGAATTCAAAATCGATGTACTTAAACCAGGTATCCGCGCTGCGCAAAATATTTGCGCCGGTGCGGGTGGTTTGGCGCGAAATTGGCTCCAGTGCCTGGCTGGGGGCCAGTGCTTCGTAGGCGCCTTGGGCGCTCACAGAGGGGGTAACAAATTCGGCTGCTGCCACTCGCGTGTCGCTTCCCTCGCGGTAGCCCTGGATATTGCGTGGAATTTCAGAGGCCCAGGAGGAGTGAATATCGCCGGTGAGGAACACGACGTTGGCGTCTTCAGCGATGGCGTCGATAAGCTGCTGGCGCTCGGCCATATAGCCATCCCACTGATCGTTATTAAGGGCAATGCCCTGCTCAGGCAGGCCGATCTGCTCGATCAACCAACGCTGCAAACGCTCGTCGAGCCCAGGGGGCAAGGTCATGGGCGCAAACATCACCGAATTAGCAATGACCTGCCAGCGGGCGTTGGAGGCATCGAGTTCCTCGCGGAACCATCCGAATTGATCCTGGCCCATCATGGTGCGTTGGGGATCATTGGATTCCAGCCCGAAGCTCGCCTTCTTATCGCGATAAGTGCGCAGGTCAGGAACGATGACGTCCATCAAAGGGCCGAAGGAGAAGCTTCGATATACAGGCTCGCTAGCTTTTCGACGCACCGGCATCCACTCCAGGTATGCCTGCGTGGCAGCGGCCCTCAAAGCCTCAATATCATCGCCTGGCTCAAAAGAATCGCCGGCGGCACCATCGCGCCACACATTATCGGCGAATTCATGATCATCCCAGATCGCAATCATGGGCTTGACCGCATGCAAATCAGCCAAATCAGGATCCAGGTGATACCAGCCCTGGCGGATGCGGTAATCCGTCAACGTGGTGGTGCGCTGCGGCGGTTGCACCTTGCGCACCTGCGTCTTGTGGGCACCGAGATACTCGCCGGTGGCGTACTCATAGGTGTAATCGCCCAGGTGAAGCACGAAATCGAGGTCCATGCGCTCTGCCATCGCGCGGTAGGCGCGGAAGTAGCCTGCCTCATAATTGGAACAGGACACCACACCGAAGCGAATGGCTTCTACTGCCTCTGCGGGGGCGGTAAGGGTATGCCCGGTGCGCGAAGTCTGATCCAGGGCATGGAAGCGATAGAAGTAGTGCGTATAGGGCTCGAGGCCGTCAACGTCTACCTTGACCGTGTGGTCACGTTCGGCACCGGTGGTGACTTCACCGCTGGCCACGATGTTATTGAAGGCATCATCGCGTGCCACTTCCCAGCGCACCGCGGTGGGAGCACCCACACCCGAACCGGGGGTGGCATCGGGCTGTGGGGTCACGCGCGTCCAGATAATCACCGAGTTTGGCTCTGGATCACCAGAGGCCACCGAGTGCTGGAACGCCCCCTCCTGCGCTTGGGCTCGTGCCGTGGTGTGGCTTACGGCTGCCACGGCAGAGGTCGATGCCGCAAGCTGCAAGAAGCGACGGCGGTTCAGTGCGAAGGACACGGGTTCTCCTTAGTTTAAGACGGTCACGGTACCATCGGCTGCGACGTTGATCTGCGCATTCATGGCTTTGGCCAGGTTGATCCGCTGCCATGAACCCTCTTGGTGATCCAAAGGCATTCCGGCAGGGCCTGCGGTTTGCACAAGGATCGAAGCCCTTTGATCGTAGCTAAGCTCCGGAAACACTCCTAGTAGCAGATCTGGAGCCTGCTTGGGCACGTTGATCGGCGCATCTTGGGAAGCAATCGGGGTAAAGCCATAATTCATGCGCTCGGTATATAGCGCTACCGCCCGATCCGGATCCATCGCCTCTGCATCCACGCACTCGCGTAGCGTGGCACCGCAGCGCCATTCCAGCTCCGCGCGGATCTCTTGGCCGACAAGCTTTAAGTTTTCGCGCATGCGCGGATCATTCCAACGATCCGCCGCGGCAGCATTGCCCGTCATACGTCCACCAATCACATCCAGGGGATAGTGCACGCCGAGCACCATGCGGTGATAGCCAGCCTCGGAACCGCGCTCGAGAAGCTGCGGGGCAGCCTCGGGCACGAGCACCGCCAACAGCGTGGTGGTCCAGGCGGCCTGGTTGGTGTGGCCGGAGGGGAAAGACTTTGAGGTGGGATAGATATCCTTGCCCTCTACGTCGTAGCGCTTGATCTTATCTGGGTGGGCAATATAGGGGCGCTCGTTAGCAAAGATGGCCTTTTCAATGAACGTGGAGCTCGCTAGCCCGCCCGCCCTGGCGAAAATGCCATCGAACATCATCTTGGTTTTAGGCAGGCGGCCTTCTGCAAGAGCATCGCGGAAATGCTGACCCAAGGTGGGACCGAAGGCATCGGCGAAGTGGCCAAGCACGCCCTCGGTATCCGTTGCGGCATCGCTTTGAGCCCTAGCAATGGTGTCTGGATCGGCGTAATTATTTACCTCGATCACCTGCTGCAGGTTGGATTCCATCACATCCGGGTACTCGGCATTCAGTGTGCGGAATTCTGAAACCACTTCGGTATAAACCCAATCCGGGTAGGAGCTACGGTCGGATTCATAGGGCAAGTAGGCATCAATACCGAAAGGCTCGGGCTGCGGAGCCGGTTGTGCATGGGCATGAGGGGCGAGGAGGAGCATGGAGCTGAAAAGCGCGACACTGAATCGGCGAAGCATTCTTTTTCCTTGAGGTTGGGGAGCAACTCTGAAGGTATTGTTTCGCGCCTTGAAGGCCTCCGCGAGCGATCACCCCCGCTTGAGCATAAAAAAAGACCCCCGAAGGGGCCTTTTTCTTCTGGCTACTTGCTTACAGTGGTGCCAACAGAGTGCAGATCGCGGCAAGCCTCGATCACGCGCTCGGACATACCCTGCTCAGCCTTCTTCATGTAGGAGCGGGGATCGTAGACCTTCTTGTTGCCCACTTCGCCGTCGATCTTGAGCACGCCGTCGTAGTTAGCGAACATGTGGCCAACCACGGGGCGGGTAAAGGCGTACTGAGTGTCGGTGTCGACGTTCATCTTGATCACGCCGTAGCGCAGTGCCTCTTCGATCTTTTCCTTCTCGGAGCCGGAGCCACCGTGGAAGACGAAGTCGAAGGGCAGTGCATCATCGCTGAGGCCCAGCTTCTTGCGGGCAACCTTCTGGCCTTCAAGCAGCACCTCGGGGCGCAGCTTGACGTTGCCTGGCTTGTACACGCCGTGGACGTTGCCGAAGGTGGCGGCCAGCAGGTAGCGGCCATTTTCGCCGGTGCCCAGGGCATCGATGGTCTTTTCAAAATCCTCAGGGGAGGTGTAGAGGTTGGCGCCAGCCTTGGCCTCAACGCCGTCTTCTTCGCCACCGACGACACCGATCTCGGCTTCGAGGATGATGTGTGCGGCCTTTGCCTTTGCCAGCAGTTCCTGGGCGATCTCGAGGTTCTCATCGATCGGCACTGCGGAACCATCCCACATGTGGGACTGGAACAGGGGCAGCTCGCCGCGGTCGACGCGCTCCTGGGAGATGGCCAGCAGCGGGCGGACGTACTCGTCCAGCACTTCCTTCTGGCAGTGGTCGGTGTGAAGCGCCACGTTGATGCCGTAGTTCTTTGCAGCCTCATGAGCGAATGCAGCGAGTGCCACAGCGCCCTTGACCTTGTTCTTTACCGCCAGGCCGGAACCGAACTCGGCACCGCCGGTGGAGAACTGGATAATGCCGTCGGACTCAGCTTCTGCGAAGCCCTTGAGTGCGGCGTTGATGGTCTCGGACGAGGTGCAGTTGATGGCCGGGAAGGCGAAGCCGCCTTCTTTGGCGCGGTCGAGCATCTCGTTGTAGACCTCAGGAGTTGCGATAGGCATATAAGTGACCCTCCAGTCGAGCGATTCAGTCTGTCACTATGTAAGTATGCCAGCGAAACTGCTGTCCCGCTTGTCCGTTTGCTAAAAATCACGCCCATAAAGGGAGAGAAATCCCACACATTCGGGCATGGACAAACACTAAGCGGGCACTTCGGACACGCGAGCTGCTGCTTCGAGCAACATCCAACCGGAAAGCTGCACCGAAAGGTCGCGCTCGTCAATGCGCACCACGCGCACAATATCTGAAAGCGACGATCCCCCAACACCGAAGTTACGGGGCAAACGGGCATCCTCGGTCCAGTCGGTGGGGAAAACCGGCAGCCCATCCACTTCAAGGCGGTGAGCCCACACACTTTCAGCGGAAGCCAAAATCAAACGGCGCGCAATCTTCTTGGTTGCAATATTGGCGTCATTATCTTCGGGGATTCGCATTACCAAATCCGCCAAATAGCGCACGAGAATGCCCTTAAATAGGCCACCATCGCCATCGCCCGTCTTCCAATCAATCACACCGCTATTGGTGGCCATCTCCTTTGCCACGGCGTGAACTAAGGAACGCGCATGGGTGAGATATCGCACGGAAGCCTCATAATCGCTTTCGCGCAGTGCCTCTGCAATCTCAATACACGCGCCAATCACCACACCCTGGCAATAGGGGTGCGTTGGCTTGACCACCTTTGGGCCTTCCATGCTCATGCGGATGCCATCCATAATCAGGCCATTGGGCGCTAGAAGATGATCGATCATCCAATCCACCAGGCGGCGGGCGGTAGCAATATCGCCATTGCGCGCGGCCATGATTGCCGCCGGACCATTGGTGGGCACATTAAAGAAGTGCTCGCCTTCGCGCCACGGCAACACACCCGTGGTGGGGTCGACGCCGTCCATAATATTGCGCTCAAGCTCGCGCAAATATTTTGGTTTGCTCTTCGATTCCAGCTTGCGCACGCGCGCTAAAGCAAGCGCCAGCCAGAGCTTATCGTCGTAATACTTATTGCGGGTCAAACGACCCAATTGGCGCACACGTAACCCTAAGACGGTGCGACGGATACGGGTCTTGCGCACCTTTGTGCCGCGGCGCGTGGCTGCGTCGACAAGGCAATCCAAATAGTGCGCCTGCCACCAATAATGCCAGCGGTAGTGCAGCTTCTCTTTGGTATTTGGCGGCCAGGCCACTACGGCGAGGTTGGTCTTGGGCAAAAGCCACAGTGTCTGCGCATGGCGCTCATTGATGGCCTGCTCGGCAAGATCGGCTCGATGCAACCACATTTCGGGCACAACAACCTCATTCCATCAGGTATAGACACAGTTTGGCAGCCAGTATAGCGCTACCAGGCCTTGCTCAAATCTGCATGCTGGCGAATCCACGCATGCATCGCAATACCGGCAGCCACACCAACATTAATGGATCGTGTGGAACCAAATTGCGCAATAGAACAGGTCATCGCCGCTAGATCGCTTGCATCCTCGGACACACCAGGGCCTTCCTGTCCAAAAAGCAACAAGCAGCGCTTGGGCAACTCCGCAGTTTCCAAGGGCACTGAGCCGGGGGTGTTATCAATTGCCACCACCACAATGTTTTCTTCCCTAGCCCACTGCATCAGCTCCGCGGTACTGGGGTGGTGCATGAGGTGTTGATAGCGATCCGTAACCATCGCCCCGCGACGATTCCACCGCTTGCGCCCAACAATATGCACCGTATCTACCGCGAAAGCATTGGCTGTACGAACAACGGTGCCGATATTGGCGTCGTGCTCAAAATTTTCAATGGCAATATGCAGCTCATGGCGGCGAGTATCGATATCGCTCACGATGGCTTCGCGGCGCCAATAGCGATAGGCATCGACCACATTGCGCCTATCGCCTTCTGCCAACAACTCTGGATCAAAGCGGGGATCATCAGCCGGCTGATCCGGGTGCTCTACTTCCCAAGGGCCAACGCCGTGGCGGGATTCGCCCCACTCGGTAGGGCCTGGTTGATCACTCAAGACCAAGATCTTCCAACCCCAAAATGTATCGATACTCAAGGCCTTCAGCGGCAATCACATCGGCTGCACCAGTATTGCGATCCACCACGGTAGCCACGCCCACGACCTCGGCACCGGCCTCTTTGAGTGCTGCCACGGCCGTCAGCGGGGAGTTGCCGGTAGTGGTGGTGTCTTCTACAACGAGCACCTTCTTGCCCACCACATCGGGGCCTTCAATACGGCGCTGCATGCCATGCTTTTTTGCTTCCTTACGCACCACAAACGCATCAATCGGGCGGCCTTGTGCATGCATGATGGCGGTAGCTACCGGATCAGCACCCAAGGTCAGGCCACCGGCAGCCACATAATCCAAGTCGGCGGTGAGCTCACGCAAAAGCTCACCGATGAGCGCAGATGCCTCATGGTGCAAGGTGGCGCGACGCAAATCGACGTAATAATCGGCCTCTTTGCCAGAAGATAAGGTGACCTTGCCGTGCACCACCGCAAGCTCTTGCACCAATTGCGCCAGTTGTTGTTTCTTATTCATCGTTTGCGTCCTTTTCTAAGGGGTCGGTGCCCATCTCGCGGGCAATATCTTCAAAAATGCTCGAACCTTTGCTCAGATCCCGAAGCACCCTCGTGCCCTGGAAATCACTCGGCGCAGGCTTTTTGCCAGTACCGATGGGTTCTACCTCATCGCCGCCGAGGGGCCGCTGCTCAATTGCACCTTTAGCTATTGTGGCACTCCTGCTCGGAAGCTCCACCACCACCGGCGATTCTTCAACCTCCGGCACGGCGATGGCGGGTTCTTCGGGCGCTAATTCCTGGGCATCCGGTGCAGGTGGCAGCGGCCTGGTGGGGTCAATCTCTGCGTACTCCACACCTAAATCCGTATTGCCACGACGAGGCAACACCATGGCGGCATCGGCAAGCAGGGACAATGCCTGCGCAGCCTCATCCCATTCCTGCGGATGATGCCCGCGAATGAAGGTAGCCAACACCCAATCGGCCTCGCACCACACCTGCTGTACTGCATCAGGCAGGCTATTGAAGGCCTGATCGGCTCGTTGGTCGAGCACCCTTTGCACCGCACCCTGATCGCTGCCATAGATATAAAAACCACCGCGGGAGGCGATGCGCACCAGTTCTTCTGGCGGGGTATCCTCGCGGCTTGCCCACAGCAGGTGCTCTGAAAACGCACTGCGGCGGGCAGCCATCATGGTGGTGCCGGCGATATCGAAAAGGCGCACCTCATTGCCGCCCACTACCCCACTGACCACATTCTTGGCCGAGCCTTCTGGGCCGCGTTCCCATTCCTGGGAGAGCAATTCATCGCCATTGCTAAACGCAAAGCCCTGCTGCGCAGCCCACTGACGCTTCTGCCTTCTGGCAGAGCCAGGAAGCCCTGCGAAGCGCGGAGTTTTTATCGGGCTCGCCTGCTGCTGCTCTGGCAGTGGAGGGCTGGCTAAATCTTCGGGACTTTCAATTTCCTCTTGGCCAAGCTCCGCGTTGGGAGTGGGTGCCTCGGGCGAAACGACGTCACGTTGGCGGCGGGCGCGTTGGACGTCGAAAAGCCAAAGGGCTACGCCCAGTAGCCCAAGGAGTGCTGCGAGGAAAAAGAGCATGGGTTTAGTTTAGTCGCCGCGCTCCACGGGGTTGCTTTCATCGGCGCACCACTGCGACCAACCGCCGATATAGTGGCGCGGAATGCCGATGCCGGCCATCTCCATAGCCATGATGACCTGCGCAGAGTGGTTGCCGGAACCCGAATAAATGATCACATCCTCTGCCGACTCAATTCCCGCCTCGTGGAAAATCTTGCGCAATTGCTCAGGGGATTTGAAGGTGAGATCCTCATTGAGCACCTCGCGGGTGGGGATGTTGATCGCGCCCGGGATGTGGCCTGCCTTGAGGTCGAGGAACTCTTTGCGGCCGGCGAAACGGTTGCGCTCACGGGCATCGAGCAAAATGCCGTCGTGGGCTTTTACATCCTCGATGGTGGCCGTGGGCAGTTGGCCGGGATTGGAGGTGATATTGGAAAAACCGCGAGGATTACCAGGGCCGCCGATGAGTTGATGGCCGGTGGCTTCCCAACGGGCCTGGCCGCCGTCGAGCACCACTACGTCTTGCACGCCCGCCCACTTGAGCACCCACCAGGCGCGCGCCGCGTAGAGCCCACGGAAATTGTCGTAGACCACCACTTGGCGATCATCGCGAAGGCCCCAACGATTAAACCAACGATCCAAAATATCGGTGCTGGGCAGGGGGTTACGGCCCGAAGATGAGCCGGGAATGCCGGCCAGAGCCGCTGCTGGGTCGCAGAATTTTGCGGTGGGGATGTGCTCGGAATTGAACTGCGCAAAGCCGCCGCCTTCGTTTGCGGACCACAGGCTGGCCAGCAGAATGTTGTTGCTGCCAGAGTGAATTCGTTGGGCAAGTTCTTCAGCAGAGATAGTGATGCTCATGCACCCGATACTAAAGGGGGCACCCGCGGAATGCTCATTGGAGTAAATTGAGTCACATTTTTAAGCTTTTCGACGCCACGCGAACCCATAGGCAACACAAACACCACGAGCAACTACCATAGACAAAACAACCCAGCCCCCAGGAGAACTAGACCCTTGCATAATCGCGACCACGCCCCACTTATGAAGAAATCGACCTGGGCTTTCGCAGCGATTATTGCATTTTTCGCCACCTGGTTTGTGCAGTACCGATGGCAGGTAGATGACTTCGCCTCCCTCTGGCTAGCCGGCAAAATGGTGGCCGAAGGCATCGACCCCATTCACATCTACGACTACGACCCCCAGGATTTCAGCAGCCTGGGCGCAGGCCCTTGGACGGATCTCGCACCAAGCATCGCCGATATCGCACCCCATCCCCACCCCTATGTGCATATCCCAGCCGTTGCGTGGTTTTTTAGCCTGCTTGCCAGCATCGGCATCAGCGCACAAGCCGCCGCACTTGGGCTGACCTACCTCTCCTGTCTTGGCTGCGCCGTGATCGCCGCAAGTGCCTACTACCTCTGGCGCGGACACACCGCACCCATCCAGGCAGTACTGCCAGGCATGGTGCTGCTACTGATTTCTTTCCCCCTGCAATTTTCGCTCTGGATTGGGCAGACCACGCCATTAATCGTGGCGGCTGTGGCCTATGCCCTGGCGATGGCGCAGCATCAACCAATCCGCGCGGGGCTAAGCCTTGGCATCGTGGCCGCCATTAAGCTCACCCCGCTGGTGCTGATTGTGCTGCTGCTGTTCTTCCCGAGCCGTAGAAGAGCCGCGTTTGTAGCCGGAAGTGCCGCATCGGCGGTGGTGATCCTATCCTTTATTGCCTTTGGGCCGGAGGTCTTTAGCGCCTGGATTCAACGCATCAGCACCATCGGCGATCAAGTCCAAGTCGGTGGCGCGAACCTTTCGCTCTACTCCCAACACTTAGGCGAAAAGGTAGACGACTCCCTAGTGGTGAGCAGCCTCGATGGTTCAGAAGTTCCCACCGGGCTCAAGGTGCTTAACTATGGCCTAGCCTTCGGTGCTGCAGCGCTCGCCGGCATTGCTGCGCTACTCAACGAGCGCCGCCGCTTCGCAGTGCTCGCCGCCGTGGGATATGTATGCACCGTGAGCTTTAGCTCAATTGTGTGGGCTCACTATTTTTGCGTGGCTGCCCTGCTTATCGCCGGCGCCTTCGCCATCAAAGGCCCCTTACGCGAACTTGCCTGGGCACTCGGCGCCGTCGCAGTGGCAATGTATCTGCCACCCCTGGCAGGCACCTTAGGCACCGAAGGCCCCACCTTCGGCGGAGAAAACACCATGTACATCACCACCATCGCACTGCTATTTGTGGTGCCGCTGCTGGTGATTGGCGAGGCATTCGTGCAAGCCCCCGGCAAACACCGAAGGGCCTAAGATCGCGGAGTTTGAGACGTGAGAATCAGCAATCTCTGCTATTCAAACGTGGTAGCTATCAATAGTTCAGGAACTCACAACACTCAACTCAACCAATCTCGTTTTACCCGAGGGCGCAGTGTTTGGGCTCATCAGCCCAAATGCTGCTGGATCTTTCGTACCCAACCTCCGGCAAGGTTGAGGTGTAGGGGCGCGAAAGATCCGCCGGCAAGTAGGAAATCTGCCTGGGTAAAACCAATTGGATTCCCACCCGAACGCACGGGCAACATTCAAGGCGTGGTCGGCACGGAGATCCAGGCGATGAGGAAGTCATTGGCAGACACCCTCATGCCTCCCCGCTGATCCAAGCAGATCTCAACAGTTTCCGAATTATTTTCCACCGTAGGCGGATTGCGGAAGATGAAGCACACTTGTCTGCAGAGCCGATGATCCGCAAGTTGCTGGAAAATAATGCCAGCCTCAGCGCGGCGGATCGACCTGTAACAAGGACGTTCTGTCTTATTGGAGGTTCTGCCCGAAATCGGCCTTAGTGGAACGCCTCTTCGGCGTCAGGAAGTAGGCAACGACAGCCACACCCAGTGATGCGATTATTGTTGCTGCGTACCCCTTTTCAAAGCTGAACCAATCAAAGGCCAAGCCCAGAATCGGCAAGGTAAACATAAAGGTCAAGAGCGCAGAATAGTAGCGGGTCATGATCATCCTTTCCTGGCGAGCATTGGTCTGAATCGCCAGAGTACTTCAAAAAAAAACGCCCGCTACCCCCGGGCTCCAAGAAGCATTGGCGCGCAGAATCGCTGTGAAGCGTTCCTGCGCGCCAGGGAATCCGGTTGGATTTAGCGAGCCTCTACATCCAAGTGCTCGCCACCGTCGGCAACATCCACATGCACGGTATCGCCGTCGCGGACCTCGCCGGCTAGCAGCCTCTTGGCCAGTTGATCGCCAATGGCCTGCTGGATCAGGCGACGCAAAGGACGTGCGCCGTAGGCAGGATCGTAGCCACGCTCGGCAAGCCACAGCTTGGCGGCATCGGAGACGTCCAGGATCAAGCGGCGGCCTTCGAGGCGCTGTGCAAGCTGGCGAAGCTGAATATCCACGATGCTGGTGAGTTGATCTTCGCTCAGCGGATCGAAAATCACTACATCATCAAGGCGGTTAACAAACTCCGGCTTGAAGGCGTGCTTGACGGCATCCATCATCTGCTCACGCGTACCACCGGCGCCGAGGTTGGAGGTCAAGATCAGCACGGTGTTGCGGAAGTCCACGGTGCGGCCTTGGCCGTCGGTAAGCCTGCCCTCGTCGAGCACCTGCAAGAGGATATCGAAGACGTCCGGGTGAGCCTTTTCTACCTCGTCGAACAGCACGACGGTGTAGGGACGGCGTCGCACTGCCTCGGTGAGCTGGCCACCTTGGTCATAGCCGACGTACCCGGGAGGGGCACCAACGAGGCGAGCCACGGCGTGCTTCTCGCCGAACTCCGACATATCGATGCGGACCATGGCGCGTTCATCATCGAACATGAACTCCGCCAACGCCTTGGCAAGCTCCGTCTTACCCACACCTGTAGGTCCAAGGAAGAGGAAGGAACCGGTGGGGCGATTCGGGTCGGCAACACCGGCGCGAGCACGGCGCACAGCATCGGATACTGCCTGCACAGCCTCGTGCTGGCCTACCACTCGGGCACCCAATTCCAGCTCCATATTGAGCAGCTTCTGGGTTTCGCCCTGCAGCATCTTGCCGGCAGGAATACCCGTCCACGCAGACACAACCTCGGCGATGGTATCCGGGGTGACTTCCTCCGAGATCATCGTGGTATCCACGGTATCGGCCTCGGCTTCTTCCACCTCTTTTTCCAGCTCCGGGATGCGTCCGTAGCGCAGCTCAGCTACTCGGCCATAATCACCATCGCGCTCGGCAATCTCAGATTCCTGGCGCAGCCGCTCCAGTTCCTCTTTGGCCTCGCGCACCTTATTTACGGCACCCTTTTCGTTATTCCAGCGTGCTTTGAGTTCGCCGAGGGTTTCGCGTTCGTCGGCAAGCTCTTGGCGCAGCTTTTCTAAACGTTCCTTGGAAGCGGCATCGGTTTCCTTGGCCAACGCCATCTCCTCGATTTCGAGGCGGCGCACGATGCGCTCAAGCTCGTCGATCTCCTGCGGGGAGGAGTCGATCTCCATGCGCAGGCGCGATGCTGCCTCATCCACCAAGTCAATGGCCTTATCCGGCAGGAAGCGGGAGGTGATGTAGCGATCCGAAAGCGTTGCGGCTGCCACCAGTGCGGAGTCTTGGATGCGCACACCGTGGTGCACCTCGTAGCGCTCCTTGAGGCCACGCAAGATACCAACGGCATCTTCTACCGAAGGCTCACCAACAAAGACCTGCTGGAAACGACGCTCCAGCGCGGCATCTTTTTCGATGTACTTGCGGTACTCATCCAGCGTGGTGGCACCCACCAGGCGCAGCTCACCGCGAGCCAGCAAAGGCTTAATCATATTGCCGGCATCCATCGCAGAATCGCCGGTGGCACCGGCACCAACGATGGTGTGCAGCTCGTCAATGAAGGTAATGATCTCACCTTCGGCGCTCTTGATCTCGTCTAAGACAGCCTTGAGGCGCTCCTCGAATTCGCCACGGTACTTCGCACCGGCAACCATCGAGCCAAGATCCAAGCTAATTAAGGTCTTGCCCTTCAAGCTTTCAGGCACATCACCTGCAACGATGCGGCGAGCAAGCCCTTCGACGATAGCCGTTTTACCAACGCCGGGCTCGCCGATGAGCACCGGGTTGTTCTTGGTACGGCGCGAAAGCACCTGCACCACGCGACGAATCTCAGCATCGCGGCCGATCACCGGGTCAATCTTGCCCTCGCGTGCGCGAGCAGTGAGGTCGGTGGAGTACTTCTCTAATGCCTGGAATTGGCCTTCGGGGTCCTCGTTCGTGACCTTCTTATTGCCGCGAACCGAAGGGAAGACACCCTTGATCACGTCGTAGGTAGCCCCACGCTTGGTCAATAGCTCGGCTGCCTCCGATTTGCCGCGGGCAATGCCTGCGAGCAGCACTTCGGTGGATACGTATTCGTCGCCAAGCTCTCCTGCTAACTCCTGTGCAGCATTGAGTGCGTTCAAGGCATCCCGGTTAAAGTTCGGGTTGGCCATATTGGCTCCCTCGGCGCTGGGGAGTTTATCCACCAGCGCGCGTGCCTCTTCGAGCACCGTCTGAGGGTCTACACCGGTAGCGCGCAGCACCGGGATGGCAATGCCATCTTCTTGGCTCAAAATAGCCGAAAGTAAATGCTCCGGGCGTATATCGGGGTTGCCCTTTGCCGAAGCCTGCTGCAGCGCTTGCTGCAGGGCTTCCTGTGTTTTTGTAGTTGGATTAAATGCGTTCATTGTTGTTGTGTCCTTTCTTTATGCGGTTTCCTACCGCACTCATAGGACACAACGCTAAGAAAGTTGAGTTTGTTCCACTCAAGTTCAAGATTTTTGCCGCGTCCACCCTAAAAGGAAGGGAAGCGCCACAATCACCAACGCAGCCGCCGTGCCAGCTATGCCTAAGCCCAGCACAAAGCCACCAATCACGGCCAGCGGAGCAAGGATCGTCATGCCAATTTCAAAGGGGGCAAATCCGACATAGGCCACGCCATACTCACTCAAAGCGCCGGACCTGAGATCTGGGTCTACGATCTTGAGCAGCGCAATGCCAGTTGCCACCGCGGCAGTAGCCCAGCCCCAGCCGAAGAGGCCTCGCTCGAACCACTGCTCGCCAAAGAACTTCGGGGCGATTACCAACGTGAACACCAGGCAGTAGATCACGCCGAGGACAAAGAGCAGCAGCAGTGGCACCAGGTAGCTGGCAACGGCCGCGGGCACGATGGAGGCGATGCCGAAGGCGATGAGGAAATCGGTGGATCCGCCGAAGATGGACTTGACCGTTTGGGGGTCAAGATAGTGCGGGCGGCGGATGACCTTAAGAAAGATCACGCCACAGATACCGGCCACAAAGGACAGGGCAAACAGCGGGATGGACACGCTTGGGAAAAGCGCGCTAATGCCCTGCTGGGCAAGGTAGGCAAATAGGACCGTGACCACGATAAAGCCGAAGTGCAAGGCCAGGGGCTCAATGCTGGAGGGGTTCGTGGTTGCACTGCCGATGGAGGGGCGATTTTCGCGGTCTTCGTAGTGACCACTGCGAAGCTCCCAGGGAAGTTCCTTGGGCAAGGTATTGGTGCGCCCGGTACGGATGGCCCAGTTGGCCATGATGATGCCGCCGACGATGGCGGCAAGCGTACCCACGGTGGCAGAGGTAAAGCCGAGCGAGGCGGCAACGCCGGAATCGTCGAGCGCGCTTCCCACTGCTGCTGCGGTGCCGAATCCGCCCACAAAGCCCACGGGCAGCATCATGCCAAACCAGTCTTCTGTGCCCCAGATGGGCGCGACGAAGAGCACGCCGACGAGGATGAAAATGCCCCACTGCCCTAGGAACATGCTGGTGGAAAACGCCCACATATTGCGAGCCTTTGCAGCTTCACCTGCATTGAAGTTCATGGTGTATGGCATGGAGGCAAAGACCACGGCGATCAGCAGCGTGGAGTATGCGCCGAGGTTATCGGAGAAGGGGATGATGCCGAGCACTTCTGGGCCAAGGAGGAGGCCGAGGAGCCCGGCGGTGATGGATGCGGGGATGAGCAATTTGCGGAACCAGGCGAAGTGCCTGCGCATGAATGTGCCGACCACCATCAAAATTTAGATGAATCCGACATCTTCCATCATGGTAAATGGGGTGAATTCCACGAGGGTTCTCCTTTGGGTAACAAGGGTCTAAGCACATAGTAAATTGGCGCAACTATGACACAGCATTCGGGTGCCTGAGCTGCGAAAAGATAAGGGCTTGACATTTTGTTGATACATCACCTATCATGGCGGCATGAAAGCATTCGGATTCCTCAGTTTCGGCCACTACAACCTCAACGGACACCCCAACGGCAAAGAGACGCTCAAACAAGCAATCGAGCTCTCCCAAGCCGCCGATGAGATCGGCGTGAACGGCGCCTACTTCCGCGTCCACCACTTCGCACCCCAAAACGCCTCCCCCATGCCACTGCTCGGCGCCATCGCCGCTACCACCAAGCACATCGAGGTAGGCACCGGCGTGATCGATATGCGCTACGAAAACCCGCTTTACCTCGCAGAAGAAGCAGCGGCACTCGATCAGATCGCCGATGGGCGCGTAGCCCTAGGCGTATCGCGTGGATCGCCCGAACCCGCAGAACGCGGCTGGGAAGCCTTCGGCTACGCAGGTTCCACCGACCCCCGCGGCGCAGATATTGCCCGTGAGCACTACGAGAAGTTCCTCAAGGCAGTGCGCGGCGAAGCCATGGCCAAGGCAGCGGGCGCAGGCGCACAATACCCGCAGCTCTACCGACCCGGCGCCGAGCTGCCCGTATTACCGCACTCCCCTGGTTTGGATCGGAGGATCTGGTGGGGTGCAGCAACCCACGCCAGTGCCGAGCAGGCAGCGCGCGAAGGCGTGAATCTGATGAGCTCCACCCTGGTGCTCGAAGCCACCGGCCAAAGCCTCTCCGAACTCCAGGCCGAGCAAATCGAGCGTTATCGCGCAGCGTGGAAGGAAGCAGGCCACGATTGGGCTCCTCGCGTATCGGTGTCTCGCTCCGTATTCCCCGTGCTCAATGATCGCGACCGTCAGCTCTTCGGCTTCGGCGGGACGAAGGATTCCATCGGCATGATCGACGGCACCACCGGCACCTTCGGGCGTACCTACGTTGATGAGCCCGATAAGCTCATCGAGCAGTTGTTAGATGATGAAGCCGTGCAGGCAGCAGACACGCTCATGCTCACCATCCCCAACCAGGCCGGTGTGGAGATCAACCAATCCATCCTTGCCAACTTTGCCGAACATGTGGCTCCCGCACTTGGGTGGAAGCCCAATCAAGCAGGACCAGTTGAAGGCTATAGCGTGCAGTAATCTATAGAGCGTGAATACACCAACCGTTGCGCAGCGCCTCGCAGATCAACGCGAGGCGCTGCGCTCGGCTGCGTTTGGCCACCACCGCTTTGGCGAGCAACTCACAGACGCCACCATCGCCGCCAGTGAACGAGACCTAAGCCAGCAGGTGCGAAAGCACGCCCCGGCCATCGCTGCCTGCGGCATTGACTACGTCGACGCCGCCCGCATTAGCCAAGCCATCCGCGATCTCTGCCCCGATCTTCCCTTTAGCGATGTGCTTGAGGCAGAACGCCATATCCAAGCCACAGCGAAGGCCCTTGAGGGCGCTGTCCCAGAACCACTCATCCGCGCTAGGGTGCTGCACACGGAAAAACGCGCCCGCCGGATCACCGTGGTTCGCTTGGCAGCCGAATCCTCGCTGCAGTACCAACCGGGTCAATACGTGCCGGTTACCGATATCTTTGGCAATCGCCGCTACCTCTTTCCAGCCATTCCGGCCAACGATGCCGGGCAGGTGGAATTCCATGTCTTTGGTGAATGCAATGCGCGCCTAGGAGATCAATGGCTGATCGGCCAAGGCCGAGGTGGTTTTTCCTATGATCCAGCCCTAGATAATCTGCTCATCGCACATAGCACCGGGCTTGCTGCATTGCGCCCAATTATTTTGGCGCTGTTTTCCCAACCCGATCCCCCGCGCACACAGGTCGCCTTCGCAGCGGACTACCCCGGCGAGCTCTATGAGCTTGCAGGCCTGTGGCAAATAGCCAGCGCCGCCCCCTGGCTTATGGTGATGCCCATTGTGCGCAATGAGGAAGATGATTGGTGGGTTCGCCCCACCTCCCATTCCCAACCACCGCGCGGCCTACACTTACCGCAGGTAGGCCAGGCTGGCGAGGTGCTCGCAGGCTATGGCAGTTGGGGGGATCGCAATATCCTCATCGCCGGCCCCGAATCCGAGGTGCTGCAAAGCCAAGAGGCCTTAATCCAAGCAGGTGCCCCACCGGAACAGGTCGCTACTCAGCATTTCACCTTCACGCCATTTTGGCGCAGCTAAAGCACCGGTAGGGTCTTGCGCACCTTGGCTACCTGCTCAGGATCAATGTCTACTACAAGCAATTCCGGATCAGCACCGGCTTCTGCCAGTACCACGCCAGTTGGATCCAGCACACGCGAATAGCCAATGCCCGTCGGGGCCTCTTTGGGGCGATCATCTTGAGGTTTTGCTTGGCCACAGGCAACCACAAAAGCGGTGCTATCTAAGGCGCGGGCGCTGCTGAGCAGGCGCCACTGACGCAACTTATCTTCGCCATCATTCCAGGAGGCGGGCACCAAGATCACTTCCGCGCCGTCTCGTGCGAGCTGGCGGAACTGCTCCGGGAAGCGGATATCGAAGCAGGTGGCGATGCCGAAGGTGACGTCGAAAAGCTCAAAGGTGCAAAGCTGCTCGCCTGGGCGCACCGTATCGGATTCGCGATAGCCAAAGGCATCATAGGTATGGATTTTGCGGTACTCGGCCGTGGCCTGACCGCGCACAATGGCAAGATTGTCAATGCGGTTAATGGTCTTATTATCGCGTTCTACCTGATCAGCGGGGCTAAACATGCCTAGAACGATGGTGATGCCAAGGTCTTGAGCCAGCGTCTCAACCTCGCTTGCAAAAGGCCCCTGGGGGGATTCGGCCTGGGTGTCTAATCTGCCGGTGCCAAAGCCTTGCATGGTGGCCTCGGGGAACACCACCACCTGCGCGTTTTGCTCCGCAGCTCGGCGGGCATAGTCGGCAACGAGCTGAAGGTTTTCCGCCTTATCGGCGCCGGAAGTAATTTGTGCCACAGCGATACGCATATTCCACAGCCTAGCTACTTATCCACAGATTTGGCAGTGGTGCAGAAAAATTTTCCCTCAGCGCTTGGCACCACCACGCGGCGGCATCAACCATGAAGGCATGCACGTTACTTCGCAATTACTCCAACACCTACAGTTTCGTCCACTACAGCCAAGCACCGCCCACATACGCCCAAGCCTGAGCGCCCAAGCTCTCGGCGCGCTTGAGCAACGCCTAGAACAAGCATTGCGCAAAAACCAGGAGCTTATCGACGTCTCCTGCCTCGACATCGCAGCCCTTGTGCACAAGATGTACCGGATGGATCAGCAACTCGGCCAAGCGCTCAGGCGCAAGGATCTGCCATGAGCACGCCACTTCAAGCCTCCGAGTTAGCCGCAGCCGCCGCCACGCATCACCACAACCGCGCCAGCATGCTCGAGGTGGCCCAAGCCCATACCCAGCAGTGGAAGCAGGGCTTTCAATTCAGCAGCGGCGAGGCGTTCGAGGCCGGGCAGCGCATGCTCCTAGGCCAATTGGCGCAGTGGCAACACACCGGCGGGATCTATGAAGACATTGCCCAAATCCTGCAGCTCACCAGCACCGCCCAGCGGGAATTAGAGCAGATTCTCAACACCATCACAGGCCTGCCCCAACAGGTGTTTAATGCCATCCCAGGGGTGGCCACGCTCTATCTGGGGCTGCACTTCATGGGCCAAGAACTCGATCGTGCCTGCGCCACACAGCTCAATGCCTTATGCGCCCAGCCGGCAGCAGATGTGGAACTGCCCGAAGATCCAGAAGCAACAATTTTGCAGATCGGTCATGGCACCGCCGTGGTGGCCTATGGCGATCTTGAGCACGCCTCATCCATTGTGACCTTGGTGCCTGGGGTGGGATCCTCCGATCCAGAGCACTGGCCGGCAAAGCTAGAAGAGGCCAAAACCGTTGCCGCCTCAACCGGTGGCGCTGCCATTGCGTGGATGGGCTATATTGCTCCACCGCATGTGCTTGGCGGCATCGCCACCGAGCCCGCGGTGGTAGGTGCCGAGGATTTGCAGCGTTTTCAAGCATCGCTGCGCGAGCAAAATCCCCACGCCAAGCTCGTGGTGATGGGCCATTCTTATGGTTCAGTGCTCACCGGCCATGCGGCCAGGAAAGGCCTGGATGCCGACACCATCATTTATGCCGGCAGCCCCGGTGTGCCCGGCTATCCGCACCACCGGCACACCAAGGTCATTGCCGTGATGAACCACGGTGATCCAATCGGGCTCAGCGGCACCAACCAAGGCGCCATCCATGGCATGGATCCTGCTGCGCTGAGCTATCGCAGCGAAAAATGGAATCTTCCGCGCCTAGGGCACAGCTATGCGGCGCACCCTGAATTCCTTGAAAAACTCAACGAGGAAGTAGCCAGCGCGCGCCCACAAGCACCGGATTAGTCGAGGAATTTCGCCAGCGCAGAAATAGAGGGGCACACATACCAAGCACCGGAGATGGCCTCGGTAAATCGGGTGATTTGATCGCGCGGGCCGTTATCGGCACCGGCCATGCGGCGCAGCATTTCTTCCATGCGCCACTGATCAAAGCTAAAGCCAACGAAGACGGTGCCGTGGTCACGGTGATCACCATAGGCGACATTGCGGCGGTAGATATCGAGTTCTTCGCCATCAACTTCCACCACGGTGCGGGCCACGTGGGAGGAGTCGGGCTTTTCTTCATCGTCGAGTTCGATGCTCTCGGCTTTGGTGCGCCCCATGGCCAATTCCTGATCAGGCACCGGTAGTGCTTCCCACTCCTGCGACTTATGGCGCCACAACTGGAACAGCAGCACCGCCGAACCGGCACCCGGTTGTCCATCGGGTACGGCGATCACGCTGGGGGCTTCAAGCGAACCTGGGTTTTCGGTGCCATCTTCAAAGCCGGTGAGATCGCGATTGGATTCATAGACCCAGCCGGTGGTCTCTGTTTTTAACACCAGCACATCTTTTAAGGTTTTGAGCAGGTGCTTGACCACGTCAAAGGTTTGGGAACGCGAAGATGCATGCACCCAGAGCCAACCATCGTGTTGGGTAGCCGGCATGCTAAAACCATCGGGGCCTTCGATGGGTTCAGAAAAGTCGTGCACATTTTCTGGCACGTCTTCTGCGGGGGCAAGCGTTGCCCACACGCTCGGACGAATACCCAGCACCACGTTGGCGCCGGCGGTGGTGGGGACGTTGATGGCCTCGGCGATGGCTTTGAGCGCTGCCGAGCTTGGCTCCTTGAGATCGAACTCGATAAACGAGTGGTCGGTGGTGCCGATTCCTAAAATTCCGCTTTGATGAAACACCCCTCTCATCCTAGTCGCAATAAAAAACCCAGGGCTTGGTGCTCAAGACCCTGGGTTTGGTTGCTGCAGCGTGTTATTTGCTGCGGCGCCGGCGCGGTTCCCACATCACCACTGCTGTTGAGCGCGGAACATGGACCAATTCGCCTCGGCGCCCGCCGCGTTCCAGGCGATCAATTTCTTCCTGCGCCTTATCAAGCTGCGCTTGAAGCTCAGCGTTTTGCTTCTTGAGCTCGATAATGGATTTGATCCCGGCAAGATTGACGCCTTCTTCTTGGCTGAGGTGCTGCACGGTGCGAAGCAGCTCTACGTCGTGAAGCGAATAGCGTCGCCCACCACCGCGGGTGCGCTTTGGGGTGACGATGCCCAGGCGATCATAGGTCCGCAGCGTCTGTGCATGCATACCAGCGAGCTCGGCGGCTACGGAGATAACAAAAACCTCTTCCGTCTCGCGCATGGTTTAGCTCCAATCCTTCCTCGGGTCGAATCCGGAATCGCGTTCGGCTTGGGCGTAGGCGCGCAGGGCGCTTGTCGACGCCGCGTCCAGATCCTTCGGCACCTTCACTTCCACCTTGACCAGCAGATCACCTGCCTTGGCCCCCTTGCGCTGAATACCACGTCCGCGCACGCGAAGGGTGCGCCCATTGGGTGTGCCAGCGGGGATCTTCACCCTCACCGGTTGCTCCAGGGTGGGAACGGAAATGGTGTCGCCCAAGGCGAGCTCGGCAAAGCTCACCGGCACGGTGATTTCGAGGTTATCGCCGGAGCGCTGGAAGATCCGATCCTTTTTCACATGCACGGTGACGTAGAGATCGCCCGAGGGCCGCCCATTGCGCCCGGCCTCACCTTGGCCAGCGAGGCGCACTTTTTGTCCATCGGTCACACCGGCTGGGATCCGAACCGTGATGGTGCGGGTGCGGGTCTTGGTTCCGGTGCCACCGCAGTCGGGGCAGGGATCTTCGATCTGTTCACCGGTGCCGCCGCAGTAGGGGCACGGCGCAGACATTCCAAATGCGCCCTTTTGCTCAGAGACGAATCCGCTACCACCGCAATGGCTACAGGTGGTGACGTTGCCGCTCTTAGAGCCGGAGCCGTGGCAGGTTTCGCAGGGGGCTTCAGCGGTGAGCTGAATTGGCATCGCTGTGCCCTTGGCTGCTTCGCGGAAGTCCAGCGTTATTTCGGTTTGGACGTCCGATCCCCTCGCCGACCGATTCGGTTTGCGAGCAGCACCGCCGCGGTTGAAAAAGCTACCGAAGATATCCCCAAGACCGTCCTCTTGAGCAAACCCTCCTCGTTGCCCGAAGATGTCGCCCAGATCGAACCCTTCTTGAAACCCTCCGGCGTAACCGGACCCCGCTTTCTTTCCGAAGCCACGGAATCCGCCGCTTGCGAGAGCTTTTTTAAATTCGTCGTATTCTTTACGCTTTTCTGGGTCGCCAACCACGTCATAGGCCTCGGCTACTTGCTTAAAGCGTTCCTCGGCGGCCTGGTCCCCGGGGTGGGAGTCAGGGTGGTTTTCGCGCGCTAATTTGCGGTAGGCCTTTTTAATGTCCTGCTCGCTTGCGGAGGACGAAACCCCCAAATCGGCGTAATAGTCTTTTTCTGCCCATTCATTTTTTGCGGCCATAAGCTTGTTCTCCTCCTTTCCGGGAACGGTGTTCTCGGACTAAGTGCTAATAATTTTGTTTATCTAATTGTGTGAGCTAAAAAATGGGGCGCTGCTCAAAGGTTGTATAGCTCTGGCAGCGCCCCGATAAGTCCTAGAAAGTATTAGGACGGGTCGGCGATAATCACCATCGCGGTGCGAAGGAGACGATCGCCCATGAGGTAACCGCGCCGAAGCACAGTCCCCAATACTTTTTCCTCTCCTTCGGAGAGATCCTGCACAGCCTCGTGGCGCTCGGCATCAAAGGCTTCGCCTTCTTCACCGAATGCCTTGACCTTGAGGCCATCCATCACGGCAAGCAGCTTGTCGCGAGTAGATTTCAGCGGCCCTTCGAGGTCACCGTGCTGTTCTGCAAGTTCAAGATCATCCAGGATAGGCAGTAACTGCACTACCACCTGAGACTTGGCTACCTCCACGCCCTGGGCGCGTTCGCGTTCGGTGCGGCGGCGGTAGTTGGCGTACTCGGCGGTGACCCTTTGCAGATCCTCGGTGCGCTCGGCCAATTGTGCGTCGATGCTTGGCTCAGCGCTATCAGCTAATGCTGCATCCACATCGGCTTCGAGCGTTGGGTCGAGATCATCGGATTGCATCGCCCGATCGGCGGCAGCCTCAGCGGATTCTGCCGAGGTTGCCTCCGGATCAGTGTGCTCCGGATCGCCGGGGTTATCGGGCATCGTCACTTCTTCTCATCCTCCTCGTCCACAACCTCAGCGTCGACTACGTCGTCGTCGCCTGCGGCCTGGGCGTCGTTAGCGTTTGCAGCTTCAGCTTCGTAGATGGCCTTACCCATCTCCTGGGAAACCTCAGTGAGCTTCTCTACCGATTGCTTGATGGCCTCGATATCGTCACCCTTGAGGGCTTCGTCCACAGCATCTGCAGCCTCGGTCACCTTGGTCTTGACGTCCTCGGAGACCTTCTCGCCGTTTTCTTCCAGGAAGTTACGGGTCTGGTATGCCATGGTCTCGGCGGAGTTGCGGGTCTCTTGCTCCTCGCGACGCTTCTTGTCTTCCTCGGCGTGAGCCTCGGCATCCTTGACCATGCGGTCGATCTCTTCTTGGGAAAGACCGGAGCCATCCTGGATCTTGATGGTGTTTTCCTTACCGGTGCCCTTGTCCTTAGCGGTGACGTGCACGATGCCGTTGGCGTCGATGTCGAAGGTCACCTCGATCTGGGGCACGCCGCGCGGTGCAGGTGCAATGCCGCCAAGCTCGAAGGAGCCGAGCAGCTTGTTGTGTGTAGCCATTTCGCGCTCGCCCTGGAAGACCTGGATCTGCACCGAAGGCTGATTATCGTCAGCGGTGGTGAAGGTCTCGGAACGCTTCGTGGGGATGGTGGTGTTGCGCTCGATGAGCTTGGTCATCACGCCACCCTTGGTTTCGATGCCAAGCGACAGCGGGGTGACGTCGAGAAGCAGCACGTCCTTGACTTCACCGCGCAGCACGCCGGCCTGCAGGGCAGCACCAACGGCCACAACCTCGTCGGGGTTCACGCCCTTGTTGGGCTCCTTGCCGCCGGTGAGTTCCTTGACCAGTTCGGTCACAGCGGGCATACGGGTGGAACCACCCACGAGCACCACGTGGTCGATCTCGCCAACAGAAATGCCAGCATCCTTGATCACCTGGTTGAAGGGAGCCTTGGTGCGATCGAGCAGATCCTGGGTGATGCGCTGGAATTCGGTGCGCGAAAGGGTTTCATCCAAGAACAGCGGGTTCTTGTCTGCATCAACGGTGATGTAGGGCAAGTTGATGGTTGCCTGCTGGGAGGAAGACAGTTCGATCTTTGCCTTCTCGGCAGCCTCACGCAGACGCTGCATTGCCATCTTGTCCTTGGACAGATCCACGCCGTGGGCAGACTTGAACTTCTCTACCAACCAGTCCACGATGCGCTGATCCCAGTCATCGCCACCGAGCTCGTTGTCGCCAGCGGTAGCGCGAACTTCCACCACGCCATCGCCAATTTCAAGCAGGGAAACGTCGAAGGTGCCGCCACCGAGGTCGAAGACCAAGATGGTTTGTTCCTTCTCGCCCTTTTCCAGGCCATAGGCCAAAGCAGCGGCGGTGGGCTCGTTGACGATACGCAGAACGTTCAGGCCTGCGATCTGGCCAGCTTCCTTGGTTGCCTGACGCTGTGCATCAGAGAAGTATGCCGGCACAGTAATAACAGCATCGGTAACTTCGTCACCCAGGTAGGATTCAGCGTCTCGCTTGAGCTTCATCAGCGTGCGGGCGGAGATTTCCTGCGGGGTGTACTTCTTATCGTCGATCTCCACGTTCCAGTCGGTGCCGATGTGGCGCTTGACGGAGCGGATGGTGCGATCAACGTTGGTCACGGCCTGGTTCTTAGCAGACTGACCGACGAGCACCTCGCCGTTTTTAGCGAAGGCCACCACCGAAGGGGTGGTGCGTGCACCTTCAGAGTTAGCGATGACGACGGGGTCGCCACCTTCAAGAGCAGTAACCACGGAGTTCGTGGTACCAAGGTCAATACCTACTGCGCGTCCCATAATAAATGTTCCTCCAATTGTTCGTTGTTTATAAAGTTGATTCGCATCCACTCAACTTCTGGTGCTCGACACTACCAGAGCCTTGAGCCGATGTCACTCAAGTCAACGGCCTAGGGCCCAAAGTTGTTCCCACTAGACTCAACTTTTTTGAACTTTTTTCAAATTCGCTGGTCAGCAAGGTGAACTTTTGTTAAACAGCCGCGACTTTTGGCAAGAAAGCGGATACGGTGAAGCTGATGAACACCTTTAGTAACTACAGCGCCGTCATTTTCGATTTCAAAGGCACCCTCGCCAACGATGAGCACATCGTAAAGAAGGCCTATTCCACCGCCCTCAGCGATCTTGGCGTAGAGCCGATCGCCGAAGGAGAATTCCCCCGCGGCAGAAATGACAAAGATATTGCCGCCAAGCTCGGCGAGCCCCGCGGAGTTGATCCCCAGTTACTCATTGCCGGTTTTGTAGAAAACTACCGCGCGCTGAGCAATCAAACCTTGCTCGCTGGTGCAAAAGAGCTGCTGCGCACCTTGCACGAGCACGGCATCAAGCTCGCCCTAGCAAGCGGCACCGTAAGGGAATTAGTAGAGCCGATTCTGCAGCGCAATAATGTGCTCGATCTTTTCGACGCCATCATTACCTCCGAAGACACCGCCATGGGCAAGCCTGACCCCCAGGGCTTCCTGCTAGCAGCCCAAGAACTCCAAGTGCCGCCCAATAAGACCCTGGTGATTGAAGATTCCAAAGCTGGCGTACTAGCCGCCCAGGCCGCAGGCATGGATGTTATTAGCGTCGAAGATCTGCCGGGCGTCCCCTATGCATCGCTGGTGGAGCTTCATCAGGAAGCCAAGCAGCTTCCCTGATCTGCGCGCGGGGCAAGCATCCACCTGAATTGACCTGTTTTTGGCTTCAAGGTTACAGCTTGATTACAAATCCCCCGCTCAATAGCGTGTTTTCGCTTGCCTTATGGCAATCTCTTTCGGGTGACTGAACAATACTCAAATCAAGACCGCGACCTGACTCAAAGCCTTGAGCGCGCCGCCGAAGGGGAAGCAAGCCCCAAAGGCCTCGATACAAAGCTGCCCGATTCGGCACCGCCGCTGGATCGCGCCGTGATCCTTGGCCGTGATGGCCGTTGGATCGCCGGTTGGGCATTGCGCTTTATCATCGTGGTGGTAGCAGCACTGCTGATTTGGAAAGGCCTCCAGGCAGTATGGATCGGCCTCTTGCCGGTGCTCTTAGCGCTGCTGGTATCCACGGTGCTGTGGCCGCCGGTGCGTTGGCTACGCAATAAGGGCGTTCCTGCCGCCTTATCGGTGGTATTGGTCATGCTCGGCTTCTTCGCCATCATCAGTGGTGCGGTCGCCGCTATGGCCCCGAGTGTTCGTAATCAATCCAAGGATCTCGTAGCCAAGGCGGAAGAAGGCGTTCAGCGCCTCACCGAATGGGTGCAAGGCCCACCACTGAATTTGGATACCTCCCAATTCGATGGTGCGCTTAAAGACATCACCAATATGGTCCAGGAGCGCTCCAGCCAGATCGCCTCGGGCGTGTTTGCTGGGCTTTCCACCGCCGGCACGATCGGCATGACGCTGATCTTGATGCTGATTCTTACCTTCTTCTTCCTCAAAGACGGCACCAAGTTCTTGCCCATGATTCGCCGCGCCACCGGCCCTAATGCTGGCTGGCACCTCACCGAGTTGCTCAACCGCATCTGGAATACCCTCTCCGGCTTCATCCGCACCCAGGCAGTGGTTTCTGGTGTTGATGCCATCTTCATCGGCATCGGTTTGCTCATCTTGAATGTGCCCTTGGCCTTGGTGCTTGCCACGCTTACCTTCTTCGGTGGCTTCATTCCGATCGTGGGTGCCTTCACCGCAGGTGCCCTTGCCGTGATCGTGGCACTGGTAAGCAATGGCGTAACCAATGCCCTCTTCGTTTTGGCCCTGATCATCGCTGTGCAGCAGATCGAAGGCCACGTGCTCCAGCCTGTGCTGCAGTCGAAGGCCATGAACCTCCACGCCGCCATCGTGCTGCTGGCTGTGACCTTGGGCTCCACCATCTTCGGTGTGGTTGGCGCCTTCCTGGCAGTGCCCATCGCCGCCACCATCGCCGTGGTCATTCGCTACCACTTTGATTTGGTAGCACTTCGAGCCGGTGAGATCACCACCGACGATATTGAGTTAGCCACCAAGGCCGAGGCCGATACCGGCGCAGGCCTAACCCTTGCCGAGCGCCTTGAAAGGATCAGCTTGCGTAAGAACTCGAAGGTGAAAACCATCGAGGAATCCGATCCAGAATAGGATGAGGACAAAAAGAAATGGCGCTCGAAAGAGCGCCATTTTTTATTGCCTGCAGCGGCTTAGCCCCACACACCGTTGAGGATCAGCACGCATACTGCGGATACGGCCGCAGCGGCAGGAAGGGTAATGACCCAGGCCATGGCGATGGGCTTCATGAGCTTCCAGTTGGCGGCGCGGTTGACAATGCCCACACCGAGCACGGCGCCGATCAGGATGTGCGTGGAGGAAACAGGCAAGCCAAGCACCGATGCGAGCATCACCACGCCGGCTGCAGAAAGCTCGGCGGCGAAGCCGGAGGCGGGGTGCATCTTGGTCAGGCCACTGCCCACGGTTTGGATAACGTAGCGGCCGATAAACCACAGGCCGGAAATCAAGGCCACACCACAGGTGACCATGGCCCAGGTGGGCACGGCTGCCTTGGAGTTGATGTCGTTGGTTTTGAGCACGTCTAGCACCGCAGAAAACGGGCCGATGGCATTAGCAATGTCGTTGGATCCGTGCGAGAAGGCGAAGGCCGAGGCGGTAAAGACCTGCATCCAGGAGAAGATGATGAAGGTGGCTCGGGAAAGTTCTTGGTTGCGCAGCGAGCGCGACATCACGCCAACGGCCATCCACACCACCACGGCGATCATGGCCAGGATGAAGATGTTATTCCAGGTGGTGAAGTGCAGGTTGAGGTTTTTTAAGCCCTTGAATAGCAGCATGGCACCGATGAGCACGGAGCCACCTGCGGCGATGAAGGGCACCCAGTTTTCCAGCGCCTTGTGGGTATCGAGCTGGTTTCGGCGGGAGTTGATCTTGTAAAGGTTGCGGTAGTAATCGCTTTCGAGCTGATCGGGCTCAAAGTCGGCGGCCTGGATAAGGGCTGCGTCGCGGGTCATGGCGTTGGTGTAGGCCAGCTGCTGGATTTCATTGAGGCGCTCGTAGGAGGCCTTGAAGTTCTTGTGCAGTGCGAGGCGATCTTCTTTAATCTTGCGCAGTTCATCATCGGCAGAGTCGTTGTAGCCGAGCACCTTTTTCTTAATAAACCCGAATAGCGCAAGTGCGACGAGGCAGCCGAGCACTGGGGAAAGTACCCAGGACACCGCAATCTGGCCGATCTTGTTCCACTGCACCATTTCCCAGCCACCGAGGCCTTCGGAAAGGCCCAAGCACAGCGCAGCGCCGACGATGCCACCGACGATGGAGTGGGTGGTTGATACCGGCCAGCCCATCCTGGTGGCGATCAGCAGCCAGACTGCCGCACCGAGCAGCGAAGACATCATGATGAAGGCGAATTGCATTGGTTGGAGATCAATGCCGTTGAGATCAACGATGCCGGACTTCACGGTGTCGGTCACTTGCCCACCGGCAAGAACGGCACCGGAGACCTCAAAGACGGCCGCTACCAGCAGGGCCTGCTTCATGGTGAGGGTGCCGGCACCGACTGAGGTGCCGAAGGAGTTGGCGACGTCGTTGCCGCCAATGTTGAAGGCCATGAATACGCCGAACACGATGGTGGTGATCAGCACTGCACGGTTTGCTTCGGGTGAAACATAGCCGTTGGCCCAGAGGAAGAAGGCGAGCACGGTAATACCGAGCATGCCGCCAAAGGTGAGATGCCAGTATTTGTCGTTGGATGTATCCGCCGCACTATTGGACATGGAAGGGTCACTTTCACGTTGCGATGTCGAGAGTCTCGAGATGACTATGCACAGTAAAAGTGAACGGAAAATGAACTGGGGGTAGTAGCTTTTCGACGCCCACGCTAAAGCTTGGCTATGGCATCGGCCAGGCGTTGCGCCCCCAGCTCTACTGCCTGCGCCCAGGTGCGTGCTGCTTGCTCGTCGGCGTTGTCGCTGACCTGCTTAATCAGGGTGCAGGGCACCTCGAAGGCCGCGCAGACTGCGGCGATGGCATAGCCTTCCATATCGCATAGATCTGCCCTTGTTTGTAGGGCCTGGCGTTGTTGGCTTGAGCCAATAAAGCTATCGCCGGTGGCAAGCCGTGCCTGGGGCAAGCCGGTGATGGGTGACAGGGTGATGCGGTTGGGTATGTCGAGTCCGGTGATTGCCTTGAGCGTTTCGGTATCAAAGTCATGCTTGATTACCTCAGTGATTTCGAATTCGCCGCTCATCGGGGCCAGGGCGCCGGCTGTGCCGAAGTTAATCACACGATCTGGGGTGGAGCGCGATAATTCCTTGCACAGGGTAATAGCTGCAGCAAGGGTGCCGATTCCGCTGATAACAACGGGTTTATCCAGGTACTTTGCTTCTGCTTCGGTGGCTGCGATGTAGAGGGGCATGCCACAAACCGTACCACTTGGTCTAGAAAGTGCTTCCTTCCTGAACCACTTAGTGCTATATTTGCAGACTAGTTAGTCTAGAAGGAGGATCCTCATGCTTCGCATCGCAGTTGTCGGCGCAAATGCCACTGGCCTTTACCTCTCGGACCTCCTCATGTCCTGCAAGCGCCCCATGCACATCGACCTCATCGATCAAGCCCCAGCACCTGCAGGCCTCGCCCCCTATGGCAAGGGCAAGCCAAGCGCCTCTACCGTGCGCTTTATCGGCAACGTGCCCGCGGATACCGAATTAGACTCCCTCTACGACCTGGTGCTCGACACCAACTTCCAGGTGGAAATCGAGGCCAAAGCGCGCGTATCCAAAGCCATCTTTAGCACCTCCGGGAATCTGAGCGACCCCCTCAAGGCGCTTCAGGCCCGTGGCATTGCCACCACTACCTGGCTTGGTGGATTAAATCTTCCTGCCGGATATTCTCTGGCTCAGTGGCACGCACTACTCGCGACCGCAACGGGCGCTCCTGTTTGCTTCTAATAACGCTTCGAAGCGTTACCCCCAGGCCAACGGCCAGCAAGATCAACTTCAGCGGCAGGCCTGGCACGTTAATCACCATCAGCGCAGTGCCCACCAGCCCACCAAGGGCGGTGGGGTTGATGCGTGAAATGAGCCAGGCGGCAATAGGTGAGGTGATCGCGCCACCGATGAGCAGCGCGATGATCGCGCCAATATTTTCTAACAGTGCCTCGCGCATACCGAAGGCAAAACCAAGAGTGGCAGATAGTGACACAAGAAATTCCGCGGCGCTGACAGTACCTACGATCTTGCGCGGGGATTGCCTGCCCATGCTCAAAAGCGATGAGGTGGTCACAGGCCCCCAGCCACCGCCACCGGAGGCGTCGATAAAGCCACCAAAAAGCCCCAAGCAACCAAGCACTCCGCCACGATAGGAACGATGCACGCTGCGCGCCTTGCCGCGGGCAAAACGCCACAAGAGGTTCACGCCAATCAGCGCCAAGATGGTTTGGGTAATTGGTCTTGCCGCCTCAGTGGAAAGCTGCGTGAGCACATTGGCACCTAGGAAGGCGCCGATGGCCCCGGGCACACCAATTTTCAGCAGCACCTTGGCATCCACATTGCCAAATTTCCAGTGGCTAATCCCAGAACATAACGTGGTGCCCACCTCTGCGGTGTGCACCACCGCGCTGGCCTGGGCAGGGCCAAGCCCTGCCAAAAAGATCAGCATGGAGGTAGAAAGCGCACCGAAACCCATGCCGATGCCGCCGTCGACAAGCTGGGCTGCAGCACCAGCGATGGCAATGACTAGCAGCTTTTTCATACTGCCTCCTCAAATCGGGCGCGGATAATGGGCGAAAGTTTGATGCCAAGGGGCTGATCAAAGATGACCTCGCCGGGATAATCAGCCTCGCGGGCTTGGGCAAGTAATAGGCCATCGGTGACAAACAGTGGGATCACATGCAGGCGGGGATGCTTGCGGCTCAGCGCGCGAAGCTCAGCCACTCCCCCTTGGGTGGCGGCCACCTCCAACCAGCCCAAATGCTGAGCTAGTGCTTGGGCCTCGGTGCTGCGCTTGGATCCCACATGAAATAGCACCGGGGTGGCTTGTGGCTTAGGCAGCGCGGCGATAATGTCCTGGCCCATCCCCAGGGGGCGAGCCAGGGTGATCGGGGCAAAAGCCTCGGCCTCGCGCGCTGCCTGCGGTGCGTCGAAGCGGGCATGGAAGGCGTTGCTAAACAGCAGCGGCACGACCACCAGGTGTTCCTGGAGCCGCTTTGCAACAGCAGCCAAGGTGTCTTCGGAAAAATCCAAGTAGGCAACGGCCTTGGCGCCGGCTTGAAAGCTCAGCGTTGCTACATCGGCACCCGGATGGCGCGAACCGTGCGCGAGTGTGACCAGCGCGCTCACGAAAGCCCCGCAGCCAATGTGTCGCCGCTGTGCTCGTCGACGAAGAGCATGGCGCCCACCTTGCCGCGGGCAGCATAGGCCTCGATGGGAAGCGGGCGGGCAAGCAGCACGCGCACCTTGGCAATATCGTTCAGCTCCAGGGTAGGTGCCTCAAGGATCTTGGCTTTTTGCAGCGAGGATCCATAACGAATGGCCACACGCTGGCCTTGGCGCAGGCCCTGCTCGTGCAGGCTTACCACGGTGGCCTCAAATTCGCGCACGTCTTCCGGGCGGTGCTCGTCGGTGATGAGATCCCCACGGCAGAGGTCAATATCATCGGCAAGGCGCAAGACAATGGAATCGCCTGCATCACCGACACCACCATCAATACCGACGACTGTGCTGCGACGATGCCCCGGCAGCAGCACCTCATCGCCTACGCGCACGCGCCCGGTGTGCACCTGGCCGGCATAGCCTCGGTAATCGCTGGCGTGGTCGCGGATCACGTACTGAATGGGGAAACGGAAATGATCAAAATCCGGCTCCGGTAGCTCAATATGCTCCAACAACGACAGCACCGTGGGGCCTTCATACCAGCTCATATTGGAAGAAGGCTCGGCCACATTATCGCCGCGCAACGCAGAAATGGGCACAGCCTTGGGGCGCTGGATGCCAAGTTGTGCAGCGAGCGCGTGGAACTCGGCCTCGATGGCTCTAAAGGTGGCCTCATCAAAGCCAACCAAGTCAATCTTGTTTACTGCCAGGATCACATCATGCACACCCAGCAGCGCAGCCACCTGCGCGTGGCGGCGGGTTTGTTCCACCACGCCGTGGCGGGCATCGACGAGCAACACCACTACCTCGGAGGTAGAAACGCCGGTGACGGTATTGCGGGTGTACTGCACATGGCCTGGAGTATCGGCGAGGATAAACGCGCGTTTGTCAGTGGCGAAATAACGATAGGCCACATCGATGGTGATGCCTTGTTCGCGTTCGGCACGCAGGCCGTCGACAAGCAAAGAAAGGTCAAGGCCTTCAAAGCCACGATCGGCGGAGGTGCGCTCTACGCTGGCGAGCTGATCGGCGAGCACAGATTTAGTGTCGTGCAGCAGACGGCCAACGAAGGTGGATTTGCCGTCGTCGACGGATCCTGCGGTGCACAGGCGTAGGGTTTGGCGCTGGGCAAGGGCGGTGAGAGTCATCAGAAATAGCCTTCCTTTTTACGGTCTTCCATGGCAGATTCGCTGAGCCTGTCGTCGGCGCGGGTCGCTCCCCGCTCGGTCATGGTGGAGGTGGCTACCTCGGCAATCACCTCTTCAACCGTGCTGGCCTGCGAAAGCACCGCACCCGTGCACGACATATCCCCCACCGTGCGATAGCGCACCTGCTTGGTTTCTAAGGGTTGGTCTTGGCCACCCCAAGGACCTGGGCTCAGCCACATGCCGTCGCGCTCGAAGACCTCGCGCTCATGGGCAAAATAAATTGGAGGCAATGCAATGTTGCGGGCGGCGATATATTCCCAAATATCCTGTTCCGTCCAATTGGAGATCGGGAATACGCGCACGTTTTCACCAGGCTGATGGCCGCCGTTATAAAGGTTCCACAATTCAGGGCGCTGCCGGCGCGGATCCCAACCACCAAAAGCATCGCGCACAGAAAACACACGTTCTTTTGCCCGGGCTCGCTCCTCATCGCGGCGAGCCCCGCCAAGCACTGCGTCATAGCCGCGGGCTTCGATCGTCTCTACCAGCGGCACAGTTTGCAGCGGATTGCGGGTGCCATCGGAACGTTCTTGCAACTCGCCTCGATCAATCCAGTCCTGCACATACGCCACATGCAAACGCGCCCCGGTGCGCCGAACCAGATCATCGCGAAATGCAATCACCTCGGGGAAGTTATGGCCAGTATCAACGTGCAAAAGCTCAAAGGGCACCTTTGCCGGGGCGAAGGCACGCCGGGCGAGCTCGAATACCACCACCGAATCCTTGCCACCGGAAAATAGCAGCGCAGGGGTATCAAATTGCCCGGCTACCTCGCGCAAAATATGGATGGACTCGTTTTCTAGATCTTGTAAGTGCGGGGTGAGGGTTTGAGTGTTCATGAGCGAGCTCCTTCTACATGCAGGCCACATTCGGTCTTCTTATGCCCGGCCCAACGCCCAGCGCGCGGATCATCCCCGGGGCTTACCGGAAGCGTGCAAGTAGCACAGCCAATGGAGGGATAGCCCTGGGTAGTCAGCGGATGGCGAATCAGGCCTTCGGATTGGATAAATGCCTCGGTATCTTCCAGCGACCAATGAATCAGTGGAGAGATCTTCCAACGCCCAGCCGCATCCTTGCTCACGCCAGGAGCATCGGCCCGGCTTGGCCCATCGGCGCGGCGGATACCAGTGACCCAACCGGCGTAGTTGGCCAAGGTGTTGTGCAGCGGTGCTACTTTGCGCATCTGGCAGCAAGCACCGGGATCTCGCATATAGAGCATGGGGCCATACTTTTGGTCTTGTTCTTTTTTGCTCAGCTCGGCGGTGGCGCGCACGAGTGTTTGGGGATAGCGCTGCTCTACCGCGTCTGCCACCTCAAGAGTTTCCGGGAAGTGGTACTCGGTATCTAAAAAGAGGAAGTCTGCGCGGGGAAGATAGCGGTTGGCTAACTCTGCCAGCACCGTGTTTTCCATAGATAACGTCACCGCGATAGGACCTTGGACATGCTCATCGGCCCAGGTGAGGATCTCTTCTGCGCTTTTGACGGCGCTATCGAGTGCGTGGTTCATGCTTTGACCTTCGCTACGGATCGGGCGATTGCCTCGGAGGTGGATAGGGCTGGTTCGGGCTGGTGCTCGGGGGCGTTTTGGCCGTGGAAGAGCACCTCAAACACGCGCAGGCAGGCAACACAGCTCCAGGCGAAGTCGCTTTCTTCTGCCGGAAAGAGTTCTTCGCTGGCGCAATAGGGGCAGTGCAATGGGTGGTTGCGGTTAGGGTTTGGTTTGCGACGAAATTTCATTGCAGGTCCTCCTCGCTGGCGCGCAGTACCCAATCACGGAACTGCTCGCCTTCTTCGCGTTGCTGCTTGAACTTCTCCACTACGCGCACCACATAATCGCCAAGCTCGGAGGCGATTACCTTGTGCCCACGCAGCTTCCTTCCCCACTCCAGGCCCAGTGCGCCACCGAGGTGTACTTGGAAGCCTTCAACGCGGTTGCCTTCGGCATCGGTGACGGTTTGGCCTTTGAGCCCAATGTCTGCCACCTGCGTGCGAGCACAGGAATTGGGGCAGCCATTCAGTGAAATCTTCAAGGGAACGTCAAGATCACCAAGGCGAGCTTCGAGCTCGTCGACGAGCTCAATGGCCCGGGCTTTGGTGGTAACGTGCGCCAGCTTGCAAAACTCCAAGCCGGTGCAGGAGATAATGCCGCGGCGAAATTCACTCGGCGTGGAGTACAAGCCGGTGGCATCAAGGGCCTTGGAAAGCGCAGCAACGTCGCGTTCTTCTACATCGAGAAAGAGCAGTTCTTTATCCGGCGTAGTGCGGATGCGCTGAATGCCAAAGGCCTCAGCTACCTCGGCGATCTGGATGAGCTGTTCGCCAGTGGCGTGCCCAACGGTGGGTTTCACGCCCACATAGAAGCGACCATCGCGCTGCTGATGCACACCGATGTGGTCACGCGCACCCTGGTGGATGGGGGCAGAGGGGCCGTCGATAAGCGGGGCTTCTAGGTATTCCTCTTCGAGCACCTGACGGAATTTTTCAATGCCCCATTGGGCCACGAGGAATTTTAAGCGGGCGCGATTGCGCAGGCGCCGAAAGCCATAGTCGCGGAAAATGCCTGCTACACCAGCCCATACTTCCGGTACGCGCTCAAGTGGAACCCATGCACCTAAAGAGCGCGAAAGCATGGGGTTAGTGGATAGCCCACCGCCAACAAAGCATTCGAATCCGGGCCCATATTCTGGGTGTTCAAGGCCGATAAAGGCGACGTCTTGAATTTCGTGGGTGACGTCTTGGCGGGCGTTGCCGGAGATGGCCGACTTGAACTTGCGCGGTAAGTTTTGGAATTCAGGCCGCAGCAAATAGTCCTCGACGATGGCATCAATTGCCGGGGTGGCATCGATGATCTCATCGGCGGCAACCCCAGCGACCGGGGAGCCTAGGATCACGCGCGGGACATCGCCGCAGCCCATGAGGGTGGAAAGGCCTACCGCCTCAAGCCGATCCCAGATTTCTGGGACATCTTCGATGCGGATCCAGTGCAGTTGGATATTTTGGCGATCGGTGAAATCGGCGGTGGATCGGGCGAAATCCCGGGAAATTTCTCCCACCACGCGAAGCTGCTGTGGGGTCACACGCCCGCCGTCGAAGCGCACGCGCATCATAAAGAACTCATCTTGGAGCTCGGAATTATCTAATTGCCCGGTGAGTTCGCCGCCGAGATTTTGTTTGCGTTGGGTATACAGCCCGAGCCACTTAAAGCGCGGGGCTAAGTCTTCTGCGGGGATCGAGGCGAAGCCTTGTTTTGAGTAAATGTCGATCACGCGCTGTTTGGCGGAGAGCCCTTCATCTTCTTGTTTGATGCGCTCGTCGTCGTTTAAGGGTGTGGTGCCGTCGATCTTCCACTGCCCTTCGGGCTTGCGTGGGCGAGCCCTTTGGGTTCTAGGTTTTGCCGTGGTGGTGGTCATGGTGTGTTCCTTTTCATCGGGTGCCACATGTACTGCTTCATGGGCTGCCGCATGTACTGCTGCATGGGCTGCAATGCGTTGCTAAGGAACAATAGCCATACCGACTAGTCTATTTGGTACATACTTTCCGGTCTGCCAGCCTTTTATACACTGTGACCTGCTAATAAAAAATTTTTGACAGCGTGAATAAATACTGCAATGAATGAAAATACGGCTATAAATTGCGTCAAACAAGCCGTCATGCGTAATTTTCTAGACCACTTAGTCCATTTCTTTGAAAGGAACCTTTATGCCAAGCCTTCGTGTTGCTGTTGTTGGTGCCGGGCCCGCCGGGATCTACGCCTCGGACCTGTTAATCAAATCCGGCCAAGACGTCACCATCGACCTCATCGAACGCATGCCAACACCCTTCGGCCTAATCCGCTACGGCGTCGCACCAGACCACCCACGCATCAAAGGCATCATCACCAGCCTGCACAACATCCTCGACAAACCACAGATCCGCCTCATCGGCAACGTCGACGTCGGCAACGACATCACCATCGATCAACTCCGCGAATACTACGACGCCATCATCTTCGCCACCGGCGCCACCGATGACCGCGACCTTAACATCCCCGGCACCGACCTAGAAGGCTCCTACGGCGCCGGCGAATTCGTCGGCTTCTACGACGGCAACCCCGACTTCCAACGCACCTGGGACCTAAGCGCCGAACGCGTTGCCGTCATCGGTGTCGGCAACGTCGCATTAGATGTCGCACGCATCCTTGCCAAAACCGCCGACGAACTCCACACCACCGAAATCCCCGACAACGTCTACCACACCCTCAAACAAAACCAGGCCAAAGAAATCCACGTCTTCGGCCGACGCGGCCCAGCCCAAGCCAAATTCACCCCACTCGAACTCAAAGAACTCGACCACTCCGACACCATCGAAGTCATCGTCAACCCCGAAGACATCGACTACGACGACGCCTCGATTACCACCCGCCACGAATCCAAATCCCAAGACCTCGTCTGCCAAACCTTAGAGGCCTACGCCATGCGCGAACCCAAAGGCGCACCCCACAAACTGTTCATCCACTTTTTCGAATCCCCCACCGAAATCCTCGGCACCAACGGACACGTCACCGGACTGCGCACCGAACGCACCCAACTCGACGGCACCGGCAACGTCCAGGCCACCGGCACCACCACCGACTGGGACGTCCAAGCCGTCTACCGCGCCGTCGGCTACCGCTCCACCCCCATTACCGGCGTGCCCTTCGACACCACCACCCACACCATCCCCAACGACGGCGCCCACGTCACCACCACCGATGGCGAACCCATCCCAGCCCTCTACGCCACCGGCTGGATCAAGCGCGGCCCCGTAGGCTTAATCGGCAACACCAAATCCGACGCCAAAGAAACCACCACCGCATTGCTAAACGACTGGAACCAAGGCCACCTCACCCCAGCACCCAACCGCGACCCCCAAGCCATCATCAACCACCTGAGCACCAACAACATCCCCATCACCACCTGGGACGGCTGGTACCAACTCGACCAACAAGAACGCACCCTCGGCCAACAAGAAGGACGCGAACGCAAAAAAATCGTCGAATGGGACGAGATGGTGCGTCATGCCCACGCAAAGGCTCTAAGGTAAACAACGTGCAAACTACCCTTGGCATCATCGGCATCGTATTGTCCCTTCCCGCGTGGGGGATGTTCATCGCCGCGGTCGCTCGGCTCTATCGCCTCATCGGCAGCGGCCGCCCCTCCCCTGGGCGCAGCGATCAACCACTACGACGCCTCGCAGTGATGCTCAAGGAAGTCTTCTTCCACACCGAAATGATGCGCAAACCAGCGGTGGCAATTGCCCACTGGTTTGTCATGTTGGGCTTCATCATCGGTTCCCTGGTGTGGTTCGAGGCCTATATCCAAACCTTCGACCCCGCCGGCGGTTGGCCGCTGCTTTCTTCCTGGAGCATCTACCACTTCCTAGAAGAGGTCTTAGCCATCGGCACGGTTGCAGGCATTACCTTCCTGTTTGCCCTTCGCTTGAGCATCGGCGGGCGTAAGCGCCTTGCCCGCTTCTACGGCTCGAACTCCATTGCCGCTTTCTTTGTAGAGGCCGTGGTGTTTATCGAAGGCGCCGGCATGCTCTTAGTCAAGGCCGGCAAAATCGCCACCTATGGCCACGCCACCTGGGCAGACTTCCTCACCCGCCACATCGCCACGCTCCTTCCGGCTTCGCCAAACCTGGTGAGCATCTTTGCTTTAGTCAAGCTCTTAAGCGGCATGGTGTGGCTCGTGGTGATCGCATTGAACCTGCGCTGGGGTGTGGCCTGGCACCGCTTCTTGGCATTTTTCAACATCTTCTTCCGCCGCAATATCGACTCCAAAGCACTCGGCGGCCTGCCCACCATCGATTTGGAGGAATCGGTGGGCGTGGGAACGCTCGAAGATGCTCCCTGGAAGATGCTTCTCGACGCCACCACTTGCACCGAGTGCGGCCGCTGCCAGGAACAATGCCCCGCATGGCATACGGAAAAACCCTTGAGCCCCAAGATGCTCATGACAGATCTGCGTGATGCGGCCATCGGAGGTTCACTCGGCCCGATCGTCGGTGATGTGATCAGCGAAGACGTGCTGTGGAGCTGCACCAATTGCGGTGCCTGCGTGGAGCAATGCCCCGTGGATATTGAACACCTCGACCACGTTTCCGCCATGCGCCGCTTCCAAGTGTTGGCCGAATCCCAGTTCCCCTCCGAGCTGACCAGCCTGTTTAAAAACCTTGAAACCAAGGGCAACCCCTGGGGCCGCAACGCCCGCGAGCGCGCCACTTGGATTGAAGAGGCACGCCGCGATGGCCTCGAAGTGCCGGTCATTAGCGAGGGCGTAGAAGAATTCGAGTACCTCTTCTGGGTTGGTTGCGCCGGCGCCTTCGATGATGAAGCCCGCAAGACCACCCGCGCTGTCGTGGAATTGCTGCATACCGCTGGCGTGAAATTCGCGGTGCTTTCCAAGGACGAAACCTGCACCGGCGACCCGGCGCGACGCGCGGGCAACGAGTTCCTCTTCCAGATGCTGGCCACCGAGAACGTGGAAACGCTCAACGCCGCCTTTGAGGGCATGCCCAGGCGCAAGATCATCACCACCTGCCCGCACTGCTTTAATACCCTGCTCAACGAGTACCCGGACTTTGATGGGCACTTTGAGGTCTTCCACCACACGCAGTTGCTCAACCGCCTGGTGCGCGAAGGCCTACTCAAGCCCGTGCCGCGCAGTGCAGAAAACCGCAAGCCGATCACCTACCACGATCCCTGTTTCTTGGGCCGCCACAACAAGGTGTTTGATCCCCCGCGCGAACTCCTCGGCGTTTCCGGCGTGCAGCTTCAAGAGATGCCTCGCAATAAAAACGAGGGCTTCTGCTGTGGCGCAGGTGGCGCGCGCATGTTTATGGAAGAAACCATCGGCACCCGCATCAATGAAAATCGTGCCGCCGAAGCAGTGGGAACGGGTGCGGAGGAAATCGCCACAGGCTGCCCCTTCTGCAACACCATGCTCACCACGGGCGTCAAAACCCAAGAGTCCCGCCCGGCCGTGAAAGACGTAGCCCAAATGCTTCGCGATGCCGTGCTTATCGACGGCCAACTGCCGCCTCGTCACGAACCTGCCTTCTTGGACGAGCCGATGCGCAGGAAAACGGAAAAGCCACAGACGCCTCCTACCCCAGAATCTGCCACCCAAAGCAAGCCTGCCCCTGCCGTGCCAGCTCCCAGTGGGGTTACACCGCCAGCACCAGCCGCACCTCCTGTGCCAGGTGGGGCAACGCCTCCTGCACCTGGTGGGGCAACGCCACCGGCACCAGGTAAAGCCACACCTCCAGCACCCGGTGGAGCCACGCCTCCTGCACCAGGCGGAGCGACGCCTCCTGCCCCAGGTAAAGCGACGTCTCCCGCACCCGGCGGAGCCACACCCACTGCCCCAGGTAAAGCGACGCCTCCCGCACCCGGCGGGGCAACGCCTCCTGCGCCAGGTAAAGCCACACCACCAGCGCCACCCGTGCCTCCCGCTCCAGGTGGTGCAACGCCTCCGGCACCAGCCGCGCCTCCTGCACCCGGCGGGGCAACGCCACCAGCGCCAGGTAAAGCCACGCCTCCAGCACCCGGCGGAGCGACGCCTCCCGCTCCAGGTAAAGCAACGCCACCCGCTCCGGGCAACGCCACACCACCTGCCCCAGGTAAAGCCACGCCTCCAGCACCCGGTAGTGCAACGCCTCCCGCGCCAGGTAAAGCAACGCCACCAGCACCACCCGTGCCGCCCGCACCCGGTGGGGCCACACCCCCTGCGCCAGGTAAAGCCACGCCACCAGCGCCCGGCGGGGCGAAGCCACCGGCACCACCCGTGCCTCCAGCACCCGGTGTTGCAACGCCACCCGCTCCGGGCAACGCCACACCACCTGCCCCAAGTAAAGCCACGCCTCCAGCACCCGGTAGTGCAACGCCTCCCGCGCCAGGTAAAGCAACGCCACCAGCACCACCCGTGCCGCCCGCACCCGGTGGGGCCACACCCCCTGCGCCAGGTAAAGCCACGCCACCAGCGCCCGGCGGGGCGAAGCCACCGGCACCACCCGTGCCTCCAGCACCCGGTGTTGCAACGCCACCCGCTCCGGGCAACGCCACACCACCTGCCCCAAGTAAAGCCACGCCTCCAGCACCCGGTAGTGCAACGCCTCCCGCGCCACCAGCGCCACCCGCTCCGGGCAACGCCACACCACCTGCGCCGGGTAAAGCAACACCACCCGCACCCGGCAACGCCACACCACCGGCACCACCGGTGCCTCCAGCGCCTACACTTAATCAGCAGCAGGAGGAGGAAAATGACTAACCCGTATTCACCCGATTACCGAATTGGCGACGAAGAACGTCGACAAGCAATGGAGCAACTTGGTGCCCACTACGCCCAAGGGCGCCTGACGTTTGTGGAATATGACGAGCGCGTGCAGCAAGTGGCTGCGGCCACCATGCGAAGCGAACTGCTTCAGATGTTCGACGATCTTCCCCAGCATCAGCGCGCTATTGCTCCAACGCAGATGTACAGCTTGGAGGAGATCGAGGCTTCGCGGAAGTCGGGGCGCAATATCCGTGGCGGGATCATGGGTTTAAGTTCCGTCGCTGTGCTGGCGCTTATCTCGGGTTGGGAGCAGCTTGCTCCGCTCTTCTTCCTCATCCCAGCCGTGTACATCCTGCTCTATGTGATGAAGGTAGGCCCTGCTTCTTGGCATGCCCCAAGCCCTAAGCAGTTGGAACGGCAGCGCATCCGCGAAATCACTGCCGCACAGCGCCAGGAAATTGCGGCCTTAGAGGCTCAGGCTCAAGCGCAAAAGGCGCAGCAGCGCGCCCAGCGCAAGATGCGTCGCGAGGAAATGAATACGGCGGCAACAGAAATTGCCTCTGATGTTCTCAAGCGCTTCCGTCAGCGCTAACATGTGGGAATGAGCAGCAACGAGAACCAGCGTCGCATTCGCCGCACTTTTGACCAGTCCGAGAAGCTAAAAGATGTGCTCTATGAGATTCGCGGACCAGTGACGGCGGAAGCCGAGCGCATGGAGCTCGACGGGCACCGCATTCTAAAGCTCAACACCGGTAATCCCGCCGTCTTCGGCTTTGAGGCACCCGATGTGATTATGCGCGACATGATCGCCGCGCTGCCCACCTCTCAGGGCTATTCCACTTCTAAGGGCATCATCCCTGCGCGCCGAGCCATTGTGACTCGCTATGAGGTGATCCCCGGCTTCCCCTCCTTCGACGTGGAGGACGTTTATCTGGGCAATGGTGTGTCAGAGCTGATTTCCATGACCACCCAGGCCTTGCTCAACGACGGCGATGAGGTGCTCATTCCCAAGCCGGACTATCCCCTGTGGACGGCCGCGACTTCCCTGGCCGGTGGTAAGCCGGTGCATTACCTGTGCGATGAAGAAGACGATTGGAACCCTTCCATCGAGGACATCAAATCTAAGGTAAATGAAAACACCAAGGCCATCGTGGTGATTAACCCGAATAATCCCACGGGTGCGGTGTATTCGCGCGAGGTGCTGCAGCAGATCGTGGACATTGCCCGCGAGCATGACCTGCTGATTCTTGCTGATGAGATCTATGATCGCATCCTCTATGACGATGCCGAGCACATCTCCATTGCCACCCTGGCACCCGACCTGCTGTGCATCACCTACAACGGCTTGTCTAAGGCCTACCGCGTGGCTGGCTACCGCGCCGGCTGGATGGTGGTGACTGGTCCCAAGCAGTATGCACGCGGTTTTATTGAAGGCTTGGACTTGCTCGCCGGTACTCGCTTGTGCCCCAATGTTCCAGCCCAACACGCCATCCAGGTGGCATTAGGCGGTAGGCAGTCGATTTATGATCTCACTTCCGCCTCCGGCCGCTTGACCGAACAGCGCAATGTCACTTACGAGAAGCTGAACCAGATCCCTGGCATTAGCTGTGTGAAGCCCATGGGCGCGCTCTACGCCTTCCCGAAAATCGATCTCAACTACTATGATATTCATGACGACGCCCAGCTCATGCTGGATCTGTTGCGCGCAGAAAAAATCTTGATGGTGCAAGGCACCGGCTTCAACTGGGATAAGCCCGACCACTTCCGAGTAGTCACCCTCCCCTGGGCCTCCCAGCTCTCCGAGGCTCTGGACCGCCTAGGCAACTTCCTCGCCGACTATAAGCAATAAGGAGCATCAGCCAATGAGCAAGTCCCTACCCCAGCGCTTGCTCATCATCTTTCTTCTTTGCTGCACGCTCGGCACCGCGATTGGCCTCGTCGTATTTTGGCCACGCACGGCCCCCGAAGTTGCCCCGAGCTTTAGCCAAACATTCAGCCTTGGGCAAAAGCTTGTCGACGCCACCGTCGTCGCCGTCACCGAGGGCAGTTGCACCAGCGATCAGGTGGGTCAGCGTTTTAGTACCTCACCGCGCCACATTCCAGGCCAAGACGCCAATTGCACCTGGGTCATTGCCGAGCTCGCAGACGGCGACAGAACCTTAATCCTGAACACCGGAACCCCCGGCGAGCCGGATCTTGAAGTAGGCCAACACATCTTGCTCAATGAGCAGCTCGCGTTCGTGGATTTCAAACGTGATACCCCGCTGCTGCTATGGGCGCTGCTGACCATCGCCGCTGTCAGTGCCCTTGCGTTATGGCGAGGGGTACGCGCAATCATTGGCCTGGTTATGGCAATGGCGGTGGTGGCGATCTTCACCCTGCCGGCGCTTGCCAATGGCACCAATCCGGCAGCCGTGGCGTTGCTCAGCGGCTCAGTGATCCTCCTGCTCGCCGTTTTCTTTGTGCACGGCATGAATTGGAAAAGCGCTTCCGCATTAGCAGGAACGTTGACAGCCCTATGCGTTGCCGCAGCCCTGGCGCAGCTTTCGCTCCAACACACGCATGTTCGCGGCTTGGGCCAGGAGGATAACCTCCAAGTCCTGCTGTATTTGCCGGAAGTATCTATTCAGGGGCTCATGCTGTGCGGTTTTATTATCGGCGCCTTGGGAGTGCTCAATGACGTGACTATTGCGCAGGCATCCACGGTGCAAGAACTTTCCTCCCTAGACCCCAAGGCACGTCCCCTGCGCCTTTTCTTTGGCGCCATGAAGGTGGGGCAAGATCATATCGCCTCCATGATGTACACCTTGGTTCTGACTTACACCGGCGCATCTTTGCCGCTGCTGTTACTCCTCAGCCTTTCTGAACGCTCCCTGTCGCAGACACTCACCAGCGACGTCATGGCCACCGAGTTGCTGCGTTCAGCGATCGGCATCTTGGCGCTCACGCTTGCCGTCCCCATCACCACCTTGATTGCCGCTTGGACTACGCCCCGAGAACACAAAGCCCCTCGCCACGCGCGGCATAGGGCTAGGCCATAGAACTCAGCGGGTACAGGGGTTCGTCGAAAAGCAAAAGCCCGAGCCGAAGCCCGGGCTGTTGTTGCGTTATGTGCGTGTGTATTGGGGGAGATCATCAAGATCAGCGGCGCCTAGTGTTCCAATCGCCTCGTCATCAGTGCGAGCCAAGTGGATTGCAGCAACCAGCAGCAAACCCCACACCACTGCGAGGTAGAGCACCATCACCACGATTGTTGTTGTCGACATTTACTTGCGCTCCAATCGTGCTCGACGCTCATTCAAAGACTCATAGGGGTTATCCAGATGCTGGCCAAAAGGCGCGCCCTTACCCGTTAGAGGAACACCGAAGTCTCCCTGCGGCGGACCATCGACGATGGTGCCCTTTGGCCACGGAATCTTCGACATAATCAGCGCCCCGCCGTAGAGGAAGATAGCCAAGCCCCAGCCAAAGATCAGGACCTTGCCACTTGGATAGCCCTCATAGCCTTCGCTGAGCAACGTTGCTACCTCCAGCACGAAGGTGGTACCCAGCACGATGGGAGTAATCACCATCAGCGAGAGATCCCACCAGCGACCAAGGCGGATGGAGCTAACGGCATTGACGTGGGCGCGCAGCTCAGGCAGGCGCTTGAGTATCCAGCCGATCAGCACAATGGACACCAGCGCGATAAAGACGATGCCCACCACGTTGACGAACTTATCCACAATGTCCAAGGTGGCAAGGCCGGTGGTGACGGGGAAGAACACCATGGACGGAATGGCGCAGGCAATGCATACGAGCACCGATGCGCGGCGGCGACCCAGGTGGAGCTTTTCTTGGATGCCAGCAACGACTACTTCCACGATGGTGACCAGTGAGGTGAAACCAGCGAGGAAGAGTGAGCCGAAGAACAGCACGCCGAAGAAGGGGCCGCCTGGCATCGCGTTGATGATGGTTGGGAAGGCCACAAAGGCCAGGCCAATGCCGGAGCTGACAACCTCATCTACCGCGCTTCCCTGGCTTGCGGCCATAAAGCCCAAGGTGGCGAACACGCCGATGCCGGCGAGCACCTCGAAGGCAGAATTGGAAAGCCCAACGACTGCGCCAAGGCCGGAGATATCTGAGCGGCGCTTGAGGTAGGAGGCCTGCGTCATCATGATGCCGAAGGCGATAGCCAGCGAGTAGAAGATCTGGCCATAGGCGGCCATCCATACCTGCGGGTTAAACAGCGCCGACCAATCGGGGGTGAAAAATGCCTCGAGGCCCACGGAGGCACCGGGGAGGAACAAGGCGCGCACCACAAGAATTAAGAAGAGCAGAATCAGCACCGGCACGGAGATTTGAGAAAGCAAACCCATGCCTTTGCGCACGCCCATCGCCATCACGGCGGTGAGTGCAAGCCATACAACACCAAGCACGATAAAGATTGGCCAGATCACCTCAGTGGAGTTCAGGGAGGTGGTATCGGCGTGGAGGTACTGCTCGAAGAAGAAGGCGTTGGGATCTTCACCCCAGCTCAGCTTGAAGGAGTACCAGGTGTACATGGCAGCCCACGCGAGGATCACGCAGTAGTAGACGGCGATGATGAAGGTAATGCCTACCTGCACCCAACCCACTGCTTCTGTGCGCTTGGAAATTCGACGCCAGACAAGTGGCGCCGAGCCGCGGAAACGGTGCCCGAGTACGTAGTCGAGGATGAGCACCGGCACACCAGCAGTCAGCAGGGCGATGACGTAGGGAAAGAGGAAGGCGCCGCCGCCGTTATCGTATGAGATATAGGGGAATCGCCAGATGTTACCGAGTCCAATCGCCGAGCCGATGGCGGCGAAGATGAACATGGAACGTCCGGCGAAGGTTTCACGTGCTTTAGACACTGTTGCTTGCTCCTTTGCCCAGGGCTGAGGGTGTGCCCTGTCTGCTGAAATCTAAGCGCAAAGATGCAGCAAAGCCCAAATCTCGCGTTGGTTATTTACTCAGGCGAGTCTGACCACCTTCCACCCGGCGGCTTGCCAGGCGCCTTTATCCAGCACTCCGCGAGCGTCCACCACCAGTGGTTCCACCACAAGCCCCCTGGCCCACGCCGGATCAATCATGGCGAATTCTCGCCACTCAGTTGCTATCACCACACCATGCGCACCGCGTAGGGCTGCTTCGAGCTTATCGACGTCACACGGTGCCATCGGGTCATAACTACATGGTGTGCCACCGGCTGCTTTGATCTGCGAAGCCACATCAATTGCTGGCGAATCGCGAGTATCGTCGGTGCCCGCCTTAAACGCGGTGCCAAGCACTGCCACACGCTTGCCGCGCACATCGCCTAAACCTTCGATGGCGCGCTGGCGCTGGCGAGCATTGACTGCATCTACATGGCGTAGCAACCCCACAGCAGAGGTGGCGCCCACTTCTTCGGCAATATGTCCAAGGCCACGAATATCCTTTGGCAAGCATCCCCCACCAAAGCCCAAGCCGGCGTGCATAAACTTCTGGCCAATACGAGGGTCCAAGCCCATGGCCTTGGCCAAAGTGGAGGTATCCGCACCTACTTCTACACACACGTTTCCGATGGCATTAATAAAGCTCAGCTTGGTGGCCAAGAAAGCATTGGAGGCCAGCTTGACCATCTCTGCTGTTTCGCGATCACACGAAACTACAGGGCAGCCACGCCCAATGGGCACGGCCCACAGTTCACGCAGGAGCTGATCTGCTCGGGCAGTGCGGGCACCGATGACGATGCGGCTTGGTCGCAGCGTATCTTCCACGCCGCGGGTTTCCCTTAAAAACTCAGGATTCCAAGCCACTTCAATATCGCATAGCGATTCCAAGTGCGCCGCGGTGCCGGGCGGCACGGTGGATTTGCCAACGATCAAGTGATCCTCACCCTGCAGTACCCCTGCAAGCCCACGCACCACTGATTCGAGGGCGCTCAGGTCGAGGCCTTGTTGGCCTTGGGGGGTTCCTACAGCGAGGAAGTGGATAGAGCAAGAGGCTGCGTCGGCAAGCTCAGTGCTCCAACGCAGCCTCTCGTTGTTTTTCTGTAACAACTCGTTCAAGCCGGGTTCATAAAAGGGCGCTTTTCCGGATCGAAGAGTCTGAATTTTTGCTTCTTCGACATCGATGCCGACCACCTCATGGCCCAACGCCGCCAAACAGGCCGCATGTGTAGCTCCAAGGTAACCGCATCCAATGACGCTGATTCGCATATTTTTACCTAAAGTTCAAGTAAGCCTTGCTCGGTGTCGGGCCTCGTTGCCCCTGATACTTCGAGCCCAAAGCCCCAGAACCATAAGGAACCTCGGCCGGGCTCGTCATCTTAAACAGCGCGAGCTGTCCAACCTTCATGCCCGGCCACAAGGTGATAGGCAGATTTGCCACATTGGAAAGCTCCAAAGTGATGTAGCCGGAGAAGCCGGGGTCGATGAATCCCGCAGTTGAGTGCGTAAGCAAACCAAGACGCCCCAAAGAAGACTTCCCCTCAAGCCTGCCTGCCATATGAGCAGGCAAGGTGAACTTCTCCAGCGTGGAACCAAGCACGAACTCACCAGGGTGCAGCACGAAGGGTTCATCTTCGGCCACCTCAACCAAACTGGTCAGCTCATCTTGCTGCTGCTTCGGATCGATGTGGGTATAACGCGAATTATTGAACACGCGGAAGAAGCGGTCCATGCGCACATCCACCGAAGAAGGCTGGATCAGCTCGGGGGCAAAGGGCTCAATTTTGAGGTCACCGGCATCGATGGCCTCTTTGATGTCGTGGTCGGAATACAGCACGATTTGCAGTGTAGTGCAGGGTTATCAGAGTCTCACCTCGAAGTGCTAAAGTGAACCCAGCGCCGGCGTAGTTTAATGGCAGAACATCAGCTTCCCAAGCTGAGAGCGCGAGTTCGATTCTCGTCGCCGGCTCCACTTCACTCGCGTGAAACAACACGCACTCACCTGGGGTAGGCCCGAGAAGCAATGCATCATCACCATAAGATCCCCGTAGTCTTACTCCCCGGGCTGGCCATCCCTGCAAGCGCATGGGACGAGCTTCGAAGCTTTTTGCCGCACTCCTATGCCTTTGATCGCCTTGGCTCCGGGCAAGCATTTCATCTAGAAGATCAGGTTCTATCGCTACTGCAACAGATGGATGCGCACGGCATCGAACGAGCAAAGCTTGTGGCGCACTCGATGGCTTCGTTTATCGGCGAAGCCGCCTGCCGCCTGCACCCCGAACGCTTTACTCGATTGATCTTGGTGGATGGGAGCTACGAGGAGCGTCGAAAAGCGTGCTTGCACATACCTATTGAAAAACTCATCCCCCATGCCACCTTGCGCGCAATCGTGCAGGAGTGGCGATCCTATTCCTTTTGGGCCAATGAGTTACGCGAGATACAGCGCAGCCACCCATTACGCACCCGAACCGTAGTGATTGCCGCATACGCTTGCAGGCCGGGGCGCTGGGTGCGGAAACTTCGCCGCCAAGCCCAGCAATTATCAGCGCTCTTTGTGCCTATGCAGGGATCGCACCGCTTGATGCTTGATCGGCCCGAAGCCATCGCTGCGCTCATACGCGAAGATCCACCACAGGCTCAGCGCCATGATGGATACGCGCTGTAACACAAAGGTGCCGGGAAGCTGAAGCACAATCGCCGCAGTGAGCACCAGCACCGCAATAACGTGGAGAGCGCCCAAGAGCCTGCCTTTGTGCCCGGCGCGCCATGCGAAGATCACGGTGGCGATCGATCCGATGCCTGCGAACGTAGAACTCACCTCATGAGCCCAGGCGCTCGGCGTCATGCACGCAGCGCTTCTGAGCAGTTCATCAGAGGTGAATTGGGAAACGCAGTGGAGCGGGAATGTTGCTTCAACCGCGGTGGAGAGCAAAAAGAGCCACCAAAATACATGGCCCTTGCGCACGGTGGGAAGCAGCAACAACACCGCGAGCAGATCGCCCGCCCGGAACACCCATGCCCAAGGTTGGCCGGTGGCGGCGAGTTCGCTCACCAAAGGCGCATCGAGGGCTGGGTTGAGCAGCGGGCCTAGGATCCAGGAGTTATAGGCTATGGCCGCCGCGATCAGCCACGCACGAGCACTCAAGCGGAATGCTCCAGCGTGGTGGTCATCTTATTGGCAATCAGCGCGAAGGCCAGCAGGCTCAGCAGGGTGACGATGAGCCCAATGCCAGCAGAGGAAGTGATCGCCAGCGTGACATAACCAAGCAGCGCCGCGGTGCCGCCAATGAGTGCGTAGGGCAACTGGGTTGCCACGTGAACGATGTGCGAGCAGCCAGCGCCGGTGGACGACAAGATGGTGGTATCGGAAATCGGTGAGCAGTGATCGCCTAGCACCGCGCCTGCGAGCACTGCACCGATGGCCGGTACGAGGAAGTCTGGCTCATTCAGCGAGACCATGATCTCACCTGCGATGGGAATGAGCAGGCCGAAGGAGCCCCAGGATGTGCCCGTGGAAAAGGCCATGAAGCCTGCGATGAGGAACATCAGAGGAATCAGCCAGTTCACCGAAACATTTGCCCCTTCTACCAGGGAGGCCAGGTAGTTGCCGGTGCCGAGCTCTCCGATGAGGCTGCCCAAGGTCCATGCCAGCAACAAGATGGCAATGGCGGGCATCATGGACTTTGCGCCACCTGCAACGCCGCGTCCGAGCACACCTGCGTGGAAATCGGGGTTCTGGCGGGTTACGGCGATGTAGCAGGCCAGTGCCGCGATGGTGCCCAAGGTGCCGCCGATGATCAGCGACTCATTGACCTTGGTGTTGGCAAACATGTCCAGCAAAGACCAGGAGCCACCTTCAAGGCCACCGGTGATCATCATGGTGCCCACCACGCCTACGACGAGGACGATGAAGGGAATAACCAGGGCGCGGATCTTGCCTGGATCATGCACCGGCAGATCCTCGGAGAGCTCGCCGGGGATCTCGTCTTCTGCAGAGAAGGTTTCGCCCTTGGCAATGGCGCGGTACTCCTCGCGGCGCATGGAGCCGATATCGATTTGGAAGAACACCACCAGCAGCACGAAGATCACAGCACCGATGGCGTAGTAATTCGCGGCAGCGGCGCTGAGGAAGGCCTGCATGGGGCTTCCGGTGTAGGCCGAGGCCGCTACCACTGGGGCGAGCAGGCCGATGATGGATGCGCCCCAAGAGGAAAAGGGTGCCAGCACCGCCACCGGAGCAGAGGTGGAGTCGATCACGTAAGCAAGCTTGGCGCGGGCCACCCTGTATTTATCGGTCACAGGCTTGGCAATTTGACCCACGGCAAGTGCATTGAAGTAATCATCAATGAAGATGGCGATGCCCAACAGCACTGCAAGGCCCTGGGCTCCCCTGCGGCTTTTGATCTTTGAGGCAGCCCAATCCGAAAAGGCTGCGGAACCGCCACTCATCAAGATCAGGGCGGTGATCACGCCAAGGAGCAAGAGGAACACCATGATGTAAATGGAGCCTGTATTGATTTCGCCTTCGCTATAGAAGTTGGCGGCAAAGGCATTCCATACATTGGCAATCGAAGCCCCCGGGGCAAAGTTGGCCAGCAGGATGCCGGCGGCAATGATGCCGAGGCCAAGGCTTAACAGCACCTTGCGGGTAATGATCGCCAAGGTAATGGCGATGATCGGTGGCAAAATTGTTAGCACCGGGTGGGCTTCGACCATGTCATGCTCCTTGTGTGGTTTTTCGCAATTAGATTACCCCTAACAACACCTCGCCCCTGGGTTGCGGTCTTGTTCCTTGTAGTGCTCGCGCCAAAACTCTTTGCGGCTCATTGGCGCATGGGTGCAACCGGAGCGCTCGTGGAATTCCACATAGCGCTCATATTTATCTGCACCCATCACGCCTTTGAGGAATTTGATCATGACCTCGCCTTTGCTTCTTTGTACTGCTTCCACTGCTTTTCAAGCTCGCGCTCGGAGTGGGTGGGCACAAGATCTGCAGGTGCGTAGATCTGGGATTCCACATAGGGATCATCGTGATCCACGATCTTCTTCGTGCGAATCGCCTGGATGGTGCGCAAGGCGGAGATTCCCACCACGATCAAGGTAAGCACCACGAAGAGGATGGAAAGCGAACCCTGCACCAAGGTATTGCGCACCACGGCTTCGATCGCCTCCGGAGAGCTGGCGGTGCCATAGCTTTGGGCACCCGATTCCAAGGCCTCTTTAGCCTTGAAGTGGTTGGCCCAGTAGCCGATCTTTGGGTCTGAAGAAAAGATCTTGTAATAGGACCCTACGACGGTGACCACTACGTCGAAAAGCAAAGGAACGATGATGATCCACAGGTACTTCACACGGCCCTTATGCGCGGCGATGCTCAAGCACACGGCCAGGGCGATGGCTGCGAGCAGTTGGTTGGCAATACCGAAAAGCGGGAAGAAGGTGTTGATGCCGCCAAGCGGATCGGTCACGCCCAACACCAAGATGCCGCCCCAGCCGGCAACCATGACTGCGGTGGTGATCCACACGCCCAAACGCCAGGAAGAATCTTGGAATTTCGGAATGAAATTGCCCAGGGTGTCTTGGAGCATGAAGCGGGCAACGCGGGTGCCGGCATCCACGGCGGTGAGGATAAAGAGAGCCTCAAACATGATGGCGAAGTGATACCAGAAGCTCATCAAATCCAGACCAGGCAGCATTCGGTGCATGATGCCCGCCATGCCAACAGCAAGGGTGGGAGCACCGCCAGTGCGAGAGACGATGGTGTGCTCTCCTACCGCCTCTGCCGTACCGGAAAGCTGATCGGGGGTGACATGCACACCGCTAAGCCCAAGGGAGTTTACAAAGGCTGCCGCACCCTCCACCGTGCCAAGTGTGGCGCCGGGGCCTGCATTCATGGCGAAGTAAATACCACGATCCACCGTCAAGGCCGCAACGAAGGCCATGATGGCCACGAAGGATTCCATGAGCATGCCGCCATAACCAATGAAGCGGGTCTGGCGTTCTTTTTCTACCAGCTTCGGTGTGGTGCCAGAGGCAATCAGAGCGTGGAAGCCAGAAAGCGCACCGCAGGCGATGGTGACAAAGAGGAAGGGGAACAGCGGGCCGGTAAAGACTGGGCCGTCGGAACGATAGGCAAATTCAGACATTGCCGGCACGGAGATCTCAGGGCGCACCACCACGATGCCGATGGCTAGAAGGACGATGGTGCCGATCTTCATAAAGGTAGAAAGGTAATCGCGCGGTGCGAGCAAGAGCCACACCGGCAACACGGCGGCCACGAAGCCGTAGATGATCACAGCCCACGCCAAGGTGGTGCGCTCGAGGGTGAGGTGTTCAATGCCCCACGCCGAGGAGCCCACATAGCCACCGCCGATAATGGCGGCGATGAGCAGCACGAAGCCGATCACCGATACTTCCATCACGGCACCGGGGCGGATATAGCGCAGGTAGATGCCCATAAACAGCGCGATGGGGATGGTCATACCCACCGAGAACACACCCCAGGGGGATTCACCAAGAGCATTGACCACCACGAGGGCCAAGATGGCGGTGATGATGATCATGATGGCCAAGGTGGCGATGATTGCTGCATAGCCGCCGATGGGGCCGAGTTCATCCTTGGCCATCTGTCCTAGGGAACGTCCGCCGCGGCGCATGGAGAAGTGCAGGACGAGGTAATCCTGGACGGCGCCGGCGAAGATCACGCCCACGATGATCCAGATGGTGCCGGGCAAAAAGCCCATTTGTGCCGCAAGCACTGGGCCAACCAGCGGTCCGGCGCCGGCGATCGCCGCGAAGTGGTGCCCGTAGAGCACGCGGCGGTCGGTGGGCATGTAGTCTTTGCCGTCTTCTTTGTATTCGGCGGGTGTGGCGCGGGAATCGTCCGGGCGCACGAGTTTATCTTCGATGAATTTGGCGTAGAAGCGATAAGCAATGAAGTAACTGCATACCGCGGCGAATACGAACCAGATGCCGTTGACGGTTTCGCCGCGCACAATCGCGATCATCACCCAGGCCACGCCGCCGAGCAATGCGATGGCTGACCATAGAAGAATTTTCTTGAGTGTCCAGGTGCTATGGTCACGTTCAAGCTGCTCAGGCTCCACGTGATTGGGTGGTCTGCTGACTGTGGTGGTCATATTCGCCTCCTTTTAGGCTCCACATTTGAGGGGTTCACCTTCGAGGGGAAGGTGGTATAGCCTCAAGATTAGTGTTTTTTAGCGAACACACAGTAGGCGAAAATGATCTAGCTCTCAGTTCTGATGGCATAGCCTTTCGCAACACAAAATGACCACTTAACAACCATTTCGGCTTTGTAAACACTCCGGCTTGCCCTATTATCCGGAGGGTACACACTCACTTACGGTCGCAAATGGCTGTACTAGCAGCAGAAAGATCACGGTCTTGGCAAAAGCAATTGAACCCGCTGTTGAAGCCTCCGGCGACCCAGTCGAGGTAGAACCGGCAGTCGTTGCCCACGACATTGCCGTGCGAGGCGAGGAAGGCCCGGCATATGGCCCACTCGACGTGGAAATCCCAGGTGAAGGGCTCACCATCCTCAACGGGCGCGGCGGTTCAGGCCGCACCGCGCTCGCGCTCACCATTTCCGGGCGCATGAAGGTAAACGAAGGCGAAATCACCGTCCTCGGCGAATCTGAGCCCAAAAAGATCCGCAACATGGTGGCCATCGCCGGCGTTGAGTCGATCGATGCCCTCGACCGATCGGTCAAGGTTCACGAGATCCTCACCGAGCACCGCGCTTGGTCCAATCTCTGGATCTCCTGGACCAAACCAGCAGATGAGGCCTACCGCGACGAGCTTTGTTCCTTCGTATTTGGCCACCGCGATCTACCACCACTGGATGTGTATATCTCACAACTTTCCAGCCTGGATCGCATCTTGTTGCGCATCTGCCTTGCCTTAAAGCCCGCCAATGGGGCCGAGATCAAGATGCTGGTCATGGACGACTTTGAGCAGGTTCGCGAACAAGAAGATCGCCTGGTGCTGCTGCACTCGCTGCAAAGAATCGCAGAAAAGATCCCCGTCGTGCTCAATGCCGTGAACCCCGTCGAGGGCGTAGAGCACCACCAGATTGAACTGTTTACCGACGAAGGCCACCTCCAGCCCGAGAACACCGGCCGCCACCATAAGGACGAGAAATGATTTCCGGATTCCACATCGGCACGGAACTTCGCCGATTCAAACGAGCAAAACTCGCGCGCGTGGCCATCGTCGCAGTGATTTTGATGCCACTGCTGTACTCCGCGCTCTACCTCTGGGCGTTTTGGAACCCCTTTGGCAACGTAAGCAAGCTGCCCATCGCATTGGTGAACTCCGATAAGGGCATCACCGTGCAGGGCAAAGAGCTTGAAGCCGGCGATCAGATCGTCAAAGCCCTCCACGAAAATAAAGAGCTGACCTGGACCGAGACCTCGGCTGAGGATGCCTCCAAGGGCGTGAAAGACGGCGAATACTACTTCGCCCTGGAGATTCCTGAGAATTTCTCCCAGGCAGTAGCCTCCCCCACCACCGATGACCCCCAAAAAGCCCAATTGCGCGTGACCTACAACGACGCCAATGGCTATCTCTCTACCCTGATCGGCCAAAATGCGATGCGCGAGCTGTTGCAGGTTGTCTCCGATGAGCTGGGCGCCCAGGTGGTTGATCAGATCCTCTTAGGCGTCGTGGATGCCGGCACGGGCCTGCGCATGGCAGCCGAAGGCGCCGGAAAGCTCGAAAACGGCGCGAACAGCCTCGAAAGCGGCTTAGTAAAGCTCACCGACGGTGCCAATACGCTCAACACCAAACTTGGCGATGCCGAAGACGGCTCCAAGAAACTCGCCGCCGGTGCCAATGAGCTTTCCGACGGCACCTCGAAGCTGGCCAACGGCGCAGGGCAACTTGCTGGCGGCACCGCACAGTTAAACGCCGCGGTAGATGAGGCCACTGGAAAACTCAGCGCACTGACTGGTGGCGTTGGTGAACTCGCCGGCGGCATCGATCAAGCAGGCAAGGGCGCTTCCGCCATCAACGATGGTGTGCAGGCCCTGCAGGCCAAGGCCGATGAAGTAACCGAGCTGCAAACCTTAAACTCTGAGACGGCCCGCGATATTGCCCGCCAATTGCGCCTTATTCCCGGCCGCCAAACCAACCTTCTGGCAGATCAGCTTGATCAGCTTGCCGTTGCCATCGACACCAATGCCCTGGGCAAGGATTCCATCTACACCGCCCAAATCCGCGAGCTTTCCGACGGCACAGCACAACTGGCCTATCAACTCTCTGATCCCAACGCCCCACTTCGTGGCGGCGTAGAAGAGCTACGCTCGGGCACCCAGCAACTGCCAGGCAAACTCGGCGAGCTGCAAAATGGTGTGAAACAACTCAACGATGGTGCCCAGGCCTTAAACCAAGGCGCACTGGCCCTAAACCAGGGCGCAACCCAGCTTTCTACCGGCGCCAATGAGCTTTCCACTGGCATCACCCAGCTACATGCCGGTGCCGGTGAATTGGCCACCAATATGGTCACGGCAGAAGATGGCGCCAAGCAGCTTGCAGATGGCTCCAGCGAGCTGCACGATAAGCTCGCCGAAGGTGCCCGCCAGGTGCCTCAGTGGAATGAACAGCAGCGCCTCGACACCGCCACCGTGGTGGGCGGGCCGGTGATGCTCACCTCGGGCAATGATGCCGGCGAGAACACCTTCGGCGCAGGCCTTGCACCCTTCTTCTTCTCCCTGGCGCTGTTTATCGGTGGCATCATCGTGTTCCTGCTGCTTCGCCCCATGCAGGCACGCGCAGTAGCAAGCGGCGTTGCCCCACTGCGCGCCGCACTCGATGGCCTCTGGCCGGCAGCGCTGATCGTCACCCTGCAAGCAACGGCAGTGTTCCTGGTGACCATCTTCGGCGTTGGCCTCAACCCGGTGTACCCGGTAGCACTCTGGCTCTTCTCCATCCTGGTCGCGGTGGTATTTGCGGCACTGAACCAAATGTTTAACGTGCTGCTTGGGCCTGGACCAGGCAAGGTTGCGGCCATGGCCTTCCTCATGCTGCAGATCATCGCCTCCGGTGGCCTTTATCCGGTGCAGACAGAACCGAAGATTGTTGAGTTCTTCGCCCCGGTCAACCCCATGACCTACACCGTCAATGGCTTCCGTCAGCTCATTTACGGATCCCTCGATGAGCGCCTGCCCATTGCCATTGTGGTGCTCCTGCTGGTGCTGGCCGGCTGCCTGACGGCCACAGCGCTGGGTGCACGCCGCGACCGCACCTGGACAATGAAGCGCTTGCACCCAGCCATTAATATCTAGGCAATGACCCTTCGAGAAAGCATCGCGCGAGCATATCGAATCGTCTTCCACCCGGAAGTCCCAGAAGACGCCTCTAAGTTAAAGCGTTGGGAACTTCGGGTGGAAGGCCCCATGCTGATTGTCTCGATGGTCTTTCTCATCCTCTTTGCCTGGTCCGCACTGGGTAAATCAGACCAACTCTGGACGCAGATCGCAGAAGTTGGTCTTTCCATTGCGTGGGTGGCGTTCATTATTGACTACGTGGTGCGCCTATCCCTGGCAGAACAACGCAAGCGATGGTTTTGGCGGCACCTCCACGAACTGCTGCTCGTGGTCTTGCCAATGTTTCGCCCGCTGCAAATCCTGCGCATCGTGCCGATCTTGTTCTTATTGCAGCGCTACTCCACTCAGAACCGCTCAGTCACCGTCGCCATTTACACCGCAGTCAGTTCGGTGCTGCTGGTGCTGGTGGCTTCGCTTTCCATCTACGACGTGGAGCAGGGCTATCCAGAAAGCCAGATCGCTAACTTTGGCGACGCCCTATGGTGGTCCATCGTGACTGTCACCACCGTCGGCTATGGCGATATTGCGCCAGTCAGTGCCGCCGGTCGATTCATCGCCATCTTGCTCATGCTTGCAGGTATTGCCGTCGCCGGTGTGGTGACAGCAACCATCGCCTCCTGGCTGATTAAGCAGGTAGAAGGCGAAGCTGAAGATAAGGAAGACCCCGTACAAGCCGAGATTCGCGCACTCCGCCAAGAAGTAGCGGAGCTACGCAAAAGCCTCAAAGACGAGCAGCAGGATTAGCTACAGCGCACGATCGGCTGAGGATCGTACACAGTAGTTTGGGTTTCCCTGGAAATCTCAGCCCCAGAGAGGTTCTTAATAATCCGAGTATCGCTGGTGCTAAAACCTTGGGCACCCGAAGATGGCGTGCAATTAGCCCCAGATACCTGCATCACCTGCGGCGAGGTATAGGCCCAACGCCCACCATTGACCGACTCCACATTCACCGTTTTTACCCCAAGCAACTTCACCGTTACTTGACCCCCGCCTGCGGAGGTTTGGATAATCACCGGGTTGGGCGAGTCATTCTTAAACTGCAGGTCAATGGCGCCCTCGTACACGGTTGCCTCACGTCCGGCTGGGTAACGCGAAATGTAGTAGCTATGCGGGGTGTGGGCCACATCCTGCATCCCGGCAAAGTAGGCAGCGTTATACAAGGTGGTAGCAAACTGTGAGATGCCACCGCCCACGGCCTTATCGGCACGACCGTTGAGGATCACCCCAGATTCCACAAAACCCTGTGCGGTGCCACGTGGCCCTGTGTAGCCATTGAGCGAAAACGTCTCGCCCGGTGCAATAAACGCACCGTTGACCATCTGGGCTACGCGGGCAATATTCACACCCGAGGCATCGCTATACCCGCCGGTGGTGAATTCACCCACCACGTCGTCAAAGCTCGCTTGCTGCGCCATCTCCGTGGTGTACGTAGCTTTTTCATCCTTGTACACGGCCTCACGCTCACGCGGTTGATCCGTGGTGGGATCAAAACCTTTAAGTGTTGCCTCCCATTCGATACTCACCCCATCGCTATGCGGGGTGACCTCCATGCTGGGATAGCTCACTTTGGCATTGCGCAAGGGCCGTTCTGTAGGTCCAAGACCTTCTTCAAAAATGTGCTGGGCTGCTTCCACATTGACCTTGGGTTCGAGGCGCTCAAAGCTCACTACCTCTGCCATACGCTCCGGGGGAATCACCCCATCGGCATCGCGGCCATGAATCACATACGGGCTACTCACGGCCTGCTCGGCGGCGGGAAGCGCTTTTTCTACGGCCTTTTGGTCAAGTTCAGGGTGCGTGACCTCAGGTTCCAGCTCAACACCTTCTGGCCACTGCTCAATCAAGGCCTGCTCTACCCCTTCGACCTTCTGGCCGTTTGCAGGCTGCGGATCCACATTGACCTTCCCACCTGCAAGGTTGAGCCCTGCTTCTACCGGTTCGGGCGATAATTCGGCGCGGATCCGATCCACCTGCGGGCGAAGCAGCGCCTCATCAACGGTGCTGGCAACGGGAATTTCATAGGTGCTAAAGAAGCTTCGTACTCGCGTAATCGGGTTCAGCGCTTGTTTTCCAGCACCGTCAATCGTGGCCTTCCAATCAGGCATCACACCAGACGCTGCCGGGTTAAAACTGGAGCGCAAATCGCCCGCTTGCACCTCAACGGGTGCCGAGGGATCAATTTCGCGTTCTAGCAGCGCTTGAGCTTCCGAGGGATCCATCCCGCCAATCTCAACTCCACCCACCGTGGCACCCCGAGGTACCTGCCCTTGGGTGAGCAAAAGATCCGCGCCGTAGAGCACACCAATACCCACGACGATGCCCGCGCCTGCTAATACTGCTTTCTTCACTTCAACCAATCTACCTGTAAGCTGGTTGCCATGGCTTTTGACTCCGACTCTCTCAACGCTCGCACGTTGGGCCCCACGATCGCCAGCGCGATAGTCGGTGTTGCTATTGGCGTCGCCGCGATCTTTGGCATTTCGATGATCAACGATTCCTCCCAGTCCAACGCTGTGGATGCTGACCAGGCATTATTAGGCGACCCAGAATACGGCTCCCGCGAGGGCGGATCACGCTAAGTAGGCGCCTGGCGCACCTGTGGGGCTGGCTTGGGGCGCTAGCCATCGCCTTCTTGCAGCCCTGGGGCAAGGTGGCCGCAGACACAAAACACGATCTAGCGGCAGACCCTTCTGGCTTTCTCGCCCAAGCCCTGCACGCCTACTCTCCCATCTTCCCCCTGGGGCAGATCCAAAATCAGGTCTACGGCTACCTTTTCCCACAAGGCCTGTTTTTCCTGCTCACCGACTGGATGCCGGACTGGGTGGCCCAGAGGCTGTGGTGGACCATCGTGTTGGGCGTGGGCTATTCGGGCGCGCTGATCCTCTTCCAGCGCCTCGGCTTGGGCGTGCAGCCTTTGGCCGCGGCCTTGTATGCGCTTTCCCCGCGCGTGCTGACCACACTTACTGCTATCTCTTCTGAAACCTGGCCCGTGATGCTCGCCCCGTGGGTGCTGTGGCCACTGGTGGCCAAGAAGCCCTGGGTGGGCGGATCCTTGCTGGCAGTGGCGATGATGGGCGCGGTCAATGCCGCAGCTACCCTGGCCGCCCTGGTCCCGGCAGGCCTCTATTTAGCTTATCGACGCCGCGCGCTCATCCCCTGGTGCCTGGGGGTCATCGGCGTCTCGCTGTGGTGGATCATCCCCCTGCTCGTCTTCGCCCGCTACTCAGTGCCCTTTGTGGATTACATCGAAAACGGCCAAGTAACCACCTACTGGCTCAACTTCGCCGAAGTGCTGCGCGGCACCACCTCCTGGACGCCCTTCGCGGACGTGGAACGCCAACCCGGCGTGCTGCTAGTGCACCAGCCCGTCTTCATCCTGGGCACCTTGCTGGTGGCAGGCATCGGCCTGGTGGGACTTTTGAAGGTGCGCGGCTTTTGGCTATGGCTGTTGTCCTTGGGTCTGGGCATCTTCGTGTTCGCCGCACTCTTCCCCTCGCTGCTGGACGGCCCGCTGGTGATGTTTCGCAACGTGCACAAGTTTGATCCCCTCGTGCGCCTGCCGCTGGCGGTGGGCATTGCTGCGATCCCGGCGCGCCACCGCATTGCCGTGGCATTGGCGGGAGTGGTTGCTGTCGGGCCGATCTTCGGCCGCCTGCTGCCCATCGGCGCTTATGAAAAGGTGCCCGACTACTACCACGAGGCAGCCGACTACCTGAACGGCCTGGATACCCGCGTGCTGATCCTGCCCGAGGCCAGCTTTGCTCGCCAGGATTGGGGTTGGACCCGCGATGATCCCTTCCAGCCATTGTTGGATGTGCCTTGGCTGCTTCGCGATGGCATTCCCCTGGTCCCACCAGAGGCGATCCGCAATCTGGACGGCCCGGTGAATAAGGCCAATTTGGAGCGCCTGGGGGTGGGCGCGGTGGTGGTGCGCCACGATTCCGCCCGCCGCATCAGTGAGGACGCCAAGGCTGAGCTGGGCACACCAGACCACCATTTTGGCGAATTAGACGTTTATACGCTCCAGCCCGGCCGCGGCATGTACGTGGCCGATTCCATCACCACGGTGGCAGGCGGCGGTGAGGCCCTCGCCATGCTTGGGCCCGGCACTTTCAAGCTTGTGAGCGGCGACGCGCAGATCGTCACCGACACACCCCTTGCCGTGAACCGCAATTTTGGCACCCTGGACAACGCGGCTTCGCAGCCACTGATGGAGCCGGGGCGCGACTATGCCTCGGTGGGCGATCCTGTGAAGGTGGTAGAGCGCGGCGGGCACGCCAGCACCCCTGACTCCTCTGCTTTTGATGGGGATACCTCCACGGTGTTCTTTGGCAAGAGCATGGATATTCACGCCGATCAACCCCAACAGCAGCTCCTGCTGCACGTGTCCAAGCCCGGCAAAGTAAAGATCAGTGCCGATGGTTTTGAGCAAGAGGTGAAGGTGGAACAGCAAAAGGTAGTGGATGTACCGAACCTGCAAGATATTCGCCTCGAAACGGATACGGGTCTAGTTGAGGTGGGCTTTGGCGTGCGCCGCGTAGTGCATGTGGATGCAGGGCCTTCGGTGCAGCAATACGTGTTCAATGGCAACCGCGAATTCACCGTGCCGCGCACCATGACCCTGCAGATGAGCCGACCGGCATGGATCGATGGAAAATTGCAGGCTGGCGAGGTCACACTCACCGCAGGCACCCATGAGATTCGCACGCGCAAGACTGTCACGCTGGGCAAGGCCACCCCGGTGCCCATGGATCCAGTGCTGGTGACCACCCTGGCCACCAATCCCGGGCTGCGGGCAACACAGAACGGGCAGGAGCTGGAGCCTGTGGAGGTGAATGCTGCATCCCAGGGCTTCAAACTCAACGGCGAGGGCGAGGTAGACATCACCTTCGCAGGTGAACGCCCCTACCAAGCCGGATTGATCTTCGGTGCGTGCGCAGGGCTGATCACGCTGTTGTGCTTTAGGCGCCCACGCTATGAGCCCGCCCCTGCGGATGACGGCGAGTTCCCCCTCGGGCTGCTTGCGCTGGGACCAGGACTGGTGATGGTGCCTATCACCTGGGCGGTGCTCAAGTTCAGTCGCTTTGGCCGCGAGGCGTGGATCTTCACCTGCCTGGGGCTGTGCGCCATGTGGATGATGCGGGCACCGGCGGCGTACCCGCAGGCGCTCACCTTGGTGGCTGCGGGCGCGGTGGCGGCGGCGCTGTTGCCGAAGCGCTAGTTTGTACTAATCGAGGACGTTGCTTGAAACATCTGATCCTCCACACAGGAAGCCTTAAATATCGCATCCTGACGCAGCGTTGACCCCAAAGCATCGCCGAAAGGTAGCCAGACTCATCATCGAAGAAGGCTGCCTTCAGGCAAATAGCGCATTCCTCGAAAATTAATCACGCCACCGGACACTCAGCAACCAAGTTCCATGTTTGGTCGGAATACACGCACCCACGCCCCTGAAAGTCGCTTCGTAGTAGGCGAGCTTGGCCAAACATTCAAACTGCGAACCGAATACTCTGGATACGTTGTCCCAGATAGAACGATCTTGTCCTGTTGCCTGCATGGTGATGTTTTGCGAATTTGGAGAAGCGGAGGCCACCTCGGGTGAGAGGATAAGCGGTACTATGCAAGCAAGGAAGTAAGCCGCTTATGCAATCTCATGATCAATACTCCAATCGCGAAGGGAGAAAATGAACAATAAGGACAATATTTATTTTCAATTAGTCGACGAGCTAGGCACCTCTATAGACAAGGAATATTTTGAGACCACGTCGATTTTGATTGACCGAATTAAATTCTTGCTAGAAAACTTTACGGATAACAGGGGGGAAATTGAGTCCAATAGGTTGGCATTATCACTAATCACTACCGTTGCTGACTTGGAACTCAAAATTAACAAACTGCAACAGTTGCATCGAGAAGGGAATTGCGAATAATCCTCCTCCTTACAGACGATTCAATCGTGTGCCAACTCTGCTGGTATGGGTTGACTTACTTCAAATTTAGAGCTTTTTCGAAGCGTTGAGCAAGGGGTCGGAGTGCAAGGGGTTCCCGTATTTGGGTCAAGTCGAAACTAGAGTGTCCGAAGGTTCGGATGATTGCGATGTATCGGCAATATTTCACTGGTGTGAGTTACCACAGAGAGGTATGCCGGTGAATGCGGTTGCGCTCGTCGTGGAAATCGCGACGACATACCCTAACTTTCGAGGAGGGGCCTTTGTTCCGCCACGAAGCGCACAACGTCCTCTCGGAACTCATTGTAGTTTTCCATTGTCACCTGTTTATCCTTTGACGGCAACGGCCCAAATTGCCGAACTTCCAGGTGTCTTTAGACGAGCATCTGTCCCGATGTTGAAATCGAGACGTTTACCTCGGTGAATTCGGGGAATGAGACACGCCTGCATGAAGCCCTCGGGCGCCGCTCCCCAACTGAGATCGAGGGAGCATTTTGGAAAAACCGCAGCCGAGACACCACACCAGAAATGAAAGCAAATTTCCAGGAACAAAAGCCAAGGCACTTCACCTCGATGTTTAGAACGAGCATTTCGAAGCGCCATGGTGACGAATTCAAAGCGCTGTGGTGACGATCTCGAAGCGCCTTCATATGCCAGCGCTCCCGTCTTCCAGGTACGCATCCGTAAGCACTTCGGGTGACTGAACAGATGATCGCATCGCGTTTCTGCGGAGCTTTCTAAGATGCGGTGGCTTCCCTGAAAGGAGCCCGTAGAGCCAGGGTTCTCTAATCGCAGGATCATGTGGCCGACGGCCAGTTCAAATTGCACTGTTCACCAGCGCGTTCATTACCTAAACTGTGAAACCGAATGGCCACTAGCGCACCGATGCTGAATGCCTACTCGATCGATAGGCCGGAACTGGTCAGGCTTGTGGGCTCAAAGGTTGGTGGCATTGGCCTCGATCAGCCCTCCAGCGCTCAGCCGTAGCCGTGACCGGCGGATGGATTTTCGCTCGATCTGAAAGTGCTTCGAGATCGTCACCACACCGCTTCGATTTCGTCACCACGGCGCTTCGAAATGCTTGTTCTAAACACTCAATCGTCCAACATTGCGGCAACACCGCGATTCCGGTCAATCGGAAGGGCAGCCCCTTTTCACGGACGACTTGCAACCTTCCGCCTGCCCCGCACGCTGAATTTGCTCTCCACGTAGCGGTAGCTCAAATCCGCTACGGCAATGGACATCACGATGGTCACGGCACTCACCAACACAAAGTGGCCACTGAAGGGCTTGATGCCCAGCATGGGCAGAACAATCGACAGCACCGGGAGGTGCCAGAGAAACAGCGAATAACTGATGCGCCCCAGCCTCTGCAACGGCTCGGTACGCAGCAGCTTGGAGTTCCAGGCCGCCAGCATGACGAAGAGCCCGAAGAGCGCGCCGAAGAGGATTTTGCGGAAAAACTGCAGGGGGCTCGGGTGATCCAGGCCCAGTGGCCCAAACCACATCTGGCCTGCAATCCACGCCACCACCAGTGCCGGAACCCAGAACCACACACTGGCGCGCTTGGGCTCGTATTCGGCAAGCAGCAGCCCCACCCCAAACCAGGGTAGGTAGGAGAAGGGGAAGATCTGAAAGTTCACCCCACCTTCTGGCCAGGGCATGAGCGTCCAGGCAAAACCGAAAAGCATCAGTGCCATGATCACGCCCACGCGCACCTTCTTTTCCCGCTTACCCACGGCCCAAAACAGCACCGGCAGCCCCAGGTAGAACGCCACCTCCACGCACAGCGACCACATGTGCGTGAGCCCACCGGCTAACCCATTGGGCAGATAAATTTGACCGAAGAAGAAGGTGGCGAGGATCGCCTCGGGTGGGGTGCGGAAGGCGTCGAAAAGCAAGGCAAACGTCAGACCCACGCACGCCCAATAGGCTGGGACGATGCGCCAGAAGCGGCGGCGCAAATAGCCTTGGGGGCGGAAATCGCGCCAGAGCAGGAACGCGGAGAGGGCGAAAAAGACGGCCACGAAGTAGTCGAAGCGCGCCAGGATGGCACTCTGAGTACCTGTTTGGAAGGCGGTGTGAGTCAGCAGCACGCCTAAAGCTGCGACACCGCGCAATCCCTCAAGCTGCGGCAGGTACGATGAAGACACTAATTTCAAGATTCTAGGTTGGAGATCGGATTGCGCAAAGTAATCGCTGCCGCGGTATTACTGGTGCTTGCCACGGTGGTTCCCCCGCTGATCACTAGCCGCATCATGCCCATCCCCCTCAATTCTTCGCACACATATGTTGCCCACGGCGACCACACCACCTTAACCCGCCAGATTGATACCTCAGATCCTGGCATCAAAGACGAGGTGAAAGTGCATGTGCAGGACACGCTCAAAAATGATGCCGGTAAAACACTGATTAGCGTGGATGATCACCTGCAACTGATTCGTCACTCCACCTATCCTGTGTTGGACAATAATTCCAGTATCACGGTGACCGTGCTGGGCAAAACGGACAAACGCGAGCGTTTCACCCGCAACGGACTGCAGTATTTCTTCCCATTCAATACTGAGCGGCGCTCCTATGATTTCTATGATGTTTTCGCCGGCGATAGCGCACCGCTGGATTATGTGCGCCAAGACGGCGATGCGTATGTCTATCACCAAAAGCGCGAGCATGTAGAGCGAACCATTTGGGTGGAGCCAAAAAGTGGCACCATCCTCAACGAGGTGGAGCACCTCACACTGCCTGGGATCGACACCACGCTCGAATGGGATCAAGCCACCCAGGACGCCGCCCGAACACACGCTGATCGCACCAAACACACCTTGCAGGCGCTTCGAATCGCAAGCTTTATGCTCAAGCTGTGTGCCGTGCTCCTTATCGCTGTAGCGCTATGGCGTCGCCGCTGATTCGTTGGCCAGTGCTGTGGTCGGCACTGCTGATTACACTCCTGCTCTGGCCCTTCGCCACCCCAGGCATGCTGGGACTTCGCGACATGGTCGTGGTCCCCCACCCTGCCGTCTCCTTCGGCGATCTTCCCGCGCGCAACTTCCCCCAAGACGGCATCCTCGCGGTTCTTGGCAAGCTTTTCGACGCCTCCTACGCCGCCCGTCTCATGCTGCTTGCAGGGGCAATCGCGGGTGCGTATGGGGCGAGCCGCTTTGGGCAGCGCACCTGGGGCAAAATCGCCGCTATCACTTTGTGCCTGTGTAACCCCTTCACCATCGAGCGCCTGCACCAAGGCCACTGGTCTTTGGTGATTGCTGCCTGGCTACTGCCCTTACTGGTGGCTACCAAGAATCCGCTGGTGCTGTGGGCCTGTTCGCTCACACCCACCGGTGCGGTGATCGCCACGGTCGTGGGGGTTGCCACCGGACCGTGGAAGAAGATGCTGCTGGTTGGCGCCTTGAGCTCTTTGAGCTGGCTTGTGCCCAGCTTGCAATCCGTGCCGGACAGCAGCACGCATGCCTACCTGGCAAGCCGCACGGGCAATATCTGGAACGCGGAGGTGGCGGTATGGCTGCCCATGCTCGCGCTGTTCGGGCTGTTGCTCCTTGCACCTAGGCGCCTGCAGATCCTCGCCTGGTCCGGGTTGATACTCATGCTGGCCATGCCCTGGCTGCTGTGGTTGCCGGGGGCCTCGCTGTTTCGCGATTCCAATAAGCTGCTCATGCTCGCCCTGCCCGCCATGGTGGCCGGTGCCGCGCGCATTCCTCCCCTAGCCTTAGTGTTCGCCGCCCTGAGCTTCCGCCCGCTGCCCGACGTGACCGTGCCCACCCCTGATCTGCCCCAATCTGAAGGCGACCTGCTCATCGTGGACAGCCGCGGCATCGTCGAATACCAGGGGCGTGTGATGGTGGACCCGCGCCTGAAAGCAAACAGTGCCGTGCAGGCAGGTGAGCTGCGCGTGGATGGGGAGATCACCGATCAAGCCTCGCCCCGCTATACCGAAGCACTCAAGCACCTAGACGATGATGCCTGGCTGCGCGAACACCATATCGGGCTGGTGATCGACGGCGACTCCCAGCGAGAAATCGGCGGTATCACGAAGCCTCAACCCTTGGGCTGGGCGCTCATCTTCTCCTGGTTCGCAGTGCCGATGATCTGCATAAAGCGCCGGCCAGTCTCCTCCCAGGAGAACTGCTGCGCATAGTCTCTTGCAATGGCGCCAAGGGTTTGGCGGCGTTGTGCGTGGAAAAGCAAAAGACGCGTAGCGGCAAGGAAATCGGCGTGGGTATCCACCAGGAGGCCGCCGCGGACGGAATCACGAAGCCCACCTGAACTGCGATAACCAATGGTGGGCACCCCGTGCAGGCCAGCCTCAATCACGGCCAAGCCCCAGCCTTCCTTGGCAGAGGGCATAAGGTGCAGGCAGGCTCGCGCGAGGAGTTCATGCTTGCGGCGCTCGCTGACGTGGCCGTGAAAATGCACGCGATCTGCAACATCGGCGGCATAGGCGCGCAGGCGATCGGACCACCAGCCGGAACCAATCACGTCCAGGTGCGCCTCGGGGATGGCGCGCACTGCGTCGATGGCGTGCTCAATGTGTTTATGTGGCACCAGCCTGCTCAGGGTGACCATGCGGAAGGGTTCCTGGGCGGCGCTGGCATTCACCCGGTCCACGCCATTGCGGATGATGGCTACGCGGCGCACCCCCAAAGCGCGCAGTTCAGCAGCACTGGGTTCAGACACCGTCACCCACTGGGCATTGCGATAGACAAAGGGCGCGACCTTCGATTCCAGCCACCAACCCACCCGGCCAAGGAGGCGTCCTGCCACCGGCCACTGCTCGCGGTGGCAATGGTGGCTAAGCACCACCACCGGTGCGCGCGTGGCCAGACGCGCGAAGAAGGGGATGCCGTTTTGGGTATCTACCACCACATCAAAACGCCTGCGCCACAGCCACAGCAACGCACGCGGGTACACGCTGAAGCGTCCGCCGGCGCGCGAGAAGGTGATACCGCCACGCTGTTCTTGTTTGAGTGATCCGGGATAGCAGGCGGTGCGAAACGTCACCTCGTGCCCGCATGCGGAGAGGTATTCGCCTACTCGCTCAAGGTAGCGCTCGGAGCCGCCACCTTGGGGGTGGCTGGTGTCGCGCCAGCAGAGCAGGAGAATCTTCATGGCCGTTATGCTATCGCGCATGGGTTTTTTCACTTTGCGCCGGTCGCTGAAATTGCTGCTTTCCTTCCCGCAGGAGCAAAAGGATCCCGAGCGCTTCTACACGGATCTCGCGCGCGATACCCGGCGTATGCTGGAAGAACTCTTAGGCCCTATCAGTGGCAAGCGCATCTTGGACGTCGGTGGCGGCCCCGGTTATTTCCGTGAGGCCTTCGCCGATTGCACCTACATCTCTTTAGAGCTCGACGGCGGCGATGTGCGCGGTGATGCCCAGGCTCTGCCCTTTGCCGATGGGGCTTTCGACGTAGTGTTTTCCTCCAATGTGGCCGAGCACGTCCCGCACCCTTGGGTGATGGGTGATGAGATGCTGCGCGTTGGCGGCGATGTGGTGCTCAGTTACACCATCTGGTTAGGCCCATTCGGTGGCCATGAGACGGGCTTGTGGCAGCACTATCTTGGCGGTGAATTTGCGCGCGATCGCTACACCAAAAAGCACGGGCATCCGCCCAAGAACTCCTTTGGCACCACCATGTTTGCGGTCAGTTGCGCCGAGGGGCTGCGCTGGGCTGATCGGGCGATTCCGGATAGCGAAAAGCTCGCGTTTCCCCGCTACCACCCACGCTGGGCGTGGTGGATGGTGAAGGTGCCGGGGTTACGCGAGCTTTTAGTAAGCAACCTGGTTATCGTGCGACGCGCTGCTTGAGCGCCTCGAACTGATCAAAGATCTCCTTTGGCACACGATCGCCCAATGTCTTGAGGTATGCCTCATTATCTTCAACCTCTGCCTGCCACTGCTCGGCAGGTGCGCTGAGTGCCTCGCGCACGTCTTCGAGCGGGGTGTCCAGGCCGGTGAGGTCCAGGTCCTCGGCGCGGGCGGTGTGGCCTGCGGGGGTCTCGTCGGCTTCGACACGGCCTTCGAGGCGATCCACGATCCACTTGAGTACGCGGGAGTTATCGCCAAAGCCAGGCCAGAGGAAGCGGCCATCATCGCCGCGGCGGAACCAGTTGACCAGGAAGATCTTGGGCATCTTCTCGCCGCCCTTTTCGCCCATGTCAATCCAGTGCTGCAGGTAATCGCCCACGTTGTAGCCGATAAAGGGCAGCATGGCCATTGGGTCGTGGCGCAGTGCGCCAACCTTGCCCTCGGCAGCGGCGGTCTGGCCGGAAGAAAGCAGGGCGCCAACCATGGTGCCGTGGTTCCAGTCGAAGGTCTCGGTCACCAGCGGTACAGTGTCGGGGCGACGTCCACCGAAGAGGATGGCGTCGATGCGCACGCCCTTGGGATCCTCGAACTCCTCAGCAGCAATCGGGCACTGCGAGATCGGCACGGTGTAGCGGGAGTTGGGGTGGGAGGCGTCGGTGCCGGACTCCGGAGTCCATTCATTGCCCAACCAGTCGATGGCGTGCTCGGGCTTGTTTTCCAGCTCTTCCCACCAGACATCGCCGTCGTCGGTAAGGGCAACGTTGGTAAACAGGGTGTTGCCTGGCTCCATGGTGTACATGGCCTGGGGGTTGGACTTGTAGTTGGTGCCAGGTGCCACGCCGAAGAAGCCGTTTTCCGGGTTGAAGGCGTAGAGGCCGTCTTCACCGAAGCGCATCCAGGCAATATCGTCGCCCACAACCTCGGCCTTCCAGCCTTCGATGGTGGGGTTGATCATGGCCAGGTTGGTCTTGCCACAAGCAGAGGGGAAGGCCGCTGCAATGTGGTAGGTCTTGCCCTCGGGCGAGGTGAGCTTGAGAATGAGCATGTGCTCGGCAAACCAGCCCTCTTCCTTGGCCATCACCGAGGCGATGCGCAGGGCGAAGCACTTCTTGGCCAGGATGGCGTTACCGCCGTAGCCGGAGCCGTAGGACCAGATTTCCTTGGTCTCTGGGAAGTGGGTGATGTACTTGTCGTCATTGCATGGCCATGCAACGTCTTGCTCGCCTGGTTCCAGGGGTGCGCCCACGGAGTGCAGGCAGCGCACGAACTCGCCGTCGCCGAGGCGCTCAAGGGCTTGATCGCCCATGCGCGTCATGATGCGCATGGAAAGCACTACATAAGGAGAGTCGGTGAGCTGCACGCCGATCTTCGGGTCGTCGGCGGCAAGAGGACCCATGGCGAAGGGCACCACGTACATGGTGCGGCCTTTCATGGCGCCACGGAAGCGTTCACGCAGCTCGGCCTTCATGGCCTCAGGCTCAGCCCAGTTATTGGTAGGACCTGCGTCTTCTTCCTTTTCGGAGCAGATGAAGGTGCGTGATTCCACGCGTGCGACGTCTTCTGGGTTCGAGCGCGCAAGGAAGCTATTGGGGCGCTTTTCCTCGTTGAGCTTGATCAGCGTGCCGCTTTGCACAAGCTCCTCGGTGAGGCGATCCCACTCTTCTTGGCTGCCGTCTACCAGTTCCACCTTATCGGGTTGGAACAGTGCTACGTTTTCCTCAATCCAGCTCAGAAGTGCCTGATTTTTAATGCGCTCGTTGAGCATCGCGTCTCCTTGTCGTTGATTCCTCAATCCAGCGTAGCCACTTATTTTGCCCCCGATCATGGGTCAAAATGTTGCTTACACCACAAAATCGGCTCACCTGCGGTTCTACCCCCGAAAGCACGAAGCCAACCCCGCATTACCCGTTGGGATTCAATCCCCCGATTGGGGGTAGGTTCTGCTCATTGCTCTTCTCCTGCGAAAAGGGCAAAATTGAGGGGATGCCTAATTCTCAAACCAATTTCAACGAAACCTTCGATAACGACCTCGATTACCCCCGCCTCGGTTCCGTGAGCTTCCGTCGCGGCACACTCACCGATAACCAAGAGGCCAACTGGAATCAGCATTGGCCGCGTTTGGGTAAAGAGCTATCCAAGGAGCTTATCGACGTCCCCGCGTGGTTCAACCGCGAAGCGCCCACCATCCTCGAAATCGGCTCGGGCACGGGAACGTCCACCGCAGCCATGGCGCCGCTCGAAGCAGATACCAATATCATCGCCGTGGAGCTCTACAAGCCAGGCCTAGCCAAACTCCTTGGCGCGGTGATCCGCGAAGACATCGACAATGTGCGGATGATCCGCGGCGATGGCGTGGAAGTACTCACCCACATGTTCACCCCGGCCTCCCTCGATGGCGTGCGCATCTTCTTCCCAGATCCCTGGCCCAAGGCCCGCCACCATAAACGCCGCATCATCCAATCCGGCGTGCTCAACCTCATTGCCTCAAGGCTCAAACCGGGTGGCGTGCTGCATGTGGCAACAGATCACGCCGATTATGCGCAGTGGATTGATGAGCTCGTAGACGTCGAAAAGCAATTGGAATATATGGGCTGGCCTTGGCCGGAATGCCCGCAACTGACTGACCGCCAAGTCATCACCAAATTTGAGGGCAAGGGGCTAGAAAAAGACCACACCATCCGCGAATTCCTCTGGAGGCGCAAGTGAGCAAGAAGCTGCTGCTAGTTTGGGATGCGCCCAATTTAGACATGGGTCTTGGCGCCATCATCGGCGGAAGGCCAACCACCGCACACCGCCCCCGCTTCGATGCCGTGGGCAAATGGCTCCTGGCTCAAGCCGGGCGCATCAGCCACACCACCGGCGAGCACACCGAGGCCGAGGCCACCGTCTTTACCAACGTCACACCCGGCGCCGCCGATCAAATCAAGCCCTGGGTAGAAGCGCTGCGCAACGTCGGCTTCGCGGTGTTTGCCAAACCCAAGCTCAACGAGGACACCGACGTTGACCCAGACATGGTGGAATTCATCCAAGCCAACCGCGATGAGCTTTCCGGCGTCGTGGTGGCCTCTGCCGATGGCCGAAACTTCAAAGACCTCCTCGAAGGCCTCGACTGCGATGTCACCGTCCTTGGCTTCCGCGAACACGCCACCTGGGCTTTAAACAGCGAATCCATCACCTTTGTGGATCTAGAAGAAGTCCCAGGGGTCTTCCGCGAGCCACTACCGCGCGTGGATCTTGATAATCTCCCGCCCGAAGGCGCCTGGCTTGCGCCTCTTCGCCCCTTGAGGAGCCTGAGTGTTTAATAAATGGGGCTCTGCGGCGTATCGCTTCCGAAAAATCATCCCGCTGGCCATCCTCGCCATCATCTTGGGGCTCTATGGCATCTTCGGCGTCAAGCTCGATGATCGCTTAAGCCAAGAGGGCTGGGATGATCCAGGTTCATCCTCCACCCAAGCCGCTCGTATTGAGCAAGAGGTATTTGGCCGCGATGCCAGCGGCGATGTGATCTTGTTATTCGATGACATCGGGCGCAAGGATGAAATCCAGGCGTATCTGAATCAGCTCAAGTCCGATCACCCGGATCAGATCAAGCAGATCGTGAGCTATTTCGATAACCAGCAGGAGATCATGCGCAATGGCGATACGGCCTTTGCCGCCGTATCGCTTCAAGGCGATGGCGAACAAACACTGAAAGATTTCCGCGAAATTAAACCGGACCTGCAGTTCGAGGGCATGGAAGTAGCCGGCGCTACCGCCGTAGCCGATGCCTTAGACGAAGGCATGGCAGGCGATATCCACCGCGCCGAAATCTACGCCCTGCCCGCAGTGGGCCTGCTGCTCCTGCTCGTGTTTGGCTCCATCGTGGCAGCATTGATGCCTTTGATCGTAGGTGTGCTTTCCATCCTCGGTTCCATCGGCGTGCTCGCCGTGATCGCCGGGTTTACCCAGGTCAATGTGTTTGCCTTAAGCGTGGTCACCCTCCTAGGCCTTGGCCTTGCCATCGACTACGGCCTATTTATGGTGTCGAGGTTTAGAGAAGAACTCGCCCGCGGCCAAGAAGTACCAGATGCAGTGCGCACCACCACTGCCACTGCAGGCAAAACCGTGGTGTTTTCTGCAGCCATGGTGGCAGTGGCCCTATCGGGCCTGTTTGTGTTCCCGCAGGCCTTCCTCAAATCCGTGGCCTATGGTGCAATCAGTGCCGTCGGTTTGGCCGCCTTGCTTTCAATTACCCTGCTGCCGGCCATCTTTGGCCTGCTAGGTAAGCGCATTGATCTTGGGACCGTGCGCAAAACTCGCCCCGAGGCGCGTCGTATTCGCGATACCTGGTGGTATCGCCTGCCCGCATGGTCGATGCGCCACGCCAAGGCCGTGACCTTCGTGATCGTCATTGGCTTGCTTGCGCTTACCGCGCCACTTTTTGGCATCAAGTTCGGTGGCATCAACGAAACCTACCTGCCGCCAAATAACCAGGTGCGCGAAACCCAGGAGCGCTTCGATGAAACCTTCCCAACCCTGCGCACCGACCCCATCAAATTGGTGGTTCGCGGCGCCGATAATGCCGAATTGGTAGAGATTTACCAGCAGGCCAATGAAGTGCCCGGGCTTACCGACCGCTTCAAGGCCTCCCAGGCCACCAAAGATGGCGTGACCGTCCTATCTGCTGGCATTAGCAACCGCGAAGATAACGCCGCCGTGGTCAAGCAACTGCGCGATATCGACGTCCCCGAAGGCGTGGAGGTCTATATCGGTGGCACCCCGGCCATGGAAGTGGAATCCATCGAGGCGCTCTTCCAGCGCCTGCCGCTGATGGCCTTGTATATCGTGGCAGCCACCTTCATCCTGATGGCCTTGGTATTCGGCTCCTTCATCCTGCCCGCCAAGGCAGTGATCATGACCATCCTGGGCATGGGCGCGACCTTAGGCATCCTCACCGCAATGTTCGTTGGTGGCGTGGGAGCGGACCTCTTCAACTTCTCCCCCGGCCCGCTGATGAGCCCCGTGCTGGTGCTGATTATGGCCATCGTGTACGGCCTGTCCACCGACTATGAGGTGTTCTTGGTATCGCGCATGGTAGAAGCCCGCGATAATGGCGCCAGCACCGATGAGGCCATCAACTACGGCACGGCACGCACCGGCGGCATCATCACCGCCGCCGCCTTGATCATGATTGTGGTGTGCGGCGCCTTCGGGTTCTCCGAGATCGTGATGATGAAATACATTGCCTTTGGCATGATCGCCGCATTGCTTTTCGACGCCACCATCATCCGCATGATGCTGGTGCCCGCAGTGATGCACCTGTTGCGAGAAGATAACTGGTGGGCACCGCGCTGGGTAAAGAAGGCCTCTGCTGCCCTTGGGCATAACCAGGTGCGCGTAGCACAGCCTGGCCGATCAGGCCGACCGGCTACCGGCAACAACGAACTTGTGCCTTTTAACGAGCTCGTCAACCGACTCCAACGCGAGGACTAACACCATGAGGAAGTGGCTGCGCTTCTTAGGGCCGCTGGCAATCATTGCCATTGCGGCATTCCTGCTGCGCGACAAAATGCCCTTCCTTGCCGGTGGCTACCAAGAAGTATTAGAGGCCAATAACTTTGGCCTCTTCCTCGCGCTAATTTCCACTCTCGCCTCAATGGTGGCCATGGCCGAAGTCATGCGCCAACTGCTGCAAGCGGGAAGATCGAAAATTTCGATCTGGAAAACCCTTGAGCTGACCTTCGTGGCCAACTCCTGGTCTTCGACCTTCCCTGGCGGGGCGGCCATTAGCACCGTGTATCAGTACCAAACGATGCGCAAATGGAACGTCTCGGTGATGGTGAGCTCATGGTTCATCATCGTCTCCGGCGTGCTTTCCACCCTGTGGTTGGTAGGCCTTGGGCTGGTGGCAGTGATGTTCTTAGGTGCCTCTTTTAGCATCTGGCCGCTGCTTGGCACCGCCGCGGTGATGCTGGGCATCGCCTCCCTGGTCTACCTTGCTACCACCCACCCCAAAACCACCTCGAAAATTATCTGCACCGAGGTGCGTGCCTTTAATAAGCTGCTGCGGCGCGACCCAGACCGTTGGATCCCAGAAATCCGAACCCATATCCGCCAACTCAACTCCGTGTACCTGCCCTGGCGGCGCTTCGTCGTGGTCGCGGCGCTGAGTCTTTTGAATTGGCTGCTAGAAATTATCAGCCTCTGGCTGTGCATCTGGGCTGTTACCGAACAATTGCCAGGCCTTGAGCGCGTGGGCGAAAACCCCTCCTTCTTGGGCGTGGTCTTAGCCTTTGTTACCTCCAAGATCGTGGGCACCGCCCAGATCACCCCCGCAGGTTTAGGCCCGGTAGAAGCAGCCATGACCGCTAGCCTTGTAGCAGTAGGCATGACGGCCTCGAGTGCCTTCGGTGCCGTCTTTGTCTACCGCATCTTGACCTTTGCCCTTATGACCATCCTCGGGTGGATCATCTACCTCATCTCGGTGGCCCGAGGTGGGCTGAAAGCAGGAAGAACAACATGAAAACCCTCGGTATCGACCTCATCGCCGTGTTCATTTTCGCCGTACTTGCACGCCTTGCCCACGGTGGCCTTGGCGTTGTGGCCGTGTTAGATACCTTCTGGCCTTTTGCCATTGGTGCAGTTCTTGGCAATCTGCTTGGCCGTGGGCGCGGGCTTGTGGTGTGGCTGTGCACCGCCATCACCGGCCTTGCCATCTGGGGTGTGCGCCACGGCGAAATCCCCCACTGGAGCTTTATTATCGTGGCCTCGCTGATGTCGGCTGTGCTGCTGCTTGGATGGCGCCGCCTGTGGCAGCCCAAATAAGGTGCAGCAGCAATAACACCAGCAGCACATGGGCTGCAGTATCAAAACCGCTTAAGTGAGCCCCCAGGCACACGGTGCCAACGGGGAAGGTGGAGGCAAACCAGCTCGGGTTATAGGGCATTGAACCCACCGCCGACCAGTGACGATATAGGGCATATCCCACCAGCGGCACGCCGATGCTGAGCATGATCACTCCATATAAATGCGCGCCCCATAACAGGTGGGCTGCCGCAGTGGATTGGCCAACGATGCCAAGGGGAATCCAGGTGGTAGTGCGAAGCGCTAGCGGAACCTTGGCGCGAAGATATGCCACCACAAAGGTTGGTACGCCGGTGCACCAGGCCAGGAAGAACATGGCCATGCCGATGTGCATGATCAGCGGGCTTTGCAGGTGCGCGCCAAGTTGCGCGGAGCTGGTGGCCGTCACCATTGGGGCGACCAGCGGCAAACCCCAGGTAAAGGCGGCAGGCCCGGCCTTGCCGCGCAGCAGTGCCACCGTGTACCACAGGCAGGTGATCACACTTAGCACACCACCGATGAACCAGGCGGCGGCATGCACCCACCAAAGCCCCAGGATGGTGGAGTATGCGGTGCCGAGGGCGAGCACGCCCATGGAATACATGCCCCAGGCCGGCATGGTGGCGGTGCTTAACCGCTCTTTTCGGCTTACTAATAGCAACAGGATACTCGCCGCTATGAGCAGCACATAGGAAAGCCAGGACAGGCCGAAGATGTTGCTTAAGGTGGCCGAGATGCTAGTGCCCATTAAGGCACCAGACCAGGCAGGCCCGAGTGTTCGAAGTTTCATAGTGCCTAAGCCTAAGAGCCTGCAGGCAGTTGCGGGAGAGCGCAAACAACTGTGGGAGCTACAATCAAATCATGTACCTGCTGCCTGATGCCGCCACCCTAGAAGCGATCCTCGCCGTGGCAGACCAAGGTGGCATGGCAGCGGCAGCAAGAGCCACGGGCAAAACCCAACAGAGCATCAGCGTGCGGGTTGCCCAGGCAGAAAAGGCCTTGGGCCTCAGGCTCTTTGCTCGCAGCGCCCGAGGCTGCTCCCCTACCGCCAGAGGCGAAGAAGTCTTGCAGATCCTGCGGCGATACCAGCAGGCAAGCAACACCTGCGCCAGCGAGCTTGCCCGTCTACTCAATCCAGTGTTGCGCATTGCCGCCTCGCACACCGTGGCCGAATATGACTTACCCAGGTGGGTGCATGGCCAGGTGCGCGTACTGCAGGCCAATAGTGCCCAGGCCCAAGAACTACTGTTTTCTGATGCCGTGGATCTGGCCTTTGTAGAAGGCAACACCATCAGGCCAGGTTTAGAGCAGCAGGTAATCACAAGCGATGAGCTGTGCGTGGTAGTGCCCGAAGATCACCCCTGGGGCCAAAGCATTAGCCCGGAGGAGTTTGCCAAGGTGCCGATGGTGATGCGCGAGCAGGGATCGGGCACGCGCGAGGTGCTCGAAGCCGCCGCTGAGGCATTACAGATAGGCCTTGCTACACCAGCCGCGGAGTTTGCCTCACTGGCAAGCCAGGCCAGGGCGGTGTTGGCCATGGGCGTGCCCGGTGTGATTCCGGTGCGCACGCTCAGCCCTGGGCTGCGTCGGGTGCAGGTTCAGGGCTTAGATCTGCGTAGAGATATTCGAGCGGTGTGGAAGGGCGAGTTGCGCCCCGAGGCAGCCGCCTTGCTGCGCACCGCCACCGAAGGCAGTGCAAGCCACCTAGACTGAGCGGCCGCGCTGTTCCGGTAGAAGGAAGGTTGCCAGCGCTGCGATGACGAAGGCCGAGGCGAAGATGAAAAAGAGCGCACCCTGGGCAATCAGTGGCACCGCCAGCGGGGCAATGATCGAGGCGATGCGCCCTACGGCCGCTGCCTGGCCTGTGCCGGTGGCCCTTAAGTTGGTGGGATAGAGCTCTGGGCCGATGGCGTAGAGCGCGCCCCAGGCACCAAGGTTGCACATGGAAAGGCAGCACCCTGCCAACACCACTTGCCAATCTTGAGCGGCAAGGGCGAAGGCCGCTGCTGAGATCGCCGAGCCGCTGAGCATGGTGGCTAAGGTGGCGCGCCGTCCCCATCGCTCGATCAGCACGGCTGCAATGGCGTAGCCGGGAAGCTGGGCAAGGGTCATGACCAGGGTGAAGGCAAAGGATTTGACCAAGGTATAGCCCGAGGCGTGCAGCAGGGAGGGCAACCATAAAAAGGCGCCGTAGTAGGCGAAGTTGATGCACAGCCACACGGTCCACAGCGCAAGGGTGCGTTTGCGCAGTGCCGGGGCGAAGATGCTGGTGGCTTCGATACGTTCTGCCGGAAGCGTGGGCGTGGGCTTGGGGTGAAAGAGCACCGGGGAACGCTGCAGCGACTCAACCACCTGATCGGCCTGCTCAAATTTGCCCTTGGATTCTAAAAAGCGCACCGATTCCGGCAGCGTCAAACGCACCACAAAGGCGTAGAAAGCTGGCACGCAACCTAAAAGTAGCGCCCAGCGCCAACCCTGTTCCGATTGCCCCACCACGAAGGTGCCGATCAGCGCGGCCATAATCCAGCCCACTGCCCAGAAGGCTTCGAGGATCACCACCATGCGCCCGCGCACACGCTTCGGCGCAAATTCACTGACGTAGGTTGATGCCACCGGCAACTCAGCACCAAGGCCAAGGCCTACCAAGAACCTCAAAGCAAGGAGCATGCCTAAGCCTGTCGACGCCGCCGACGCCCCAGTTGCAATGCCATACACCAACAAGGTGAGCGCAAATATATTTCTACGCCCGAACTTATCTGCCAATAAACCGCCCAAAGAGGCGCCGATGGCCATGCCCACAAAGCCGATAGATCCAAGCCAGCTTGTCTCCGTTGGGCTTAAGCCCCAGTGGGCCACGAGTGCGGCCATAATAAAGCTAATCAGTCCAATATCCATGGCATCCATGGCCCAGCCAAGGCCAGAGGTGCCGAGGATTTTGGCGTGCCCTTTTGTTACAGGAAGTTCGTCGAGTTGTTTCGTCCGCATTGCTCGAGCGCCTTTCTCATGCAATAACCAGTGTTGTATAGCTCGTGCAACGTTGTCTTTCCCTCGCTGGAGGGATCACCACACAAGATTCAATAATCAACTACTGGCGCCATAAAAGAAAAAGGCGCTGCCCCCGTTTGGGAGCAACGCCGGCGAGAATCTTCGCGCCTTAGCCATGCCATACGCGCCCTAACAGGGGCGTTTATCAACATTGCTACATTGGCATAATCGTGTGCTTCTTCGGCAGATCATGTTCCACCTTGGTGGCCATGTGGCGAAGCGCTCGGCGCAAGGCCAGACGAGTTTCATGCGGCTGGATCATCGCATCGATATAGCCGCGCTCTGCAGCCACATAGGGGCTGGTCATGTTCTCGTCATAGAAGTCCATAAAGACCTTCTTCATGTACGCACGCTGCGCTGGGTCTTCAATGGCCGCCAATTGCTTGCCCTGAATCATCACCGAAGCGGCAGCCGCACCCATCACGGCAATCTGGGCCGTTGGCCACGCCAGGTTGATATCACCGGTGAGGTTCTTAGAACCCATCACGGCATAGGCTCCGCCGTAGGCCTTGCGCACAATCAAAGAAATCTTCGGCACCGTGGCCTCTACCAACGCAAAGGCCAACTTTGCGCCGCGGTGAATCAAACCGGAGGTTTCTTGATCCACACCGGGGAGATACCCAGGAGTATCGGCAACGAACAAGATCGGAATATTGTAGGCATCGCAGATGCGAATAAAGCGCGCGCCCTTATCGGCGGCATCGGCATCAATACACCCAGCAAATTCCAGTGGCTGGTTTGCCACCACGCCCACTGAGTGGCCGTCGATCCTGGCAAAGGCAGTGATCAGATTCGGGGCGAAGCCACCCTGGATCTCTAAAATATCGTCGTTATCAAAGAGCTGCTTGAGCAGATCATGCATGTCATAGCCCGCATTGGTGTCATCGGGCATGAAGGTATCCAGCGCCTCAGTAACCGCCACATCTTCATCACTGGGTGCCCAGTAGGTGGGGTTTTCATCCTCGCACGTTAAAGGCAGATGCTGGAGCAGATCGTGCACGAAGTTAAAGGCGTCTTCTTCATCGGCTGCAACATAGGAAACGTTGCCGTTTTTCTCCTGCTGCCTGGCAGATCCCAGCTCCTCGGAGGTGATCTCCTCGCCGGTGACTTCCTTAATCACAGCAGGGCCTGTGACATACATTTCTGCGCGCTTATCCACGGCAATAACAAAGTCGGTAGTCACCGGCGCATACACGGCACCACCGGCAGACTTACCCATCATGATGGAAATCTGCGGGCTGCGGCCAGAAAGCGGCAACTGGCGCTTGGCAATCTCGGAGTACATGGCCAAGGAGGTCACAGCATCTTGGATGCGCGCACCACCGGAATCCTGGATACCAATGACGGGGCAACCAATCTTGATGGCCATATCCATCACTTCGCAGACCTTGCGCCCGAAGGTGACACCCACCGAACCGCCATAGACGGTCTTATCGTGGGCATACACCGCCACTGGGCGGCCGTCGATACGCCCATAGCCAGTCACCACACCATCTGAATAGGGTGCTTCCTTATCATCTGGAGTGCGGCCAAGGGCGCCGATCTCTACAAAAGAGCCCTTATCTAAAAGGCGGTCAATGCGTTGGCGAGGTGTGGTGAAACCGGCGGCATCACGCTTGGCGCGTGAACGCTCAGAACCGGGATCCTGAGCCTTTTCAAGGCGAGCGCGCAGGTCAGCGAGCTTTTCCGCCGTGGTTTCCAAAATCACTCCCTCATAGACGTTTCTTCCAACTAATCCACGATAGTCGATTGCCCTAGAAGTTAATAATGCGCTGGGTCATCGCCGTACCCACCTTGCCAATCTCCGGCTCATCAACCACAGCCAGGTGATCGCCCTTAAGGTGCACGATCTCAAGATCTTTCACAATCTCGGCCCAGCCGCCGTCCTCGTCGATCTCGGCGTAGGCGGGTTCCAACTCCACTGCCCCATCGTGCATGCGCTCGGCGCGGAAGAGCAGCACTGGCTTATCCACCTGCTGCCAGCGGCTGAAATCGAGGCGATCCAAAATGCGGTTATCTACAAAGGAGGCGCGCTGGTGCTCCAGCACACCGGCCGAAAGGCCATGCTCTGAGGCATCGGTATTGGCCAAGAATTCAGCCATCATTGCCAGCAGCGCATCCTCGCCTGCAGATTCCAAAAGCTCATAGGGCACCGGGAAATCCAGGCCATAGGTCTTCTTGGCAAAGGCGGAATAGCGCTCCCAACGACGTTTGGTTTCTTCTGGCGTATCGGGAGCCGGATGCGCAGGTCGCACGGTATCTAATAGGGCAATAAAGGCCACGTCTACGCCCTCAAGCTGCGATGCCACCTCATAGGCCAATGCGCCACCAAAGCTCCAACCGCCAAGCACCACCGGCAGGCCATCGGAATAACGCTGAATCTCATCCAAGTAGCTTGCGGCGCGTTCTTCGAGGCTGCCTTCGAGGCGCTCAACACCATAGACGGGTACGTCTTCGGGCAAGCGGCGCATCAGTGGTTGATACACCACGCTCGAACCACCCGCCGGGTGGAACATGAATACTGCCGGTTGCGTGGATCCTTCTGGGCGGGCACGCAACACGCGGATATTGCCCTCAACATCAGTTTCGAGCCCCTCGCGCACCAGGTTGGCCAATGGTTCCAAGGTGGGCGCTTCAAGCACATCTTCAACGCTGACAGACGTGCCAGCGCGATCGCTCAGGCGCTCGGCAATGGCCTGGGCCTGATCCTGCGGAATCTCCGGCAACTCGCTGGTCACACCAGCAGGCGCCTTGCCCACGATGCCAGACCAGGTGGCAAACACCAGGCGCTCAGAGGCATCGCGCGGAGCCACGCCTACGCCCTGGGGTTTCTTCTCCTTCGGCGCTTCCCGTTGCTCCTGGGCTTTCGCCACAGGCTCGGGCATGGCCACGTTGGTGTCTTGGGTTTCGGCATTTCTGCCGGCAACAAGATCTTCTACCAAGGTCACGACATCGGCCACGGAGGCGTCGCGAAGCGCCTGCACCTGCAGGGGAGGAATCTGGAACTCGTGCTCAATGCGGTTTTTAATGCGCATGCCCATCAAGGAATCCAGGCCCAAATCAATCAAAGGCAATTCGCGCGGGAGATCCTCAACGTCATAGCCCATTGCCTCGGAAACGATGGTGCGCATGCGCTGCTCCACGGATTCACTGCCATCCCACACCGGCTCCGGCAGCGCGTCTTCCTCGGGGCTTAACTCCTGCGTTTGCTCCGCAGCGGGGGTGGTCAAGGTGGTTGCAAAACCTTCCGCCAAGGCGATGGTCTGCTCCCCCATCACCCGGTAGACCTGCACATTGATGCCGGCCACGTTGTGGGATACGACGGTGCTGAGCTCACCAGAAGCAGGCAGCGCCGCGTGTTCTTCCAGCGCCAAAATGCTCGCACCAGGCAACACTGCCTCCACGGCAGCCTCGATCAAGGCTTCTACACTCGGCACCTGCTCGGCCACGGTGCTAAAGGCCACCTGGCCAGGCAGCGTGACCTTGGTGCCAGGCAGTCCACCGTGGTGCGATTGTGGGCGCGCAGCAGTCCAATAACGCTGACGCTTCCACGGCACCCCTGGTGCGTGCTGCATGGCGCCATCGCCATAGAGCTTGGAAAAGTCCACGGGTGCGCCTTGCACATAGAGCTTGGCCAGCGCATCACGCAGGCTTTCGCCCGCATCCACCTTGCGCTTGAGCGAGTAAATGAGCTGCGCATCGGCCTTGCCCACGCTAAAGGCGGTGTTCATCATGCCCATCAGCGCTACTGGGTTGGGGGAAATCTCCACCAACAGCTCAAAGCCATCGGCAAAAGCGCGCTCGGTGGCGTCTTGGAACAACACCGGCTGGCGGGTACAACGCAACCAGTAGTCCACGTCGTGGACCACATCGCCCGGCTGGTAGGTGTGTGCCTCCACGGAGGAATACAGCGGGATCTGCAAAGGCTTGGGCTGAATCATGGACGCCTCGGCGGCGAGCTCGCCAAGCAAAGGATCCACCGCGCTGGTGTGGCCGGCGCCCTTGACGTTGAGCAAGCGTGCAAACTTTCCTTCTTCTTGGAGTTGCTCCACCAACGCGCTCACGGCATCGCGTGGGCCGCCAACGGTGGTCATGCCAGGGCCTGCGAACACGGCAGGCTCAATGCCTTCTGCGAATTCGGCATCGGCGGGCATTTCCACCACAGCCATGGCGCCAAGTTGATCTTCTGGCAGCGAGGCCTCACCCTCGCCCATGAGCCTGGCGCGGTGGATGGCTACCACCATGGCATCTTCGGCACTCAGGCCACCTGCCGCGTAGGCGGCGGCGATTTCGCCCATGGACATGCCCATCACAGCGCTGGGGCGGGCGCCGAAGGCGGCAAATAGATCGGTGAGCGCAATTTGGATCGCGGTGATGGCCACCTGAGCCGTTTCGGTGTTATAAGTCTGGGCATCATCTTCGATGAGCTCAACGATGGACCATCCGGCTTCAAATTGCACCAATTGGTCCAGCTCGCCTAGGCGCTTGGCCACGAAGGGCGAAAGCTCCATTAAGTCTTTGGCCATCTTGCGGTGCTGGGAGCCAAAGCCCGAGTACACAAAGACTGCGCCCTGGCCCGGCGCGTCTGCTGCGACGATGCCGATGCTGGTCTTGCCTTCTGCGACCTGATTGAGGCGCTTGATGGCCTCTTCGCGGTCGGCTGCCTGCACCACGGCGCGGGAGCGGCCATGGTTGCGTTTTGCCAATGAGCGAGCCAGCGCCGGTAGGTCTTCTTCTACCGCTTGGGCGTAGGCTGCGGCAGCTTCACGACGCCGCGAAGGCAGCAAGCCGGAGATGGGGAACACGCCCGTTTCGGTGCGAAGCAGTGGCTGTTGGGGTTGGTCTTGTGGCTCATAGGATTCCAGCACGACGTGGGCATTCGTGCCGCCGAAACCAAAGCCGGACACGCCGGCAACCTTGTGCCCGGAGTATTCGGGCCATTCGCGGGGATCTTCTACTACCTCGATGCGTTCGGCATCGAAGTCCACATAGCGGTTGGGGGCAGAAAAGTGCAGCGAGGGCGGCAGCACATTGTGCTGCATGGCCAGCACCGTTTTGATCAAGCCAGCAACACCGGCGGCAGATTCGGTGTGCCCGAAGTTGGTTTTGGCGCTACCGAGCAAGGTGGGCTGTTCTACGCCACGGTCGCGGCCAAGCACCTGGCCTAGGGCGGTGGCTTCGATGGGGTCGCCCAAAATGGTGCCGGTGCCGTGGGCTTCTACATAGTCCACATCTTTAGGGTCGATGCCCGCATCGCTATAGGCGCGTTGAAGAACGTCGACCTGTGCTTCCGGGTTTGGTGCGGTAATGCCATTGGAATGGCCATCGGAGTTCACCGCCGAGCCCTTGATCACTGCCAAGACTGTATCCCCGTCGGCTTTTGCGTCGGAAAGCCGCTTGAGCACCAACACACCTGCGCCATCGCCGCGCACAAAGCCATCGGCATCATCGGAAAAGGCGTGGATCTTGCCGGTTGGGCTAAACACGCCGAGCTCACCGAAAGAGGTGGAAACAAAAGGCGCGGCCAAAATATTCACGCCACCGGCAATCGCCACATCGGCCTCCCCATAGCGCAGGGCGCGCACTGCCTGGTGGGTTGCCACGAGGGAAGAAGAGCAGGCGGTATCCACGTTCACCGAAGGTCCGCGGAAATCGAAGGCATAGGAGATGCGGTTCGGAATAATCGAGCTTGCGGTGCCGGTGAGGGCGTAGGGGTGAGCCTCGGCCGGATCGGAGCTGATGAGCATGCCGTAGTCGTTGCTAGAAGATCCAAGGAACACACCAACGGGCTCGCCGCGCAAAGAGCTCGGCGGGATATGGGCGTGTTCTAAGGCCTCCCAGGTCAGCTCCAACATGATGCGCTGCTGGGGGTCGATATTGACTGCCTCGAGTGGCGAAAGGCCAAAGAATTCAGCATCAAAGCTGGCAATATCTTCGATATAGCCGCCGGTGGTATTGGTTTCTGCCATCTTCTTGGCAGTCACCTCATCACCTGCGTATTCGCTCCAGCGCCCGATGGGCAGCTCCCCTAGGCCATCGCGGCCTTCGACGAGCATGGCCCACATTTCTTCGAGGTTATTCGCCCCTGGGTAACGCGCAGCCATGCCTACGATGGCGATGTCGTGTTCGGCGGGCTTTTCTTCAATCACCACCGCTGCGCTTTGTTTCGGTGCACCCTGCACTAATCTGCGACTCAGCGCATTAATGGTGGGGTATTCATAGGCGATGGTGGGATCTAAACGAGTACCTAAAAGCCGCTCAAGTTCACCCGAAAGAGCAACCACGTCTCGAGAGGATAGGCCGAAGGCCTGCATCGGTTGATCATCGTCGATATCCTCAGCCCCGGTAGTTTCGCGAACCCAGTCGCGTAACCATTGGCGTAGTTGCTCAGCCGTCATGAAAAATCACCTTTCGTTTTACCTTTTAGGTTAGCGCCAGCAACACCATGGTGAGGATTGCACCAACCACAAAGTTCAACACCAAGAACACCCGCCACGCGCGGTTCACACTTGGAGAAGTCTGAACAGTAACACCCATAAAGCGTGCAGCGTTGAGGGCATAACCAAAACCAGCCAATCCAATGAGCCAGGCAGGCGAAGGTAAGAAGAATAGCAGCGAAGCCGCAAGCGCATAAGCCACAACCACCAAGCGCACCGTCAGGCGCGGCCCGAGCTTGGTGGCAATGGAGTGCAGACCCCCGGCGCGATCAGATTGCACGTCTTGAACCGCCCCAAGCGCGTGGCTAGCCATACCCCAAAGGAAAAACGAGGCCATGGCAAGCCAGAAGCCCTCGGGGGGCTGCCCATAGGCGGCGCCGATGATCGCCGGGGTAACAAAGTGTGCAGATGACGTAGCCGAATCGAGCACGGGGCGTTCTTTAAAACGCAGCGGTGGGGCCGAATACGCCACCACACAGAATGCAGAAAAGAGCAGCCAACCCACAGCGCCTTGGGTGGCCATGATCACCAGCAATGGCAGGGTGCTCAGTGCCGATGCCCACAGCAAAGGCGTGTGCATCTGCTTGGGAAGCACCGCTCCTTCTACCCCACCTTTGCGTGGGTTGCGAATATCCGACTCATAATCAAAGACATCATTGATGCCGTACATGGCGATGTTATAGGGAATGAGGAAGAAGAAGGTGCCAAGTATCAGCAGCCAGTTCACACCTGCGCCTGAAAGCAGATAGGCCGCAGCGAAGGGGAAGGCGGTATTGACCCAACTCAGTGGCCGCGATGCGTGAAGGATTTGTTTGATCATTTATGCACCACCGGCACGATAAGGCCCACCACGAGCGGGTAGAAGAAATCTTCAATGGGCACTAATCCCACATGAATACCAAGGCGCTGGGCATCGCCATAGCCAACAAACCCCGCGGCGATCATCAGATTGTCAAAGATGGCAGTAAGCACCAGCAACGCGGCCACGGTGATGGCCGTTGCCTTTGGCTTGCGCCCGCGGTTGATTGCAAGCGCGAGGATTAAAAAGGGCAGGCTGATCAACAGATACGTCATTTGCTCACCCCTGCAGCGATGTTCATGCTCAGATACACCAGGAAGGCCAAGAAGATTGGCTCCTCGATGGGCATTTCTGGGGCTAGCTCAATGCCCGTCATATACGGAGAATCGCCACGATAAAAAGAGCCAGTGGCGATGCCGAGTGCATCCCAGACTAAGAACATGGCCACCAACGCCAACATGATGATGGCGCTGCGCTTTGGGTTGGCAAAGAAGGTGAGCTTGAATCGCCAGTCGCACAGCACCATGCACGCTGAGCTCAGCAGCAAAAAGATCAGGTACGCGGCCGCCATCTAGCGCTCCAGCGCTTGGTGGGAAGTATCGCCGCGCAAGCGCTTGAGCACGTTTTCTGCAGAGATCAAGCACATGGGCACGCCCACGCCAGGCACGGTGGTGGCACCGGCGTAGTACAGGCCATCTACCTTCTTGGAGGCATTGCTGCCGCGCAGTAGTGCGGATTGCTTCAAGGTGTGAGCAGGGCCGACAGAGCCACCCGACCACGCATAGTATTGCTCGGCGAAGTGCTTCGGGCCAACGATGTGGCGTTGGACAATGCGCTGGGCTAGATCTTCAATGCCAGTCCACTGCGCAATCTGCTCAATGGCTGCATCCGCTACCTGTTCCTCGCGGTTGAAGTGCTCGTCGGCACGCACGGGAACGAGCACGAAGAGGTTCTCATAACCTTCAGGTGCGACTTCACTATCGGTGGCCGAGGGCTTGGAAATATACAACGAACGCGAGGTGCCGGCTGGTTCATTGAACACCGCCTCGAAATCAGGGTCCCAGTCCCTGGAAAAGAGCAGGTTGTGGTGCAAAAGCTCAGGCAGCTCGCCTTCAACACCGAGGTAGAGCAACACGGTGCCGATACCGGGGTTGCGCTTGGCAAAATAGGACTCCGGGTAGGTGCGAAGATCCTTAGGCAACAAGGCCTGCTCGGTGTGTTTGAGGTCAGCAGCACTTACCACCACGTCGGCGTCGAGGACGGTGGCGTCGACAAGCTCAACACCTACGGCCTTGCCATCCTTGCTCAGGATCTGGGCCACCTCTGCGCCAAGGCGGATACTTGCACCTTGCTCGCGCGCAACATCGGCGATGGCATCAATCACCGCGGCGAACCCGCCTTCTGGATACATCACGCCCTGGGTGAGGTCAGTGTGGCTCATCAGGTGATACATCGCAGGGGTCTTGCGCGGTGCAGAAGAAAGGAAGACCGCCGGGTACGTCAGCATCTGACGCAGGCGATGATCCTTGAAACGGGCGTTGACAAAGCTTTCCAAATTAGAGCTCAACAGCTTCAGCAGCAGCCACAAGCGCGTGGTCACGTCGCGGTGCAAAGGCAGCCGGGTAAAGGTGGTGTACAAGAAGTGATCCACCGCCACCTGGTAGGTTTCTGCAGCGCTTTGGAGATATTCTTCTAGCGCTTTGCCCGCACCTGGCTCGATGGACTCAAAAAGTTCCACCGCCTTGGTGCCGCTGACGTCCAACGGCTGCATACCCTCAGGAAAGAGGCGATAAGCCGGATCGAGCGTTTCCAGCTTGAAGCGTTCGGCCGTGCTGGAACCAAAGAACTCAAAGAAGTGGTCGAAGGCATCGGGCATCAGATACCAGGAAGGGCCTGTATCCCAGCGGAAACCATCCACAGCAAGCGAGCCGGCTCGCCCGCCGATGGCATCGTTTTTCTCAACGACGGTGACCTCGTATCCCTCATAACCCAAATAGGCTGCAGTGGCTAAACCTGCCACACCTGCACCGATGACGACTGCCTTCATGCTTTTCCTTTCTTGGCCGCAGCTTTTGCCGCTAAAGCCAGCTTTTTCCAGGTAGGTACGCGAACCCGACGCTGCTTGATCTCTTCGATGCTGCGATCAGCCACGCGATTGGTCAGCTCCTGATAGAGCTCCACCGCAGCCGCCACACCCACACGGGCTTGGATAGGCAAGGCCTGCATCCTCTCGCGAGCCAATGCAAGTTCCTGGCGAACCTCGGCGATCACTTCGTCCTTTTTCGCATCATCAATGCCCGGGTAATAGCTGCGCCCAAGGTGGTGATGATCTTCGTGCAAATCGCGCAAGAAGTTGATCTTTTGAAACGCCCTGCCAAGCGCCTGCGCGCCCGGGTCGAGATAAGCGCGATCTGCCTCCACATCCAGCAAGAATGCATCCAGGCACATCAGGCCGATCACCTCGGCGGAACCGTAGATATAGCGCGCTAGGGCTTCATCATCGAAGCTGCGCTGCTGCAGATCTTGGCGCATGGAGGCGAAAAACGCCTGGATATGTTCGTCTTTGAAGTTGCAGCGCCGCGCAGAAATGGCGAAGGCATGCAGCACCGGATCGCAGTGAAAGCGCTGCGTTTTGGCCGAAAGCACCTGCTGCTCATAGGTATCGAGCAAGGCAGCTTGATTGGATTGCGCAGTACCATCGACGATTTCATCGGCGATGCGAACCATGGCGTAGAGGTTAGTAATGTCGCTTCGCACACGCGGAGCCAACATGCTCGTAGCGGCAGCAAAGCTCGTGGAATACTGCGAGATCACCGCGGCCGCCGCCTTACATGCCATTGCATCGTATTGCTCGAGCATGTGGTTCATTGCAAAAACCTTTCGGGGAGCCTGCGCCAAGGTGGTTGGGTACGCCAGTTCACCGCAATGGTGTGCCAGCCGCGGCGAAAACGCATACCCACATCACCCTCGAGTGCTCGGGGGTGCATAACAACGGGATTTGGCAACAATCCTACGCGTTGGCCGGGACTCAGGGCGAATGAAATGTGCATGTCTTCATGCACACCCGCGTCTGGAAAGTGCACCGAAGCCGCTGACCACCAAGAGCGCCGAATCGAGCAATTTGAGCCAAACAACGGCCAGTGCCCCAGCGCGGATCCCACCGAAAGGTAGTAGGCGCCAAGATAGGCAATGGAGTGCCAACGTGGGCGTTGCTCAAACCAGGCCCAGCCCGTCATGGCCACGGTGTGCTCATCGGCGCTGGCCCAGGCATCGCGGATGCGTTGGATAAAGTGCTCCCCCGGCAGCACATCGGCATCAATGCGAACCAAAATATCGGCCGTTGCCGCATCAAATCCGGCGCGCACCGCATAAGGGATGCCCAATTGGGGCTCAACCACGACGCGCGCACCATAAGCACGAGCAACCTCGGCCGATGCATCGGTGCAGGCATTATCAACCACAATCACCTCATCTGCGCCGTGCAAATGGTGGAGTGCACGGCGCAGCAAGGCGGCATCGTTATGGCAAGGCAGGATCACGGCAATACTCGGCATGATCCTTTAGATCCTAGCTGGAAAGGTAGCGCTGCTTTGCTACTCGACGCGCGATCTTGCCCGATGAGGAACGCGCAATGGTATCCGGATCCATGATGCGAATATCTGCCGGCTGCACGCCGTGGTTTTGAGTCACTGCAGCGCGGATCGCCTCAATAGCGGCGGCATCGTCTTGTTCGCTGCGATCGAAATCGCGCTCTGCCAAGATGATGAGCTTTTCCACGTCATCACCTTCGATGGCGAAAGCAGCAACGGCATAGGGGCGCACCTGCTCGCTGGCGTGATCCACCGTGTACTCCACATCCTGCGGATAGTGGTTGCGTCCGGCGACGATGATGAGGTCTTTGAGGCGGCCGGTGATAAAGAGCTCGCCATCGACGATCATGGCCAGATCGCCCGAAGCCATCCAGAAATCATCTTCCGGCAGGCCTTCGGTGATGCGCTCGCCGAGGGTATTGCGGAAGGTGGCTTGAGTTTCAGCTTCTCGGCCAAGATAGCCCGCGGCCATGTTCTGGCCATGCGCCCAGAGCTCGCCAATCTGGCCTTCCGGCAGCTCTGCCTTAGTTTCTGGGTCCACGATGACCAAATGCTGGGCATTGACCACCTGACCGCAGCCAACCATGGGCACGCCATCCTCGCTGATCTTGGCTTGGTTATTGGCCAATGCCTCACGATCAAAGCGACGAATCACCGGGCGCTGCTCGGTTTGAGGGGTAGATACCAGCAAGGCCGCCTCTGCCAAACCATAGGAGGGGCGAAGTGCCTGGCGTTGCAGGCCATAGGGCTCGAACTTTTCTAGGAAGTTCTGCACAGCTTTTTCCGTCACCGGTTCGGAACCGACGATCAAACCAACCACCTTGGAAAGGTCAAGGTTTTCTGGTGCATCGACGCGGGCAGACATCTCCAGGGCAAAGTTGGGAATGGCGGTATAGACGTGGCCTTCGCCTTCAGATAATTGCTTGAGCCAGCGTTCCGGTTGCTGGATAAAGTCGCGCGGGCTCATGAACTCGAACTGCAGCCCCAATACATTGACCAAGGCGGCGACGATGATGCCCATATCGTGGTGCAAAGGCAGCCAGGTAACCATGCGCAGCGGGGTCATGACCTGCGCGGAGCGGAAGATCTGCAGCACATTGGTAATCACCGAACGGTGGGTAAGGATCACGCCCGCAGGGGTGCGGGTAGAACCTGAGGTGTACTGCAGCAGCGCCGGGGTATCAACAGGATCAGTGTTGCCCGCAGGCGTGGGCTGTTGCCACTGGGCTGCAAGGCTATCCGGCAGGGCATCCACCGAGAGGATCCTCGGGCGCTCAGTGCCGGGCTTGGTGGCAAAGAAGCTACGGGTTGCTGCCGCAGAGGTGGAGTTGGTGAGCACGATCTCGGGGCGGGCATCGCCAATCACGGCCTCGAGGTGGTGGGCATGGCCGGGCTCGGTTGGATCATACAGCGGCACGGGAGTCATGCCCGCATAAAGGATGCCGAGGAAGGAGAAGATGTACTCGGGGCTGTTATTGGCCAAGATGGCCACGCGGGCACCCGGCTGCGCGGTCTGCTGCAGGCGGGCTGCGATGACCTTGACGCGGGTGTTGATCTGGGTGCGGTTATAGTCTTTGGGCTCGCCTTCGCGGGATTGGGAGTAATCCCAAAAACGCATGCAGTGGCGCTCGCCCTGGCCAGCGGCGAGGTCCATTTGGAAGACGATTTCGCTCAAGGCTGCGAGCGTGAGCTCACCGGTGAGTGCAATATTGCCTTGATCGTCGAAGAAACGACCCATTGCCGCTTGGATATCCATAACTCTCCTTCAGGATTATATTTTGGTAGCGAAACCTTAACAATGTTACGCACGTTGCGCAAGTTGCTGGCGTTGCGCAACTCGCGAGAATTATTGCTGGATAAGGTCGCGCGCCCAATCAATCACCCACTGCACCGCAGTAGTACCCGGAATAACATTCGGATTCGTGGCATACATCCCGTGCACACCATTGGACTCAATCAATTGCCGAGCCCTAGCCACCCCATTGACCACATTGCGAGGTGCGTCGCACACCGTATCGTCAGGAGCACAAATCTCCATCACACGATCATTGAGCACCCCGAATCCCCCATCGCGCGGGCCGCGCATCGTGGCACCAGGAACGATCGGCTGCACAAGAAGATTCACCGGCTCAAGGGCAACCTCTGCCCCCACACCGGCCACAGGATTACCAACGAATTGGCCGGCTTCTGGCACACGGCGGCCGTCGGCAAGCAAAGCAACACCACGGATCCGCTCCGCGGGAATCACCTCGCCGTGCACGCCGATCTTATTGGCTACATCGCCAAGCAGCACAGCGCCCTGAGAAAACCCGGCCAAAATGAAATCGGTCTGGGGGCATTCTGCATGCACATCACGCAATTCCTGCTCCACCCTGGCAATGCCTTCTTCACGAGAATCGTCATAACTCATCTCATCTTGGGCATTGATATTACGAAACTGCGCAGTATAAGGCAGCGTCCAGATCTTTACCTTCTGGCCCTGAAACTGCTCAGTCAAAGGGTTAGTGATCTGCAGCATCAAAGAATTCGGATTCGCCTGCGGGGCAAAAGGATCATCCACCGCATTGGACTCCCACGTACCGGGAGCCGAAATAAACTCCACATCGGCGCAGTGCTCAGGCTGCGCCAAAGGCGGCTGCTGGGCGCCCGTCTGCTCGCTTGGACGCTGCTCTAACCAACGGGCAACACCCAATACAATCACGATCACAATGATGATCGCGGCTGCCGCCATGAGGAGTTTTTTCATGCGCAATATGCCTTCTTGGCGCTGGCCTCAAGAGCCTGCGCCGTTTGCTCGAAATCCTTATCCGTCTTGCCCTGCTCCACCAACTGCCCGGCAACAGCCTGCACCGTAGCCGAATTCATCGGGCTGCCATCCTCAGAGCACACCAAAGAAGCCACAGTGAGCAATTCCCGCTCCACGCCCTTGGTATCTACGCCATCTTTATCAAGCTGATCCAAATAGGCAGAATCCTGCTTGCTCAACACCAGCTTTTCTTCCGGCACCTGATCAATTTCTTGAGCCGGGCGATCCTGAGTCTGCTCAGCTTGCTCCTGCGTAGCCTTGGACTTCTTCGACTGCGAAGGCGTAGAGCTTGCCGTCTTGCTCAACGGAGCCACAGAGGTGGACTCATCTTCTACCGTCGCACTTCCGCACGCAGCCAAGGTGGTGGAAGCCAATACCGCAGCCAATACGCAGCCCGCGAGGCGCTTCATCTACTTCTCCTCCTTGATTTCTCCATTGATCTGACGGATCTTGCCATGCTCGAAGGTGATCTCTTGGCCACCGGCAGGGATCTCGCTTTGATCGCTGGTGGGATAACCATACTCGCCTTGCTCATAGCCCTTCTTGCCCCAAGCATCGAAGATGTCACCATAGTAGATGGCGTGGGCATTGGTGGGCAGCGACCAATACAGGTTGCCGCGCTCGAAGCGCTGGAAGGCGCCACCGGGGATGGAAAGCTCATTCGTCTTCGGTGCGCCAAGCGGAGATTCAACCGTGCCCATCTCCAGGTACTTCTTGGCAATGACACCCTTGAGCCAATGACCCGGCTCGCCGTCCTTATTCACCACAATGCCGTCTTGGAATTGCTGGATGCGGTAGCCATTCTTTTCTTCCATGGGCTTAATGGGCAAACCAAGATCGCCATTTTCAAAGCCCTGGGTGCCCCAGGTGGCGATGATGTCATTCGGCACCGCCACAGGGCCGGTTTCTACCGACCAGTAGATGTTGCCGTGCTCGAAGGTGACCATACGGCCCTTCTTCAGCTCGATCTCAGAAGAGGTGGGATAGCCCAACCAAGACTCCGGACCGCCCATTTCTGCATAGCGTGATCCGATGCGGCCCCAGAGCGGATGCGCGCCCGTCTTGGGCGACCAATACGCGCGGCCAGAAACAAAGTCTTCTGCCTTGCCACCGGGCACGTCGTATTCGTTATTCACGCAATCGCCAATCACGCCATTCTTCGTGGCCTCGGCAATCGCACCCACCGGCATACAGGAGCTACCGCGGTCTTCCTCGCCCAGCTTGAGCGCATCGGCCATATACGGCCAAGCCTGGACCATCTCAAACTGCCAGTACGGCCAGTCATGCACACCGGAAGGACGGAAGGACACCACAGGTTCAACACCTGCGCGCTTTGCCCTATCGACGAAGGTCTGCGAGGTCATTCGAGAAATCACCTCAAGGCCAACGCCTGCTGGCTGAGCAGGGCCTTTGGCCACAGAGTCCGGCTTGCCATAATCATCGTTGCCGGAACCTGCAGAAACATAGACCGTTTTGCCCTGGAGGTTTTCTACACCCAACTTCGGATCATGGTCGATCCAGTCCTGGGAACCATAAGGACCCCACATCGCGGTGGCATCGTAGCCACCTGCCTCAGACAACGCAGCCTGGATGGCCGGGGGCATACCCACACTGGTGGTATCGAGGTAGCCGGAGAAGGAACCGGCGAAGTTGAACAGATCCGGGCGACGCTCCGCCAAGTTGATGGCTGCGGTACCGCCCATAGACAGGCCGGTGATCGCGCGATCATCATTGGTGCGGTAGCCCTCACGCAGCACAGGGATCAGCTCTTGGGTTAAGAAGCTCTCCCACATGTAGTGCTTGCCATTATCGGGGCGTTGCCAATCGGAGTAGAAGGAAGACTCGCCACCGACGGGCAGCACCACATTGACGTTCTTATCGGAGAAGAACTGCTCAATATTGGTGTACATGGTCCAACCATTTTCGGTGTCCACTGCACGCATGCCGTCGAGCGCCCATACCGAGGGGAAGCTACGCGAAGGATCCTTGTACCAATCGCGAGCCAAGAGCACCTGCACCTGGATGGGAGCCTCGGGCATCACCTTGGAGTTGATAAACAAAGCGATGCGACGAGCGCTCAACCACTCCACACGATCTACAGATACACCTTCTGGCAGACCTTCGATCTTGGGATAATCGGTGCGGATCGGGGTACGCGGTTGGGCATCGCCACGCAGATAGTCGGAAACGCCTGGGATCTCGACGCTTTGGGCGTGCACCTGGGGTGCGAGGGTAACGCTCAAGGCAGCGGACAGCGCCAATGCGGCGAGCTTGGTTGCATGCTTCACGTGTGTCTTCCTTCCAGTAGTCAAGTCCCAAGCTTAAAGTTGAACTTCAACTTTCACATTAGACACACCGGACAAAAGAAAAAACTCCCCGCAGGGAGTTTTCTTTTTGGCTACATACCCAATGGGCACAAGCGCGAAGGCTTACCAGGCGTTCATCACATCGAGGATGCGGCCGCGGGTCTTTGCAAGCTGCATATCCCATTGCTGCCAGTTGTGAATGCCCAAAAGCGGGTAATCAGAGGTGACGTTCAGGCCAATGGCGCGAGCCTTGGGCTCCCAGTAGCGGGTGGAGGCATTGGCGCTGGCTTCAAGCGCGGAACCAACCAGCAGGCCATTGATCGGCTGGCCAATCTCGCCCGGACCCCACACACCGGAGGCTGCGGAGACGTAGACGTCCTTGCCGCGAAGGCCTTCCATGTTGGTATAAGGATCAAGCTCTGCACGACGCGGGCTCATGATCGAGCCGTACATGTTGTTCACATTCAGCTGCGCGGTATCCCACACAACCAGACCCATCAGTGCAAAAGCACCGGGCAGCGTGGTGGTGAGGTAGCCGGAGTAGCTCAGCGCCTGGCGGAACTGCTGCGGGTGATTCGCCGCGAGGTTCATCGCGGCAGTAGCGCCCATGGAAAGACCAGCAATGGAGTTATTGGTGGGGCTTACGCCAAAGTGGTGCTGCAGGTAGGCGGGCAGTTCCTGGGTAAGGAAGGTCTCCCACTTCGGGGTAGGGCCACCAAAGAAGCCCTGTGGGCCGGCCCAGTCGGTGTAGAAGGTACCAGCACCGCCCACTGGCATAACCAGGGTGATGTTGTTATCTACGAACTTTTCCATCGCGCGGGCATCGACTGCCCAAGCGTTATAGGCCTCCGGGGCACGGGCACCATCGAGCAGGTAGAGGCCAGCGTTTCCGGCGCGCTGAGCGGGCTGGATTTGCACGGTGATGTTGCGGCCATTGGAGGGCGACCAAACATCACAGCGCTGCACCCAAAAGAGCACGCCATCCCATTCGCAGTGACCGGTAGCATCGGGGCGCAGCCAGTCGCGGTGGCCTTGAGCACTAGCGGTGCCTGCACCAACGGTGGCGAGTGTAGCTGCGGTAGCCACCGCTGCAATCGTCGCGGTTGCCTTCCGGGCAACCGACTTCAAGCGAGACGCGAACGACATAGTTCTCCTTCACTGTATTAACGGAAGACCTATCGCGGCCCCGAACTCAAGCGTTACAATTTCGTGATCTTAATGCCGATCACATTAGAGCATCACGCGACAAAACTACAATGCGGGCACGACGTAGACGGCGATGGTAATGCAGGCGATCCACATCAATGCCAGCACCTGAAGTGGGCGATCTTTGAGCGCGATCTCATCCGGCGCGCCGCCTTCACCACGGTCAACGTCTGCGGCGTAGCGCAAAATCGCCACCGTCACCGGCACCATAGATACCTGGTACCAAACCTTGGCAGCACCATCCACGGCCGAAGCCATTTGGAAGCCCCACAGCGCATAGGAGATCACCACTGCGGTAGCGGAAAGTGTCCACACGAAGCGCAGGTAGGTAGGGGTATAACCCTCGAGCGCTTTGCGGATCTTGGCCCCGCTTTTTTCTGCCAACAGGATCTCCGCGTAGCGCTTACCAGAGGCCATAAATAGCGAACCGAAGGCCGCTACCAGCAAGAACCACTGGGAAAGGTTGATGCCAGCGGCCACACCGCCTGCCATGGCGCGCAGCATAAATCCAGAAGAAACAAGGGCAATGTCGATCACCGGCATGTGCTTCCAGCCGAAGCAATAGCCGAGCTGGAGCACAATGTACACAGCCACCACGATGGCAAGCCCCTTGCCGGAAGTGGCCAAAAAGCTCAAGGCCACCGCGCCGACGATCAACGCCACCGCCATGCCGTATGCCAGGCTCACGGGCAGCTTGCCGGAAGCGATGGGGCGATAACGCTTGGTGGGGTGTTCCCTATCGGCTTCTACATCGCGGGCATCGTTGACCAGGTAGATCGAAGATGCAGCCATGCAGAACACGACAAAGGCCAAGGCCACATCGCCTAGGGTGCTGCGATGGAAGAGCGTGTCGGCACCGGCGGCCATAGGTGCGGCCAGCACCAGCACATTTTTTACCCACTGCTTTGGGCGCAGGCCTTTAATAATGGCCTCGCCCAAGTTCTTCGGCGGTTTTGGCGTGGGGCCTTTGGGGTTTCGTGATAGGCCGGAGGTATGCGGCTCTGACTCCAATAGTGCGTCGTCGCTCACTTGTTTCCCTTCATAATCACTGCGGTGGCAACACCAATGCCGGCACCGGCTGCTACATCGCTGGGGTAATGAACTCCGAGAACCATACGCGAGAACATCATCACCGGCACACCGGCCAATGGCCAGGGCTTGCCGCAAATATACGCAAGGCTCACCAGCGCCGCAGCCGTGGATGTAGCGTGCGAGCTTGGAAAACTCAGCTTGGAAGGCGTAGCCACACCCACCTTGATCCGGGGATCGTTGGGGCGTTTTCTGCGAACAATACGCTTGAGCACCACGCTTATGGCATGGCTGCAGAAAGCGGCACCCGCCAAACGGATCCACTGTTCGCGCTTAGCTGGCTGCACTAGGGCGCCTGCGGCGCCAAGGCCCATCCAGCCGAGGGCGTGTTCACCAAAATGGCTCATGGCGCGAGCCGCTGGCAGCACTCCTGGACGATCGGCAAAGTTGCGCTGGATCTGCACCAGCACATCAGCCTCACGCATCGAACACCTCGCTCCACGCCTCACGGCTGGTGAGGTGATCGTGGGCCGCACGGTACTCGCCACGCAGGCGATCAAATTCTTCGGCCACCTGCTTTTGCAGCTTCATCGACTCCTGCAGCAGCTCCTTGGCAAGCTTGCGGTCGCGTTTACGAAAGACCACACCCGAACCATCGGCGGTGGTCACGGTGGCGGAATCCAATTGTCCAAGCGAGAACCAGCGGGCATTGATGGGAGCCAGGTTTGCCTGCGGCACCTCGTGGTGCTCACGGTTTTCCTTGCTCAGCGTGTGCTTGAGGCTCTTGGCCAACCACACGGCCTTCTTTGCACCAGCCAGTGGCCCATTGATGGTCCAGGTGGTTGGCACTCCCGGCGCGCCAGAGGGTTTGGGCAGCTCGCTGGCAGAGGGGATCACCTGGGCGTCGCTGAATTCCTTGCGCATGGCATTAATGCGCGGCAGCGAGGTTTCGAGGATATCGAAGAGATGATCTGGGCCTGCCAGGAAGTCCTTCATGGCCTCGTTTTGAATGGCCACCGTGGAGTATTCCATGCACACCAGGTGCTTTGCCGTGGCCTTTTGCATGGAGCGGATCAGGCCCTTGGTATCGCCATCGTGCTGCAGTGCCGCCACGATCAGGCGGTTGCGCAGGTGGAAGTAGGCCTGCCAGTCGATCGCATCGTCCTTATCGCTCCAGGCCATGTGCCAGATGGCAATGCCCGGCCACGATGCGGTGGGGAAGCCTGCCTTGCCTGCTCGCAGGCCATATTCGCCATCGTCCCACTTGATAAACAGCGGCAGCGGTTGGCCAATGGTTTGGGCCACCACACGAGGGATGGTGCACATCCACCAGCCGTTGTAATCGACGTCGATGCGGCGGTGCATATCGCGCACATCAAAGTCCGGGTTCTGCGGCCAGCGGTTCTTCAAGGGATTGGCTGCGAAGTCGTGGTCATAGTGGGTATGCGGCGCGGCGGTCCACATGAAGCTGCCGCGGTCGATCACCTCACCCATGGTGTGAAGGTGGCTGCGTTCTTGCAGGTTCAGCATTTGGCCGCCGATGAGCATGGGGTGCTTGGCGTAGCGGGCAGCCTGCAGTGCGCGCAGGATGGAGTCGGGCTCGATTTGGATATCGTCATCCATGTACAGGATGTAGGGAGAATCCGGGGTGTTCTGGCCCAGCGCTTCATACATGATGCGCGAGTAGCCACCGGAGCCGCCGAGGTTGCCCTGGCGGAATTCAAAGAAACGATCCTTGAAGTGTTCGGTGACTTCCTGGTAGCCGGGTTCATCTGCGGGGTGCTTATCGCCCTGGTCGGGCATGATAATTGCGTCGATCACCGCATCTACTTCCGGGTCACTTGCCAAGGCTTCGAGTGCAGCTACCGCATCGGCTGGGCGGTTGAAGGTGGGGATGCCGATGGTGGCGCGGGCTTCGAATGGCCCAACTTCGGTGCCATCGGGCATGATCTGGGCCTTGGGGGCGTGCGGTGCGTACCAGCCGGCGGTGATGGTGGAGTCGGTATCGGCGGTGACTTCGAACCAGAGCCAGCCGCCATCTTCGAATTGTTTGAGCGAAAGCTCGAATTCTAAGGTGCCATCGCTCACGACATCGCCTGCGACGGAAAGCCTGGAGGCGTCGATCTTCGAGCGGAACACGTCCACGCGGGCGGTGCCTTCTACCTCTACGCGCAGGATCACGGAGGAAAGCTGCGACCAGCGGCGCCAGTAGCTTGCGGGGAAGGCGTTGAAGTAGGTCTGGAAGCTCACCTCATTGCCGGCCGGGATGCTAATGCTATTGCGGTCCGTCCAGCGAGAGCGGGTTTGGTTGTGCTCCGATTCGATGAGGTAGAGCATGCGAACGTCATAAGGCTCGCCGGCCTTTGGCAGCAGGAAGCGCTGCAGTTTCGCGTCCATAAAATGACCTTCCCTTTTGGCGAAAACTTACCCAATCAGGCTACTCGCTTTCTTCAGCCTGCTGGGAGTGACGCTTCGGGGAAGGTCAGGAAAGATGCCAAGTGCTTTTGCTGCACCCGGCTTAGTGGGTGTGGGGTTAGTGGGCGTCGAGCCAAGCAATGGCGCGGTCGATCACCTGATCACGAGCGGGCTCATTCATGGTCTCGTGCATCATGTCTTTCCACAGAATCATCTGCTTATCGCTGCTACCCACGGCGTTGTACCAGTTGATGTCCATGGGATAGGGCACCAATCCATCGGTATCGCCGTGCATGATCAAGGTGGGGCCTTGATAGTTCTTGGCGTGCTGGCCGGTGTACAGCAGTGCCTCGACGATCTGCAGGCCGGTGGACATGTTCACCACCTTGGAGTTCAGCGGATCATTGGCCAATTGGTTGCGAACATCGGGATCGCTGACCACGCCGATTTTGAAGGCATTGGGAATTTCCATCTGCTGCAGCGCAGCCGGGGATTCGTGTGGTGCGACACCGGGCAGTTGGCTGACATCCATGCCAACGCTATTGAGTGCGCCGTTGAGATTGACCCCAAGGAGGGCGTCGAAAGGCTCCAAGGGACGCTGCTCTTTTTGGGTGAATGGATCCAGCAGGCTCAGGGCGGACTGGCCATCGGCGTGGATGTACTCGGGCTGGAGATCATTCGAGCCGTAGAGGTTGGCGGGCACGCCGCCACCATTGGTCACCAGGCCGTCGATATCGCCGGGGTGGTTAACCGCGTAATACTGTGCGGCCATAGCGCCCATGGAGTGGCCCATCATGTACAGCTTGCCCGGCTGCTCGGCGCGGGCCATATCTACGAGCTGCTTCATGTCGGAATCGACCAGCTCGAAGTTATTAATCAAGTTCTTGCGCACATTGTTATAGGGCTCGGCGGAACGGCCGTGGCCACGGTGATCGAGGCGGTAGACGTTGTAGCCGGCCATATTGAGCCGGTAGGTGATGTAGTCGTAGCGCTCTTGGTTTTCTGCCAGGCCGTGAATGAGTGCGACGGTGGCTTTGGCGCCTGGCACGAGATTCTTTTTGAAGTAGATCTGGGTGCCATCCACGGAAGCGAAGTGTCCATCACTTACTGCTGCGTTGGGGGCCACCATGCCGGATACCTGGCCGGGGTAGGTGTTGTATTCGCGAACATAGCCCGCGGGGTTTGGCTCGGCGTATGCCGGTGCAAGGGTGCCGCCAAAGGCGATGCCTGTGGCGAGGAGGATTCCAAGGGCTTTGCGCGTACCTTTGTGCTGCTTCATGAGTGAACCTGCCTTTCTTGATCTGATTAACAACAATAGGCTTGCTGTTAAAGCAACAAAGAAAGGCTCTCCGCCACTACCCTATTTTGGGGCTATTTTGTCTCGCTAATGTAACACCTCGGAAATCTAGGATTTTTGTTCTTTGAACTGGCTTAAGTCCAATTTTGGAGCCGAGAAAATGGCGTCTTGGGCAAGCGTATTGTTTTCTAGCACTAACGCCTTTCCATCAAGCGTAAAAGTGGCTGCCTCGCCGCCGCGATAATGAATCACCACGGTGCTTGGATCAATGCGCTGCACATCCTCCATCGAACCTAAAAGCAAAGGCTCTGGCTCAGTCACGATCTCACCGTGCTGGAAAAACACCACCGCTTTTCTAAAATCCGCCCCTGCAATGCCCGCCAGCACCGACCAACTTAAGGGCTCGCAGGCATCAAAGTGATCCTCGGTGATGGTGAAGTCGAAGGTGATCGAAGGATTGCTCGCAAGCGGCAAGGGGCGCACGCCCCAAAAAGGATTCCGCTGCGTGCTACACGCCGGCGCCTCAGAGGTAGAAGATGGAGAAGAAGAAGATGAGGCCACATCCGAAGTTTCTTGGGTGCCACAAGCAACAAGCAGCGCTGCGGCACAGATCAGGCCAAGATAGTTTTTCATTGCACTCCCGAACGACGACGCAGCGCAAACACCCAAGCGCGCACGGCAGGCGCACTCAAGGCAAGCACCACAAGAACCGAAAAGCCCACGCTAAGGTAGGCAAAAATGCCGGGGTGATCTGCAAGGCTAATGCGCCACATCTCCCCGATCGCGCCCACCGAGGCGATAATTAAAAAGATTAATCGTGCCCAACGTTTTCTGCGCACCGTCAGCACATACAGCACGACCTGCAGCACGGTAATACCAATGGCGCCAAGTGCACCCGAAAGCGCCGAGCGCACCTCAGGATCATCATGGACAAACACCAATAACCCCACGGCGAGCAGCAAAACTGCCAGCTTGCTGGCCACCGCCAAGCCCACAAAGCCAAGCTGCAGCGGCGGGATTTCCTTATCCAGCTTCTTATCCAGTTTTTGATTATCCAGGTGCACCAGCGTGCTGCTTTGGCCGGTATCAACACCGGCGTCTTTTGCACGTTGCGCAGCGCCGCTTAGATCGAGGATGGGCAGGTTGCCGTCGGTATGCACGGCATCGCCGCCGCCGTTTTTATCGTGATAGGCAGTGGAGAAATTCTCAATCACTTCCACGGCAGTGTCGGGATCTTCAAAGCGCACCGAGTTGATCACATAATCTCTTTCGGCATCTGTATTGGCATCAATTTTGTGGGTGATCTGCCAAGTAAGGGTAGAAAGCCCCACTGCCCTGTCATAGGTGCCAGCAGCAAGCCACTGCACCTTCTTTTCTCCGGGCAGCTCCCAGCCTTCAGGCACGCGCCAAAAGCGAATGTGGTGGCGCTGGGAGGCGTTGCCATCTACTTCTTGTTGGTAGGCAAAGTCGTGCTTGCGGCCAAAAAGGTAGAGATTCGATACCGGCGCCGCGGGATAGGAGGTGCGCTTGAGCGAGCTAAGAATGATGCCCAGCGAGGAACGCAGCGTAATGGGATCGGCTTTTACCCAATTGGCTCGGTGCATGGCGGCGTGAATATCCGCCTCCTTGCCGCGAAGCGCCAGGTTCACCGGATCTCCCAGCACACCGTCGCCGGTTTTCGTGCGCGCCATAAAATAATCGGGGATATACACCGTGGTAAAAAGCTGGTGCATTCGCGGCAGCGCCAGGTAGGTCAGGGTGAACCAAAACCCCAGCAGTAGCACGATGCTGCGCCAGGAAAACTCCAGGCCAGAAAGCAGCAGCAACACCACATACCAAAACACCAGCAGCAGACCAATGGCCACAAAGGTGCTATCGAGCAGCGCGTAGATCCTTCCTACGCTGGGCTTTTTGGGCGGCTGCAGGTGATAGGTGGGGTATTGCTTTGGTACGGGATAGGGGTTTTGCTTCACACCCTTAGTAAATCACGCCTTTTTAGCTTTTCGACGCGCGCACGCGCTGCATCAAAGCGCGCTCCTGCCTGCCGATCAGCGCGAAGAGCACCACGGTGAGCACGGCAAAGGCGATGAACACCATGAAGGTGACGTTCCATCCGAAGTGCTGCACCAGCACGCCCACACCGGTAGAGGCGAGCGTGGCGCCAAGCAGGTAGCCAAATAGGCCGGTAAAACCAGCAGCGGTGCCGGCCACATTGTGCGGCGATAGGTCGATGGCCTGCAGGCCGATGAGCATGACCGGACCATAGATGGTGCCGCCGATGAGCGCGACAAAGAAGATCAGCAGCCACATGGGAGTGCCCACAGGCAGCAGCCAGTACACGCCGATGCTCAGGCCCGCAGCGAGCATGAAGAGCATGCCGGCACCCGAGCGATAGCCTTTGAATACTTTGTCTGAAAGCACACCGCAGGCAATGGTGCCCACGATGCCAGCGAGCTCGAAGGCAGCAAAGCCCACAAGGCCCTTCGAAATTTCTGCGCCGTGTTTTTCGGCCAAAAACACGGTGACCCAGTTGAGCACGCCGTAGCGAAGCGCGTAAACAAAGACGTTCGCAATGGCCAGCATCACGATGGTCTTGTTGGTCAAAACGTGGCGGAATACTCGCTGCGAGGTGGTCAAGCCATCGTCGGCGGCTTCCACCTTGGCAGGATCTTGGCGGTATTCCTCGATTGGCGGCAGGCCTTGAGATTCTGGGGTGTCGCGCACCAAAAGGAAACCGATCAAGGCCACCAGGAGCGCCACGACGGCGGGAAGCCAGAATGCTACCTGCCATTGATCTGGGAACTGCGCCAAGCCCACGCCGACCAGCGCCGGTAGTGCTGCGCCGCCTACGTTGTGGGCGGTATTCCACAGCGAGGTAATAGAGCCGCGTTCATTGGTGGAATACCAGTGCACCAGCACTCGCCCGCACGGCGGCCAGCCCATGCCTTGGAACCAGCCGTTGATAAACATGGCGGTGGCAAAGATGCCTACTGATGCAGAAAGATAAGAGACATTGGCAATCAGCAGATTCATCACTGCCGAAAGTGCAAGGCCAAGCGGCATGAAGTAGCGCGCATTGGCCTGGTCGGAGATCATGGCCGAGAAGAATTTAGAAAGGCCATAGGCAAAAAGAACGGCGTTGGCGATAATGCCAACGCCTACTTTGTCAATGCCGGTGTCGTCGAGAAGCAGCGGTGCAATCAGCGAGACATTGTTGCGGATCAGGTAGAACCCGGCGTAACCGATGAAGATGCCAAAGAATACCTGGACGCGCAGGCGCGGGTAGCTCGCCTCGATGGCTTCTTTACTTTTGCGCGGGGCGGCAGGAGGGGCTGCCAGCCAACCTAGCTTCATGGTGTTCCTTTCAAAAGGAGAAGTTCGAACACCTCCGAAACTACTAGCGCAACCGTTTGCCACCTAGTTGATTTTGCTGCTCAATTAGCATTGTGGCTGCTCAGCAAAACGGCACTGTGAAGAAATTCTCAGTGCCGTTGCAAGCCTTGAACCTAGCTCAATTCCTCTTTGAGCTTGTTATCAAACATGCTCAGCGCCGAGGCGATAGCCATGTGCATATCCAAATACTGGTAGGTGCCAAGGCGCCCACCGAAGTACACGCGCTGCTGCGCAGTTTCTTGCTCCGCCAACTCGCGGTACTTCAGCAGCATCTCCCTATCATCAGGGGTGTTAATTGGGTAGTAGGGCTCGTCGCCTTCCTCGGCAAAGCGAGAGTATTCCTTCATAATCACCGTCTTGTCCTTCGGGTGACGATCTTCTCGCTCTGGGTGGAAGTGGCGGAACTCGTGGATGCGGGTATAGGGGTACTCGGCATCGTTGTAGTTCATCACCGGGGTGCCCTGGAAATCGCCGGTCGGCAGCACCTCAGTTTCAAAATCAAGGGTGCGCCAGCCCAGCTTGCCTTCGGAGTAATCAAAGTAGCGATCCAGCGGGCCGGTGTACACCACGGGCGCTTCGGGGCTTTGGGCGCGAAGTTCATCGCGAACCTCAAACCAATCGGTATCCAAACGCACCTCGATATTTTCATGCTCTGCCATACGCTCAAGCCAGGCGGCGTAGCCGTCGACAGGCAAGCCCTCGTAGGTGTCGTTGAAGTAGCGGTTATCAAAGTTATAGCGAACCGGCAGGCGGGTGATATTGCCTGCGGGCAGTTCCTTGGGGTCGGTCTGCCACTGCTTTGCGGTGTAATCGCGAATGAAGGCCTCGTAGAGGGGGCGGCCGATCAAAGAGATGGCTTTTTCTTCGAGGTTGGTGGCATCTTGGGCGTCGATCTCGCTGGCCTGCTCGGCAATCAAGGCGCGTGCCTCATCGGGCGAGTAGTAGCGGCCAAAGAATTGGTTGATCAGCCCAAGACCCATGGGGAATTGATAGGCGGTGCCGTTGTGCATGGCAAAGACGCGGTGCTGATAGCCGGTGAAATCGGTGAATTGGCGAACATAGTCCCACACCCTCTTATTAGAGGTATGGAACAGGTGGGCGCCATATTTATGGATCTCGATGCCAGTTTCTGGCTCTGCCTCGGAGTAGGCGTTGCCGCCTAGGTGGCTGCGGCGCTCGACAATGAGCACCTTCTTGCCAAGTTGGCTTGCTGCGCGTTCGGCGACGGTCAGGCCGAAGAGGCCAGAACCTACGACAATCAGATCATAAGAACTCATGTGGCTGAGCCTAGCAACCTTCGAGGCGTTTAAAGGCTTCAACACTTGAGGGCATTTGGGGGTGAGTATTGGGGCTAATTCACACTATTCACACGCGACACATGTGTCGCTATAGTTTCTTCTTTCACTTAGATGCTCTAGGCTATACACCAGTTACGTGACAATTCCCCCACAAGGAGAACTTCGTGCAGCAGCGACGCCGCCTCATTCCCGCCAAGAAGCGCCCAGTTATCGCGCTAGTATCTGCGCTGGCTGTGGCCGCTTCCGGCGTGGTTGGCCTTCAAGCCACCAACGTGATCAACACCGATGGCGAAGGCATCGCGCCGGTCACCGCAGCCGTTGATACAGAAAGCCTCGCCGAAGGCATCAACGTGGTCATCGACGACGCCGCCATCGCCGCCCAAGGTGGCGAAGGCCCACGCACCGTCAAAGAATTCCACCGCGATCAGACCTTCTCTCAGTTCGCAGTGACCTGGGAGGGCGAAAAGGACATCGCCGCGTTCGTGCGCGCCAAGCGCCCCGATGGCTCCTGGTCCGAGTGGTACGACACCGAGCCGATGAACTTTGGCAACGGCAGCTCCTCCAAGCGAGGCACCGACCTGATCTACATCGAGCCCACCAACACCGTGCAGGTGGCCATGAGCGGTGTAGAACTCATCGCAGAAACCGCCAAGACCGAGGTGAATAAGGCCGCCAAGGCAGCCGATAAGGCACAAAAGGAACTGCAAACCAACTACGGCAAGATCCAGCCGGTGGCAGAGACTACCTCGGCAGACGCCGTGGACGTGGTCTTTGTTGATGGCGGCAGCTCTACTCTGCCCGAAAACGGCATCAACCTCACCGCGGATACCGATGGCATGCCCAAGGTGATTTCGCGTAAGGGCTGGGGCGCAGATGAATCCATGCGCTGCCAGACACCGGAGTACTTCGATGGCGTAGCCGGACTCGTGGTGCACCACACCGCAGGTTCCAATAACTACTCCGAGGCTCAAGCACCCGGCATCGTGCGCGGCATCTACCAGTACCACGCACAAACCCTTGGCTGGTGCGATATCGGATACCAGTCGCTGGCAGATAAGTACGGCAACCTCTACGAGGGCCGCTACGGCGGGCTGAACAAGGACGTCTGGGGCGCACACGCAGGTGGCTTCAATGAGAACACCTGGGCTGTGTCCATGATGGGCAACTACGAAGCCGTGGCTCCCTCCGCCCCGATGCTCAAGGCCGTGGGCGATATCCTCGGCTGGCGCGCAGCCGTGGCACACCTGAACCCCACCGGCTCCGGCGTGCACACCTCTGAGGGCACCACCTACTCCAAGTACGCCTATGGCCAGCAGGTAACGCTGCCGAATATCTTCGCGCACCGCGATGTTGGCACCACCACCTGCCCCGGCACCGCAGGCTATGCATCCATGGGCACGATCCGCTCCATTGCTAAGAAGAAGTACGAGGAGATCAACTCCGGCAAGAGCCGCACCGATCTAGCCTCCGAGGCCACCAAGGTTGCCGAGGCAGTAGCACCCGGCGCGAGCGATACCAAGGCTGAAGAAAAGAAGACTCAAAGCCCCAAGGCCGAGAGCACCACTACCCCAAAAGCAGCCAAGACCAGCGATAACGCCCCTGCCCCCAAGCCTGCTGCAGAGCGCACCGCCTCGGTGAACTCCACCGCAAGCGCTGAGGATTACCTGCGTTCCCTTTCCGCAATGAGCCCCGAGCAGGCACTGAACTCCCTGCTTGGCCTGGCTTTGGACCTCAAGGAAGGCAACCAGCCAAAGAACTTCGACCTGGCTACCCTTGGCAACGTCAAGATCGCTGAAGGCTTGAAGCTTTCCGACGTCCCCGCGATCGTCGAAAAGCTCGTGAAAGCATCGGATAACGATGAGATTGCCAAGGCCTGGAAGAACATCCAAGCCCAGGTAGGCCCCGTGCTTGGCAACCCACGCTCCGGCACCACCAAGTACACCGCCAAAACCGGCGAGGACGTCACCTATGCACTCTTTGACAAGGGCATCATCGTCTCCTCCCCCGAAACCGGCGCACAGGCACTGTGGGGCATGATCGGCGATGCATGGGCAGCCCAGGGCTTCGATGCAGGCCCGCTCGGATTGCCGGTGAACATGGAACACCGCGTAGAAGGTGGCCTGATCCGCGTTGATTTCCAACACGGCTACATCACCTTCGACCCCGCAACCGGTGCAGTGGATATTCAGACTAACTAAAGATCCGCTCGATCACCCGAGCTACACCAAAATCATCATTGGCGGCCGTTACCTCATCGGCCGCCTTTTTCACGTCCGGATGCGCATTCGCCATGGCCACACCGTGGCCTGCCCACTGCAACATCTCAATATCATTAGGCATATCGCCAAAAGCCAAGACCTGCTCGCGGCTCACACCAAGATCGGCCGCCAAAACCTGCAACGCGCGAGCCTTGACCACACCAGGGGCAGATACCTCAAGCAAGCCGCCATCATAAGAAAAGGTGATATGCGCAAGATCCTTGGGCACCACCGGCGCCAAGAGCTCGTGCATCCTGGCCGCCGAAAGCTGCTCAGAACGCAGCAGCAGCTTCATCGCAGGCTTGGATAAAAGCTCCGCTTCTTCTACACAGCCGTGTTCGGTGCTATCCCAGGCGTGGATGTACTCAGGGGTGACCACAAAAAGCTCATCGGGCTGCTCAAAGGCGGAAGCCCCAACGCGCTCCACGGCAGTGCTGCAGCCGCCGGGCAATACTTCCCGCGCCGTGCGAACCACGCTGCGCATGGCCTCACAGCTTAAGTTCTTTGCCTCGATCACCCGATCCGCGGCGGAATCATATAACACCGCACCATTGGCGCACACGCACACAGGCCGGATGGGCAATTGCTCAAGCACCGGGAAAATCCACCGCGGCGGGCGCCCAGTGGCAAGGGCAAACTGCGCTTTGCCATCCAGCAAACCAATAGCCTTACGCAAGCGCGAAGACACCCGCTCATTGGAATCGAGCAAGGTGCCGTCAATATCGCTTACAACCAGTGCGGGAATCATGGTTGCGGCTTCGATGGTTCGAGCTTGACCGGGCCAAAAGCTTGCTCGTAGTCGTGGCGGACTTCTGCAAGCAAGGTTTCCATCGCATCGCGCAAACGCTGCGTGGCGGCGTCTACATCACCAGAGGCATCAATGGGTTCGCCCACCTTCATCCAAATGGGGAAACGATGCCTGCCCATCTTCTTTTTATGGCCCTTCGTCCACAACTGCTGCGCACCCCACATGGCCATGGGGATCAGCGGGGCATCGGCTGCTTGAGCAATGCGCACCGCACCGGATTTGAGCTGCCCAAGCTCAAAATCTCTAGAGATGGTCCCTTCTGGGAAAATGCCCACCAATTGGCCACTTTCTAACCTGCGCACGGCCTCTTCAAGCGATGCCGCCCCGGCTGCTCGATCCACGCGAATATGCTTCATCGCGCGCATGAGCATGCCCACGCCCTTGACCTCGAAGATCTCCCGCTTCGTCATAAACCGCACCAGGCGTTTCGCGCGCAGGCGAGCAGGAATACCAGCATAAATAAAGTCCATATAGCTGGTGTGATTGCAGGCAATCAGCCCAGGGCCATCGGCGGGGATATGTTCTGCACCCTGGATGGTGATCTGCAGACCCTGAGCCTTCATCACCCCTTTAATCGCGGGAATGATGAGCCTGGAATAGACCAGCTCATTTGCCTCCGCATGTTTGGGCGCAGGTTCAAGGCCTGCTTCGACTCGGAAACCCTCTTTGCTGGTCCACTCCATGAGCTTTTACTTCCCCTTCGGTTCCAACACATCCTTGCCAACGAAGGGGCGCAGTGCCTCGGGCACAACCACGCTTCCATCAGCCTGCTGATTATTTTCCAAGATAGCCACCAACCAACGAGTAGTAGCCAAGGTGCCATTCAGGGTGGCACAGGTTTGAGCCTTGCCCTGCTCATCCCGGTAACGAGTGTGCAGACGGCGAGCCTGGAAGGTGGTGCAATTCGAGGTGGAGGTGAGCTCGCGATAGGTCTGCTGCGTAGGCACCCAAGCCTCGGTATCAAATTTGCGGGCAGCCGAGGAACCAAGATCGCCACCGGCAACATCGATAACGCGATAAGGCACCTCTACGGCAGCCAACATTTCGCGTTCCATATCCAAGAGGGCTTGGTGCTGCTGCGCGGCCTCTTCGGGCTTGCAGTAAACAAACATTTCAAGCTTGTCAAACTGATGCACGCGCAAAATACCGCGGGTGTCTTTGCCATAAGAACCGGCCTCGCGGCGGAAACAGCTCGACCAACCGGCATAGCGCACAGGGCCATCGCTGAGATCAATGATCTCGTCTTGGTGATACCCCGCCAAGGCCACCTCAGAGGTGCCCACTAAGTACAGCTCATCGCGCTCAAGGTAATAAATCTCTTCGGCATGAGCCCCTAAGAAACCAGTACCCTGCATCACCTCGGGGCGAACCAACACCGGCGGGATCATGAGCTGGAAGCCACGGGCCCTAGCCTTTTGGGCAGCGAGGGTAAGCATGCCCAATTGCAGCATCGCACCATCGCCGGTGAGGTAATAAAAGCGCGCACCAGAAACTTTGGTGCCGCGTTTCATATCAATCAAACCAAGCGATTCACCCAATTCCAGGTGATCTTTGGGCTCAAAGTCGAACTCCGGCGGGGTGCCAACATGCTCAAGCACCACGAAATCTTCCTCGCCGCCGGCGGGCGCGCCTTCTACAACATTGCTCAAGCGCATCTGCGCTTCGAACACTTCAGCCTCGGCGCGCTTTTGCGCTTCTTCAGCCTGCTTGACCTTGGCTTTAAGCTCATTGGAGCCTTCCAGAAGCTTGGGGCGATCCTCCGGCGAGGCCTGGCCGATCTTCTTGCCAAAGGCCTTTTGCTCAGAACGCAACGCATCGGCTTCTTGGATAGCGCTACGGCGGGCATCGTCGGCTTGTAGCAATGCATCTACTAAAGCCGGATCCTCCCCGCGGTTTCGCTGAGATTCTCGGACAACGTCGGGGTGTTCGCGCAGGAATTTCAGATCAATCACGCCTTCAACCCTACCGCGTGGCATGATGGAAGCCACTATGAAGCAATCGTGGCGATCCGCATCCGCAGCACGCGCATTACTCGTGGGCGCTTTGATCGCAGCCGCCGGTATCGGCGCCTACGAAGCCAATGTTGAAAGCACCCCCCAGCGCAGTGACGACAGTACCCAGGTGGCGTCGTTTAGCACCGCCGATGTTGGCTCCTGTTTGACCTGGACAGATAAAGACGGTGCCATCACCGATTTCGAGCAAACAGATTGCGCAGGCCCGCACCGCTTTGAGGTTTCGAGCAGAGAAAACCTCGCCAGCTACCCCTCGGCGGAATTCGGTGAAGACGCCCCCATGCCGGATCTTGCCCGCCAAGCACAATTGCGCGAGGAGCTCTGCTTTAACCCCACCGTTGCCTACCTCGGCGGCACCTTCGACCTCAACGGCAAATACTCCATTGCCCCCATCTTGCCGCCCGAAGAGGCCTGGAACCGCGGCGATCGCACCTTATTGTGCGGCCTGCAAAGCACCGATGATGAAGGCAATGTGATGAACACCAGTGGCAAAGCCGCTGAGCAGGATCAATCCAATGTTTTTGCCGTTGGTGATTGCGTTGCCACCGATGCCGCAGGCGGTGCCCACACCGTGCAGTGCTCGGCTCCGCACCAGCTTGAGATCACCTCGGTGGTGGATTTGCAGCCCGTATTCCCAGATCGGGTGCCCAGCCAGGAAGATCAGGATAAGCACTTGCGCACAGTTTGCACGCAGGCTGCACGCGATTACCTCGGCGGGGATGATCGCCTCTATGAATCCACCCTGCAGCCCTTCTGGACCACGGTGCCTTCAAGTTCCTGGCTCGCGGGCTCGCATAGCGCCAATTGCGCGCTGGTGTTTGGAGATCAAGGCAAGTTCGCAGCGCTTGAGGGAACGGCCAAGGAGCAGTTCACCATCAACGGCCAAAAGCCAGCCCCAAGGCCCAAGCGCTCGCCCATCGTAAACCCCGATGAGCTGCAGAAAGTGGAGCAATAAGGTGGTTACGGACGAGGAGTTTGAAACGCTTGTCGACGAAGCCCTGGCCCAAATCCCCACTCATATCACCGACCGGGTGCGCAATTTGGCCGTGCTGATTGAAGATGCCCACCCCGACTCCACCGGGATTCTGGGGCTCTACCAGGGAGTTCCCTTAACCGAGCGCACCTTCGATCACACCGGCTTCTTGCCCGATACCATCACCATTTATCGGAATTCGCTGAAAGACTACTGCTCCACTCCCGAGGAGTTGGTTGAGCAGATCCGCATTACGGTGCTGCACGAAATTGGCCACTACTTTGGCATGGATCACGAGCAGATGCACCGGTTAGGTATTGCCTAAGCCGCTAGAAGCAGCCCTTATAACCAGCGATCCACCCACCAGCGGCAGCGCCATTGATCGTCTAAAACGATGGCGGTGGAGTTTAATACCGGCACATCACGGATCAGTGTTGGCGGCACTGCAGCAAGATAGGCGCCAAGAATCCGCATCACCCCACCGTGGCATACCACCAGCACATCGCCATCCTGGCCGGCAAGCCCCTCAAGCACTGGCACCATTCGGTCTAATACGTCTTGGGCCGATTCCCCACCGGGGATCCTGGCCTGGGCATCGCCGCTGATCCAGGAGCGCATGACGTTGGCCAGCATGTGGTGGGCTTGTTCAGAAGTAGCATCTTCAAAATCCCCGGCATCCACCTCATGTAACCCGGGCAGCACATCCAGTGCGAGCTTGCGCCCGGTTGCCTCGGCAAAACCCTCGGCACCGGCAACCAGGCTTTGCTGCGCACGAATGGCAATGGAGCTTACCCCCAGGCTGAGCTTAGGGCAGAGTGTGGCCAGGGTGTGCCCGGCGGCGTGCGCGCCCACGCGGCCTTCGGGTGTGAGTTCTGCACCGGGTGGCCGCGTATCAAGCCGGCGTGCGATATTGCCGTAGGTTTCGCCGTGGCGCAGCAGCACAATATTGCCCACTTACTTACCCTCCTTCATTGCTTCCAACCACTTTCGAGAGGCTTCCAGGGCGGTCGCGCTATAGGTCTGCGGCATGGCCTCTAGCCCTTCTGCAGGCCAAGAACCTAAGAAGGTAAGCGTCTCACTTGCCAAATATAGTGCCCTTAATGCCTCAGAAACTGGCTGGTCATTGATATGGCCGAGGATATCCACGTGGAAGCGATAGGTGCCCAGGCCGTGTCGGGTGGGTCGGGATTCAATGCGCGTTAAATCCACTCCCCTCATGGCAAATTCTCCCAGGGCAGATACCAAAGAGCCGGGCTTATTGTGCAGGGTGAACATCACGCTTGAACGATCCTTGCCGGTGGGCGCACACGGTGCGCCTCGCCTGCCTACTAACACGAAGCGGGTTCGCGCATCGGGTACGTCGGCCACATGCTCGGCTACCACTTGCAGCCCATACACTTTGGCGGCATGGGCTGGGGCTGCGGCGAGATCCACGTGGCCTTCTGCAACGGCTTGGGCTGCTGCGGCATTGGAACTAGCGGCCACAAATTCAATGCCCGGCGCGTGGGCATCGAGGTATTGCCGGATCTGCTGATAGGCCACCGGGTGTGTGCTGATCTTTGTTGCCTGCTCAAGGGAGATCCCTTTGCTCATGAGGGCAAATTCAATTGTGAGGTCGAGCTCTGCATAGATCTGCACCCCATCGGCTTCGGCCAAAGCATCAAAGGTGGGGGTCACTGGCCCGTCGACGGAGTTTTCGATGGCCACGCAGGCTAAGTCCACGTGCTTTTGGCGCACCCAGTGCACTGCTTCGCGCGGATTGGCGGCAGGAACTGCTTGTGCTGCGGCATCGACTACTCCGCGGCGTTGGAACTCATGCAGCGCAGCCTCGGTAAAGGTTCCCTGTGGGCCTAAAAACGCGATCCTCATAAGGCTAACTAGTACCATGATCGCATGCATCAAGACGTGGAAACGCTCGCCCAGGCCGTGGCCACCATGGACCCGAGCGAACACGGTTTTGCCTATTTTGATTCAGAAGCCGCGCACCGCCAGGTGGGAGCACTTGGCGATCTCAGCGGTTGGATCATCCCCGCCAAGGACCTTTCAGATGTCAAGGGCATGCCCACGACCTTTGGCAATGTCTCTCGTAGCCGTATCGCCACCGAGACGGACCCTTTTCTCGCGGCTCTGCAAGCCCGCGGCGCCATCATTCCTGGAAAAACGCTTACCTGCGAGATGGGTTTGAGCGCCTATACAGAGCCGGTGGGCCAGCCCGCCCCGGTTTCTCCGAGTGGTGCTACCCCAGGCGGTTCTTCTGGAGGTGCCGCGGTGGCGGTGGCCAGGGGTTTGGTGCGTGCGGCGCATGGCTCTGATGGCGGCGGTTCCATCCGAATCCCCGCGGCCTGCTGCAATATCATCGGTTTTAAACCACCCCACAACACCCGGCGCGCCAACCCCGTTGCCCAGGGCTTTTTAACTTCTTCGCTTGCCGACGTCCACCGTTTGTATCGCATCGCGCCCCAAGCGGCACAACGCCAACGCATTGGGGTGTTGCTTGAACCGGTGCACGCTGAGGTGACCGTAGCCGAACACATGCTTACAGCCGTTGATCATGCGGCCTCTCACCTTGCTGCTTTAGGCCACGAGGTGCAGTTGGTGGGTAGGCCTTATGGCGATGCTCCTTTCCAGGCCTTTGCCGATATTTTGGCCCTGCGTTCGAGCAATATCCCCGGCGATGCCTCACCCCTGGTGCAGTGGTTGCGTGAGCGCGGCACGCATATTTCTTCGCAGCGCGCCCAGGTGGCCACCGCGGAATTCCTCAGCGTGCATGAGCAACTGCTCGCTGCCTGGAATATTGATATTTTGCTCACCCCAACCATTGCCTTTGATCCCCCACCGCTTGGGTATTTTTCTTCGATGGCACCCGAGGAGGATTTCCACGCCCAAACCCAGTGGACCCCCTGGGCCACGATGTGCAATATGGCTGGCATTGGCGCTATTGCACTGCCGGGCAAGGGGGCATCAATCCATCTTGCTGCCATTCGCGCAAGCATTCCGCAATTGCTCGCCGTTGCGGCTCAAGCTGCCCAGAGCTCAGCGCGCAGCTAAGTCGCTACTACGCTAGAGCTATGGATTATGTCTACGACGCCGACGGCAAGCCGATCCGCGACCGTTATGGTCGCCCGGTTCGCCGGCGCCAAGAGGGCTTCCGTATTGATCCGGATCGTTTAGAAAAAGCACGCCGCGCCAGGCAGCAGGCCGGTGGTGATGCCGCAGCCAAGCAAGCGCCCAAGCGGCCACCGCGGCGCAGCGAACCGCGCCAGCAGGCTCCGCAGCCTCCGCAGCAGCAGATGCCGCGCCAACAGCCTCCCCGGCAGCAGTATGTGGCGCCGAGTCAGTTTCAGCCACGCCAGGAGTACCGTCGCCCCGAGCCGGTGCAGGTTTCACCCTCGATTGCTCAACCGGCACCAAAGCGCGCTGCTCCTGCCCGCCAAAAGCCGCGGCGTCGCCTGGGGTGTTTGGGCACCCTTCGCCGGATCGTCGCTGTGGTGTTGGTGTTGATCGTTCTTGGTGGCTTGTGGGTAGATACCAAGCTCAACCGCATCGATGCGCAACCTCCGCAGCACATTGCTAATACTGCGGGCACGAACTGGCTGTTGGTGGGTTCGGATTCTCGTAACGATCTTTCAGAAGAAGACGTGCAGCGTTTAGGCACCGGTGGCGATATCGGTTCCATGCGTACTGACACCATCATGTTGTTGCACCTGCCCACCTTTGGCAAAGCCACCTTGTTGTCCATCCCTCGCGATTCCTATGTGAATATCCCTGGCTATGGCATGGACAAGATCAATGCGGCCTTCTCTTTGGGCGGTGCGCCGCTGCTGGAGCAAACGGTAGAAGAGTCCACCGGTTTGCGCATTGATCACTATGCCGAAATCGGCATGGGTGGTTTGGCCAATGTGGTAGATGCCGCAGGTGGTATTGAGGTTTGCCCGCCTGAGCCTATCGACGATCCACTGGCCAACCTCAATATCCAGGCTGGCTGCCAGAAGGTGGATGGCCCTACGGCCTTGGGCTATGTGCGTACCCGTGCTACCTCGATGGGTGATTTGGATAGGGTGCAACGGCAGCGTGAGTTTTTCACCGCGCTGGTAAATAAGCTCACTTCTCCTTCTACCTTTTTAAACCCCTTCCGTGTCCTGCCCACCATCTCTACTGTGGCCGGAGCTTTTACGGTGGATAAGAAAGACCATGTGTGGCACTTGGCCAGGGTGGGTCTTGCTATGCACTCTGGAATTGAAACAACCACGGTGCCCGTCGGCGGTTTTGCCGATACTGATGTGGGCAACGTGGTGTTGTGGGATGAGCCTGCAGCACAGGAGCTTTTTAATTCTCTTCGTTAACGGTGCTGACCACGGCACCATTGGGGAGGTTGCGTTCGCGCATGATGCGCTTGCGCTCCACCCAGAAGTCGGCGTTGCGGATACCCAGTGCCTCTGGATCAAAGTCGGGTTCAAGCCCGGCTTTCTTTTGTTTGCGGTAATCCCAGAGGCATTTTTGTGCAGGTACTTGGATAATCAGAATTGCGATCACGTTGAGCCAGGCGGTGGCACCTGCGCCGATATCGCCAAGCGCCCATGCGGCACCGGGGGTGGTGGTGGCGCCAACGATCACCGAGATGATCACCAGGATGCGCATAACGAAGATGATCGCCTTGCGGGCCTTGGAGTTTTTCACCCAGCGGTTGAGGTAGGCGGCATTGGTTTCTGCCAGGTAGTAGTAGGCAAGCACCGTGGTGAAGGCAAAGAAGAGAATCGCCAGCGCCACGAAGCTTGGTCCAATACCTGCTGCGAAGGTATCTAGGCCGGATTGCACAAAGCCAGGGCCTACCGGCACGCCTTCTGGCAGTGCGCCTTGGTATCGCACGGCACCGTCTTCGGCGCCACCTTCAAACACCTTGTACATGTCGGTGGAGATGATGATGAAGGCGGTAGCCGAGCACACAAAGAGCGTGTCTACATACACAGCGAAAGACTGCACAAAGCCCTGCTTGGCGGGGTGAGAAACCTCGGCGGCGGCAGCAGGCTGCGGGCCGAAGCCCTGGCCGGCCTCATTGGAGTACAGGCCGCGCTTCACGCCCCACAAGATGGCCATGCCCAAGAAGCCGGAGAAGGCGGCCTCGTGGTCGAAGGCGGAGTTAAAGATCAAGCCGAACACGTGCGGGATTTGGTCATAGTTTTTAAAAAGGATGACCAAGGCGGTGACGATGTAGATGGCGGCCATAAAAGGCACGACCATAGATGCGAAGGTGGCGATGCGCTTCACGCCACCGAAGATGATCACGGCCAGGCCGATAGCGAGGATGGCGGCGGTGATTTTCGGATCAATATTCCAGGCGTTTTCTACGGCAGCAGAGACGCCATTGGCCTGCACGCCCGGCATGAAGTAGCTGGTAGATACGATGATCACGACGGCCAAGATCAAGGCATAGACCAGCATGAAGGGCGCGGCCTTGGTGTGCTTATAGGCCTTTTCCACGTAGTAGGCAGGTCCGCCGCGGTATTCGCCGGTATCGCGGTCTTGCTCTTTAAAGATCTGGCCTAAGGTGCACTCAATATAGGAGGTGGCAGAGCCAAGCAGCGCCACGGCCCACATCCAGAACACAGCACCTGGTCCGCCGAAGGCGATCGCGGTGGCTACGCCGGCGATATTGCCCACGCCCACGCGCCCTGCCAGCGACATCATCAAAGACTGAAACGACGAGACGCCGTTTTCAGACTTCTCGCCGTGCCGAATTTGCCGCATCATGTCTGGGATGCAGCGGATCTGCATAAAACCGGTGCTGATGGTGAAGTACGCACCAGCGCCGAGCAAAAGGAAGATGAGTCCTTTGGACCACACAAGCCCGTTGAGGGCATCAATGAAATCCGCCATGCGCCGATCCTATCTACTAGTCGAATTTCAGATGACTATAGCCCGATAGGTTTTGTGGCGCACATCTCGCGGGGGTAAAACTTAGCGGATCGTCACTTGTCGGGAGTTAATCGTTTCTACCCGACGACGCTCCTCCGCATTCAAAGGCGCATCATTTTCAAGCTCTTGAGCAAGCTTGGCATCCAAAGCCTTGAGATCTTCCGCGTAGCTTTCAGGGGCACGCTCGGGATCAAGATCCCACACCGGCACCAACACACCATGGGTGCGGAACACGCCGGCAAACTTAGAGCCTTCGCCTAAGTGAAGCTCATCGCGTGCAGCAACGCGGGCAAGCGCCTTCATCAACGCATCTTCTGCCTCGGGGCGCACCCAACGGATATGCGCCTTCTCGCCGGGATTGATCCACCAAGCGGTAGCCGGTGCCTCCACGCGCTGCGAAGGCAAGACCGATTCATTGGCCATTTGCAGCCCCTGGGCATACTCAGGGGTAATCATGCTGGGGTCCGGCACCCACCAGTTGAAATCGTGGAATTCTTCGATCTGAAGCTCTTGATCTTGCTCTAAAAGCTCCTCGAGCTTCGGCTGGGATCCATCAGCCACGCCCACTTCAAGCACGCTGCCCGGCTTGGCCTCCAGCGCCCAAGACAGCGCGAAGGCTAGGTCGCGATGCGGGTTTTGGGAGCGCTGCTGGGTTTGCAGGGCTACAAAGATGCTGCCATCTTCGCGCACCAATGCCGCGCCGCCACCGGGCAGCACGGTGCAAAGGTTGACTTCCTTGCCCTTGGCTTGTGCCTTCGCAATCGCGGAGGGCACAAATTCCTGCAGGGCCACAAGATCCGTCTCGAAGGAGAAGCCCTCGTAGGGGCGCGGATCCTTTTCGTACTTGGCGCGCTCTGCGGCGCGGGCGGCAAGTTTAGCCTGCCTGCGGCTCATGCCCTCAGGCAGTTGCTCTTTTTGCTTCTTCTTTTTAGCCATGCTTTCTAAACTTACCGCCTTCACGCGGCAGGTCTAGTGCCAGGCACCCTCAATGCGCTCGACGTGATCGCGCACGCGCTCACCCTCGGCGTACAAGGGCATATCCTTCTTTGCCTGGTAGAAGGGCACGTCGATGGGATCAAGTGGCTTGCGGCCACGGATCAGATCAGCGGCCTTCTCGGCCATCATGATCACCGGGGCATAGATATTGCCGTTGGTGATGATGGGCATAACGGAGGCATCGCACACATAGAGGCCATCGATGCCGTGGACCTGCATCGTCTCAGGATCCACCACTGCCATTTCATCTTCGGAACTACCCATCTTGGCCGTACAGGAGGGGTGCAGGGCAGTTTCGGCGTCGTTGCGCACCCATTCGAGGATTTCCTCGTCGCTTTGCACATCCATACCCGGTGAGATTTCCCCATCGGTGTATTCCTTCATGGCCTTGGTATCGAGCAAACGGCGCGATACTCGCACGGCCTCGACCCATTCGCGGCGATCCTGATCGGTAGCCAGGTAGTTGAAGATGATCTCTGGCTTTTCTTTAGGATCATCAGACTTGATGTGCACATGGCCAAGGGTGTCGGAGTACATCGGGCCTACGTGGAATTGGAAGCCGTGCGGGCTATCAATCACGGTGCCGTCGTAACGCACTGCCATGGGCAGGAAGTGGAACATCAGGTTTGGGTAGGCCTCGTCATCGTTGGAGCGAGCAAAGCCGCCGGCCTCGAAGTGGGAGGAAGCCACAGGGCCCTTCTTGCTCAAAAGCCACTGCAAACCGATGAAGGGGCGGCGCCACATCTTCAGGTAGGGCTGCGAGGACACCGGCTGGGTCACGTTGTACTGCACATACACCTCAAGGTGATCCTGGAGGTTTTCACCCACACCAGGCATGTGCTTTTTCACCTCTACGCCGGCCTTTTCCAGCACCTCTTTATTGCCGATGCCGGAAAGCTGCAGCAGTTGCGGGGTGTTGAAGGCGCCACCGCACAAGATGACTTTATCGGCGAAGACGCGACGCTTCTTGCCCTTCCACTCATATTCCACGCCAACGGCCTTCTCGCCCTCGAAGAGCACGCGGGTAGTAAAGGCACGGGTGCGCACATCGAGGTTCTTGCGGTCCATTACTGGGTGCAAGTAGGCGCGCGCAGCAGAGAGGCGCTTGCCGCCAAGGATGTTGCGATCAAAAGGCGCGAAGCCTTCTTGGCGGTAGCCATTGACGTCGTTGGTGAGGTTATAGCCTGCCTCTTGCACGGAGCGGAAGAAGGCCTGGAACAGTGGGCTGGTAGCCGGGCCGCGGGTGAGCTTGAGCGGGCCGTTGTGTCCGCGACGAGGATCTTCTGGGTCCGCGCCGAGGGCAGTTTCCATCTTGTTAAAGTACGGCAGCACGTGCTTGTAGTCCCAGTGCTCCATGCCTGGCAACGCGCCCCACTTTTCGTAGTCCATGGGGTTGCCGCGTTGGAAGATCATGCCGTTGACGGAGGAGGAGCCACCGAGGACCTTGCCGCGGGCGTGGTAGATGCGACGGCCGTTCATCTCTGGCTCGGGCTCAGATTCATAGCCCCAGTCGTAGTGCTTGTTGCCGATGGGGAAGGAAAAGGCCGCCGGCATGTGGATGAAGAGATCCCACAGCGAATCCATGCGTCCGGCCTCAAGCACCAGCACGTCGGTGTCGCTGTCTTCGCTCAAGCGATTGGCCAGCACCGAACCGGCGGAGCCGCCACCAACGATCACCACATCGCGACGGCGATCTTCTACCACTTCGCCTTCGGTGTCATGTTTTGCACCGAAGCGTTGCTGCAGTGCCCGGAATTGATCTTGAATAGACACGCGAGTTGCCTCCCTTGTTCCGAATTTTCACTTTTATACCCAAAATAACGCCCGATTCTGGGGCAGTTTTTACCCCCGCCACCCCTGAACGAACTGGCATTTTGGGCTAACCTTTTCCATTCTGCCAAAAAGCATGCACAAAGGCTAACGCCAGAAAAATACCCCTGCCTGTGTATCCTAATGCAGGTTAAGGCTAGTAAACACAAGGCAGAAGGTGATGCGAGTGGAAGAACAACGACCCAGCAACACAGAACCGGAAACAAAAGTCATTGTTGGCTCATACCGAGCCGGCACCCAAAAAGATGCTGACAAAGGAGCAGCTCAGACCAATTGGCGAGTCTTCATCGCCTCTGCAGCGGGCATCCTCGCCGTCACGCTTTGGGCATTCTTTGGCGGCGAAAGCGCCGAGGCCGCGCTTGGCAGCGTTACCGGGTGGATCGCTACCAACCTCGGTTGGTTTTATATCCTCACCGGCACCGTGGTGATCATCTTTGTGCTGGCGGTGGCATTTGCCAGAACCGGCACGATCAGGCTCGGCCCTGATCACTCCCGCCCGCAATTCCGGCTCTTTTCCTGGGCCGCCATGCTCTTTGCCGCAGGCATCGGCGTGGATCTGATGTTCTTCGCCGTGGCAGAACCCGTCACGCAGTATTACGCACCGCCGGTAGGAGCAGGCGAAACCCGCGAGGCCGCCCGCCAAGCAGTGGTGTGGGCACTGTTCCACTACGGCTTTACCGGTTGGGCCATGTACGCGCTGATGGGCATGGCCTTTGGCTACTACGCCTATCGGTTGAATATGCCGCTTGCCATCCGCTCGGCGCTGTATCCGATCTTTGGCAAGCGCGCCAAGGGTGCGATCGGCGATGCCGTGGATGTTGCAGCCATGCTCGGCACCGTGTTCGGTGTGGCCGCCTCGCTCGGCATTGGCGTGGTGCAGCTGAACTACGGGCTGAAGGTGATGTTCGATATTCCCGAAGGCCAAGCAGCCCAGATTGCACTCGTGGTGCTTTCGGTAGGCGTTGCCACCATCTCGGCTGTCTCTGGTGTGGATAAGGGCATCAAGATGCTCAGTGAGATCAATGTTGGCCTGGCACTGGTGCTCATGGCCTATATCGTGATCGCCGGCAAGACGGCCTTCCTCATGGATGGTCTCGTGATGAATATTGGCGAGTACGTCTCCTCGCTTCCAGGCATGACCATGGACACCTTCGCATTCTCCGAGGATCCCGAATACACCAAGCAGTGGATGGGCGCATGGACGCTGTTCTTCTGGGCTTGGTGGGTGGCCTGGGCGCCCTTTGTTGGCCTATTCTTGGCCCGCATTTCTCGCGGTCGCACCCTGCGCCAATTCATCTTCGGCACCTTGAGCATCCCCTTTGTTTTCATCCTGCTGTGGATGAGCTTCTTTGGTAACTCCGCACTCGATCTGGTGCGCAGTGGCGATGAGGCCTTCGGCGATGCCGCGATGGCCGAGCCGCAGCGCGGCTTCTACGATCTCTTGGCCACCTACCCGGGCTCTTTCTTCCTGATCGGTTTGGCCACCTTGATCGGCCTGCTGCTCTACATCACCTCCGCCGACTCCGGTGCTTTGGTGATGAGTAACTTCACCTCAAAAACTGATCACAGCGCCCAAGACGGTCCGGTGTGGTCGCGTATCTTCTGGGCGGTACTCGTTGGTCTTCTTACCGTGGTGTTGCTGCAGATCGACGGCGTGACCACGGTGCAGTCGGCCACGGTGGTGATGGGGCTGCCATTTTCCATCGTGATGTATCTGATCATGATTGGTTTGATCCGCTCCTTCCGCATGGAAGGCACCCAATCGGCAGCCCGCGGCATCGCCTTGCACGCAGCCATGTCGGGCCGTAGTGATTCGGGCTCTCATGCCACCACTTGGCGTAGGCGCCTCAGCAGGGCCAATACGTGGCCGAGTGCGCAGCGCTGCCAGCACTATCTGGAACAGACGGTGCAGCCTGCACTTGAGCAGGTTGCTGCGGAGCTGCGCGATCGCGGGCTGAATACCCACCTCGTTTCTTCTGCCGTAAGCGATATTCCGGTTCGTTCGCTGGATCTCACGGTGGATCTGGGTGAGGAGCAAAACTTCCGCTACCAGCTCTTCCCCGTTGAAAATCCCGTGCCCTCCTTTACCCGCAACACCGTTGGCGGCGAGGTGTATTACCGCCTGGAGGTCTTCGACCACACTGGTTCTTTGGGCTATGACGTCTTTGGCTATACCCAAGAGCAGTTGATTGATAATGTGCTGGACTTGTATGAACGCCACCTGGAATTCCTGCACATGCAAAGGGATATCCCGGGCCGCTCTGATATGTCTGGCGGAGCCAGCCCTGTGATGGACTGGCGAAAAGACTAGCCTCGTTTTTGCAACCATCAATCCAACCGAGGAGAACTTGAATTGAGCACAACTTTTTTCGACCCAACGCAGTGCGCATTGCTTGAAGGTGTGTATCAAAGCGAAGGCCCAGCCTCGCTCTATATCGATGGCCAGTGGCAGCCCGCCGCAGACGGCGCCACCCGCACCATCACTTGCCCAGCCAATGGCGAAGAAGTTGGTGTTGTTTCAGAAGCCAGCGAGGCTGATACACAGCGCGCCATCGAGGTAGCACGCCGCACCTTCGACGAAGGCTCATGGGCTGAAACCCCGGCGGTTGAGCGCGGCAAGATTTTGCTTCGCACTGCCGCACTGATCCGCGAGCACAAGGACGCCTTCGCTGCTGCGGAATCGGCAGATACCGGCAAGCGCCTGCCGGAATCCGAGGCAGATATGGACGATATTGCCAATGCTTTTGATTACTTTGGCACCCTTGCCCAGCACGGCGCAGGGCGCGTGGTTGATCCCGGCGATCCTTCGGTTCGCTCACGCATCGATGCAGAGCCGGTGGGCGTATGCGGTTTGATTACCCCCTGGAATTATCCGCTGCTGCAGGTGTCTTGGAAGGTGGCGCCCGCGATCGCTGCTGGCAATACCTTTGTGCTCAAGCAGGCAGAGCTCACCCCGCACACCGCGATGATGTTGATGAACGTGCTTGAGCAGGCCGGCCTGCCCAAAGGCGTGGGCAATTTAATTACCGGCGCAGGTGCGCGCTGCGGCAATCCGCTTTCTACCAGCCCATTGGTGGATATGGTCTCTTTCACCGGCGGTTTGGCCACCGGCAAACTCATTGCGCGCAATGCAGCGGAGACGATTAAGCGCACCGCACTGGAGCTTGGCGGCAAAAACCCCAACGTGATTTTTGCCGACGCCGATTTCGATGCAGCCGTTGATAATGCACTCAATGGTGCCTTCGTGCACTCCGGCCAGGTGTGCTCGGCAGGTTCGCGCATCATCGTAGAAGCATCGATCCACGATGAATTTGTGAAGGCACTGGTGGAGCGGACCAAGAAGATCAAGCTCGGCGGCCCTGCCGATGCCGATGCCGAAACCGGCGCGTTGATCTCCAAGGAGCACCGCCAGAAGGTTGCCGACTATGTGGATCATGCACGCGAGCAGGGCGCGAAGGTGCTCTGTGGCGGTCGCGTGGCCGAGGCTGAGGATAACCAGGGCAGCCACGGCACCGGCAACACCGATTTGAGCAAGGGTTGGTTCTACCTGCCCACGGTGATTGATCAGTGCGATCGCAGCATGGATTGCGTACACGATGAGGCCTTTGGCCCCGCGGTGACCATTGAGACCTTCAGCACCGAAGAGGAGGCCATCGAGCTGGCCAATGACACCGAATATGGCCTGGCTGGTGCCGTGTGGACCCAGGATGCTGGCAAGGCTGAGCGCGTGGCACGCGGATTGCGCCACGGCACCATTTGGATTAATGATTTCCACCCCTACCTGCCACAGGCCGAGTGGGGCGGCATGAAGCAATCCGGCAATGGCCGCGAGCTTGGCCCAACTGGTCTAGCCGAGTACCAGGAACACAAGCACGTCTATCAGAACATCGCCCCGGCGGTTACTGGTTGGTTTGCAGGCTAAGGGCCACATCTGGGGCATCAGTGGCAAGCATGCCTAGGCCTTGCTGCTGAGCCCACCGGATATCTTCGGGCTCATTCACGGTGAACATGTAGGTGTTCGCCGTGATTTTTTCTGGGTTGGCACGCCCACGAACCAAAGAAATCCCCTGGCCTTTGGCACACCACTCCCAATCGCGCAGCAGCCGCACGGTGTGCATTTTTGGTGCAAGCTTGGCCATGCGCCTGGTTCCCGCGGTGGAAAAAGAGATGTAGTGCATGCGTGGGTCGTCGACAAGCTTGCGATAGCAAAGTCGCAGCACGATCTGCTCTTCGAGCATTCTTCCGAAGCGCGTGGGGTGCTTGGCCTCGATATACAGGTGGCGATTGGGGTAGGCCAGGACCATATCGAGCAGCTCATCAAGGCGCAGCACGCCGAGGGCACTGAGCTCTTTGGAGCTTGTCGACGCCACCCTGCGCGGATCATCAAACATGCGCAGCAAGGTGGGATCGTGGAAGCACATCAACTGCCCGTCTTTACTCAGGCGCACATCACACTCGACGCCGTGGATGGGCAATTCCAAGGCCTTCTCATAGGCCTCGGCGCTCATTTCTGTATAGCGGGAACTAAAACCCCGGTGGGCGATAATGTGCATGTTCTTACGCTATCCCTTAGCAATTGCCTCGGCAATTTCAGCCAGGATTCAGCCTGCTGCCAGCTAGCAGCGCGATGATCACGCATTATGCATTCACCATTGCGCGGCATCCTCCTGATCCTGAGCGCCATCATGCTCGGGGCGCTCAGCGCAAACGCTGTGATCAAAGGCATCGACATCAAGCTGCTCACCTGGGTAGCCGAGCACCGCTTCGAGCACATGATCGCAGCCACCTTGGCGCTGAGCAACGTCTTCACGCCACTGAGCATCCTCGGCTTCGCACTGCTTGCCGGCGCCCTGGCCTGGTGGGTGACCTCGTCTCGGCGCGCCTTTAGCTATATCGTCTTCGTCGTCGGCGCAGCCACACTGCTTGCCCAAGGCATGAAGTTCATCTTCCAACGCCCCAGGCCAGACGCCGCCTTCCAAGTGATCCCAGCACTCAACTACGCCTTCCCCTCCGGGCACGTCACCGGCGTGGTGGCACTCAGCAGCGCCATCGTCTTGCTCGTGCTGCATGTGGCAGGCAAACAAGTCGCGCTGGCCGCAGGCTTTTTCGCCACCCTGCTCATCGGCGCGACCGCCTGGTCGCGGGTGTACCTGGGCGTGCAATGGCCAAGCGATATCATCGCCGCCGCCCTCATCGGCTTCGGCGTGGCCTTAGCTGCCAGCCCCATACTCAAGGGCTTTCAAGCCCCGGGCGGTGTTGAGCAGAGCTCAGGGGCGCCGGTGAGCGAACACCCAGTAATTCTGCAGTAGGAAATTCACTATGGTGGCACATGCCTGAGAGAAGAACCAAGACCAAAATAAAATGTGCTGAGTCTCCGGGAAGCCATGTCTCAATAACGCATCAACTGCCACCGCTAACCCAAAGCAACAGCAGTACACCGATGCGGCCCTGGCTTTCTCAACCAAGGATCGATCACCGGCAAACGTGAAAAAACTGTTCAGATAATAGGCAACCGTGCTGCCCACGATATAACTGCCGGCGCGCGCCAACGCAGCAAGGACCCCTAGATCGAGCAACAAAGCCCTGGTGCCGTAATCGCTAAAGGCTCCCACGATTCCGATAATGAAAAACGTGGAAGCCTTTGCGATGAGACTTTTCTGCATGGAACAGATTCTACTTCTAGAACCTCTGCCCTATTGAGCCGGGAAGAATTCCTCTTGCACCTGGCGCAGCACCTTGGCGGAGTGGCGGAAGCGTTCGAGTTCGTGGTCAGTCAATTCCAGTTCCACAACGCGGTTGATGCCGCCGCGATTAATCACAGCCGGGGTGCCGATGTAGATGTTTTCCTCACCGTACTGGCCCTCAAGCAGCGCGGAGCAAGGCAAGGCCACTTCCTGGTTGTGGATCACGGCGCGGGTGATACGAGCCAAGCCCATGCCAATGCCATAGGAGGTAGAGCCCTTGGCGTCGATGATCTTGTAGGCGGCGTCGCGGGTTTCTTCGAAGATCTTTTCCAGTTCCTCTTCTAGGCCCGGGTTCTTTTCCAATTGCTTGCGCATGGAAACACCGGCCACGGTGGCAGAGCTGAGCACCGGCAGCTCGGTATCGCCGTGCTCGCCGATGATGTAGGCGTGGATGGAGGAAGGCGCGACGTCGTAACGCTCGCCGAGCATGTAGCGGAAGCGGGCGGAATCGAGCACGGTGCCGGAGCCAATCACACGGTGCCAATCCAGGCCGGAGTACTGCCACACGGCGTAGGTGAGGATGTCCACTGGGTTGGAGGCAACCAGGAAGATGCCGTCGAAGTTATTGGCCATCACTTCGTCCACGATGGACTTCATGATCTTCATGTTCTTGCCCACGAGCTGCAGGCGGGTTTCACCCGGCTTCTGAGCAGCGCCGGCGCAAATGACCACCATGGCGGCGTCTTCGCAGTCGGCGTAGGTGCCCTTGGTTACCTTGGTGCGCGATTGCGCCCACACCACACCGTGGTTGAGGTCTTGGACGTTGCCTTCAAGCTTCTTTTCATCGATATCGATGATGGCCAGGTGATCGACGGTGCCTTGGTTGACCAGCGCATAGGCGTAGGCCACTCCTACATCGCCAGCGCCGATGAGGACGACTTTATTACCAACGATCTTGTTCATGCTCTCTCCCGTGAGACGTGTCGCATTGTGGCGGATGTTTTGGTTTCACCCACATTATGCCCGTTTTGTGTTGCTTTATGCCCGATTTGAGGTGATTTTCACACTTACCGCTACACTTTTCCCACAATGAACGCACAGAACCCACACGCTACGCATGCCCCATCCGCCCGAAGCTACAGCGCGCGACGCACGATCACCCACGTCTTGCTCGCCGCAGTGCTCGTAGCAATAAGCGCCCTGGTCTACCGCAACGCCACCGCCGGCGGCTGGCTCGCAGAACTCGACCACCAACTTCTCGAGCACTCCTACAACGACCGCTCCAATACCCTTGCCAAGTGGGTGACCTGGTACACCAATATCGGCACCACGGCCTTTACCGCCCCCATCGCCACAGTGCTAGTGGCGTGGCTGGCCTGGGCCAAGCGAAGCTGGTGGCCCATCATCATCACCGCACTATCTGCCACATGCTCGGTGCTTACCACCACCTTGGTCAAAGAATGGCTGGGACGCCCGCGCCCCGAACACACCTTCGCGGTCGCCCCATTCGAATACGCACCAAGTTTCCCCTCTGGCCACACACTGAATGCCGTGGTGGTATTCGGCATCATCGCCATCTTGTACGCCAGCACCCTCGGCTACATCCTGGCAGGCATCTACATCCTGCTCATGGGCGCATCCCGAATCTGGCTTGGCCACCACTGGTTCACCGACGTGCTCGCCGGATGGCTCATCGGCGCCGCGTGGCTGCTAGTGATCAGCGCTATCTTCTGGCCCATCCTGCGCAATATCAGGGCCACACGCCACACCCGTTGAGTGATGCGGGCAGTACCCGTATGGGTTCTTGTGCAGGTACTGCTGATGCTCATCCTCTGCAAGGAAATACCTGCCCGCCGGAGTATCAGCTAGGGGTTTGACCTCGGTGGTGATGCGCGGATAGCCCTCCTGCTCTAGGCGCTTGCCATAGGCCTCAACCATCGCAGCCGCCTGCTCAGCTTCCTGCGCATCCTGGGTATAAATGGCCGAACGATACTGCGTACCCACATCGTTGCCCTGGCGATACCCCTGCGTGGGATCGTGCGCTTCTAGGGCTGCGGCCACGAGCTGCTCAAAACGCACCTGCTTTGGGTCATACACGATGTGCACAATCTCAGTGTGGTTCGTGCGCCCCGAACACACCTCCCTATAGGTGGGATTTTCGGTGATGCCACCGGCATAGCCAACCGACGTCACATGTACCCCATCCATCTGCCAAAACAGCTTCTCAGCGCCCCAAAAACACCCCAGGCCCACATAGAGTTCGCGCAGCCCCTCATCCCAAGGACCTACAAGCGAGGTGCCCAGTACCGCGTGCGGGCGCGGATGCTCCAACACAGGGTGGCGCCCACCCTTAAGTGCTCGATCGGCGTCGACCAATTCGGGCTCTCGTGCAAATAGCCATCCCATGAAAAGCAGCCTCCTAGAAATTTGCGAGTCAATAACGATAACGGATCATCCCCTTGAATATTCCCAGGAATCTCCTATGATGGGGGACACGTCGCCAACTTGCGTGGCGCACATTAGTAAATACGAAAGGAAACTGAAACCACCATGGCTAAGTACGAACTTCCAGAACTTGATTACGCTTACGACGCTCTCGAGCCCCACATCTCCGCAGAGATCATGGAGCTTCACCACTCCAAGCACCACCAGAATTACGTCAACGGTGCCAACAAGGCTCTCGAGCGCCTGGCCGACGCCCGCGAAAACGGCTACATCGGCGACGCCGTGACCGCCCTGACCAAGGACCTCGCCTTCAACCTCGGCGGCCACACCAACCACTCCATCTTCTGGAAGAACCTCTCCCCCAACGGTGGCGGCGAGCCCACCGGCGCACTGGCAGAGGCCATCAAGGAAGAGTTCGGCTCCTTCGACGCCTTTAAGAAGCACTTCTCCGCAGCAGCCCTCGGCCTCCAGGGCTCCGGCTGGGCAGTACTCGGTTACGACCACATCGGTGGCCGCCTCGTCGTCGAGCAGCTCACCGACCAGCAGGGCAACATCTCTGCAAACCTCACCCCGCTGCTCATGCTCGACATGTGGGAGCACGCCTTCTACCTGCAGTACAAGAACGTGAAGGCCGATTACGTTGAGGCCGTATGGAACGTCTTCAACTGGGACGACGTGCAGGCTCGCTACGAGGCTGCCGCAAAGTAGGCCCACTTTCCCCCTTCTAGATATATATCTAGAAGGGGGTTTTGCTATGTCCGATACTTCAGGCCTCCGCAGAGGCACCGCAGATTACCGCCGCGCCGTCATCGCCTTACTCGCGGCGGGTTTGGCCACGTTTAATGCTTTGTATTGCACGCAGGCGATGTTGCCAACGTTGACGCATGCGTTGGATATCAGTCCGACTACGGCGGCGTTGACGATTTCGGCGCCGACGGGTGCGTTGGCGTTGTGCATTGTTCCGGCGTCGGTTCTTTCTGAGCGTTTTGGTCGTGGGAAGGTGTTGATTATTTCTGCGCTTTTGGCCACGTCTTTGGGTTTGTTGCTGCCGTTGGCGCAAAACGCACCTACTTTGGTGGCGTTGCGTGGTTTGCAGGGGGTGTTTATTGCTGGGGTGCCTGCGGTGGCGATGACGTGGCTTAGTGAGGAGATCGCTGGGGTGGATCAGCCTCGGGCGATGGGCATTTATATTTCTGGGAATGCTTTGGGTGGGCTGTTGGGCCGCATGATCCCGGCGTTGTTGCTTGAGGTCACGTCGTGGCGTTGGGCTTTGTTTGGGGCTGCGGTGTTGGCGTTTGTGATGGCTGTGTTGATGGCGTGGCTTTTGCCGTATCAGCGTCGTTTTCATCCTCGGGCTTTGCATCTTCGCGAGGAGCTGGTTGCGATGGTTGATCATTGGCGTCGCCCGGAGTTGGCGTTGTTGTTCTTCTTCGGTTTTGCGGGTTTGGGCGTGTTCGTGTCGTTGTATAACTACGTCGGTTTCCGCATGATTGACACCTTTGGGCTTTCCGAGGCCTTGGTTGGTCTGGTGTTTTTGCTCTATTTGGCTGGTTCTTGGAGTTCGGCTCGTGCGGGTGCGTGGATGCAGCGTGTGGGCCGCGGCCCGGCGCTCACCTATGGTGCGATCGCGATGGTGTTGGGTCTTGCGCTTTCGATGCCTGCGTATTTGTGGCTCACGTTGTTGGGGATGCTTATCTTTACGGCGGCGTTTTTCTTTGTGCATTCCACGGCGTCGAGTTGGGTTGGGCGTATTGCTACGCATCACCGTGCTGAGGGCGCGAGTATGTATTTGCTCAGTTATTACGTGGGTTCCTCGGTGGTGGGTTGGCTCTCGGGGTATCTTTTTGCTTCTTTGTCGTGGGTGGGTTTTATCGCCTCGATTATGGTGTGGCCGGTGTTACTGGTGGCCGCGTCTATGCTCTTGCGCCACAAAGCCAGTTGATCCGGAAAAACCCGGGGTTTAATCTTTAAGGTTATGAGCGATCAAACTTCCGGACGTTTCTCCCGGTCTACCTGGCACCGCAAAGCCTCCAAACCGGTAACGATTTGGTTGATCGCACTCGTGCTGGTCAGCCTGGTGCATTGGGCTATCCCGAACTACCGCTGGCTGCTGATCCACATGTTCACGCTCGGCGCGCTGAGCAATTCGATCATGTTGTGGTCGCAGCACTTCACCGAAAAGTTTTTGCACCAGAAGCTTGACGACGCCACCCGCCCCCTGCAGTTGCTGCGATTCAGGGTGCTCAACATCGGCATCATCGTCACCCTCATTGGCCAGGTATTCACGGCCATACCGGGGCACTGGATCCTTACCTGCATTGGTGCGACTGTGGTGGGGCTTTCTTTGGCGTATCACGCCTGGTTCTTAGGCCAGCAATATTTGCGAGCTGATCGCACCCAACGCTTTGCGCCTTGCGTGTTGGCGTATATCGGCTCTGCTTCTTTCCTTCCTTTTGGCGCCCTTTTTGGCGCGTTGATGGCAGCGGATGTGGGCTGGAAAGAGGAGCTGAAGTTCGCCCACCTCACGGTGAATCTTTTGGGCTTTACCGGCTTTGCTGCCATCGGCACGCTCATGCTGCTATTCCCCACCATTTGGCGCACGCAATCTGGCGGTGAGCGCCCGAAGCTGGTGCTCACGCTCATGACCATCGGCGTGATCGATACCGTCTTCGGCGGGCTGTTAGGAGCTGGACCTTTTGCTGCCATTGGTTTGATGACGTACCTGTGCGGCGTGCTGATCGCCGCCTGGGATTGGTTTGGCATGGTGCGCAAGGTGCTTGCCGATCCCCGCGATCGCGTCACTTTCTCCAGCATCTCGGTGGCCATGGCCCCGCTCTGGCTGATCGGCTCCCTCCTGGTGCTATCGGTGCGCTGCCTTACAGCCCCGAGCTTCTCGCAGCTCAACTTGCCCACGATGGCACTGCTCATCGGCTTTGCCGCGCAGTTGCTCATTGGTGTGATGAGCTACCTGTTGCCTTCCAATATTGGCGGCGGGCCTGCGGCTACGCGCACCGGTCTGGCGGTGTATGACAGAGCCGGCATTTTCCGCTCCACCTTGCTCAACGTAGGCCTTGGCATCTGGTTGATTACCGATCACTCCTGGCTGCGAGTCACCACCTCCATTTTGGCCTTGGGTTCTTTGGCCGTCTTTGCGGTGCTTACTCCGCTGGCGGTAAAAGCGCAGCTTGGTGTGATTCGCAAGAAGCGCGAGCCTATCGAGGCAAAAACACGCCCCGCCTGGGGTCAGGCCACCGCCGCGTTGGCGGTGCTTGCGCTCGCTGTGGCAAGTTTTGGTGGCCTGGGCGCTGGCGGGCAAAACAGTACTGTGGCGGCTCCACAAGCTGTTGATGCCACCGGTGAAGTCACCGAGATCAACGTGGAAGTATCGGGCATGCACTTTGTGCCCGATGTATTAGAGGTGCCCAAGGGCAATACCTTGAGGGTCAATTTCACCAATACCGGCGATCAAGCGCATGACTTGAAGTTTGCTAATGGCGTGGAATCGGGCCGGCTCCAACCGGGTGAGTCTGCCACCTTAGAAGTTGGCACCATTAGTGAGGCCATGCAGGGCTGGTGCACTGTGGCAGGCCATAGGCAGATGGGTATGGAATTAAGCGTGGTTCCTAGCGGTGACGCTGTTGCCGCCCCGAAGGCTGGAGGTGGGCAGCAGGAGGCGTCGACAAGCTCCCTGGTGAACCCAGATGATCTCAACTCTGAGCTGATCATCGATCCCGTCCTGCGCCCGGCGAAGGATCAGAAGGTGCATAAGGTCACCCTCGATGTTTCCGAAATTGCCATGCCCATTAGCGAGAATCAAAGTCGCGGGCGTTGGACCTTTAATGGCAAGCTCATGGGGCCGGTGCTGCGCGGCAAGGTGGGCGACCGCTTCGAAGTCACACTGGTAAACAATGGCACCATGAGCCACTCAGTAGATTTTCATGCTGGCATGGTCTCACCAGATCCCGTGATGCGATCCATCGAACCGGGCGAATCACTGCAATATAATTTCACCGCCGAGCACGCGGGCGCCTGGCTCTACCACTGCGGCACAGCGCCGATGAGCCTGCATCTTGCAGCCGGCATGTACGGGGCATTGATCATTGATCCCGCAGATCTCGACCCAGTAGACCACGAATACTTCCTCGTGCAATCGGAGGTTTACGGGCTTGAAAGCACCCCCGAAAACCCCGTAGATACCGCTTTACTTGCAGCCAATACTCCAAGCGCGGTGGTATTTAATGGCCTAGAAAACCAGTACCTGGCCAAGCCCATCAAGATCAAGCGCGGCGAAAGGGCACGCTTCTGGCTGATCAACGCAGGCCCCAATAAGGCCTTGAGCTTCCACATTGTGGGCACCCAATTTGATACCTCCTACAAAGAAGGCGCCTACCTGCTGCGCAATGCAGAAGGCGGCGGCGCATCGCAGGCACTGGATCTGCTGGCAGCACAGGGCGGTTTTGTAGAAGCAGAATTTGCAGAACCTGGCACCTACACCATGGTCAACCACCAATTCATCGACGCAGAACGCGGCGCCAAAGGTCAGATCATCGTCGAATAGCGCCTAGGCCCTTGGCACTCCCGGCGCGCCCGCATCAAGCCACCGTCGTACCGCGGCGGTGGCTTTGCAATCATCAGCGTTATAGCGCAGCAGCGTCTCCCGAGCGCCTTGGCGGTAGAGATCCACGCTGGCCTCGCCATCAATATCGTCTTTCCAGTGATAGCCCGCCACCGGCGCCACCACCTTCAACCCCAACCCAAAAGGCCCAGCCAACTGGGCTTTTACCTGGGCAAACACATCGATCCACTCATCAGAGGCAATAAAATCACGCACCTCCTGCTCACTTGGCACACCCGGATACTTGCCGTGGAAACGCCGAGCAGAAAACTTCAGCCAGTGATTCTCGCCGTGCGCCGAATAGCAATACACGCCAAAAGAGCCCTCCGCCGCTGCTTTACGACGCATAAGCCAATCCCAAAAACGCGCAAAATTCTCAGCCTCCTCAACACCACCCAACTCGCCCCATGTGGCAAAAGGACGGTACTCGTGGCCATCAAAGGTGCCCCATAAATACGCCCCCTGATCCAGGTAGGCCTCAACATCAATATCAATTTCCACATCGCGGCGCGGGTGCTGGGGGTGCTCGCTCGTCACGAGCACCGGCTCATGGTTACGCCATGCCTGTGCCAGGCGGCTGGGGAGGCCAAGGTTGGCGTCGATAAGCTCTTGGACGCTTTCAATCCCCTCTTCTAGATATATGCTCGACCGGCCGCCTGGAAGCACGAGCGAAACATGATCGCGGGCTTGAAGCTCCGCCTCGCACTTCGGCCAAAAACGGCAGCTTGCGCACTCTTTCACGCGGTGGGCGTGGGTGGGGGTTGGGCCTTGGAGCGTGGTGTCTAAGCCCTGCTGCAGATTCTTCGTGGCAATGATGTACGCCAGGGCGCGGTTTTGGCCAATGAGCCCACCCTCGGGGCAGGCAATGCCCATGCGCTCCAAAGCGCGCGCAGCCATCGCCACCGCATAGGAATCCACCGCGTGATGGCGAATCTTCGCATGCACACTACGGGGCTGGCCAAGGCCAAGGCGCGCGGTGGGGATGGTGGGCACTTCTTTGTTGGGATCAGGCCGGGCGATGCGGTGATTGCTAATGATCACCGGCATATAGTGCTGCTTTGCCCTGCGCACCAGCACATCGACGTGCACCTGCCAGGGCTTATCGTGATCCTCACCCTCGAGCACGGCGTTGGTCACCATCGTTGCATCCGCCGCAAGCGCCTCAAGGGTGGCAAAGAAATCCCCCCGAGCGTCGATGCGGATAAAGCGCTTGGCATCACCCCTAGCTGGGGCGGTAGGCAATAAGGCCATGACTGCTTCTCGAGCCTCTTCAACGCGCTCAAGGCGGGCTAAAGAAGACTCGGTTGGCGGCAGATCAGGAAAACGCTCCTGCTGCACGCGGCGGTATCGGCACCCCACCAGGTCATGGGGTGCCCACGGCTTCTGCACATCATTCACAATGAATCCAGACTATTGCACGAAAACGAGTAGTGTTGAATTGATTCGACGGAAAGGTTTGTGACAGCACCCATGGGACTTTTGAAAAAAATCCGCAAAGCACGCCGAGCAGCCAAGGTAGAGGCCAAAGCCGCCAAGGCTCGCGCTAAGCAAGAAGTAAAAGAAGCCTCCAAGCTCAAGCACCGCCAGCACAAGCTGCTAGCCAAGCAAGAAAAGGCTTTGGTTAAAGCGGAGCAAAAAGGCCTCAAAGCCAAGCGCAAGCACGAACGCAAGCTGGCAGAAACAAAGCTCGAGCAAATGAAAGCCGGGCGCTTTAATAAAGACAACGTCAAGCGCTACGCAGGTGCCACCCGCGCGATTGCCCCCTTTGCGCTACCCCTGCTGTACCGCGGCGCAATGTGGCTGCGCCAGCAATTAGATAAGCAGCGCGCCGAGCAACTTGGCGTCAAAGTAGAGCACCTCGATCACTACACCGGCCACGGCGCTCCGCTGCGTGCCCGCATCGAAGGCATGCGCGATAGCCTCAAGCAGGGTGATTTGCCCAAGGGCTTTGTCACCGATGCCGATGAGCGCCTTGATGATCTCGAAGCTGCAGTGAATAACGCCGAGAATATGACCACCGAGATGCGTACCCGCAGCCACCGCAGCATTGCCAAGGACCTTGACGAGCTCGCTCGCCATATCCAACAAAAACTGCGTGGCTAAACCGGGCTGAACCGGGCTAAGCCGGTCTGCACCAAGCTAACCCGCAGCGCGCACAACAATGGGCTCCCAATCAGGAGCCCATTTTTTATTGCCAACAGCGATCCGGCTAGAGCACGCCTTGTTCGCGTGCCATGGCCACCGCCGAGGTGCGCGAACGCACACCGAGCTTGTCGTAGATGTGCACCAGGTGGCTTTTCACTGTGGCCTCTGAAAGCAGCAGGGTGCGCCCGATCTCGCGGTTAGAGGAACCAGCGGCCACGAGCTTGAGCACTTCGAGCTCGCGGGGTGTAAGGGAGGTTCGCGGGGTGCGCACGCGAGTCATCAGCCGATTAGCCACGGTAGGAGAAAGGGTGGAGTCCCCCTCTGCTGCGGAGCGCACCGCGGCGATGAGTTCCTCCGGTGGGGCATCTTTGAGCAGATAGCCTAAAGCGCCTGCCTCAATGGCGCCCAAAATATCGGCGTCGGTGTCGTAATTGGTTACCACCAGCACATGCGGTGGCTTTTCCATCGTGCGCTTAATCTCTGCGGTGGCATCGGCACCGTTGCTCATGCGAGTACCAGCCATACCGGGGCCGAAACGAAGATCCATCAAGATCACGTCAATACCACCGGCCTGAGCCGCCGCCACTGCGGCATCGGCAGTGGCGACCTCACCAATGACCTCGATATCACTTTCACTTTCCAGCACGGCCCGAAGACCAAGCCGCACAATCTCGTGGTCATCGGCAAGCAGCACACGAATCATCTGTTATCCCTTTCATACGAGAACTTCTGGCAAGTTTACCCCTCACCCGGGTCATCCGAAGGGATAGGCAACACCACCGAAAGGGCACAACCCTGCCCAGGTGCCGACTCCACCACCAACTCGCCCTGCTGCTCTTTGGCCCGAGAACGCATCGCATCAATGCCGATATGGCCCAAACCAGCCGGGCGGGAGCTTAGCGCCCCAGGATCAAAACCAATGCCGTTATCCACCACGTCGAGGCGGACCACGGTGGGTTCGTAACTCAGGGTCACGCGGCAGCGGGTGGCCTGCGAATGCTTCTGCACATTGCCCACTGCTCCTTGATATATACGTAGAAGAGAGGCTTCGGTGCTCATGGGCAATTGGCGCTCGTCGCCTTCAATATCAATTTCCATCTCAATGCCCTCCACCTGCGCTGCTACGCGGTGGAGTGCTCCGTCGAGTGAGGTTTTGGATAGGGCGGCGGGTTGGAGGGCGGCGATGATGGCGCGTGCTTCGCTGAGGTTGTCGGCTGCGGTGTGTCGGGCGAGTTCGATGCGTTGGAGGGGGCGTGTTTTGGCGCTGTTGTCGATGTCGAGGTGGTTGATGTCTTGTTCGGCGACGCGGAGCAGCATTTGGATGCTGGAGAGCCCTTGGGCGAGGGTGTCGTGGATTTCGTGGGCGATGCGTTGGCGTTCGGCGGCAATACCGGCGGCGCGTTCACTATCGGCGAGTTGGTGGCGTGTTTCGAGGAGTTCTTCGATGAGTGCTTCGCGTTCTTTGGCGCCGCGCCAGATGGCTTGGAGTGCCAGGTTGATGCCGATGACGACGGCTGCGGAGACGGTTGGGCCCATCACGGCGCCGATGGTGAGGTTGGGCCATTGGCTGACGATGGCGACCACGGTCACGCCAAAGACGGCGAATATGCCGCGGATGTCTGGCAGGGCGCGTAGGTAGAGGAAGAACAGCGGAAAGACCATGTACACGGCGACGGGCAGCACCGCGAGCATGGCGGACCAGACGATGGTCAGCGTTGCTAGCCAGGCGAGTTCGAGCCAGCCGCCGCGGATGGATTTATAGGTGCCGTAGGCGTAGACGAGCGCGAAGATGGAGGCCAGCACGACTGCGAGGATGGCGTCGCGGCGGTGGAGATCGATCACTCCGATCAATGCCACAAACAGCAGCACGGAGGTAAGCACGTTCACGGCGCGCAATAATCGGCGATCAGTCTCTAGGCTGGGATACATGAAACGTACTCTAATCGCTTGCGCCCTGCTGCTGAGTGCTTGCACGAGCGCGCCTGAGGCCCCAGAGCCGCAGCCTTCACAGCCAAGCCTCGCTGCCATTGCTCCTGAGACCATGCCGGAGCTTGTCGACGCCCCATGCCCCTATCTTGATGCGCAATGGTTGGCGGAAACCAACGGCCAGAAGGTGACGCGCACCGGCGTGGATGAGCGTTTCGATCCCCCGGCCTGTGGTTTTTGGGGTTATGGTGATCTGCCCCAGGCAACGGTATTAATTCGCCACATGCCCGATGAGGAGCAGGCCCGCGCGGTGGTGGATTGGGCAGCGCCCATTGATAGCACCGAACCTGCCACCTTGCCTGGTGGTTGGGATGGTGGACGCGCCGGTGGCCCTGAGGGCGCGGTATTTGCTGTGCAGCGCGGCCCTGTGGCCGTGGTGGCGTGGAGCGATCAGGCACAATCGCTTAAAGCCCAGCTCATTGCCCAGGAAGTGATTAACAACCTGGGGCTTTAAACAGCCACATCGTTATAGGGCATCAGCGAAGATACCCAGGGAAATACCACTTGCATGAGCAAGAAGAACACAGCAATGGCGATCAGGATGGCCAGCAGTGCTTTGACGGGCTTTGGACCTGGCAGTACCTGCCAGAGTTTGGCGTACATGGTTTAAGCCTCCATCACTGCGGGCCGTGGCCCGTCTTTGGGTAGCGATTCTGTGAGCATGCCGTGGATAATCATGCGCTCGGCATTGGAAAACTGCGGGTGGCAGGTGGTGAGGGTAATCACCGGCTCAAGTTCATCGATATTGACGTCTACAACATTGGGCAGGGGATCAATCACGCCCACATCACCGGGGGTGGTGATGATGCGGCCTTGCACGCCTGCATAGTCTCCCTCGGCTACGCGCCCAACCTGCTCGGGGTGCAGGCAGCCAGCGCCTTCTTGGCTTCGGGTGGCTGGGTCGGTACCCATGGGTAGTACCCGGTACACATCCCAGCTATCGCGCGTTTCAATGACGATGGCATCGCAGCTATTGAGGTTGCCGAGGTCATTAAAGGGCGCGCCCTTGCCCACGCGGTGGCCTGCGACTGCGAAGTTGCCGCGTTCACCGGGCATTTGCGTTTCTGGGTAGTGGCCAGGACCTGCGAGCAAGGCCTCGTCATTAGCCCCTTCTACCACCGCGAACGCGAAGTCCGAGCCGAAGGCTGGGATGTACATGTTGGCAAAGGCATCGCCAAGCTCGAGGTTTTTCTGGCTGCGCGGGTTTTGCCAACGCTGCTGCATTTCTGCGCTTACCTCATCTTGAGCGCGGCCTGCGGCGATATTGGTCCAGTAGGCCTCGTAGAAGGCAAAGAGCAACAGGAGCACGCCAACGGTGGCGAGGATCTCGCCACAGATTTGTGAGAACTTATTCATTAGATCGAGTAGTCCGCCGGAGGGGCCGAAAGCAGTTGTTGGGCAAGCTCGCGCGCGGTGCGCAAACTATCGGTGGATTGGCTCAGCCTCGAGCCCGCCAGGCCGCCGTCAAGGAAGATCATGAGCTGCTGGGCCTGAACATCACCTGGGTAGCCGTTTTTCTCTGTGAGCAGCTCCGTGAGGGTGTCTTGGCACCAGCGGCGGTGCTGCTGGACTGCCTCGACGATCCCGCGCTCAGAATCGCTTTCCGGGCGCGGATACTCATTGGCTGCGTTTTGGAAGTGCGAGCCGCGGAAATCGCTTTCTGGGGCCTCCTCGATGCACTGATCAAAAAAGGCCAGGATCTTTTCTTCCGGGGTGCTCATATCGGCGGTGCGCTCGGCGTAGCGGGCTCGCCACTGCTCGTCTAAGGCTTCGAGATACGCGATAACGAGGGCGTCTTTGGAGCCAAAGAGGCTATAGAGGCTGGCTTTGGCCACATCAGCTTCTCTGAGGATGCGATCAATGCCAATGACGCGGATGCCTTCTGTACTAAAAAGGCTGGTGGCGCTAGCCAGTAGGCGCTGCCGTGGGCTGGGCCTATTCTTTCTCGACCGTCCCGTGCGTTTTTCGCCTGCCACTGCCAGAACCCTTTCCGTTGTTTGTCCCTACACACTATAACTGAACAGATTGGTCTAGTCCACGGTCTAGGCATGCAAAAGAGGCGGTGGGAATCAATTCTCCACCGCCCCTTTTTGGCTTAACTATTGTGGCCAGGCTACTTCTTGGTCACCATCTGAACGATGCTGAGCGCAATAACAGCACCAAGCACACAGGTAAGGAAGCTGAAGATCAGTCCGCCGCCCTCAACGTCTACGCCGAAGAGCTTGAGCAGGAAGCCGCCGAGCAGACCGCCGACAACACCAACAACGATGTTCAGGCCAATGCCCTGCTGAGCATCGGTGCCCTTAATCTTCGAAGCGATCCAGCCAGCGAGGCCGCCGATGATGATCCAGCCAAAGAAACCGAGTCCGAGCATGAGTATCTCCTTTTGTTGTTTTAAAACACGAAACGCCGAGCGATTAGCTGACGTTTATCTGTCAGGAGGTACTTTAATGGGTTTTAAGTAAAAAGCAACGCCATTTCCGGGCAGAACGGGCTTTGAACCGTTTTGTTATCATTCTGAATTCGCCCGGATAAGGGAAAACGCGCCGAATATAACAATTTCAGCAATTGTTGAACACGGCGCGTTTTTGGCTATTTAAGACTCTTCGCGGGGGCGCACAACCACCATCGGGCACGGTGCCGATTGCAGCAGAGCACGAGAGGTGGAGCCGAGCAACATGCCACGGAAACCACCGCGACCATGAGAGCCAACCACCAGCAACTGGGCATCGCGGCCGTTTTCTACCAGCGCGCGCACCGGGCGATCGCGGGTGATCACCATATCCACGGCCACGTCTGGATACTTATCCAGCATGGGGGCCAGGCGCTCTTCTAGAAGATGCTGCTGCTCGTCTTCGATGGTGTCCCATTCCTGCTGGGCTGCAGCAAGCCCTGCCAGCGATGCCTGGACTTGCATATCCATCCAGGTGTGAATGGCCACGAGCTTCGCACCTCGTGCCTGGGCCTCCTCGAAGGCGAATTCGGTGGCGCGCTGAGAGACCTCAGAGCCATCCACACCGACGACCACGGGGCCGTACTTATTGGAGGGGGTGACGTCATTATCCTCGCGCACGACCACCACGGGGCAGCTCGCGTGGCTGACCACCGCGGCAGAGACAGAGCCCATGACCATGCCAGACAGCCCGCCTAAGCCACGAGAGCCCATGACGATCATGGTGACGTCCTTGGAGATCTCAAGCAGCATGTCAATGGGCGATCCCTCGGCAATGACGTAGCCGATCTTCAAATCGGGGGCTACTTCCAATGCGACCTTTTGGGCTGCTTCGATATGTGCCATGGTTTCGGACTGGAGCTCGTCGAAAAGCTCCTGCGGAGGCACCATGCCCTCGGCGTATAGGAACTGCGGCATGGTGTAGCTCGCGGCGAGTTTGAGGGGAACACCACGCTTAGCCGCGGTATTTGCGGCCCAACGGATTGCATTGGTTGAGGCATCAGAGCCATCGACAGCGACAACGACCATGTTTTCCATGATGGAACCCTTTCTACGCCACGGAACCTCCGGGGCTCACTTCCATGGTAGCTATTACTAGGATCGGTATCCATGCATGAACGCCGAATTTCCGTACAACGGGGGAACCCGCCCCTTCAAGTACGCGATGGACTCACCGCTAGCCGCGTGCGAGTGCCAGAAAGCCACGAAGGAATAAGCGCCTTCGATTTTGTGTGGCACCTCGTTGCTACCCAACGGCACCGCCATCCAGAAGATAACGAGGCAGCCGTGGCACAACGCTTCGCCGACGGCCTGGTGGTAATCGGCCCGAAATATCGTTATGCGCGCCCAGAAGAAGCCCTGCGAGCCGGCGAAGACGTGTGGTTCTACCGCAGACCCGCACCCGAGAAGAAGGCCCCTTTTGCCTGCAAGATCATCCACGAGGACGAAGATATTGTGGTGGTGGATAAACCACCGTTTATGGCCACCATGCCGCGCGGGATGCACATTACAGAAACGGTGACGGTGCAGATGCGTAGAGCCCTCAACAACGGCGAGCTCACGCCGGCGCATCGCCTGGATCGCAATACCGCTGGGGTGTTGCTGATGACCAAGCGCAAAGAACTGCGTGGACGCTATCAAGATCTCTTTGCCAAACGCGGCGTGGAAAAGACCTATGAGGCTCTAGCACCTATCGGTGATACAACGCCCGGTACGTGGTGGGAAAACCGCATAGAAAAGGTGGCAGGGCAAGTACAAGGCCACATCGTTGCAGGCAGCGTGAATGCCAGGACTTTCGTGCAGGCAGTGGAACCACTCGATTGCGAGGAGCAGGCCATTGCCGAGGCCATGCACGGCGAGCTACCACCGCTTGCGCGATACGTACTGCAGCCATATACGGGCAAGACGCATCAATTGCGTTTGCACATGTGGCACGCAGGCCATGCCATTGTGGGCGATCCTGCTTATCCGAAGGTGATTGCGCATGGCAGTGAGTCTTTTGATCAGCCGATGCACTTATTGGCGAGCACGTTGCGCTTTGAAGATCCGATTAGTGGTGCCGAGCGCGTGTTTCATTCCAGCCGGGAGATTTTGAGGCTGACATAGCAAAAACGCACCCTGGTGTGGGGTGCGTTTTTGTGTTGTGAAGTTGTTGGTCGGCGGTGTCTTACTCTCCCACACCCTCCCGGGTGCAGTACCATCAGCGCTATCGGGCTTAGCTTCCGGGTTCGGAATGGGTCCGGGCGTGACCCCGATGCTATAACCACCGACACGTTTAATTATTGTTTGTTGTTGTTTGGGGGGTGTTGTGTCAGGACTGCATAGTGGACGCGAGTTGTAACACACCTGATATGTGTGTGTCAGGTGGTGTGTTTTTTGGTGTGTTGTTCGGTGGATTAGTACCAGTCACCTGCATGACCTTGCGGTATGTCCAGTTCTGGCCTATCAACCCGGTGGTCTACCGGGCACCTAGTAATGAAACCTCATCTTAAAACAGGCTTCCCGCTTAGATGCTTTCAGCGGTTATCCCTTCCGTACGTAGCCAACCAGCCGTGCCACTGGCGTGACAACTGGCGCACTAGAGGTACGTCCGTCCCGGTCCTCTCGTACTAGGGACAGCCTTCTGCAAGTTTCTACGCGCGCGGCGGATAGAGACCGAACTGTCTCACGACGTTCTAAACCCAGCTCGCGTGCCGCTTTAATGGGCGAACAGCCCAACCCTTGGGACCTACTCCAGCCCCAGGATGCGACGAGCCGACATCGAGGTGCCAAACCATCCCGTCGATATGGACTCTTGGGGAAGATCAGCCTGTTATCCCCGGGGTACCTTTTATCCGTTGAGCGACACCACTTCCACTCGTAGGTGCCGGATCACTAGTCCCGACTTTCGTCCCTGCTTGAGTTGTCACTCTCACAGTCAAGCTCCCTTGTGCACTTACACTCACCACCTGATTGCCAACCAGGCTGAGGGAACCTTTGGGCGCCTCCGTTACATTTTAGGAGGCAACCGCCCCAGTTAAACTACCCACCAGGCACTGTCCCTGACCCAGATCATGGGCCGAGGTTACAAGATATCCAATTCGATCAGAGTGGTATTTCACCTGTGACTGACACCACCACTGGCGTGGCGTGCTGTTAACGTCTCCCACCTATGCTACACAAACCGAACCGAATATCAATACCAAGCTATAGTGAAGGTCCCGGGGTCTTTTCGTCCTGCCGCGCGTAACGAGCATCTTTACTCGTACTGCAATTTCACCGGGCCTGTGGTTGAGACAGCAGGGAAGTCGTTACGCCATTCGTGCAGGTCGGAACTTACCCGACAAGGAATTTCGCTACCTTAGGATGGTTATAGTTACCACCGCCGTTTACTGGGGCTTAAATTCTCCGCTTCGAACCACAAGGGTTCTAACAGGTCCTCTTAACCTTCCAGCACCGGGCAGGCGTCAGTCCGTATACATCAACTTCCACGTTTTCGCACGGACCTGTGTTTTTAATAAACAGTCGCTTCCCTCTATTCTCTGCGACCACGATCAGCAACCAACACCGCAAAAAGGTGTGGCACCAACAGTGGCCCCCCTTCTCCCGAAGTTACGGGGGCATTTTGCCGAGTTCCTTAACCACAGTTCACCCGTTCGCCTGAGTATGCTCTACTTGACGACCTGTGTCGGTTTGGGGTACGGGCTCACAACATCCTCGCTAGAGGCTTTTCTCGACAGTCCAGGATCACCACCTTCCCCACCAGTGTGGGGTTGCATCACGCCTGACCCATGATGCCTACCGGATTTGCCTAGTAGGCGGGCTGCACGCTTACACCACGAAAACCAACCTCGTGGCGTGGCTACCAACCTGTGTCACCCCATCGCTTGACTACTACCAATGAAGGTCCCACGCAACAAACCCAACACCAGGTCACACAAGGTGACCACGATTGGGATGCTGGGTGGTTAGTACCACTGATTCATCATGGACGGCTGTTGTGAGGTACCAGAATATCAACTGGTTGTCCATCGACTACGCCTGTCGGCCTCGCCTTAGGTCCCGACTCACCCTGGGAAGATTAGCTTGACCCAGGAACCCTTCGTCATTCGGCGGAGCAGGTTTTCACTGCTCATTCGTTACTCATGCCTGCATTCTCACTCGTATGCACTCCACACCACGATCACTCGGATGCTTCAACGCCGCACACGACGCTCCCCTACCCAACACACACTGTGGTGTGTTGCCGCGGTTTCGGCGGTGTACTTGAGCCCCACTACATTGTCGGCGCAGAACCACTCGACCAGTGAGCTATTACGCACTCTTTCAAGGATGGCTGCTTCTAAGCCAACCTCCTGGCTGTCTTCGCGATCCCACATCCTTTTCCACTTAGTACACCCTTAGGGGCCTTAACCGGCGATCTGGGCTGTTTCCCTTTCGACCAACGGAGCTTATCCCCCGCAGTCTCACTGCCGTACTAGCATTCACTGGCATTCGGAGTTTGGCTGACATTGCTAAGATGATAGTCCCGCTCAACCAACCAGTCGCTCTACCTCCAGGAAGCACCATACAACGCTGCACCTAAATGCATTTCGGGGAGAACCAGCTATCACGGAGTTTGATTGGCCTTTCACCCCTACCCACAGCTCATCCCCTCAGTTTTCAACCTAAGTGGGTTCGCGCCTCCACAACCTCTTACAGCTGCTTCACACTGGCCATGGGTAGATCACTCCGCTTCGGGTCCAGGACATGCCACTCACAACACCCTCGTTAGGATTCGCTTTCGCTACGGCTACCCACACTCATGGTTAACCTCGCGACATGCCGCTGACTCGCAGGCTCATTCTTCAAAAGGCACGCCATCACCACACACAAGGTGGCTCTGACGGTTTGTAAGCACACGGTTTCAGGTACTCTTTCACTCCCCTCCCGGGGTACTTTTCACCATTCCCTCACGGTACTATTCCGCTATCGGTCATTTCGGAGTATTTAGGCTTACCGGGTGGTCCCGGCAGATTCACAGCAGATTCCACGAGCCCGCTGCTACTCGGGGCAACGCGATCAACACCACCACAATCAGCATTCACGTACCGGGCTTTCACCGTCTACGGCAGGCGATTCCACACCACTTCCGCTTACCAACTGCAGTCATGCCACATGTCATGCCACCATGTACAACCACGCCCCACAACACCACACACGCAACCCTGGCACAGGTATCACACGCATGCGGTTTAGCCTCATCCACGTTCGTTCGCCACTACTAGCAGAATCACAATTGTTTTCTCTTCCTGTAGGTACTGAGATGTTTCACTTCCCCACGTCTACCCCCAACAACGCTATTTCATTCACGCTGCGGTCACTACCAATCACAGTAGCCAGGTTTCCCCATTCGGACACCCTCGGATCAACGCTTGATTGACAACTCCCCGAGGCCTATCGCGGCCTTCCACGTCCTTCATCGGCTCGAAATGCCAAGGCATCCACCGTGTGCCCTTCCAACACACACCAACCACCAACAACCATTGGCAGCTGTGCATGACAGAAAACACAAGTAATACGACCACCACCACCAACCACCAACAAGGTGATCAGCAATGATGCGCCACACAAACACACACAAACAAACTGGTGTATTACAAAACTCTTACAAACATTCATCACTGATATTTCAGCAACAAAGAAATAAAGATGACTCGCGTCCACTATACAGTTCTCACACAACACCACCATGCACCCCACCAACCACCAACAGCAGCCAGTAGCGCACACAACAATCACAAGGACACGTGCATGTCCCAGACACCCAACAGCATGCCAACACTTTGAAAACAACATATCGTTTGTGCTTGTTACAACAATGACGATCACGATGCGGGCGTGTCACAAGATCTGCTTGCAACACCTACCCACACCCATTGGTGATCTCCACCCGGTCACACCACACCCATCACACACCACCACCAAACTGGCGAGAGTGTGCAACCTCATCAACGACGATGCAGTGTTGTTCAAAGAAAAGAAAAGAAAAAATATTGCTCCTTAGAAAGGAGGTGATCCAGCCGCACCTTCCGGTACGGCTACCTTGTTACGACTTCGTCCCAATCGCCGATCCCACCTTCGACCACTCCCTCCACACACAGTGGTTGGGCCATGGGCTTCGGGTGTTACCAACTTTCATGACGTGACGGGCGGTGTGTACAAGGCCCGGGAACGTATTCACCGCAGCGTTGCTGATCTGCGATTACTAGCGACTCCGACTTCATGGGGTCGAGTTGCAGACCCCAATCCGAACTGAGGCCGGCTTTCAGCGATTCGCTTACCCTCACAGGCTCGCTGCGCGTTGTACCGACCATTGTAGCATGTGTGAAGCCCTGGACATAAGGGGCATGATGATTTGACGTCATCCCCACCTTCCTCCGAGTTCACCCCGGCAGTCTCTCATGAGTCCCCACCATTACGTGCTGGCAACATAAGACAAGGGTTGCGCTCGTTGCGGGACTTAACCCAACATCTCACGACACGAGCTGACGACAACCATGCACCACCTGTACACCAACCACAAGGGAAAGACTATCTCTAGCCCGATCTGGTGTATGTCAAGCCCAGGTAAGGTTCTTCGCGTTGCATCGAATTAATCCACATGCTCCGCCGCTTGTGCGGGCCCCCGTCAATTCCTTTGAGTTTTAGCCTTGCGGCCGTACTCCCCAGGCGGGGCGCTTAATGCGTTAGCTACGGCACAGAAATCGTGGAAGATCCCTACACCTAGCGCCCACCGTTTACGGCATGGACTACCAGGGTATCTAATCCTGTTCGCTCCCCATGCTTTCGCTCCTCAGCGTCAGTTACTGCCCAGAGACCTGCCTTCGCCATCGGTGTTCCTCCTGATATCTGCGCATTCCACCGCTACACCAGGAATTCCAGTCTCCCCTACAGCACTCAAGTTATGCCCGTATCGCCTGCACGCCCGGAGTTAAGCCCCGGAATTTCACAGACGACGCGACAAACCACCTACGAGCTCTTTACGCCCAGTAATTCCGGACAACGCTCGCACCCTACGTATTACCGCGGCTGCTGGCACGTAGTTAGCCGGTGCTTCTTCTCAAGGTACCGTCACAAAAAGCTTCGTCCCTTGCGAAAGAGGTTTACAACCCGAAGGCCGTCATCCCCCACGCGGCGTCGCTGCATCAGGCTTGCGCCCATTGTGCAATATTCCCCACTGCTGCCTCCCGTAGGAGTCTGGGCCGTATCTCAGTCCCAATGTGGCCGTCCACCCTCTCAGGCCGGCTACCCGTCGCCGCCTTGGTAGGCCATTACCCCACCAACAAGCTGATAGGCCGCGGGCCCATCCCACACCGAAAAAACTTTCCACCACACGAACTACCATGTGGTCCTATCTGGTATTAGACCCAGTTTCCCAGGCTTATCCCAAAGTGCAGGGCAGGTCACCCACGTGTTACTCACCCGTTCGCCACTCGAGTACCCTGCAAGCAGGGCCTTTCCGTTCGACTTGCATGTGTTAAGCACGCCGCCAGCGTTCGTCCTGAGCCAGGATCAAACTCTCCACAAAAAATGAACACAACATGTCCACAAAGGCTCGTGAAAAGCCCAAAACCTAGCAAAGCCACCACCAAAACAGTGGCAACCAAACCAAACGATGACAAAAAAATCATCAAAAACAAAACAGGGCAATCAGTGCACACGCATGGCCATCCTTGACGAGGACAAACAACCACACACACCAATCACCCTAAGTACTACCAATCACAATAACCGTGACAACAGCACCACAACCGGCACCACCAACACGACCATCATCATCAACAGCACAAAACATATAAAAAGTATTGGCACACTATTGAGTTCTCAAACAACACGCACAACAACCCCACACCAACTAAGGAAAGGGAAGCTGCAAATGGTATTTCGTCAACCGCTCGTTTTCTTAACCGCCATCTCCACATCGTGGGGGCGTTGTCGGTCGCGGCGACTCACATAAAGTTACACGCACACCAACAACAACACAAACCCGCAGGTAGTGGCATGTTTTTAGCAAGTCTTTAACAATGCAATGCTTTGCTTCGCGTTCCTCGCTCGGGCATATATCTAGAAGAAGGGGATCACGCCTTCAGTGCTATTGGTACAGCCCCCGGCTTTCTGCCACTTGATCAAACAGTGTGTGCAATGTGGCTCGGTCTACTTTGAGGCGCACGGCTTCGTCGACAAGCGGTGCAAGGTAACTGGCGGCGAAGTCGGCTTTTCTTCTCTGGCGGATGCGTTCTACGGCGCCGTGTTGCACGAACATGCCTAAGCCCCGGCGTTTTTCTAGGATCTCGGCATCGGCGAGCAGTGTGAGGCCTTTTCTGGCCGTGGCGGGGTTGATGGCGTGAAAGTTGGCGAGCTCATGGGTTGAGGGGGCTTGTTGTCCTTCTTTGAGCACGCCGTCGATGATGGAGTCTTCTACCAAGGTGGCGATTTGCCGGTACAGCGGGGCTGTTGTTTCGTCCATAACGCTCAACCAGAAATATCCCTAGCTCGTTAGTTGGTTACTTATGTAATCAACCATAGAACCTTTGCTGCACTTGAAGCAAGGAATGTAGGAATGAGCTGCACATACACTGGCAATTCGCTCAGCGTATCGACGTACCAGCATTTTTGAGGCAGACTAGAGAACACAAAGTAACGAAATTTATTATTAACGAACGGATAGTCCAGGAGCCATGCTTGAGCGCACACAAATTTTTGTCGATACCTCTTATCTCCTTGCGAGCTTTTATAACTCATGGGAGACAGGAGCGCGTGCACAGCTAGAAATTGACCTACCAGAAGTGGTGGCAACGCTTGCCACCATGGCACAAAACCACCTTAACCAGCCCGTTCACCGCCAGCTTTGGTACGACGGCATCCCCGATTCCGGCCCTCACCGCTACCAGCGCTCCCTTCGCACCTGCGATGGCGTGCAGCTTCGCGCAGGCCAGCTCATTGAGTGGGGCGATCGACGAACCCAAAAGGCAGTGGATACCCGCCTGGTGGCAGACCTGGTACTCAGCGGCGTACGCCGCGAATTTACCGACGTCATCCTCGTATCCGGCGATGCCGATATGATCCCCGGCGTGCAAGAAGCCGTGGCCAATGGCGTGCGCGTGCACCTATACGGCTTTGGTTGGGATTCCATGAGCTCGGCACTGCGCCAGAATTGCGATTCCACCACCATCTTGGATCCCCGCGAAGACTTCGCCGAATGCATGCAGCTCGAGGTGCTCGAAGGCCCGCTTCCCCCGGTGGTGCGCCTGCCGGAAGAAGATGAGGATGCCCAGGAGCAACCCAAGCATCCCCACGATGCTGAACCACCACACGAAACTGATCGCCCAGGCCCCCAGCCCGACGATGCAGAAGAACACGAGCAGCAGGCAGGCCCCACTCCTGGTCCTAGCGCACAGCCCGGACCTGGCGCACAGCCTGGTTCTGGTGCACAGCCCGGCCCTGGCGCACAGCGCCCGCAGGCCCAGCAATCCGTGAAGGTGGATCAAAACGCGCAGGTTGTAGAGGCAGAACCGCTCAACAGCGAGCAAGAAGCCGAAGAACAGCAGCCGATTATCAACGCAGAGCCGATGCCGGAAACGGACAAAGAGGCAGAAGAACAAGAAGCTGCCACCCGCAGCAGCGCACCTAAACCCAGCGCGCTGCAAGGCGACCGCCGCATCACCGTCACCTCCAAGATCGAAGAATCGGTAGAAGTGACCGTGAGCAGCGAAAAACCGCGCCCTGCCCCCAACCCCTCCATGATGGCGCCCAGGCGCAAACTGCGCTCTCGCTATGTGCCATTGCCAAATGAGGTGTGGGCATCGGCTGGCTATCAAACGCCTTTCGACGTAGGCCAGCAATACGCACGCTGGTGGTACGAAAACGCCGCCACCACTGAGCAGCGCGATTCCGCCCACCTGCTCTCAGGCGGCGGACTGCCCCCAGAAATCGACCGTCCCCTGCTGCAATTCGCCTGCGAAACACTGCACGAATACACGCTTACCGAATCCCAGCGAGTAGGCCTACGCGATGGCTTCCACTCCGGAATCCGAGGCGTGCTGCTCAATAACAACGGCGGCTAAACACCCTAAAGCAACACCCCGTGGCGCTGCACTGATACCCAAACGCCACGGGGTGTTCGCATGTTCTAAGCAATGCCCAATATCACTGCTCCGGCTGAGCATCGGGCTGTTCTAATTGGCGCTTCTCGCCAGCACCCTGGCCCAATTCGGCCCGAAGCGCATCGAGGCGCTGCTGCGCTTTGAAATCCGTGGCATTGGCCTCAATCTCAGCCATGCGATCCTGCATGGTGTGCTGAGTAAGCTCCTGCGCGCCCAAAGCATTGGCATAACGACGCTCAATTTTCTCACGCACCTGATCCAAAGTCGGCACATCCCGATCCGGATCCACCTGCTGCATCTGCTGCACCGTCGCCGCCGAAGCCTCCTGCATCTTGGTCTGCTGAACCTGCGAACGAAGCTGCTCAATCTGCGCCATCTGCTCACGCAAACGCGCCTCCGACTGCTGCACCTGGGCACTCGCCTCCTTCGCCGCAGCCTCAGCCTGACCATGCAATTGCTGCGTGCGCTCAAGCTCTTGCTCCACACTGACCAATTGCGTGGCATAAATCTCCGCGGCCTGCTCCAGCTCACGCACATCCCCCGGATCCGCGGCCTGCCCAGCCAACTCCAAAGCCTGCCGAGCCTTCTGCACCAACTGCTCCTGCTCCCCCAACAGACGGTGCAACTTCATCTCAAGCTGATTCTTATTCCCAATGACCTCAGTCGCTTGACGACGAACCGCCTCATGCTGCTCATGCGCAGCGTCGCTAGCCTGCTGAATCTGCACCAAAGGATCCGCGTTTTCTTCAATCTTGCGATCCAACGATGCAGTCAAATACTTCCAGCCCTTAGCAAAAGGATGAGCCATGGCACACGTCCTTAGAGTAAGACAACACAATTCTTATCCCAGTGTACGCAGGCCATGGCCCCAAAAAACAGCGCAGATTAGCCCTGCTGTTGCTCAGCAATCTGACGCTTCACATCCTCCATATCCAAATCCTTGACCTGCGAAATCAGATCCTCCAACGCAGCCGGCGGCAAAGCACCAGCCTCACGGAACACCAAAATCCCATCGCGGAAGACCATCAGCGTCGGAATCGACTGAATCTGCAACGCAGCAGCCAAACCCTGATGAGCCTCAGTATCTAACTTCGCAAACACCGCATCCGGATGCTGCTCAGAAGCCTTCTCAAACGTCGGCGCAAACGCACGGCACGGACCGCACCAAGACGCCCACGCATCAACCAACACAATGCCGTCTTGGGTCACCGTCTGCTCAAAAGTGTCTTCAGTTACATCGATCGTTGCCATAGATCTCTCCTTCTAGATATTTGCTTGCACTAGTGCCAACCTTAGCTATGCCTGAGCTATTCCCCCACCGGTAGTACTATCTTCTACATATATATCTAGAAGGGAGAGGAAATGACCAAGAGCTACACCGTTTCTGGCATGACCTGCCAGCACTGCGTCGCCTCCGTCAAGGAAGAAATTGAAGAGGTCGACGGCGCTCAGGGCGTGGATGTTGATTTAGAGTCCGGTCGCGTGACTGTGACTGGTGAAGATTTCACTGATGCTGATATTCGCGCTGCGGTTGAAGAGGCCGGGTATTCCCTGGCTTAGTGCTGTTGTTTTTCGGTGCCATCGCTTCGGCGGTGGCACTTTTTTTGGAATAGCGAGCTGGTGTTGCCCGTTGGTGCCTATGTAGAAGAAAGGTGAGTTGATGAGTACTTCTGAGGTTGATTTGGGTGTCACGGGCATGACGTGCACCTCGTGTTCTGGCCGTGTTGAGCGGAAGTTGAACAAGGTGGATGGCGTTGATGCCAGCGTTAATTTCGCTACGGAGAGCGCCCATGTGCGTTTCGACCCCGATTTGGTCAATGTTGATTCGCTTGTCGACGTCATCCGCGGCGCAGGGTATGACGCCTTCACTATCGGTGGCGACGCCGATGCCGATGGTGGCGCCGATGCTGGCGATGCTTCGGCAACTGATGCTGCTCGCGATGAGCACGCCGCTGAGCTGAAGAAGCGTCTGATCATCTCGGCGATCATGGCGCTGCCGGTGTTTGCCATGTCGATGATTTCTTCGCTGCAGTTCGATAACTGGCAGTGGTTGTGCTTCGCGCTGGCCAGTGGCGTGTTCTTCTATGGAGGGATGCCGTTTCATAAGGCTGCGCTGCAAAACTTACGCCATGGCTCTTTCACCATGGACACGCTCATTTCCATGGGCACTTCGGCTGCCTACCTGTGGTCGGTGTGGGCGCTATTCCTGGGCAACGCCGGCGAGCCCGGCATGCGCATGCACATGAGCCTCTCGGCGCATAGCCACAACCAGATGGACGAGATTTATCTCGAATCCGCGGCGATGGTGATCGTGTTCTTGCTGCTCGGCCGCTGGTTTGAGACGCGAGCCAAGGGCAAAAGCTCAGAAGCGCTGCGCACCCTGCTCAACATGGGGGCCAAGGAAGCAGCAGTGCTTGTCGACGGCAAAGAGCAGCGCGTGCCCGTCGAAAAGCTAGCAAAGGGCGATCGTTTTGTGGTGCGCCCCGGCGAAAAAATCGCCACCGACGGCCGCATCATCGAAGGCGCCTCCGCCGTGGACGAATCGATGATCACCGGCGAATCAGTGCCAGTGGAAGTCTCCGAAGGCGACAACGTCACCGGCGCCACGCTGAATACCTCCGGACGGCTCATCGTCGAAGCCACCCGCGTCGGCAGCGACACCACCCTTGCCTCCATGGCCAAACTCGTCGCCGACGCCCAAGCTCAAAAAGCGCCGGTACAAAAACTCGTCGACAAAATCGCCCAAGTCTTCGTCCCCATCGTCATCGCCATCGCCGCTGTCACACTCATCGCACAACTGGCCAGCGGCGCCCAAACCAGCGACGCTTTCGCCGCAGCCGTCGCCGTACTCATCATCGCCTGCCCCTGCGCACTCGGACTCGCCACCCCCACCGCCCTGCTCGTCGGCACCGGACGCGGCGCACAACAAGGCCTACTCATCAAAGGCCCCGACGTACTCGAATCCGCCCGCAACATCGACACCATCGTGATGGATAAGACGGGGACGGTGACTGAGGGGCGGATGAAGGTGGTCGAGGTCCACGATCTCAACACCCCCCATCTTCTAGATATATGTGCAGCAGTGGAGAGGGGGTCGGAGCACCCCATCGCCCGCGCCATCGTCGAAGCTTCCACCACTTCCCTGCCGGTGAGCGATTTCTCTAGTTCGCCTGGCCGTGGTGTCTCTGGTGTGGTCGATGGCCATAGGGTTCGGGTGACTCGCCCTGATGGTGCGTTGCAAGAGTGGGTTGATGCTGCTGAGCGCGCTGGTGGCACGGCTGTGGTGGCGTATGTGGATGATGAGCCGGCGGGTGTGATTGTGGTGGCTGATCAGGTCAAGGCTGGGGCTGCTGAGAGCGTGAGGGATCTTGAGCAGTTGGGTCTTGAGCCTTATTTGCTCACTGGTGATAATGAGGGCGCGGCGCGTGCGGTTGCTGCTGAGGTTGGCATTGAGCATGTGGTGGCGCAGGTGTTGCCGGACGAGAAGGTCGGTGTGGTGCGTGATTTGCAGGAGCGGGGGCGTCGTGTAGCGATGGTTGGCGATGGCGTGAATGATGCTGCGGCGCTTGCGCAGGCGGATCTGGGCATTGCTATGGGCGCGGGCACGGATGTGGCGATTGAGGCTTCGGATATTACGTTGATGCGTTCTGAGCCGCGGGGCATTGTCGACGCCATCCGTTTGTCACGGGCAACGCTTCGCACGATAAAAACGAACCTGTTTTGGGCCTTCGCTTATAACGTGGTGCTGATTCCGGTGGCGGCCTTTGGTTTGCTCAATCCGATGTTTGCTGGTGCCGCGATGGCGCTGAGTTCGGTGTTTGTGGTGAGCAATTCCTTGAGGCTTCGTCGCTTTAACTAAGCCCATATATCTAGAAGAGGCACCTGCTTGTGTAGCAGGTGCCTCGTTGTTTTGGCCTTATAGGCCTATTCCACGCTGATGTTCATCAGCCCTGGTGTCCAGGTGCCGGAGCGGGTGATTTCTTCGGTGTGGATTTCTGCGTTGGCTGGTACTTCGCCTTCTGCGTTGGTGCGGGGGTTGTAGATTTCGATGGTGCCCCAGTCGCGGCGCCAGTCGTCTTTGGCGTAGCTGGGTAGCTGGAAGGAGCTGTCGATGGCTTCTACTGGCCCTTGGGCGCCGCCGCCGAGGGCGTCTTGGAAGCGGGAGCCGGTGATGCGTCCGACGTGGTCGGGTGAGATGCGGTAGCGCGGGTTTTCGATCACGCCGGCGTAGTGGCCGAAGGGGCGTTGGCAGGGGAATTGGAGGGGTACTTGCCAGTCCATCAGCACTGGTGCTTCAGAGCCGACGACGTTGTTGAGGGTGTCCATGGTGGGCACGCGCGGCGGGGTGAAGGCGATCCATTGGTCGGGGTCGAGGCTGGCGTCGATGGCATGCAGGCGCACGACGTTGGCTTCGACGGGGATTTGGTCGAGCGGGAGTCGCAGGTTGCGCCATACTGGGCGCGGGCCTGGGTCGTCGAAGGTGGCTTGGCCGAGTTCGGTGATTTCGCCGTTGGCGTCGCGGCGTCCGTATTCGGCGACGAAGGTTTGGCCGTATTGGGCGATGTCGTTGATGTCGGTGTGTGCGATGCGTCCGGCGGCGCTGACCACCAGCAGTGGTGTGTCTTCGCTGCGTTCGGGCATCTCATACCAGTCACTAATGGCTTCTGAGTAGTACTGATCGCCATTGGTCCAGGAGCCAAGAACGGGCACCCGCTTGTAGTCCAGCCCGAAGGGCAGGGGTACGCGGGAGCCGTTGATGCCTTCTTCTTTTCTCAAACCAACGCTTGTCGACGCATCCAGCGCGGTATCTTCATCAGAGACCTCGTTGGCAAGCGCGGTTGATACGCCGGTGACTTCTTCTGAGTTCAGCACTGGGGGCACGCGGCCTGGCTCGAAGTTGTTTTGCTTCTCGCTGGCAATCGCATCCTTAAAGTCGGCGTCGACTGGCTTTAAGAAGGACTCATTGGTGTCCGTTTCCATCAGCACATAGTCGGCCATGCCGCAGGTTTGGCCACGAAGCGCATTCAGATTGCCCAGGCCAACAGAGTAGGCGGGGTATTGCGAAGCAAATGCCTTGCCAAAGGAGAGCACCTGGAAGGTCACGGCCAGGATGCACACCACGGCAATGGGTGCTGCTGCCAGGCCTTGGAAGCGGTCGAGCTTGCCGCGTCGAACAGCGTTTGGATCTTCTCCACGCTCTTCTGCCTGGGTGGCGCGGACGTCGATAATGAAGCTTTGGATCGTGCCAATAAACAGCACCAGCAGCGAGATGCCCAGCATGACCGTCGATGCCTCGATGCCCTTGAGCTGGATGGTCTTATCAAACCAGGGCACGCCATAGCTGGAGACGTACCACCAGCCGTTCACGCCGGCGAGGGTGAAGGCGAAGACGAAGAGGATGGCACCGAACATCAGCGTGCGCGAACGCGCCGAACGCAAGGCCATGTGCGACATTGCCACCGCCGCAAGTGCGGCCAGTGCAGCGCCAATACCTGCCCACACACCGAAGTGGTGCGTCCACTTCGTGGGGGTGAACATGAGGAAGAACAAGGTGCCCAGCATCATCAGCATCAGTCGCTGTGCCGGAAGCTTGTTGCTGCCCGGGACCTTATCGTTGCGCAGCATGGAGGCCAGCACCACCACGATGGAGATGAAGGCGATGAGCACCGCGAAGCGTCGTGCGAAGGAACCATCCACGGTTTGCTCGAATAGCGACTTGTAGCGGATGTACTCGTTGTACCACTCCAAGGAGGGGCCAACGGCGGAGCGCACGGTGATGGATTCACGCACGCTGGCAAAAGTTTGATCGCCAAAGACGGCCACCAGCACCGCGGTGCCTGCCGCGAGGAACGGCGCCACCATCGCGGCCACCGAAGCCCAGGTATTGCCGCCGAGGAGTTTGGTGCGCTGGTAGACGATGCGAATCACACCGGAAAGCGCTGCAAGCAACGCGGCCACTGCCATCAAGCCCGTAGGGCCACATGCCAGCGTGAATGCTGCGAGTAGCGTGCCGATTGCGGCGGGCAGGAGGCGTCGATTAGCTATGGCAACCTCGAAAGAAACCCACGTCAACAGGGCTCCGAGCGCAATGATCGGCTCGGGGCGCAAACCATTGTTGTAGGGCAGCCAGAAAGCGAGCATGACAAACGCCGCAGTCCAGTGCGCTACTCGACGCCCATCGATGCTGCTACCCAAACGTGGCAACACATCGCGCGAGAGCACAAACCACGTAGCGATCGCCGCGAACAAGGAAGGCAAACGCATCCACACCGAAGCGGTGCTCACCTTGGCCATCAGACCCAAAAGGTCATAATACGGCGCACCGAAAGGCGATTCGGGCACACCGAACCAGCGATAATAATTGGCCATATAGCCCGAATCATCCGAGGCCCTGGCCATGGTCAAAATGAAGCCATCATCAGAGGTATTGGCACCAAAGATGTACCAGAAGGCGATGATCGCAAGCACCACGCCATCAAGCGGGCGCGGGCGCAAAGACTTGCTGGCAAGCACAATGGGGTGCTTCTTGCCGTCGAGGCGATCCATTAGCCCCAAACAAATCAGCGAGGCAATCGTCATGAAGGCACCGACCCACATGGCAAGGGTCTTCACCCACGTCGGCGTGGAGGTAAAACGCGAATTGATCTCCATGTCTACCTGGAGGCCCGCATTTTCCAAAGCGGAGGCATTACCTTCTAGCTCGGTGTACACGCCCGAAACAATCGGACGGTGATCACCATTTTGCTCCGACTCAACCGTCACCCCCTTCGCCTTCGCCTCCTGCGGCAACGTGGCGGTGGTGCTATCAAAGGTGGAATCAATCTTGATCACAGCATTCGGATCAAGCTTTTCAATCTCATCCTTATTCAACTGCAGCAGCACCTGGCTGCGATTGCTCACCTCTAAAGAGCCATCATAGGTGCGCACAAACAGCCCACGAGCCGTGGCATTCGGGCTATCCGCAGGCAAGGTGGAAAGCAACAAGGACTGCCCATCGCGCACCTGGTCAACCGCCTTCACCGGCACCGTGGCGTGGAAATCAACCGGCGTATAGCTCTCCAAGGGAGCATTCACCGAATTGAGGTTGCCATCCTGAGGCCACTGCAACGAGGCCTGAGTCTGGTTCACCGGCAAGAAAGGGGTAAGCACAAAGAGCAAAAACCCCAACAGTCCAGTGATTATGGCAACGGGTTTCAACCAGGGCTGTGGTTTGGCGATCGACGTAGACACAACCCAGCAGTCTACTAGACCACCCCCCTACTTTTTGAGCACCACCACATAAGGGCCAATACGCTCCACCCGCCAAAACTCCTCCGAAAAGACCTCCGGATTAAAAGCAACACCCCTAAAACGCACATTCGGCGAATTCGGATAAATATCCTCCGCCAAATCAAACACCCAACCATCCTGCTCACTAGCCTCCGAGCCACCACGCTGCTGCGCCTGCTCCTGATCGACCTCAGCAGCCTGGAACACAAACGCATCAGGCGCAGCCCAAGGCGCCGCCGCAACCTCATCAGCAAACGCAGAAGGATCCGACAACGAACCCCAAGAATCATTCGCCCACTGCTCAATCACCGCATTACGACGCTCAAACTGCCCCAAAGGATTCGCATAATGCGCCGTAAACGCCTGAAAACCCCGATACGGGTAATACGCCAAAAACGCAAACTCATCCGTCAACACAATCGTGTCACGACGCTCCTTCGGAACCTCACGCAACACCCGATCAACCTCCGGATACCACTTCGCCGAATTCGCCGGAAAACGATCCGCACGCTCCCCCGCACCATCCGTCGTCGAATAGGCCAAATCAATCGCCTCAAAATTACGCACCGGCACCTGCTGCGCATACGCCACCACACCCAACGACAACACAGCAACCACACCCCCACTCACAGCCGAAGCCAGCACAAAACCCACCAACTTCTCCACCCCAAGCTCATGCACACGCACCAAACCCACAACACCCAACGTCGCCAACACCAACGCCACCAACACATCAACACGAAAACCCAACAACGTCGTCCCCAACAACGTCACCAACATCGACAACACAACCCAGCCATACGACGCCACCAACACAACCCCCAACGCACGCACATCCGGCACACGCCAACACACCACCACACACAACACACCCAACAAACACAACACACCGAGCACACTCGGAGAGAACATGGGCAACGGGACGGTGGTGCCGGCCTCCGGCAGATAGTGCGCGGCCGCCCCCCTATCTTCTAGAGATATATCTAGAAGATAGGGAAGCCAGACCACCAAAGCCATCAACACCGAACACACCCCAACAACAGCAACCCTGCCCACCGGCTTCACACTCCGCTGCTTGAGCGCATAGGCAAGCGCAATGATCACCACGCTGCCAGCAATGATCACGGTGTACAGCGTGTACATGGTGGCCGAAAGGCCAAGATAAATGCTCAAACCAATAAGCGACCAGCGCGAACCGCGCATGCCGCGGCCTGCCAACACGGCAGCAGCCGGCACGCCCAATGCCACGATTGCTGCATACGGTTCTTCAGCGTTCATGATCAGCACGATGATCGTGCTGATCACCGCGATGGTGACGCCAACGGCCAAACTGCCACTGATTTTGCGCCACACCGGCACCAAAACGCACGCCGCAGCCGCCATCGACACAATGGCCCACGGCTGGAACGCTTCCCAACCAGCCATGCCCAGCAACGAAGCAAACCGTCCGCCTAACCAGAACCAACCCGCCGGGTAAAAAGCCGGCAGCCCAAAGTAGTTCATATCTGAAAGCTCAGGCGAATCAGCCAAACGAGTCAGATACTGCGTGCGGAACTCCTGATCAACGTTGAGCCCTCCGAGATACAGCTTCGTGCCAGATAGCGGAATCGCCAACGTCGCCAACACCACCAGCGCCGGCGTCACATACGCAAACACCACGGCCGCAAAACGCACCCACTTTGGGCGCGCATGCCCCCGGCCCCACGTCACCAACAAAACAGCCACAACAATCACCAACACCACCGCGCCAGTGGCCAAAGCGCGCATCACGTTGGAGGTGCCGAAGGAAGGGAGGTTGGTGGTGTGGAAGGCAAACCAGCCGATCAGGGCAATAAGCGCACCCCCCACTCCTGCTAGACATATATCTAGAAGATGGGGGGTGTGTTTCGCGTCGTTCATGCCTGTTAGTTTCCCACAGGCCACCGCCGTTTTAGAAAGGCAGCTTTCTGAAGATGCTTTGTGGGATGAATTTGAATGCGAGTGTGACGTATTCGAACAGTGGGTGGACGTAGATGGATTGTTTGCCGTCGAGGACTGCTTTGACGGTGGCGTTGGCGACGTCTTCGCGGTTGACGGTCAGTGGTGCTTCGCCGGCGTCGGCGGACATTTTGGTGCGGACTTGGCCGGGTCGGACGACGAGGACGTTGACGCCGTGGTCGCGGAGTGCTTCTCCTAGGTTGATGTAGAAGCCGTCCATGCCTGCTTTGGATGCGCCGTAGACGAAGTTGGAGCGGCGTACGCGTTGGCCTGCGACTGAGGATAGGGCGACGATGGTGCCGTGGCCTTGTGCTTTGAATTTTTCGCCGAGCAGTACGCCGAGGGATACGGGGGCGGTGTAGTTGGTTTGGGCGCTTTCGACGGCGAGTTTTTGGTCTTGCCAGAGGGCTTCTTGGTCGCCGAGGGTGCCGAAGGCGACGATGGCGATGTCGACGTCGCCGTTGGAGAAGGCGAGGTCGATGGTTTCGGGGTGTGTTTCGAAGTCGGTGGCGTCGAAAGGCAAGATTTCGACGGTGCCGCCTTTGGCTTCGAGTTGTGCTTTGGCGTCGTCGATGCGGGGGGAGTTTTCGCGGGCGGCGAGGGTGACGTTGGCGGGGCCGCGGTCGAGGAAGGCTTCGACGATGGCGAGTCCGATTTCGGAGGTGCCGCCGAGCAGGAGGATGTTTTGGGCTTGTCCTACAGCGTTGAGCATGTGGTGGCCTTTCTAGTTGAGTTCGAGTCGGCGGGACATGTCGGATGCGAATACGCCGGTGGGGTCGATCTTGCGTCGCGTTTCGAGCCAGCTTTGCATCTCGGGGTACATCTTGTGGAAGTTTTCGGCCGAGGTGCGGGATTCTTTGGCCAGGTAGAGGCGGCCGCCGAATTCCATGACGCGCTTGTCGAGGTCGTCGAGGAAGTCACCGAGGCCGGGTTTGATGGGGAAGTCGACGCAGACGTTCCAGCCGGGCATGGGGTAGGAAAGCGGGGCTTTGTTGCCTTCGCCGAAGAGTTTGAACACATTGAGTGCTGAGTAGTGCCCGGAGCTTTGGATGTCGCGGACGATGTCTTTGAATGGTTCGACGGCTTCGCGTGGCACCACGAATTGGTATTGCAGGAAGCCGCGTTTGCCGTAGCCGCGGTTCCACTCGCCGATGAGATCCAGGGGCTGGTAGAACTGCGTGAGGTTTTGCACCTGGTTGCGGTAGGTGCCGGATTTGAGCCACCACAGCTCGCCGATGGCGATCATGGACAGTTTGTTCATGGTGAAGCTGGGGAAGATGTCGGGCACCGTCACCAGTTGGGGTGCGTTGAACTTCAGTGGGTCTTTGGCCAGCTTCGGGTTGAGCTCTTCAAGCTGCGCCAGTGTGGCAAGGGAGCCGCGGGAGATGGCGGCGCGGCCGAGTTTGGGTTCGGGCGAGATGGCGTCGAACCAGGCAGAAGAGTAGGTGTAGTTGTGCTCGGAGCCATCGGAGTGGAATTCGATGGTTTCGTCCAAGGTGCCGGTCAGGTCGCCGTCGGCAATGAAGTAGGCGGTTTCGGTCTTGGTCATGCGGATGGTGGCGCGCAAGATGATGCCGGTCAGGCCCATGCCACCCACGGTGGCCCAGAACAGCTCGCCGGTGGGGTCATCTTCGCTGCCCTCGGGGGTCAGGTGCAGGACACGACCATCGGCAACGAGCAATTCCATGCTCACCACGTGGTTGCCAAAAGAACCTGCCGAGTGGTGATTCTTGCCGTGAATATCGGGGCCGATAGCACCACCGATCGTGACCTGACGAGTACCCGGCAGCACCGGCACCCACAGCCCATAGGGCAACGCTGCCTTCATGAGCTGGTCGAGGGTGACGCCACCGTCGACGTCGACAAGCGCCGAATCAGGATCAATGGAGTGGATCTTATTCAGTGGCTGCATATCCACCACCAAACCGCCAGCATTTTGCGCCGGGTCGCCATAAGAACGACCCATGCCGCGCGCAATCACACCACGCTTAAGGTGGGCAGGCTTGCCATCATTTTGCTCAGCAACCTGACGGACCGCCTCTTGGAGCTTTTCGACGTCATCCGTCGCCAAAACCTCCGCCGTCGTAGGAGCAGTACGCCCCCAACCAGTAAGTTTCTTCGCTTCTGTTGTGAAGGCTCCGGAGGCACCGTTCGAAGCAGCGGTGCTGGACGTGCCCAAATTCTTGGTCATATCGCCCTCAAGGCTACTCGCCCAAACCCCAAAAACTCACACAATCGGGCAGCATGTCACAAATCCATCAACTCCCGGATCTCCGCAGGCAGCTCCTCCTGCGACGTAATCTGCGGCCCCTCATAACTGTTAAGAATCTCATACACACGCACCCGATCCGCACTATCAAGCAACGGCAACTCCTGCGCCACCAACAACGTCATACGATTATCCAAAGGCGTATTCGTCCTCTCCGCCGCAATCCGCGGCGCAGCCTCCGCCTTCTTTGCCCGACGCTTCGCACGAGAAAAACCAAAACCAACCATAAGCGCAATCCTAGACGCGGTAACCTAAAGCAACTATGACAAACGCCAACCCACTCGACGACACCACCACAGGGCGCATCACCCAAGCACTCGCCCTCGCCACCTACACCGCCACACCCGACTACATCCACAACAAAGCCCTACGCACACTCGCCAAACTCGGCATCACCACCACCGCACTCGGCATCATCAGCTACGCCAACCTCCAAGACGACAACCCCGACAACGACCCCCAGGCAATACTCGGGCGGCTGGAAGCGGAGATGGCAGCCGAAGATGAGGAGCTCTCCCCCGCCAAAACCTACCTCCTCCTTCTAGGTATATGTCTAGCAGTAGGGGTGCTGGGCAAAATCGATGCCGTTTTGACCAACAAGATCACCCAAGCCCTGCGCCGCGCAGGCGTGCGCAAACCACACACACTTTTAGGAGTGCTGGCCGGTGGTGCTGTGTACGTGGCGTCGACAAGCGAAAAGCGAGGCTAAAACGTGAAAGCCGAATACACAGCCGACCCCATCGCCGGCGCACTCGCCGAACCAAAACAGGGACTAGCCGCCCAAGGCACCAAATTCCTCATCTCCGGCGGCATCTCAGCCGTCGTGGATCTCAGCATCACCTTCTTCTTCCAAACCATCATCGGTTTCGGAGCCTTCAGCGGACGCACCGTCGGATTCATCTTCGGCACCACCACCGCCTACCTCATCAACAGGCGCTGGACATTCAGAGCCGCACCAAGCGCAAAACGATTCATGCAAGTAGCCGTGCTCTACACCATCACGTTTTTCATCAACGTCGGCGGGCACAAAATCCTCTACGCATTCTTCACCGAACACCACATGGCCGAAGCGATCGCGATTGTGGTGGCGTTTGTGATTTCGCAGGGGGTTGCCACGGTGATCAACTTCGTGGTCCAACGCACCTTCATCTTCTAGATATATATCTAGAAGATGGGGGTTATCCACAGAGGGGTCAGTTATCCACAGATTTAGCCCTCCCCCGCAACTATTTCTTCTCCCCGCTTGAGTGCTCGTCTGGGCGTTTTTAGCGTCTGAGGTATGGATATTTCGCAGGCGTTTTCGGTGTTTGGTTCTCAGGGTGTGGCGGTTGCGTCTTGGGTGTATGAGCAGGTGGAGGAGTTGGTGGCGCAGCGGGGGCGGCGTTTGGCGGCGGAGTGGTTGTCGGAGCAGTTGTGTGTGCCGATGTCGCGGGCTAGGGCGTTGTTGGCGTTGTCGTTTGATTTGTTTGGGAGTCGGTGTGAGCAGCCGGAGGTGCGGCGGGCTGCGGTTGATGCGGCTCGTGAGGCTGGGTTGGGTCTGGAGTTGTTGTTGGCGGTGAATTCGGCGGTGCGGGCGCTGCGCAATAGGCAGGCGTGTAGCGTCGATAAGCTGAGGTTAGAGGTGTATCAGCTTGCCGCTGGTTTGAGTGTGGCAGAAGCCAAGGATGCGGCGCGGGCGCGGGTGCGGGGGTTGAATGCGCAGTTGGATCAGGAGCCTACTCAGCAGGCTCTTCGCGTGTCTGCCACCCCCGATGCGCTGGGGCTTCGTCACCTCCACGCCGCCTACCCCGACGCCGACGCCGCCAGCATCGAACACGCCCTGCGCCAGGCCGCCAACAAGCTTTTCGACGACCCCGCGTGCACCCTCACCCACACCCAAGCCATGGCCGAAGCCCTCAAACGCGCCGTGCTCGCACCCACAGGCTGGAACACCAACAACAACGAACACACCCCAGCCACCACCGAACACATCCTGCGCCACCCCATGGTGATCATCCCCGCCATCGGCATGCGCAACCTCGGCGACGGCATGCTCGCCACCACCGACGGCGCCACCATCCACTACACCGAACTCTGCGGCGGCATCGCAGAAGAATACGGCTACCTCATGATCTACGCCGAATCAGCCGAAGGCCACCCCGAACCAGTCGGCGGAGCGCTCATCAAACAAAACCCCCGCTTCGCCAGCCCCGCCCAACGCCTCATGATCGCCACCGACCAACTCCTCTGCGCCGACCCCACCTGCCACCGACGCGCCGCCAACTGCCACATGCACCACATCCAAGCCTGGGCCAACGGCGGCGAAACCACACTCAACAACCTCATCGCCTGCTGCGCCACCCACAACCGCCAAAACGACGACAACCCCGAAAAACCCAAAAACGGCCGCTACATCCGACACCCCCACACCGGACAAGCAGCCCACCAAACACCCAACACCCCACCCCAACACGCCACCACCAACCAACGCGACCTCGCCAAACGCTCAGGCCGCACCATCATGAATCAACACTTCACCCGAGCCACACAAACAACGCCCGAACACTAACCAGCATCCACCGAATCCAAAAAATCAGACGCAATCTGCGAAGCCGGCAACTGTTCCGTGACCGAGCGGCGGTTGAGGCGCTGGAGGGTTGGGGTGTCGAGGTGGCTATTGACGCGTTCTACAACCTCCGCCCCTCCTAGATATATATCTAGAAAAGCGAGGGGGACGACGTTCGAGGAGACGAACTGGCCTTTCGGGTCCTCAAGAATAACGAGGTCGTTTTCCTCGATCGCCGGGTCTGAGGTGTAAATAATTGCCAATTGGATGTCCCCATCCTTCAGGGACTTCACCGTCAGCGGCCCACCCGAATCCTCAATGGGGGTAAATCCCACGTCGATGCCATAGACATCTTTCAGCCCTTCTGGACCATTCGGGCGGTGCTCCGCCTCAGAATTTGCCCCCAAGGTCAAAGGCGTGGGCACATTGGCCAGATCGGCAATGGTGCGCAGATTATATTGCTCGGCAAATTCACGAGTCACCACATAAGCATCTTGATCAGCCGCTTCAGAAGGCTCTAACACCACCAAATTATCCGGAGCTGACTCCTGCAACCCCGACAAAACCTCAGCCGGTTTGCGCGCAGACGTATCGGGATTCCAATACTGAAGCAATGGGCCTGTGTACTCAGGCATGATATCGATCGAGCCCGACTCAATCTCCTGCATGTACACCTCACGCTGGCCAATTTGGAATTGGCGATCAACGCTATACCCAGCCCGCTCCAACGCCTGGGCATAAATCTCGGCAATGATCTCATTGGAGTAGTACGCCTGCGAGCCCACCACAATCGAACGGTCGCCAGCATGTGAGCCCGCCACACTATCGACGGTGCCGCAAGCTCCGAGCAGGAGGGCGGGCAAGACGGCAAGTGGAACCAGACGGGGGCGTCGAAAAGCTTTCACCGCTCCTCCTAGATATATATGTAGAAGATGGGGGCCATAGTACCTGCAGGTCCTGGCTAGGCGCCGGGCAGCTCCTCAAACCTCGTCACCGGCCGTTTCACAACGACCACGCCGGGGTCTTCGCGGATGGCGCGGCGTGACCATATCCAGATGCCGATGGCGGTGCCGTAGAGCAGGATGGCGACGATGCACATGCCGGTGAGTTGCATCCACCATTGGGGCCATTGGATGTTCCAGACGAAGTGCAGTGTGAATGACCATGCGAGGCCGCTGAGCAGCGCTTGGAGTCTTTGGACTTTGTCCCATCGGTAGGAAAATAGGGCCAAACCGATGCCGAAACCGGCCACCGCTGTGAGGAAGACGTGGAGGCCTGGGCCTGCGATGAATCGCAAAGCCCACATCGTTGTCGCTCCTTCTAGGTCACTGTTGGGATCCAGGATGGCGCCCACGCCGCCGTAGAGCAGGTTTTCAAACACCTCGAATCCCAGGCCGATGAGCCCGCCGGTGACGAATCCATGCCAGGGGCGTGTGCAGCCGCGCACCCCGTACATGATCAGCAGCACACCCAGCGCTTTTGCGGCTTCCTCAGGCCACGCGCCGGCGAAGCTGGCGGTGACGATCTCCCAACCCAAGTTGTCTGTGAGCGTCATCCATGCCTCGCCCGAGAGCATGACCAAACCAAAAGAAACACCCGCGCCCCACGCCAGCGAAGCAACCCACCACCAAACCGGGGCCGTTTTGGGCCAGAGGCCGCTGAAGCGTAGCAGCGCACCAAACCCCACCAGATACACCCCTGCTAGACATATACCTAGAAGAGAGGCGGTGGGTGAAAGCAGCACGGTTCCCAGCAGGCTCAGCAACGTCACCCCAAGGCCCGCGATCACCAGGATCCATAGGGCGATGTTGAATCCTCTTAGCTTTTCGACGTTTTCGTGGTAGCTCATGCGCGGGCAATGTCCTTGGTCTGCTCGTTTTCTTCAATGAGCTCGTTGAGGGCGAGGTTGTATAGCGGGCCGAAGTTTTCGCCGGATACGTACACCAGCAGGGTGTATTCAACCCCGTCGATGTTGCGTGCCAAGCTCATGGCGCCGCCGTTGAAGGAGTTGTGGGCGCTGCGAAGGTTGCCTTTGTATTCCCATTGGGCGGCTTCAAGGCCGTTGGCTCGCAGGTATCGCTGGAATGTGTTGTCTTGGTTTTTGCTTCCTGTCACCACGCTGGATTCGATGGTGGCGTCGCCGCAGTCCCAGGTTGCTTGGAAGGTATCGCCGATGGTTTCAACGCATCGCACGGGGCTTCCATCGACGTCGATTAAGGGGATGGCCCAGTCTTCGGCTTCTGAGCCGAGGTAAACCGGGGTTGGTTTGGAGTCGATCACGGGGATCATTTGGGCAGCCAATACCGGCCCTCCTAGATATATAGCTAGAAGAGAGAGGGTGGCGGCCCATGTGCGTTTATTCAACCGCGGCCTGAACTGGTAGTACGCCATGTGTCTGAGGTTACCGTGTTTGTTGGGCGCTATTGTGGGGCGTATGACTGTTGTTTTGCGTGATTTGTTTTCTTTGGTGAATGGTCCTTGGTTGGAGTCGCATGTGATTCCGGATGATCGGGGTGTGGATGGCACGTTTTATGCGTTGCGTGATCGTGCTGAGTCGGATGTGCGTGCGTTGGTTGAGGCTGAGGGTGATTCGCGGGCGGGGCGTTTGTTTGCGTCGTTTATGGATGTTGATGGGGTTGTTCGTGCTGGTTTGGGGGTGTTGGATGCTGATTTGGTTTCGGTTGGCTCGGTAGGTGAGCTGGTTGAGGCTTTGGGGCGTTTGGATCGTGTGGGTGTTGGTTCGCCTTTGGGGTGTTTTGTGGCGAAGGATGCTGGTGCTGAGGAGTCGGTTGCTTGGTTGATGCAAAGTGGCCTTGGTTTGCCTGATGAGGCCTATTATCGGGATCCGGCTCATGCGGAGTTGTTGGCGGCTTATGAGAGCCATGTGGCGAAGATGTTGGGGTTGTTGGATCTTCCTGATGGCCGTGGTGCTGAGGATTTGGCTGCTGATGTGGTGGCGTTGGAAAAGGAGATTGCTGCTGGCCATTGGGATGTGGTGATGTCTCGTGATGCGGTGAAGACGTATAACCCTCGTGAGTTGGGTCAGTTGCCTGAGCGGGTGCAGGCGTTGTTGCGGGCTGCGGGTTTGCCGGAGTTTCGTGTGAATGTGATGATGCCGTCGTTTGTGGATCATCTTGAGAGTTTGTTGGTTGAGGATCGTTTGGATCAGTGGCGTGCGTGGATGTTGTGGCATGTGTTGCATGCGCGTGCGGGGGTGTTGGATCCGGAGGTTTCGAGGGCTGATTTTGAGTTTTATGGGGTGAAGCTTTCGGGCGCTACGCAGCAGCGGGATCGTTGGAAGCGTGGTTTGGGTCTGGTTGAGTCGCTGGTGGGTGAGGAGTTGGGTCAGTTCTTTGTGGCTGAGCACTTCCCTGCTTCTTCTAAGGAAGAGATGGTGCGGCTGGTGGATTATTTGATTGCTGCGTATCGCGAGCGCATTGGGCAGTTGGAGTGGATGACGCCGATTACGCGCCAGCGTGCTTTGGAGAAGTTGGATAAGTTCAAGGCCAAGATTGGTTATCCGGATCGTTGGCGCAGTTTTGAGGGTTTGGAGTTCGCTGCCGAGGGTGAGCAGTTGGTGGCGAATGTTCGTGCCGGTGCTGCGTTTAATCATGATTATGAGTTGGCCAAGATTGGCAAGCCTGCTGATCGTGACGAGTGGGTCACTACTCCGCAGACGGTGAATGCTTTTTATAATCCGGTGGTCAATGACATCACGTTCCCTGCTGCGATTTTGCGTCCGCCTTTTTATGCTCCTGAAGATGATGCGGCGGAGAAGTTTGGCGCCATTGGTGCGGTGATTGGCCACGAGATTGGTCATGGTTTTGATGATCAGGGTTCGCAGTATGACGGCGATGGCAATTTGAATGCTTGGTGGACGCAGGAGGATCGTGAGGCCTTTGATGATCTCACCTCCCGTTTGGTGGAGCAGTTCAATGGTTTGGTCCCGAGTGTCCTTGAGCAGGCTGGTGTTGAGACCACGGGTGTCAATGGCCGTTTCACACTGGGTGAAAACATTGGTGATCTAGGCGGTTTGGGTATTGCCGTGGTGGCGTATCGCAAATATCTAGAAGATGAGGGCTTAGATTTCGAGACTGCGCCAAAGCAGCTTGTCGACGCCTCCGGTGCCGATTCCTCGCTGGAAGGCAAGGAGTTTTCTGGATTGCAGCGGCTGTTTATGTCGTGGGCTCGCGTGTGGCGTTCCAAGATCCGCCCGGAGCTTGCCCAGCAATACTTGGCGGTGGATCCCCACTCCCCTGCTGAGTTCCGCTGCAATGTGATTGCGGCCAATATCGCCGAGCTCTATCAGGCCTTTGATGTAGAAGAGGGCTCGAAGATGTGGCTGGCCCCCGAGCAGCGCGTGCGGATCTGGTAGCAGCATGGATGATCAACAGATGCGTGAGCAGTGGGAAATTGGTGGCCGCGAGCGAGAGATGAGCCGCGAGGAGCAGCTCGAACAGCTTGCCTCATATATTTATGCCCACTATGAGCAGCCCGAGAAGAACCCGCCGTGGTCTGATCACCCCAGCGACCCGGCTGAAGCCGACACTTATGATGCTCGTTTAGCTGATCGCAGCACCCATGCCGCGATGATCATGTTGGGCGCGGCGGTGGATCATTCAACCCCTGGTGTGGCCTTCGGCCTGGGTGCAGAGACCACGGAGGTGCCAGAAGTTGGTGGCATGATCATCCGCCCCAAAAAGCCCAGCGGGGTGTGGGGCATTTCGCTGCATCCCGGTGGATGGTGGAAAGGTTCAGGGGTGGCTTTGGAGCATGCCTGGCGCCCCGATGTTGCAGCGGTGGCCAACCTTTCGGGTGTGACCTTCTTGGATCTGGATTATCCGCTCGTCCCTGAGCACACCTTGGCGCAGGTAAGTGCTGCGGTGCAAAAGGCTGCAGCGTGGATCCGCGACACCCAAGCTCCGAAGGCTTTGGTGGGCTGGGGCTATTCTTCTGGTGCTGCGCTGGCGGTGCTTTGTGATGTGCACTTTGATCGTCTGGCGCTTACCTTCCCGCACCTGGATCTCTCGATGTTGCCAGATGAGGTTCGTGGCCAGGCAGCATTTCCGCAGCGCATCAACGCAGATGCCACCTTGTTGCAGGTTGCCAGCAATGATGCGATCGCGGGGCGCTACGAGTGGGCAGAGGAACAAGCGCAGGTCAAGCACTACGTTTCTGAACATCGCCTGAGCACCCCAGAGGTGGCGCGCGAGCGGGTTAGGGACGTCGCAGCATTTTTGGACTAACGCCGCGCTTAGTGTGCGCAATGCCCTCTTTGGCCCAGTAGGCTTTGGCACGCTCGGCTACCGCCGAGGTGCCATCGGCGCGAACAACGCGCCACCAATTGCTGCTGGCACCAAACAAGGCCATGATGCGCCCAACTTGGCGAGGGCTGCAGCCGAGCTCGTCGGCAATATCGCCATAGGAGCGCACCTGGCCTTCGGGGATGGCGTCGACGGCTTCGAGTACCGCGGCCTCAAGTTCGCTGAGTTCTGCTTTAGAGCTCAATGCCTTCGAGGGGGTCGGATTCGCGTGGTTCTTCTACGGGCTCATCAACTTCGCACAGGGTGCAGGTGGCGCCGGTGCTATCGGCGATGATGCTCATGCGACCAAAGGGTGAATCCCAGGGTTCGCGGATGACCTCGCCGCCAAGTTCTGGCACCTTCGCTACTGCTTCATCGATGTCGCGCACGCCCAGGTAGCTTTGCCAGAAGCTTGGAACCTGCGGCGGGAACTGCCCTTCGGCGTTGAACACGCCGGCGAAGGCCGCGCCGTCGACAAGCGCTGTGGTGTACTCCATCTCGTCCATGGCGGCTGTCATCCAAGCAAAAAGGCTGCGATAAAACTCCACGGCCTGCTCATAGTTGGTGGTGCAGGTCAGCTCGTGCCACACGGGGGTGCCGGGCTCGCCGGCGGCAATGAAGCTATCCTCGCCCGCAGGTTGGATCAGACCAACCAAAGCGCCGGCGGTATCCACGCACAAGGCCATGAGGCCAAGGCGCACCTCGGCGGGGTTGGCGAGCACGCGGCCGCCGAGCTGCTCGATCTGCTGGCAATCGGCGTGAATGTCCTCGCTAAAGAAGTACGTGACCCAAGTATCGGGCTGCGGTGAATCCTCGGGCGCGGGCATAAAACCCGCCACGGGAAGACCCTGGAGGCGGGCAAGGCGATAGCCGTTATCGAAGGTCTCGATCTCCCAGCCGAGCAACTCGGCATAGAAGTGGGAGGATTTGCGGATATCGCTGGTGCTGAGGTCAATCCAATAGGGCATGCCGGGTTCGGCCTGGAAAGCTGGCATTAGAGATTCCTCCACACTTCGGGGTCAAAGTCGTCATCGGCGGTGGCTTCATCGAAATAATCATCATCTTCGCCGCACACCACCTTGGCGCAAAGCTGATCAACGCACACCACGTCGCCTTCTCTTAAGGTCTTGCCGCGGCGGGTATCGACCTCACCATTGACGGTGACCTCGCCTTGAGCAATGGCCTCCTTGGCGGCACCGCCGCTTTCGACGAGGTTGGCAAGCTTGATAAATTGCCCAAGCTTGATGGATTGGTCCCGGATGGTGACTTCAACTGGCTGCATAGCTGGCATTCTATCTTCTAGATCACTTGGTCTTGCGGGGTGATCACCATGCGGTCGATGTTCATGTGCGCCGGGCAGGCCGCAATCCAGCGCACGGCCTCGGCAATGTCTTCTGCACGCAAATTGAGCTTATCGGCATAGACCTTTTCCGCCTGCTGCTGATCACCGCGGAAACGCACCAGAGAAAAATCGGTTTCCACGCGCCCAGGATTGATCTCTGAGATGCGCAAATGCTGCTCAGCTAATTCGATGCGCATCACCTTGGTCATAGCGCTGAGCCCAAACTTCGCCGCGTTATAGCCAGCGCCGCCAGCATAAGGCGCAATACCAGCAACAGAACTCATATTGATGATGTGCCCATTGGCCTCACGCAGCTTTGGCAACAGCGCCTTGCTCACCCTCAAGGTCCCAAGCACATTGATCTCATACATGCGCTGCCACTCTTCTACATTGGCATCGGCTACAGCATCCAAGCCGATGGCACCGCCGGCATTGTTGACCAATAGATCGCAGCGTTGCACCTGCTCGGCGAAGGCATCGACACTGCCTTGATCACTCACATCTAAGGCGATGGCCTCACCACCAATCTCCTGGGCAATGGCCTGCATGCGCTCCAGCCTGCGCGCACCTAAAATCACATGCCAGCCATCGGCTGCCAGTGCTCGCGCGCTAGCGGCACCAATGCCAGAAGACGCGCCAGTAACAACGGCTACTTTCTTAGTTGCTTGCTCATGTGCTTGCTTATGTGCTTGCTCAGTCATGCCCCCATTGTTCACGATTGTTCAAGCAAAGGGGCAGCGCCCACGGGGCGATCATCAACCATGCCAAGTGCTTGCATGAGCGCATAGCAGGTCGTAGGGCCTACAAAGCTAAAGCCATGGCGCTTGAGGGCCTTGGCCATCGCCTGAGATTCTTCAGACACACTCGGCGTGGCAGCAACGCTGCGCGGGCGCTGGTGCACAGCAGGTGTGAATTGCTCAAGAAAATCCACCAAGCCGCCGTGCTCACGCAAAGCGATGGTGGCGCGGGCATTGTTGATGGCCGACTCAATCTTCCGGCGATTGCGAATAATGTCGGCGCATTGCAGAAGCTCTGCAACTTCCCCCTCCCCAAACTGCGCCAGCAGGTCTGGATCAAAATGCGCAAAGCGATCACGGAAGGCCTCGCGCTTATGCAGGATCGTTTTCCAGCTCAAGCCTGCCTGGAAGCCTTCGAGGATGAGGCGCTCAAGCATGCCCGATTCGCTGCGCACGGGCCTGCCCCACTCGTAGTCGTAATAGTGCTGCAGCGCTAAAGATTCCGCCGCCCAAGGCGGGCGCAGCCTTCCGTCTTCGCCAAGGATAAGGTCCGGTGCTGGCTGGTGCTGTTCAGTTGCTGGCATGGTGTGCTCCTTTTTCTGGCCTAGCGTGTCATAGCTTCTCAGCCTGAATATCACTTCAAAAGACACCGCAATTGGTTTTTCTTTGCAAAATACCTTTGGCTTTCGGGGCGCAGCTTAATGTTTTGGCAGCACGCAGGAATCACGCTGCCAAGGTCTTATCCTCCACGCCCCCGGCGCACACCAGGCCAGGGATCTTAGCTTGCCGCAGGCCCTTCGGGCTGGGGTTCAGAATCAGGCTGTGCCGCAGAATCAGAATCTTGCGCGCCTGCATCTTCAGGCTCAACAGTGCTCGTAGAAGCTGGTTGGGTCCTGGTGGAATAGGCCACGGCCGAGGCGTTGGGCTGAGTGTTATCCGCCGATGCTTCTCGGCTCACCGAAGGCGTTGGCACATCTTCGCCCTCATCACCTTCGACTGGTGCCTCGCTATCATCCTCGCTGCCACCATCGCTATCCGGATCGCCACCAGGGGTTGTGGTGGGCGTTTCGCTTTCGGTGTTTTCGCCTTGACCGTCGCCTGCACCGGGATTTTGGTTTTCATTGTCCTGGGAAGGTCGGCTGGGTTGTCTAGAAGGAGAAGGGGTAGCCCTCGTCGGGCGCTGTTCTGGAGAGCTTTCAGGTTGCCGGTTGTTTGTCTCTGCTTCTTCTGTGCGTGTTGGGTCCTGGTTTTCCTCAGTGCGCGTTTCGCTGGTTCGCGTTGTTGAAGTCGCACTCGGTTGCGGAGAAGAGGTTTCCTCCGGTTGTTCTTCTTCGGAGGGTTCTTCGCTCTTTGTTGGCTCTGGCCTGGAGGTCTTGCCGTCAATTTTGTCAAAGACTTTAGGTGGATCCACAGGTCCTAGGCGTTCAAGGCCGCTCAAGCTCACGCAGCCTGCCACAAAAGCTACCGCGGCGGCTGGAACAACAAAGCGCCACTTGCGATCCACGGCGGCGTTATAGGTTTCTGGCTCCATGCCGGCCCGGTTGCGTCTGCTGAGGTGCCAAAAGTACCAACCGGAAGGCAGCACAAACACCACTGCAAACAGTGCTGCAGGCAGCAGACCAGTTTTTCCATAGATCAGCGGAAATCCAATGAGTGCGGCATAGCCGATGGCCATGGCTATCACCGATAGCGCAATGCCGGCGATAGAGGCGCCAGACGTGTAGTTTGCGATTCGCTCCCGCAAACTCGGACCATCGACGTTGCGCTTAAACAACCGCGCCGCCTTTCGGACTAGAACAACTCATGGGCAACCCCATAAAGTCTAAGGCTTCATAATGCCAATTACTAGCGATAACAAAGTTGCTTCTTTTTCTTCACCGCTATGAAGCAGGCAGCGGGGTGCCCTGGGAAAAGGCCCTCCAGTAGGCTTTGGCTTCCTCCGAGGCCACCACATTGCCGCCTTCGCTGCTCAAATTCACGGGAATGGTCTGCGTATTCACGCTGCCGTGCTTCATTGTCGAAAGCATCCGCTGCGCATTACTAAAGGTCACCACGCCTTCCGTGGCGAGCATGTGGCCGCTAAGGTCGTGCGCCATGGTCAGCAGCGTTGGCACATCTTGAGGCACCGATAAGCCGCGTACCTGCTGGATTACCGCTTTGAGTAATTGCTGCTGGCGCTGGATACGCGCGAGGTCTGATCCATCATCCACGCCCTTGCGTGCCCGCGAGAAATTGAAGGCCGTTTGGCCATCGACCATGTGGCAGCCTTCTGGCACCCCTGGAATTGCCGCGGCTTGTTCGGGCGTGGCGCATAATTCCACGCCACCAAGCTGATCCACCACGTCTTCTACGCCCTTGGAATCGAGCACCACGGAACCACCTAAGCTAAAACCAGTCAGCCAGGTAACTGCCCGTTCTGCGCAGCGCATCCCAGCTTCTGAAGCCTCTTCGCTTCCATCTGCACCGGCTCCGAGGGCATAGGCTGCATTGATTTTGGTGCGTTGCGGCTCGGTTTTCGTCCCATCAGAACGTTCACATGCGGGGATATCCACCAAGGTATCTCTGGGGATCGAGACGAGATCGATGCTTTGATCTTTGAGCACGCGCGCAAGCACCATTGCGTCGGTGCGTCCTACATCGGCGTTCGCAGATGCATCGGCGTTGAGGAGATCCGCGTTGCCGCCTGCTCTGGTGTCACGGATCATCACCAGGTAGACGGCCTCTTTACGAGTATCAGCGTTGGGATCTCTCTTACTCACACCGAGGCCTGAAGTAACCCAGAAAAATCCGGCTACAGCAACCAGCCCAAGCACCACGATCACTGCAACCACAGCGATTAACAAGCGACGCACCATTTTCGACATACGCGAATCCTAACACCCAACCACGGGCAAAAGAGCGGGATTTCTCCAGGTCATAGGGGCTATTTTTGAGTAATCACCTGGCGCAGTAGCGCATCTGTTGCCTCGCCCGCCTTCTCGGCAGAAAACTGCTCCCTGTGAACCTTTGCCGCATTGGCTCGCCACGTACCCAATTGGGCATCATCAACCGTGGCAAGCGTGTGTAAACATTGCGCAAGCTTTTCGACGTCCCCCGGCCCACACACCAAACCAATATCATTTTCGCCCACGACCGCTGCAACATCGCCCGGCGCGCTGCACACGATCGGAGTGTGGGAAGCGATAATCGACTGCGTCTTGCTTGGCATCGTGATGGCAGAAAGCGGCGCATCCGATAAACCAATAAAGGCCGCATCCACTGCGCCGAGCAATTCGGACATCGCCTCTTGCTCCACGCGGCCAATAAAACGCACCGGGGCATGAAGTGAAGCCGCCAATTCCCGGAGTGCTTCTTCCTGAGTACCGGAACCAGCCATCACCACTTCTGGGCCTTGATCCCCAGCCTTGGCTGCGGCGCGGATCAACGTCGACAAGCCCTGCGCCTCACCCATCGCACCTGCATACAGCAACACGCGACGCTGCCCTTCGGTGCCGAAACGCTCACGGGCTTTGGCGCGCTCAGCAACGCTTAAAGGACGAAACACACTTTCATCAGGGGCAACGGGAATGAAGTGAATCTTTTCCTCCGGCACCCCACGGCTGACCAACACATCGCGAATACCTGGAGAAAGCACCACCACGGCCTCGGCGTGCCTATACAGCAAATTGCACCACCAATGCAGTACCTTGCCAGCCACCTTCAGCACAGAATCCGCGCCTTGTAACCCAGCAACCCCCATCGTGTCGGGCCACAGATCTCCAACCCACACAACCGTCGGGATGCGACCAAACGCCCGCGAAACAAGCATCGGCAACCCCACCGTGATAGGCGAATACGCCACCCACTGCACATCAGGGCGCTGAATCTTTCCGCGCAGCCTCCCCCAGAACACCCCCGCAGCAGAGGAAAGACCAAAGGAGGCATAGTTTGCAATCCGCTTTAACGCCGAAGCATCGTGAGACGCAAACAGCGGCACACGCCAAACCTTGACCCCATCGAGCTCAGAAGGCTGCAAAAAAGACATCTTCCAACCAGGCTGCAACTCGCCCGTTGGGTAATTAGGAAAACCCGTCAACACCTCCACTTCATGCCCCCGCTGGGTTAACGCCTGAGCAATCACCGCGGGCACCACAGCAGGGCCGGGTTCTGGTGGGTACCACTGGGTGATCATCAAGGTGCGCAAAGCAGCCATGGTTTCACATCCTTCTGGATATATATCTAGGAGAGAGGGTCGTGCCATGGGTTAGTCTATCCGTGTAGCACGTTTCCCGATCTCAAGGAATCCCACCGTGGCCAACCCTGATGCAACGCTTACTTCGGTGTGCGCCCGGAGCGCACTGAAGAGGTGGCCGTTGTTGTTTCAGCGGCGTGTTGCTACGGGGGTAGGTTCCCTGCTGTGCGGGTGCGTTGCTCGGCCTGTGGGTGTTGCGCCGTTTGGCAACACCTCCTTTGCTTGGTTTCAATTTGGCCTTCTGCGGCAGGTTTCGTGTGATGCGTTCTGCCAACGTCGCAATGCTGCTTGTGTTTCGAGTTGTTTCTCGGCGGGCAGTGGTGATGTATCCATTGCGGAACCGTCCCTTTTACCCGGCCTTTATTCAGGAGATCCCCAATGAGCGCACAAGCGCAACGCGTTGAAGATTTTGCACGCCGAACGATCGATATCGTGGCCTCTGCTGGTGGCTTGGCGGTGCTTGCTGTGCCGATGGTTGCTGTGGCGGTGGCGGTGAAGGTGAGTTCGCCTGGTCCCGTTTTCTTTACTCAAGAGCGCGTGGGTAAAGATGGTGAGCATTTCAACCTGATTAAGTTCCGTTCGATGCGGCCGGCGGTTGACGATACAGCAGCTCAGGTGACCGCTGGTGGCGATCCTCGGATTACCAAGATTGGTGGCTTCTTGCGCAATTGGAAGCTTGATGAGCTGCCTCAGCTTTTTAATGTGCTCAAAGGGGATATGTCTTTAGTAGGCCCACGCCCGGAGGTGCCTCGTTACACCCCCTATTGGCCCAAGCAATATGCAGATATCATTCTCACGGTGCGACCGGGGATTACGAATCCGGTCACTGTGGAGTTGCGGGATCAAGAGGAGCTGCTCGCCGGCAGGGAAGATCCGGAGCGCTTTTATATTGATCAGATGCTGCCCGAAAAGGCCCGCAAATACGCCGAGTATGTGCAGGCCCGCACGCTCGCTGGGGATCTTCGCACCATCTTCCACACCATTAAGGCTGTGGCACGACTATGAGCGAGCATCAACCAACTATTTGCATCGTAGGCGCAGGCGGTTTCCTCGCCTGGCATGTTCGCCTCCACGCCTGGGCACATGGCTTTGCTGTGCGTGGGTGTTCCACCCGGCGCGATAGCCTTGAAGCTATTGCTGCTGCGATTGCCAATGCTGATTTAGTAGTACACCTTGCTGCCTGCAATCGCCCGGCAGAAGGCCAAACGCTCGAAGACGCCGCGGAGGCTACTCGGGTGGCCGGACAGATCACGGCACAGGCAATCGAGCTGGCAGCTAGGCAAGGTAAAGCCCCGAAGGCAGTAAGCATTGCGGGCACGACCCAGGAGGGCACGGCATACGCCGATGCCAAACGCTTCGCGGGGGAGGCTTTGTTCCAGGCTGCAGGCGATGCTGGGGTGCCTGCCACGCAGTGGCTTCTGCCTAATCTTTTTGGCGAGCACGGTACGCCGCGCCACAACATGGTTACTGCCACGTTTATCCAGGCATTGCTGGACGGAGAAACGCCGCAGATCCATGGCGATAACCCGATTACGCTGCTGGCGGCGCGTCATGCCGCCGAATTGCTGTTGGCCCCGGTGACTTCTTCCGTTGAGCCGGGAACACATGCGGTTCCTACCACGCATCTTCGTCACACCACGGTGCCTGCCTTATTGGGTACATTGCAGGATATTCACCAGGGCTATCAATCCAACGGGGCACTGCCTGATACCGCTGATCCCTTTATTAATGAGCTTTGTGCTGCGTACCTCTCCCACGCAGTTCCGCTGCGGCACGCGGTGGATTTGGTGCAGCATAGCGATGAGCGCGGCAGCTTCGTAGAAACGGTGCGCGCCGGTGGCCAAGGCCAGGTGAGCTTTTCCACCACGGTTCCAGGCATCACTCGCGGTAATCACTTACACCTGCGCAAAATTGAGCGCTTCGTGGTGCTCAAAGGTGAGGCGAACATTGAGATGCGCAAGCACGGCAGCGACGAGCGCATCCTTGTTCACGCCAGCGGCGATGCCCCCAAGGCAGTGGATATGCTGTGCGGCTGGACGCATAACATCACCAATGTCGGTAGCGACATCCTCTACACCCAGTTCTGGATCAATGAGCCCTTTGATCCGGCCGATCCCGACACGTTCTACCAGGAGGTCTAGGCAGTGAGCACTGGCAAGTTGAAGGTGATGACGGTGGTGGGTACCCGCCCGGAGATCATTCGCCTTTCCTGCATTATTAAGGCCTTCGAGCAGCACTTCGATCATATTTTGGTCCATACCGGCCAAAACTGGGATCGAAACCTCAATGAGGTGTTCTTTGAGGATCTGGAGCTGGACCAACCAGACGTGTACCTCAACGCCGATACTTCTTCCCTGGGTGCGGTCTTGGGCGATGTACTTCGCGGAACAGAAGCGGCAATCCTTGAGCACCGCCCCGATGCGCTGGTGGTGCTTGGAGATACAAACTCTTGTATCGCAGCGCTAATGGCGAAGCGTTTGAAGGTGCCGGTGTATCACTTGGAGGCGGGCAACCGCTCTTTTGATCAGAACGTGCCTGAAGAGATCAACCGCCACCTAGTGGATCACGTGAGCGACTACAACCTCACCTACACCGAGCATTCTAGGAAGAACCTCCTGGCCGAAGGCTTGCACCCGGCGCGTGTGGTGATTATGGGTTCCCCAATGCGGGAGGTGCTGAGCACCTTTAGCCAACAGATTGCGGCTTCTGATGTGCTTGAGCGCCTTGGCCTTGAGCCCGGAAACTACATCCTTGCCTCCACCCACCGGGAGGAAAATGTTGATCTCGAGGATCGCTTGAATAGTGTCGTTGCCAGCTTGGCTGCGGTGGCCAAGGATCAGCAGTGCCCGGTGTTAGTTTCCACCCACCCTCGCACCCGCAAGCGCCTTGATGCCTATGGCATCAGCGCCGATGCAGATGTGCGCTTTCATGAGCCTTTGGGCTTCCACGATTACAACAAACTGCAGCAGCAGGCGCGTTGCGTGATTTCAGATTCGGGCACGATCAGCGAGGAGTCCACCATGCTCGGATTCCCCGCCGTGACGTTGCGCGATGCCATCGAGCGCCCGGAGGCCATCGATACCGGCTCGATTATTACTACTGGTTTAGACCCTGATGATGTTGTAGACGCAGTCCGCATCACCATCGCGCAATGGAATGCCAATGGTCCGACTGCCTGCCCCGTGGATTATCAAATCAGTGACTCTTCCCGCCGCGTGGTCAACCTGATCCGTTCCACTGCAAGCACCCATCACCAGCGATTGGGTATTAGACGATGAGCAAAGCAGTGGTGTTTTGGCAACCAATCCTTTCGATCCACCAGACGCCTCTTCTAGAAGAATTTGGGCGCATCTATCCCGGCGATTGCTACCTGGTGGTGGATAAGCTTTTTCCGAAAACGCGCGTGAACGCCGGTTGGGATGTCAAGGCACCAGAAAACATTCGCCTCATTGGCCCTGAAGATAACGCCAATACGGTTCCTTCCGATGCGATCCACGTGGTCAGCGGATATGTTGGCCCTCAACGTTGGTTGCAGCAGCGCAAGCGAGTGCTTGCCGACGCCAACGCGGACGTTGTAGTCATGGTTGAAGGGATCTCGCGCTTGGGTGGGCCGGCGAAGCGCGCGGCACGCTTTTTCAAACAAGGGATGGGGCGGATGCATCTGCGCCACCACCTCCGCGGCGTGCTTGCTATTGGAACGCACGCTCAGCGTCAGGCTGCACGCATGGGGATAGCAGAAGAACGCATCTATCCCATGCTCTATGCCACGGCCACGCCAAAGGTGCAGCAGCGTCAATCCTTGCCGGAAAACTGTGCGGTGTTCGTGGGCAAGCGACGCAGCCTCAAAAACACAGACACCCTGGTCAAAGCCACCAAGGGCCTATGCCCACTGGTGCTGATTGGGGCACAGGAAGAAGGCTTCGAAGATGGCGCTGAAGCTGCAAGCCATGTAGAAGTATTAGGCCCTATTGAAAATGAGCTGCTTGCTTCCTATTTAGTTGAGGCCGCCGTGCTCGTGCTTCCTTCCTGGCACGATGGCTGGGGTGCCGTAGTTAATGAAGCCCTGGCCTGCGGCACACCGGTGGTGTGTTCTGCTTATGCCGGTGCGGCAGACCTCATCAATTCTTCAGGACCATTTCGTGGTGTGGTGGTCGATCACCCAGACCAAGATGCCCTGCACGAGGCCATCGCCCAGGTGCTGCATGCGAAGGCTGATCGGGACGTGATTCAGTCCTGGGCTTTAGAGCACATCAGCCCGAGCGCAGTGGCACCGTACTTGCAGCGCTGCTTAAATGCTGCCGCTAGTGCAAACCAAGGCCGACCGACCGCGCCCTGGCATAGGGGGTTATTAGGCTAATGCTCACCTTCTACTCAGTGCTTGCAGCCATCATTGCAGCACCCCTTGCCATTTGGTTTTCAATGGTGTGGTTCCGTAGACCCGCCTTTGCCATGGGTACAGGGGCTGCGCTCTCGGTGCTCTCGCTCACCCAGTTCTTCCCCGATTCCCTTCGTCTTGCGCTTGCCGCCTCCCTGGTGCCCCACGCCATTACTGCCCTATACGCTGCTACCCGCGGCACCTCTCCGAATAAAGACCTGAGATTCCCCAGCGTGATCCCCGTGGCGCTGTATGTGGGCATGTGCGCGCTGAGCATCCTTTGGTCTTTGGACCGGGCCCAAACCATCACCTCGACACTCGCCTGGGTGGTGCTGGCAATGTTCGCGCTGACCTTCAGGCAGTTGGTGCCCTATAAGAAGATCCGCGTGATCTTCTTCTACATTTTGCTCGGTTTCTTCATCGCTTGTATCTTCGCGCTGCTCACACCATTCGGGTGGGCAGGTGGCCGAGCCCGCGGCGTATTCCAAAACGCCAACGCCAGCGCCATCTTTGCCTTCCTCCTAGCAGGTTTAAGCATCTGGATGGGCAAGAAGTATTACCGTTGGCTGCTTCCACTGTGTTTCGTATTCATCTTCATCACGGGATCGCGCGCGGGCATGCTCGGCTTTATCGCTGTGGTGGTGGTGTCCTTCTATTGGCGCATGAACACGCTGCAAAAGCTCTTCTCTTTTGGCCTGGCGCTTATTGCACTGTTCCCGGTTGGCAACGTGGTGTTGAACTTCCTCACCTCCGGTGAAACCGATGCGGTGCTGTTGCGCACGGATAATACGCGCGAAGACACCACTGTCTTAGCACTCGACTTCATCAAAGAAAATCCCTGGCTCGGCGCGGGCTATCGTGCTACGCCCCCTGGATTGGGCTCGAATTCTTATCTGAAATTGCTGGCAGAATTCGGCATCGTTGCCATCTTCGCCGGCGTTGTACTTGCAATCGCCTATATCTCTTGGTCAAGAGTGGATTCAGTGATGTTCGGACTTACGATCGCCACCCTGATCGACTGCCTATTTGAAGATTGGCTGCTCACCGCTGGTGCGCCCATGCTGCTGATTTACTTTGTGCTGCTGATGTCAACACCGCAGCCTCAAAAAGATGAGGACACGGGCAAGAAGGTTCGAAAACCGTACTCACCTGCCGAGCAAACCTTAAAGCTCTAATAGTTTTCTAGAGCTTCGCTCGAAGTGCCGCGAGTTCCTTGCGTTTATGCGGCAGCTTATACACCAGCGAAGTAATCAATTGGGAGCCGTGCAGCACCATGTTCAATATCGCCTGCCGAGCTGCCTTAGGCAGCCTGCGAAGGTCCCGGTAGATGCTTTTAAGATGCTGCTTGGCCGAGAGGCCTTCTTCAATCTCATGCAGGGCACACAAATGCGTCAAGGCAATCCCCGAATAGATCTGCTTTTTTAGCATCACTTTCTTCGGTTCACTCTTGGTTCGCGGCTGCAGCAAAGCACCTTCAATAAAGTTGGTGGGTATTCCTTGTTTGAAGCAGCGAACCGCAAGCTCTACGTCTTCTCCCCCGTATGCAGGAAGCGACTCATTAAACCCACCCACGCGCTCGAGTAAGTCTCTACGCGCTGCACAACAACTACCCTGTGCAAACCAGATGCCAAAGCGTTGTTCCCCGCCGACTCTCGTGGCGCCGTTGATATAGAAATATCCTCCAGCGAGTTGCTCTTTATCACTATGCGCCAGTGCATCACAATAGGCACGGCCCCAGCCGGGAAGCACTACATCATCGTCGTCTACAAAGGCCACGACTTCGCCTTTAGCAAGAGCTAAACCGGTGTTGCGTGCGTAGGAAAGAGAAGGGCGATCATCTGCCCGAAGCTGTAGGGCGCGGTAAAAGACATCCGCGTGGTGTTCAAGCCAGCGTTCCACCACAGCGTATGAGTTATCCGAAGAGCAGTTATTCACCACGATGAGCTCCATGCGAGCCGCGATGTCCTGCCCCGCCAGTGCGTTGAGTTGATCCTGAATCACTGTTGCACGATTATGCGTGGCAATAACTACAGAGAGTTCGGGGGCTTGATCCATGAGGTCATGCTAGCAAAATGGACTCTCAATAACGCTAGATTTGCTGCCTCCTGGCCTGCAGCGCACGGCTAATAGTGCCGATGAGCGTGAGGTTGAGATCGAACTTCTTCCACACGAATATCGCCATCAGAATTTGGCGTAGCGATAAGCCCAACGTGGAGGCAAGCGCGATGCCATGAACCCCTATGACTGGTGCAAAGAGGAATGCCAGGCCCACCGATACCGCTACCGATACCAAGACTGCCGCTGCGGCTCGCAACTGTTGCCCGGCAAACATCGCCACTGATTCCACCGGACCGAATACCTGTGACACTGAAAATCCCAGGCCCAAAATCAGCAGAATGCTCCAGGATCCCAGGTACTCACTTCCATAGACCGCCGAGATCACCGGGCGGCCAACAAAAATGACGGGCAGCATTACAAGGAATGAGCTGCCGAGCGCCCAGAACATTGTTCGATCTGATTCGGCAGCAATTTTGGATTTATCCCCACCGGGAACTGCCTCGGCCAGGCGAGTATTAGCAACGGCAGCGATGGCGTTGTTGCCCATTACCACCAGAGCCATGCCGGCGAGCGCGACCTTGTATAGGCCTGCGGCTTTCAGGCTGAACAGGGAGTTCAGCAAAATCATGTCGATATTGCCAGAGAGAATTTTCGAGCTGCCCAGAATGGACAGGGTAAAAACAGCAAGCAAAAAGGTCTTGCGCGACATGTATGTCTTTGGCGGCTGATCAGGCAGCGCCTTGATCGCCGGGCGGATCATCCAGGCCCCCACCAAAAAACCAATCAAGGTAGCGCTTGCATAGGCCACCGCTCCCACTTCTGGGCCTACATGGTGCACGCTCACAAGAAGCACAGTGACGATGATTGCGGTGCCCACTGGCCGCACAATCATGTCTGGGATCTGGGATCGAACTGCCTGCCCCATACCTTGCATGATTGCCATTCGGTTTGAATCCGCGGCAAGCATGGGGGCTACCAGGGCGGCGACGAGGATACCTGTGCTGGTTCCTGCGATGGTGAGCCCGAATTTCCAAGCAACGATAGCGGCGAAGGCCAAGATGGGAAGCAGCAGAAGGAAGGTGTTTCGGCCACGACGGATGACCAATCGGATCAACCCTGGATCTTCATTGACTCGCGCTGCTGCTACCTCACGCGCCATTGCTCGGGGCAGGCCGGCGGTAAAGGGGATGGCAATAATGGCAGCGGTAGAAAGAATCACGCCATAAGCGCCGTAATCACTAGGGCCGAGCAGACGCGCCAAAAGCACGGACACGGCAAAACCTAATCCGCCGTTGAGTCCACGGATCCCGATGGATCGCACGTAGCTCGATCGCTGTAGCTTTGTTAGAAAATCCATTCTTCTTCTGATTCTGCGCTGCCTAATGTTTAGCCATCTTGGATCCTAGCCCTCAACACGGCAATGTCAGAGTACGGTGGCCGGTTCAACCTTCTATGGGGCCATTAGGCTTGCTGCAAAACGCGGAACTGTGCAGCAAGTGGCGTGATAAAGTCCATTGCATATTGGCGATCAGCAGCTTTCGCCCCAGCAAGCAAGAACACGAAAGACAACGCGTATGCTCGGATACCCCGCTCAATTGATGCGCGCTACGCTGGGCCGCAAGCGTGCTCAGGCAGCGTCGACTGCCGCTTTGCAGTGGTCACAAGATGCCAAGCTGGACCCTGAAGCCATCGCAGATTCTCAGTTGCGGCGTTTTAATCAGCAGTGGGAATACGCCAGCACCCTGCCTTTTTATCGGTTTTGGAAGCAACACCACGACCTGCCGGATCGCATCTCCACATTGGAGGAACTCGATCAGTGGCCGGTGTTGGAAAAAGATCATCTCCGTGAGCACGAGGATTTGGTGCAAGCGACCCCTGGCGCCACTGCTGTCTACCGAACCTCTGGATCTACAGGCAAGCCTTTTGCTTTTCCCCGCGGCGCTGCTGAATTGATGGATGGTTACGCCCGCACATGGGCGTATAGGCAAGCCCACGGCTTAAAGCCTTTCGACGCTTTCGTCTTAACCGCTAATACGCTCGGACACCAGGCACATACCCGGAAAGGCTATGTGGAAGCACGGGTGAAGCGCATGGCAAAAGACATCGCCGGTAACTCGTGGACCTTCCCAGGTTTAATCGCCTCACCAGATCAAGCGGATGCAGCGCTTGCTACGATCAGGCGCCTTCGGCCACGCTACCTGGTGGGCTATACCTCCGCCTTAGTGATGATCGCCGAGCGTTACCTGAACACGGGCGCCAAGGGTTTGGAATTTATCACTCACGTTATTCCCTCGAGCGAAACCGTCACCCCGGCGGATGCCGAATTGCTGAGCAATCTCGGAACGGTGGTGGTGGAATATGGCGCGATCGAGGCCGGGGTGATTGCTGCGACGATGCCACAACCACAGGTTCAACATGGATGGCCAATTCAAGTGCTGTGGCCTTGGATTATGCTGCGCGAAGGATCAGTGCTCAGCACCTTAAGCAAGCGAGTGTTTCCCCTGATTCATTACAGCCTGGGCGATGACTTAAGCGCATCCAAATACGGGCCAGGGGGCACAATCTTGGAGCTCTCAGCGGTGCAGGGACGCACCCGCGATGTGATTCGCCTTGCCACCACCAACGGCCCAGAAGATATCCGCGCCTGCGAGCTTTCCATGCTTGTGCGCAATATCGATGGGGTGCTTTCAGCCCAAGTTGCTCCTACTGCCGATGAAGGTGCAGATATTGCGGTGGTCTGCAGCAAGGATCACCCCAGCAACAAGATTGCAGCCCAAGCCAAAAAGGCGATGCAGATCCACCACCCCGAGGTTGTACCGGGGCGTGTGCGCTTGCGTTTTGTTGAAGAATTTGTGCCTTTAGCTCGCGGCAAAAGGGGCGTTGCTATTGATGCCGCTCGCATTCCTACCGACGCCCCGGCGGAGGAGATCTGATGAAACTGCACATTATTACCTCGTTGTGGCCATCACGCGCTAACCCCATCAGCGGCATTTTCGTAGCTGAACACGTATCCGCTTTGCGTGAACAAGGCCATGAAGTATGGGTCACGGTGGTTTCGCCAAGAAAGAGCGAATGGCTTGAGATCGCTGGTGTTACCCCGCACTATGTGCGCACCCTGCACCTGCCTGTTCGTTTTCACAGGCTCCATAGGCCAATCAACACCAAGCTCGCCGCCCGGGTTGCTAAGTGGACCTTGCCTAAGCCAGACGTCGATGCACTTATTGTGCACAATCAAATACCGCTGGGATTTTGTGTTCCGTGGTGGCAATCGAAGCCCTTGCCTACTGCCGTAATCGTGCACGGAGATAATCCGCCACTCAACGACCCAGATAACGCGGCTTGGATGCGTAAGCACCTTCCAGATATCCCCGAGCATGTGAAGGTCCTTCCGGTTGGTAAGACGGTCGTGCCGTTTCTAGAAAACCTCGGGGTGCGCCACCACACTGTGTTAGGAAATGGCACCAAATACGCCGAGAAGGCTGCTGGCAGTAGCACGCCTAAGCTTGTCGTGAGCATTTCTAATATGCACAAGGGCAAAGCCTTGGATGTGCTCATTGATGCCTTTGGGTTGCTCGATGCTAGCTGGCGGCTGCGCATCGTAGGCGATGGGCCAGAACGCCGCGCACTCGAAGATCAAGTAGAGGCGCTGGGCATTGGCCAGCGCGTGGAATTCTTAGGCCGGCTTGATCGCGAAGCCACCCTAGCTGTACTCGATGGTGCTGATCTTTTTGCTTTGCCTTCTACCCGTGAACCTTTTGGTGTGGTGTATCTCGAGGCTGCCATGCGTAGCATCCCTCCGGTTGGCTGCTTTGGCACCGGAGCCGAGGAGATCATCAACGATGGCGTCACTGGCCGTCTCGTGCCAAAGCGCGACCCAGAGGCCCTAGCTGCAGCGCTAGAAGATATGTGGGAAAAGCGAGATGCCCTCGGGGATGCGGCACGCGAGGATGCTTTAGGTAAAACCTGGCACCACTACAACGAGCAGTTATTAGCAATCCTCGGATTCCCCTCGTAGCCAGCATTGAGCCAGCAGCCAAAGCATGTGGCTCAATGCCTAGCCCAGCAGCCAATCAAAATAGGCATCTGGGTCAAAGGGTTCCGGTTCTGCTGGGATATTGGCCTGCAGTGCATGGGCTGTTGCTTGGGCAAGCGTGCTATCTGCCCCATAGGCACTTAGCGCACCACCTGCGATTTCCCTATTCTGCTGGCTATCCGGGGCGATCACGGCACGACCACCGCAGCGCGCTTCGGCTAGGGCGTAGCCAAAGGATTCCAGGGTTGGTGGAAAGAAAATGGCCTTGGCTCTACCCCACCACTGCGCCAAATCCTCGGCAGGCATAAGCCCAATGGGTTGGTAATTGGGATGCCCATCGGCTTCTGGGATATCACCTGGGAAGGCTGTGACAGCGACTTTGGTTGCGCTTTGCTCTACCGCCTCTAGTAAGGCTGGAATGTGCAGGTCAAGGCGCTTATAGGATTGTGGAACAATCGGCACCAAAATGAGGTCGTTTTCTGGCTGCATCTCAGCCCAGCCCCGCGGTGAGACGGGGTGCATCCGCACCTGGATACGATCTTCTAGCTTCGGTGCATGCTTGGCCACGCGCTCGGCCATGGCGTGGCACGGCACCACGATCCGGTCTGCTCGATGCGCAAGCGCCCGAATCACTGGGATCTGTTTACGCATGTGCTCGCTGGGGGTGTAGCCGAGCTGGGCAAATTCTTCTTCGCTGGCGAAGTGCAAGGCGTTGCGCAAAAGCACGGTTCGCTCACCGATAGGACCAAAAAATGATGCATTATTTAGCGCAATCTTTTTTGCTCCTAGGGCTTGCCATTCGCGTTGCACAAGCCATGTGGAAGAAAGCCGCTCGCCACCAATCAAGCGCACGTCTTCGCGGGGGTGGCGCTGCAGATAATCTTGAAGCTCAAGGAGAAAGCGTCTGGCGCCGCCGTTTGTGGCGCCTGCGGTATCGATGATCGTCTTTGCTGAGTTTCGCTTCAGGCTCATAGGCGCACCACGTTCGGGCTATCCGGTACCACGTTGCGGGTATCAAATACCGGTACTCCAAGCTGGGCTAAGCCAGAAAGATCGAATCCTTCGTGATCATTGATCACCACAACCACATTGGCCTGGTCTGCCCGTTCCAGGTCCCAGCGTTCTACCGCCTTTGGCCAAAGGTGCTCAGGCACAAAGGGGTCTGCCGCCACCACGTTGGCACCACGGGCTTGGAGCAGTTCGATGATGCGCAATGAGGGTGCTTCGCGCACGTCGCCGGTGTTTGGTTTATAGGCCACACCTGCCAGCAGCACGGTGGAACCTTTGAGTGATCGCTCTTGATCGTTGAGCAGGTCCTGGACGCGCTGGACCACATAGTCGGGCATGTGGTTATTGATGTCATTGGCCAGGTCTACAAAGCGGAAGGCATGGCCCAATTGGGATTCAACCTGCCAGGAAAGGTAGGAGGGATCAATGGGAAGGCAGTGCCCGCCAACGCCTGGACCTGGTGTGAACTTCATAAACCCAAAGGGTTTGGTGGCAGCGGCGTCGATCGCCTCCCATACGTTAATTCCTAATTGGCCGGCAAATTGTGCAAGCTCATTCACCAGTGCGATATTGACGTGCCGGAAGGTGTTTTCCAGCAGTTTTGCAAGCTCTGCTTCGCGGGTGCCGGAAACGGCAACGGTGCGTTCGATGAAGGTATCGAAAAATCCCTGGACTCGTTCAAGCGAGGAGGCATCGATGCCGGAGACGATCTTGGGCGTTTCTTTTAAGCCATAGCGACTATTGCCTGGGTCGATGCGCTCGGGTGAATAACCAACGAAGAAATCCTCGCCCGCTTGAAGCCCGGATCGCTGCTCCAGGATCGGGATGAGCAGTTCCTCCGTGGTGCCTGGGTAGGTGGTTGATTCTAAGATGACGGTCGATCCGGGGCTTACGAAAGGCCCGAGTGCCGCACCGGCTTCTTCAATAAAGGTGAGATCCGGGCGAGTATCGCGCAAGGGGGTGGGCACCGAGATCACGGCGATATCGAAGTCAGTTGCTAGCTCATAGCTTGTCGACGCAACGTAGCGCCCAGCATTGGCAACCGCTTCAAGGCGCGCATCGCTGATATCTTCTACCGGCGATTGCCCTTGCTGCAAGAGGCCGACTTTGCGCTGGTCTAGGTCGATGCCAGCTACGTCCCATCCGACCTCTGCGGCACAGACCGCGACTGGCAAACCAACATAGCCCTGGCCAATGACCACTACTTTGCCGCGTGCATTGTTCTTCATCGGATCCAGTTTCCTTTCTCACGGCTTGGATCGCCCACCAGGCCGCTTGCATCTACCCCGAAACGAGCGTCGAGAGCTGCAAGGTCACGGCCTGCAGAGAGCAAATCGCCACGAAGTTCGGGTACTTCAAGCAATTTTGCGGCGAGCTGTTCGCGCGTCATTCGCTCTACCAGGTCGGAATCAAAGTCTTGATCGGTTTCCAATCCAGCTACGCCTCGATCGGCAAAGTGTTCATAGTTCAGACCACGGTTATCTACCGGAAGCCTCAAGTGTGTGCCCAGATCCTCGGCAAAGGCGAGTTCCTCACGGGTTGCCAGTGTCTCATGCAACTTTTCGCCGTGGCGCACACCAATGGTGGTGATATTCGCGGGGACGTCGAAAAGCTCGCACATCACCTCAGCCAAATCGCCCACGGTGGTAGCCGGCGCTTTTTGGATGAAGATATCGCCTGCTTTACCCAGGCGAAACGCGCGCTCGACTAGATCCACTGATTCCGCCAGGGTCATCATAAAACGCGTCATGCGCGGTTCGGTGAGCGTGAGGTTCTTGCCCTGGCGCAGTTGCTGCACAAATAGAGGGATCACAGAGCCACGCGAGTACATCACGTTGCCGTAGCGCACACAGCTCACGGTGGTGTTGGCTCCGCCGACACGCCTGGCGTGCGCCCGAGCTACCTTTTCCATCAGCGCTTTCGACATACCCATCGCATTGACCGGGTAGACGGCCTTATCGGTAGAAAGACACACCACGCTTCTTACGCCAGCATGTTCTGCAGCTTCAAGCACGTTTTGAGAACCCAAAACATTGGTGGCTACGGCTTGATCTGGAAAGAATTCGCAGCTCGGTACTTGCTTGAGGGCGGCGGCATGGAAGACGTGGTCTACTCCGCGCATGGCGCGTTCCAAGGAGCCGGCATCGCGAACATCGCCAATGACATAACTCACGCGATCATCACCTAGACGGTGGCGCATGGCATCTTGTTTAGCTTCGTCGCGAGAAAACACTCGCACTTCTTGCGCTTGGGTACGAAGAATCCGCTCAACAACGGTGTGGCCAAAGCTGCCGGTGCCGCCGGTGACCAACACCGTGCGGGCATCGTATTCGGATTGCTTGCTCATTATTTCGCTCCTTGCTCTTGCTCAGCGCGGGCGTATTGCTCCATCACTTCGCGCACATCGTTTCCTTCTGGCACGCTGCTTAGCGGCGCTACACTTACCTCGCTTACGAGCGGGTGGCGATCGCCTTGGATTGCGGTTTCGCGGACGTCGAAAAGCTCTTCCGACATCTTTTCTCCTGGTCGGAGGCCTGTGTACACGATCCTCAAATCATTGCGACCGGCCATCGACATCAGGCCCCTTGCTAGATCCTCAATGAGCATTGGCTCGCCCATATCCAGCACCAAGGTTTCTCCAGACCGCCCCACTAAGGCAGCTTGGAGCACTAACTGTGCTGCCTCGGGGATCGTCATAAAGTAGCGACGAACCGAGGGATCGGTAATGGTTAAGGCATTACCGCGTTTGATCTGCCCCATGAAGGTCTCCACCACGGAGCCCCTGGAACCCAACACATTGCCAAAGCGCACCGAGACCCACCGGCCTGGGGTGCCAGCCGCTGCACGTGCGGCAGTAAGCCGCTCAGCCATTCGCTTCGAATCGCCCAGCACGCAACAGGGATTGGCGGCTTTATCGGTGGAAACATTGACCACGATTTCTGCGCCACAGGCCTCGGCGGCCAACAACACATGCTCGGTACCGAGCACATTCGTCTTCCACGCTTCTTCTGGGTAACGCTCCAGCAGTGGTTGGTGCTTCAGCGCCGCAGCATGAATCACTACTTCGGGGCGAAGTGTGCAGAATAATTCGCGGATTCCGGCCTCGTCGCGGATATCAGCCAGGATCACTGTCTCATCGTCTAAGAGCGCCTTGCCAGTCAATGAGAGCTGCGTATGGTGCAAGCCTCCCTCGTCGCGGTCAAGCATGAATAATTCTGCTGGATCAAAGCGATACACCTGGCGGCACAGTTCGGAACCAATGGAACCGCCCGCACCGGTGACGAGTACACGCTTGCCGCTAATGATGCTGCGGATGCCCTCAATATCAAGGCTGGCTTGTTCGCGGTCCATGAATTTGGCTACGTCAATATCCTCAAGGTTGCCCAAGGATAGGCCATCGACATGCTGCATCGACGGCACCGCAAGCACTCGCATCTTCGCTGCGCGGGCGGCGTCGCGAACGCGATCCAAGGTTAAATCGCTCAGTCCTGCATCGGCGATGACCAGTGTTTTCGCACCGGTCTTTTCTGCAACAGCGGCCAACTCATCTAAGCCACCGCGCACACGCATGCCATGAATAAGCCCGCCGCGGCGTTGAGGATCCTCGTCGAGCACCGCTTTGACAATAAATTCGGATTGCTCCGACTCTGCCAACTGGGCTACAAAATGCCTGCCAAGCTGCGTAGCCCCATAGAGAATAATCGGTTCACGGTCGTGCTCGCGTACCTGCGCCACCACCATCTCGGTTGCGCGAAGAAAGAGCACAAGGCACACCACGATGGGTGCCGCTAATAAGGGAACGGTCCTTGGAATCCCGGCGTTGGGATACAGTGTGACCGCTACAACAAATCCGAGGAACCCCCCCCATTAAAACTGCGGCCGCTGTAAGGATCACATTGGTGCGGCTCAAGGGGGATTGTTCCCCACTACCGCGACGGTACACACCAAGCAGCCCGCCACAAATCGCGTGGCCGAGCATGATCGCTGCCACAATCACCGGCCAATAGGAATGGCCCAGTTTGATGGTTACTGGCTCAAAGTCCAGGCGAAGCCAGATCGCCGAAATCAGCGCCGGCATCCACATGCACACATCCAATAGCATGCGACGCCATGTGAATGTGTTCATCGATGATTCCTTCCAACGTAGACTTGGCTCATGTCCTCAGTGCTTTTTATTTGTACGGCTAATATCTGCCGTTCACCCTTGGCCGAGGCTTTGTGGCAAGCCAGAGGCTTCGAAGCCTCAAGCGCCGGCATCGCCGCACGCAACGGCATGCCCATGCACGAATATTCAGCCTTGGTGCTAGAAGAGCAGGGCATCGCCGCAAAAGACTTCTCATCAACGTTGGTAACACCGGTGCAAATTGCCAATGCCACTGTGGTGTTGTGCATGGAAGCAGCACAACGCTCAAAAGTGCTAGCTATGTCACCGGCAGCCATGTCCAAGACCTTCACCTTGGGCGAATATGCGGCGATCCTCCAAGACCACCCCGGCGTGAGCACCCGCGATGCGCACAGACAACGTCGCGGATACCAAGCGCCGGATGTTGCAGACCCCATCGGTGGCACCGTGGAGGATTTTCGCACCTGCGCGGATACCATCGGAGCTTTACTCGACATCATTGAAGCTAACGCCACCTAGGATCTGCCCACCACAACTTCTTGGGTCTGGGGCATGCTCATGATCTGCCCTCAGCATCCTTGCCCGACTCAGATTCGCTTGGTTGTGGTGCTTGCTCATCTACAACCGGCGGGAATTCGTGGGTATCTGGGTGGCGCTCGGACTGTGGCTTCAGCGCGGCACTCGCCCCGGCCTGGGGAGCCTCGGCGAGCACCTTGTTTTGGGCAACGGCAGCCTTGGTGGCATCCGTTGAATTGGACTTCTTGGTATTGCCGTAGCCGTAGCCATAGCCGTACTTGCCATAACCTGAGCCACCGCCGCTACGCACACTGTTGACGATCACACCAGATGGGGTGACATTGGCAATGGAGAGGTTTTCCAGGGTGCGGGCTAGAGCTGTGCGGGTCACCACATTGACTCGGGCAACGAGCACCACAGCATCTGCCGCTGGTGCCAGCACCACGGCGTCGGTCACTGCATCGACCGGTGGGGTATCGATGATGGTGATGTCATAGTGCTCACGCGCCCATTCCAGCAGGGCTTGCATTCGCTTGCTCGACAACAGCTCGGAGGGGTTCGGTGGCGTTGGGCCTGCGGGGATCACGTCGGGTTCCATATCGCCACCGGAGAAGATCACATCTTCAAACTCGATCTGTCCTGCCAGCACGTTAGACAAACCAACATCCTCCGGCACGTCGAAGGCTGCACCGATCTTGGGCGAGCGCAGGTCGGCGCCGATAACCAAGACGCGGCTTCCCGCCTCTGAATAGGCGCGGGAGATATTGGCGGATACGAAGGTCTTGCCCTCACCTGGTAGCGCAGAGGTAATAAGGAATACGCGAGACTCCTGATCCCCTCCAACAAAGCTCATAGATGTACGAGCTGCGCGCATCGCCTCGGCAGAAGCAGAGTGGCCGGAGCGGAAGTCCAGCAACACGCCCTTCTTTTCTCCCCTGGATCGGGATTGAGGTACTTCGCCAAGGATCGGAACGCCGGGAGCCAGGGTGATAAATTCCTCGGGCCGACGCACGCGGCGATCAAGCAAGTCAGCCAAAATGCCCATGAGCAAACCGGCAATGATGCCAACGAACAGGCCAAGAGCGATCATTTGAGTGCGCGTAGGTGGCACTACCGAGGGGTTCTGGGTGTTATCGGAGACGATCGTGGCAAAAGCCTGAGGGCCGGTTCGGAAAGGAATGGCTTTGCCGTTTTCATCAAAGACAACAGGTGGCCCTCCAGGCCCCCACTTAGGCGTCTCTAGCTCCTCAATGACCTCGGGATAAACCTCCGCTAGCCCGCGAGCAACCTGAGATGCAGTCTCGGGGCTCTTGGCGGTAGCGGAGACGTCGAAAAGCACCGTCTTTTTCACATCAGAAGCATTGACCATGCCCCTGAGCTGCCCCACAGGGATCCCGGTGAGTTCAGAGACGCGGTCGAGCACCAAATTGGAGCGAACCAGCTCAACATAAGAGGCAATGCGGGTTTCGGCCGCCAAATTGTTCTGATAGGACGCGCTCGCTGAGGACGCCTCTCCGGTCATGGTCACTGTGAGTCGAGCGCTGGCCCTGTACTCCTGCTGGCGAAGTGTGCCCCAGCCGCCGACCAATCCGGCGATAACTACTGCGGTAAGCAAGATAACCCACCACTTGCGCCTTAAAGCGCCCGCCAACATTGCCAATTCGCGCATTTTGCCTAACTCCTTCGGCGCGCAATACTCATTGCGCGACTTTTATTGCACGACACAAATCTGGGCTCGTGACCGCAGTAATAGTGTCCATGAGCAAAACCCATAGAGCAAAAGTTTGTTGGGGAGCACACTGCACTTGAAAGCCGATCCGAAGGGATGGAATTCAGCACAACCGGTTTTCCCTGCAACGTTTCACTCCTGGTTCCACGAATGCCTAATCGTTGCATCGACACATTCCGAAACGATTACCCCCATTTGTGTAAATGACAATCGTTATTAGCAGCGCTTTAGTGCCCCACCCCGAAGCAAATCTAATGGCATGATCGTAAAAAGAAGCCCCCCCCACCAAAGAAAGAGGGAACGTGCCTTACTACGACAAAGTCCAAGCCATCATCGCCACCGAGGCCAACGCCCCAACCACCTCCACAACCATCTGCATTCCCGAACCAGGCCCGCATGATGTGGTGGTCAAGATCCAGGCCTGCGGCGTGTGCCATACCGATCTGGCCTACTGCGAGGGCAATATCAGTGATAATTTCCCCTTCCTGCTCGGCCACGAGGCCGCCGGGGTGGTAGAGGCCACCGGCTCGGCGGTGGAGCACGTCCAAGAAGGCGATTTTGTGGTGCTGAATTGGCGCGCGGTGTGCGGCGAGTGCCGTGCATGCAAGAAGGGCGAGCCAAAGTACTGCTTTAATACCCACAATGCTTCTCAGCCCATGACCTTAGAAGACGGCACTGAGCTTGAGGCAGCGCTGGGCATTGGCGCTTTTGCAGAAAAGACCCTGGTGCATGAAAAGCAGTGCACCCGCGTGGATGCTTCTGCTGATCCCGCCGCCGTTGGCCTGCTTGGCTGCGGCATCATGGCTGGCCTTGGTGCCGCTGTGAATACCGGCGAGATCAAGCGTGGCGAGTCTATTGCCGTGATCGGCGTGGGCGGCGTTGGCATGGCCGCTATTGCAGGTGCCGCTTTAGCTGGTGCTAGCACCATCATCGCCATCGACATCTCCGATGAGAAGCTAGAAAGGGCCCGGAAGGAATTCGGCGCTACGCACACCATCAATTCCAAGGGTTTAAGCCGCGATGCATTAGTAGAAAAGGTCCAAGAGCTCACCGGCGGTGTTGGTGTAGACGTCGCAGTGGATGCGGTGGGCCGCCCCGAGACTTATGAGCAGGCCTTCTATATCCGTGATCTTGCCGGACGTGTGGTGATGGTGGGGGTGCCTTCGCCTGATATGAAACTCGAATTGCCTTTGCTGGATATCTTTGGCCGCGGTGGCGCTTTGAAGTCTTCTTGGTATGGCGATTGCTTGCCTGAGCGCGACTTCCCCATGTACACCGACCTTTTCCAGCAGGGGCGTTTCCCTTTGGATTCCTTTGTTGATGAGCGCATCGGCTTAGGCGATGTCGATGCTGCCTTTGACACCATGAAGCAAGGCAAGGTCTTGCGATCTGTCGTAGAAATGGAGCAAGCATGAGCACATCTGAATCTGGCCTGCGCATCGACCGCGTCGTCACCCACGGCATCTTCGCCCTTGATGGCGGCGAGTGGGAAGTAGATAACAATATTTGGGTGCTTGGCGACGACCACGACTGCTACATCATCGACGCAGCCCATGATGCCGCGCCGATCATTGAGGCGGTGGGCAACCGCAATGTGCTGGGCGTGTTGTGCTCCCATGCGCACAATGATCACGTCAATGTTGCCCCTGAGCTTGCACGCCACTTTGATACTCGCATCTTCTTGCACCCAGGCGATGCGCCTCTGTGGCAAGAAACCCACAAGGACCTCCCCTTCGAGGAACTTGAGCAGGACATGGCCTTTGCTATTTCAGGCTCGAAGTTGCAGGTGCTTAACACCCCAGGGCACTCCCCTGGCTCTTGCGCCTTCTATCTTCCCGACGCCAAGGTGCTCTTCTCCGGCGACACCCTGTTTGCCGGCGGACCCGGCGCGACTGGCCGCAAGTACAGCTCCTTTGACACGATCATCGACTCGATCCGCCACAAGCTGCTCACCCTGCCGGGCGACACCGAGGTCTATACCGGCCACGGCGATGCCACCGAGATCGGTAAAGAGGCACCGCACCTTCAAGAGTGGATCGCGCGCGGGCACTAGCCTCACCCGCTAAAAGCACGATCCCGCACTAGGGAATGCCGCTAGGCCTGGTCTTGGCCTAGCACCGCCTCACGCAGAATGTTCATGGGCACGCTGCCTACCGCAAGTGCCTTGGTGTGGAATTCGCGCAGGCTCATGCCTTGGGCGAGGGCGTCATCGCGGAGTTCTTCCCACAGCCTTTGGCCAAGCGCATAGGAGGGTGCTTGGCCTGGCCAGCCTAGGTAGCGCATGAGCTCGAATTGCCTATTGGGCAGGTCCATGGAGGAATTGGCCGCCAAAAATTCCCAGGCGTATTCATAGCTCCACTCGCCGCCGTCTGGGGTGGGCAGGCCTAGGTGGAAGCCGATGTCCAAGACCACACGTGCGGCGCGGAGACGTTGGGCGTCGAGAAGCCCCATGCGAGTAGCGGGATCATCATGGAAGCCAAGCTCGGCCATGAGCTGTTCGGCATAGAGTGCCCAGCCTTCGCCATGGCCGGAATTCCAGCAGGCGATCCGGCGGAAGGTATTCAGCGGCTGTTGCATGGCGGCGGTGCATTGAAGGTGGTGGCCTGGCACGCCCTCGTGGTAGACGGTGGTGAGTTCTTGCCAGGTGTGGAATTGCTCCTGGCCTGGGGCAACAGACCACCACATGCGGCCGGGGCGGGAAAAGTCTGCGCTCGGCGGGGTGTAGAAGATGCCGCCGGTACCTGCCGGGTCAATGCAGCATTCAAGCTCGCGGGCAGGGCCTTCAATATCGAAGTGTTCACCGGCGAGGGCTGCAAGTGCCTCATCGGATCGTTGCTGCATCCACTGCTGAAGTGCCTCGACACCATTGATGGTGTAGCGCTGTTCCTGATTCAACCGGGCCATCGCTTCTTCTACGCTGGTGCCCTCACCAAACAGCTCGGCGGCGATGCGCTCTTGTTCAGCCACAATGGCAGCCAGGCGCTGTTTACCCCAGGCGTAGGCATCTTCTAGATCCACCGATGCCCCAACCCATTGGCGGCTGGCAAGCTCATAGCGCTGCCTTCCCACGGCATCGTCTTGGGTTGTTCTAAGCGTGCCCATCCAGGTGGCGAATTCTTCCAAATAGGCGCTGACCTCTGGGTTTTCTGCCGGCAGCTTGGATGCGAAGGCGCGCAGATCCTCTTGCACCCCGGCCACCTGACGGGCAGCAGGCAGCAGGCCGCGCGATTGCCCGAGTTCCAGGCTCTGCTGATAGCCCTTGAGCGCTTGGGGGATCTGCGCCACGCGCGCAGCGAGCACTTCGCGCTGCTGATCTGTCTCGGCTGGCATTTGAAATAGCGTGTCGCGGATCCACTGCACCGGGCTGGTGATGTTATTGACGTGGCGCAGGTGCTCGCCTGCCTCAAAGGCCTCAAGTTCAACGCCGAGGCGATCAATCAGCGTGGCGCGCGTGACCTCATCTTGGGCGTCTTCTGCCTGATATTGCAGCGCAAAATCGCGCAGGCTTTGGGCAAGGTCTGCTAATTGCTGGTGGTATTCGGGTGTAAAGGCATCGATCTGGGTGGCGTTTTCTTGATCCATGCCCCATGCGGTGGCGCTAAGTGGGCTCAGGCGAACCAGTGCGTGGATGTAGTCTTCGCAGCGTTGATCTAGTGCAGTGCTCATAGCCTTTCAAGTTACCCTTCGTGCCAGCTCTGAGGTTGAAGCAGTGTTAGAGTTAGAGCATGTCGGTGCGCCACAATCCCTCCCCCATGAGTGCTTCTGCCCAGGCAGCCCGAGTGGTATCGCAGGGCAAGAAATTTGCCAGCGCCGAATTGCCAAAACTGCGTGAGAGCCAGTGGTTTTCCAAACTCCCCGAAGGCAGCACCGCCCGCGATCTCGCCATTACTCTCCTGGCTTTTCATAACGCCGAAGGCGGCACCCTGATCTACTCCGGCAGCAAGGAGCTTTATCACGAAGCCTGCCTGCTCATTCACCCAGACTTCCACGCCCATTTCCGCGATTACCCCGATTTCTGCCTGGTCTATGTAGACCCTTGGCACTTCTACCACGAGCTCGCCAGCGGCGAATGCTATGTGCGTGTGGGCACGCGCAATAAGAAGCTGAATATGAACCAGCGCCAGGAGATGTGCTGGGATCGTGAGATCGAAGGCTTTACCGCACGCGCTTTGCAAAACACCGCGCATTTTCGGGTGCTGCTGGATCAAAAGCTGCTGGGGGGATTTCAGCGGGCCTTGGGCACGTCTTCGCCCAAAAAGGCGCTGCGTGCACGCGATTTATTAAGCGTTGAGGGCAATGTGTGTATCGCCGCCTACCTGCTGCTGGCCAAGCGGCCCCAGACGATGTTCCCCTATGCCTATGTAGAGGTACGTGGTGAACACGAGGTGATTCGTTGCGAAGGATCCATCCCTGAGCAGATCAAAGCAGCGGCAAAAGCTGTCGAGCACCTCGGCACCTCCATTCCGCGTGAGGCCTGGCTGGAGGGGTTACGCAATGCAGTGATCCACCGTTCCTATGCCGTGGCAGGCGATCATGTGCGCGTGCGGGTATTTGCAAACCGCATTGAAATCACCAGCCCTGGGCGTTTTCCCAATAACACCAATCCGCACACTGTAAGCAGGCTGTTTCGTAATGCCCGCAACCCGCGGGTGGCCAGGGTGTGCGCGGATCTGGGTGTGAGTGAAGCACGCGGCGCGGGGATTCGAAGGATGTGCCAGGCCATGCGTGAGGCAGGTTTTGCAGATCCGCATTATCAGCAATTCACCGAGGCAGTCAGGCTCACGCTTTTTAGTGAAACTGCTCCTGCCAAAGCCCTGCCGGATCAGATGGGGGCTACTGCCACAAGGATTGTGCACGAGCTTAAGCTAGCCAAGCAGCCCCTTGGCACAGGCCAGCTCACCGCCCTTTTGGGCTTGGCGCGGCCAACGGTGCTTCGCCACCTGAATGCCTTGCGCAAACAAGGCCTGGTGCAGTGGCAGGGGCGCAGCAAGCGCGATCCGCAGGCCACCTGGAGCGTGGGCTAGGCCGTGCTCATCCGGCCAAGCTAGACGCGCTTGCCCACGGCAAAAAGCTGGTATTCCACCACATCGAGCGGCAGATCCGGGCGCCAGCGACGCCGCAGTTGCTCGGCTGCATCCAGGTAGGCCAGGTATTCCGCGGGCGTCCACGAGGCCGTTTTTCTCCACCCCAGCGCCTGGGCCACGCGCGAATCCAAGATGATCGGCGGGCGCACATCGCCCACCTCAGGTGGCGGGGCCATAAAGTGCATGAGCTTGCTAAAAAACGCAGGCCCTAGAAACTTCACGCGGTGTGTTCCATTAAGTGCCTCATAAGCGCCAAGAGCATCGCCGCGTTGGGCTAAACACAGCCCCGCCCATAAGCGTTCCTCCAAGTCAGGCTGGCGCAGTGGCCGGGCTAGACGGTAGGCGCTCAAGGCACTGGTTCCCGCGCCCCAGGCACAGACGGCCACATAAAAATTACGCATATCTTCAGGCCCACTGGCTGCGGCACCAAGGGCAAAAAGATCCTCGCGGCACACCGAACGCTTCGGCGTTTCACCAGCTAGAACAGGCAAGTGTTGTTCCGCCTTGGGCCAATGTTGCGCAAAATAGTGTTCTGGAAGCAAGCGCACCTCAGCCACACTCGGTGCCACTTCAGGTGCCCCGAGGCGCCTTAATACTGTTTGCAGATCAACGTCCATGAGCAATCCCGGCAGATTCTATACCTTCTGCCACCCAGGGCGAGAGTTTTTTCAGGGCGTGACGGATGCGTTGGAGGGGGCGTCGAAAAGCTGAAAGCTGCAAGGGCTTTGTCTGTGAGTGCTCTTACCCTAGGATGCCAGTATGACAGAGAACACATCCACTTCGATGATTTCCCTTCGGGGCGTGAATAAGCACTTTGGCGATTACCACGCGCTGCGCAATATCAACCTGGAAATTCCAGCCCGCCAGGTTGTTGTGCTGCTTGGCCCCTCGGGTTCCGGCAAATCCACCCTCTGCCGCACCATCAACCGCCTTGAAACCATTGATGAAGGCGAAATTCGCATCAACGGCGAGCTCCTGCCAGAAGAAGGCAAAGACCTGGCCAAACTTCGCGCCGAGGTGGGCATGGTGTTCCAGCAATTCAACCTGTTTAGCCACATGACCATCCTGGATAACGTCACGCTCGCCCCGATCAAAGTGCGTGGCAAATCCAAAGAAGCCGCACGCAAGCGCGCCATGGAACTGCTCGAGCGCGTGGGCATCGCGCAGCAGGCCGAAAAATACCCCGCGCAGCTTTCCGGCGGGCAGCAGCAGCGCGTGGCTATTGCGCGCGCCCTGGCCATGGATCCGAAGGTGATGCTTTTCGACGAACCAACCTCTGCCCTCGACCCCGAGATGATCAACGAGGTGCTTGAGGTGATGGATGATCTAGCCCGCGAGGGCATGACCATGGTGTGCGTGACGCACGAGATGGGCTTTGCCCGCAAGGCAGCCGACCGCATCCTGTTCATGGCCGATGGCGAAATCGTTGAAGACCGCTCGCCCGAAGATTTCTTTAATAACCCCGAATCGGATCGCGCCAAGGACTTCCTGGGCAAGATCCTTGGCCACTAGCAGCCAGGGGAAGGTGAACTTGTGAAACGACTAGCAAAAAGCAGCATCGCCGCAGCGCTGGCGCTAGCCTGCACCGCAGCACTTGGCGCCTGCTCTGATTCCGGGCCGCGCAACCTCCTGCAAGATATTGAAGCAGGCCATGTGGTGCTTGGTACCAAATTTGACCAGCCGGGCCTGGGTGCACGCACACCCGAGAAGGAATTTGTGGGTGTAGACCCGGATGTTTCTCGCTTTGTGGTCAGCTACATTGCCAACAAGCACGGCTGGGAGGAACCGGAGATTACCTGGCGCGAGACCCCTTCGGCGCAACGCGAGACGCTGATTAATAACGGCGAAGTAGACATGATTGCCGCTACCTACTCCATTAGCGCATCGCGGCTTCGTGCCGTGGATTTTGCAGGCCCCTACCTGCTCACACACCAGGCTATTTTGGTGCGTGCCGATGATCCGATCGGTGGCTTAAAAGACATGAATGCCGACACCAAGCTCTGCTCTGTCACCGGCTCTACGCCAGCGCAGAAGATTAAAAAGGCACTGCCTGAGGTGCAGCTTCAAGAATTCGATACCTACTCCGCCTGCGTGGAAGCCCTTGCCCGCGGCAAGGTGGATGCTTTGAGTACCGACGCCACCATCCTGGCCGGCTTTGCCCAGCAATACCCGGGCACCATGAAAGTGATTGAGCTGAAAAATGAGGATGGCTCGTATTGGACCAATGAGAACTATGGCATTGGTATCGCTCAAGGCCAGCCCGAAGCCATTGCGGAAATCAATGAGGCATTAAACGCCCTGCATGATTCTGGCGAGTACGAAAAGATCATTCACAACAACCTCGGCGATGCCATCGACCCAGGTACCAAGCCCAAGATCGGTGATTTGTCCTTCACCGAAGAAAAGAAGTAGGAAGGAGGACATTTCATGAGTGCAGAACTCTGGGCCGATATGGCTCCGAATCTTTTGCCGGCTTTTTGGATGACGATCAAACTCACCGTGGCCTCTGCCATTGGTTCGATGATCCTTGGCACCATCTTGACGGCCATGCGCGTCTCCCCCGTAGCGATCTTGCGCACCATTGCCACCATCTACATCGACATCACGCGCAATACCCCGCTGACGTTGATCGTGCTCTTTGCCTCCCTTGGCCTCTATGTGAACCTCAACGTCACCCTCGCACCTGAAGGTCCAAGCTTTACCTCGCAGAACAATTTCCGCCTCGCGGTCTTGGCATTTGTGATCTACACATCGAGCTTCGTGGCAGAGTCCTTGCGTTCCGGTATCAATACCGTGCCCTTTGGCCAGGCAGAAGCCGCACGATCCTTGGGGCTAAGCTTCATGCAAAACTTCCGCCACATCATCTTCCCTCAGGCGCTGCGCGGCGCGATCGTCCCCTTGGGCAATACCTTGATCGCGCTGACTAAGAACACCACCATCGCCTCGGTGATTGGTGTGGCTGAGGCCTCCTTGCTGATGAAGTCCTCGGTGGAAAGCCACGCTGACCAGGTATTTGTGATCTTCGGCGTGATTGCCCTTGGCTTTATCATTCTGACCCTGCCCACTGGCCTGATCTTCGGTGCCGCCGCTCAGCGATTGAAGGTGAAGCGCTAATGAGTACCCGCGCAACAGTTCTCTATGACACTCCAGGCCCTAAAGGCGAACGCTTTAATAAGATCCTCACCGCCCTCACCGTGGTGATCTTGCTGCTGGTGGGTTGGTGGGTGATCTCCACCATGAATGCCAATGGCCAATTCGCAGCAGAGCTGTGGAAGCCATTTAGCACCTCGGATATGTGGACCACCTACCTGCTGCCAGGCCTTCTGGGCACCATCAAAGCAGCAGTGGTCTCGATCCTCTTGGCGCTGCTGATCGGTGGTTTGCTCGGCATCGGGCGATTAAGCCACAACAAGGCCATCCGCATTCCCTGCGCTGTGATCGTGGAATTCTTCCGCGCCATCCCCGTGCTGATCTTGATGATCTTCGCCTACCAACTCTTTGCCATCTACGGCCTGGTGCCCACCCAGCACCTCGCCTTTGCCGCAGTGGTATTCGGCTTGACCATGTATAACGGCTCGGTGATCGCAGAAATCCTGCGCTCTGGCATCAATGCCTTGCCCAAGGGCCAAAGCGAGGCAGCGATGGCCCTTGGCCTTTCGCGTTCGCAGACGATGATCAAGATCCTCCTGCCGCAGGCCATCGCCTCCATGCTGCCGGCGTTGATTAGCCAGATGGTCATCGCCCTGAAAGACTCTGCACTGGGCTACCTCATCGGCTATGTCGAGGTCGTGCGCTCTGGCCTGCAGGCCGCCTCCTGGTACCGCAATTACCTGGCAGCGATGGTGGTAGTGGCGATCATCATGATCGTCATTAACTTCCTGCTCTCTCGCCTGGCCGAGCGCGTGGAAAACCAGCTCCGCGCAGGCCGCGCCCGCAAGAACATCGTGGCCAAGGTGCCTCACCAGCCCGACCAGGGTCTGGCCACCAAGGACGAGGTGAACGTGGACTGGCACGACCCCGCCCACAAGGATCTGCGATCTACCTACGAGTAATTCGCTTTTCGACGCACCAACGCCCCTCCCCACAAACGTGGTTGGAGGGGCGTTGCGCTTGGGGTTTAGCTCTCGGGCTTTTTCTTCTTGGAACTCAGCCACAAGTATATGTGCCAAAGGATGAACAATAGCGTGAAAAGACCTGCCAATTTGAGCCAGAGATCCTTTACGCCGTCATACTCTTGGGCATATCCCAGCCCGAGATAGTTGATAGCCAACCAGGCAAAACCGTAGAGGCCAGCAATGCCGAGGACGAAATCGAAGACTATTCTAAGGGGACGTTTCTTCATGACTTAATCTTCTTCACCGAACGTATCAACGAAGAGTGCCTCAACTTCGTCATAGGAAGTTGCATTGGTCATCTTTTCTAGGAATGCTGCAAGCTCTTGCACCTCGGCCTCAGAAACCTGTTGTTCGATCGGCGGCTGAACTGGTGCTTGGCTCGTGGGGCTTGCGACTGCTTGAAATGGCAGGGCAACCGCGAAGGTGAGGGTTACCAGACCTGTGGCGAGCCTGTTCTTCCTCATGGGTAATCTCCGTCAAATTTGGGGAGTATTTTGTACTCCACTTGATCGAAAGCGATCAGACTTGTCTCAGTACATATCAACCAATTGGTTTTGGCTGATACATGCAACCTATTCAGAACAAAAATTAACAGTCAATGAATATGTTGATTATTCCCCCATCTGGAGGGATTTGACCAGCGAGCTAGCTTTGTGAATGCAGTAGCTCCAGCATCAGGCGCGAGGCAATGAAATCCACCGACTCAGTCTTGGGATTCGTATAGGCGGTGTGCCCGCCATTCCCGGCGAGTAGCTCGCGTGCTGCATCGACAATCATGTCAATGCCACCGGAGGAAACCTGCATCGGATTCTTGGTGTTCATCACCAAGTTTTGTGGAAGTCCTGCCCGGAGCGCAGCTTCGCGCATCACAAGCTTGTCGGTTTGCAGGTCGCCACCGCGCACGGCTGATGCCGCCATGCTCATGGCCAGCTCGAAAGCTTGATGCGTTTGCCACACCTGGATATGTCGTTCGGAATCTGGACCACGATCGTCGAGCAGTCTCTCGTAAAAATCAGGAATCTGGCGGTGTCTTGTGAAATTTTTCTCCACCTTCGCGCGTACCGTCTGCTGCCAGGTGCCCGAAATATCAACGTCATCTGAAAAATTGAAGCCACCGAGGAAGAGCGCATCCGCGCCGGCACCTGTAAAAATCGCGCCGTCGTATCCTTCTGCGTCAGCAGCACGGACGCACGCCAGTAGCGTGACGCCGGCGAGCACTTCCCATGGATCGCAAGTATCCAGGCGCCTGGTAGCTTCCCGCAACAACTCCAAAGCTTCTTGGGGGTTAGGATCCACCAAGATGTGCTTGAGACCTAATTCTTCAGCGACAGCGCGAGCGGTTTCCAGTTCAATTCGAGAGCTCTCAGAATTGGAATGCACAAACGTAACTGCCAACACATCCGGAGCCTGCTTCGCCACAACTGAAGCGAGTAGCACCGAGTCGATGCCACCTGAAAGCATGATTATTGGTTTCGTGGGAAATTTCGACAATACAGCGGTCACTCTGCGCTGAAGGTACCGTCGGATCTGGTTCGCTGCAGCTTCAACCTCAAGCAGGGAAGGCTCATAGGACTCTGAAAGATCGACGCTATCAGCAACATAGTGCTGTGGTGCCGCAAGATCGTCTTCCATGGCTAGTCCTTCAGTTGCAGTGTGAGAAGTCATTGCGATTATCTTACTCGCGCGCCATTGCCACCTTCTCTTACTCGCGCGACTTTTTCATCTTCTGGGAAGTAAGGAAATGGATGATAAAAAGGAACGCAGTAAGAAACGCGACCGAGATACCCAATATTGTCACTCGCTCCCATCCCACAAGGGCATCAGCAACCATAGTTTGGAAAGTTGCCACCAGCACCCCGATAAGTGCAGTAAACAACGCCAGAATCTCAATTATTCGCAGTATCAATTCCTGATGCCCACGTTGTATTTCTGCTCGTGCTTGCTCAATTTGTCCTTCTAGCTCCGCAGAGTGCTCATTGAACTCTTGCTTTAGTCGAGCTTCTAGTCGCTGCGTACTCTCTTCCAAAAGTTTCACTTGCACTTTGTCTCGAACAATCGAGTCCCGTAGGCCTGAATACTGATCATGAAGATTGTGGTCGGTATTCGCCACACCAGCAATTGCCTTATCTGCAAACTCTAGTGCCTTATCAAACTCACGAACACGCCTATAGCCAACTGCAAGCCGCATCATGGTGTTGGGATCCGTACGCCACGAACCGCCACCTTGGCGGAGCAAGCCCTCACCAAGTTTCACCATAGAGTCACCAAAGTCCGCATGAGGCGAAAGGTACATCCCATGCAACAATATGCTTCGCCAACGTGGATGCACCGAAGACTTCATCCAGGGGGTTAACTCATCTTCATCAATGTTCTCACCCTTAAACAACCGCACGAAAAGGCGATGAGCCTCGACCATGGTTTCCCTTGAACTTGGTAGCTCGCCGTACTGATCTAACAGATTTTGCAGGGAGTCGATATCGAAATTAAAACGTGCCTTGCATAATGCACTGTAATAGGCAATAAATTGTTTTTTCTCCCCATCCACCCGCCGCAGGTTGGTGGCGCCTAACGCAGTGGCCTCATTATCATCTCTTCTAATAAGCCAGGCCAGATCGGACACGAGGTCGATCATCTCTTTTTCAGATAGTGCACCCTTCTCTAATAGATTTGTAAGCGGATCCAACCAGTTTTCTGGGCATGTTCTCACCAAAGCATCTGCGAGCTCTTTCCATGATCTGCGTGCTCTGCCTTCGGCAGCAAGATGTTCCAGCTCAAGAAGGTTTTCATCGGACATAATCTCTCCCCTATAGATCAACGATATTTCCCGTACGAAGATTAACACCTAGGTTCCGAGTCCGGATTTGCGTGCACCAGCAGCGGTGATTGCGTACGGAACGCCCAAGAGCAAGGGCAAAGCTACAAGGGGTATTGACAAACTGGCGTCGCAGCGCTAACTTGTTGTCATATCAACAACAACTGAAGGAGCACACCATGCAATTCGGAATTTTTAGCGTCGGCGACGTCACCAAAAACCCCGTCACGGGGCAAACCCCTAGCGAGCACGAGCGCATTAACGCCATGACGCAGATTGCGCTGAAGGCCGAAGAGGTCGGATTAGACGTTTTTGCCACCGGCGAACACCACAACGAACCCTTCGTGCCCTCTTCACCCACCACGCACCTGGGTTATATCGCCGCGAAGACCGAGAAGCTGCAGCTTTCCACCTCCACCACGCTGATCACCACCAATGATCCGGTGAAGATCGCCGAGGATTACTCCTTCCTACAACACCTGGCCGATGGCCGCGTGGACCTCATGATGGGCCGCGGCAACTTCGGGCCGGTCTACCCCTGGTTTGGCAAGGACATCACCCAGGGCATCCCACTGGCACTGGAAAACTACGACCTGCTGCGTCGCCTGTGGCGCGAGAAGGACGTGAACTGGCAGGGCAAGTTCCGCACCCCGCTGCAAGGCTTCACCGCTACCCCGCGCCCGCTGGACAACGTCGCCCCCTTCGTCTGGCACGGCTCCATCCGCTCGGTGGAAATCGCCGATCAGGCCGCCTTCTACGGCGACGGCTTCTTCCACAACAACATCTTCTGGAACAAAGAACACACCGCCAAGATGGTGCAGATCTACCGCAAGCGCTTCGAGCAATACGGCCATGGCCAAGCTGATCAGGCCATCGTGGGCCTGGGCGGGCAGACCTTCATCGCCGATACCGAGGCAGAGGCCAAGAAGCAGTTCCGCCCCTTCTTCGATAACGCACCCGTCTACGGTGGCGGCCCCTCCTTAGAGCAGTTCACCGAGATGACTCCGCTGACGGTGGGCACCGTGGAGCAGGTAATCGAGCGCACCATGCAGTTCGCGGATTGGGTTGGCGATTACCAGCGCCAGCTCTTCCTGGTGGACCACGCCGGCCTGCCGCTTGAGGTGGTGCTCAACCAGATCGAGATTCTGGGTACCCAGGTCGTGCCGGAGCTTCGACGCCGCATGGAGGAGCGCCGCCCCGATCACGTGCCTTCCGATCCGCCCACCCACGCAAGCCTGGTGGCCGCACGCGAGGCTGGTGAATCCAACCCCCACTTCCAGATTCACCCGGCACAGCACTCAGCATGAACGCCATCACCATCGTGAGCGCAGGGCTCTCGCGGCCCTCCTCAACCCTGCGCCTGGCCGAAGCCATCGCCGCCCAATTTCCCGGCGAGAAGATCAGCACCGTGGAGATCCGCGAGCTGCTGCCGGATTTGGCCCAGGCGATGGCAGGTGGGGGCCTGAGCGCCCCGCTGGAGCAGGCAATTTCCAAGCTTGTCGACGCCCACGCCCTCATCATCGCCACACCCGTGATGAAGGCCAGCTACTCCGGCATGCTGAAGCTATTCTTTGACGTGCTGGACCCAAGCTTGCTGCAGGGCAAGCCCGTGGTGCTCGCCGCCACCGGCGGTTCAGGCAGGCACGCGCTCATGCTGGATCATGCAATGCGCCCACTGCTGAACTTCATGCGCGCCACCGTGGTGCCCACCGGAGTGTTCGCCACAGCCGAGGACTTGGCAAGCCTTGGCACCGGCGGGGAGCTGGATACACGAATAGGGCGTGCCGCTGAAGAACTGGGCGCACTAATGCCGATCTGCAGTGCGCGAGCTAGTGCTGAGGTGGTTTCTGCTGGCGCTTAAGCGCTGCGATTGCCTCAGTGATTGATGAGCCCGGGTGAGCTTCGCGATAGCGCTTGACCTCATCCGGGCTCGGATTGTCTCGATAGCGAAGCTGCTCGAGTTCCTTGATTTCCTTAGAGCTAGGCACAGAGCTAAAAAGGTTCCATGCAGCCGGAATAAGTAACACCCCGGCTGCTGCAAGGTGGTGGCTCTGCATCCACAACCACCCAGCGGCGAGCATGCCAAGCACGAAAGCGACGGTGGCGATGATACGGCGTTTGCTCATGCTCTTTCCTTCTCGCGGTGGCTTGTACAGGTTGCGCTGTTATGCACGCACATGGAGCTGCTGGAGTGTAGGACTCTACGCTCCTCGCATCGCATCCTCTACGCTCTCCACCGAGGAATCAGCTTCTGCCCTGCTTTGGAACGCAGAGCTGGCGATCCTTCCTTTGGGGCTTGGTATGAACGCGAAGTCCGGCAAGGCCATCTTCGCCGCGATCCTCGCCGGACTCTCCCCGATCCTCTCAAACCAAACTAATCCGCAGGCTTTTCTGTCAGTGGCACGTAGACCTTGGAGCCTTCGGCCACAAATTCTTGGGACTTCTCCTTCATGCCCGCCTCGATAGCCTCCACCGTTTCTAGCCCATGGGCCGCGGCATAATCGCGAACATCCTGGCTGATGCGCATGGAGCAGAACTTCGGTCCGCACATGGAACAGAAGTGCGCGGTTTTTGCGGGTTCTGCCGGCAAGGTTTCATCGTGGTATTCCAGCGCGGTGTCCGGATCAAGTGCCAGAGCGAATTGATCGTGCCAACGGAACTCAAAGCGTGCGCGCGAAAGCTCATCATCGCGATCTTGGGCACCGGGCAGCCCCTTGGCCAGATCTGCCGCGTGAGCTGCGATCTTGTAGGTGATCACACCGACTTTCACATCGTCGCGGTTGGGCAGACCCAGGTGTTCTTTGGGGGTGACGTAGCACAGCATCGCGGTACCGGCTTGGGCAATCATGGCCGCACCGATGGCGGAGGTGATGTGGTCATAACCTGGAGCAATGTCGGTGGTCAGTGGCCCGAGTGTGTAGAAGGGGGCTTCGGCACAGTATTTTTCTTCTTCTTCAACGTTCACCGCCACCTTGTGCATGGGCACATGGCCTGGGCCTTCGATCATCACCTGTACGCCGTGGTCTTGGGCGATCTTGGTTAGCTCGCCAAGGGTGCGCAGCTCGGCGAATTGCGCCTCATCGTTGGCATCGGCGATGGAACCGGGGCGCAGGCCGTCGCCAAGCGAAAAGGTGATGTCGTATTTGGCAAGGATCTGACAAAGCTCAGCGAAGCGCTCGTAAAGGAAGGATTCGCGGTGTTCTTTGAGGCACCACGCGGCCATGATGGAGCCGCCGCGAGAGACGATGCCGGTGATGCGCTCGGCGGCCAGGGGCACGTAGCGCAGAAGCACGCCGGCGTGCACCGTCATGTAGTCCACGCCCTGTTCTGCCTGCTCAATGACGGTATCGCGGAAGATTTCCCAGGTGAGTTGGTTCGGGTCGCCCTTGACCTTTTCCAGCGCCTGATAAATCGGCACCGTGCCGATGGGCACAGGTGAATTGCGCAAAACCCATTCGCGGGTTTCGTGGATATCCTTGCCGGTAGAAAGGTCCATCACGGTATCGGCACCCCAACGGGTAGCCCACACCATCTTCTCTACTTCCTCGGCAATAGAAGAGCTCACGGCAGAATTACCAATATTGGCATTCACCTTTACCGCGAAGGCCTTGCCAATGATCATCGGCTCGATCTCCGGGTGGTTATGGTTCGCACAAATCACCGCCCGACCTGCGGCAACCTCATCGCGAACGAACTCAGGGGCAAAACCTTCGCGCGCGGCAATAAAGGCCATCTCCGGGGTGATGTGGCCTGCACGAGCCCACGCCAATTGTGTACGCACCAGGGTTTCTGGCTGCGCCTCGCTCGCAGGCGAAGCCGGCGGGTAATTCCATTGCGCTCGAGTTTTTGGCAGGCCTCGCTCAAGATCAATTTCGGGCGATTCCTCGGTGTAGATACCCGAGGTGTCATACACATCGAAATGATCGCCGGTGGTCAGCTCGATTCGGCGGCTCGGAATACGAAGCGTTTGGCCATCAAAGGTGACTTCTTCATAGTGCTTGTGGCTGCGATAGATCGGCCCCGTAGTCACCGTATCTGGAGCGGTGTCCTTGGTGGAGGCGTTCTTTTTTGCTGATGGTGGGGTCACTGCACCCATGAGAGGTTATCCTTTCCCTTCGCCGGCATTACCCGGACAGGTTCATCCGGTCGACGCCTCATAAGCTCTAGCGTCCTCTCAGCTCCTCGCATGATCGGAGCTCCCGGTTACTTTCCTCCACGAGTGTAGGCACGTCGCCTCCCGCTCGTGCACGCAACGGGGGTATTTGGTGGGGGTATCTGGGGGCTGGCGCGGCGAATACCAAGGCGCGCTATGCTGGCAATCGCACACCTACGGGAGCCCGCCAAGGGCTGAGAGGGCAATGCCATTGCCGACCGTTCGAACCTGATGCGGCACCCCCGCCGGAGGAAAGGTATCTGATGTACACCGTTATTGGTGCTGGCCTCATCGGCCTAGCTACCGCTGCGCTCTTGCAGCAACGCGGCCATGAAGTCCGCGTGATTGACCCCGATCCTGCCTCGCAGGCCTCGCATTTTGCCGCGGGCATGCTAGCGCCCACGGCAGAAATGCAATTTGAGCAAGATCCCCTCTATCCGCTCATGTTCGCCTCGGCGGATGAGTACCCAGAATTCCTCGCCCTGATCGGCGCTGAGGATGCCCTGATTGCTTCTGGCACCTTGGTGGTTGCTGGCGATCGCGCCGATCTAGGGCACCTCCACGATGTATTCGATTTGCAGCAGCGCTATGGGGCCGAAGCCGAAAAGCTCACCCCGAGCCAGGCTCGCAAACTTGAACCAGCACTATCGCCTGGCATTGCCGGTGCAGTAGCAATTCCTGCGGACCATCAAATCAACCCTCGCGTGCTCATGGCCCGGCTCTTGCAGCAGGTGCAGGTGGAGCGAAGAAAAGCACAACCTGGTGACCTTGGGCCTCAGACCATCGTGTGCGCAGGTCTTGGTGCTGCTGAGCTATTCGATCTGCCGCTTCGCCCTGTGTATGGCGATATTTTGCGCCTGAATATGCCACGCACCAAAGGCGCGGAGCCGCTGTTACATAGGGTGGTGCGTGGCTTTGTGCTGGACCGGCCCGTGTACCTCGTACCGCGCGGCGATGAGTTGGTCCTAGGTGCCACCAGCCGCGAGGATAGAGAGCCGCTGCCGCTTGCAGGCGGCGTATTAGATCTACTACGCGATGCTGCGCGGGTATTGCCGGATATTCAACTGTTGAGCATCAAGGAGGTTGCGGCGGGAGCACGCCCCGGCACACCCGATGATGTGCCCTTATTTGGGCGTGATCCAAAGACCTCCTCGGTGATTTCTACGGGCTATTTCCGCCACGGCATCTTATTGGCGGCATTGGCTGCGCGCCTTGGTGCCGATCAGCTCACCGGCGTAGAACCGAGTGAACAAGACCAAGCATTTATCCAAGCGATGAACCCGGAGCGATTCCTATGAAGATTCAACTCAACGGCAACAGCCACGATGTAGATGCAAACGCCACGCTAGAGCAGGTGGTTGCGCTCATTACTGCCGATACCGCGGGAACAGCGGCGGCGGTAAATGAGGAAGTAGTGCCCAAAGCAAATTGGGCTCAATATAGTTTGCATGAAGGCGATGCGGTAGAAATCCTCACCGCCGTCCAAGGAGGCTAACGCCATGACCTGGGAGCTTGCAGGACGCACGCTCACTTCCCGCCTGCTACTTGGCACCGGCGGCATGAGCAGCGTGGATTCCATGGAAAAGGCACTCATTGCCTCTGGTGCAGAAGTGGCCACGGTAGCCATGCGCCGGCACACCCCCGCCAAGGGCGATCTCTACGGCATGCTGCGCAATGCAGGGGTGCATATTTTGCCCAATACCGCCGGCTGCCATACCGCACGCGAGGCCGTGCTCACCGCCCGTTTAGCTGCCGAGGCTTTGGGCTGCGATTGGGTCAAACTTGAGGTAATCGCCGATGACGATACCCTCTTACCCGATACCAATGAGCTGCTCATTGCCTGCGAAACGCTCGCAGCAGAAGGCATGCACGTATTGGCCTATACCTCCGATGATCCGGTGGCAGCGCGCCGGCTAGTAAGCGCCGGTGCCAGTGCCGTGATGCCTGCGGGTGCTCCCATCGGCACCGGGATGGGCATTTTAAATCCGCACAATATCCAGTTGATCACACAGCTTGAGGTGCCGGTACTCGTTGATGCCGGCATTGGCACCGCCTCAGAAGCCTGCCGCGCAATTGAATTGGGTTGCGATGGCGTCTTACTCGCCAGTGCCGTCACGCGAGCCCAAAACCCCACGGCCATGGCCCACGCCATGCGCCTTGCTATCCAAGCAGGCGAATACGCCGCAGGAGCAGGAAGAATTCCCGTGCGCGATCACGCCCAAGCAAGTTCTCCCATGAAAGGAAGGGCCTGGCGCGATGCCGTCCTCTAATCAAGCAAACCCCGCACACAACCCAAACGCCACTAAGAACGCCAGCGACCTTGAGGCCAAGCGCCTAGAACGCACCAGCGTCTTGCCTGGTTGGGATGCCGAAAAGGTAGCGCAGACCCACGTTGCCATCGTTGGCAGCGGCGGGCTTGGTTCTCCCCTGCTGCTTGGCCTGGTGGCCTCCGGCATTGGGCGCATCACCTTGTATGAGCACGACACCATTGAATTGCACAATCTGAATCGGCAGATCCTCTACTCCAGGCCAGATGTGGGCCAGCCCAAGGCCGAAACGGCAAAGAAGAAACTGCAGGCCTTAGGCGATACCACCATTGATCTCGCGGGCACCTTCGAGCCAAATACCCACATTGATGCCGATATCATGATCGATGCCAGCGATAATTTCCGCACTCGCTACCTTATCGCCGATGCTTCCCTGGATATGCCCTGCGTGTGGGGCAGCGTGCTGCAATACGGCGGCCAAGTTGGGGTGTTCCCACCTGGGCATTCCTTGCGCGATCTTTACCCCGAGCCGCCCAGCAATCCTCCTTCCAATGCCATTGGGGTGCTAGGTCCCGTGGCGCATGTGATCGGCTCCATGATGGCGGTGGAAACGCTCAAATTGGCCCTTGACCTTGGCCAGCCCGCCCAGCTCAGCGTGTACGATGCGTTGAGCGCAACCACCAAGCAGTATCGTCTGCGTTAGGCTGCCCGGCGCGAAAAGCGGCCTTGGCCTGCGAAGTCACGGCTGCGGGATCGTCCGCCTGCATGATTTCTCGCACCATCGCCACCCCGGCAATACCTGTGCCAGCTAGCTTTTCGACGTCCCCCACGCGCACATCACCAATGGCCACAATGGGTAGCTGCGTGACAGCCACCAGCGGCGGGTAGCCTGCAACACCAAGCGGCGGGCGCCCGGAGTCTTTGGTGGGAGTAGGCCGAAATGGGCCAGCGCCTAGATAATCCAGCACACCTGGGTGTTGCTCGTGGTAGCGCTGCGCTTGCTCTACCAATGCAAGCGTGCCGGTGGTCAGCCCGATGATGGCATCGGCACCTAATAATGCGCGCGCATGATGGGCGGGAAGATCGTCCTGTCCGAGGTGCACCCCATGCACGTGGCCTCCCGCTTGCATGGCGGCGAAGGCGACGTCGACGCGGTCGTCGACAAGCACCCTGGTGGCAGGATTGGCCTGCTCTACTGCCTTGGCAACCGCTAAGGTCACGTCGAGCAGCTCGCGGGTGCTTACGTCTTTCAATCGCACCTGCACCAACGCTGCGCCACCTGCAGCCGCCTTGGCTGCTTGCTCGGCGGGATGGTTGCCCATGGTGATTGCGTAGATCATGGCTCTACTATGGCACGGCAATACGCTTGCGTGCGCCCGGTACTACACCTCCACCTGGCGGAAGGTGATATTGATTCGCCCGGACTGCAACCCGCAATCGCTTGGTGCTGTGTCTGGGAAAAGCTTGGGCACACCATGAAACATCGCCCTCGATGGGCCGCCGAAGATCACCACATCACCGCTCATCAGCCGCAGATCTTCATAGGGCTTGGTGCGGGTTTCATTGTTGCCTGCGCGAAAAATCGCCTCGTCGCCGATGGAAAGCGACACCACCGGGGCATTGGAGTGCTCGAAGGCATCCTGGTGCATTCCCATGGAGGCACCCTCTGGGTAGAAGTTAACCAAGGCCGCTTCGATTCGATAGTGCCCAACCCATGCAGCTAGCGCCTCATCGAGCGCAGCCGCCTTCGCCAGCAGCCCCTGGGCAAGTGTGACCCAATGCTTGGGCACCGGCGGCACTGATTGGCCTTCGATCTCACTTGTATATCGGCCATATTCATAGCCCCAATGCCTGCCAAGCTGATACATGTATACCTTCATCTGCCCGGTGCGGGTGTGTGGACGCTGCATGGCAAAAGGTGTGCGCTGCAAACTTCTTGCATACTCGCGAGCCTCATGCACCAATTGGGCCTGCACCGAAATACCAAGGGCTTCGGGTAAAAACACCAGGCCTTCTTTGATCTGGGCAGGTTGGCGCGCAGGTAGTGGGGTATGAAACAGCGTAGGCACGCCCTTGATCATAGGGTTAGAATTGCCTCGACCAGATTCCGATGGGAGCACTCATGCGCACACTCACGCAACAAAGCAATGATCTGCGCGCACGAGGCGCCAAGGAAGTACAGAAGCACTAGTGAGTCCTTTTAATCTCGAGCGCATCGGCACAGGGCTACCGGTTGCAGATGTCATAGGAAAACTGCAGGCTGCCTGCGCGCAGCACCACGCCGCGGTAGTGCAAGCCCCGCCGGGCACGGGCAAGACCACACTTGTGCCACCGCTATTGGCTAACGAGGTAGAAGGGCTCGTCCTTGTTGTAGCCCCACGCAGGGTGGCGGTGCGCGCTGCAGCCAGGCGCTTTGCACACCTAGACGGTTCACGCATTGGCGATCGTGTTGGTTTTCGTATCCGCGGCGAATCTCACCCAGGTAGTCGCGTGGAATTTCTCACCCCTGGTGTGTTGCTTCGCCGCCTCTTGCACGACCCAGAGCTTGCAGGGGTGTCGGCGGTAGTGCTCGACGAGGTTCACGAACGCCAACTCGATACCGATCTTGCCTTAGGCATGCTCATTGAACTGCGTGAGCTCCGCGATGACCTGGTGGTAGTAGCGATGTCTGCAACGCTGGAAGCAAATACGCTTGCCCAGCTCATGGATGCCCCCATTGTGCAGGCTCATGCCCCCATTCATGAGCTCAGCATCAGCTATGTTCCCAGCACGCATCCTCGCACGGCCGTGAGCCGTGATTTTCTCCAAGAGGTAGCCACGGTGAGTGCGCAGGCGGCACACAAGAGTAAGCACAGCGTGTTGGTCTTTGTTCCCGGCAAGCGCGAGGTGCATATCCTCTGCGATCTGCTAGCGCAGCGCACATCCTTGGCGGTATTTGCCCTGCACGGGCAATTATCCAGCAGGGAACAAGATGCAGCACTCGGCTATGAAGGCCAGCGCATCGTGGTGGCCACAAGCATTGCCGAATCTTCTATCACCGTCCCCGGCGTGCGCACCGTTATTGATACCGGGCTTGCTCGAGTGCCCAAGCGCGATGCTGCCCGCGGGATCAACGGCCTGGTCACCTTGAGTACCTCGCAGGCATCTGCCGAGCAGCGTGCCGGACGCGCTGGCCGCGAAGGTCCTGGCAGCGTCATCCGCTGTTATAGCCAGCAGGATTTCTCCCGCTTTGCTCTTCATAGCACCCCAGAGATCAATGCAGCAGATCTCACCCAAGCCATGCTCACCCTGGCCTGCTGGGGCACCACGGATCTCAGGACCTTCCCCTTCCTTTCCCCTCCCCCAGCACCAGCCGTGCGAGATGCCCGCGATACCTTGCATGCCTTAGGCGCTCTTAGCTCCACCGGTGTTGCCACCGAGCATGGCCGCGCCTTGGCCGCCTTGCCACTTGCCCCCAGGCTTGGCAGCGCCTTACTCCATTGCGGCCAGAAGGCGGCTGACACGGTGGCTGCAATCAGCTTGGATGTAGCCGGGGATCTCAGCCGTATCAACCCCACCAAGGAGCTCGAACGCGAGGCCCGGCGCCTGGCTGCCCTGGCACCGCCGAGCAACAACGATGTTACCCCTGGTCAGGTGATTGCGCATGCGTTTGCCCAACGCATTGCCCGTGCAAGTACCAAGGAGGGCGAATTCCTTTTGGCCTCCGGCACGCGCGCACGCCTGGATAAGATCACCGCACTGGCCGGCTGTGAGTGGATTGCGGTGGCTGGGCTGCGTTTGAATGCTCAAGGCGATGCCTTGATCAGTGCCGCGGCACCACTGCAACAAACCGAAGCAGAAGCGATCGCCGGGGTAGAAGAGCGCACCACCGCCACCATTGAAGCAGGCCGCATCAAGGCCACCCGCGAGCGCGCACTCGGTGCAATTGTGCTCAGCAGCACCCCGTGTAGCCTCAGCCGAGAGGAAGCCAAAGCAGCCCTGACCCAGCATGTTCAAGAACATGGCTTAGATATCTTCCACTTTGAGCCTGCGGCGAAGTCTTTGTGGAATCGCCTGAAGTTCTTATACGAGCACGTTGGCGATCCCTGGCCGGATGTTGAGGTTATGAGCGCCTCCGTTTTAGAACCAGAGATTGCGCAATTGGCCCAAGGTGTGCCCCCAGCAAAGATTGCGATGGCGCCGGTGCTCAAACGCATACTGCCCTGGCCAGAGGCCGCACATTTGGATGAATTAGTGCCAGCCACGCTTGCGTTGCCCAGCGGCAACCAGGCCAACATCGACTATCAAGACCGCCCCGTGGTGGCTGCAAAGCTGCAGGAGTGTTTTGGGCTGACACAAACCCCGCTGATCTGCGGGCAGCCAGTGTTATTCCACTTGCTTTCACCGGCTGGGCGCCCCTTGGCGCTCACCGATGATCTGGCCAGTTTTTGGGCTGGGCCATATCAAGGCGTGCGTGCAGAGATGCGCGGGCGTTACCCCAAGCACCCCTGGCCGGAGGATCCGCTACAAGCCCAAGCCACCGCCAAAACCAATCGTGCTTTGCGCTCTTAGGCGCCCTGCTAGCCCCATTGCTGGATGGCTAAGACCACGCTCATGACCACCACCATCACCAGCAGGGCGATCCTTAACAGGCGATCACCGCCGCGAAGCACGGTGCGGGCACCTAGTTGTGCGCCGCAGATATTTGCCAGCGCCAGCACTAACCCGAGGCTCCACCACACATGGCCGCCGATGATAAACACGCACAAGGCGCCAAAGTTCGTGGCGGCGTTGACCACCTTTGCCATTGGCGCGGCGTGTAAGAGGTCTGCGCCTAAAAAGCTACTAAAGGCCAGGAGCAAGAACATGCCGGTACCGGGGCCGAAGGCTCCGTCGTAAAGCGCAATGGCGGCGGCAAGCACTAAAGCAAGCCGTGGGCGCATAGCCCCGACCTTGGTGCCGAATTGCGGTTTGCTTGCCACGATCACGCCTACTACCAGCAGCAACACGATGATCAGCGGGCGCATCACCTCGCGGCTTAAGGAGCTTGCCACCAAGGCGCCGGCACCTGCAGATACAAGGGCCACGGGAACAAAGCGCAGCGCGAAGCCTCGTGGCGGTGGGAGGTGGCGGCTGAGCTTGATCGCAGCAGAACTGGTGCCAAAGAATCCGGCTACTTTATTGGTGGCCAGCGCCGAGGCAGGCGCAAGCCCTGGGCATACTGCGAGTAGCAGCGGGATCAAGATGAGCCCACCGCCGCCGATAATGGCATCGATCCAACCCGCCACTGCGGCACCTGCAATGAGGACCGCCCAGCTTGCAGCTCCAAGTTCTAGCATGGCCACCTCCTGACTTTCGGGCACTATTGTCGAGGATATGCCCACCCGCTTTCACATGCCTGATGCGAACCTCGCTTTCCGATGGGCTATCGTCGTGCCTGCATCAATCGCGTTGGGGTGGGTGCTGCAGCACTACCATGTGCCTGCGGCCTGGATTCTTGGTGGCATCGTCGTCTCGGCGGCGATGGCCTTAAGCACCGCCAAAGAACTGGTGATGAATAAACACCTCTTTAGCTTTGGCCGTGGATTTATCGGCATTCTCGCCGCCCTGCCGCTGCTTGCTAGCAACCCTGCAACCTTAAGTGCCTATATCCTGCCCGGGATCCTTATCACCATCATCACCTTGGGCATTGGTGTGATCGGTGGGGTGCTCCTGGCGCGTTCCCAAGCGGCAATTTCAACCCAAACCGGCATCTTGTCCATGCTGGCTGGTGGGGCATCCATCATGCCGTTATTGGCCAGGGAATTCGGTGCAGACTTTCGCTATGTGGCCTTAAGCCAATACCTCAGGTTGTTGGCGGTGAGCCTCTCGCTGCCCTTGGTGGCCCACTGGCTTTTGACTTCCGGGCAGCATGCTCCTGATAACGCCACCCAAGCTCACCTTGACCAACCATGGTGGGCACTGCTTGCCGTGATCCTGATTGCCGCTTTTGGTGAGGGGATTGGTAGAAAGCTGCATATCCCCGTGCCCTCGGTCTTAGGGCCGCTGCTGTTGATGCTGCTTGTGGGCACGCTGGCTCCGCCGGCTGATTTCACTCCCCCGGAGGCAGTGCGGACCTTTGCGTTTTTATCTATTGGCTGGATGTGCGGCGGTTCGCTGTCGGTGGCATCGCTCAAATCTTTTGCTCGCCAGCTTCCCGCCACGCTGGTGTTTATTGTGGTGCTGCTGCTTGGTTGTGCGGTGAGTGCTTGGCCATTGATGCAGTTTTTGCACATCTCCTATTTTGAGGCCTATCTTGCTACCTCACCCGGCGCGCTTGAGACGGTCTTGGCCTTATCTGATGAAGGCGGAGCAGGCCCGGTGGTAGTAGCCATTCAGATCATCAGGCTTTTAGGTGTGCTGCTTATTGCCAGCGCTTTGCCGTATTTGCGCAAACGCCACAAGGGCGCGCGCTAAGGTTGCGCGTTCGGGGTTGCGCTTTAGGGGTGGATAAAGCGATCTACGATCTTTTCCAATACCGCCACTTCTTCCTTGCTAAAGCCCAGGCTGCCGCTGATCTCCTGGCTCATTGCTTCGGAGCGAGCCTCAAGCGCTTTGCCTTTTTCTGTAAGGAAGATGCGCACCACTCGGGAATCCTGGTCAATGCGGTTGCGCTGGATCAGGCCTGAGTGTTCCATGCGGCGTAGCAGCGGCGAGATGGTGCCGGAATCAAGATCTAGGGGCGCACAGAGGCCATTGATGCTTCGTCCATCGCGTTCCCACAACAGCCTGAGCACCAGCAGTTGCGGGTAGGTGATCCCAAGGTATTCATCCATATAGGAACGCAAAAGGCGCTGCGAGGCTCGCGAACCGCGATAGAGCGCGAAGGTGACGCGCTCTTCGTTGTTGGGAAGTTGCATGGTCGTGGTCCTTCACAAGATAAGTGATGCAATAGCGTGTAGCTAGTACTTTAGCCCCATTTGCTGCACAAACACTGCAAGATACCTTTGTGGGGGATAAGGATTACCACTTCAGCCCAGGGCTTACCCAGTGCGCGAATCCCTCGAAGAGTTCCTCCACCGTTTCAGCAACAACGATTGCGTCGAGGTAGCGATTGGGAATAAAGCCTTCCTCACTCATTGAGCGCAATGCATGCAGCATGGGATCCCAATACTCCTCGGTATTTAAAAGCCCAACCGGTCCGGTATATGGCCCAAGTTGCTGACGCACGAGCACTTCGAAGAGTTCCTCCAATGTGCCCATGCCTCCAGGTAGCGCCACGAAGGCGTCGGCAAGCTCCTCCATGCGAGTTTTGCGCTGCGCCATCGTTTCGGTGACGTCCAAAGTAGTAAGCCCTGGGTGAGAAAGTTCCAGATCCACCAGGGCTTTGGGCATCACACCATGCACGCGACCACCGGCTTCAAGGCAAGCATTGGCCGTTTCTCCCATCAAACCCACGCTGCCGCCGCCAAAGACCATCTCAATATTGCGATGGGCTAAGCCTTGACCCAAAGCGCGGGCAGCGCGGGTGAATTCCCCGCGGGCACCATGAGCCGAACCACAATAGACGGCCACACGCTGGATCTGCGGGGAAAGCGCTTTCACCATTACCGTTGCGGCATCGTTGGAGTGGGTTTGGGTAACAAAGTCGTGGCGGGCATAGAGCTTGCGGGCTGGGCTGCGGGTATCCACATTTAAGGTAATGCCAGGCCAACCGTGCCGACGCCCGTGCTCCGAGGCCTCGCCAATGAGCCAGGAACCAACGCCTTGGCCCTGCCAAGCAGGATCTACGTTTAAGACCATCTCAGGAACATTGTCTGCAACGAATCCGAAGCCGTGAATAAACGTTACCCACATGGTGCCCACAACCTTGTCTTCGGCATCGTGGAGCACCACGCCAATATCCCCGCGGGCTGGATCAAAGCTCAAGTACTCGCGGTGGCGGCTACCTGCTACATCATCGAGGGTGTAATTGGCGCCAAAGCGGTTGATGTTGCGCAGATAGGCTTCGGCACGAAGTGGGGTATCTTCTGAAGTCATCGCGCGAGCGCGCAGCTCGGGGATCGGTGGCATGGTTGCGGGAACGCTCATGGCTTTTGAGTGTAACGCCCAAGAAGGCTGCAACCATAGACGAAAAGCCACCGCCGCTTTTTAGGCCAACTTGGTTCGCGACTTAGCTAGCGACTTGTCTCGCGCATTGGCTCGCCACTTCGCTCGCGACTTGGTTCGCGACTTGGTCTAAGCCCGCTGGCACGTATGATATGCAGACCACGCACGCAACAAGCACTTAAAGGATTTCGCATGAGCGTACATCACTCGGGCTCCCACGATGCCCGCGCCGCCAAGAAGAGCCAGGGCTCGCACCTTGATTCGGTACTTCAGGCCCAGGAGGAAGCGCCGGTATCCGAGGCCACTGAGCGCCTGGTAGAAGAAGGCACGGCGCGTATCCGCCGGCCGTTTACGGCTTTGATTACCACCGGCATCATGGGTGGTTTAGAAATCGGCATTGGCCTTTTGGCTAAATATATTGTGGTCCGAGAAACCGGCAATGAGCTGCTTGGCTCCATCGCCTTTTCCATTGCCTTTGTCATCTTGTTGCTGGCGCACTCTGAGCTTTTTACCGAGGGTTTCTTAGTGCCCGTTTCTGCGGTGGTGGCCAAGAAAGCTACCGTGACTGGCCTGTTGCGTTTCTGGGCTGGTACTGCCGCGGGCAATATCATTGGCGCGGCGATCATCATGTGGATTTTGGTCAAGGCCTACCCCGGCGGCCAGGATTACTTTATTAAAGAAGGCGAACACTACGCCTCGATGGGCTTGAGCCTCTCAGGCTTCTTATTGGCAGCCCTTGGTGGCATGATGCTGACCTTGGTTACGCGCATGCATCAGCATTCCGATGAGACGATGCCGCAGGTGTTGTCTTCGATGATCGGCGGTTCCATGCTTGCCGGCACCGGCATGCTGCACTCGGTGCTGGATACCTTGTACATCTTTGGCGGCATGTTTGCCGGCGGCGATATCTCTATCCAGTCCTGGCTTGGCTTTGTGTGGTGGATTGCGCTGGGCAATATGGCAGGTGGCCTGTTGCTGGTATCCGGTATTCGTTTTGTGCGCGCCCGTGGATCCCTGGGCGGCTCCAATGCCAAGAAGCAGCGCGAGAAGAATAAGCAGGACTCAAAGCGCGAAAAGCAGAAGGCCGACTAACTTTTCAGCTTCGCGCGCAGCGGCAGGCACGACCGCCGCACGCCTTGCCCACAAGACGGATTGCCCGCCGCACGCCTTGGCCGAATATGCCCAATTAGACCGCTTTGTCTATGCCTTGCGCTGGCAATATTCCATCTATAAACCAACAGGTGCATAGTCACTAGACATAGCGGTCTATCGGGCGCTAGAATCCATGCTCATGCACACCCTCGCACGCTCAGCCCCTGCTCCACAGTTCGTGCGACCCACCCTGCCCGCGGCGGCCTGCCTGCACTTTATCCGGCACTTCCAGCCAATTACCCGCGGCGATCTCATCACCTACACCGGCAAATCCCAACCCACCATCACCCGCGCGATTGCTGCACTGCTGGATGCAAACCTCGTTCGCGAACGCGCCGATCTGGCCGTGGTACAAGGCCCAGGGCGGCCAAAAATCCCGCTCGTGCTCGCACCTAGCCCCTTTGTGCAGGTCGGCATCGCCATCGGCACCCACGCCACCTATATCGGCGCCTATTCTTTGCGCGGCAGCGCATTAAAAGAACAGCTCGTTCACATCACCGCCGCAAAGCACACCCCCGAACAATTCCTGCACACCATCGCAGAGGCGGCCATGCACGTGGCGCGCGAAACAAAACTCCCCCTTGCCTGCGTGGGCATTTCCACCTCGGGCACCATCAATCGCTTTGGCTATGTGCAGGCGCCGAACTTGGGTTGGCGCAGCGTTGCCCTGCAAGACATCGCCCACCAGCTTTTCGACGTCCCCGTCTCCATCAGCACCGCCATCCAGGCCATTGCCGGGGCAGAATTACAAAGCCAGCAACCCGATCAACCCAGCAACGTGGTGGTGCTGCACTCCGATGATTCCATCGGCGCGGCCTTAATCGACCAAAAAGAGGTGCGCTCCCTCGAGGTGGCCGACCGGGCCAGCCTGCTGGATGCATCAATTCAATTGGTAAAAACCCATGCACCTCACACGGTTGTCTTAGCCGGCGACACCTTCGAATCCACCACCGAAGCCCGGCGCTTCCACCGCACCTTGCTCCAAGAAGCACCACAGGAAGTATCCGTCAGGGTCTTTCCCGCGCACCTGGATAATGCCAGGGCCGCAGCCCGTGCAGTGGCGATGGAACGACTGATGCAAGACCCGCTGAGCCTGGCCTAGATCCCGGCTTAAACCCCGGCTTAAGAAAAGCGCACTTCCTCCAAGCTGAGCCCTTCTTCGCAGCGTGCATGCAGCTTAGAGATGTCGACATACCTGCCTGCGTGAGGGATAAAGGCCTCATACTGCTCGGCTTCAAGTACGCGACGCACCTTGCCGGGCACACCGGCAACCAGGCTGTGCTCTGGAATTTCTTGACCTTCCAACACCACCGCACCAGCGGCAATCAAACTTCCCTGCCCAATCACGCTGCGCGAAAGCAAGGCCGATTTCATGCCCACCAAGGTGCCATCGTGCACCGTTGAACCATGCACCAACGCCATGTGTCCAACGGTCACGTCCTCGCCTAACACGCAGGCGGCATCGCGATCGACATGCAGCACCGAATTATCTTGGATATTGCTGCGCGCGCCGACGTGAATGCTATTGATATCTGCCCTTAATACGCAGCCATAAAACACCGAGGCATCGGCCTCAATGGTCACATCGCCGATAATCGTCGCCGTAGGGGCAATATAGGCGTCTTTGTGTATGCGCGGGGTTTTGCCATTGATAGAGAGAATGAGCGGGCCTTGCATGGGTGCCTCCTTGCATCAGTGCTGGATCAAGTGCTCGCGCTGCTTGGCGCACAGCACGCTATATCCGACGTTAGCCGCAGCAGCCGATTCGCGTGGGCTACTAAGCTCGGGCTACTAAGCTTCGGGCTACTAAGCTTCGGGCTAGAACAAAGACTCAAGCATGAACTACTGCAACGTTGAAGCGTTGTGGAATAAGGAGCAGGCATGCCCAAAGAAGTTATGAACCACACCTTGCCGCTCTCCGCGCGCCTGCCGGCGCGAGGCCTGTTTGAAGACGACTGGCGGGCACGCCCAAGCAAGAAGCACCCCTACCCTGTTGTGTTAATCCACGGCACCGGGGTAACCAAGGGCGATTGGATGGAGCTTGGCCAAGACCTCCGCGAGGAAGGCTATGCCGTATTCGCCCCGGATTTTGGTTTTCGTTCCACCGTCTTAGTAGAAGAATCAGCTGAGCAGGTGGGCGCCTATATCCATGCCGTGCTGCAAGTGTGTGAGGCAAAGAAGGTGATTCTGGTTGGGCATTCCCAAGGAGGCATCATCGCCCGCTACTGGATGCACCACATGGGTGGTGCCAAACATACCCACCACCTCATCTCTTTGGCCGTACCGCACCACGGAACTTTGCATGGCGGTGTGATGAATCCTTTGAGTAAAACTAAGCGCGGCAGCGAGGTCATGGACTCGCTGATCAGTGGCTTTTTTGGTCAATCGGGTTTTCAGATGCTCAAAGACTCCGAGTTGATCAATGCGTTAAACGCCAAGGGCGAAACTTTAGAGGGGGTGCACTATAGCTGCATTGCCACGCGCACCGATAGCGTTATTCAGCCCGTGGAATCTGGATTCCTCGATGGGGCGCGAAATATTTATCTCCAACAAGTTGATCGCAATGCAATGGTGCTCCACGAGGATCTGCCCTATGATCCTCGCGCTCGGCAATTGGTGCACGCGGAGATCCGCCGGCTGGAGCACACCCCCTGGCGTGGCCACCACCAGCACTAACGCAGTACAGCCTTGCATTACTAAGGGTTGCTTCGGATTGCTTGCGGGCAATACAAGCTCATGTGACTATGGCTCAAAACACACCATTGTCAAAGGAGCACAGCCATGGGTATCTCCGAGGCCGTCTTAGACCACCACGAGCCACACAATGGCAATCTCAATGCCAAACTGAACTGGCTTCGTGCCGGTGTCCTTGGCGCCAATGATGGCATCGTCTCTGTTGCAGCCCTGCTGCTGGGCGTGATTGCCGCAGGTAGCAGCAACACAGCCATCTTTTCAGCCGGTATTGCCTCTACCGTGGCCGGTGCGGTGTCGATGGCGCTTGGAGAATATGTTTCTGTCTCTGCCCAACACGACTCCGAAACGATGCTGATTGCCAAAGAACGCCGCGAGCTCGCAGAACTACCAGAGGCAGAATGTGCAGAAATGGCACAAATCCTCACCACCTATGGCATTAGCCAGGCCACGGCGGATCAAGCAGCGAGGGAAATTAGCGGCGGGGATCCCATCCGCGCACACCTTCGCTTAGAACTAGGCATTGATTCTGAAGACTTAACCAATCCACTGCACGCGGCCTTTTCTTCCGCCACCGCATTTATCCTCGGTGCGCTCTTGCCGCTTCTTGCTGCTTGGCTTGCCCCGCAACCAGCCCTGGCGGTGGCGATAGTTACGATGTTGGCGCTGCTTATTACTGGTTTTGTATCCGCCAAATTGGCCCAAACCTCCCCGCTTCGTTCCTGCCTACGTTTGGGTATTGGGGGTATGGCAGGTTTAGCGCTTACCTATGGTGCCGGTGCACTTTTTGGAGCCGCAGCCTAACCTTAAGGCCATGAGTACCGGATCTGCCTTCAAACCGCGCGTTGTATCCATAGCCGGCACTGATCCCACCGGTGGCGCCGGTGCCCAAGCCGATATCAAAGCCATCAGCGCTGCTGGCGGCTACGCCATGTCGGTGATCACCTCCATCGTGAGCCAAAATACGCTCGGCGTGATCGATGTGTTTTACCCTCCTATCAAGGTGGTGCAATCTCAGCTTGAGGCCATTAGCGATGATGTGGTGATCGACGCCATCAAAATTGGCATGCTTGGCACCAGCGAGGTAATCAACTGCGTGCACGCCTGGCTGCAGCAACAGCCCAGCAGCCCCGTCGTACTCGATCCGGTGATGGTATCCACCAGCGGCCACCGCCTCCTAGATAGCGCCGCCGAAGATGCCCTGCGCCAACTACTACCCCTTGCCAGCCTGATTACCCCCAATATCCCGGAGCTAGCGGTACTGAGCAACAGTGAACCTGCAAGCGACCTCGAAGGTGCGATTGAGCAAGGCCGCCAGGTGCTTCAACGCTATGGCTGCAGCGTGCTAGTCAAAGGTGGCCACCTTTCGGGCGAGCCTTTGAATGCGGTGTTGAAGGCTTCAGAAGATGGCAGCGACATCAGCGTGCATGTGATTGAAAATCAGCGGGTGCATACCCGCAATACGCATGGCACGGGGTGTTCTCTATCCTCTGCCATCGCTACCCGCTTAGGTGCAGGTGAAAGCCTTGAGGCTGCGGTGCAGTGGGCAACGCAGTGGTTACACGGTGCCTTGAAGGCCGCCGATGCCCTTCAGGTGGGCAAAGGCCATGGCCCGGTGGATCACTTCCACCACCTGCAGATCAACTAAGTGCAGTTGAACCCTTCTAGCTCTAGCAGGGCTTGTTTCCATCTGCTACCGCCGGCATAGCCACCAATGCCCCCATGAGCAGGAAGCACGCGGTGGCAAGGAATAAGGATGGGAACGGGGTTGGCTCCGCAGGCAGTACCGATGGCTCGGGTGGCTTGAGGCCTGCCAATATATGTGGCTACTTCGCCATAGGTCCAGTACTTGCCGTATTCGATCATGCGCAGTGCCTGCCAGGTGCTGCGCTGAAACGTCGTGCCATGGTCGATGGCGATGGGCAGATCGAATGCTTGGCGCTCGCCTTGGAAGTACTGCCTCAATTGCTGCAGTGCTGCCTGCAGGTGCGCCTCGGTGGTGGCAGAGGGGTTCGCATGCACACAGGCGGCCAAGGGTGAGTCGCTGCCAAAACGCACAAAGCGCACCCCCTGATCGTCTGCTGCAATGAGCAGATCACCACAGGGAGTGCGAAGGCTCGCGGCACTGAAGCCGGGGTACTCCGAAGCTAGGCGGAGGTTATTGATAGGAGACAAACCAGGGGCGCGGTTGGACGTCTTCATAGGTCTGTTCAGGGGTGAACATGGGCTGGTCTTCGTCGTAGAAGTTCTTCCATGCCATGAAGATCTCTGGCTGCAGATCCTGGCGGATCACATTCCAGGTATCAAATTTCTGCTCAGGGGTGCCGTGGCCGTCGGCATGCAGCACAAAGGCCAATTCTGGGTAGCTCACGTTGAGATCATCGCGGTTTTGGATCATCTGCACCTGGAATTGGTGCAGCACCAAGGCCTTTTGGGGCAGATTATTCTCGCGCACCAAGTTGGCAAGCCACTCGGAGGTTTGGTTAATCTCTTCTGCTTCCACATTGCCCACGCGCTGCATGGGCACCTCGCCTGGGTTAATGCGCCACTCGGGATCAAGTGCAAGGCCGACATTTGGGCGCTTGAGCAGGTCCTCATAGAGCTTGGCTTGCTTTAAGAAGTCCGATTGGCCCGATTGCAGGTCCAACACGGCGTAGCCGCCGGCCTCGGTGATGGCGTCGATGTAGGGAATGAGCTCTTCTGGGTCGGCCTCATTGGAGTAATCCCCATCGGGGCCTGGTTCGGCGGCTGCCACGGTGGCAATGATCTCAAAGGCGGGGATCACCGGCTGCGATTCCATGGGCTGGTATTGGGCAACCAGTTCCTTGGCGTGCTCTACGGCATCGTCTGGTTTGTATTCACCCATCACACCGAGTGCTCCGCCGGAGGGGTGCCCGTAGAGGGCGATCATGCGGCGCCCAGGAAAGACCAGGCCGCCTCCGCCGGGAAGCTCACCATTATTGGCCAGCTCTAGGCGGGTATCGAAGTCATCTTCTTCTACGAAACCCTGGCCGATGGCAAGCACATCGGTATCGGGGTTTTCCATAACCAATTCGGATTCGCGGGGATCGCTGCCCATGAGCAGGTTGATGGGCGCACCGATGGCACGCGCTGTGGCAGCCGACGCCACCGAGGTGGTGGAGTTAATCAGAATCGGCTCGCCTTCGCGTTCCTTCTTGGGCTTGAGCTCGACGATCTTTTGCACAATATTGTCTTTGCTCAGATCTTCGGGAGCTTCTTGCTTAGCCTTCTCGGCATCGACATGCTCGGCTTCGGCACCGAGGCGCTCGATCTCCTTTTTCACCTCATCGGAGTCGCCCTGCAGCATGGGCACGCCTTCTTCTACTGCCTTCTTTGCTGCTGCCCACTGCTCCGGAAGGCTATCGCCAGCAACATAGACCTTCTTGCTCTTATCAAAGAGTTTGGCAGATGCTTGCGTGCCGTCGGCGCTTGCTACGCGCTCGGTTTCTTTGAAGTCCACGGCGTTGTCATTGTCCGGGCTAGCACCATTGCTGCAGGCAGCCAGGGTGAGGGTCGCCGCCGCTGCGAGGATTGCGCGTGAAAGTTTCATGGTTGCCACCTTATATGAGCAATAGTGCCGATGTGCCAAGGCAGTGAGGTTTTTTCATCAATACCCCTTAGTGCACACTGCTGTCATTTGCACTAAGGGGTATTCGTTTGTGCTTTGGCGGCCAAGTGGGAGGTTCCACGTGAAACATCGCGGCTCCTAATCCCTAGGAACCGCGATGGATGTGCTTTGAGGCTTGAAGGTTTTAACGCTTGCCTAGGTACACCGAATCAACGCTGCCGTGGCGTGAACACTGCGCTTCCCAGCCATCGGGGCGCACCTGCACCACCATGCGGCGGCCACAAAGCTGGCAGAAGCGAGGGGCCTCAAATCCAGCACGGGCCGATGGTGAGAGGCGCTGTTCTTCGTCGAAAGGCTTGCCGGTATTCGGGTGAAACGCCGGGGTATCACCAGCGAGCAGCGCCTCAAGCAACTCGGTGGAATTATTCACGCGGGCCATTAGACGCTCGAATTCAAGGCCTTGATGGGAAGGCGCAGCTTGCCCAACATATCCAGATCCTCTTCCATCGGGCGGCCCAAGGTGGTGAGGTAATTGCCCACGATCACGGCGTTGATGCCACCAAGAAGACCCTGCTCAGTACCAAGATCGCCCAAGGTGAGCTCGCGGCCACCGGCAAAACGAAGGATCGTCTTGGGCAGGGCCAGGCGGAAGGCACCGATGGCGCGCAGGGCGTCGGCAGTTTCCATCAGCTCTTTATCTTCAAAAGGCGTACCGGGGCGCGGATCCAGGAAGTTCATGGGCACCTCGGTGGGGTTGAGCTCTGCCAGATCCGCGGCAAATTCTGCGCGCTGTTCCAGGGTTTCGCCCATGCCCAAAATGCCACCCGAGCACACTTCCATGCCCGCTTCTGCCACCATGCGCAGGGTATCGCGGCGCGATTCCCAGGAGTGGGTGGTAACCACGTTGGGGAAGAAAGAACGAGCCGTTTCCAGGTTGTGGTTATAGCGGTGCACACCTGCTGCTGCCAGGCGATCCACCTGCTCTTGGGTCAAGATGCCCACCGAGGCAGCAACCTCAATGTCCACCTCGGACTTAATGGCGGCCACGGCCTCTTCCAACTGGCTCATCAGGCGCTCATCGGGGCCCTTGACGGCGGCGACGATGCAGAATTCGGTAGCACCAGACTTTTGGGTCTGCTTGGCAGCTTCTACCAGGCCGGCAATATCGAGCCAGGCGGAACGCACCGGCGATTGGAACAGGCCAGACTGCGAGCAGAAGTGGCAATCCTCGGGGCAGCCGCCGGTCTTGAGCGAGATAATTCCTTCTACCTCAACCTCTTCACCGCACCACTTCAGACGTACTTCGTGGGCGAGTTCAAGCAGTTCATTAATGCGGGACTCGTCAAGCTGTAGCACCTCAAGCACTTCTTCTTTGCTGAGGCCTTCGCCCTTTTCTAGCACCTTCTCGCGTGCGAGTTCTAGGATATCGGCAGTCATTCTCGTGTCACCTTTCGCCTGTTGTTTCAACACTCCTTGGCCATCCTAGTCGGAAACTTGAACAGTGTTTAGCTTTTTGCTTCGGGTTAGGCTTCTAGGTATGCACCATGAGCTTTTCGACGACACCCTCGCCCTCCTGCAAGACCTCATCCGCAACGCCTGCGTGAATGACCTCACCGCGCCCTCGGGCCAGGAAGTGCGCAATGCCGATACCCTCGAGGCCTTCTTTGCAGGTTCTGGTGCACAGGTTCAGCGCTTCGAATCTGCACCCGGCAGGGTGAGTATTGCTTTTAGCGTCCCCGGCACCGATCCTGATGCAAAGCCCCTCACGCTGCTCGGGCACACCGATGTGGTGCCAGTAGATCGTGGGCGTTGGAGCGTCGATCCCTTTGCAGCCGAAATCCGCGAAGGCAAGATTTATGGGCGCGGGGCTGTAGACATGCTCTTTATTACCGCCATCATGGCCGCAGTGACCAGGAAGGCTGCGCGTGCAGGCGGCCTTGGCGGCACGCTGACCTTTGTTGGTGTGGCAGATGAAGAAGCCCGCGGCGGCCTGGGAGCGGCGTGGTTACAAGAGCATCACCCCGAGGCCTTTTCCTGGCAGCATTGCCTTTCAGAAACCGGCGGCGCCCACCTGCCTACCGCCGATGGCTCCGATGCGCTGACCGTCTATGTGGGAGAAAAAGGTGCGGCCCAGCGCAGGATCCATGTTTATGGGGATGCCGGGCATGGTTCGGCGCCGTATCACAAGGATTCTTCGATTGTGAAGATTGGCCAGGTGGCAGCTCGTATTGCCGCTATCGCACCGCAGGTGAGCACTGATCCAACATGGCAGGGCTTTGTTAAAGCCTTCCGCTTTGATGCCGCCACCGAAGCGGCGGTGCTGCGCGGTGAGCGCTATGAGGCGCTTGGGCAATTGGCGGCCTATGGCGATGCCATCTCGCATCTCAGCATCGCCCAAACAGTCCTGCGCGCTGGTCAGGCCATTAATGTGCTGCCAAGCCACGCTTGGTTGGAGCTGGATATTCGCACCCTTCCGGGTCAAAGCGATGAGGATGTCGATGCCCTATTACATGAGGCCTTAGAAGGCATCGATGTAGAAATTGAGCACCTGATCAGTGAGGAGGCCACGATCTCTCCCACCGATCATCCCCTCTATGAGGTGCTTGAGGCTGTGCTGGTGGAGTTATTCCCCGGCGCGCAGGTGGTGCCAACGATCGCCGCCGGTGGCTCGGATCTTCGCTTTGCCCGGCGCGCGGGTGGGGTGGGGTATGGTTTTGCGGCTCATGCCATCGAGCGCACCCTTGGTGCGGTGCATGCGCAGCTACATTCCCATGATGAATACCTGCACTTGGAGGATTTAGATTTAAGCCTCCGCGCCTATGACGCGGTGGTGCAGCGATTCTGCGGTCCTGCTGTTTGAGCCCCCAGAATGTATTGGATTTGTGCCAGGTGCTGGATGGCGTCGTCGATAATTGAGATCAGCCTGATGCCATAGGTGACATCTGCTTCGAGGATCCTTGCGGCTTCTTGCTCACTGAATGCCGCGGTGTAGTTTCTGGTTGCACGCAATGCTAATTCCACATAGTGCAGCAATGCATCGAATTGTTCTTGGGTGCTTACCTGCACCCTAAGCGCTTCTTGCCTGCTGTGGCCATAGCCCATCTCGGCACCCAGCCCGGTGCGTGCTGCGAAATCCTGCTCTAACCAGATCTGCTCTGAGCCGCTGAGCTCTGCGAGCTGAATATCGAGTTCTCTACCGGTGTGCCATAACAGCCACACGATGGAGTTGGGGTGCCCGCCTAGGTGCGCATTGGCGCATTCAAGGCTGATGTTGGCTTGCTCGATGGATCTAAGCACCCTAAGGGGGCGCTCGCTCAAATCGATGAGGAGATCATGAAAGCTCATGGCCTCGACTGTAGCGATGCCTTGACCCAGACTGGGCCAAGCAGTGCAAGGCCAAGCACCAGCACGCCCATGGCACCGGCGAGGATGGGTAAGCCGAAGGCGGCCACGATCGGGCCTGCGAGGATACCGCCGCTGGCACCGCAGATATTCATAATCAAGTCGTTGCGGCCTTGGTAGGCTGCGCGTTCTTCTGCCTTGGTCACGCGCACCAACAGCGCCGAGCCGCCCACCAAGGTGGCAGACCAACCAAAGCCCAGCAGGATCAGGCCGATCAATACGCCCACCTGGCTTTGGGCAAAGATCACCACCACTGCGGCGGCGGTGACGTTGAGCAGCACACCCAAGCCGATGGCGCGCGAGGCCCCGGCGCGGTCGGAAAGAATGCCAAACAGCGGCGCTAGTGCATACATGGCGCCCACGTGCCCGGAGATCACCACGCCGATCCACCCAAGGCCTGCGCCGTGGTGGTGCAGGTGCACCGCCGTCATGGACATGATGCCGATCATGGCAAAGTGCGATACTGCAACGGTGGCCATGGCGAAGCTGGCTTGGGCATTATCGCGCACGCGGATCTTTTGGCGCTGTGGCACATCACTGGGTTGAAGCTCTGGGCGCAGGCCAAATTGCAGCAGCACAATGCCGAGGGCTTGGACCGTGATGCACAAAAGGTAGGCGCCTGCGAATTGCACCAGGCCAAAGTGTGCGCCAATGCCTTCGGTAAGCCCGATCAATTGTGGGCCTACAACAGCACCGACGGTGGTTGCCCACATCACCAGCGAGAGGTCGCGTCCGCGGTGTTTGCCCACTGCTACGTCTACTGCCGCAAAGCGTGCCTGGTAATTGGTGGCTACCTCGCCGCCTAAGAGTAAGAAGCCAAGCAGCACAAAGGGGGCGAATCCAAGCTGTGCGCCACTTAAGGCGCTGATTGCACCGAGAATGCCAAGGCTTAAGCCCAAGGTCAGGGATGCGCGCCGGCCTTTGTTTGCTACTACTCGCCCAAGCGGCACTGCCCACAGCGCTGCGCCACCCATGGTGAAGGCCAGTGCGGTGCCTCCCCAGGCAGAGCCCAGCAATTCCGAGATCAATAGTGAGCCCATAGAAAAGGTCACGCCGTGGCCTAATCCGGCCATGACTTGGACGAACATGAGGGTGGCGATCACGCGGCGTCGATAAGCTTTTGCGGCGATTGCTGGAGTAGACATGCGCTATAGCCAAACACGAGGCATACCGCTTTGTCTAGTTTTAACAGACAATTTATTCTCAAACAGTGGCCTGCACGGACACAACAAATTCCACTACGCTTATGGTTCGAGCTTTCGAAGGGACACGCCGTGATCGAATTCCAGCATGTGAGCAAGCACTATGGCCATACCCGTGCCGTGGAAGACTTCAGCTATCGCTTCCCAGAGCGAAAAATTACCGTGCTCGTAGGATCCTCCGGCTGCGGCAAAACCACCCTCCTGCGCATGATTAACCGCATGGTCACCCCCAGCGCAGGCACCATCACCGTGCGCGGCGAAGATATTGCCAGCACCGATCCAGTCGCGCTGCGCCGCTCCATCGGCTACGTCATCCAATCCGGCGGGCTCCTACCGCATAAAACCATCCTGGCCAATGCCAAAACCGTGCCGCTATTAAATAAGGAATCCAAACAAGAAGCCTATCGGCGCGCCACCCAAGCACTCGAGGCCGTGGGCCTTGGAGAAGAACTCTATAAGCGCTACCCCGCCCAACTTTCCGGCGGGCAGCAACAACGAGTGGGCGTAGCCAGGGCGCTGGCGGCAGACCCAGATATTTTGCTCATGGACGAACCCTTCGGTGCCGTTGACCCAATCGTTCGCGACTCGCTACAAACCCAACTCTTGCAATTACAAGACAGGCTGCATAAAACCATCGTGCTGGTCACCCACGATATCGACGAGGCCTTCCGCCTTGGCGATGAAGTGATCGTATTAGAAAAAGGCGGGCGCATCGCCCAGGCCGGCACCCCCGCAGAACTATTGGCACAACCAGCCAATGAGTTTGTGGCCGAGTTCGTTGGGGCAAACAGCAGCCAGCGCACACTTCGCACCACCACCCTTGGCGGACGCACCGTGGTAGTCGATGGCGCCGGCAAACCAGTCGGGGTGATCGAATGACCTGGCTTTCTCATGCCTGGCCGCAGGTGTGGAGCCTGCTCTTGCAGCACCTCGCGCTTGCAGTTCCCGCCATCGTGATTGCTGTGCTCGTGGCTACCCCACTGGGCATGCTGGCAGCTCGCACCAAGCGCATTGGCTCCATCCTCGTGGCCAGTACGGCACTGATTTATACCGTGCCGGCTTTGGCCATGTTGGTGATCTTGCCCTTCATCGTCGGCTTTCCGCTTCGCTCTACCGCCAACGTCACCACGGCACTCGCGCTCTATGGCATTGCCCTTTTGGTGCGCACGGCAACGGATGCCTTTTCTTCAGTACCCGCCCATGTTCGCACCGCCGCACTTGCGCAAGGGGTAAGCCCAAAACAGTTGCTGTGGAAGGTTGATTTGCCGCTGGCCATCCCGGTGCTGATCTCGGGTATTCGCGTGGTGTGCGTTTCTACCATCGGCCTGGTCACCATCGGCGCGCTCATCGGTGTGCCAAGCCTGGGCACGCTATTTACTGATGGCTTCCAGCGCGGCATCTACGTCGAGGTGCTCAGCGGCATCGTCTTAGTGGTGCTGCTTGCCTTGCTTTTCGACGCCCTCACGCTGCTCATCGGCCGCGTGTTAGCCCCCTGGGAGGCAAAAGCATGACCTGGATCGATGACCTTTTCGCGGCCCTAACAGATACCACCGCCTGGCCCGAATACGCAGCGCGCATGCTCCAACACCTAGGCATTTCTTTTCTAGCAGTGCTTCTTGCCTCGCTGATCGCCATTCCTGCTGGCACCGCCATCGGCCACACCGGCCGAGGCTCGCTGCTGGTAGGTGGCGTCTCCGGTGCCGCACGCGCCCTGCCCACCCTTGGTTTGCTTACCATTTTCGGACTGATCTTCGGCATTGGGCTCGGTGCCCCACTGCTGGCCTTAGTTATTTTGGCCATCCCCTCGGTGCTTGCCGGCACCTATGCCGGGATTGCCGCAGTGGATCGCAACACCATCGATGGTTCGAAGGCGATGGGCTTTACCGAGGCCCAGCTCATTGGCCGAATCGAGCTACCCCTTGCCGCCCCGGTGATCGTGGGAGGTGTGCGCAACGCTGCGTTGCAGGTGATCGCCACTGCCACCCTGGCTGCCTACACCGCCGATATTGGTCTTGGGCGTTTGATCTTCCACGGGCTTAAAACCCGCGATTATATTGAGATGCTCACCGGTTCGGTGCTGGTGATCTTGTTGGCATGGGTAGTAGATCTGCTCTTTGGCCGCATAGCCTCCCTGCTGCGCCGCGCAATTAGAACCGCCTAACCGCCCCACCTGCGCTGAAAGCACCTAGTGTTATTGAGTTTCTTTGTCATATAATACTGCGGTGTCTCACCTGCTCCATTTCGATGCTCGCCTCTACCCAAAGGCAGATCCAAGCACGACCCTGCTCCAGGGCACCGTCGATATTGACCAGGGCGAATCCATTGCCATCCTCGGACCTTCCGGCAGTGGTAAATCTCTGCTAAGCCAAGCCCTTGCTGGGCGTTTGCCCGCCACCATCGGTGTGGAAGGAAGCATTCAGCGAGCCGCGCCGGTAACGCTGATCCAACAGCAGTGCCGCACGGCTTTAAATCCCTTGGTGCGCATTGGCAAGCAATTAAGTTTTGGTGCTGTGTGCGCCCACGACTTGCTGGAGCGCGTCGGGCTTCGGCCCACCTCGCGTTTTATGCAGGCCTATCCGGGTGAATTATCTGGAGGCCAATTACAAAGGGCGGCGATTGCCATGGCGCTTGGAACCCAGGCCCAGGTGCTGATTGCAGATGAATCCACCACCGCCTTGGATGCCATTACTCAAGCTGAGGTGGTAGCAGCGCTGCAACAGGCGCAGACCTTGGTGTTTATCAGCCACGATATTGCGCTGGCGGCGAGTATTTGTGAGCACGCCTTAGAAATTCGTAGTGGTGAGATCGTTGCCGATAGCACCATGGCCTCGTATGTGGAGTTGCAATGCAATCACTAACACCGGAATTGCGCATCGAGCAGGTGGATGTGCGCGCAGGCGATACGTTGATCGTGCACAACGCCTGTCTAAGCCTCAGCGTTGGGCAACGAGTGGCGTTGCTTGGCCGTTCCGGCTGCGGTAAAACCACCCTCTTACATGCCGTGATGGGCCTGATCCCCCTTGATTCTGGCGAGGTTGAGGTGCGCGGGGGTGCGTCGAAAAGCTTGGCGCGCATGGTCCAACTTATCCCCCAGGATGCTGCGGGAAGCCTCAGCCCAAGGCTGCAGGTAGAGGCACTACTAGCCCGCCCTTTGGCCAAATTGAAGGTGCCGGGTGATCATCGCCAAAGGATCCTGCAGGCCATGCAGCAAGTAGATCTTTCCCCCTCCTTGCTCAACCGCAAGGCCCATGAGCTTTCCGGCGGCCAAGCCCAGCGCGTTGCCATCGCCCGCGCTCTTGCTATTGGTGCACAGTTTTTGCTTTGCGACGAACCCCTGACCGGCCTCGATCCCGCCCTCAAAGACGATACTGTGCAGATGCTCTCCGAGCTTAATGATATTGGTATCCTTTTCGTTAGCCATGATCTCTTGGCCGCGCAGCAACTATGCCAACGCGCCGTGGTGATGGAATCAGGGCACATCACCGATGAAGGCGATTGGGATCACCTTTTAGGCCCATCCGGCAGCCCCATCCTCGAGGAGCTGCTGCGCGCAACCCCACAACTGCATTCCTAGGAGACACCCATGCACCTACGCACACCCGCACTACGGATCGGCGCCCTCGGCGGCATCTGCCTTCTGCTCGGGGGCTGCTTTAGCGAGGGCGGAAATTCCGGCGATAGCGCCCAGCGCATCCACGTAGCCATGGCCGGCGTGCCAAAAGCCGAGCTCTCTCCGCACTCCGACGATGCCTTCATGCTCACCCGCTGGCAAAGCGCAGAAACGCTTACCTCCATGCAACCCGATGGCAGCATCGCCCCCATGCTGGCCACCTCCTGGAAGCAGCGCGACGACCGCACCTGGGAATTCACTATCCGCGATGGCGTGAAGTTCCACAATGGTTCCGAACTCAATGCCGCGGCCGTGGTCACCGCACTCCAGGCTGCTGCCAAAGCCAACCCGGCGCCAAGGCCGATCAATGGGCTCAAGCTGGAAGTGCGCGATGTTTCCACAGATGATGCCCAGATTGTGCAGGTAAGCGCCGATAAGGCCGTACCGCTGATGCCGGAGCTTTTAAGCTCTTCTCAATTAGTCATCCTCGCCCCCGAGGCCTATGGCTCGCGCGTTGATGCCATCGAGCACGGCACCGGCGCCTTTGTGCTGCGCTCGCTCAATGCCGATAGCAGCGCCACCTTGGAGCGCAACGAAAACTACTGGGATGGCGAGGTCCAGGCCGAAGGCATTGAGGCCTCCTTCGTTCCCGATGGCAATGGCCGTACCGCCGCGCTGCGTTCCCAAAACACCAATGTGGTGGAGGCGATTCCGCTGGCTCAAATCAAGCAGCTCGAATCCCAAGAACTCATCACCGTCCAACAACCCCGCATTGCAGAATTCCTGCTCAACACCCGCAGCGGCGCCTTTAGTGATCCCGCCCTGCGCGCTCAGGCAGCCGAGGCCTTAAATAAGCAGGCCATTGCCCAAGAGGTCTTCTTTAATCAAGATCCGCCTACTGATCGCCTGCTGAGCAGTGCTGTGCCTTGGGCCAAGCAGTTTCAAAAGCCCGTAGAACTGCCAAAGGCTGCCAACCCGGACAAAAAGAAGATCACCATCGCCACCTACTCCGATCGCCCGGAGCTACCCGAAGCGCTCCTGCGCATCGCCGCCGACCTTGAGGCCGCTGGTTTTGAGGTGGAACAAGAGGTGCGTTCCTACGCCAACTTGGAACAAGACGCGCTGGACGGCAAATTCGATGCCGTATTGCTCTCGCGCAGTGTGCTGCTCGATAGTGGCGACCCGGTGGGCTTTTTCACCTCCGATTTCTCCTGCGATGGTGAATACAACATGGCGCAACTTTGCAATGCCGAAGTAGATGAGCTCATTGCCAAGGCAGAAGCCCTAGATGCCGGCGAGCAGCGCCAAAAGGCCGCTGTGGCAGCAGAGCAGGCCATCTTGGATACCGGCGCCGTGATTCCCGTGGTTGAAGAAAGTGTGATTATCGGCAGCGATAAGGTCGAAGGCGTCGTAGCTGACCCCTATGCCCGATACCTCATTGATAAAAACACCCGCCTGAAATAATGCATCGATCCTCCTCGCGCCTCGATCTCATCCCTTGGTGCTCACGCCTGCTCGCCTATGTGGGCATGTTGGTTTTGGTGGGAATGCTGCCGTGGATCAGCCAAGAAAAAGCTGAGCTGATGGTGCTTCGCTCTCGCTATGCAGAGCTTGCCCCCACCGATGCCAACCTTGAAGCGGTAAGCAAAGAACTCCACCTGGATCAAGGCCCTGTGCATCTGCTGCGCCACTGGCTAGCCGGGCTGGTGCGCGGCGATATGGGCCAAAGTTGGGTATCCGGCGCGCCGGTGGCAGGCCCGGCATGGTCGGCCTTTTTAGTTTCACTGACCCTGATGGGCTTTGCCATGGTGGTGGCCTTCATCGTGGTGGTGTTGATCTTGGCCCCGCAACTGCTCGCCTTAAGCCGAGGCACATCGCGCAAAGCGGCGCTGACGGTGCCTACCCTGCTGACCGCCTTTCCAAGCTTTCTTATCGCAGTGGTGCTGGTCTTGGTGTTTAGCATCTGGCTGAAGATCTTTCCCCCGCTCGGTTTTAACTCCTGGCACCATGCCGTGTTGCCCTCAATCGCCCTCGGCTTACCCGCCGGTGGTGTGATTGCTCGCCTGCTTTCCGATTCTCTCCAGCACGCCATGCGCGAACCCTGGGTGCGCAGTTGGTTCGATGCCGGCGCCCCGCGCCCCATGCTGTTAGCGGCGGTGCTTCGCCGCGCGCTTGCCCCCGTGATCCACCAAATTGCCTTAGTGATCGTGGCCGTGACCGGTGGTGCGGTGCCGGTAGAAGAGATCTTTGCCATCCCCGGCATTGGCAGGCTGACCCTCGGGGCCTCAAAGGCCCAAGACATCCCATTGCTGCAGGCAGGTGTGCTGCTGCTTTTCGGTTTCGCGGCACTGGTGGGCATCGCAGCCCAAGGTATCCATCGCCTACTGCTCGGTGCTGCCGCCAAAAGCAATGTGCCGGTGGCTGCCCCTGAGGCGCCGCGGCGTTCGCGTGATCTGGCGTTGCCCATCATCACCATCGTTCCGGTGGTGCTGTGCGTAGCGCTTGGTTTGGGCCGTAATCCTTATAGCCTGGATCATCCGCGCTTTGAGCCACCGAGCCTGGCCTTGCCCCTTGGCAGCGATGCCGCAGGTAGAGACGTGTTGGCTCGTTTGGCCTATGGTGCTGCCTTGACGTTGAGCTTTGCCATCGCGGTGACCCTGCTGTGTATTTTGCTGGCCTTGCTTGCCAGTGTGATGCCGCGTTGGAGCGCAGGGCTTGTCGACGTCACCAACGCCACCTCCCCTGTTCTAGCAGGCCTGCTCGTGGCAGGTGTAGCAGGGCCTTCCATGATGAGCGCAGCCATTGCCGTGGCACTGGCATCCTGGGCACCCCTGGCTGCCCATGCGCGCGATCTATTGCGCGAAGCCAAGCTGCAACCCTACATCGCCATGCTGCCCACCCTTGGCGAATCACGGGCCAGCACCTACCTGCGCTTTTTGCTTCCAGAGATCGCAGGCCCGCTACTGCGCCACAGCTTCCTTCGCCTGCCAGGCAAGGCCTTAGCACTAGCCAGCCTGGGCTTTTTGGGCATGGGACCGCAGCAACCAACCCCCGAGTGGGGCGCAATGCTGGCAGAGGGCTTGCCCTATGTGGAACAAGCCCCTTGGATTGCCCTGGCCCCCACCTTCGCTTTGATGCTGCTTTCTATGAGTGCTCAGGGTTTTGCTGCTCTGCCTCCTGCAAATACACGCCACGGAAATACCAAAGGCCAAAAGCAGAAAGGCCTAGCAAGATTGCGGCAAACAGCCAAGCGCTGGGGAAGGATACGTCGATAAGCTTGCCGTAGAAGGAAGTAGATGCCAGTACGGCGATGCCACCGAGGGTATTTAGCAAACCGTAGTAGGTGCCCAGAAGCCGCGTCGGGGCCAGCATGACCACGATGGAGCGCACCATCGGGGCAATGAGCATCTGGCCGGCATGCAGCACCACCAAGAAGGCAACCAGCGGCCATATTGAGTGCGCGCCAGCAAGGGCAAACACCGCCATCGCCGCCCAGGCACAAGCCTGGATCAGCATGGCAAGCGGGAGCATCAAGGCGGCACCGCGCGATTCCGACCACGCCGAAAAGCGCATCTGGCCTGCCACCACATAAATGCTTACTCCAGCAAAAAGCCAGCCCACCAAGCTTTGGTTCAGATCGGCGTGCTGAAGCCAGGCAGGAAGAGCAATATATTGCAGGTGATAGGACACCTGGGTGGCACAAACCAGCAGCGCAAAGACCATAAAGGCGCGGTGGCGCAAGGCCGTGCCAAGACCCGAAAGGCTCGAAGTATCAACAATGGTCTCCGGCGCAAGCTGCGGCTTTGGCTGAGTAGTCCAACGCAGGTGGCAGAAAAATAGGAGCACGAAGATGCCGGCGGCAACAAGGCACACCACCTCGAAGCCAAGGGGAATCAACAGCGCGCCGAAGGCCGGGCCAATCAGCGAACCCGCGTGAAGGAAGGTGGCGTTGGCGGCAAAGACATCCTGGGTAGATTTGCCACCACGTTCTTTGGCCGTTAAACCACCCAGCCTTGCTTCTACCGCTGGTGAAAATAGGGCCGCTGCCACGCCAATGAGCACCACGCCAAGACCAAGACCCATCACCGATTGGGCTTTGGCGGCAATAAGGAAGCCGAGCACCCGGATGGCAATACCGCTGAGCAACACCGGTTTGAGGCCGAAGCGATCACTTAAGATCCCGCCGAGCACAAAAAGGCCTTGTTGGCTAAAGGTGCGCAGCCCGAGGATGACACCGATGGTGGCACCTGCAATGCCGAGGGTGTCTGCCATATAGATGGCGAGGAAGGGAACGACTAAGTAGAAGCCAACATTGAAGGCGAATTGGGTCCACAATAAGAGCTTCGCCTGGGTACTCAAACCCTTCCAAATGACATTCATTGCAAACAGACTAGAGAAGATAAAGGAAAAACCGCAACCTTCTCGGTTGCGGTTATCTGTGCCCAGGGGGGGACTTGAACCCCCACGTCCGTAAAGGACACTGGCACCTGAAGCCAGCGCGTCTGCCAATTCCGCCACCTGGGCAGGTGATGCATTATTGCGACTGGAATAACCTAACACGTCACCGGCAGAATCCACCAATAATCCAGCTCAAAGGCCAAAAATGTTGAACAAGCGCCAGAGGACAATAGGGCGAAAATGCGTTTGGACTCTATACTAGGGCTTGACCGTGGCTTGGCTATAGCTTCGCTATAGCTTCGCTATGGCTTCACCTTTGCTTGACTGTGGCTGCGCCGTAGCTGCACCGTAGCTGCACTGCGACCGCCCTGTGGTTGCACTGTAGTTGCAGTGGGGTTGCACCGTAGCTGCACTGTAGCCTCACGGTTACTTGCAAGGGTGCCACACACCTGTGGTGATGCGCTGCGTGCTTGCAAAGGCACATGGGATTGCCGCAAACGAGCAGTATGAGTACAGACAACGACGCAAAAGGAGGCGAACGCTGTGTCACTAATGGGCAAGATCGCCAAGCTCGATAGCGCGATGCAACGCGGTTTGGACAATAGCTTCGCCTTCGTATTTGGCGGGCGCGTTGTACCAGCCGAAATTGAAGAGCTGCTCAAACAAGAAGCAGAAGACAATACGGTTCATACCTACGAAGGCACCATCGAGGCACCCAATGAATTCCGCGTGGAAGTCAGTGCCAAAGATTTTGCCAACCTCCAGGCAGAACACCCGCGTCTGCCCCAAAACTTTGCTGACCAACTCGCACGTTATTACAGAAACCAAGGCTGGCAGGCAGCAGGCCCGATCACCGTGGCAGTGGTATCTGTCCGCGGGCTTCGCACCGGGCAACTGCATGCCGCTACCGCCACCGGACCCGGTGGCCAGATGGGCTTTATCCAACAACCAACCCAACGCGAAGAAGCACCCCAACCAGAAAGCGAGGCTTCCGTGGACAGCATGAATCAACAGCCCAGCACCCAGTACATGTCCGCAGCCCCCGAGCACGACCCCAACGTGCCAGTGGGTGAGCCCGAAACTTCAGAGACAGGGTTGAGCATGACCCTGCTGTTGCAGGATGGGTCCTCGCGTACCTATCTCGTGCGCATCGGATCAAATATCATTGGCCGCTCCAATGATGCTGATCTGCGCCTGCCTGATACGGGAGTATCGCGCCAGCACGCCGAGATCGAATGGAATGGTCAAGATGCGGTGCTGACCGATTTGCACAGCACCAATGGCACCACCGTCAATGGCACGCCAGTGGAAAATTGGTTGCTTGCCGACGGCGACGTGATCACCGTGGGTCATTCGCACATCGAAGTACGTATCGTCGACTCCCAGCGCTAAGCCGACTTTCAACACCTGGAACCGAACTAGGAGCATCCCCCTTGGATTCCGTGATTTTGCTTGTATTGCGCATTGCGCTGCTAGCACTGCTGTGGCTGTTCATCCTCTTTGCGTTGAACACCCTCCGCCGCGACACCAAAGCCGCGGCCGCCCAAGGCATGCCCGGCGTGCCCGTGCAATACACCCAAGCTCCGCCGGCGCCAGCGCCAAAACGCGGCGCTATGCCAAGAAAAATCGCCATCGTGGATGGCCCGCTGCTCGGTTCCAGCCTGGCACTTGGCCAGCAATCAGAGATCATTATTGGCCGCTCCCAAGATTGCGATTTTGTGCTCAGCGACGACTACGCATCGTCACGCCATGCTCGCCTGCTCAAGCGCGGCAGTGAGTGGTTTATTGAGGATCTCGATTCGCGCAACGGCACCTATGCCGGGGGTTACCGCATTGACCAGCCCGAGAAGGTATCGGTAGGCAGCGACATCAAAATTGGACGCACGACAATAAGGTTGAACGGCTAATGAAACTCAACTACGCCGCCGCCTCCGATCGTGGATTGGTCCGAGGCAATAACGAAGACTCCGCCTACGCAGGCCCGCACCTTCTTGCGCTTGCCGACGGCATGGGTGGCCACGCCGCAGGCGAAGTGGCATCGCAGATCATGATTCGCCACCTCGAGCCGCTCGATGCAGACCCCGGCGATAATGACATGCTCGCGCTGCTTGCTTCCGGGGCAGATGATGCCAACCACGCCATTGCCCAGGGCGTGCGCGAGGTTCCAGAAACTGATGGCATGGGCACCACCTTGACTGCCCTGATGTTCAATGGCAGCGAATTGGCACTGTGCCATGTTGGCGATTCTCGCGGTTATCGCCTCCGCGATGGCCAATTAGAACAAATCACCATCGACGACACCTATGTGCAATCGTTGGTAGATAAGGGCGAGTTGGATCCGGGTGATATTTCTACTCACCCGCAGCGTTCGATGATTCTCAAGGCCTACACCGGCAGGCCCGTAGAGCCCACACTGCGAAGCATCGACGCGCAACTGGGCGATCGCTACCTGCTGTGCTCCGATGGGCTTTCCGATCCAGTTACCCACTCCACCATCGAACAAGAACTCGCACAGGGCTCGCCAGCAGAGGCCGCACGCCGCCTAGTAGATCTCGCGCTTCGTTCTGGCGGCCCGGATAACGTCACCGTGGTCGTAGCCGACATCGTCGAAGGCGACGATCCTGCGACTCCCCTGCCCACCAAACCCGCCACCGTGGGTGCGCTGTTGGGCAGCACCTTTGATCAGCCCAACCCCGATACCGCAGCAGGCCGCGCGGCCATTGCCTTATCGCAGCACAACCCCGGTGCCAAAGACGCCTCCACGGGGCGCGAACCGCAGGTGATTGAGCCACATCCTTCCAACCAGGCTTCCAATCCACCCGACTCAATTGCGCAGCCGGCAAAAACCAAGAAACTGCTGGGCGTGCTTGGCATTTTGGTGGTCCTTGGCGCACTCATCATTGGTGGCTGGTGGGCTACCAAGACCATTGAGCAGCGCTACTATGTGGCCACCCGTGATGGCCAGATCGTGATCGAGCACGGCGTAGATTTCAGCGTCTTTGGCAAGGACCTGCACAAGGAATATCAGCGCGCGTGTTTGAGCGAAGATAGCGAACTGACGTTGATTGCCAGCGATGCAGAAGAACCCTGCAACCCCTTCAAGGTGGATGATCTGAAGGAATCTGCCCGCTCCTCGGTGGATTCTTCAGAGGGTGGTTCTTATGACGAGGTACTAGAGCAAACCCAGCGCCTGGCCAAAGAGGCGTTGCCGGTGTGCGTGACCCGCGAGGCCTCCAGCACCAAAACCAGTGCCAAGCCGAGCGCTACTCCCAGCAGCACCGCAACGAGTACCCCTCGTGCTTCCAGCTCACCGGAAGATCTCAACACTCCCGGTGAAAACTGCAGGCAGGTGAGCAAATGAGTTTCACTCAACGCTTAGCCGCACGACGTACCGAATTCGCCCTGCTGCTGCTCGCAGCGGTGCTTATGGCCGTGACGGTGATTAACCTCAACATTGCCCAGGGTGCCGGGGTAAATTCCGAGGTGTTCTGGGTGATCGGCGGCTTTATCGTCGTCTTCACCATCGCCCACTTGGCCTTATGCTTTACCGCACCCCATGCCGATCAGGTGATGCTGCCGGTGGCCTCTGTGCTCAACGGCCTTGGCCTTGCCATGGTCTATCGCCTTGATTTGGCAAAAGATCGTAACCTGGCCAGCAAGCAGGTGATCTGGACGCTCATTGGCGTGGCTTTGATGGTGGCGGTGCTGGTGATTGTTCGCGATCACCGCAGCCTGAGTCGCTATTCCTATATTTTGGGTCTGCTTGGCTTGATTCTGCTTGCGCTTCCGCTGGTGTGGCCAACAGAGATGAATGCTGATGCAAATATCTGGATCTCTATTGGCCCCTTCTCGGTGCAGCCTGGTGAGTTTTCCAAGATTTTGCTGCTGCTCTTTTTTGCACAGCTCCTGGTAAATAAGCGCGCCTTATTCAATGTTGCCGGCTACCGCATCCTTGGCCTTGAATTCCCGCGCCTGCGCGATCTTGGCCCGATCCTTGCGGTGTGGGCCGTGGCCATTTTGATCATGGCCGGCGAAAACGACTTCGGCCCGGCGCTGCTGCTGTTTGCCACGGTGCTGGCCATGCTCTACCTCGCTACCGGTCGCGTTTCCTGGTTGCTCATTGGTGCAGTACTGGTGGCCCTCGGTGGCACGGCGGTGTATCAGATCTCCGATAAGATCCAGGCCCGCGTACAAAACTTCATCGACCCTGTCTCCCACTACGACACCACGGGCTATCAGCTCTCACAGTCGCTCTTTGGCCTCTCCTCCGGCGGCATTGCCGGCACCGGCTTGGGCAAGGGCCACCCAGAGCTGATCCCGGTGGCAGAAAGCGACTTCATCCTCGCGGTGGTTGGTGAGGAACTCGGCCTCATCGGCCTTTCGGCTGTGATTGTGCTCTTTGGCATTTTTGTCACCCGCGGTTTGCGCACGGCGCTTCGCTCGCGCGATTCCTATGGCAAATTGGTGGCCGCCGGGCTGTCCTTCACCATCGCCATCCAGGTATTTGTGGTGGTGGCTGGCATTACTGCCTTGATGCCGATGACTGGCTTGACCACGCCGTTTATGTCTCAGGGTGGTTCGAGTTTGATGGCAAACTACATTCTTTTGGGCTTGATTTTAAGAATCTCCGATTCCAGCTATTCCAATGACCAAGCAGGTGTGGAGGCAAGCCGATGAACCGTTCAATTCGCTTTACCAGTGTGTTCGCGCTGCTGCTGATCTTGGTGCTGCTGATTAACCTCACCATCATCCAGGCCTTTAGCCGCGAAAAGTACGCGGAAAATCCCCTGAACCGACGTGGGTTCATCGAGATGAAGCAGCAGCCCCGTGGTCAGATCTCCGCCGATGGTCAGATCCTTGCGGAGTCTTATCAAGATGCCGATGGGCTGTATCAGCGCCGCTATGTGGCCAACCCCATGGCCTATGGCCCGGTGGAGGGCTATATCTCTGATCTTTATGGTGCAGCAGGCATCGAGGCCAGCTATAACAGCATGCTCAGTGGCACTGATCCTTCTTTGAGCATCAGTGGTATCTGGGATGATCTTTTGGGCAAGCAGAAGGCAGGCGCCAATGTGGAGCTGACCTTGAAGCCGCAGGTGCAAGAGGTGGCCTATAACCAATTGGCCAATGCCGGCTACGAGGGTGCTGTGGTGGCTATTCGTCCATCTACCGGCGAGATCCTCAGCATGGCTTCTACCCCGAGCTTTAACCCCCAAGAGATCGTAGATCCCAATACCGCGGAATCTGCTTGGGAAAACTACAACGCTAATGACGGCGATCCGCTGCTTAATCACGCAACCCAAGAGACTTTGCCTCCCGGTTCCACCTTCAAGGTGGTCACCACTTTGTCTGGTCTGCGCGCAGGTTATACCCCTGATTCTCAATTGACGGGGGCGCCGAATATTACCTTGCCTAATACCAACACCACCTTGGAAAACTACGATGGCCAAACCTGTGCGGGCCAGCAGACGGTGAGCTTGGCTACGGCCTTCCAGTACTCCTGCAATACGGCATTTGTGCAGATGGGTATTGATGCTGGTGCCGATAATTTCCGCGAGGCTGCGGCCTCCTTTGGTGTGGGCGATACCTATGACTTGGGTTTGCCTATGGCTGCCGGCACCATTGGTGAGCTGCCCGATGATGCAGCCCTTGGGCAGTCTTCTATTGGCCAGCGCGACGTAGCGATGTCGGTGTTGGAAAATGCCGTGATTGCCGCCACCGTGGCTAATGGCGGTAAGCGCATGGCTCCGCATGTGGTGTCGAAGGTGGTCACCCGCGATTTGCACACCGTTACTGAGGTCAAGCCCCAGGAACTGAATCAGGCGCTCACAGAGCAGGAGGCTGCAACGCTGACTGATTTGATGCGTCTATCTGAGCAGCACACCGCCGGGTATGCGGGGCAAAATATTGCCTCCAAGACCGGTACTGCCGAGCATGGCGAGGATTCTCGTAATTCCAACCCCCACGCTTGGTACATTGCCTTTGCCCCGGACTCTGATGTGGCCGTGGCTGTGGTGGTTAAAAATGGCGGTGATCGTGGCCAGGCAGCAACTGGCGGTTCCGTGGCCGCCCCGATCGGCCGTGCGGTGATCCAAGCGGCACAGGGAGCAGCATAAATGGCAACTGATCAAGCACTTCAGCAGATGTTGGGCGATGACTATCGCCTGCAGTGGGTCGTTGGCCAAGGTGGCATGTCTACCGTTTGGCTTGCCGACGACCTACGCCGCCAACGCGAGGTGGCCATCAAGGTATTAAGGCCCGAGTTTTCAGATAACAATGAATTCCTCTCGCGCTTCCGCAACGAGGCGTTGGCCAGCGAAAATATCCACTCTGCCAACGTGGTAGAAACCTATGATTATCGCGAAACCACCGATGATTCCGGGCGCACCTTATGCTGCATCGTCATGGAGTATGTCCGTGGTGAATCTTTGGCGGATATGCTCAGCAGGAAGGGCAGCTTAGATGAGCGCCTCGCCCTCGATGTGTTAGAGCAGGCAGCCCATGGCCTTTCCATCATTCACCGTATGGGTTTGGTACACCGCGATATTAAGCCCGGCAATCTGCTCATCACCGAGTCTGGCCAGGTCAAGATCACCGACTTCGGCATTGCTAAGGCCGCCGAGGCTGTTCCTTTGACCCGCACCGGCATGGTGGTTGGCACCGCGCAATATGTTTCCCCCGAACAGGCCCAAGGCCGCGACGTCAGCGCCGCTACGGATGTGTATTCCCTTGGCGTGGTCGGTTACGAGATGTTGGCAGGGCACCGGCCTTTTAGCGGGGATACTTCCGTATCGGTGGCGATTGCCCATATCAACCAAGCTCCTCCTGCTTTGCCCACCACGGTCTCGGCCCAGGCCCGAGAGCTCATCGGCATTGCTTTGCGTAAGGATCCAACCCAGCGTTTTGCCGATGGCAATGAATTTGCCCTCGCTATTTCCGCGGTGCGCATGGGCAAGCGCCCACCGCAGCCAAAATCGGTGCAATTGCAGCGTGTGGCCCCGCAGCCGCCTCGTACCGCATCCACGCAGATGCTTGGCCAGGTAGCTCAACCCACCACGGTGGTGCCAGCGCATGTGCCACCGCAGCAAAGGGTGCCTATGCAGGGTCGCTACGCGGCCCCGGCGCCTGCGCCTGCTCCGCGGAAATCTTCTGCCCCGGCGGTGATGCTTGTGCTGCTGCTTACCGCGATCGTTGGTGGCGTGGTGTGGGCTGCTTCCCAGGGCATGTTTGATTCTTTGCTCAACCCGAAGCCTTCTACCTCGAAGCCGCCGGTGGTAGTCACGGTGGAAGAAACCACGGTGGAGGAATACACCCCGGAGCCAACGCAGGAGTACACCCCCGAGACGCAAACACCGAGCCCCACGAAGACGACGAGCCCTTCGATCTTAGAAAAGCTCAGTGATCTTTTGCCCGAACCAGAGCAACCAGAGCAGCCAGAGCCAGCTACACCAGAGGCAGGTGAGACACCATGATTGCAGATCGCTATGAACTCGGCCAGGTGATCGGCACCGGTGGCATGTCGGAAGTCTTTGTTGCTACCGATACTTTGCTCGGCCGCCAGGTGGCAGTGAAGATGCTGCGCGCCGATTTGGCACGCGATGTGAATTTCCGCGAGCGTTTCCGCAGAGAGGCGCAAAATTCCGGTCGCTTGAATCACCCCAATATCGTGGCGGTATATGACACGGGTGAGACGGAAATTGCTGGGCTGAATACGCCTTATATTGTGATGGAGCTGGTGCATGGACGCACGCTTCGCGACATCATCCGTGAAGACGGCCCGCTGACTCCCGCCGAGGCTGCGAGCACGCTTATTCCGGTGTGCCATGCGCTGCAGGTAAGCCACGAGGCCGGCATCATCCACCGGGATATCAAACCGGCCAATGTGATGATCACCAATACCGGTGCCGTGAAGATCATGGATTTCGGTATTGCCAGGGCGCTTGACGACGCTACCAGCGCCATGACCCAGACCTCTGCGGTGATTGGTACGGCGCAATACCTTTCTCCTGAGCAGGCGCGCGGCAAGCTTGCCGATGCCCGCTCGGATGTCTATGCCCTCGGCTGCGTGATGTATGAAACCATCACCGCGCACCCGCCCTTTGAGGGCGAAACCCCCTTTGCCGTGGCCTATCAGCATGTGCAAGAAGATCCGGTGAAGCCGAGCGAATATATCCGCGATCTCACCCCCACGGCCGCGGTGAATGTGGATGCGGTGGTGCTCACGGCCATGGCCAAGCACCCGGCGGATCGTTATCAATCGGCCCAAGAAATGGCCGAGGATCTTGAGCGCCTGGAACGCCATGCGGTAACCAACGCCGCTCGAAGCTACGTGGATCCCGTCGATCCTCCAACCCAGGTTGCCCCTGCGGCAGCGCCCACCAAGGTGCAACAGGAGCCGCCGGCTGCGCCTAAGCATCAGGCACCCACGCCGGTACCGGCGAAGAAGAATAAGAACTCCGCGCTAAAGGTGATCGCAGCGCTGCTTGCCGTGGCAGTGCTTGGCATTGGTGGCGCCTTTGCCTATGACTACCTCAGCGGTGGTTCAAGTGCCTCGAAGAACATGGTGATGGTGCCAGGCTTAGAGGGCATGTCGCAGCAGGAGGCTGTGGAAAAGCTTGAATCCTTGCAGCTTCAGGTGGCTGTGAATGAGGAGCCGAATCCGCAGATTCAGCGTGGCGAGGTGATCAGGAGTAATCCTGGGGCCGGTTCTTCGGTTCCGCCGAATTCCACGGTGACGCTCACGGTATCTTCTGGCAAGGAGATCACCGAGGTGCCCGATCTGCGTGGCAAGACCACCAAGGAAGCCGAGCGCGAGCTAAAAAAGGCCGGCTTGGAGCTTGATTCCACCGTGCGTGAAGATGCCTCCGATGAGGTGAAAAAGGGCGAAGTGATGGAACAAAGCCCTTCGGCTGGCGCGCAGGTTTCTCGCGGATCGAAGGTGGCCATTACCGTCTCTACTGGTAAAGCCACTGAGCGGGTACCAAATATTACCGGTTTGCAGTGGTCGCAGGCAGAAGGCAACCTCACGGCCTTGGGCTTCCGCCCCCGCGTTGAGCGCGTCGATTCACTCGAGCCCGAGGGCACGGTGATTGCGGTGAGCTCTGAGGGCGAGAATCTGCCCGCTGATTCTGAAGTGGTGGTGCAGGTTTCGAATGGCCAGCTCATGGTGATGCCCGATATCAGGATGCAATCGCCGCAGCAGGCCGTGAACACCTTGCGCCAGGCTGGTTGGACCGGTGATGTAACCAAACTTCCAGAACAAGGCACCGTGGCCACGCCGATCATCACTGATCGCGGCAAGATTGCTGGTTCTACCCCAGAGGCCGGAGAGCAGGTGCGCAAGGATGCCACCATCACCATCCGCACCTATGAATTCGATCTCGGCGCCATCACCGGATAATCTCGACATAAACAACAAGGAAGCGAAGTCATGCCCAAGGCAAAAGTAACCAAGTCTAACGAGTACGTTCCTAGCAGCAGCGCCACCAACCGCACCCCGGTCAAGGTGAATTCTGCTGGCACCCCGATCTGGTATAAGACCCTCATGTTTGGCCTGCTCCTTTTGGGTCTTGGCTGGCTGATTGTGTATTACCTGGCCGGCCCCGAGCTCTCCTTCATGGTGGAGTTAGGCAACTGGAACTACGGCATTGGCTTCGGGCTTTTCACCCTTGGCCTTTTAATGACGATGGGTTGGCGCTAACGCCTTTTAGTTCCTTCACCTACGCCGGGCAATGCGAATGCCCGGCGTTTTTTCTATCCACATACAGAGTTATCCACAGGTGTGGATAAAGGTGTGCAAAAATCACACTTTGAACTTCCCCACAGCTCTTTCCACAGACTGTGGATAACTTTTTCCCCTTTATACCCAAGCTGGGCATTGTTCGAAGCTGAAATAACAAAACCCAGCTCAGATCATTCGAACACCAGGGTTTTTCGAAACTCTGTCGGGATCTTACATCGATGTAGTTATCCACATTGTGGATAACTACTGTGGATAAACACCGGGCTGTGAACAAAGACCTTGAGGCGCAAGCAATCAACAGCCCCAGTGGAAAACTTTCCCTTTGCCCAGCTCAAGGGCGAAAAGCGCCGAAGAATGCTTCGCAGCACAAAAAGGGGGAGGTATTTGACACCCTTAGACCATGGAATTGCCCACATAGGCCACAGCGAGAAGCTCTGCACCGAATAACACCCACACCATGTGGCTCAAGCGGAAGCGGGTAAAAAAGAGCAACCCAATCACCGCACCGCTGAAGAATCCTCCGATATGGCCCCAAAGAGAGATATTTGGGGTAATCAGCGTGTAGCCAAAATTCACGGCGATCAGCACCAAGGCGGGGGTTACCTGCGAGCGGGTGCGCATGCAGATCGCCACGAACACCGCCATGAGCCCATAGAGTGCGCCAGAAGCGCCCACGGTGGGTGCAAGCGGCGCCTGGAGCATCACTGCCAGTGATCCACCGACCCCGCAGGCAAGGTAGGTGCCTAGGAAGGCCACTGATCCGAGGGTCTTTTCTACCTCGCGGCCGATCAGGATCAGCATGAGCATATTAAAGCCCAGGTGCGTGGGGTCGATATGCAAAAAGGAGGAGGTGATCGCGCGCAGCCACTCGATGGGCTGGTGCATCAAGGGTGCGTAGAGGATGCCGTCTTGGGCAAAGCTGGAGGCATCAAGCGGCGAGAGCCAGGAGCGTGATTGCACAGCGCTGAAGGCATAGGCAAGGAGGTTGAATCCCAAAATCACGGCGGTGACAGGGGCGGGGCGGGCGAAGCGTTTGATGCTTTGAGTAAGTGATGACATGTTCTTTGCCTACAAAAGAGGCCTTCGTCGAAAAGCTAACGACGAAGGCCTTAAAACGCGGTGTGCGGAATTATTCCTTGATCTCCACAGATTCGATCACGACTGGCTCGACGAGGCGATCCATCCGGTCGGTCTTGGTGCCGGCGATATCTACCACAACCTTCTGCGATGCAGCATCGCTGACCTCACCGAAGATGGTGTGGTGGTTATTCAGGTGCGGGGTGGGGGCAACGGTGATGAAGAACTGGGAGCCGTTGGTGCCGGGGCCTGCATTGGCCATGGCCAGCAGGAAGGGGCGGTCGAATTGCAGCTCGGGGTGGAACTCATCGGCAAACATGTAGCCGGGGCCGCCACGGCCGGTGCCGGTTGGGTCGCCACCTTGGATCATGAAGCCGTCGATCACGCGGTGGAACACGGCGCCATCGTAGAAGGGACCTTCGGATTCGCCCTTGGCGTTTTCCGTTTTGTAGTCGGCGCTACCATCAGCCAGGGTGACAAAGTTTTCCACGGTCTTTGGGGCGTGATTGCCAAAAAGATCGATGGAGATGTCTCCGCGGTTGGTGTGCAGGATTGCGGTTGCAGTCTTTGCAGTCATGGTTTGGCATTATACGCGCGTTTTTTCGGAATTGTTTGCTGCAAACTCAGGCTCAGACACATAGACTAAAACGCAAACATCGAAAAAGGAGCAGCACATGAACCCAACTACCTTGCGTATTGGCTACCGTGGCGTCAAGGCCGCGTGGCATAAGTTCCAAGAATTCAAAAACGATAAGGCCTCCGAGTTCTACGATGGCCTGCTTGAGGCCGGCAACGCCACCCAGGAGCGTTCCGATGAGGCTTCCGAGCAGCTATCGAGCGTGCTGGAGCAGTCTAAGAAGCGCCTGGAAAAGGCCAAGGCTGAATTTGGCAATAGCGCCGAAGAAGTAGAAAAGCGTGGCAAGAAGGCCTTCAAGCGCCTCAGCGATAAGGCCGATAAGCAAACCAAGGCTTCTCGCAAGAAGGCTCAAAAGGCTGCGAAGAAGGCTCAGGCGAAGGTCTCTGGCAAGAAGAAGTCTTCGAAGCTGAAGAAGTTCGGCATCTCTGCCCTGCTCGCAGCCCTGGTTGCTGCCATTGCCTACGCCGTGGCTCGTTTTACCAAGCAAGAGGCAGAAACTGAGCCGCCGCGCGTTGAAGACTTCGGTGCTCAAGCACCCACCGAATCAACCCTGGTGTATTCCTCCGAGGAGCGCATCGATACCGCCGCCGATGCAGCCGCAGCCGCTGATCCGGTAGAAGGCACCCCGGAGCGCGATGAGGAACTGCTGAAGTCCATCGACGAGCAGATTGCCAAGCACCGCCTCAAGGAAGACTAGAAACGAAAAACCAGCCCCAGAAAAAGGGGCTGGTTTTTTTTAGCGCGCAAGCTCGTGGGAGAGCGCCTCTAATTCACCACCACCGGCCATTTGCTGAGTGAGTTCTTCCAGGCTGACCTCTTCGCGGCTGCCATCGAGCACCTGACGGCCCAGGTTTAAGATGCTGAAGTGATCGCCCACCAGATAGGCATGGTGCGGGTTGTGGGTAATCAGCACCACCCCGATGCCTTGATCCCTGGCTGCGGCAACAAATTTGAGCACCATGCCCGATTGCTTCACGCCCAGTGCCGCGGTGGGCTCATCGAGGATGATCACCCTGGCGCCGAAGTACACGGCGCGAGCAATGGCCACCACCTGGCGTTGGCCGCCAGAAAGACTATCTACTTCTACATCTACATCGGGCAGGTCGATGCCCATGTTCAGGAGCTGTTCTTGGGTGATGCGCTTCATTTCTGCCTCGCGCAATTTGCCAAAGCGTGAGGTGCGCTCCTGGCCTAGGAAGAAATTGCGCCACACCGACATCTGCCCCACCACGGCAAGGTCTTGATACACGGTGGCAATGCCATGCTCGAGGGCATCGCGAGGGCCTTGGAGATGCACCTCGTTGCCGTCGACAAGCACCGAGCCAGAGGTGTGTTTGTGCAGACCAGCAAGGATTTTGATCAGGGTGGATTTGCCGGCGCCGTTATCGCCAAGCACGCACACCACTTCACCTGGGTGCACCTTGAGGTTTACTCCGCGAAGGGCATCGAAGCTGCCATAAGACTTGCTCACATTGTCGAGTTCAATGATGGGGTTCATCGACGGCCTTTCGTGAAGCTAGCAAAGGAGGTGTTGGTGAACACGGCAAAGAGCAACATGGCACCGAGGAAGAACTTGAACCAGTCGGGGTTCCAACCGGCGTAGACGATGCCCTGGTTGGTCATGCCGAAGATGATGGCGCCAATTGCGGTTCCGATTGCGGTGCCGCGGCCGCCGGTCAAGGCGCAACCGCCGATCACCGCGGCGATGATGTAGAGGAACTCATTGCCCACGCCCTGGCCAGCCTGGATGGAGTCGAAGGCAAAAAGGTTGTGCATGCCCACAAACCAGGCGGCGAAACCGACGAACATGAACAAGATGATTTTGACTCGCGCCACCGGCACACCAACTGCGCGGGCAGCATCCTGATCGCCACCAACGGCGAAGATCCAGTTGCCGAATTTGGTTTTAAACAACAGGAATGAGGCCAGCGCTACAAAGAAGATCCACCAGAACACCGTGGCGCGGATACTGATGCCGCCAATGTGCACGGTGCCCGCAAAGACGGTGCGAGCAGAGGGGAAGCCCTCCATATCCGCGATGGTTGGCGTGGCTACCTGGCCGGTAACGAGCTTGGTAATGGCCAAGTTCAGGCCTTGGAGCATGAGGAATGCCGCCAGGGTGATTAGGAAGCTGGGAATACCCGTGCGGGTAACAAGGAAGCCATTGAGCGCGCCGATGCTCAGCGAAATCACCAGTGCCATGCCCGCACCAACCCAGGAGTTGAGGTGCAGGTTGTAGTTGAGCATGGAGGCTGCCAGCGCGGCGGTGGTCACGGCCACGCCGGAGGAAAGATCGAACTCATCGCCGATCATGAGCAGACCCACGGCTAAGGCCACGATGCCCAGGGTGGAGCTGGCATACAGCACCGTGGAAAAGGCCTCCATGGAGCGAAACGCAGGGGCGACGGCGATAAAGAGGATGAAGATGGCTACCGCGCCGAGCAGGCTGGCGAGTTCGGGGCGCCTGATCAGTTTTGCCATGCGTGAGCGTTGCACCAGGCGGTCATCTGCAGAGGTATTGCTCATCGCAGGCCCTCCTGTGCCGCTTCGGCAATCTTGTTCACATTAGAGCTATCAACAAAGCTTGGGCCAGTAAATACGGGCTGATCGCCGCCGATCACGCTGCCATTGCGCTTTGCTAGCCAGATGGAATCCACCGCGAGGTAGCCCTGAAGGTAGGGCTGTTGATCAATGGCGAATTGGATGGTGCCATCTTTAATGGCCTGCACGAGCTGGGCATTGGTATCGAAGGTAGCGATCTTGGCATCACTTCCCGCATTGCGCACAGCATCAACGCTGCTAATTGCTACCGGAGCCACCAATCCCATGACCCAGTCGATGCTCTTATCTTGAGCCAACTTGGCCTGCACCGTGGATTGGACGCTGGTGAGGTCTTTGCCATTAACGTACAGAATTTCCATCTGGGCGCCCTTAAGCCCATCTTTCACACCACCGCAGCGCTGCTCCTGCGAGGAGTTGCCCTGTTCGTGGATCACGCACAGGACGTGCTTGGCGCCTTCTTTTTGCAGGCGCTCACCGGCAAGGGTGCCGGCTACTTTTTCGTCCTGGCCAAAGAAGGAAGAAATGTCGTACTTCTTGTACTCATTCATGCCCGCGTTCAAACCGACAGTGGGAATGCCAGCGTCTACTGCCTTTTGCGCAGCAGGGCCGATGGCCTGGGCATTGGGCAGGGTGACGGCAAGGCCATCGACCTTGGCGTCGATCGCCGATTGCACCAGGTTGGCTTGGTTTGGTGCCTCGGGGTCGGAGGAGTAGCGCAGCTCAATATTGTCTTTCTTGGCTGCATCCTCAGCACCTTTGCGCACGAGATCCCAGAAAGTATCGCCCGGCGCGCCGTGGGTGACCATGGCTACGACATAGCGGGGGGTATCAACGCCACCTGCTTGGCCGCCTTCGCCATTGCTGCGCGGTGCACCTCCAGTTGAGGAGCAGGCGCTCAGGCTCAGGGCTGCAATGACACCGGCTGCGAGTGCTTTTTTGAAGATTTTCACTCCAATATCGTTTCCCAGTACATGGGAGCAGGTCAAACTAGAGAAGCCCAGTTGAGCTGCTAGTTTATCGATTCAGTAGCCCTGCGCTGGGAGCTTGCTTGCCCACAGATGAGGGTGGTGGGGCTTGCGCCGGTGTCCGTTTATGTGGGATGGCGGCCCTTGGCGCTAGAAGGTGCATACGATGGAGGTGCACTGTAATTGTTCAAGGAGCTTCTTATGGCCTGGATCGACCACGCAATCTTTTGGCATGTGTATCCCCTCGGCTTTGCCGGAGTAGATATTCGTGGAGACCAAGAAGCCCACCCAGGCAACCCAGGTGAAGCCCACCCGGGCGATCCAGGTGAAGCCCACCCGGGCAACCCAGGTGAAGCCCACCCGGGCAAGAACGGCAAGGCCGAAGGCTTGAAGCAACTAGAACAGTCCTTGGACTACCTGATTCGCCTTGGTTGCAATGGCCTGCTGCTTGGTCCGATCTTTCGTTCCCATACCCACGGCTATGACACGATCGACCACTTTGGCATTGATCCTCGACTAGGCACCGAAGAAGATTTTGATGCATTGGCAGCGGCCTGCAATGAAAAGGGCATCGCTTTGGTGCTTGATGGGGTGTTTAGCCATGTGGGTGAAGGATTTGTGCGCCCAGAACTGATTGGCGAGGGTGTGTTTGAAGGCCATGGGGATCTCAAGCGGCTTAATCACGCTGATCCTGCCTGCCAGGCGTATGTGGCTGAGGTGATGCAGTATTGGTGTGCTCGCGGGGTGCGCGGCTGGCGCCTTGATGCGGCCTATTCCATGGAGAACAGTTTTTGGGCTGAAGTACTGCCAAAGGTTCGCCAGGAACATGCTGATGTGTGGATCTTAGGCGAGGTCATTCATGGTGATTATCCAGCGATTATTGCCGAATCCGGCATGGATTCACTCACGCAGTATGAGTTATGGAAGGCGATTTGGTCTGGCTTAAACGATGCGAACTTCTTTGAGCTTGAGTGGTCGGTGCGCCGCCACATGGAGTTCTTGGAGCACTTCATTCCCAATACCTTTGTGGGCAATCACGATGTCACGCGCATTGCTAGCAAGGTGGGCCAAGATAAAGCAGTGCTTGCAGCGGTGCTGCTATTGACCATGCCGGGTATTCCTTCCATTTACTATGGCGACGAGCTGGGCATGGAAGGCATCAAAGAAGAGCGCATCGGTGGCGATGATGCGGTGCGCCCGGAGTGGAAGCCCGAGTGGGTCGAAGGTGATGAGCCTGCAGTGCTTGGCGTGTGGAAGTCTTTGATTGCGCTGCGCCGCCAGCATTCTTGGCTTGTGAATGCCACGGTGGAAACACTTGAGCTGGAAAATGAGCACTATGTGTATCGGGTGCAGCAGCGTGGCGGGCAGGAACGTTTAGAGGTGGAGCTTTCCCTTTCCCCCTCGCCTAGGGCCATCATCCGCAATGCCAATGCAGAGGTGATTTGGCAGCGCTAAAATTGCGCAAAGGCGCATGTAAATGGGGGTGCGTTACCCCCATTTGGGTGCCCTCTTTGCCTTGCTTTTCTTTGCTAGAAGGAAGCGAAAAAGCAGCGCACAGGGGTATAGCCAAAAATGTAAGCAGCACCACAGCCTATGAGAATGTTGATGGTTGCGTAAACCCTGGGCCAAAGATTTAAGATTCGACACGGATTTTCAACGCAGACCTGCGCCTTTTCCAAAGCCCTCAAGCCTGATCCGCCGGTAGCGGCACTTGAGCGGCAATCCCCCAAACACACAAACTCGGCCACAAAGGACCCGCCATGAGCCAAACCGCTTCCATGAACGAAGCGAGCACACAACCCACCCAAAACCGTGTGCAGACCACCGAAGCGCAACCCCTGATCAAGTCCGCTACCCCCATCGCCTTGGCCTTGGTTGCCGTAGCGGCAGTGGGCTTCTTCTTCTCCCACACCATCGCCGTTGTAGCGCTGCTTGGCGCAGCACTGGTGATTGCTGTGCGCGCTTCTTTTGCCCACCATGTAGCCAATGACTTCGCCGATATGTACCGGGCACGCGCTTTGCACGCCCAAGGCAAGCAGCCCAAGGATCACGCAGAATTCGTGTACCTGCGCAGCTCTGAGATGCTGGCTCGCCCGCAGTTGCTCACCGGCTATGCCCTAGCCCAGGTTCAAGAACTCAACGCTTGGGCCAAAGTGGAATTCGAACACGCCTAGTCGGCCACTCGCATTGCCCGCTCCTGCACGTCAGGGGCGGGTTTTTTATTTCATGTGCGCAGCGCACTGCTCGGTCCAGCCGGAGGTGCCATCTGTGAAGAAGGTGGTGCCTTTCTCATGCAGACCCTTGGTGCCACAGCGTTCAATGACCTTATTTATAGGTGTGGGCGTAGTCTGCCCCGGCGCCTCGGTATAGCCCATGACAGGGCCAGGCGTTGCTTCCTGCTGGGTCATGGTCACGGTCGTGGACGGCCTTTGGCTTGTCGACGTCACCGTCATCGTCACCCGCGACGGTGTTGAAGGTGTGCTGCCATCAAGACCTCCCGAGCACGCAGTAAGCAACAAGCACAGCGCACTCATGCTGCAGGCGAGGCATTTCATGGATGGCCTTTCCATAGAGGGCATGAGAAGATGCTTTGCTCTTAGTATTCGGCATGCACACATAAGATGGAAGGCTCAAGGTGAAAATACGCGGTAGATTGGCCTTAGGTTCACTTGCTTTCTTGGCGTTGGAGTAAAGGGTTATCCGCTATGTCTCAAACCACGCGCGTGCTGCTGTTTCGCTTGCTTTATACGCTGCTTGCCATCGTGGGAATCGTCTTGGTGTTTCTGCAGCATTACGTTTTTGGCATTATCGCGATTGCCGCGTCCACGCTGGTGTATTTGCTGGTGCTCTACCCCACTCGCCGGCAAGAAATTGAGCGAATCCGCCACCAGGAGCAATAAAAAATCCCGGCCACATTGCGTGACCGGGATTTTGGGCTGTGGAGCATAGGAGAATCGAACTCCTGACCTTCTGCTTGCAAAGCAGATGCTCTACCAATTGAGCTAATGCCCCTTTGTTCCTGTGGGCCTAGCAAGAATCGAACTTGCGACCTCATCGTTATCAGCGATGCGCTCTAACCGACTGAGCTATAGGCCCTGGGAACGAGATAGAACTTTACCCATCCCGTTCCAAAGAACGCAAATCAGCAGGTTAATGCAGGTTTTTGGCCCACGTTAGAACGTCGAAAAGCTTAATCTACAGTCTCACGGACATACACCCGCAGGCCTCCGAAGATGTCTACGGATGCGTTGTAGATGATGGCAGCCACGGGTGCAAGCAGGATGTTGAGCACAGCCACCACCGCACCCAGCATGGCTGAGGTGGTAATGACCAGGCCAAAGGTGATGCCCTGCTTGCCACCAACGCCGCCGATCACGGAGTTAGCTTTGTCCCACACACCGGCGGCATCGAGGCCGAAGTAGAGCAGGCAAACACACACGATCCAGGCGGCAAAGCCAACCAAGGAAAGTGCAAGCGCGGTCAAGACTGCCGACTTCGGTGAAACCCGCACGATATTACTGCGCTTGATTGCCATGACTAGGCCTCACCATCTACGTCGAGCGACTGCTGAGCCTGCGGTGCCTTGTCTTTGGGGCCTTCCTTCTCGCCCTTAGCCACGGCCTCGGCTTCCTCTTCGCCTTCGCCTTCAACGTTGCGGTCGATGGCGAGCAGGTCTACGTCATCAGGCAGGTTGACCAGGCGCACGCCCATGGTGGCGCGACTGCTCGGGCGAATCTGGTTGACCTCGGTGCGGATCACGCCGCCAGCAGAGGTGATGGCGAAGATCTCATCGTCTTCATCCACCACGAGTGCGCCAATGAGCTTGCCGCGCTTCGGGGTGTACTTGAAGGTGAGCATGCCCAGGCCACCGCGACCCTTGGTTGGGTACTCCTCAAGTGCGGTGCGCTTGCCGTAGCCGCCAGAGGTGGCCACCAGCAAGAAGGCATCGTCGCGGACCACGGTCATCTCCAGGAGCTGATCGTCGCCGCGGAAACGCATGCCCTTCACGCCGGCGGTAGAGCGGCCCATGGGGCGCAGTTGCTCGTCGTCGGCGCGGAAGCGCAGGGATTGGCCTTCCTCAGACACCAGCAAGAGATCATCGTCGCTGGAGCACAGGGCCGCGCCGATGAGCTTGTCGCCTTCGTTGAGGTTGATGGCAATGAGGCCACCGGAGCGGTTGGACTCGTAGTCGGACAGGCGCGACTTCTTCACGCGGCCTTGCGCAGTGGCGAGCACCAGGTAGGGGGCATCCTCGTAGCTTTGGAGCTGGATTACCTGGGCAATGCGCTCTTCTGGCTGGAATTCCAGCAGGTTGGCAACGTGCTGGCCGCGGGCTGTGCGCGATGCTTCGGGCAGCTCGTAGGCCTTCAGGCGGTACACGCGACCGAAGTTGGTAAAGAAGAGGATCCAGTCGTGCGTGGAGCTGACAAAGAAGTGGCGGACCACATCGTCTTGCTTGAGCTCGGCACCGCGCACGCCCTTGCCGCCGCGACGCTGCGACTTGTAGGCATCGACCTTGGTGCGCTTGGCGTAGCCGGTGGAGGTGATGGTGACCACCACGTTTTCGCGGGCGATCAGGTCTTCTTCGGTTACCTCGCCGGTTGCTGCCACGATCTGGGTGCGGCGCTCATCGCCATACTTTTCGACGATCTCGGCCAGCTCATCACGAACGATGGATCGCTGACGCTCGGGGCGGGCAAGGATGTCCTTGAGGTCTTCGATCTCGCGCTCGATCTCGGCTAGCTCGTCGACGATCTTCTGGCGCTCCAGGGCAGCCAGACGGCGAAGCTGCATGGCCAAAATGGCATCTGCTTGGATCTCGTCGATCTCCAGCAGCTCCATCAAGCCGGTGCGGGCCACGTCCACGGTGGCGGAGGCACGGATTAATGCGATGACTTCATCGAGCATGTCCAGTGCCTTGACCAGGCCGCGCAGAATATGGGCGCGCTTTTCGGCCTCATCCAGGCGGTACTGGGTACGGCGCACAATCACGTCGATCTGGTGGGCCACATAGTGGCGCAGTTGCTGATCTAAACGCAGGGTGCGCGGCACACCATCGACGATGGAGAGCATGTTGGCACCGAAGTTGGTCTGCAACTGGGAGTGCTTATACAGGTTGTTGAGCACCACGCGCGGCACGGCGTCACGCTTGAGCGTGATCACGATGCGCATGCCCACGCGGTCGGAGGATTCGTCCTCGATGCGTGAGATGCCGGCAAGTTTGCCGTCACGGATCTGATCGGCGATATTCGAGATCAGATTGTCCGGGTTTACCTGATAGGGCAGCTCGGTAATGACGATGGTTTGGCGGTTGCCTTCCTCTTCAATGGAGGTAACGCCACGCATGCGGATGGAGCCGCGACCGGTGGTGTAGGCATCTTTAATGCCCTGGGTGCCAACGATCAGGCCAGAGGTAGGAAAGTCCGGGCCTTTGACGTATTCCATGCAGGCCTCGAGTGCCTGGGACTCATCGGCGTCGGGATTATCCAAGAGCCAGTAGATGGCATCGGCCAGCTCATTGAGGTTATGCGGAGGAATATTGGTGGCCATACCAACGGCGATACCGCCGGAGCCATTCATGAGCAGGTTGGGAATGCGCGAAGGCAACACATCCGGCTCTTGATTCTTGCCGTCGTAGTTGGGCGAGAAGTCGACGGTGTTTTCGCGAATATCGCGCACCATTTCCATGGCGAGCGGGGTGAGGCGACACTCGGTATAACGCATAGCAGCAGGGCCGTCATTGCCGCGGGAACCGAAGTTACCTTGGCCGTCGACAAGCGGATAGCGCATGTTCCAGTCCTGGGCGAGGCGCACCAGGGTGTCGTAAATTGCGGAGTCGCCGTGGGGGTGGAATTGACCCATGGTGTCGGAGACGGGGCGCGCAGACTTTACATAGCTGCGATCCGGGCGGTAGCCGGAATTGAACATCGCATACAGGATGCGGCGGTGCACAGGCTTGAGGCCATCGCGAACCTCTGGCAGCGCGCGACCCACGATCACGCTCATGGCGTAATCGATATAGCTGGTCTGCATCTCCTCGCTGAGGTCGATCGGCTTAATGCGATCAAACTCATCAGAGGTGAAGAGATCGTCGCTCATAAATCACCTTTTCTTCTTGGGCAGGATAACAGTGCCAGTTTAGTCGCTTGAGGGCGTTTTGAGGCGTTGAGCGCGCGGAAGCGGTATCGCCGTGGTAGCAGGATGTGGGTTCTGCGGTGAGGTTGACGGGATCTCATCGGCTTCCTCGGGCGGCGCAGGGTGATTATGTACGATGTTGATGTGCTACATGTACATGTGCAAGACGTAAGATGTGTGAAACGACGATGTGCTTCATCCACCTTTTACCTGGACTAACCAAGCGCTTTGTGCAACCTAATCGCGATATATGTGCCACACACCACTTGTATATGTCTTGCACTTAGGTTGTTAATGTGTCTAACATATCCATAGCGGCAAACAAGAACACACCTCCCGCACCAACACAAAGCCCGAAACGGCACCGAAAGAAGAAAGGATCCCTAATGGGACACTCATTGACACTCTCTAAAGCGGCCCTCTACTTGGCCGATCTGCTCACGGATCCGGAAGGCCGCAAGCCCTCCGTCAACATCGGCCGCATGCGCCAACTGCTAGCGGTTCGTGCCCTGCATGATGTTTCTGTGGAGGGCGAAGCCCCCAGGATCGATCAGCGTGAAATTGAGCAGCTTGCTGCAAACACCACCTACATCGCTGACTACGCCGAGTACGGTGTGGAAAACCCGATCTTCCGCGTGAGCTTGCGCGAAAGCCAGGTCAATCCCGTCTACGCCGAGGAGGGCGGCCGCGAACTGCGCACCCACTCCGGCTACGACTACGACAATCTGGCAAACCTCAGCCAGGACATGCTCTACGGCACCTTCGAGGGTGTTTGGCCGATCAGTGACGAGAACGCCGACTTCGCCGTGGACTCCGAGGCCTACCTGCTGCCTTCCACCGTGGGCCTGGTCAAGGCCAGCAATGTTCGCCGCATCACCGACTGGGAGCCAGTGGCGGATTCCACCCGCAAGTACTTCCACACTGAGGAGCTCACCCCCGATGACCCACTCTTCGTTGAGTCAAAGAAGGCTTTCTTTTGGGTGGACGTCCCGCCTGGCCGGATCTGTGGCTTCGATTTCGACCCGAACGTCGAAAAGCAAATTGACCAGTTCGAGCTGAGTGGCGCGCAGGCCTCCGACGCCGACTCGATCGACGAGCTGATCGCGCTGAAGATGAAGCAGCTCAAGATCCTCGATGAGCTTGCCGAACTCAAGCGCCTCAAGCTCGGCCTTACCTAGCGCGAACCGCTCCCCCAGTCACAGTGCTGCGGGGAGCTTTTGGCATTTTCCGCTGAGCCACTTTGCTACTCCACTTAAGCCACCCGGCTTCAAGCGCGCGAAATAACCGTTTGGCAGGTAAATTTTGCGCTTAGGGGATCTAATTACAACGACCCCGGGCACTAGGCGCGGGGTCGTGGGGTAAGGTGCGCCGACCTACATCGACGCTCACTGGAAAAAGGGTAACAGATATCGATGGAATCCAAAAGCAGGTTGGAAACAATGCTCGGGGCTGCTCGATTCGAGACTTACTATTTGGCGGCTGGTGAAGATTTGGAAAAAGCGGTGGACCTGTATCGATGGAATACCCGGATGGCTGGAGCCCTGCATTCCCATTTGTCCTATTTCGAGGTACTCATGCGCAATGCCATGAATCTGGCACTTCAAGATTGGAATGAAACGATAACCGGGAGCAGGAATTGGTGCCTCGAACACCAATCAGCGGATCTTCTGTACTCAATGTTGAAGCGTCCAATGATGCAAGCTCGACGGCATGCTACGAAGGAATCACGACGAAGGCATCGTCTTCACCCCCGCAAGAATCAACCACTGACCCATGATGATGTTGTAGCGCAACTCACTTTAGGAAATTGGTCAAATTTGCTTGGGGAGGCACTTCCGGATCTCCGCCCAAAAGCCAAAGTTCTTTGGGCGGACTGCCTACACAACGCGTTTCCGAATATCGATCACGACGATCAATCACGCGTGGATTTAGGGAAAAGGGTTGAACGACTCACCCGACTACGCAACCGGGTTTCGCACCAAGAAAATCTTTTAGGCACCAACTTCCGTGGCCGCCTGAATGACACGCTTTCAGTGCTCAAAGCTATTGATAATAGTTATCCGCAATGGGCTCTTGTTGAAAGCCAAGTCCGCCAGATCGCTCGAGAAGATCCCCGAAAGCAATAAGGGAAATACCTAGGCTCCGGGCCACACCCGTGCGACTCCAGCGAGTCCTTTCACCGCGTTGCGCTGCACCATCTTCTACTGCGCCATTTTCCGCTGAGCCACTTTGCCACTCCACTTAAGCCACCCGGCTTCATGAGCACGCCCTCCCGTGCTACCAATGACCCATGGCCATGACGCTCAGACTCAGCGAAGACGAAGACCGCGCCCTCACCCTGCTCGCCCAAACCCAAGGCACGAGCAAACAAGAAGCCGCCAAGCGCGCGATTCTTGCACAAGCATCCAGGCAGCTTTTCGACGCCCACGTGGCCGAACTCGCCCGCACCCACATCCCGGAAGTGCGCGCAATGCGCACACGCCTTCGCAGTGTGCAAAAGCCATGAGCCCAACAGAATCCGTGATGCGCGGACTCACGCCTGAGCAGGTACTCATCATCGCTGACCAGCTAGATCAGCCGGTGCGCAACTACGCCGGCATCGTGGCACTTGCTGCTGCAAGCGCTGCGCAGATTCAAGGTATTCCCGTGCATACCGATAGCCGCCGCGCCGCTGCTGCACTGCGCGAATTGGCCCTTGCCACTGCTCCCCTGCGCGCAGAAAATGACGTCTTCGCCGAGGTCCTTGCCCGAGTGTTCCTCGATATTCAAGAGATCTAAACCACAGCAAACACCTACTGGAAAATTTTCCAGTACGTTTCAAGTACTTGCATATCCCCAGGTCAAACTAGAAAACTACTGGAAACACGGTGTTTCCAGTAGTTTCCAGTACGTTGCAAGCAGCTACTACTTTGAGGCCTTCTCTTTACGCCCCACAAATTCATCCATGGAACTGGATGTGCCGATGAGCTTGGCAATGGCGTCGTAGGCACGCACGGGCAGCAGGCGCCCAACATAGGCAACGCGCGCGGTCCAGGGCAGCACGAGCTGGTGGCGTCCAGCCTCGATCGCGTCAATCACATGCACGGCTACTTCTTCTTGTTCGAGCACGGGCAGCAGCCAGGGCGCTTTGGATTTCGCGCCCTCAAACATGCCGGTGTTGATGTAGAAGGGGCATACCACCAGCGAATTGACGCGGTGGCCGCGCTCTTTCATCTCCACACGCAGGGATTCTGCAAAGCCCACGGCGGCGAATTTCGAGGGCGAATAATCTGTCTGCTTGGCCACGCCCGTCAGCCCTGCCGCGGAGGCGATGGTCACGATGGTGCCGGAGTTTTGGCGGATCATGCCGGGCAGGAAGGCCCTGGTGGTCAAATACAGGGAGCGCACATTGACCGCGAAGGTGCGATCGACATTTTCTTGGGGGTTTTCTAAAAAGTCCTCGCCGCTGACGATGCCTGCGTTATTGATCAAAATATCGATGTCGCCGACATGCTCTGCGGCAGCTTCCACGGCCTGCTGATCGGTAACGTCTACGACCTGGTAACTTGCAGCAACGCCGAGGGACTCAATTTCATCTACTACTGCGCGAGCGCCTTCTTCTGAAAGATCCCAGATCTCTACTTTCGCTGCGTTCCTTTGGGCGCATTCGAGTGCCATGAGCCTTCCGATGCCGGAGGCGCCGCCGGTAATCAGCACCCTCTGGCCGCGCAGGGGCAGCTTATAGGGGTTGGGAATGAACTGGGCTGCGCGGTGGAGCAAGGTGGTGGCTGCGTTATGCATGGTGTTCCCTTCGATCGCTTTTGTGTTGCTTAACAATATGCTTTGCTCAGAATACTTTATGCAAGCACCCCACCCCCACCCTTATTGTGAGGCTGGTGTGAAAGCTGATAACATTTGTGACTGTTGTGATTACGGCGAGGCCGGTGAGTGCTCGCTGTGGAGGAAGAATGACAACGCCTCTCGCGGCCTTCGAACCCAAACGAAGGCCGCTTCACCTTTCTCCACCAAAAACCACTACGCTTGTGCCATGTCTGATTTCACCGATCTTTTGAATAAGCGCGAGGCAGTTGCCGAAGATCTAGCGCGCTTTATCAATGAAGCCGTCGCACGCCAGTCCGGCATCACCGGCGTCGCACTCAAAGGCGCTGTGGCCGCAGCCAAGAAGGCAAAGCCCGGCATCGTAGAAAAAGGTGCCCACGCCCTTTTGCCAGAGCTTGTCGACGCCCTCGACCCCCACTGGTTGCAGTACAAGGCGAACCTCGGCGAATCCTTTGGTCAGTACCTAAGCCAAAACCAGCGAGAAGTATGCAACTCGCTGCTTGAGGTAGCAGACCGCAATGCCAAGAACATTGACGTCCCCGGCCTAGATAAGGCCTATAAGTCTTTGCGCGGCAAGGCAGAAAAGATCTTAGGCCCAGAACTCCAAGGCTTAGGCGATCTGCTCGAAAGCCACGTCGAAGAACAATAACGCAGCACAAAGGCCCGGAATATTCCGGGCCTTTGTTTCGTCGAAAAGCTTAAATGTCCAAGAAACGGACGTCGCGCGCATTGCGGGTAATAAAGCTGCGACGAGCCACCACATCATCGCCCATAAGGATGCTAAAGAGCTCATCGGCTGCGGCAGCATCATCAAGATTTACGCGACGAAGGGTACGCACGCTCGGATCCATGGTGGTTTCCCACAGCTCCTTGGCGTTCATCTCGCCCAGACCCTTGTAGCGCTGGATGCCATCGTCCTTGTTGATCTTGCGGCCGGCAGCCAAGCCCTCGGCGAGCTGCTCATCGCGCTCGCGATCAGAATAAGCAAAACCGGGCTCGCCCTTCGCCCACTTGAGCTTGTACAAAGGCGGCTGCGCCAAGAAGACGTGGCCGTGCTCAATCAGTTCCGGCATGAAGCGGAAGAGCAGGGTCAACAGCAGCGTTGCAATGTGCTGACCATCGACGTCGGCGTCGGCCATGAGCACGATCTTGTGATAGCGCAGCTTGGAAATATCGAACTCATCGTGAATACCGGTGCCAAGGGCGGTGATAATCGCCTGCACCTCGTTATTCTTGAGCACCTTATCCAAGCGTGCCTTTTCCACATTGAGGATCTTGCCTCGCAGCGGCAAAATCGCCTGGTAGAGCGAGTCACGGCCGGACTTCGCCGAACCACCTGCGGAGTCACCCTCCACGATATAGAGCTCGGATTTCACCGGATCCTTGGAACGGCAATCGGCCAACTTACCTGGCAAACCACCAAGATCATTCGCAGACTTACGACGCACCAGATCGCGTGCCTTACGCGCAGCCACACGAGCATGGGCAGAAGACACAGCCTTAGAAATGATCGTCTTCGCCTCGGCAGGGTTGGCATCGAGCCAATCCGACACATGCTCATTGACCATGCGCTGCACAAAGCCCTTGACCTCGGTATTACCCAGCTTGGTCTTGGTCTGACCCTCGAATTGCGGGTCGGCCACGCGCACAGAAATCACCGCTGCCAAACCTTCACGGCAGTCATCGCCGGTGAGGTTCGGTTCTTTATCTTTTAGCAGCTTGTGATCGCGGGCGTAGCGATTCATCAACGACGTCAGCGCGGCGCGGAAGCCCTCTTCGTGGGTGCCGCCCTCGAAAGTGTTGATGGTGTTGGCAAAGGTGTGCACGCTCTGGGAATAACCAGAGTTCCACTGCATGGCCACCTCAACCTCATGCTCCTCACCCTTGCCCTCAAAAGAAATGATGGAGGGGTGGATCGCAGTCTTGGTCTTATTCAGGTGCGCGACATAATCTTCAAGCCCATTGGGATAGTAGAAGGTCTTTTTCTTTTCCTTCTTCTTCTCCGGCTTGGGGGCATCGAGGTTCTTATCGCCGTCCTCGTCGAGCTTGTCTAGAGAAACATTCTCGGCGGTATCACCGGACTCTGCCAGCGCTTCAAGCTCGAGTTCTTCCTCGGTGGCGCGCTTATCGGTCAAGGTGATGGTCAGGCCCTTATTCAAAAAGGCCATCTCTTGGAGGCGACGCGAGATCGTCTCGAAGCTATAGGTGGTGGTCTCGAAAATCTCGGGATCAGCCCAGAAACGCACCGTGGTACCCGTGCCGCGGGCATTGCCGCCCTCGACCAGGGGATCTGGCACCGCATTATTGAAGTTTTGCAGCCAGTGCTTGCCATCGCGCTTAATATCGGCCTCGACGCGCGTGGACAGGGCGTTCACCACAGAGATACCAACGCCGTGCAGACCACCGGAAACGGCATAAGACTCAGAGTCGAACTTGCCGCCGGCGTGCAGTTGGGTCATAACCACCTGCACCGTCGGCGCACCGGTTGGGTGCATTTCGACGGGAATACCACGGCCATTATCAACGACCTCAATACCACCATCTGCCAGGATGGTGACGTCTACGCGGTCGGCATAGCCCGCCATGGCCTCGTCTACCGAGTTATCCACGACCTCCCACACAAGGTGGTGCAATCCGCGCTCGCCAGTGGAGCCGATGTACATGCCCGGACGCTTACGAACCGCCTCGAGGCCTTCGAGGATGGTAATAGATGAGGCGCCGTATTCATGCTGAGCGTTAGCCACGAAAGATTGCACTCCTTGTTTTGCAGGTAAATAACCTGTTCTAGCTTACACGTTGAAGATGGTACGTCCCTGTATTAAGCCACAGTGACAACCCTATCCGTAGGTGTCTCTTGGGCCACGGCCTTTCACATGCAAAGGCCCATGGCGCCAACTGGGCGTTTTTGGCCCGAAAATGCGCAGCTCGGTGATGATATCGGGGCCAACTTCGGCATTGATTTTCTGCAGAATCTGCCGCTGCATCAAGCGAAGATTCGAAGCCCAGGCCGTGGAATCACAACTTAAGAAAAGCTTTTTATCCTTCACCATCTCGACTTTGGTGTGCTTAGCTACCTGCTCGCCAACGAGTTCTTCCCAATGGCCGAACACCAAAGCGCTGGCCATTTCCTTTTGCCAGCCTCGGCGACGAATCTCACGCTGGATCACCTGGCCGATGCCTTTGACATTGGAAGCCTTGGGCAGCGCTCTGCCATCTTTGCCAGTGGGCCTGCCAATAGGCGGCCGGGGCTGAGCCTTGGCATCTGAGCTTGCAGGACTTTCAAAGGAGTCCATGGAGCGGGCCTTGGCATTCAGGCGTGGAACATAGCCTCCACGGCGCTTCGCCTGGGCACGCATCTGCTCAAAGGCTGCAGCAATGGGATCATCTGCAGCACTCGAAGATTGCTCACTCATCAAGCACCGATACCCTTGCTTCTCCTTGATCCTGCATATTCACATAATGGCGATGCACCTCGTGGGCATCTAAGCCCTCAGGCAGATCATCGCCCACAGCAGCACTAATGATCACCTGCTCGGCTTCTTGGGTGACTTCCACCAAGCGCTGACGGCGCTTGGCATCGAGCTCAGCAAAAACATCGTCAAGCATCAAAATGGGTTCTGTGCCGCCGGCTCGCAGAAGCTCAAATTCCGCCAAACGCAGCGCAAGAGCCATCGACCAGGTTTCGCCGTGGCTGGCAAAGCCCTTGGCCGGATAATTGCCCAAGAGCACATCCAGATCATCACGATGCGGGCCTACCAAGGACATGCCACGTTCAATTTCGCGCTGGCGTTTTGCACCAAGTTCCGCCAAGATCAGTGCCTCAAGCACCTCCGTGGAATATTCGATGGAATCAATCTGACTGATATCCACCGAGGGGCGATACTCCACCGAGGCTGGCCGCGACTCCGGGGCAATGCGCGCATAGCCATCGTGGACCAAAGGCTTTAAGGATGCGATGAGTTCGATGCGCGCCAACATGAGCTGAGCGCCCAGCATGGCTAATTGCGCATCCCAAGTATCCAAGGTCAATAGCGCAGCATTATCGCCACCATAGCCGCGGCGCAAGGCGGCCCCTGCGGATTTCAGCAGGGAGTTCCGCTGCCTGAGAACGTGCTGATAATCAGCCTTGACCCCTGCAAGGCGAGGCCTTTTCGCAGCAATCACATGATCCATGTAGCGGCGGCGTTCTTCGGGTTCACCGCGAACTAATGCCAAATCTTCAGGAGAAAACAGCACGCTTTGCACCACGCCGAGCAATTCGCGTGGGCTTTTGAGCCGCGTCCGGTTGATCTGTGCCAAGTTCGCACCCTGGCGCTTGAGCAGCAGATGCGCCGTGAGCTCGCGGCCATGGTTGACTGCGGTGGCAGAAATCCTGGCCTGTTGCATGCCCTGCCGAATCAGTGGGGCATCGTGTGATACGCGGTGCGATCCCAGGTGCGCGATGGTGCCAATGGCTTCGAGAATATTGGTTTTTCCAAAGCCATTGCGCCCCACAAATAATTGCACCCCTGGCGCTAGGTCAAGCTCACAGTGCTCCCAGGAACGGAAGTCATGTAATTCCAAATGCCGTAGGTACACCGATGCTCACTTCTAGCCCGGCAGGCGCACAGGCATGAGCAAGTAGGTGTAATCCGTTTCCGGGGTGGGGAATACACCCTGCTCATCGCGGCTTGGCATCTGCTCTGGTTCAGGCACCAAAATGGCTGGACGCGAAGGCTCATTAAAGCCAAACACCACGTTTTCCGTGCCAAGGGAGTTCAGGCCGGTCTGCAAATAGCGGGCGTTGAAGGCGATGATGAAATTATCCTCGCCCGAGTATTCGCACTCCACCATTTCCTCGGCGTGGCCTGCATCCGAGGCGCCGGCAGACAAGATGAGCTGGCCTTCGCTGAATTGCAAACGAAGCTGCGCACCGCGATCAACCAGGGTGACGCGCTTGATGGCAGAGACAAGCTGATTGATATTCACTTTGGCCACCGAGGTGTGGGTCTTAGGTAGCAGCGGTGCCACGTTGGGGAAGTCTGCGTCCAACATGCGCATGGTGGTTTGGCGATTCCCGTAGTGCAAACCGAACAGCCCTTCGGCGCCGATCTGCTCGCCGGTGCCCACGGCGATTTCTACCTGCTCATCGCCGGAAACGCTCAAGGTGTGGGCGTGATCGCTTAGGTTCTTCGCCGGGATCAAGAGCTTGGCTTTGGCCTGCTCTACCTGCGGCAGCCAGCGCAGGCGGCGCTGGGCGAGGCGGAAGCGGTCGGTGGCAGTCAAGGTGACATTTTCGCCGTCGATTTCCATGTGGATGCCGGTGAGCATGGGCAAGGTGTCATCGGAACCAGCGGCGGAGGAAACCTGGGAGATGGCTCGCTCAAATAGCGCTGGGCTGAATTCGCCGGTGACCTCAGGCAACTTCGGCATCGGAGGATAATCATCAAGCGGGATCAAGGGCAGCTCAAAGCGCGAGGTACCGCAGGTAACTTCCAGGGAATTCCCGGCAACCTTCATCTCGATGGGCTTGCCAGGAAGGCTGGAGATGATCTCTGCCAGCAGGCGACCTGCCACCGCCACGGTACCGGTCTGCTCGATATCAGCGCTCGCGCGCACCTTGGTGGACACTTCGTAGTCGTAGCCAGCTAATTCGAGCCCCTCATCGGTGGCGCTAATGAGCATGGCTCGCAGCATTGGTTGCGTGGGCTTCGTGGGCAAATTACGAGCTACCCAGCCAACGGCGCTGGCGAGTTCATCTTTGCCAACCCGGAATGACACCGCTTGTGCATCCATGCTTCTACCCCACAGCTCCTCGGATCTTGATCAGATTTTTGTTATTCGCGGCAGCGCTGACTGCCACAAGAATTACAAGACCTAACGTACCTGCGTTTCACACGCAGCCAAACTTTTGTGATTTAGCAACACCTCACGCTCACCGCCTCACAATCCCCAGCCCCTGTTTCTACTAAGAGAATTACTAGAAATTTCGTTGGTAGTAACAGTAAGTCCTGTGCAAGGTGTGGAAAACACATGTTTTCTCAAGCTCAAGGCGCAAATTTCACCTGTGGGCACCACTGTGGAGATTTTGTGGATAACTCAAGGTGGTTGTGGATAACTTTTTGGCTCAAGCAATCTTCCACAATCTTTCCCCAGTACACAGCGCTGTTGTGCACATGATCTGGGTAGTTATCAACAGCGTAGTTTTGTGGAATTCTGTGCGCACAATCACTAACTACAAGCATGTAATTACACAGGTGTGGATAACTCTGTGGAAACTGTAGAAAACGCAGTTATCCAGCCAAAAGAGCAAGAAAAAACCCCGCCGAAGCGGGGTGTGGTGAAAATGTTGAGCTAGGAGGCGCTAGGCGTGTCCATTGCCCTTGATGCGCGCGGTAAGTTTTTGGATCTCATCATAAGTATCACGCTTTTGGGTGATTTCCTTGCGGATCTTATCCACCGCGTACAACACCGTGGTGTGGTCCTTACCGCCAAACTGCTCACCAATTTTCGGCAGCGATAAATCAGTTAATTCACGGCATAGATACATAGCCAATTGGCGCGTATGCGCCACCGCGCGAGTTTTGCGCGAGCCACGAATATCGCGTTCTGGCACATTGAACATCTTTGAAGTTTCTTCAATGATGCGATCCGCCGTGACCTCCACAGATTCCTGCTCGGGCATGATGCTTCGGAGCGCATGCTCGACCGTATCCATGGTGATGGGCTCATTATTAATCGAGGAATAGGCATTGATACGAACAAATGCGCCCTCCAGCTCGCGGATGGAGGTATTAAAGCGGCTGGCAATCAGCTCAAGCACATCCCTGCGCATGGTCACACCACTGGCCGCTGCCTTCTTTTCCAAAATGGCAATACGGGTTTCCAGATCAGGCGGATACACATCCACAATCAACCCGGCCTGGAATCGCGTGCGAAGACGATCCTCCAAGGTAGTGAGTTGTTTCGGCGGGCGATCTGAGGAAAGCACAATTTGCTTCGACGCCTGCTCAAGGGCATTAAAGGTATGGAAGAACTCCTCCTGAGTTCCCTCCTTGCCCTGGAGGAACTGAATATCGTCCAGCATCAAAATATCCACCGAGCGATACCGGCGCTTGAAGGATTCCTGGCGATCATCGCGCACAGAATTGATGTAATCGTTGGTGAATTCTTCGCTGGAGACGTACTTGATTTTTAAGTTCTGATTGAGCAACTGCGCATAGTTGCCAATGGCGTGCATCAAGTGCGTCTTACCAAGGCCAGAACCACCCCAAATAAACAGCGGATTGTAGCTTTGCGCTGGCTGTTCAGCCACGGCATTGGCAGCAGAAAACGCAAGACGGTTGGAATCCGACACCACGTAGTTTTCGAAGGTGTAGTTGGGGTTGAGAAGCGCTAGATCATTGGGATCATGCGCAGGAGTCTCGCGCGGACGCAGCTTTTCCGGCTCTTCTACATGAGAGGTAAACCAGCCAGGCTCCGGGGCTTTAGGTTCGGGTTGCGCCGGTGGTTGTTCCACTGCAACAGGCTCAGGGGTGATAGCGGGTGCGCTGATCTGCGTTGGCGTGGCCGGAGGTTCCGAGGCCGCTTGAGTATCGACCGTGACGGCGATGCCGAAGGGGCGACCCATCTTCGCGCTTAACACCCGGTTGATATAGGGGGCGAGATCCTGCTCAACGGTCTTTTTTGCTGCCTCATGAGGGGTGGAAAGCACAGCGATGCCCTCGACGAGTGCCACGGGCTTAATCAGGTTGAGGTTGGCGAGCTGTCGGTGGGATAGCTGCGGAATCTCACTTGCGGGGTCGGCAGAGGCTTGGGTGAGCTCAGCGACCACTTCGAGCCAGGTTGCGCCCAGTGCTTTGGAGCCTTCCGTCAC